>CABUKU010000014.1 GCA_902492205.1 uncultured Bacteroides sp. | reverse complement strand
GACAGTTGTCAATTAATAACTTGACAGCTGTCAAGTTATTAATTGACAACTGTCAAGTTATTTAGTTATGCCTATGAATTGCTTTATTCTTAGGTACAGAATTCTTTAACCAAAGGCTGTAAATGAGTTAAATTAAATATTGATCAGAATGTTATGGATTAAAATAAAATATGTATTTTTGCACGTCTTTATTAAAACTATTTTTATAGACTTGCAGTTGTTGCATAATTAAGATGAAAAAGATTGTAATAGGGGTTATTGCCTTGTGTTTTCTTTCCGCTTGTGGTAATAAGAAAGCTAAAATTGACCCTTTCGAGTCATTGACTGAGTTGATGGATTCAGTGAAACATGATACTGCGAAAGTAAATCTTGCGCAAGAAGCAGAACTCGTGCCGGTACCATCGAAAGCTGATGAAACTTTTGACGATTTTATTTATACTTTTGCCACAGATAAAAAGATGCAGCAACAAAGAGTTTTGTTTCCTCTTCCTTTTTATAACGATGATACTCCTTCGAAAATTGAAAAATCCAAATGGAAACATGATAACTTGTACACAAAGCAGGATTATTATACTTTGCTGTTTGACAGGGAGCAAGACATGGAACTTGTGCAGGACACTTCGCTTATATCCGTGCAGTTTGAATGGATTTACATGAAAACAAGCATGGCAAAGAAATATTATTTTGAGAAGAAAAAAGGGGCGTGGATGCTCGAGGCTATCAATTTATACCCTATAAAAGATGGAGGAAACGGGCAATTTATAGATTTCTTTTATAAATTTGCTAACGATTCGGTTTACCAAAGCGAGCACCTCAAAGATCCGCTTACTTTTGTAACTACCGATCCGGATGATGATTTTGCGATTATGGAATCTATATTGGAGCTGAACCAATGGCCTGCGTTTCGTCCTTTGCTGCCTACCGACAGGTTGACGAATATTAATTACGGTCAGCAGCTTAATGATGATTCCCGCAGCAAAATTCTTGAGATAAAGGGAAACGGTTATTCCAATACCTTGTATTTTCAACGAACGGGCGATAAATGGGAATTGTATAAATTTGAAGATATTAGTAACTAAATCAGAATGATAAAAGAATACGCGAACTACTCGCTTCTTCCGTATAATACTTTCGGCATAGATGTAAAAGCCGCAAGATTCATAGAATATTCATCCGTGGAGGATTTAAAAAATATATTGAGCCGTGATGCATTTGCGTCCCGGCCTTTTTTGCATATTGGGGGAGGGAGCAATCTGTTGTTCACCGCCGATTATGCGGGGACGATACTTCATTCTCAAATCAAGGAAATGGAAGTGGCCGGTGAAGAAGGTAATGACATCTATGTACGTGTAAGTTCGGGCGTAGTGTGGGATGATTTTGTGGCTCATTGTGTTTCGCAAGGCTGGGGCGGAGCAGAGAACCTGTCTCTGATTCCGGGCGAAGTGGGAGCAAGTGCGGTACAGAATATCGGAGCTTATGGCGTGGAGGCGAAAGACCTCATATCAAAGGTGGAAACCGTAGAGGTGGAAACCGGGAATGACAGAACTTTTACGAATGAAGATTGTTGTTTTTCTTATCGTCAGAGCATTTTCAAGAATGAACTGAAAGGCAAATACATAGTAACCCATGTTACTTACAGGTTGAGTAAGAATCCTGTATTTAATCTTGAGTACGGAAACATCAAAGCAGAATTGGAGAAGTATGATAAAGTGAATCTTGCTACTGTCCGCCGGGCAATCATAGCCATTCGCGAAAGCAAATTGCCCGATCCTAAAGTGGAAGGGAATGCCGGAAGTTTCTTTATGAATCCCATTGTGCCCCGTGCGCAGTTTGAAGCATTGCAAAAGGTATATGAAAAGATGCCTTTTTATGTGGTGGATGAAGAAAGGATAAAGATACCTGCCGGGTGGATGATTGACCAGTGCGGATGGAAAGGTAAGGTGTTGGGGCGTGCCGGAGTGCATGATAAACAGGCACTTGTATTGGTAAACAAAGGCGGTGCCACCGGGCAGGATGTCATTAAGCTTTCGGATGCTGTTTGTGCAGCCGTTAAAGATAAATTCGGGATAGAGATTCACCCGGAAGTGAACTTTATTTAAGTAGCGGAACATGAAAATAACGATATTGGGAAGCGGAACTTCTACCGGAGTGCCTGAAATAGGTTGCCGGTGCGAAGTTTGTACTTCAAAAGATCCGAGGGATAACCGTCTGCGCACATCGGTGTTGGTTCAAACGGAACAGGAAAACATATTGTTGGATTGCGGTCCCGATTTCAGGCAACAAATGATGGAACACTACATGCGTTTGGATGGCGTGCTTATTTCCCATGAACATTATGACCATGTGGGCGGATTGGATGACTTACGCCCTTTTTGCCGTATGGGAGAAATTCCGGTTTATGCTGAAGAATATGTAGCTCATAATCTGAAAATGAGAATGCCCTATTGCTTTGCAGAACATAAATACCCCGGAGTACCTAAAATATCGTTGATGAATGTGAAACCCGATAAACCTTTCAATATAGGTTCGGTGCAGGTCACTCCCATAAGAGTGATGCATGGGCGTTTGCCTATCTTGGGATACCGTATCAATGATTTTGCTTATATCACCGATATGCTGACAATGCCCGAAGAAGAATATGAAAAGCTGAAAGGACTGGATGTACTTATCATGAATGCTTTGCGGATAGAATCGCACATGACACATCAAAATCTGGAACAGGCTTTGGAGAACGCAAAGCGGATCGGAGCAAAGCAAACATATTTCATCCACATGAGCCATCACATTGGTTTACATGCCGGGGCGGAGAAATTGTTGCCGGAGAATGTACACTTTGCTTATGACGGTTTGGTAATAGAGTGAAGCACTATGTTGACAGACTGTTTGCCATCTGAGTAAATAAGCTGCAAAGTCATCATAAAATGCTTGAAATATTCTTTATGCCGGAAAAAGAAACCGGGTATTTGCAGTGCAGCAGAAGAAGGTTGATTGAGAATGTCTGCTAAATTGGCAAACAGAAACATATCCGATTTCTCGTTTACATTGGAAAGCATTTGTTGGTAAGAGCAATTCAACTCCAATGTATCTTCCCGCTCCATGTTGCAGATATAATTGTAGATACATGAATCTTTAGGAGCAACCACCAGAGCATCTTTATAGAAACAGGCATATTGGTCTTTCATATTATAGATGGTGTACCATCTGTCCTTTGTTTTGTAGAAGCGGAACTGTTTCAGGTTTGCTTTAAGTTTTTCTGCTTCTTCTGTGTTTGTTATTGGTAAATAGTCAATGCCTTGCATTTGCTTGTTTGTATCATCCGCATAAAATAAACAATGAACTCTGTTTTCCGGAAGAATACTGTCTTGCCGGGATGCTGTTTGATATAAGTAAACAGTGAATCGGGGCAGCTTTTTGTCTGAAGGGATATAAATTGGTTCTTGTTCGTTACTGTTGGCGTTACATATACCTGATATATAAACGGTTTTATCACTTAACTTTATGTCAAATTCAGTCCATTTGTCCGATTGTGGATAACGAACATAAAATGAAGCTGTGGTATTTACCCTTTTGCTGTCTTTGGAATGGGTAAAAGTCCTGTCTTTTAAAATAGATTTACCGGACAGGCGCGTGTCTATGACTTTCTCGATAAGTTTCTTTTGATAGCTCATTGCTAAAAATCCATCGGAAGAATAACAGGCGATAAATTCCGAATCTTTCAGAGGATAAATAATGATTTCTTTTCCTTTATAGATATATTTCTTAGGAGGAAAAGGCGAAAGTACATTGCCGATAAGCGTTTCTGTTTGTTCGTTTACAGAAGATATTAATCTGCAATAAACAACTTGGTTTTTACTATCTGTATCGGGTGAATGAAAGCTAATCAATATTTTGTCGATTTTCTTTCCTAAACTTTTCCCTTCGCCGGCAGTTAGGTTTTGCTTTAATAAGGAAAAGAGAGGGGAAATCTCAGGAATGGGAGGAGTATGGGCGGTTTGCCGGAAGTCGGAAAGCTCGCTGATGAGGTTATAAATTCTTCCGGTTTCTATGATAGCCGTGCAGTTTCTTGGAACGGAAGCATATAAATCCGTAGCCGCTTCTTCTTTCTGAGCTTGCAGTTTGCTGAAGAAAAAGAAGCAGATGCCGATAAAAAAGATTATTAAAGCTCCCGCAGCTGTTATTCTTACTATCTTTTTGTGTGTCATGGAAGAATGACTGTCTTTAGTTTATTGCCATAAAAGTAAAGATTAAATTTGAATACTACTCCCTTATTCAGCATAAAAAAGTTAATTATTATGGTTCGGACATAAGACTCATAAAGGAATTGAAGGAAAAGTTGTACCTTTGTGCCCTTTTTGAATCCCTAAACTTTTTTGGTATGTATACTAATAAACAAATATGGAACGTCAGTTATCCTATACTTTTAAGTTTGCTGGCGCAAAATGTTATAAATGTGACCGATACAGCCTTTCTCGGTAGAGTTGGAGAGGTAGCGCTTGGTGCATCCGCCATGGGTGGGCTTTACTATATCTGTATCTTCACGATAGCTTTCGGATTTAGTACGGGTTCACAAATTGTCATTGCCCGCAGAAACGGGGAAGGACGTTATCAGGATGTAGGTCCGGTGATGATACAGGGTGTTTTCTTCCTGTTGGCAATGGCAGCATTGCTTTTCGGTTTGTCGAGAGCCTTTGCACAGGATATTATGGGCGTCATGATTTCATCGGAAAAGGTGTTGGAAGGAACGATGGAGTTTATAGACTGGCGTATCTACGGATTCTTTTTCTCTTTCGTAAATGTGATGTTCCGTGCTCTTTACATTGGTATAACACGAACAAAAGTGTTGACTATCAATGCTGTGGTAATGGCTATCACTAATGTGATACTTGATTATGTACTTGTATTTGGTAAGTTTGGTTTCCCGGAAATGGGTATTAAGGGGGCAGCTATTGCTTCGGTTATTGCAGAGGGAAGTTCCATTCTCTTCTTTATGATATATACTTATGTGACAGTTGATTTGAAGAAATACGGATTAAATCATTTACGCTCTTTCAATCCGGAGTTATTGATGAGAATCCTTAATATCTCCTGCTTTACCATGTTGCAATATTTCCTTTCAATGGGTACATGGTTTGTATTCTTTGTGGCAGTGGAGCGCTTGGGAGAACGTCAGTTGGCTATTGCCAACATTGTGAGAAGCGTGTATATTGTCATGTTGATTCCGGTCAGTTCACTGTCAACCACAACAAACTCGTTTGTAAGTAATGCTATCGGGGCCGGTGGAGTGAATCAGGTCGTTTCTATTATCAGGAAGATTGCCAAGCTATCGTTTATTATCATGTTGTGTTGCGTGGCATTTACGGCATTGTTCCCCCATGCCATATTATCTGTGTATACTAACGATCAGACATTGATAACCGAGGCTGTAAGTTCGGTGTATGTTATCTGTGTAGCCATGTTGGTGGCTTCCGTGGCGAATGTGTTCTTTAATGGAATTTCCGGGACAGGAAACACACGTTCCGCATTATTGCTGGAAATGATAACTCTGGTTATTTATGTGTCTTATGTCTTTTTTGTGGGGCTTTATATGCAGGCTCCCGTAGAGATTTGCTTCGGTACAGAGATTATTTATTACTCCTTCTTGCTGATTACGAGTTATATTTATCTCAAAAAAGCAAAATGGCAGAATAAAAAGATATAAAGTCCGTAATAAATTTGTATTTTTGCGTCCCTAACTAAAGTAATATAATAAGATTAAGATATGTTCGATAATTTAAGTGACAGACTTGAGAGGTCGTTTAAGATTCTGAAAGGTGAAGGAAAAATCACCGAAATTAATGTGGCGGAAACGTTGAAAGATGTGCGTAAAGCTCTCTTAGACGCCGACGTAAACTATAAAGTAGCTAAAACTTTTACTGATACTGTAAAAGAAAAGGCATTGGGACAGAATGTATTGACAGCGGTGAAGCCAAGTCAGTTAATGGTGAAAATCGTTCACGATGAGTTAACTCAGTTGATGGGTGGTGAAACTGTGGATATTGATTTGAAAGGTAATCCTGCTGTTATTTTAATGTCCGGTTTACAAGGTTCCGGTAAAACCACCTTCTCCGGTAAGCTTGCAAAAATGCTGAAAAGCAAACGTAGCAAGAAGCCTCTACTTGTAGCTTGTGACGTTTACCGTCCTGCTGCTATCGAACAGTTGAGAGTATTGGGAGAACAGGTGGAAGTTCCTGTTTATTCGGAAATAGACAGCAAAGATCCTGTAAGTATTGCTCAAAATGCCATAAAAGAAGCTAAAGCAAAAGGATATGATTTGGTAATTGTCGATACAGCCGGACGTTTGGCCGTAGACGAACAAATGATGAATGAGATTGCAGCTATTAAGGCGGCTATCCAACCGGATGAAATTTTGTTTGTTGTTGACTCGATGACAGGTCAGGATGCTGTAAATACTGCTAAAGAATTTAATGATCGTTTGGATTTCGACGGTGTGGTACTTACCAAATTGGATGGTGATACCCGTGGTGGTGCGGCTCTTTCTATTCGTTCGGTTGTTAACAAGCCGATTAAGTTTGTCGGTACAGGTGAAAAGCTGGATGCGGTAGATCAATTCCACCCTCAACGTATGGCAGACCGTATCTTGGGTATGGGTGATATTGTTTCTTTGGTAGAACGTGCTCAGGAACAATATGATGAAGAAGAAGCAAAGCGTTTGCAAAAGAAAATAGCCAAGAATCAATTTGATTTCAATGACTTCCTTGCTCAGATAGCTCAGATTAAGAAAATGGGTAATCTGAAAGATTTGGCTTCTATGATTCCGGGAGTAGGTAAGGCTATCAAGGATATTGATATTGACGATAACGCTTTCAAGAGTATTGAAGCAATTATTTACTCAATGACTCCTGCGGAACGTTCTAACCCGGAATTGCTGAACGGTTCACGCCGTACACGCATTGCTAAAGGTAGTGGAACTACTATCCAGGAAGTAAACCGCTTATTGAAGCAATTTGATCAGACTCGCAAAATGATGAAAATGGTTACTTCAAGTAAAGCAGCGAAGCTGATGCCTAAAATGAAAAAATAATCCTATAAAAACACAGTAGCTTATGACATTAATAGACGGAAAAGCTATTTCAGAGCAAGTAAAGAAGGAGATAGCCTTTGAAGTTCTTGAACTTTTGGCTAGAGGAGGTAAACGTCCTCATTTAGCAGCCATTCTTGTGGGACATGACGGAGGTAGCGAAACTTATGTTGCTGCCAAAGTAAAAGCTTGCGAAGCATGTGGTTTCAAATCGACTTTGATCCGTTATGAAGCAGATGTAACTGAAGAAGAACTTTTAAGAAGAGTAAAGGAACTGAATGAGGATAAAGATGTGGATGGTTTTATTGTACAGTTGCCACTCCCTAAACACATCTCGGAACAGAAGGTTATCGAAACAATTGATTACCGTAAAGATGTAGATGGTTTTCATCCTATCAATGTCGGACGCATGTCTATCGGATTACCTTGTTATATATCGGCTACTCCGAATGGAATTCTGGAATTGTTGAAACGTTATAAGATAGAAACTTCCGGAAAGAAATGCGTAGTGCTCGGAAGAAGTAACATTGTGGGCAAACCAATGGCTATGTTGATGATGCAGAAGGCTTATCCGGGAGATGCTACGGTTACTGTTTGTCATAGTCGCTCTAAGGACTTGGTTAAAGAATGCCGTGAAGCGGATATTATCATTGCTGCATTGGGACAGCCTAACTTTGTGAAAGCAGATATGGTAAAAGAAGGAGCGGTGGTGATAGATGTTGGTACAACCCGTGTTCCGGATGCTTCAAAAAAGTCCGGTTTTAAATTAACGGGTGATGTGATGTTTGATGAAGTAGCTCCGAAGTGTTCCTTTATTACTCCTGTTCCCGGTGGAGTAGGACCTATGACTATTGTTTCGCTGATGCGGAATACTCTTTTAGCAGGTAAGAAAGAAATTTATAAGTAATTACCTATATTATTATAAGGGCAGGCATGAGTCTGCCCTTATTGTTTTTCTTTATTTGCGTAAATCAACTTTCCATGAAACCGATTTACTTTTTTCTTATTTTCATATTTGTAGCTGTTTTCTCTTATTCACAAGAGAAGATAACCTTACTTTTTGCCGGAGATTTAATGCAGCATAAGGCACAAATTGATGTAGCAAAAAACTGTGAAGGGAGGTATGATTATACTGACTGCTTTAAATATGTAAAAGAAGAAATTAGTAGGGCGGATGTGGCAATTGCTAATCTTGAAGTGACTTTTGGAGGAAAGCCATATAAGGGGTACCCCGCTTTTAGTGCTCCTGATGAGTATTTGTATGCGATAAAGGATGCCGGTTTTGATATATTGTTGACGGCCAATAATCATTGTCTTGATACGGGTAAGAAAGGAATGGAGCGTACTATTATGATGCTTGATTCTTTGAAGATACCACATATCGGTACCTATATGAATAAGGAAATGCGTGGTGAAAACACTCCTTTATTAATAAATAAGAATGGTTTCCGCATTGCTTTGCTGAATTACACTTACGGTACTAACGGTATTGAAGTACAATTTCCTAATGTCGTGAATTATATTAATAAGGAAGTAATGAAGCGTGATATAGTGAAGTCGAAAAGCTATCGTCCCGATGCTATTGTTGTATGTATTCATTGGGGAATAGAATATCAATCAATGCCTGACAGAGAACAAAAAGAACTTGCTGATTGGCTTTTGGCACAAGGTGTGAGCCATATAATCGGTTCGCATCCTCATGTGCTTCAACCTATGGAACGGCGTAAACGTAATGATTCGTTTGAAGAAAATATAGTAGTTTATTCTTTAGGTAATTTTATTTCGAACATGTCTGTACGTAGAACTGACGGAGGGGCTATGTTTTGGTTGGAATTAAAGAAACGAAATAGGATTGTTAGAATAGATAATTGCGGTTATCGTCTGGTGTGGACTTCCCGTCCAAGTCTTAATGGAAAGAAAAAGTTTATTTTATATCCGGTTTCTTTTCCAAAAGAGAAGTTAATGCCAATGGAAGCTAATATGCTGAGTATCTTTGAGAAGGATTCTAAAAGGCTGTTTGATGAACACAATATGGAAATAAAAGAATATATTTTTGAATAAAATATTACCTAAAATATTTGCAGAATAAAAGATAATACCTATCTTTGCATCGCTTAAGAAAAGAGCAACATGGTGATCGTAGCTCAGTTGGTTAGAGCGTCGGATTGTGGTTCCGAAGGTCGTGGGTTCGAGCCCCATCTTTCACCCCTAGATGAGAAAAGAGATTTTGATTTATTCAGAGTCTCTTTTTTTGTTTTAACATGGATGGAATTGTGAATTATTGTGGCTATATTTGCTCAATTTATTGAAAAATATAACAAAATGATGAAAAGAACTCTATTATTAAGTTCATTGATGTTTTTGTTTGCTTGCACATCTTTGATGATAAGTTCTTGCAAAAAAGAAAAGCAGCCTCCTTTAGTTAGCGGACATAGGGGAATGATGTCCATAACTCCGGAAAATACATTAGCATCAATAGATTCCTGCATTAGGTATAAAGTCGATTATATGGAATGCGATGTTTGTATAAGTAAAGATAGTGTGTTCTATATATTACATGATGCGACTCTTGACAGAACAACGAATGGAAGTGGAAATATAAAAGATTGGTATTCAGTTGATGTTGACACATTAGATGCTGGGAGTTGGTTTGGAGAGGAATTTAAAGGCCAGCATGTACCACGTTTGACAGATGTGCTTCGTAAAGCTAAAGGGAGTGGCTTGAAAATTACAATAGATTATCGTAGTGGTGATTTAAATAAGTTGTTGGATTTAGTCAACTCAGAAGATATGTGGGAAAATTGTTGTTTTGCATTTCATTCAGAAGAAATAGCGAAGCATTTCATTTCCATTGCTCCGGATGTAAAATCATTACAAGTTTATATGCATGATGAGGAATCGTTAGATAGATTGGCAATGGAGTTGAAGCCTGGAATAGCTGTAATTAAAATCAATATTTTGACTCCTGAGCTTGTAAAGAAATGTAGGAAATATAATATGAAGATTCTAGCTTTAGTCTTAGGTTCTGAAGATAAAACTAAAGATTATGAAAAGGCAATGGAGTTAGGAGTTGATATTGTAGCAACAGATTATCCTAAAGAGTTTATAATGGAGTATATTTATAATTCTAAATAATATAAAAGTATGAGAAAAGGCTTAATATGTATGTTGGGAATACTGTTCTTGACTATTGCTTTCCAATCAAAGGCACAGCAGACAAAAGTATCGGATGTAGTTGTTGCTGATAGTACGGGTTATATTGTGAAAATAGGAGATGAGGCTCCTGACTTTACAATAACTCTTACTGATGGTAAGAAAATACGCTTATCTGATCTTCGTGGGAAAGTTATAATGCTTCAGTTCACTGCAAGTTGGTGTGGCGTATGTCGTAAAGAAATGCCTTTCATTGAAAAAGATATTTGGCAGAAACATAATAATAATCCTGATTTTGTGTTGATAGGAATAGATCGGGATGAGCCTCTTGATAAAGTACTTGCTTTTGCAAAACAAACAGGAGTTACTTATCCGTTAGGATTGGATCCTGGAGCTGATATATATGCAAAATATGCATTACGTAACTCTGGTATCACTCGTAATGTTTTAATTGATCGAGATGGCAAAATAGTAAAATTGACTCGTCTATATAACGAAAAAGAGTTTAATAGCTTGGTTGATAAAATTGACGAACTATTGAAGTAAGTATAAAGAATACTTTTTGTGTTTATAATATAAGTTGCTGTATATCATATAAATTGTGAAAATAGTTGTAATCCGTGATTAATTATTAATCACGGATTTATTTTTATATATATGCGTGAGATAGAGACACTATCTAATTGATATGTCAATAAACTTAAAAGTAACAGAATTGCTCCTTTATGCTTTAAATATGAACTCATTTTGTACTTATTTATATGAATTTGTTAGTTGACTAACAAATTTATTTAAAAAGTATTTTCATATTTTGTTTGTAGTTTCACTATATTTATTACATTTGCAACCGAATTGTTATTAATGATTAAAAATAGAGAATATTAAAGAAATCGGTTATTTTTTATTCATCCTTAAAAAGACAAAACACAAATTATGAATGAAGTTAAGAAAGCGAAAATCGGTGGGTTCAAATTTTGTAATGCATTGGCATTAGCATCGGTTTGTCTATTTTCACAATTTTCTTTGGATGCATCAGCCGAAGAAAGTTTGGTATCGACATTGATTAAGGAGACCATGCTCTCCCCGGATCAAGCAAAAACTACGGTAAAAGGAGTTGTAAAGGATGAGAATGGCGATCCTATTCCCGGAGCATCAGTTATGTTGAAAGGAACAAAAACTGGTACTATTACGGATATTGATGGACATTTCTCTTTAGCTTATTCTTCTGATAAGAAAGCTGAATTATTAGTTAGCTTTGTGGGAATGGGAACTCAAACAGTTTCTATTAATGGTAAGAGCAGTTTGAATATTCAGTTAAAAACAGAGGCAAATGCTTTGGATGAAATTGTTGTAACAGGTTATGGAACTTCTAAACGCAAGGATTTAACGGGCTCTGTTTCACGTGTTGGACAAGCGGAGTTGAAAGCTGCTCCAATGACTAACAATATTCAAGGTATGTTGCAGGGACGTGCTGCAGGTGTTAATGTTATGATTTCATCTGCTTCTCCTACATCTCCGGTTTCTGTCGTTATTCGTGGTGTGTCTTCGCTTTCTGGTGATGGACAACCATTATGGATTATTGATGGAGTTCCTCAATATACTGATACTACTTCTGGTGATGTTTCTAATACTCTATATAATTTGAATTTAAATGATGTAGAGAGTATTGATATTTTAAAAGATGCATCTGCAACAGCTATATATGGTTCTCGTGCTGCCAATGGCGTTGTGATTGTAACAACGAAGTCTGGTGCAGAAGGAATGAAACCAACTGTTGAGTTTAGTGGTCGAGTTGGATGGCAGGTTCTTAATACGAATAAGTTTAGAAGTATGACTGCTGATGAATATAAGATATTGTCTAAACAGGCAGTTATTGATGAATGTTATCGTTATGGTAGAAGATATGGGGCCTCAGGCTATATTGATGAAGATAAATTTAAACAGATCAATACGAGTCAATGGGGAAAAGAAGATTTACGGGATCTTTTTATGGATACTGCTTATGGTAATGGAAATGAGGATTATTGGGGTATGATGACTCAGAATGCTTTAACTCAAGATTATAATTTGTCTTTACGTGGAGGTAGTAAAAGTAATTCTTATTATGCCTCTATTAATTATAAGAATCAGGATGGTATTGTAAAGGGTAGCGATTCGGAGTATTTTGGTGCTCGTTTTAACTTTGAAGGTACAGTTCGTGAAAAATTGAAGTTCGGTTTGAATATGGATGCTTCTTCTCGTACAGTAAATAACAAGGATAATATGATAAGTAGAATTCTAAAAATGCGTTCAGATTATCCGGCTTATGATGAAAATGGAGAAATTAATATGTACAGTTTATTCCAGAAAAATCCATTGTTTGAATTATTAGATATTAACAAAAGTGCTTCACGTAACTTAAATGGATCTCTATTTTTGGAATATAATATTCTTCCATTTTTAAAGTTCCGTACAACAGGAAATATTGTTTATGCGAATGTAAAAGATGAAACTCATACACGTGCTTTCTATTCAGATGATATAAATGAAGGAACTCAAAGAGCTACTCAATATTATACGATGGTTTGGGATAACTTATTAACATTCTATAAGACAATGGGTAAACATGATGTTCAAGCGTTATTAGGTCATTCTGTAGAACGAAATTGGAATGATTATTTATCGGCAACTGGACAGAATTTTCCAGATGATGATATTCAAACAGATTTGGGAAGCGCTGCTTTTAGAAGTGGGATGAAAAGTGGTGAATCTGTTAATTCTTTGGTATCTGCTTTTGCTCGTTTGCAATATAAGTATAATAATCGTTATTTGTTGACTGCTACTTATCGTATGGATGGTTCTTCTCGTTTTGGTAAAGATTCACGTTGGGGATATTTCCCCTCAGGAGCTTTGGCTTGGATTATGACGGAGGAAGATTTTATGAAAGGTTTAAAACCGTATGTTACTTATTTGAAATTACGTGCTTCTGTAGGATTGACCGGCTCTCAAAATTTAGGGAATTATGATTTTGTAACATCAATGGGATCAAATACTTACAATGATAGACCGGGTATTATTCAGAGTTCTATTGGCAATGACTTGTTGCAGTGGGAATCTCAAAGACAAACAGATGTAGGCCTTGATTATGGATTTTGGAATGATCGGATTCGCGGTAGTGTGGGATGGTATCGCAAGTATGTAGATAATTTGTTGTATAGTAAGCCAATTCCTACATCTTCTTCATTTGGTTCAATAACTCAAAATGTTGGGGCTGTAAGTAATACAGGAATTGAATTTGATGTTAGAGTAGATGTGATAAAGGCAAATGATTTAACTTGGGAAGTGAATTTTAATATAGCGAAGAATAAAGGAAAAGTAGAAAAACTAAATGGTATTAATAAATATATAGGTGGTGGTTCTTATGACAAATTTAGATTGGAAGAAGGAGGTGAATTAGGTACTTTTTATGGATATTTGGATGCCGGACGTTTTTTTGCAAATAATGAAGAAGTTTATGGATTAAAACCTATAAATGTGTCGACTGGTAAAGCTGAAGGGTATCGTACATCTTATACAGAAGCTGCCGGAGATATTTATGTGATGGACTTGGATGGTGATGGAAAAATTACAGCAGATGGTGATCGTATGATATTGGGTAGCTCTAATCCTGATTGTTTCGGAGGTTTTGGTACTACTTTATATTGGAAGGGGTTAATGGCTAATTTGACATTTACCTATTCTGTAGGAGGAAAACGTTTCTGGGAAAGTGAAACTAGTAATATGCGTCCTAATAGTTATAATGCTCCGAGTTATATTTTAGATAATTATTCTTTAAATGGAGAAGGCGCGAAGTATCCGAATATAAGCCTTTTGGTCGCAGGTGGAAATGATGTTTTTACTAATCGTTGGTTACATAATGCTTCTTATTTACGTTTGAGTGCATTGAATATTTCATATCGTTTGCCTCAACAGTGGTTTAAGAATAGTTTAGTACAAGGCATAGAAGCTAATTTCCAAGCAACCAATTTGTTTACTATTACTCCTTATCCAGGAATGGATCCGCAGGGTAATTATACTTCAAACGGTAATTTAGCATTGTATGGCTATGGAACTGATAATAGTTATTATCCGGCTGCCCGTACTTTTAATGTAGGTCTTAAATTTACCTTTAAATAATAGAACTTGAAAATGATGAAAAAGATATATTTAATCAGTTTGCTTTGTGCTTTTTTTTGTGTTTCGTGTGATGATTTTCTTACTGAAATGCCTAAACATGAGCAAACAATAGAGAATGTTGTAACTGACTATTCTTCCGCTAAAAATATTGTGAATGGAATGTATTCTCAATATGAATATAGTTCAAATTTAGGTGGATATATTTATACTAATTTAGCAACTCAAACAGGATTATGGCCAGCTAATTCTATGTTTGAGAAAATGGCATACTATCAAGGAAATGAGGGAATTACTTCTAGTATATGGCAAGATTTATATAAATGTATAAACGGAGCTAATGCTGCTATATTTGCAATATCAGCAGCCGATGCTTCCAAATTTCCTTCTGATAAAGCTAAAGATGCATTGATAGCAGAGGCACGTTGTTTTAGAGGATTTATGAACTTGCAGCTTATGTGGTATTTTGCTCATTGGTTTGATAAGGCTGATTCTCCTTATGGAATTATTTATCGGGATCAACCTGCCAATTTGACAAATCTAATGGTTGATCGTATTTCAGTGGGGGATAGTTATCAATATATTATTGATGATCTTGAATATGCAGAAAATAACTTAGGTACTTATGAGACTCCTCGTTATGTATCCAAAGAATTTGCAAAAGTGATGCATGCTAAGTTATTATTAGTTCGTGCTTGGGAAGGTGATTATGCTAAAGCATTAGCTCTTGTACAGGATGTAATGGATACTGCTCCTGCTATATTCAAGATGGAAAGTAATATTGATGATTTGTATAGTAAGGCATGGGATTCTAATGAATTATTATTCTGTCGCTATTTGGGAGATGCTGCGGCTTCAGCGTGGGGTTCAGGAAGTTATGAATATCCTTATTCTGCCGGATTATTTGATGATAAAGAGTTTGCGGATATTCCTACGGAATGGCTGGAAGAGGATCCTCGTCATGACTATATTATTGGTGAAGCTTACGGACCTCAGCAATGGCAAGTAGATGCGGGAGTAAAAGGAACAGTTTTAACGAAATTGTATCGTGAGGGTAGAGGTAAAAATAGTAAAGATAAATTTTGTTCTTATGTGTTCCGTTATGCAGAACTTTATTTAATGAAAGCCGAATTGTTAGCACGTACTAATCCGTCTGATATTGCTAGTGCCTTGAAACCTTTGAATGATATGCGTTCACAGTACCTTATTCCTAAATTAGAACCTGTACCTATGCCGACAACTTATCAGGAATTGATGGATGCTATTTTCAAAGAATATGTAGTAACGTTATTCATGGAGAATGAAACAGAATGGTTTGCTTCCATTCGTTTTGAAAAGGATGGAAGTACTTGGCTAAAAAAGTTGAAAGGAAATGACATTAGTTATACAACCGATCAGTACTGTTGGCCGATTCCGGATGACGAAATAAAAGCTCACGATAATGAAGTCATTCAGAATCCGGGTTTAGGTAATAAATAATATGATTATTAATGAATAAATGAACACAATGAGAAAAAAATATTTGATTATGGCTGTAGTAGCCTTATTGACATTCGTTTCTTGCAGTGATGATTTGGAAGTGCTTGTTCCATATCCTACTGTTATAACATTGAATGAATTGAAATTGGATGAGAAATATACTCACAAAATTCCTGAGGGAGGTTTTGATTCTCAGGGAATACACTTTAATACAGTAAAGGCGGTTAACGGACAGTTGGAGGCTGGATTTTGTTATAGTAATCGGTCTTTACGTTCTTTTGTTTGGAATAATGATGAAAATTCTATAGATTCGATTCGTTATAGTGTGTATACTTATGGTATTAATAGTACTGAAACTTATGCAGTGTGCCATGTAAAGGGTGATGATGCTTATTTTACTTTAGAGCAACCTTCTGTAATCAAGCATGTATTAATATCTAATACTACATGGTGTTATTTGGCAACATATTATGGTGATACTTATGGAACAGAAGAAAAACCTGAAGAAAATCCAAATATTCCAAGTAAGCCTAAAGGCATATGGCATTCTTACGTTCCGGGAGGGGTTACTAAAATGTATTCAACTGAAAAGACAAATACTAATTATTTTCGTTTGACTGCAAAAGGGTTTAGAGATGGAAAAGAAACAGGACAAACAACTTTTGATTTAGCTTGTATGAGAGGAGTTTATCCGGAACATCCTCAATATAATTATGTTGTCAATGACTGGACTCCAATGAATCTTACCTCTTTAGGCACCGTAGATAAAGTAGTATTCTACTTAGATTCATCAGATAAAGATGCCAGTGGTAATATGAGAACTCCTGCTTGGTTCTGTTTGGATGGTATTCAATTAGAAAATAAATAAGAATGAAGAAATTATCTTTGATAGCTATGCTTGGCCTTGGGCTGAGCATGGCTCAAGCAGATGCTGCTGTTGTTAAAGTGAAAGTTACTAATCAGGCTGGCGATAAAGTTGAACTTGTTTTTAGTAACAAAGAGAAAAAAGAAATTACGGTTGATGCAAACGGTAACGGTTCTATCGAACTAAATGGGTTTGAACCTCAATACGTAACAGTGAAACATGGTCGTGGAAGCCGTAATTTGTATCTTGATCCTAAAAAGGACTTAACTATGTCATTCGATGGAAAGACCATGTGGAAGAATATATCTTTCGAAGGTCCCGGGGCTCAAATTAATACTTATCTGAATGATGGCAAACTGAAAGGACTGAGTTTTAATGATGCGGGTACTGAAGAAGCTGCTTATATGCAAAAGTCAGATAGTATTTATAATGCTAACCTGCAAGTTCTGGAAGCTGCTAAATTACCTGCCGATTTTGTTAAACAGGAAAAAGAACGTGTGAAATACTTTTCTTATGCAGGACTTCCTCTTTATCCGGTTTATCACCCATATGTAACAAAGAAAGAAGCTTTTAAAGCATCTGAAGCTTATTACAAACGTTTGAAAGACCTGACTATACTGGATGCTAATCTTTTGAATTTAACTGAGTACAAAGAGTTCCTTACTAATGCTATTTCAAGTTTAGGTTTGAATGGTGAAAAGGCAGAAACTTCAGATAAATTGGTGAAATGCCAGTTGCAGTATATTAATGACAATGTACAAGATCCTGTGTTGAAAGAGTATTTGACTAACTTCAGCGTGGTGAACTATGTAAAGAGTAACGGCATTGACAATGCTGATTTTGCTATTGCTGATTTTAATAAGAACGTAAAAGATACTAAGAAGATCGAAGCATTTAATAAGTTATGCGATAAATGGAGAAAGATTGTCAGCGGACAGCCTTCACCTGTATTCGAAGGTGAAAACATGGAAGGTAAGATGGTATCTTTAGCCGATTTGAAAGGTAAGTTTGTATATATTGACGTTTGGGCTACATGGTGCGGTCCTTGCCGTGGAGAGATTCCTCATTTAAAGAAATTAGAGGAAAAGTATCATGGTAAAGATATTGAGTTTGTCAGCTTATCTTGCGACCAAGATAAAGAGGCATGGAAGAAGATGGTAACTAAAGATGAACTGAAAGGTGTTCAGTTGCACATCGGAAACAAAGCTGCTTTCATGGATGATTATATGATTACAGGTATACCACGCTTTATCCTTCTCGATAAAGATGGTAAGATTATCTCGGCAAATATGTCTCGTCCTTCGAATGCTGAGACAGCACAGAAGTTTGACGAGTTGTTGGGATTATAATTTCTCTACTTTGTAAACGGGGATTCTACGGCGGTAGGTAAATCCCCGTTTTTTATTTCTTGTCCTATGGTTTCACTTCATTCTCAAGAACCTTTCCTGTTTCAAAGTCTTTGATGTTTTGCAACGTTGTTTCGGCAATGTTATGCATGGCTTCCTTAGTGAAAAAAGCCTGATGGGAAGTAACGATTACGTTGTTGAAAGACAGCAAACGGGCAAGCACATCGTCATCAATAATTCTGTCCGATTTGTCTTCATAGAAGTATTCGTTTTCTTCTTCATATACATCCAGCCCGGCATAGCCTATTTTCTTATTCTTCAATCCCTCAATCAGAGCATTGGTATGAATAAGCTGTCCGCGCCCCGTATTGATAATCATTACTCCGTCTTTCATCTTGCTGATAGAATAATCATTTATCAGATATTTGGTTGCATCTGTCAATGGGCAATGAAGGGATATAATGTCAGAACTATGATAGAGTTCGTCCAGAGAGGTATAAACTACTTGATGTTCACGGGCGAAATTATAATCCGGATAAACATCATAAGCCAGAATATTCATGCCGAAGCCTCTGAGAATCTGAATAAGAATTTTAGCAATCTTACCTGTTCCGATGATACCTGCGGTTTTCCCGTGCATATCGAATCCCATTAGTCCATGAAGGGAAAAGTTACCGTCACGGGTTCTCCAAGTGGCACGTGGAATCTTTCTATTCAATGAAAGCATCAATGCAACGGTATATTCGGCTACTGCATAAGGAGAATAAGCCGGGACACGAACAATGGTAAGTTTGTCTTTTGCAGCATTGAGGTCTACATTGTTATAGCCTGCACATCGCAGGGCAAGGACTTTCACCCCATTGTCAACCATTGCCTGAATAACTTCCGCATCTGCCGTGTCGTTTACAAAGATACAAACAACATCGGCTCCTTGCGTAAGCATGACATTGTTCTTGTTCAAGTGTCCTTTAAAGTATTTAATTTCGAATCCGTATTTCTCATTTACCTTATCAAATGACTTTTCGTCATAAGGTTTCGTACCAAAGAAAGCGATTTTGTAAGCCATAGTGTTATGTTTTTATATTTAACAAATAAGGGAGAGTAAATGTTGAAGCAAAGATAAATAATATATGGCGTTTATACATCTTCTGAGCCTGAAATGATAGTTCGTTTCAGATGAAACAATTTCAAATGAATGGGGTTGAATGAAAATAGTTGCACAAACGTATTGCTCGTGTGCATATTTGTTATACCTTTGCGCCGAATTAATTTAAATATAGTAAAAATGAGAAAAAAATCTTTGATTAGCATCGTGTTGCTAATTGTTTCAATCTCAACTTTCGCAGGTGGGTTATTGACTAACACTAATCAGAACATTGCTTTTTTAAGAAACCCGGCACGTGATGCATCTATCGAAATCGATGCCGTATATTCCAATCCCGCAGGACTTGCTTTCCTCAAAAAAGACGGTTTCCATATATCTTTGAATGGACAGAGTGCATTTCAAACTCGTACCATTACTTCTACATTTAAACCTTTTGCAGGTTTTGGTGGTAATGCAACTAAAGTATATGAAGGCGAGGCGTCCGCTCCTTTTATTCCGAGTGTACAAGCAGCCTATAAGAAAGGTAACTGGGCATTTTCAGGAGGTTTTGCTATCACCGGTGGTGGTGGTAAGGCTACTTTCAATGAAGGACTTGGTTCTTTTGAGTCTCAGGTGGCTATGATTCCTTATTTATTGAAAGAAAACGGTTATACAGATGCAACTAGGTATTCGGTAGACAGTTATATGCGTGGAAAGCAATATATCTTTGGTCTTCAGTTGGGAGCAACATATAAGATTACCGATTATCTTTCTGCTTTTGCCGGGGTTCGTATGAATTACGTAAGCAATGGATATGAAGGACATATTCGTGATATTCAGGCAAACATAAATGGAGGCGAGACTATGGTGAACTTGAATAAATACTTTTCTGCTGCAGCAGAAAAAGCTACACAGGCTGCCGCAGCATATTTGGCTGCTGGTAACACGGTAGAAGCTGCAAAATATACTGAATTAGCAAAGACGGCTACGGGAGTTGCAGAACAAACTGCCGATAAGAACTTGGATTGCGATCAAACAGGATGGGGAGTTACTCCGATCTTGGGTGTTGATTTCAAGATGAACAAGTGGAATGTAGGCGTGAAGTATGAATTCAACACAAAACTAAACGTGGAGAATAAAACAAAAGTAGATGATACAGGTTTGTTTAAGAACGGTGTAAATACTCCTCATGATATTCCGAGCTTGCTGACAGTTGGTGTTTCTTACGAAATCCTCCCTGTATTGCGTGCTTCTGTGGGTTATCATCACTTCTTTGATACTCATGCTAAAATGGCAAACAATAAACAAGATTTCCTTACTCAGGGTACCAATGAATATTTAGGTGGTATCGAATGGGATGTTTGCAAATGGGCACAAGTGAGTGCTGGTATGCAACGTACTAAGTACGGTTTGGGAGATGATTATATGTCAGATATGAGTTTCACTACCAGTTCTTATTCGTTTGGTTTTGGAGCAGGCTTCAATTTAACAGAAGATTTAAAGATTAATGTTGCCTATTTCTGGACGAATTATGAAGATTATACCAAGAATATGGATAAATATAACGGGCAAGCATTTCCCGGAACAGACGTATTCACCCGTACAAACAAAGTATTCGGTATTGGTTTAGATTATCGCTTCTAAGCAAACAAACACTTTATTATATACAATTTTTTAAGCCATGATAAGAGCTAACATACTCTTATCATGGCTTTTTTCTTTTTATATCTAAGCAATTTTATGGGCTGAGCTTAAGTAATAATACAGCATGGTTAAGTCTGTTTCTCCTATTTATTAAGTAACTTGACAACTGTCAATTATTAACTTGACAGCTGTCAAGTATATAATTGACTACTGTCAAGTTAATAATTGACAGTTGTCAAGTTATATAAGTTTAAGGATAAAATGATTTACTTATAAGCATAAATGCACTTAGCTATCCTTTTAAATGTGCTTGACATCGGTGTGTAATGTGACAGAAAATAACTACCTTTGCACGCTTATATGAATAAAATGATTGAGCAAACCTACATAAACAACCAACTGAATGCACTGATAGAGGCAGGAATGAGCTTTGCCATATACAGATTACCGTGGAAGAAAGAGATAATCTGCAAGGTGCAAACTATGGGTGAAGTCAGGCGTTTTGAAAACATGCCGGCTTTGAATGGTGAATGTGGTTTTGTGATTGCTCCTTTCATTCAAACGGAAGATTGTCCCTTACTTCTCATTCAACCTGATATTTCTGCAACAGGATGGGAAGATTTGTCCGGCAAGATTACGCAATTGAACTTACCTTTCTTGCAATCGGATAATGATGCATCCGGGAAAGTGGAAGCGGGAGAAACATTGGAAGATTATGAGCGATATGCCGATGCGTTCGAGGCTTTCATTCATCCTCTGCGCAATGGCGAATTCGAGAAACTTGTACTCTCACGTCCGTTAAACTGTAAACTGCAAAAAGGTCTTCCCGTAGCCGATGTTTTTAATGAAGCGTGCGAATCCTATCCCCGTGCGTTTGTTTATCTTTGCTATACTCCCCATACAGGTCTGTGGTTGGGCAGTACGCCGGAGATTCTGCTTTCGGGAAATAAAGAGCTGTGGCACACGGTAGCTTTGGCGGGTACTATGTTTATAGAAAACAACCGCATCCCGCGTGAGTGGAGTGAGAAGAACAAGCACGAACAAGCGGTTGTTGTGGAATATATACGCAAGCAACTGAACTCTTTGCAGATTGCGGCTAAGGAAGAAGGCCCATACACGGCGCAGGCAGGTAAGTTGGTACATCTCAAAACTGATTTCTATTTTACTTTGCCTTGCCCCGAAAAGCTGGGGGATGTACTTGAGTTGCTGCATCCTACGCCTGCCGTATGTGGAATACCTAAGGACAAGGCTATTGCATTTATCCCTGAAAACGAAGGGTATGAACGGAAATATTATTCCGGATTCATCGGTTGGCTGCAACCTGCCGCAAAGACAGATTTGTATGTGAACCTGCGTTGCATGAATATAGGTAAGGATTTGCTGACTATCTATGCAGGAGGGGGCATATTGCCTTCTTCGAATGTGGATTCCGAATGGAAGGAGACACAAGAGAAAATGAAAACGATGTTGAAACTAATAACAAAAGAAAATGTATTCTGATAAAGATAACATATTACAGTTGGTAGCGCTGATGTATGCGCATAGGATAAAGAATGTAGTTGTATGTCCCGGTTCGCGCAATGCGCCTATTGTTCACACGTTGGTTTCGTGCCCGGACTTTAAATGTCATTCGGTAACAGATGAACGTAGTGCCGGGTTCTTTGCTTTGGGGCTTGCCCAGAAAACAGGATTTCCGGTTGCGGTGTGCTGCACATCGGGTACTGCGTTGCTCAATCTTCATTCGGCGGTGGCAGAGGCTTTTTATCAAAAGATTCCTTTGTTGGTTATATCGGCAGACCGCCCTGCGGGGTGGATAGGGCAGATGGACGGACAAACGCTTCCCCAACCCGGGGTATTCGGTTCGTTGGTGAGGAAGTCGGTTACGCTGCCTGAGCCTTCCAATGAGGAAGAAGAGTGGTATTGCAACCGTTTGATTAATGAAGCGTTGCTCGAATTAGACCATCATGGTTGCGGACCTGTTCATATAAACGTCCCCATCAGCGAGCCGTTATTTCAATATACTCGGGAAAAGTTACCGACGGTGCGAAAGATTAAACGTATCGGAATACAGTCGTTGCAAGGTTTGTTCAGAAGATATAGCGGAGAGAAGCGGAATATTATGCTGGTGATTGGGCAGCAAAAGCTCCCATATTTGGATCGGTTTACATTGAAAAGGTTGGCGGATAAGGGAATTGTTGTGCTGGCAGAGCATTTGGCAAACGAACAGTATGAAGGTATCATTACCAACTTCGATGAAGTGTTGTATGCACAGCCCGATGATGACTACCTGACTCCGGATATTATAATAACCATAGGTGGACACATTGTGTCAAAGCGTTTGAAACAGTTCTTGCGCGACAATCCTCCTGTGGAGCACTGGCATGTATCGGTAGACGGCGAGATTGCAGATACATTCCGTTGCCTGACCACAGTCATAGAAGCTTATGCGGATGAAGTGTTTATGCCTTGTTATGGAGGAGACTGCATCCCCGAAGCACGTGAAGAATTCTTGCAATACTGGCGTGAGTCTTCGGATACGGTCAGCAAAAAGGCGGCGAAATTTACCAAGTTCAGCTTTTCGGACTTGGGAGTAATGAAGGCTTTCTTTAAGAAGATGCCTGCATGGAGTGTGTTGCATCTGGCAAACAGCAGTGCAGTTCGCAATGCCCAGTTGTTTCCTTTGCCGGAACATACGAAAGTTTATTGCAATCGCGGCACGAGTGGCATTGACGGTTCGTTGTCCACAGCCGTAGGCTTTGCTGCCGGAATGGACGATGAAGAGGAAGATGAGAATGAAAGACTGAATTTCCTTGTCATTGGAGATTTGAGTTTCTTCTATGACATGAACGGATTATGGAATCCTCATATCAGCCCTTTCCTGCGCATTCTGCTGATAAATAACAGCGGTGGAGAAATATTCCGTCAGATTCCGGGCTTGAAAGATGCAAAGGACTCTTTGATGTATGTGTCGGCAACCCACCAAACCAGTGCCGAAGGCGTAGCGTCTTCCTTGGGCATTCCTTACCAAAAAGCATGTAATAATGAAGAATTGGAAGAAGCTCTCCGCAGTTTTACGAGTGAAAAGCGTACTCCCATGTTGTTGGAAGTAGTGACAGACAGGGATATAAGCGCAGACGTATTCAGAGCATATTATCATAACCTAAAAAATAAATAAAGATATGGCACAGAGAGAATGGAAAACAATAAAGGAGTACAAGGAGATTCTTTTCGACTTCTATAACGGTATAGCAAAGATCACGATTAACCGCGAACGTTATCGTAATGCTTTCACCCCGACAACAGTTTCGGAGATGAGCGATGCGCTTTACATCTGTCGCGAATGTGCAGATATTAATGTAGTAGTTCTTACCGGAGCCGGAGACAAAGCATTTTGCAGTGGTGGGGATATGCACGTAAAAGGTCGTGGAGGATATGTGGGCACCGACGGAGTTCCCCGTTTGAATGTGCTCGATGTTCAGAAGCAAATCCGTTCTCTTCCGAAACCTGTTGTTGCCATGGTAAACGGGTATGCTATTGGTGGCGGACATGTGCTTCATGTGGTTTGCGATCTGTCGATTGCTTCGGAGAATGCAATCTTCGGGCAAACAGGACCAAAGGTGGGTAGCTTTGATGCCGGATTCGGTTCGTCTTACCTTGCACGTATCGTGGGGCAGAAGAAAGCCCGTGAGATCTGGTTTCTTTGCCGTCAGTATTCCGCACAGGAAGCATTGGATATGGGATTGGTAAATAAAGTCGTTCCGCTCGACCGTTTGGAAGATGAAGTGGTGGAATGGGCGGAAACAATGATGCAACACAGTCCGTTGGCACTCCGCATGATTAAAGCCGGACTGAATGCCGAACTCGACGGACAAGCAGGCATTCAGGAGCTTGCCGGAGATGCTACCATGCTTTATTATTTAACGGACGAAGCACAGGAAGGCGGAAAAGCGTTCCTCGAAAAGCGTAAACCCGATTTCAATAAATATCCTAAGTTGCCGTAATCTGTATGTCGTATCAAACAAAGATAATTCCCCGCACACTGCACTTCAAGCAACCTGCGGGGACTTCGCGCGGAGTATATACCACAAGAAACGTGTGGTATGTGGTGCTCGAAGATAAGCTCACGGGAAAGTGCGGAGTAGGAGAGTGTGCTCCCCTGCCTGTATTGAGTTGTGATGATAGATCGGATTATGAAACGGTGTTGCGTGAAGCATGTCGTCGCTTGGAACATGACGGGGTGCTCGATAAAGAAGCACTTCGTGATTATCCTTCCATGTTATTCGGTTTGGAAACAGCTATGCAACACCTGAATGCCGGGAGCTTGCGTTTGTGGGATACTTTCTTTAGTCGTGGAGAAGCCGGAATCCCTATCAATGGTTTGATATGGATGGGTGCGTATGAGAAGATGTTGGAGCAGATAGAAACTAAGATGAAGAGCGGTTTCCGTTGCATCAAGCTAAAAATAGGGGCTATCAACTTTGATGACGAACTGAGTTTGATAAAACACATCCGTGAACGTTTCACAGCCGACCGGATAGAACTGCGGGTAGATGCAAACGGAGCTTTCACTCCCGAAGATGCTCCTTATAAATTGGAACAACTGGCAGCATTGAATCTTCATTCCATAGAACAGCCTATCCGGGCGGGGCAATGGGAAGAAATGGCAAAACTATGCGCTTCCACTCCGCTACCTATTGCTTTGGATGAAGAGCTCATCGGTTGCAACGAGCCTCATAGAAAACAGGAATTGCTTGATACCGTCCGCCCTCAATACATTATTCTTAAGCCCTCTTTGCATGGAGGTATTCAAGGTTCGGAAGAATGGATTCGCTATGCCGGAGAAAGGAACATAGGCTGGTGGGTGACTTCTGCTTTGGAATCGAATATCGGATTGAATGCTATTGCCCAGTGGTGTGCTACGCTGAATCCGCAACTGCCGCAAGGTTTGGGCACAGGTCTGTTATTTACCGATAACATTGATTATCCTTTGCATATAAAAGGTGACTGTCTTTGCTTTGATCCGCAGGAACAAGAACCCGATATACTTACTTGGCTGAATAAATAAAGATGGAAACCTTGTCGCACTTCTTGGATGAATGGCATGATGCTTCGCCCTACCTCACGGTACAAACTTCGGGTTCAACAGGAATACCGAAGCCTATCCGCGTGCGTAAGGAGCAGATGGTGGCAAGTGCCCGCCTCACCTGTTCTTTTCTTGGTTTGAATGAAGGTGACAAAGCATTGCTTTGCATGCCGCTCGATTATATTGCGGGAAAGATGGTGGTAGTCCGTTCCCTTGTGGCGGGGCTCGAGTTGGTTACTGTTCTCCCCTCGGGACATCCTTTGAAAGATGTAAATACTCCGCTTCGCTTTGCGGCTATGATTCCCATGCAGGTATATAATACTTTGCGGGTGCCCGAAGAAAAAGAAAAGCTGATGCAAATAGATCATCTTATTATAGGTGGGGGAGCGATTGATGTGGGGCTTGCCAAAGAACTGAAAGAACTCCCCAATCATATCTGGTCTACTTACGGCATGACCGAAACTCTTTCACACATCGCTTTGCGCCGGTTGAACGGAGAAGATGCTTCATCTTATTATATTCCTTTCGATAATGTCCGTCTCACTTTATCCGATGACGGTACGCTGGTGATAGATGCGCCTTTGGTCTGTGATGAAACTCTGGTAACAAATGATATTGCCGAACTCTTGTCCGACGGACGTTTCCGCATACTCGGACGGAAAGACAATGTAATAAACAGTGGTGGTATAAAGATTCAGATAGAGCAAGTGGAAGAGCTTCTTAAGCAGTTGCTTCAAGTACCTTTTGCCGTTACTTCGGTTCCTCATCCCAAATTCGGTGAAGCGGTTGTTCTTCTTGTCGAGGCGGAACAACCTATTGACAAATTGCAACAGCAGATAGAAACTCAACTTCCCTCTTACTGGCAACCGAAGCAAATACATTACGTTACAAAGATTCCACAGACGGGCAGCGGGAAAATAGACCGTGCCACAACAAAGAAACTTGCTGTCTCACTTTGATTCTTTCTTGATTTTACTTATTTTTGTTATCAACCAAAAAGGAAAAGCGATGAAATACAAACTGCTTGTTCTCGATGTAGACGGAACATTACTGAACGATGATAAAGAGATAACCAAACGTACCCGCGCCGCGCTGCTCAAAGTGCAGCAAATGGGTGTTCACCTTGTGCTTGCTTCCGGTCGTCCCACTTATGGGGTGATGCCGTTGGCAAAGGAATTGGAGTTGAACCATTACGGTGGATATGTCCTTTCTTATAACGGGGGGCAGATATTCGACGTACAGAACGGAGCACTTCTCTTTGAGAAACGGATAAACCCCGAAATGATTCCCTATCTTGACAGAAAGGCAAAGAAGAATGATTTTGATATATTTACCTATCACAAGGACACGATTATAACAGATAATCCTGATAATGAACATATTCGCCGGGAAGCCGAGTTGAGCGGTATGCGCCTGATTGAAGTAGATAACTTTGCCGAAGCTGTTGATTTCGCGCCTTGCAAATGTATGCTCGTGAGTGATGATGAAGAATCACTTATCGGATTGGAAGAGCATTGGCACAGACGTTTGAACGGTGAACTCGATGTGTTCCGTTCCGAGTCTTATTTTCTTGAGGTGGTTCCCTGTTTCATTGATAAAGCGAATACGTTGGGTATTCTGCTTGAAAAACTATCTGTTTTACCCGAAGAAGTAGTGGCTATCGGTGACGGTGTTTGCGACTTTTCCATGATTCAGCTTGCCGGTCTGGGTGTGGCGATGGGAAATGCACAGGATTCCGTGCGCCGCTGTGCCGACGTGGTAACTGCTACCAATAATGAAGATGGTGTGGCACTGGCGGTAGAGAAAGCCATACTTTCCGAAATCCGTCCGACCGAAGTTCCTTTGGCACAACTCAATGAACGTGCCAAGCATGCTTTGATGGGTAACTTGGGAATACAATATACGTATGCATCCGAAGACAGGGTTGAGGCAACCATGCCGGTGGACGAACGTACCCGCCAGCCTTTCGGCATTCTTCATGGCGGGGCAACTCTTGCACTTGCCGAAACTGTTGCCGGATTGGGTTCCATGATTCTTTGTAAACCGGATGAGATTGTAGTGGGGATGCAGGTAAGTGGCAATCACATGTCGTCTGCCCATGAGGGTGATACAGTGCGTGCCGTTGGTACAATTATCCATAAGGGACAATCCTCACATGTGTGGAATGTGGATGTATTTACCTCTACCGACAAGCTCGTATCATCCATTCGGGTGGTTAATAGCATATTGAAGAAACGATAAAATCTCCCTTGTCTGATGAAACAAACAGATAAGGGTAGTTTTTTGATGAAATAGTAGCACTTGTGCAGGTAAAATTATTA
The DNA here is from genome assembly GCA_902492205.1 of uncultured Bacteroides sp. GTDB lineage: Bacteria > Bacteroidota > Bacteroidia > Bacteroidales > Bacteroidaceae > Bacteroides. The sequence goes on along the minus strand of CABUKU010000014.1, from coordinate 55,683 downwards.
TCTTTGCAGCCGTTATTAATCAACGTGTATTCCAGAACACCACGTAAAAAACAGGAATTATGAATAAAGTATCAGTCCCATTCATGCTATTGGGCATTCTTTTTTGTGTATGCCTCATAGCATCCAACTTATTGGAAACCAAAGTCGTTCAGCTTTGGGGAGTTACGGCAACAGCCGGGCTTATAGTTTTTCCTATATCCTATATCATTAATGATTGCATTGCCGAAGTTTGGGGGTTCAAGAAAGCACGTCTCATCATTTGGAGCGGCTTTGCAATGAACTTCCTTGTCATTGGTTTTGCACAGTTGGCAGTGTTGCTTCCTGCTGCTCCTTTCTGGGAAGGAGAAGAAGGGTTTAATTTTGTGTTTGGCATGGCTCTGCGTATTGCAGTTGCCAGCCTCACGGCTTTTCTTGTAGGTTCGTTCCTCAATGCTTATGTGATGAGTAGGATGAAAGTGGCTTCGGGCGGAAAGAATTTTTCTTTGCGGGCCATTGTTTCCACATTGGCAGGTGAAAGTGCCGACTCCCTCATTTTCTTCCCGATTGCTTTCGGAGGGTTAATTCCTGTGCGGGAACTTTTGATAATGATCGTTACCCAAGCCGTGTTGAAATCTCTTTATGAAGTAATCATCCTCCCTGTTACCATTCAGGTAGTGAAATACATCAAAAAGGTGGATGGAAGTGATGTTTACGATGAACATATTTCTTACAACGTACTTAAAATTAAAGATATTTAATTTCAGCGATTAGTCTATTAACCACTAATCACTAAATAAATGAAGAATGAAGCATTGGTTGTGTTCAGCGGTGGGCAGGACTCAACAACATGTCTCTTTTGGGCAAAGAAACATTTCAGAAAAGTATATGCCATAACCTTTCTTTACGGACAAAAACATGCGAAGGAAGTAGATTTGGCTCGTGATATTGCAAAGAAAGCAGGAGTAGAATTCAAATTGATGGATGTTTCTTTCATCGGCAATTTGGGAAGTAATTCGCTGACCGACACTTCTATAGAGATGGATGAAGAGAAACCCGAAGGTTCTTTTCCGAATACTTTCGTGCCGGGACGCAACTTGTTTTTCCTGAGTATAGCTGCGGTTTATGCTCGCGAGATAGGAGTACAACACATTGTAACGGGAGTTTCGCAAACAGATTTCAGCGGTTATCCCGACTGCCGTGATACATTTATCAAATCTCTCAACGTTACCCTGAACCTTGCAATGGACGAACAGTTTGTGCTTCACACTCCGTTGATGTGGTTGGATAAAACGCAGACTTGGGCGCTTGCCGATGAACTTGGTGTGCTGGACTTGGTTCGCAATGAAACTCTTACTTGCTACAATGGTGTGCAAGGTGATGGCTGCGGACATTGTCCGGCATGTAAGTTGAGAAGACACGGATTGGAAGAATACTTAAATAAACGATTAGTGTTTAGTGATAAGTGATTAATCGCTAATAACTATACCACTAATCACTAATCATTAACCACTAATCACTAAATAAATGGCTGATTTAAAAGAACAACTGTCCTTATTAGGACGCAAAACAGAATACAAACAGGATTATGCACCCGAGGTGCTTGAGGCTTTTGATAACAAACATCCCGGGAACGATTATTGGGTGCGTTTCAACTGTCCCGAGTTTACAAGTCTTTGTCCCATTACCGGGCAACCGGACTTTGCGGAAATCCGTATCAGTTATTTGCCCGATGTGAAGATGGTGGAGAGCAAGAGCCTCAAACTATATTTGTTCAGTTTCCGTAATCACGGAGCTTTCCATGAAGACTGTGTGAACATTATAATGAAAGACCTGATTCAGTTGATGAATCCCAAATACATTGAAGTAACAGGCATCTTTACTCCCAGAGGAGGGATCTCTATTTATCCTTATTGTAATTACGGACGTCCGGGAACCAAATATGAAGAAATGGCTCAGTATCGTTTGAGTAACCGTGATTTATAGTAAACTTCTGTTGGTACATTGAAAATATATGCTACTTTTGCTTCCGATAAAACGACGATAAAACAACATGAAAGCTTTCGTAAAGTTCACGGCATATATTTTTATTCTATTAGGTTTCTGTGGCTGTAACCCGGATGTATTCATTGACGATTTCCAACCTTCCGTTTACGAACTGACTTTGGATGGAAACGGAGATGAGGCAGCCATTCATTTCTCCGGTTCCGGTTGGAGGTCATTGGATATACCTGTTTTCGAGCAAAATAACATTAAAGTTTATGATGCAGCCGGCAACTTGATAGTGGGACAGATGTATCTGGATGTGTTGGGTAAGATTGTGTATCACGAAGAAATGCTTTCATTCACCATTGAAGGCACCAGTCCGGAAGAGGTGAAAATTACAGTAGATGAGAACATGCGGTCTTCCTCATTCCAATTTTTACTTGTGGCAAGTAATGAGTATGAATCAAAAGAGATACATGTAACTGTTTCCCCGTCCGACAGATATGAGTTGGAACATATCACTTATTCGCTGAGTGCGTATTCCTATGACGGACAGCGGATAGAAGAGAAAAATAGTGTAATGATAGAAAACCATATTGGATCGGCTACAACGTATCATCTGTTCCCTTATAAGAATGAGTTTCGTCGTATAATGTTTTCGAGTGATAATCCCGAAGCTTTCCGTCTGTTGGCTGAGTATAATCAGTCTGTTGAGATCCCAAGTCTGGTTGATGGATATTTGGTTATGAATGGTGAACAAGCAAAATATACTTCCAAGCAACAAAACTTACCGTTGCCTTTCCCCGATACAGAGCAAAAAGATATTATTGTCCAGCCTTATACCACTTCGCATATTACTTTATGGTTAGAGTATGAATGGTTTGAAACTCCATATACTCTTTATGCTATCCACCCCAAGACAGGAAAACAACGAATAATCAGCGGTACGGTGCAAAGCATGATGCCTAAGAACTATTTCATAACACGTAAGAATATTAATGATTAGGAAAATGAACATCAAATCATTGCTATATATGGTTTGCTTGCTGGCATTATTGTCGGTTAACAGCAAACTGGCCGCTCAAACACCGAAAGAATCCGTTAAATTGAAAGTCGATACTGTTTCTCATAAGTTTATTCATCAAATAGGTTTCGATATTCGTCCCGGTTATGTAACTCCCACAAATGACTTTTTCAAAGGAGATAACCTGCAACAAAAAAGGATTAACCGAGCGCTTTCCGCACATTTGAAATATGCTTTCCGGTTTGGAAAAGATTCTTATCTGGGGCAATTATATCCCCATGCTTATCAGGGTATCGGCATTGCTTATAATTCTTTTTCCTCCCCTGAATTGGGTAATCCGGTAGCAATTTATGTTTTCCAAGGGGCACGTATCAAACAGTTGTCTTCCCACTTATCGCTTGATTATGAGTGGAATTTCGGTGCTTCTTTCGGTTGGAAGAAATATGATGAAATACATAATCCGAAGAATGATGTCGTTGGTTCGAAAATCAATGCATATATCAATTTGGGCTTTCTCCTGAATTGGCAACTTCATTCACAGTGGAATTTGGTGGCAGGTGTGGACTTAAGCCATTTTTCTAATGGTAATACACGTTATCCGAATTCGGGTGTCAATACTATCGGGGGAAGAATTGGCATTGTACATACTTTAGGAGATAACAATACTACTGTACTTACGTCAGGAAGAGTGCGCTCCAAATTGCCTGTTGTTAAGCCATACATCAGTTATGATCTGGTGGTATATGGAGCTACTCGTAAAAGAGGGTTTATAAAAAATGATACCCCTTATCTGATCCCCGGTTCATTCGGCATCATAGGCCTTAATTTCAGCCCGATGTATAACTTTAATAAATACTTCAGGGCAGGAGTTTCTATGGATGCGCAATATGATGAAAGTGCCAATATTAAAGATTATATGGTATATGGAACCAACTCAAGTGATGCAAAGTTTCATCGTCCTCCTTTCCGTAAACAGTTTGCGGTAGGCTTGTCTCTCCGTGGGGAACTGGTAATGCCTATTTTTTCCATAAACTTCGGAGTTGGACGAAATCTGATATACAGTGGTGAGGATACAAAAGGGTTTTATCAGATTCTGGCGCTTAAAACCTCTATCACACGACATTTGTTCCTGCACGTAGGCTATCAGTTGAGCAAATTTAAAGATCCTAACAACCTGATGCTGGGTGTGGGATACAGGTTCTTAAAATAACTCCAACCCGAATTCCTCTTTCAGTCTGGCAAGGTTCGGGTTCTTTTGATTCATCATCTGGAACTGCTCCACTTTGCTGTATGCACGTACATTCTCTGTTGGTTCGCTGACACGGACAGTCATTGTTATTTTACTGTTACGCAATTTTGAACGCAAATGATTTTGTATTTGCGGGATGAGCGTAGTCATAAACTTCTCCACCATTTCATTATCTACTGCGACTTCAAATGTAGTGTCGTTGAGTAGTTTGGGTGTCATGTTCATCATGCGCCCGGCATTTGCTTTTTCTTCTATCGGCAGATTTGTGGCAAACTCTCTCCAATAATATCCCAGGTCTTTTTCATTGAACATGAAATCTTCCTCAATAACAACTTTGGGTTGCTCTCTTTGAACGGTATCATTCTGAGGTTTGTCTTCTTCTTTACGAGGATTTCTGATAGAGATGCCCAGACTTCCGGTTTTTAACTTGGGAATTTTCTTTTCCTCTTGTGTCTGAACGATAGGACTATGACCGATAACTCTTGCATTTGCCTGTTGAGGCTGTTGTGCGGGTTGTGCTTGCGCAACCGCTTGTTGCACAGGTGCGGGTGCAACTTGTTGGGCAACATTATTCCCGGTAGCAGCCTGTGCGGGCTGTTGCGGTGCTGCATGTTGCTGCGAAAATACTGGTTTTATAGTTTGTTTAGGGCTATGCCCACCAGAGACATCTTCGGTTTCCTGTGTCAACTGGCAAACTTGGATTAGAGTTAGTTCCACCAGTAAACGTTTGTTTTTGCTGGCGCGGTAATTCAAATCGCAATCATTGCAGAGTTTCATCGCACGGTACAGAAATTGCGGTTTACACTTTTGTGCCTGTGCCTGATAACGTTCACGAATACTTGCGCCCACTTCCAATAGAGGAAGAGTGGCGGCATCTTTGCCCACAAGCAGGTCACGGAAGTGCGACGATAGCCCCGTAATGAAGTGGCTGCCGTCAAAGCCTTTATTTAAAATGTCATTGAATATCAGCAAAACATCGCTTACTTTATTTTCGAGGAAGCAATCGGTGAGGCGAAAGTAATATTCATAATCCAACACATTCAGGTTTTCAATAACGCTTTTATACTGTATGTTTCCTCCTGTGAAACTCACTACTTGGTCAAAAATGGATAGGGCGTCACGCATACCTCCGTCGGCTTTTTGTGCAATGACGTTCAGTGCTTCGGGTTCTGCTGTGATACCTTCTTTTTGGGCTACATAAATAAGATGTTCCACTGTGTCGTTTACAGTGATGCGGTTGAAGTCATATATCTGGCAACGTGAAAGAATGGTAGGCAGAATCTTATGCTTTTCGGTAGTAGCAAGGATAAAGATAGCATGTTTGGGCGGTTCTTCCAATGTTTTAAGGAAAGCATTGAAAGCGGCAGCCGAAAGCATGTGTACCTCATCAATGATATATACTTTATACTTACCGATTTGAGGCGGTATGCGTACTTGTTCTATCAAGGTACGTATATCCTCTACCGAATTGTTGGATGCGGCATCGAGTTCATGGATATTATAAGAACGTTGCTCGTTGAAAGCTACACATGACTCACATTCGTTGCAAGCTTCTCCTTCGGCTGTGAGATGCTGGCAATTGATTGTTTTGGCAAAGATACGTGCGCATGTAGTCTTTCCCACACCACGCGGACCGCAGAATAAATAGGCATGAGCCAGTTTTTGTGTAGCGATTGCGTTCTTCAATGTGGTGGTCAGTGCTTTTTGTCCTACCACGGAATCAAAAGTGGACGGACGATACTTGCGGGCTGATACTATATAATTTTCCATAATTCTTCTAAACTGTCTTTATTCAGTCTTGCAAATGTAGTGCAATAAAATGAATAATGAAAAAAAAAACTTATCTTTGCGTCATATTCAATCATCAGAAAGAAATGAGTAAACTACTAACTGTCTGGAACTTTATTCGAAAAAATAAATACCTGATTACGATTGTGGCTTTTGGTGTTATCATCGGCTTCCTTGATGAGAACAGCATTGTTCGCCGCATATCCAATCAGCGTGAGATAAATGCACTCCATCGGGAAATAGAAAAGTATCAGGCGGAATATGATGAGAATACCAAGCGCCTGAACGAGCTGATGACCAATCCGGATGCAATGGAGAAGGTGGCTCGTGAGAAATATCTGATGAAGAAACCCGATGAGGACATTTACGTATTTGAAGAAAACTGAAAATGAAAGTATATCAATCAACTCTTTTTGCGGTGGGTGCCGTGCTTATCCTGATAGGTGCTGCAACTAAAATTACTACATGGGAATATTCTCCCGTTGTTTATACGATAGGGGCGGTGCTTGCAGCTTTTGCTCAAATTACCAATTGGTATCATGGCGATAACCCTACTATTAAAAGGCTTCGCAAACAGCAAGTGTTCGGAGCTTTGTTACTGGTAGTTACTGCTCTGTTCATGTTTACCACACACGGTAACGAGTGGATTGCCTGCCTGACGATAGCGGCAGTTCTCGAACTCTATACGGCTTTCCGCATTCCGCAGGAAGAAGAAAAAGAAAAAAGGAGATAAGAAACATTATTTATTCTAATATCAAGCCTCCCATGAGAGCATTCCTTACCGCAATGCTTGTAGCATGGTGCATATCCATAAATTCAGCACAGATGCCTGAATCATTAAAAGTCAAAGAACATAAGTTAAGTAACGGATTAACCGTGTGGTTAAACGAAGACCACAGCCAACCGAAAGTTTTCGGTGCGATAGTTGTAAAGGCAGGGGCAAAGGATTGTCCCGATACCGGTATTGCACACTACTTTGAGCATATGATGTTTAAAGGAACCGATAAAATAGGTACTACCGACTATGATGCCGAGAAACTTATTTTGGATTCCATTGCAGAGAAGTATGACGAGCTGGCACAAAATAAGGATGAGAAAGTCCGGTTGCAAATTCAGAAAGAGATAAACGAACTAAGCCTCCGTGCTGCCGGGTATGCCATTCCAAATGAATTCAACAGCCTTATTTCCAAGTATGGAGGGACAGCTTTGAATGCAGGAACGTCTTATGACTTCACTGTATATCACAATACATTTTCACCTCAATACTTTGCCCATTGGGCGGAAATAAACAGCGAGCGACTTATCAATCCGGTGTTCCGTCTTTTCCAAAGTGAACTGGAAACAGTGTATGAGGAGAAGAACATGTACACGGATATGATGGGAATGCAGGCGATGGAAAAGTTAACTCACCGTTATTTTTATCCTCATCCTTACGCTTATCCTATTGTGGGAAGTACGGAGAATCTGAAGAACCCACGCTTATCGGAGATGAGAGAGTTCTTCGAGAAGTATTATGTGGCTTCTAATATGGGATTGATTCTTTGCGGTGATTTTGATACGGAAAAGGTTATTCCTGTTCTCGAAGCAACATTTTCACGTGTACCAAGAGGGGAAGCACCTAAAAGGGAGGTGGTTGCTTTGCCGCCTTTCAAGGGAAAGGAAAAGGTAACAATCAAAGTACCTGTCCCTTTTGTGAAGATACTTGCTTTAGGTTTCCGTGGCGTTCCTGCCAACCATGAAGATCAGGTTGCGTTAAACGTAGCGATAGGAATCTTGAATAATGAAAACGGTACGGGATATTTGGATAAGCTCATGGTAAACCATAAGGTTATGACTGCCATGTCTATGAACCAAAGCTTGAATGAAGCAGGTATATTAGGGCTTGCAGTAGTTCCTAAACTTCTTTTCCAAACCTATGGCTCGGCAGAAAAATTGGTCTGGAATGAGATTAACCGGGTAAAGAACGGAGACTTTACCGATGAGGCTTTCAATGCTTTGAAGTTGGAGCAGAAACGAAAGTATGATTCCGCTTTAGAGAATATAGATTCGCGTGCACAAGCCATGTTCATGCTTTTCTCGCAAGGTAAGAGTTGGGAAGAGTATATGGATGAAATGTCGCGTATCAATGCATTGACTAAAGAAGATGTAGTAGCGGTTGCCCGTAAATATTTTGGTGACGATTACCTATATATAAAAAAGAAAACCGGGAGGTATCCTAAAGATAATTTGCCTAAACCGGATTTCAAACCTGTTGCTCCACGAAACACTGATAGTAAATCGGAGTATGCCAAGCAGATAGAGCAGATTCCGGTAACGGAAACTCCAACGAGATTTATAGACTTCGATAAGGATGTGCAAACTGTTCGGCTTGCACCTAAAGCCGTTCTTTACTCTGTTTCCAATCCGGTCAATGAGATATTCACATTGAATATTTCTTATGGTATCGGTACGTGGGAAGCTCCTATGCTGAATCAATTAAAAACTTATCTTCCTTTCTTGGGAACAGATACTCTGACATTCGATGAATTCAGGGGGAAATTGCAGACGCTGGGCAGCACACTTGATTGTGATGCCGACAAGAATAGTTTTACATTGAAAGTAACCGGTTTTGATAGTCATTTTGATGAAACAATGATGTTGGTTGGTGATTTTATCAAACATGTAAAAGCAGATGATAAGAAGCTGAAACAAGTGGTAGATGAAGAAAAGGTGATTCAGAAAGCCTTTTTCAAGTCGAGTGACGATGTGGCGGGTGCTTTGCTGCATAAAGTAAGATATGGAAACAAATCATCTTATCTTACCAAATTGTCTTTGTCCGAAGTGAAGAAGCTGAAAGGAAAAGATTTGCTGGCTTTGTTTGATAAGGTCAAGACTGTGGAATGTGATTTCCATTACAGCGGAACATTGCCTGTATCAAAGGTGGTAGAACAAATAGAGAAGAATCTTGAACTCGATAAAATAATAGTTGCTTCCGATGCTTCTGTTCATAATAAATTGCAGGTTTATAATAAGCCGACAGTTTATTTCTTTGATGATCCCAAAGTGGCGCAAAGCATTGTTTATGGTTATGTGCTGGGGGGGATCACTTCCGGTGATAAATACCGTAACACTTCCCGGTTATTGAGCAGTTATTTCGGCGGTGACATGTCTTCCCTTATGTTTCAGGAGATTCGGGAGTTTCGCTCATTAGCATACAGGGTGAGTGCAAGGTATGAACTTCCTTCAAGAAAACATTGGAATGAACCGGGTAGCTTTATGACGATGCTTTCCACTCAAAGTGATAAAACAGTAGATGCATTGGAAGTACTTGTCAATTTGATTAATAACATGCCGGTGAAGCCTGATAAGTTGGAAGCGGCGCGTCAGTCTATCGTGAATAATGTGAATAACAGCTATCCTCCTTTCAGAAAGCTGTCGCAAAAGGTAGCTTCACAGATAAAGGAAGGCTTTACCGAGGACGGCAATAAGAATTTGCTTTCCGACATTTCGCAAATGAGCATGGAAGATGTAGTTTCTTTTTATGAATCGAATATAAAAGACCGTCCTATCGTGTTTGCCATAGTGGGCAATTCCAAAAAGATAGATATGGAGAAGCTGGCATCGTTTGGTGAGATAGTGAAAGTGAAGAAAACAGATATATATAAATAAAAGACAGTGGGCTGCTTCGATTGAAACAGCCCACTGTCTTTTTAAGTATGGATTGACTTTTATTACTTAGCTTTAATCTTATCAAACCCTTCTCCATATACCCCGATTACTGCACTTTGCGAAACAAATGCATTGGGATCTATTTCTTTAATGAGTTGGAAGATAATACCCGATTCGCGTTTCTTGGCAAGGATAAACATCATTTTTACTTCCTTTCCGGTATAGAATCCGGTAGCATTAATCATAGTTACCCCTCTGTGTGGATTCTTGTTAATGCGTTCACCGATTTCTTTGTATTTGTTTGAAATAATAAAGAACTGTACGGATTGGCGGGTGCTGTTCACCATGTGGTCTACAACAAAGCTGCTTACGTATAGGGTTACATATCCGTAAAGAACCTTTTCCCAATCTCTCAGTACAAAGTAACTGGAAGTAATAATAATAAGGTCGGTAATCAACAATACTTTACCGAGCGATATATCACGATATTTATTGACAATAGCTGCAATAATATCTGTTCCTCCCGTACTTCCGTTTGCTGCAAAGGCAATACCGATACCGCTTCCGCAGAAAGAAGCTCCTAAAATACATGCCATAAACGGTTGGTCGTGTAGCAGAGGATTGGCAGGAGCTATCTTTTGGATAATAGGTAAGAACAGAGTCATGGTGACTACGGCAAAGATCGTTTTTATACAGAATTTTAATCCCAACACTTTCAATGCAAGCAGTAATAATCCGCAGTTGATAATGAAATAGGTGTATTGTACCGGGAATCCCGTACCGAAATAGATGATAGATGCAATACCCGGAACTGCTCCCGTGGTAATGTCATTGGGCAGAAGGAAGATGGTCCATCCGATGCCGTAGAGTATCATTCCGAGGGCTATTAGTAAATATTCTTTAACTTCAGTCAGCATTACTTGCTTTGAAGGGGCAGATAATTTAGTTTTCATCATGAAAAGTGTGTTTTATAGAAAAACTCCCCATTGTACAAAGACAATGGGGAGCTTATTATGTTGTGTGTTTTTCCTTGATTACTTTTTAACAGAAGCTGAAGGAACATATCTTTTGTTCAAACCTTCTACGATTTCGTTAGTAATATCGTATTTTTCGTTTGCATACAATAGATTGTCGAAACCGGTGTTGCTGATAATCAAATCATAACCTTTATCTATATTATATTGCTTCAAGAAAGAATTGATAGAGTCGCGAAGCTGAAGGCTGTTTTTTTGATTTTCCGTAGCAAGCTGGTTTTGGAGTTGAGCCTGAAGATCCTGTAATTCTTGTTGTTTCTTTACGAGTCTTGCATTTTCTTGTTCTGCTCTTTCACGGGTTGCATATGCGTTGTTTTGAAGTTTTGTCTGGAAGTCTTTGGCTTGATTTTCCAGTTCGCGTCCTTTCTGAGTTAAAGTAGCGCGCATTGTTTCTTCTTTTTGCAACATCATTTCGTTCAAGTCATTCCAGAAGTTGTATTTAGTCAATAGCGTATCAACATTTACATAAGCTATCTTCATTCCGGTTGTACCTGACACACCTTCGGAAGCATTAGCTGTTACCGCTGTTTCACCTTTATTACCGGCACATTGTGCAAACAAAACAATGGCAACGGCAGCTAAAAATCCACTGGTGATGTAATTGATTCTTTTCATAATTCGTTATTGGATATAGTTTTTAATTAATTTGATTCTTTGTTTTCAGCTTTTTTTTCTAATTCTTCAATGGAAAATTTGCCTTTCTTTCTTGCTTCCTTATCTTGCGATTGGGCACAGCTAATACCCTTTTTTCTAAGGGCTTTGCTTCCGCTCACATGTGAATTCGGAAACTTCCCACCCTTTACGAAAAAGGTTCTGACACCTAATAATGCTATACAAATAGCAACTATTAACAGAGTTATGAGGATAGTATAAAGCATTTCCATTATTTTTGTGGTGCAAATATAGACTTTTGTAAGGACTATGCACGCTTTTTTTAGATAAAAAGTGAAATGTTAGTTCGGATTAAGGAAGCGTTTTAACCATATTTAGCAGTTGCATTGCTAAAACGGACATTATAATTAAAAGATACAATATGAAAGTAACAGATTTGAAGCCTGCAGGAGTGTTTCATTACTTCAATGAAATCTGCCGGGTGCCCCGTCCTTCCAAGAAGGAAGAAAAGATTATCGAGTATTTAAAAGAGTTCGGAAAGAAACATAAGTTGGAAACGAAGGTTGATGAAACCGGAAACGTTTTGATTAAAAAGCCTGCCACAAAAGGAAGAGAGAACTTGCAGACTGTGGTTTTACAGTCACATGTCGATATGGTATGCGAAAAGAACAGTGATGTAGACCATAATTTCCTGACCGATCCTATTGAAACGGAAATAGACGGTGAATGGCTGAAAGCCAAAGGGACCACTCTTGGAGCCGATAACGGTATAGGCGTGGCTACGGAATTGGCTATCCTTGCTGCCGATGATATTGAACACGGACCGATAGAATGCCTTTTCACTGTGGATGAAGAAACCGGATTGACAGGAGCTTTTGCTTTGAAAGAAGGTTTTATGAGTGGTGATATTCTTATCAATCTGGATTCGGAGGACGAAGGCGAATTGTTTATCGGTTGTGCCGGAGGCATTGATACGGTGGCGAGGTTTGCCTATAAGGAAATACCTGCTCCACAGGATTATTTCTATTTCCGCGTAGATGTAAAAGGCTTGACCGGAGGACATTCGGGCGATGATATTAATAAGAACAGGGCAAATGCCAATAAAGTATTGAACCGTTTCTTGGCCCGTGTTGCCGACAAATATGATATGTATCTTTGCGAGATACATGGTGGAAACCTGAGAAATGCCATTCCTCGTGAGGCTTATGCGGTTTGTGCCATTCCTTTTGCCGAGAAAGAGAACGTGCGTGTGGATTTGAATATTTTCGCAGCCGAAGTGGAAGCCGAGTATTCCGTAACCGAACCGAATATGCAATTCGTACTCCAATCGGAAACTGTTCGTCCGGTGGCTATCGATCGTGACACTACTGCGCGGTTAATAAAATCTTTATATGCCGTTCATCACGGAATCTATGCCATGAGTCAGGATATTCCGGGATTGGTGGAAACATCTTCCAACTTGGCATCTATCCGTATGATAGAAGGCAATGTGATTAAGATAGAAACGAGCCAGCGAAGCTCTATCCTTTCTTCGCGCAACGATATGAGAAATGCGGTTGCTGCTGCTTTCGAGCTTGGTGGTGCCACAACTGCAAGCGGAGAAGGTTATCCGGGTTGGAAACCAAATCCTTCTTCACCTATATTAAAGGTAGCGGAAGAAGCCTACAAACGTTTGTTCGGAGTAGAACCCAAGGTGAAAGCTATCCATGCAGGTTTGGAATGTGGTTTGTTCCTTGAAAAGTATCCTTCACTGGATATGGTTTCATTCGGTCCGACACTTCGCGGAGTTCACTCGCCGGATGAGAGAATGCACATCCCTTCTGTGGAAAAGTTCTGGAGACATTTATTGGAAGTTCTGGTTAATGTTCCTCAAAAGAAGTAACAGACAGATAGATTTGTCCTATTGAAGTAACCACTCGACAGTTGTCGCGTATTCGCTTGACAACTGTCGAGTGATTGCGTGACAATTGTCGAGTGAGTACGTGACAACTGTCAAGTGGTTACATCGAAAGGAGTAATTGGTTTGTTATAAAGCATCGCTTTGTCTAAATGAATAAATCTTTCCTTTTCCTCCTCTTATTGTTTGGCAACATTATGTTGTCTGCCCAAAGTGTTTTCCGTGTTGTATCCTATAATGTGGAAAATCTTTTTGACTGCAAACATGATACTTTAAAGAATGATAAAGAGTTCTTACCCAATTCTATGCGTGCGTGGCACTATGGACGCTATAAAGATAAAATCAATCGGATAGGCAAAGTCATTGCAGCAGTGGGAGAGTGGAATCCTCCTGTATTGGTCGGGCTGTGTGAAGTGGAGAATGAACGGGTAATGAATGATCTGGTTAAGTACTCTCCTTTAAAAGAATGTGGTTATCGTTATGTAATGACCGATTCGCCCGATGAGCGCGGAATAGATGTCGCCTTGCTCTATCAACGCAGCGATTTTAAACTTCTCCAATCCCGATCTGTCCGTATTCATTTTAGGGAGAAAGGAAGAAGACCTACACGTGATATACTTCATGTTACCGGACTTGTTTCCACATCAGACAGTCTGGATGTATTTGTCTGTCACATGCCTTCCCGTTCCGGTGGGGAGAAAGAGAGTGAACCTGCACGGCTGTTTGCTGCATCCGTTCTCAAACAGGCGGTAGATAGTCTTTTCACAATCCGTTTGCATCCCAATATCCTTATTATGGGCGACTTCAATGATTATCCTCACAATGCTGCTATCGGTACAGTCTTGGGAGCGGTCGCTCCTAAGGGTTCCATCACTCCTTGCAAGCTTTATAACCTGATGGCGGATAAAGAGAAAGACACCGCCATCGGTACTTATAAATACCGGGGAGAATGGGGAATACTCGACCAACTTATAGTTTCGGGTTTCCTGCTATTGAATAGAGGTGGTTTATATACCTCTGCCGAAGATGCCCGTATCTGCAAATTCCCTTTTCTTTTGGAGAGAGATGAGAAGTATTTCGGCTGCCAACCTTTCCGAACTTATTATGGAATGAAGTACCGCGGAGGGTATAGCGATCATCTTCCTGTTGTTCTCGATTTTCATCTTCCCGAATAAATGCAAACGTTTTCATAAACCAAATGCTTGTTTGTGTGTTTAGTGTGCATGTGTAATGTATGTAAATGCTTAATTTTGAAGCAACTTTAAAAGCGAATTGTAATATTATGAAAAGAATCTCTTATTTACTTGCCTTGATTATGGTGGTTGCTTTTTCTGCATGTACGGCGAAAAAGGAACAGAAAGCGGATAGCAAAGAAATGACGAAAGTCAGTCATCCCGAATGGACTCGTGATGCAGTTATTTATGAAGTCAATCTTCGCCAATACACTCCGGAAGGAACTTTGAAAGCATTCCAACAGCATCTTCCCCGTTTGAAAGATTTGGGAGTGGACGTACTTTGGCTTATGCCTATTCATCCCATTTCACAGTTGAACAAGAAAGGGGAGTTGGGCAGTTATTATGCTGTGCAGAACTATAAAGAGGTAAATCCCGAATTCGGAACATTGGATGAATTTAAGGAAGTGGTGAAGCAAGCCCATGACATGGGATTTAAAGTTATTATAGACTGGGTGGCCAATCATACCGGAGGTGATAATGTATGGACTAAGGAACACCCCGACTGGTATGTAAGAGACAGTGTGGGAAATTTTGTTTCTCCCTATGACTGGACAGATACTTATAAATTGGATTATACCAATGAAGATATGCGTGCAGGGATGCTCGATGCTTTGAAATATTGGGTGAAAGAAGCCGATATTGACGGTTATCGTTGCGATGTGGCTTATGAAGTTCCTACCGATTTCTGGGATAATGCCCGTCTTGCCCTCGATTCCATCAAACCGGTCTTTATGCTTGCCGAAGCCGAGAAACCTGCATTGACGGTCGAAGCGTTTGATGCTGTTTATAACTGGCCGTTGAAAAACGTGATGAATGAAATTGCCAAAGATAAAAAGGGAAATGCTGCTTATCTTATCGACTCTCTTTTGGCATTGCAGGATTCTATTTTCCCCGGTGATGCTTTCCAGATGAACCACATAACCAACCACGACTTGAATTCTTGGGAAGGAACAGAGTTCGATCGCTTGGGTGATGGTGTGAAAGCATTTGCCGTATTGACTTATACGCTCAATGGCATGCCGCTTCTTTACACAGGTCAGGAAGTAGGAATGGACAAAGCACTTGAATTCTTCAAGAAGGACACTCCTCCGGTATGGGAAAACAACGAATGGACGGAGTTCTACAAGCAATTGAATGCGTTGAAGCACTCTCAACCTGCATTGAAAGCCGGAGTTGAAGGTGGTGAAATGGTAAGATATGAAACGGAAAATGAGAATGCTTATGTTTTCTCACGCAGTAAAGATGGCTCGGAAGTTTTGGTATTCCTGAACTTGAGCGATGCTCCCGTGAAACTTGCTTATAAAGACAAAGCTCCGAAAGGCGAGTATATGGATTACTTCAAGGGAGGTAAGGCAGATATGCCTGCGGAACTCGGTGCATGGGAGTATAAAGTATATATTAAATAATAGTAGTGTTTTAAGTAATAATAGTGTTTGTTTTATAGGTGTTATATTAGGTAACAGACAGTTTTTAATAGGGATGGGGCAGACGGTGATTGTTCATCGTCTGCTTTTTTATTCGTGATGATAGGGGCCGTTGTTAAGTATGGTCATAGCTCTGTACAATTGTTCCACGAAAATGAGTCTCACCATTTGATGAGAGAATGTCATTTTGGATAAAGAAATCTTTTCCTGTGCCACTTCATATACTTTCGGAGCAAAGCCGTAAGGACCTCCAATGATAAAGACGAGTCGTTTATTCACCGTGTGCATTTTCTTTTCTATCCAGTTTGCAAACTCTACGGAGCGGAATTCCTTTCCTCCTTCATCCAGCAACACTGCCACATCACCCGGTTGCAAGGATTTCAATATCAGTTCGCCTTCTTTTTCTTTCTGTTGTTCCATAGTCAGGCTTTTGGTATTTTTCAGTTCGGGTATCACTTCCATATCAAAGGAAATGAAATGCCTGGTCCGTTCCAGATAATCGTTAATACCTGCTATGTAGTGCTTTTCTACAGTCTTTCCTACTGCTAAAAGAGTTATCTTCATTGATGCCTTTTCTTGAATTTATGCACAAAAGTAGAGAAATATTCAGAATAATCCCTACCTTTGTGTCACACAAATACCTATAATTATGAGACAAAGGGTTTATTTAATGCTTGTAGGTTTGTTTGTCTGGACGGCTGTAATGACAGCACAGGAAGTTCCCGCAGGCTTAACTGACGCTTTCAAACGTGGTAGTGCTCAGGATATTGCTTCTTATTTAGGGGATAAAGTAGAAGTAATTATTTTAAAGAAATCACAGGATTGTAACAAGGAGCAGGCAAAGAAGGCAATGGCGGATTTCTTTGCTGCCAATAAGGTAAACAGTTTCACGGTGAATCATCAGGGCAAAAGGAATGAATCGAGTTTTATTATCGGAACCTGCCCCACTTCGGGTGGAACTTATCGCATTAATTGTTTCTTCAAGAAAAACGGAAATCAATATTTAATACATCAAATAAGAATAGATAAAACCAATGAATGAATTAATTGACAGGCTGATAGACCTTGCCTTTGCCGAAGACATAGGTGATGGCGACCACACAACTTTATCTTGCATTCCTGCTACGGCTATGGGGAAATCCAAACTTCTGATTAAAGAAGCCGGAGTATTGGCGGGAATTGAAATTGCCAAAGAAATTTTCCGTCGTTTCGATCCTACCATGAAAGTGGAAGTGTTTATTAATGACGGGGCGGAAGTGAAACCGGGCGATGTGGCAATGGTGGTTGAAGGTAAAGTACAGTCATTGCTTCAAACAGAGAGATTGATGCTTAACGTGATGCAGCGCATGAGTGGCATTGCAACCATGACACGCAAATACGTAAAGCAGTTGGAAGGAACTAAAACCCGTGTTCTCGATACCCGTAAAACCACTCCGGGATTGCGTATGCTCGAAAAAGCAGCCGTTAAGATCGGTGGGGGAGTAAATCACCGCATCGGCTTGTTCGATATGATTTTGTTGAAAGACAATCATGTGGATTTTGCCGGAGGCATTGATAAGGCAATCAACCGTGCAAAAGAGTATTGCAAGGAAAAAGGCAAAGATCTGAAGATAGAGATTGAAGTGCGCAACTTCGATGAATTACAACAAGTGCTTGATCTTGGCGGGGTAGACCGCATCATGCTCGACAACTTTACTCCCGAAAATACGAAGAAAGCTGTTGAAATGATTGGTGGCAAATATGAAACCGAATCATCCGGTGGCATTACTTTCGATACTCTTCGCGATTATGCCGAGTGTGGAGTTGACTTCATATCGGTAGGTGCACTGACTCATTCCGTGAAAGGTTTGGATATGAGCTTCAAAGCTTGCTAAAATAGATTATCTTCCTTCTTGAGAGGGGGTAGGGGGTATGTGTTCTTCTGTATCAGTCAAGATATTTGATTTATATATAAAAGATAACATACCCCTTAATCCCCTCTTAAGAGGGGAAATAAAATTCTTTCTTCTTCCTTTTAACTTCTTTTTATATTTTTCTTTGCAGCATTTTATCATTACTACAGTCTAATAGGTAAAATGGCGTAAATTATAACGTTTAGACAAAACTGGAACAGGAATTGGAGAACGAGATAGAACTGGTCAAAGGATGCCGGGCAGGAGATAAATCTGCTTGGAAAGAACTCTACACTCTTTATTCCCGGCAAATGTTGGCAGTTTGTTACCGTTATACCGGAGATGTGGAAGTTGCTCACGACCTTTTACATGACGGCTTTATCAAGATTTACACCAATTTTACATTTCGCGGAGAAGCGTCTTTGGGGAGTTGGCTGAACAGAGTAATGGCAAATGTGGCATTGGATTACCTGAGGAAACAAAAAAAGATGCAGCAAGTATTGGTTTCCGAAGAAGACATCCCCGATGTAGCCGAGCTTCCCGATAAAGATTTATGTGAGAGGATATCCGAAAAGCAGTTATTGGCATTTGTAGCCGAGTTGCCCGTAGGATGCCGGACAGTATTTAACCTTTATGTGTTCGAGAATAAGTCTCATAAAGAGATAGCCGAATTGCTTCACATCAAAGAACACTCGTCCACCTCACAGTTTTTCCGGGCAAAAGGATTATTGGCAAAGAGAATAAAAGAATATTTGAATAATGAAGAAAGAAAGAGATGAAATAACCGATTTGTTCCGTTCACGGCTCTGTGACGCAGAAATGCCTGTGCGGGATGGTTTCTGGGATGATTTGGAAAAAGATTTTCCTCCAACTCCGGTAATCCGTCGAAAGATATATCCTTTCCGCTTTGCTGCGGCGGCTGCGGTTCTGCTTGTCCTGCTGTGTGTGTCGGCAGCTATCTGGCTTTTCTCTCCTAAGGATGAAATAGAAGGTGCTTTTAGCCAGGTTGCCGTGGTTTCCGGGCAGGGCGGAGCTTTGAATAAAGATGTGGTGAAGGAAACTTTTTCGTTTGCCAAGATTAGCCCGGCTGTTGCTAAGTTGCTTCCGGCTACTCCTATTACTGTGGCGGGAGATGAAGAAGAAGACAGCATTTCCGTTTCGTTTTCTTTCTCGTTTTCCATGTCTGCAACAACCAATCACAGAAACCATAATAACAACCCGTATCATTCCAATCAATATGTTGCCATGAATGGTGAGTCAAACACCTATTCTTCTGCAACCGACAGCGAAGCCGGTAACCTTGTTGCTCCTTTAAAGAATACTTCTAAAGGATGGTTTGTCGGAGCATCTGCACTGGCAGTAACGAGTGCGATGGGCAAGGATTACAAAATGCCTGTAACGGTAGGAGTGAACATAGGGAAACAACTTTCCGGCAAATGGAGCATTGAGAGTGGATTGAATTACACATTACTTCGTTCCGGTGTGGGCAATACACAACAAAAGGTTCAATACGTAGGTATTCCGGTAAAAGTGAATTATACTTATCTGGATACCAAGAAAGTGGATTTATACCTGTCCGGTGGCGGATTGTTGGAAAAGTGTATATCGGCGAAGCGTGGAGACGAGTCTTTAAGTGCTAAAAACATTCAGGCATCTTTAATGGCATCGGCAGGTGTGCAATATAAGATAAATAAAAACGTAGCCCTTTTTGCCGAACCTGCATTGGCTTATAATTTTGATAACGGTAGTTCCGTGCGAACTATCCGCCAAGAGAAACCCTTGAACTTTAATTTGCTTTGTGGTGTTAGAGTAATGTATTGATTATGAAAAAGATTCTGTTTTTATTATTTATCGTGACAGTTGCATGCACGGGATGTAGTGAAAATGAAATTGATTTCAACGATCCCGATGTCGATACATTTGTAAAGCAACTGAAAGCCGGAACATACGTCACCGAAGGCCCTGCGGGCTATGTGGAAGTTCCCGACTTTAAAAAGAAAGATATTCCCATGCTACTTGAGTATGCCGATGATATGACCGTGATAAACGATTTCCCGTCACCTCCCGTAGCAGCTCTTCCATCGTCGGCTTGCACGGTGAGCGAAGGTATTCTGTGGACTATCGAAACCATTCGTTTGGGGCATTGGGCTTCATTGGGATGTCGTCCGGTTTATCGGAATGCCGAAGGATACGAACGACGTTTCTTCCTGTCCGAAGCCGATTTGAAAGAGATGGTAAAGCTGTATGAAGCTTGGTGGGAGAAAGTGCAGCAAGCTCCTTTTGTGTGGAGTGACCTTGCCTTTTCAGTAGATCCGTTAGAGGGTTCTAACTATCGTTGGTGGTAAAAAGATGATAAAAAACTTAAGCATATCTTTTCTTTTATGTGTATTGGGCAGTTCTGCCCTTTATGCGCAGCAATGGACAAAACAGGATTCCTTGAACCTCCGCAGGTTGTTGGAAAGCGATGGTGAAATCCTGCTTAATCCTGATGCGGTAAATTCCATTCGTTTTGAAACTTCACCTGTGGGAAATCCGCTGATAGCAACTGATTCTCCGGCTTTGAAATACAATGAAGAACTGCCGGGATTGCCGGAAGACAGAACAGAATTGCGTAAGGTTTTAACACTGCGCCCCTACAATGCTTTTACCAAGCGCGGCGAAGATCCTATTATGGATAGAGTTAAAGACGAGCAGTTGAAAAGGGATATGGCTATGAAACTTAATCTGGCAAGAATCCGCGATAACATACGGTTTGGAAGCGTTACCGTCAAGGGTGTTGTAGGCCGTGATCCCCATGCCCCGCGCCCCGAGAAAGGGTTCAACTATGCCGGTGCTTCTATTGGAGGACTTGATTTAATGGCTCCTTTCACAAAGAAATTCTGGAAAAGGAAAGTTAGGGCAACCGCTTGGAAAACTTATTGAGAACACTTTCTATCATTTATTTGTTTATTTTTGTATCAAAGCAATAATCAAATAAACGTATATGAATAGAATATGTGATCTTTTCGGGATTAAATATCCCATTATTCAGGGAGGAATGGTATGGTGTAGCGGTTGGCGTTTGGCTTCTGCCGTAAGTAACGCAGGCGGTTTGGGGCTGATCGGTGCAGGTTCCATGTATCCGGAGATATTGAGAGATCATATCCGCAAATGCAAAGCAGCTACCGATTTTCCTTTTGGAGTGAACATCCCTCTCCTTTACCCGCAAATAGATGAAATTATGCAGATTGTAGCCGATGAAGGAGTGAAAATAGTCTTTACTTCTGCGGGAAGTCCGAAGACTTGGACTAAGTTTCTGCATGACCATAATATTATCGTGGCACATGTAGTTTCCAGTTCCATTTTTGCAGCTAAATGCGAAGAAGCCGGAGTGGATGCCATTGTAGCCGAAGGTTTTGAAGCCGGAGGGCATGACGGACGGGAGGAAACCACAACCATGTGCTTGATCCCACAGGTGAAAAGGGTTATTTCCACTCCGCTTATTGCTGCCGGAGGTATTGCTACGGGTGAAGGTATATTGGCTGCCATGACATTGGGAGCCGAAGGTGTTCAGATGGGCACACGTTTCGCCCTGACAGAAGAAAGTTCCGCTCACTTTTCTTTTAAAGACCGTTGCCTCCGTTTGTATGAAGGAGATACTAAACTTACCTTGAAACAACTAAATCCTGTGCGTTTGGTAAAGAATGAATTCTTTAATCAGGTGGAAGCTGCCGAGCAACGTGGTGCATCGGTCGATGAACTCCGTGAACTCTTGGGCAAAGGTCGTGCAAAGAAAGGCATTTTTGAGGGTGATATAACAGACGGTGAGTTAGAAATAGGTCAGGTAGCATCCATGTTTCGTGTCACCCAATCCGTAGGTGAGGTAATGCTCGAACTGATTGGTGATTTCAATGACGCTGTGAAAAGAGTTTCAGGGTTGAAGTTTAAGTAAGGTAATTGATGAGTCTGTCCCCCAAGTTGGAAGTAATTATTTTTCCCCTTCTTATTGAGGAGGGGTTAGGGGTGGTGGTAGACAATAAATTCCTATTTACCGGCATCTTAAAGGTATTCTTTCCTACCACCACCCCTGCCCCTCCTCAATAAGGAGGGGAAATAAGAGGTGAAACCTTTTCCCATTCAGTGTAAGGCAGTCCGAATGCTTCGGCTACTGCCGGGAAAGTAATCTTTCCTTTTACTACATTCAACCCTAATGCCAATCCCGCATCCTCATGGCAGGCTTTTTTCCAACCTTTGTCTGCTAACTTGATAGCATAAGGCAAAGTGGCGTTTGTCAATGCAAGCGTAGAGGTGTAGGGCACCGCACCCGGAATGTTTGCCACACAGTAATGGATAATCCCATCCACTTCATAAGTAGGTTCGGCATGAGTGGTGGGGTGTGATGTTTCAAAACAACCTCCCTGATCTATTGCCACGTCTACTATTACACTGCCTTTCTTTAATAGATTCAGCATATCCCGTGTGATGAGGTGCGGAGCTTTGGCTCCGGGTATCAACACTGCTCCGATAACAAGATCGGTGTGAGGCAGTTCGCTTTCAATGTTGTGCCGGGATGAAAACAGTGTCTTCACATTTTTTGGCATAACTTCGCTTAAATGACGTAGGCGGGGCAATGATATGTCGGCTATGGTTACATCGGCTCCCATTCCGGCAGCCATCAGGGCGGCATTGTAACCTACTATCCCTCCTCCAAGTACCAAGACACGGGCGGGCTTCACTCCCGGAACACCACCCAGCAGCACGCCTTTTCCTCCTTGCGGCTTTTCAAGGAAGCGGGCTCCTTCTTGTGTTGACATGCGTCCGGCCACTTCACTCATGGGGACAAGCAAAGGCAATGATCCGTCACGGGCTTCCACAGTTTCATAGGCAAGACATACCGCACCGCTTTTCATCATGGCAGTAGTCAGCGCTTCCTCGGATGCGAAATGGAAATAAGTGAAAACCAATTGGTCGGGTTTCACCAACCCATATTCACAGGCAATCGGCTCTTTCACTTTGATAATCATTTCGGCAGTGGCATAAACATCCTCAATGGTAGGAAGTATTTTTGCTCCTGCTTGCACATACTCTTCGTCCGGGAATCCGCTGTTCATTCCTGCTGTGTGCTGAACGTAGACCGTGTGACCTCTTTGGGTGAGTTCTTTGGCTCCCGAGGGAGTTAGGGCAACCCGGTTCTCGTTGTTTTTGATTTCTTTGGGAATTCCTATAACCATAGTAGTAACTTTTAATGGTTTTACATCCTATCAAATATACGATTTAATAAGATAGGTTATTATTATCCGTCCTTACTTTTTTGATTTTTTCAGACATTAAAATTCTTCTTTCACATTAAAACAGGGACAGGCTTTTACCCATTCTTCGGGTTCAATCTTCCCGTTTCCGTTCAGGTCCGGGCTGAGGTCACGATGTCCGCATACCCGTGCACCGGGATATTCCCTCAGTAATGCAAGCACCAGTACCCGCAGCGAATGCCTTTGCCATTCCGTTCTCGTGTCTTTGGGTTTCCCGTTGCAATCCAATCCACCTTCATAACAGATACCTATGCTGTGGGCATTATATCCTTTGGCATGTGCTCCGATTTTCTCTATCGGCCGTGTGCCTTTGATGTACCCGTTCTTACGGATGTAGAAATGGTAGCCTACTCCGTCAAATCCCCTGTTACGGTGAGCCGTTTCAAGGTCGTGCTCCGTGAAGCAACGGTCTTCCCGTGTGGCGGAGCAGTGAATCACTATCAGGTCTATTTTTCTCATGGTTTGGGAAATTTGTGGGTATCGAATACCCGGATAATGATTTTCAGGATGATGATGATTTTCTTGAATAGTTTCATTTTTTTGATTTTATTTTTGGTGATGATAATAGTTGATTTATTTTTAGTATTGTCATTGCCGACAAATGTGTGCACGGCAATGACGAATACAAGGTTGACAATGCTAAAGGAACCCTTTATTCCTCTGCCGTCTTTTTCTCTTTTACCGGCAGTTGCGGAACTTTCTGGTAACTCATGGTGGCAAGTGCATCTCTCAAGGCTTTGCCCGGTTTAAAACTGATTCTTGCACCTTTGATTTGAGTATTTGTGAACTGTTCTTCTGTGACAGCAGGGTGGCTCGACACCTGAGTCTGAAAACGTCCCAGTTCTCCCAGTACTACAATCTCTCCGTCTTGCAAAGCATTTTGCATTTCTTCCACGGAGGCAATCAACACGGCAGATACATCCGCTTTCGTACAGGTACACCCGTGAGCCACACGCTTGCAAAGCATATCGAATTCCAATATCTTGCTTGCCTGTGCTTTGGCATATGCTTTCTTGGGAGATTCCGGGTTCATGGGATTTTTCATCATAAATACTGAATAATTTACTGGCATAATCTTTAAGTTTAAAATGGTTGATATTGTTTGTTGTCTGAAAAGAGCTCTTTTTCTTATTGACTATGCAAAGATAGAGTATCGGAACAGGGGGAATGTGGATTGAGAGGGATGCGGAGAGGCTGGAAGGAATAAAAAAGCATTACCGGGGATTGGTAATGCTTATTCTATAATTTATTAGGATTGTTCTAATATTTATTAATAACTAAGATATTTTACCTATGATTCTGAATCTGTTATTTCTAAATATGAGAAAAGTATATTTAAGATTTCTTTATGACTTTCACATGAGATGATTTTATGTAAGATTATTTTGTTTTCAGCCGAGGTCTTCAAATTGTTTATTTTAAGACTACGATTAAAAGGAGTTTTGATTATATTCCTTAAAATATAAAAAATAATAGCCTGTTCTAATTTGTTGTATTGCTCTATTTCTTTTAATAAAAGTTGGGGTACATTTGTTCTTCTATCTATTGATATAAAGATATATTTTTCGTTTTCTAAAAGATCTAATACTTTCCTTTTTGATAAAGATAATTTTTCTAGTTCATTTAGGTCCTGAAATAAATGAAATTCTTTTTTAGTGTTTAATTGTTGTTGAATAAAAAATTGGAACATACTTCCCATTCCAAAATCTGTAAAATGAGAATGTCTGCTTTTTTTTGCAAATTCTTCTAAACCAAAAAGAGTAATATATTCTTTTGTATAGTCAAGAATATGTGTATTATAGGGTATATCATCATTAGCTATCATACTTATTTGATATAAATATGGACTTAGTTTTATAGCTTTCTTATAATGCTCACTTTTTCTGATTAAAGATATATTCGTAAATTTAACTTTATTCCAAGGGATGATTTGTAATTCCTCAATTACTATATAAAAATCAAGACTTTTATCCTTTTCAGGGAAGTCATAAATGACTTTTTCGATCATTTCTTTTTGATTTCTGTAATATAAATTTCGTTGAATTCTTTGAAATAAATCCATATTTTCTTTTCTTCCTTTCTTCCTTTCTTGAGATGTTAAATATTTTATTACATTTTGATAAAGTTGGAATTGAACTGTATAACTGATGTTTTTTAAATTTGGGATTACATATAACAGAAATGGAAAAGCATTTACTTTTGTATAGTGATTTTTTATTATTTCATCTAAAATTTCATTATCAGGTTGGTCTTTGTCTATCATGTTAAGCAAGAGTTCGAGCACGATAAACCAATATGAAGTTGATATATATTCTTTGATAATAGAATTTCTCTCTTTAATTCTATGTTTTTTTTCTATATTAGAATATATCCAATAAGCTGTGTAATATTCAAGAAAAGTTTTGTGGGTGAAGTTGTTATCAAAATAGATAGAACGATTTTGTGCATAATCTAAAAAAGATTTGGCTAAAATATCAGAGTTGTCTTCATCAGCTAATCCTTTTTTTGTCAATGACTCAGCGACAGCCGATTTTGCTTTGTGAAAAGTTATTTCGGGTTTATCAGAGCTTAGAGCTTTATATTGCCAAAAAGCTAGATCGGAAAATATAGCTTCTTTTTTTTGCAATATGTTTGGAGCTAAATGTATTTCTAGTTGTTTGACAGCGTCCCATTTATCGACTAAAGTATTGGTGCAGCTCTGATATATTTCAAGTTTAGATTCTGGAATTTTTAAGTTGTTTCTATAAAGTATGACTATTAATGATAGCAATAAAGGGTTTGATAATAGTTCTTTGTCTATTTTGTCCATTTTTTCAATAAAATCGGCAACTTCTGAATTTCGAATGTCACAGTCATCTTCTTCTAGTTTGTACCATTTTGTCACATATTCTTTAATTTGATATTCGGAAAAAGGAATGATGCTTAATTCGCAAAATTCCTTATCGTTAAGTTTGGCATCGCTATAACCTGTAAATCTTGATGTTGTAATAGATCTAATATTAGGAAATAATGTATGGAAATTTTCAATGTCATTTTTTACATTGAGTTTGTCTGATATATCAAATATTTCATCTAATCCATCAAAAAAGAGAATAGAGTTCCTCTTTTTTAATATATTTGATATGTTTTTATCAAGAATATTAGACATCTGAAAATCATTTTCTAAAGAATATGATATATACTTTAAAAAACTACCTTGATTCTTTTTCTTAAAAGCTAAATAATTTTTTAATTCGATTCTAAATGGTACGAATGATAATATTTCATTGTTTTCAAATTCAATTTTACCTTCCGCTATGTAAAGTATGATAGACTTTGTTAATAGAGATTTGCCAGCTCCTGCATTGCCTAATATGACATAATTATCATTTCTATTAAATAATTTTTCAAAATGAACATTATCGTTATTTGTACAAAATGTATTTTTTGAACTTTTTGTAAGTTTGGATTCTTTCTCTAGATGATATTTACCTATAAGTTGGAAAGTTGGTTTTACGAAGATTTCATTAAGATCTTTTCTTTTTCCTTTCTTTATAGACGGATCTATACCTAGTCCAATGAAATTGATAGTTTTATATGTCTTAATAATATTTTTATAATAAACAGATATAAAATTATCAATGTTAAATTGATCTTTGAATCGTTCTTTAAGAATACTCTTAATTTCTTTTATTTCCCTGATAGATAAAGTGGAGTTTGAAGAAATATTATTAATGGTATTAGATATTCCTTGAATAGTGATATATATTTCTTTATTAACAAGGATTTCTTGAAAGGTAGGGTTTTGTGTAAGTTCATTTTTTAATTCAGTAATGAATTCTATAATAAATCCAGAAGGGAGAGTTGATTCGTCAAAGTTTTGAGCAATTATTTCTTCGTTTACATTTTGATTAATGAAAAGTAGTTTACATAGTTCATCGAATACTTCTTCATTCTTGAAAAAGTAGTCAATAGAATTACCAAGTATATCAGGATATTTATTTTCTAATTTATTACATACATGTTCAATAGATACTTTAAAATCGTCATCTATACTTTGATTACTTTGAAGTTTGTTGTAAATTGTATCAAATCCTTTATCTGCAATTTTAGTTCCTAACCAACTTGCGAATGAAATAATTAATCCAGTATTAATTGGCATAATATTTTTATTAGATATAATTAAATGTTGATATTATTTTTATCTAATAATAAAGATTGTAATCTTGCACCTATTGGCATTCAGTAATATTAGATATTTTATTAGTTGCGAATTTAGTAAAATTTGAAGAATAGAAAAGTATAATTTTATATATTTATGCATGTCAAGATGTTTTTTTATGAGAATATGTAAATTCTGATTCGGAAAATAATATTAAGATATGGTTCTAATGAAATAAAAACTCATTATATAATTTATTTTAGAACATTGCTTTATTAGATTTTTTAGTTCATTTCTTTTGTTTATCTCTTCTAGTTTTTGTATCTTTATGCTTGTAAATCAATAAAATAACAATCAATGCACAATAACGAATTTCATTTGAACCGGGCATATTCCAAGCGGGAACTTGCCGGGTTTTATAATCCTTGTATAACGGAGAAGTCGGCAGTGAATACTTTGATGGAGTGGATAAAGAGAAACAATAAATTATACGATGAATTACTGGATACGGGGTATAGAGTTCGTAGCCGCATTTTTACTCCTTTGCAGGTGAATATTATTGTGCATTATTTGGGTAGGCCATAACCACCTTATTATCAATAAAAAAACAGCTAACTGATTCCCTTCAATCACTTAGCTGTTTTTTTATTTCAGCAGGCTGTTTCTGCAAATTTACCGACACTACCGACATTACCGACACTATGTCGGTATTTTGATTAAGCAGCAGGGGATAATTTTTCATATCTTCCATTTTCGTCCTTTTTGAAACGCTTGCCTACGTTGGTGCTCAGATACCTGCAAACCTGTCTTTCGCATATACCTATCCCGGCTCCTATTTTCTTGGCTTGGCTGTATGTGAAAGGGGTATCCGGGAGGATTGCCACCAATTGGTCTATCTTTTTGGGGAGGGTGGGCGGAGTGGCTTCGGCAAGCGTACCGGGGAGTGTGGTGAGCAACAAGCGGCTGTGTTCGAGGCAGCATTTCACTACGGCTATGGAGGTGCGAAACTCATCATCGGTGGCAGCAAGGTCGGTGAAAGTCCATCCGTTTGCAGCTTTGCGCAGGGCTGCAAGAACCATGCAGATGCGGAAAGCCATGAGGCAATAGCGTTTCACCACACTGAGGAAGTCTTGCTGACCTTCACAGTCGGCTTCGGTGAGCAGAGTACCGAATGTTTTGTTCAGCTCGTTCCATTGCTTTCGGGTGAGTTGCACGGTGGTGGGGCATTCGCGGAGAAACTTTGCTCCCTGTGCCACTTTACACCCGATGCTGTTCAGGCTTTCTTGCAGTAAGATGTCGGAGGCGGCAGGAGAAACATCGTCCCACACGGCGGGGGAAGAATACGTGTCGAGCAGAAAACGGCTGTAAAGACCGTTTTCCGGGGAACTGATGAGGGTGGTGAACTGTGAGGGTGTGCCACTCAGTACAATGGCAAGACGGGGCTTGCGGGCACGCAAGGGTTTCTTGCCGTTTACGAGATAGTTATTGCTCACGTCCTCATGTTCGAAGCATCCGCACAGCACATCATCAAACAAGCCGCATTTCTGCTGTGCGGAGAGTGCCAGTGAGTTTGCTTCCGTTTCAAATATCAATCCTCCCAGCTTGCCGTTGTGTGCAAGGTGAAGAATGAGACTGCTTTTACTGGATATGCCGGGTATCATCAAGAAACGGGGAACGTATTCTTTGGGCTTGCTTTTCATGTCCGGGGCTTCTCCGTGCTTTTTGCGTTGTGCCGTTTCGTGTTCCCAGTTGGCAAGCTGCTGGATGTATTCTTCTTCCATGCGGTCACTCTCTGCTTCGATGTCTTCCTGATACTTTTCTGTGATTTGCCGGGCACGTGTCATGATGCCTTTTCCCGAACCTGCGTTTGCCACTGCGAAGAAGTAGAGGTGCGGGGTGTATTCTTTCTGGCGGTATCGTCCCGTTACTTCGGGCAGGCATGCACTGAGGGCGGCTATTGCGGAGAGCAGCAGCAAATCTTTCTCCCGCTTCATGGTGGGGAAGGAAGTGAGTTCGCGGAGGATGGGGGGAAGTAAGGGAAAAATCTCTTCGGGCAGGGTGGGAGTGTTGGCTCTGAGTTCTTCGCCTTCCAGTTTCTTTTGGTCGCGTTCCAGCTTTTCGCGCCGATTTACCGACATAGTGTCTGTAATGTCGGTAGTGTCTGTAAATTGCTTTCTCCGTGCATATCCGTTGTGTAGTGCAGATGTGGCTTCTTCTGCCGTGAAGTCGCTTGTAACCAGTGTGTTGCATGCAATTTCGGTCAATGCTCCCAAGTTTATTCCTTCTGCTTTTGCCTGTATTCCGAGGTCGAAAACCGATGAATTCCGTTCTCCGTTGGTGAATTTTCCCGATTGCAGAAATTGCTCCATGATGCGTTCTGCTTTTTCTTGTGCGGGTGATTGGGGAGGAACGGTGGAGAGGTTGAAAACGGTTGCTTCGGGATTGAAATATGTATGTTCGTCATAGGAAACGAAGGAGATGCGTGAAAGGTCATGGCACTTGTCGAATTTCAGGCCGATGAGCTGTGCGAAGAATGTGCCTACTTGTTTATACGTGTTCACATGTTGCTCTTGCGGTGTGTCCACATTAACCACCACCCGCAGTCCGTCTCCCGAACAGGTGATGAAACACAGCATCACGGCAGGATGCTGCCGGCACAGTTGGAGGGCTGCCTGTAATTTGTCTCCCGCATCATCGAAGTCCAATGAAACGGCATGGTTATATTCCCGGATTTGCGTTGCTTGGTGCCCTCCTTCAAACACTCCGCAAAGGGTGATACAGGGTAAATCGGCTTTTATCTTGTCTGCTTCGACGTTTTTCCCTTCCTCGCGGAGTCTGCGTATGGCTTCTATTTCCTGTTTCCACTTGCTGCGCAGGTCGGTAGCCAGTTGTTGGATGGTTATGTTTACGGGTTGTTTGTCGAACTTGTTCCGGAAGAGAGAAAACTGTTTGTTTTTGTTGTTCATTTGTCTTGTATTTTAATTGTTGTTCAAAAGTACAGGTTCCATTTTAATTAAGGTAATTGATGTTTGTATATGTGGATATATGTAAAGTATTATACTTTAACTTATTGTACTTGCTGTTTTTTCGTGTTCGTTAACATGAAAAAGAATTGCTTTTTATTTTTTATTATCATGTATTTGTCATTGTCGGTCAGGTCGGCTATGACAATAGTTTTTTTATTCTTTGCTCTATGTTTTTGCATTTCTGAAATAATAAGCGTATTTTTGTATTTGTATAATTGTATTTTTAATATAGACTATGAATGAATCAATTTGTCCGTTAATAAAAGGTTTTTCTTCTTATCTTTTTTGGGATGTGGATGAAAAAAAGCTTGATATGAATCTTCATTCGGCTTATATAATTAAGCGTGTGTTGGAATATGGGCAATTGAATGATTGGCACTTGATTCGCGATTATTATACTCTTCCTTTTATTGTAGAAAAGGTAAAGCAATTTCGTGAATTAGATGCTAAAGCTTTGGCTTATATTTCAGTTATATCCCATACACCACTTAATCAATTTAGATGTTACACTATTCAACAGTCGACTCCTCAACACTGGAACTTTTAAAAAGGCTTCAGCAATTACCTTCTCTTCAAGATACCCGTTTGGTTGGAGGAACAGCATTAGCACTTAGATTAGGGCACCGCAAATCTGTTGATTTGGATTTGTTTGGTAATATTTCTGTAGGAACGGATGTGCTTGTTGAGGAATTGAAATGTTTGGGGAATTTGATCACATTAAAAGAATCGAAGAATATACATATTTATTCTTTGAATAATGTAAAAGTGGATGTTGTGAATTATGCCTATACATGGCAGGATGAACAGTTTTGTGAAGACGGCTTGCGTTTAGCCGGTTTAAAAGATATTGCTGCTATGAAGATAGCGGCAATAACAGGACGCGGTTCTAAAAAAGATTTCATTGACATTTATTTCTTATCTAAAATATATTCACTACAAGAAATGCTTTCTTGTTATCTGGCGAAATATTCCGAAGGATCTGAATTTATGGCATTAAAGAGTTTAATTTATTTTGAGGATGCCGAGCCGGAACCTTGTCCTTATATGTTGGAAAAAGTAACTTGGGAACAAGTTAAAGAAGCAATATGCTTGCTTCTTTAACTTTTTGGGGAACTTACAATTCCCTTTCTTTTTTAAGCATGTAAATCAACTCTTTTAATAATTCCGGGTTTTGTGAGTGGAATGCTATGACATACCATTTCAGATAGGGTAGGCTCATGCTTCCGTCCAGTGGAGTGTCCCAGATTTTTTCATCCCACCATTCGGTGATGAGGTCATGTAGTTGCTGTGCGTGGTAATATTCTTTCCCTTCGGGAAGTGGCATGCATTGATTTTTGCGGAAAGTGCTGATGTCGGTAGTTAGCAGTGACAACTGACGGATTAGTTTCCTGAAAATTCTACTCTCTACTGCGGATGCTCCGATGCCTTCCTCTTTTTTTTAACAAGTGCCTTACTCAATTCTTCAGCGTGTTCCAGTGTTTGGTTTTTCCTTTTGCTTTTTACCAAGATAATCGGTCTTCTTTTTACCATAATAATTTGTTTTTTAATTGGTTAATAATAAAATTTATATTGAGAAAAAATGATTTTGTTTTTATCTCCCCTCTTAACAGCCCTGCTCTCAAGAGGGGAGATTTAGATTGTTTACTCCGGTTGGTTTTCATCGTAGCGCATGAGAAATGCCGCTTTTAGTGCATTTGTATTTGCATATACTGTTGATGTACGTAAGACACCTCCTAATGTACCTATTCCGTAATTTATTATTGATATCCAATGATGAGTATTGTCTTTTTCTGTGTCCGTAAAGAACCATTTGGCATGAATGCCCGATCTTGCTATTGCCAGCATGGCTTCGAAATTTGTTACAGGAAGGTAGTTTTTGGCTGCGCTTGTTTGTTCGTCGTCCGCTAACTCAGTGTAAGGCTTTGGCATTCCGAATATTTCATCTATTTCATCCATGGTGGGCATCCTCCATGGGGAAAAATTCCATGTTTTTTGCGTAGCATAAGCATAATCGTTGTTTATATAATAATATGTAAAAAAGTAATCGCCTATCGGGCATATCGGTGAAAACCCCGATCTTAAAGCCGGTATTGCCACAATCTCATACTCCAGAATGTTATTCGTTGCTGTTTCTTTTACTTTGATTTTAGCAATGGGGAGCTTATAGTCAGCCGGTAGAGCATTAGTGTTTGCTCTTGTAAAAGTCAGTTTATATATTTTCTTGGCATGAGTAGGATAAGTGCCCCCATTAATTGGAGGGGTAACCGGTGGGGTAACGGAAGGATCGCTGTTGTCTTTCCAAGTAACTTCCTTCTCCATCTTTAACCAGTCTTTACCCGTTTCTCTTGTATATTCTATTTCATCATCCAAAACTTCAAAATCCTTGTTGGATGCCATTTCCACTATTACTTTAGGGGTACCGACCATGTACATGAATATCCTTCTTTTGCTGTCTTGAACATAGCTGTAGTTATTCGGTTGTCCGGTTGCTGCCAATGCTATATGCACATCGTTTTCAGGCTCATAAGTTTCAAACTTTTCTCCTTCGTCCCAGTCATTTACTACGAAATTGAATTTCACTTCATATTGGTTGGCGTCACGTATTTCTATGGTGTAGCGGTGGTTGGGGTTTATTTCCACATAAACGGCATCTCCGTTTTCTTTTTGCTGAATGAAAGGTATTTTGTAGTTTACTTTTTCATATCTGCCTTTGCTCACTTCATACCGTCCTATCAGGATAATTTCTCCGTAATCTTCCTTGGTGGAAGCATAGGAATAGAAAATGGGATAGGATTTGTCGGTAGGTTCTGCTCCGTTGAGTTTGGGCATGGTGGGGTATTGGATGAGCTTATCTTGGTCTGCACCTCCCTTGATGGCTTCTATCGGGAAGAGCTTGGAAGTGGGGCGTGCATTGAGCATCGCTACGGAATCCAGCGTGAATTTAGTGGTTGCCGGATTGTTCAAGATGTCGAAACGTGACACTGCACGCACCATTCTTATCTCTGTGAGGATGCGGGATGCTGCCGAGAAGTCCATCAGGTCTATCACATTGGTGCTTGCTCCACTCATGGGCAGGGCAGGGCGGATTCCTTCTTCTTTTTTGTCGGGCTTATCGGGATATATCACTTTCGTTACCAGTGTTTTGAACTTTTCCTCGGTGGGTACTCCGGGAGTAATAACATTACCTTCCATGCCGGGGGCAGTTTGGCTGAAAGGAGTGAATGTATCGTACTTCTTATACTTTAGGGTAGTGTCATCCCACTCAAAGAGTTCTGTTTGGTTTGCCACGCAATAAAGTTTTACGTAAGTTCCTTTTTCGGGACGGAGGATAACCGACGGCTTTCCCGATGTGGTTATCAGTTTCACAGCTTCGGCACCATCGGGTATGGTTGCAGAGGCATCGCTGCGGTAACAGTATTGTTTCTGAAAGGTGTACTCACCGATTTCATAGGCACATGCAAACATGTATATATCCAACGATTTGATTTCTGTTTCTGTGTTGATGGCTATGGCGCGTGTATTTGCACCGCCTGCCACTGTCAGTTCTTTTTGGAAACTGAGCTCCACAGTCCGCTTGTTGGGATCGGTGTCCTCCGTGTTTATTTCCTTTTTAGGAGTATCGAGTTGTAGCTCCGTGCATGCCGTCCATGTTATCAGGACGAGCAATGCCGATAGTTTGTAGATTAATTTTTTCATATTCTTTTTTTTATTAAATGTTTATTATCTGTCTTTTGTAAGGGTAGGGCTTTGCTCTACCCAAGTATATAGAGCAGCTTTTGATACATCCCCATTTAGGGTGTCGTTACTTGTCTGGTAAGGGTAAGTGTCAAAGCCGTAGCATAGGTAATCTCTTGTGCAAATGATAATACTACATTGTTATTAACACTGCCGGACGGATTGAGTGTAACGGTATAAACCGTAGTGCCTGACTGTTTATCGAATGCTGTTTTCTCTACTATGCTTTGTATCCAGCTGTTTGCAGGTATGGCCGGAGTAGGGAATTTTACTCCTTCTTTTGATTCGACAGTAATATCGAAAGTTGTGCTACCGCTACTTCCCATTGTTGTGACATCAACAGTAGCGGTATAAGCCCAATCTGTTGCACCTTTGGCTATTGTTACATTGCTCTCTGTGGTGCTTGGAGTAACAGTTACAGGTACACGTACAATCTGTATTCTTGTTATTTTTGTATCATCTTTGGCATTTACCAATTCGACCATTCCTACTTGGCCGGTCATTGTCACCGGATTTGCTGAAGTAATTGTCAGCTTTTTAGTCTTGGCAACATATGTGGGTGCTGTCGTTATTCCTGCCGTAGCATCACTCGTTATTCTCGCTGTATGTGCCAATAGAGTGTATTCATCCACATCCAAAACAAGGCTTGTATTTGATGCCACTTGATATTGGTATAAGATTGGATTGGCAGGATCTGTATTGTCTACGTAATTTTTATATGGGTTGGTATCTTGATACTTGACAGGCAACACATCAATTTCGGGCAATGCCACGATATAGGTTCTTTCCAAAGCGGAATCTTTGGATGCCGATTGGTTGTAAAGGGTGAGCAATGCTTTTTGTCCTGCTGTGGCAGCGGCAGTGGTGTATTGTGTGTTGAAGGTCAGCTTTGTTCTCTTTAGTCCTTCGAGAGTCATTACCACATTTTTTTCCGGTAATTCGGTGGCAACAGTGCTTTTGGTAAACCATGTAATTTTATCGACACCAGGTGTAATAGGTGTGATGGTGGCATTCGTTATGCCGTTTGCAGTGGCTTCGATAGTGAATCTGCCGTCTCCTTTTATATATAGAATGGAATCTTTTGGGGCAGTATCTGCGTTGGTAACTACTTTGACTACAGGTGCTCCTGCTGCTGTTGTTGTCGGGATATTTTTCACCTCATTCACTACAGGGAGGATATTGTTATCGGGTTTAATGATCATACCACCGCCTGAAGTCCAGTCTTCTATGTCGAAAAGTACATTGATACCGGCTTCGCGCACATCTTTGATGCGCAGTGTGTAGCGGTTGTTGGTCTTTACCTCTATGTATTTTGGGGTGGGTATGGG
Source organism: uncultured Bacteroides sp. (assembly GCA_902492205.1). Classification (GTDB taxonomy): domain Bacteria; phylum Bacteroidota; class Bacteroidia; order Bacteroidales; family Bacteroidaceae; genus Bacteroides. The sequence goes on along the minus strand of CABUKU010000014.1, from coordinate 20,400 downwards.
TACGGTAACAGTAGGCTCGGGTGTGGTGGCTACTTTAACGTAATAGCTCACGGGCGTACCCGAATAACGTCCCTCAATGAGTACTTGCATCTTGTCTGTATCCTTTGTGGGAAATGCGTAGAATGCACCTTGTGTAGTCCCTTTATTGGCATTGGGCAGCGTGGTGTAGTCAATGGTGGGATATTTGTCTTGCACGGGGATGATGTTTGTAGCCAGCCAGTCTTCTTTGAAAAGAGGAAAAGAGGCTCGTGCGTTCAGGGGAGTAATCTTTTCAATGGTGAGGTTACTGGTCATCGCATCGTTCACAATATCGAAACGTGCCACCCTGCGCACCATTTCCACCGTGATGAGCGAGTAGTCCGATGAAATAATGGTAGAAGCCATTCCCGACATGGGAAGCGGGGTGAGAATGGGTGTGCCTGCCTGAATCTTTCCCAGAAGGGCATTCTTAATACCTGTGGTGGTAACTGCAGCACCACTTGCACCTACATCCGGGGTTGCACTCCCCACCGTAACGTTTCCATTTGCATCTGCCGTCAGAGGGGTGAATGTGAGCTGGGCACCTGCATTATCATAAATCTGCTTGGCATTTGCCACACAGTAGAGTCTGAGGTACGGATAGAGTTTGAATTCCGTGGGAAAGATGGATGCTTTGCGGTTGGCTCCCGCTCCCTGCAAGGTGAAGGTCTTGGCACTTACATCATCGGAAGCACCTTTGCTCCATTTCTCCACAAAGTAGTAGGGTCCTGTTTCTGCGGTGGCTGCAAAGATATATACATCCAAGTCTTCGATTGTGTTTTCACTGTCCGTGGCTATGGCACGTGTGCCGGGGTATTCTGTCTGCGTACCGTTACCGTTGAACATGATTTGAATTTCTCCCGGATGTCCGCCTTGTGTGAGCGACACATCCTGCTCGTTACTGCAACTCATTGTTACCCCTAACAGGGTGAGTAACAAAAACAAATTTCTCATTTTCATAATCATAAAATTTAATGAATAATATTAGTTTTACTTGTTTTATCCTATCAATCCTCCTTCGTCCCAGTCGGTTCCCGATACTTCCATGACCACAATTTTGTTGTCTCCGATGATGACAAGCAGGTGGAACTCCTGTTCCACGTTGTTTTCCATGCTGATGAACGATTCGTGGAAATAATCCCATAAATCGAGTTCTTTCACTACTTGGCGGTCACCGCAATAGAGGCTCCACAGCGGATGTGTGTCATTGGTGAACCTGCGGGTGATGAACTCTCCCGTAACGTCTTTGGCATAGTCCTCATAGGCGGGCACTTCATGGCTTACCCTTGTGTTGCCCATAGCGGGGTAGAGGTGTGGCCCTGCACCGTTTGACACAGGTATCTGTGCACCGGGAATGAAACTGTAAAGTGAGGGTACGTTGCGCAAGCGCATCTTTAACGGCCCATCCAAGTTTGGGCGGTCTGTGTGCCATATTACCGTTATTTTGAGGTTGGCATGTGCATGTGAAACATATATTTTATGCTTTGTCATGGCTCCGTCTCCCACCGTGAAACTTCCCGAACCATAGTACAACCTCGAGCCGTTGCTGCGGTAGCTTGTTCCTTGCTGTTTGGGAAAAGAAACGATATTGTGGTTGCTTAGCAGGGAGTCCGGTTGCACCACCACGCTGTCTGTGGGATTGGGATAAAGGTTTCCCCATACCACTACGGTGTATCTTCCGGGCATGAGCGTTTCTTCATGCCCTGTGAGGCTGTCGTTCTTCAGTTCCCTGTTGCTCACCAGCTCCCCGCTTTCATCGAAAATATACTCTCTCAGCCTGTCCACTCTCAGGCGCAGCCTGTTTTCGAGGGCATATCCTGCATACCAGTATTCCAACCGTGTGTTGTATGGACACACGGCAGGTTCGTCTTCGAAGGTGCATGCGGTGAGCAGGACAAAGGCACTCAGCAATATGTATGACAATCCTTTTCTCATTGGTTCTGCTTTTGTTTTAAAGCCTCTTCCGCCATCCGCAGGTTTTTACGTGCTTTGTGGGGTTCCACTCCCAACGCTTTGCGGAACCATTCGGCTGCTTTTTCCATGTCTTCCTCAATGAATGCCAGCACTCCGAGGTTGTTCCATGCCCTTGCGTCATTTTCATAGCGTTGCAGGTAATTGCGTGCCGATACAAGGTCTCCCGTAAGTATTTCTGCCGAAGCTGCATTGATGTTTGCCACCGCATCATCGGGGAAATGGTGTGCTGCTATCTCATAAATCTCCCGGTATTGCTCCGTTCCGGGCCGGTAATAACGTGCCACCCTGTACATTTCTTGCAGGGAGAGCATTTGCGGACGGGTGTAAATCAACTCTGCCGCCTGCTCGTTGGTGACTTTATCCACGTTATAGTTTACGGTAACCTCAATACGCCTGAGTAAAGGATAAATGTTTTCGAAAAGATAGGCGTAGGGCTTCCCATCGAGTATATTTTTGAGCTTTCTTTCCCTTTTGTCGAATGTGGGGATAGTGCGTATTGCATCGAGCATTTCCTTGTATCCGGCAGGTTGTTTTTGTTTGATGAGCCTTGCGAGCGTGCTCCAGTCTTCGGGAACCCACGAAACATCGAACAATGATTCGTGCAACCGGTAGGTGTCCAGCATGTAGTTCATGAAATAGCGTGCACGGTTGGAGGAAAGCGTTTCATTGTGCTCATAGCTTCCTTCGGGAGAGGCATATCCGCAGATGCGTATATTCTCTATGTGTGCTTGTTTTTCTTCATTGCGTAAAGGGCTCATCAGGCTGTCCAGCTTCTGGAGTTCCTTTTTATTGCGTTTGTACCCGGGTTGCAGTTCGTAACGGTCTGTGAGGTAGTCTATGTAGAGCGTTGCGCTTCCTGTCCTGTGCTTTTCCGCTTCCATATCCGGCTCCAGATAAGATACCATGTCGGTATAAGGGCTTGGCGGGCATGGGGTACTTATGCCCGTACTTCCCGTGGGAACACTTGTACCTGCCATGTAGACATCACCTTGCAAGGGAACGGCAACCCCTCTGATAGCCAAATCCTGTACGAGATTGTCTATGCCAAGCAGTTGCATGTCACAGCAGTCTTTTACTTCCTGCATAAGCGCGAGCGAAGCATGTTCCATCCACAAACCATAGGGAACCATTACGCGGTAGTCGATAATGTTGCCGCGTTCGGGACTGTTTCCATAAATGGTTTTCAGAGGTTTCTGATAGCCGGGAGGCGGAGAGAAGATAATCTCCCGGCTGTCGAAACGTGCCCTCCGTTTGCCTGTCACCACTACGGCGGGCAATATCATCAGTTTCCCTTTGCTTCTCAATACGGGAGTAAAAGTAAAAGCAAGGGAGGGGGTGACTGTTACGGTGCTTACGTCCAGTTTCATTTCAATGCAAAGGCTGTCGCCATTGATATATGCGTTAACCTTACTGATACCTACGTCTATGGCCGACACCTTTGCTGTTGAAAGAAAAAAAAGAACCATGAAACACACAACTGTATTATAACTTTTCATATTCGCTCCTCCTTCTTATTATCTGATAAAGTACAGGATGGATATTCCTGCGCGGGTAATCCCGAAATAGTTCCTTTGGTAGCTTCCCAGCGGTTCTGCACAGTCTGCACATTGGTATTTGTCATATTTGAGGTTCATATATCCTGCTCCTATGTTCAGTTCCAATCCCCAGCGTGAGGCTATTGCCCAGTGATACCCGTAAGACACTCCTCCGCCATAGAGATCGCCCCGGTAAAGAATGTCTTTCATGGAGGAAATGAATGGAATCATTCCCATGTTGAAGTGTGCAAAGTGCCCGTGTATTCCGAAAAAGTGCCCTTCGAATTTCTGACACGGCCAGTAACGCACTTCGGGTTGAATCATGTATATGTTCAGCTTCATTTGGTTTTTGAACTTCCATGAGTTATATGCTCCCCACAGTTCGGTTGTGAAGTGCCTGTTTATGGCAAATTCTGTTCCAAGATTGGGAGTTGTTGTAGCCCAATAAAGCATGTTTGTCTTTATTGCCACGCTCTGTGCCTGTGCAGTGACATTAATGGCACATACCAATATACCTATGAATATTGCTCTTTTCATCATTTAATCAGTTGCGGGTTATCTAAAATGGGGAAAAACAGTCTCATTAAATCTTCTTTCTCATAGTACACTCCGAAGACAATGAAGAAGTCGTCTTCGAATACTTCACATTTACATCCTTTGTTTATGGGATTTGTGATGAACTTGCGTACATCGTTGAGATACTCCCTGATAATGTTGTTGAAATGCAGGTATGGAAACGGTTGTTTCCTTTCCGGTATGCTTTCGGCTGTGAGCACTTCAAACAGCTTTTTGCTGTATGGGTGTTTCACACTCCCGAATTTTGCAATGACTAATTCGGTAGTTTCTACGTAACAGATGTAAAAAAATGATTTGCGTGGTATGAAGATTATTGTATTACTATTTGATATATGTTCTTGTTTCCCGTTCAGGCATATTTTAATTTTACCTGAAATAATAAACAGTATAATATTGTTTGAACAACTATTTATTTTAATGTTAAATCCTTTGTCTCGTATAATGTGTTTTATGCTTACTATATTGCCATTAATATCATGTTTATTATATAAATATGATATTAAATAACTGCTTTTATCGGGTTTGTAGTTATTCATTTTGTGTGTCTTTTTAAACGATCGTTTATTGGAACACTTTTTTGGAATTTCTACAACTTTAAACTAAACATACAATAGCACTTTGGTATTTAGCTAAAAATAAATTATTTACGCAAATATTATAAATTCTAATTTTTTTATTCGAAATATGATTTTTTTATTCTATTTTTGCTGTTCCAATAAACGATCGTTTTCTGACACATTCTTCTATTTAAAACACCGTTTTAAGTATCTGTGAGGCAGTTCGTGTGTTCCGGAAATGTTCCATTAATTGTTTAAATCTCCTGTTTTTTCCTGAAACGCTCTGAAACGCCTATTTAATGGCACAAACTTTTTTAGTTGATTTTATGTTGTTATATGAAACAAAAGAGTAAGATGAAAACATTTTTTATAAGCATAATCATAGCATTTATGGCAACAACAGTTTGTGCACAGCAGAAAAGTTTCTATGACTTTACCGTTAAGACAATAGACGGAAAGGATTTACCGCTTTCCACCTTTAAAGGCAAGAAAGTGATGGTTGTTAACGTGGCTTCCAAGTGTGGCTTCACTCCGCAATATGCCAAACTCGAAGAACTTTATACCAAATATGGAAAGGATAATTTCGTAATCATCGGTTTTCCTGCCAATAACTTTTTGAATCAGGAACCCGGCAGCAACGAAGAAATAAAACAGTTCTGCACCTTGAACTACGGAGTAACTTTCCCCATGATGGCAAAAATATCCGTTAAAGGCAAAGACATGGCACCTCTTTACAAATGGCTCACCGAGAAAAGTGAAAACGGAGTGAAAGATGCCACAGTGAGTTGGAACTTCAATAAGTTCCTGATAGATGAAAATGGTAAGTGGGTAGCTTGTTACGGTTCGAAAACCAGTCCGCTTTCGGAGGAAATAGTGGAGTGGATTGAGAAATAAAGGGCACTCTTATATCAATTATGTAAATCTTAATACTTATATTTGCAATAATTGTGCAAATAATACCATTAAGAATGTTAATAGAAGAATTCAGCTTTGGCAATTACAGGTCATTTAAGGATGTGCAGTCTTTAAGGATGCAAGCAGCCAAAATAGTTTCTGCCAATAAAGAGCTTGATGAACGGAATGTGATTCAGGTTAATGATAAAACTAAGCTCTTAAAATCGAAAGTCATTTATGGAGCGAATGCCAGCGGGAAGAGTAATGTGGTTAAGGCATTGTCTGTGTTTAAGTATCTCACAATGTTTGGCTTGAGAAATGATAAAGTTCTGGGTATAATGGAATCTTTTCTCTATTCAACAGAGACAGCAGATGAACCCTGCTTTTTTCAAATGATTTTTTATATTGATGACGTGAAATATCGTTATGGGTTTGAAGCTTCTCCAAATGGGATACTAAGTGAATGGTTATATTTAACACATACTGTAAGAGAAGTACCTATTTTTATCCGCGATGGACAAAATATACAAGAAATTAGCAAAACACACATGTCTAAAGGATATGAAATCTCTAAAATGAAAAATAAACTTTTCACAGAGAGAGTTCTGTTTTTAAGTTTAGTCGAAACCTTTGGAGATGAACTTGCTGAAAAAATAAGAATAGGATTTAGTTCCATTCTCTTTTTTATTAATGTGGATGGATATAAGGATTATGATAAATGGGTAAATGAAGAGTTGGAAGATGAAATGTTCAGAAACATCGCACTGAATTATTTAAAATATGCAGATATAGGAATTGATGGGATTGAGGTTGTAAAAGAAAAGAGTGTTGAAAATAAGCAGGAGGAATCCCATGTGTTTTCTTCTCATATCAGTTATGATGAGAATTTGAATCCGGCAGGTACAGTCGAGTCTTATTTTGAACATTTGGAATCTGATGGAACTCGACAAATGCTCAGGCTTAGTCCTTCTTTAGTGAAAATGTTTCAGGTTGGAGGGGTTTTGATTATAGACGAATTGGGGGCGCAACTACACCCTTTACTAACAAAGAAAATATTCTCGCTATTCAATAGCGATCAAAATAAAAACGCACAACTCATAGCTACTACACATACCACGGAATTAATGTCATCCGCCTTATTGCGTAAAGATCAGATAGATTTTACCGAGAAAGACAAGTATGGCAGAAGCTATCTTTATACCTTGGTTGAAATCAAAGGTGTGAGAAACACTGCTTCCTATGAAAATGACTATTTCAAAGGAAAGTATGGTGCTGTGCCTTTCTTGGGAAACTGGGAGGAGTTGGAAAAGCTTTGTGGCAATGTAACAGAAGGGAAAGAGGATGAAGAAAAACAATAATATACGTCCGTGGGACAGAAAGAAAACTTCGACTCCATACCGTACCTCTTTCTTTGCACAGAACAAAAGTATTTTAATAGTATGTGAGGGACAAACGGAAGCCGAATATTTTGCTTCTTTCGATGTGGTGCAGTTACGGGTGATTTGTGAGGACTCAAAAGGGAGAACTAAACGGCAGTTAGTGGAATATTGTGAACGGAAAATCGAAGAATATAAAAAGAAAGGACAGACATTTGATGAATATTGGTGTGTGTTCGATATGGATGTGAAACGTGGGCAAGACCAGTTTGCAGACTATGATGCAGCCATAGATTCGGCATATGCGAAAGGGTATAAAGTAGCTTATTCGAATGATGCCTTTGAAGTGTGGTTTTATTTGCACTATCAATATACCGACCAACAGAATCACCGGACATTCTATTATGAACAGTTGAGCAAGTTTTGGGGAATAAACTATGAAAAGAAAGGTAAAGCGAAAGAGTTTTGCAAGGCTGTATATGACAAATTGAATAGTGATAAGAATGCGGATCAGCAGAGAGCCATACAGCATGCCGATAAACTATGTAAAAGAAGTCAGCATTTACCCTATTCCCAACGTAACCCGGTTACAACAGTCCATCTGTTAGTTCTGGCCTTGAATGAATATTTAAGAGGAACAAAGCATTCTTGATAAATGAAAATAATCACCAATAAACGGAATATAAAATGAAACGTTGCAGAATAACCGTACTCAAAACAACTCTTGACGAGGAACTTGCAAAAGAATATGCTGCTCCCGGTTTTTCCAAATGTCCGATGCTGAGAGAAGGACAGGTGTTTTATGCCGACTATGCCAAACCCGATGGCTTTTGCGATGAAGCATGGAAAGCGATATACCAATATGTGTTTGCTTTGTCACATGGGGCAGGATTGTTTTATTATAAGGATTGGATAACTAAAGAAGGTGTTGCTGTTTGCTCCTGTAATGATGGACTTCGACCTGTGATTTTTAAGATTGAAAGAACGGACGAAGAAGCAACGATTAACTACGAACCGGTAAAATAAAGTACTTCCGTTTTTCCTGTTTTCTGCTAAAAAATCAGTAGATTTGCATCTTTAGCAGAAAATAGGATATTTTTAATGAAAAAACAGATAATGATGCTACTGTTTGCCTGCTCGCTCACGGTGCAGGCACAGAAAGCTCCACATAAAACATTTGTTCCACCTTTTGATTTTCCTCTCTACCTGAGTGGAAACTTCGGAGAAATACGTGCCAACCATTTTCATGGGGGGCTGGACTTCAAGACTAATGGACAGATAGGTAAGCGGGTGTGTGCCCTTGCCGACGGATATATTTCACGCATTCGTGTGACGGAAGGTTCCGGCTATGTGCTCGATGTGTGTTATGATAACGGCTATACCACCATTAACCGTCACCTCAGCGGGTTTGTGAATCCCATAGCCGACAGGGTGGAGAAATTGCAATACGAGAAAGAATGCTACGAAGTGACAATCATCCCCGAACCGGGAGAATATCCCGTGAAAGCCGGACAACAGATTGCATGGAGCGGCAACACCGGTTACTCTATGGGACCACACTTACACCTAGATGTATTTGAAACAGAGTCGGGAGATTATATTGATCCGATGCATTTCTTCATAGACAAGATAAAAGATACCCGTCCGCCCAGAGTGGAAGGGATAAAATTGTTTCCACAACCGGGAGAAGGAACGGCAAACGGCATGGAGGCATGGGGCTTGATAGGGTGCGGAATAAAAGCATACGATTACATGGACGGAACCGCCAACCGTTATGGAGTGTATAAGGTTGTCCTCAGAGTGGATGGCAAGGAAGTGTTTCGCAGTGTGGTAGACCGTTATTCCGACAATGAAAACCGCATGATAAACTCATGGACACACGGGCAATATATGAAATCGTTTATAGATCCCGGAAATACTCTCCGTATGCTTAAAGCGGGAAATGAAAACCGTGGACTTATCCGTATTGATGAAGAACGGGATTACCATTGTCTTTATACATTGGTGGATGCCAGTGGCAATGCCACAGGCCATCCTTTCACCATACGCGGAAAAAGACAAGCCATAGAACCTTTGAAAATCAGGGACAAGTATTTCTTTGAATGGGATAAACCGAATTATCTGCAAGAGCCGGGCCTGTCCCTGGTAGTTCCGCGTGGCATGCTCTATACGGATGTCCCTTTGAACTATAAGGTCAAGGCAGACAGTGGGGCAGTGGCTTTCACATACCAGTTGAATGACAAGTCTGTACCCTTGCATGCAGGTTGTGAACTTCGTATTGGTTTGCGCCGTATGCCTTTGGAAGATGTATCTAAATACTATGTGGCACGTGTTACTTCACAAGGAGGTATGTATGGTGTAGGGGGCAAATACGAGGACGGTTATGTGTCTACCCGTATTCGTGAATTGGGAACTTATACGGTAGCTATTGATACCATTGCACCCGAAATAACTCCGATAGCCAAGAACACATGGGGAAAGAGTGGGAAGATAGTTTTTAAGTTAACAGATAAAGAGTCGGGGCTTGCATCTTATAAAGGATACATAGACGGGAAGTATGCCCTTTTCGGACGTCCCAACCTGACAAAAAAGCAATGGGTGTGCAAGCTTGATCCAAAACATGTGAAGAAAGGCGGTAAACATACCATTAAAATGACGGCAACAGATGATTGCGGAAATGTAGCGGAGTATGAAAGTACTTTTGTGTGGTAGATGAATAATATACTATAATAAACATATAAACCTAATGAACAAAAAACTATTACTAATTGCTGCCGTGTTTATGGCGGCTGTGGCACAGAGCTTTGCCTGCACCAACCTGATTGTGGGAAAAGCAGCATCGACAGACGGCTCTACAATCGTTTCTTATTCTGCCGACAGTTACACACTGTTTGGTGAGTTGTATCACTATCCTGCGGCTACCTATCCTAAAGGAACTATGATGCCTGTCAATGAATGGGATACAGGCAAGTATCTGGGACAGATAGAACAGGCACAACGCACTTATAATGTAATCGGTAACATGAACGAGTATCAGGTTACTATCGGTGAAACAACATTCGGCGGACGTCCTGAGTTGGTAGACACTACCGGAATTATGGATTACGGAAGCCTCATATATATAGGTTTGCAACGTTCGCGCACTGCCAAGGAAGCTATTCAGGTAATGACTTCTCTGGTTAAGGAATATGGCTATTACAGCAGTGGCGAGTCATTTACCATTGCCGATCCCAACGAGGTTTGGATTATGGAAATGATTGGTAAAGGTCCCGGTGTACGTGGTGCGGTATGGGTGGCCGTGCGCATTCCTGACGATTGCATTGCTGCACATGCCAACCAAGCACGCATCCATAAGTTCGACATGGGAGACAAGAGTAATTGCATGTACTCTCCCGATGTAGTTTCTTTTGCCCGTGAAAAAGGTTACTTTGAAGGAACAAACAAGGATTTCAGCTTTGCCGATGCTTATGCTCCGCTTGACTTCGGTGCACGCCGTTATTGCGAAGCACGTGTGTGGAGTTACTACCGCATGTTCAATCCTGAAATGGAAGCATACCTTGCCTATATTCAGGGAACAAGCAATGATCCGATGCCTCTTTATATCAAAGCTACACGCAAATTATCGGTACAGGATGTAATGCATGCAATGCGCGACCATTATGAAGGAACAGCTCTCGATCCGACTAAAGACTTGGGTGCAGGTGCTTATAACAGCCCTTACCGTCCTGCCGGACTTTCTTATAAAGTGGGAGAACAGGAGTATTTCAATGAACGTCCTATCTCTACTCAGCAGACCGGTTTCAGCTTCGTGGCTCAAATGCGTGCCGATTTGCCCGATCCCGTGGGTGGTGTGTTATGGTTCGGTATGGATGATGCTAATATGACAGTATATACTCCGGTATATTGCTGTACGGATAAAGTGCCCGATTGCTATGGCAAACATGGCGATTTGCTGACATTCTCATGGGAATCTTCTTTCTGGGTGTTTAACTGGGTGGCAAACATGGTTTATCCGCGTTACAGCCAGATGATTGGTGATGTACGTGATGTGCAAAGCCGCCTTGAAGGAACGTTTGCCGATGCACAATCGGGAATAGAGAGTGCAGCGGTTAAAATGTATAATTCCAACCCCGACAAAGTAAAGGATTTCCTTACCAACTATACCAATATGACAGCTACATCTACTTTTGATACATGGAAACATCTTGGTGAATTCCTCATTGTAAAGTACAATGATATAGCTATAAAAAAGATGAAGAACGGACAGTTCGAGCGTACGGAAACAGGATTTTCCGTGTCACCTATCCGTCCGGGCTATCCGAAAGAATTCCTGGAAGAAGTAGTGAAAGCTACGGGAGACAGATATAAAGTACCTGCACTTTAGTCCCAAAGTTGCCGTGCTTTGACTTCAAAGCACCCATGCTTCCTATCCAAAGCATGGGTGCTTTTTTATTTGTAATGATTCAAATTTATTTCTCAATAAGTAGGATTTATAATTTTATTCTTTTACATTTGTGCGTTACCTTATATAATAGTATGAATTGAAAACCTAAATAAAATGAATCATGGAAAATGAAGAATTATTGAAACAAGTTACAGAAAAGGCAAAAAAATGGTTAACTCCGGCTTATGATGCTGAAACTCAGGCTGAAGTTAAAAGAATGCTGGAAAATGAAGATAAAACAGAGTTGATTGAATGTTTTTACAAAGACCTTGAATTCGGTACGGGAGGTTTGCGTGGCATCATGGGCGTAGGCTCAAACCGTATGAACATCTATACCGTTGGTGCAGCTACACAGGGATTATCCAACTACCTGAACAAGAATTTCAAGGATATGAAACAAATCTCTGTTGTGGTAGGTTATGACTGCCGTAACAACAGTAGCCTGTTTGCCGAAATATCTGCCAACATCTTCTCTGCAAACGGAATCAAGGTTTACTTGTTCGAAGATATGCGTCCTACTCCGGAAATGTCTTTTGCCATCCGTCATTTGGGATGCCAAAGCGGTATTATTCTCACAGCTTCACATAATCCGAAAGAATATAACGGTTACAAAGCATATTGGGATGATGGTGCGCAGGTATTGGCTCCACATGATAAAGGTATCATTGACGAAGTAAATAAAATTACTTCGGCTGCTGAAATCAAGTTTGAAGGCAATTCGGCTTTGATTGAAGTTATCGGTGAAAATATTGATAAGGTTTACTTGGACGAAGTTAAAAACGTATCTATCGATCCCGAAGCGATTGCTCGCAACAAGGATATGAAGATTGTTTATACTCCTATCCACGGAACAGGTATGATGCTTATCCCTCGTGCATTGAAGATGTGGGGATTCGACAATGTGCATACCGTGCCCGAACAAATGGTGAAGAGCGGTGATTTCCCGACAGTTGTTTCTCCAAACCCTGAAAATGCAGAAGCATTGACTATGGCGGTTAACCTTGCCAAGAAGATTGATGCCGACCTTGTAATGGCTTCCGATCCCGATGCCGACCGTGTGGGTATCGCTTGCAAAGACGACAAGGGAGAATGGGTGTTGATTAACGGTAACCAGACTTGCCTGATGTATCTTTATTACATCATTACTCAGTATAAAAAACTGGGTAAAATGACCGGCAACGAATTTGTTGTGAAGACTATTGTTACAACGGAATTAATTAAGGTTATTGCAGACAGAAACAATATTGAAATGTTTGATTGCTATACCGGCTTCAAATGGATTGCACGTGAAATCCGTTTGCTCGAAGGCAAGAAGAAATACATCGGTGGCGGTGAAGAAAGTTACGGTTTCCTTGCCGAAGACTTCGTTCGTGATAAAGATGCCGTATCTGCTTGCTGCTTGATTTCAGAAATTGCTGCATGGGCTAAGGATAACGGTAAGACTTTGTTCGAACTGTTGCTTGACATCTACGTGGAATACGGATTCTCAAAAGAAAAAGGTATCAGCGTAGTGAAACCGGGTAAGAGCGGTGCCGAAGAAATCAAAGCCATGATGGAGAACTTCCGCAACAATCCTCCAAAGGAAATGGCAGGCTCTAAGATTGTTCTTTATAAGGACTTTAAAACTCTGAAACAGACTGACGGTGAAGGTAAGGTAAGTGCTATTGACATGCCTGCCACATCAGATGTTCTTCAATACTTTACAGAAGACGGAAGCAAAGTTTCTATCCGTCCTTCAGGAACTGAACCTAAGATTAAATTCTACATTGAAGTGAAAGGCGAAATGGGTTGCCGTCATTGCTATGATGGAGCCAATGCCACAGCAGAACAGAAGATTGAAGCTGTAATGAAATCATTGGGAATCTAATCGGAAGTTAAAATAGAATGCAATGCAAAGAGACTGCCTCACAAACCAGAGGCGGTCTCTTTTTGTTTTATAATCAATAAAATAAATAGTAACTATGGCTTGGATTTATTTGATTTTTGCCGGATTATTTGAGATGGGATGGCCGTTAGGTTTTAAATTGGCTGACACAATGCCTAAATATCATTACCTGTTTATCGTTGTATCTGTCATCTCAATGGCAATAAGCGGTTATCTCTTATTTGTGGCTCAAAAGAACATTCCCATAGGTACGGCTTATGCTGTTTGGACGGGAATCGGTGCGGTGGGAACGCTGACTATCGGCATTCTGTTTTTTCATGATTCGGCAAGTATTTGGAGATTATTGTCGGCAACTTTGATTGTTATCGGTATTGTGGGATTAAAGTTGGCTCATTGATAATAAGTATTTATTTCCCCTCCTCAATAAGGAGGGGAAATAAGAAAGGAAAGATTATTTATTTTCTTTTACTCTTATCCGGGAAAGCCGGGATAGCCGGAACATCTTTCCTTTCGGTTTTCAGCTTGTCAAGAGCTACTTGAATAGCTTTATTAAGTTGCTCGTCTTCACCCATATAGTCTTTATACGGATCATTGGATATTTCCATATCGGGTTCCACTCCATGTCCTTCAATAATGAAGGCACTTCCATCAGCAGCATAAGGAGCATAAGAAGGAGTTACGATGCTTCCACCGTCTACTACCGGCACTGTGCCGCTATAACCTACCACGCCACCCCAAGTGCGTTTACCTATAAATGTACCCAGCTTGTTGAACTTGAAGCGATAGGGGAACAAGTCACCGTCACTGGCACTGTATTCGTTGGCAAGCAATACTTTCGGACCTAAGAATGTACCTACCGGATTTACCGAACCTTGCTTTTGATTGGTGTGCATGGTGTAATAGGTCGGAGTGCGCATCAGCCTTTCTATGATCATCGGAGATACATTACCGCCACCGTTGCCTCGGTCGTCTATGATAAGAGCTTTCTTGCTCAGTTGCGGATAGTAATGTTTCACGAATTCGTTCAATCCGTCGGGGCCCATGTCGGGAATGTGGATATAGCCCACTTCACCGTTTGTTGCTTCGTTTACCTTGCGGGTGTTCTCTGCAACCCAAGCATAGTAGTTTAACTTGGAAACATCGGCAAGCGGAGTAACTAGGACTTTGCGTGCACCTGCTTCGGTAGGAGAGGTGTTTACGGTCAGTTCCACTGTCTTGTCGGCTTTGTCTATCAACAGTTCGGAAATGTTCTGCACATTCTTGGTCGGTATTCCGTTGATAGCTATGATATAGTTGCCTTCTTTCACATTCACGCCCGGCATGGTGAGCGGAGAACGTGCCGCCTTGTCCCAGTTTGCTCCCGGAGTGATATGTTCCACTTTGAAGTAGCCGGATTTGTCTTTCGAGAATTTAGCTCCGAGCATACCCATCGGGATGCGTACAGGTTCGGGATGCTCACCGTTTTGCGAATAAGCGTGACCGATACTCAGTTCTCCGATCATTTCACCGATGATGTAAGCCAGATCAGTGCGGTGGTTAACGTATGGAATCAACACTTTGTATTTCTCATAAACTTCGTTCCAGTCTACTCCGTGCATATTTTTCGCATAAAAGAAATCGCGCATCTGTCGCCAACTTTCGTTATATATCTGCATCCATTCTTCGTGATAGTTCACCAGTTTCTTCACATCTGCAAGGCTGATCGGATTGTCTATGTTTGCAGGTGCAACGGGCATGTCGATAATCTGATACTGATTGTCTTTCATGGCAATTGCTTTCTTGTAGTCAGGACCAAATACGAAGAATGCTTTCAGGTCGGTTTCATCTTTCTTGTCGAGGTTATACATTTTATGTGAATTGCCCCGTACATAATACAGGTTTTGACCTACCATGTGTATGTCTCTGTAATAAGATGCAGGTACAGGCACTTCGATAATGCGACTTGCAACATCTGTAAAGTCATAGTTCAACGGTTCAACTGAGGTAGCTTTCTTGTCGTCTTTTGCTTTGTCTGCTTTTGCCGGAGCAGTGGTTTCGGCTTTCACTTCGTCATTTGCCGGAGCAAAAGGAATCTTGGCATCTTTGGTGAGCGGCAGGATATAAACCTTGCTCATGTTGTTGTAGATGTGGTTCCATTCCGTCTGGCTGTAAGTAGGACGGAAAGTGCGGTCGGAACGGAATACAAGATATTTGCCGTCCGAACTGAAGTTGGGATCTCCCGATTCATACCAACCGTCTGTGATAACATGTTTCTGCTTGTTGTCTACATTATATACGATGATATTCGTCATTTCCTGTTCGGGACGTTCGTAGGTAATCCATTTGGAATCCGGTGACCAGTTGAAAGATTCAAAGCCATCAATACCCGATTCTTCCACTAATTCGGTCTTTCCGGTAGTTACATCGGTAATGTTCAACGTGTTTTTCTTTTCGCTCCAAAGGATTTTCTTTGAATCGGGACTCCATGCATAGGCGTAGATATAAGTTTTGATGTCTTTCAGCAACGCATGTTCTTTGCCTGTTGTCACTTCACGAAGCCAGATGTTGAACTCACCGTCTTTATCGGATACATAAGAAATGTATTTGCCGTCGGGAGAATATTTTGCATCCTGATCGTTGGCATTGGAGGAGTTTGTCAGGTTGTAGGTGATCCCCTCTTTGGCAGGGAGTGTGAATATATCTCCGCGGGCGGATACAATCATGCGTTCACCTTCCGGAGCTACATCCAAAGAAGTAATCTGCCTGCTTACATCTTTCCATTGCGGACGTGAGTATTCTTCGGAATTATTGATTTCCACCGTTACTTTCTTCGCCTGTTTGGTGTTTATGTCGAACAGGTAGATGTAGCCACCATATTCATATACAATCTGCTCGCCTCCCATGCTGGGGAACTTGATGTCGTAATCCTTGTAGAAAGTCAGTTGTTTGGTTTCTTTGGTGGGAATGTTGTAAACGTAGAGGTTCATCACATCGTCACGGTCGGAAAGAAAATAGATCTCATTTCCGTTTGGAGCCCACATCGGGAATATGTCCTGACGGATGTTATCCGTTATTTTCTCGTTTTTCTTGGTATCGAAGTCGAAGATACGTATATCGTCTGCCATACCTCCCTGATACCTTTTCCACGTGCGGAACTCACGGAATATGTAGTTGTAGGCAAGCTTCTTTCCATCGGGAGAATAGGAGGCGAAACCTCCGTTCTTCAAAGGAACTTCCGTAGCCATACCGCCCTGTGCAGGTACGGTGAGCAGTTGCCCTGTAAAATCGTTGAAGGTGTTCTCACGGCTGCGATAAAGAATACTTTTGCCGTCGGGAGTCCAGTTAATGACGATATTGTTCGGTCCCATGCGGTCGCCCAAGTCGTCACGTCCCAGTGTTGCGGTGAATGTCAGACGTTTGGGTTCTCCGCCTTCTGCCGGAATGAGAAATACTTCCGTGTTGCCGTCATACTGTCCCGTGAAAGCAATTTGTTTGCCGTCGGGCGAGAAACGGGGAAACATCTCATATCCGATGTTAGAAGTTAGTTTACGTGCAGTGCCCCCGGCTTTGTCCACCGTGTAGAGGTCTCCTGCATAAGAAAATACAATCCGGTTCCCGTTGATGTTCGGAAAGCGAAGTAAACGCGCTTCGTCCGCACTTGCTGTCAGCACGGAAGAAAGGAGTAATGCTCCGGTCAGTAATTCTTTAATCATATAGGTTGTTGTTTAGTGAGCCACCAGTCTATCATCTTTCGAGCCAGACTGAGTTTTCTCGGTATTTCAGGTAAATTATCTTTCGTAAAGAATGCTCCCGAACTCAATTCCTCGTCTTGGAGTTTGATTTCTCCGCCGGCATAGTCGGCTATGAAGCCAATCATCAACTGGCTCGGGTAAGGCCACGGCTGATTGCCGAAATAGGTGATGTTTTTGATGCTCAGTCCTGTTTCTTCCATAACTTCGCGCTCCACGCATTCTTCCAGCGTTTCTCCCGTTTCGAGAAAGCCTGCCACTAACCCGTGAAAGTTCCCCCGGAAGTTGCGGGCATGTACCAACAGAATGCTGTCACCTTTACGGATAAGAACCAATACAGCCGGATGAATGAAAGGATAAATCTCTTTTTGGCATTTGGGACACACTTTGGTGATAGGAGTGGTCTGCACCGTCTTTACTCCGCACGCGGGGCAATATTGGCTGTACTTGTCCCAATAAATGATTTGCGATGCCTTTCCGGCTACTTTATGCAGTTCGTGGCTGATATATTCGTATGATTCCCTCAACCCCACCATTATATATTCCTCGTTCTCTTCCATTGGAGTTTCGATAGAATATGCCCGGCAGGGAACGTCCCCCATGCATGTAATCTCATGTATTTTTATATTTTCATCAGTTGGGATAGGAGGATTTATTTGAAAAGGAATAGTGAATCCTCCGTCTTGTTTATGCAAAAGCAATTGGTTTTTATAAAACACGAACCATCTGCTTGCCATGTTGTTTGCTGTATTTGTCATTGTTTCTTATTTTTCTTACCTAACTTTTTAATGTCTTGTTCAAGTTCTTTTATACTTTCCAAATGTTCTATTTGTCTCTGATGAGTTTTGAACTTATCGTATTCTTCTGATGCTTTTTGTAATGCTAATTCATGTGAAATTTGTCCTGCATGCTCCAATATGTTTTTATCATTCATGGTCAAAACCTGTTTGAGTTTCTCAATCCAGTCTTTCATGTACATTGGTTTGTGAGAAATTGCTTGCATTTCTGCGTAAGCCAAAAATTGTTCTACTATTAATTTAAGTATGCCGATTTCTTGTTCACTCAAATAATTCTTGCCAATTTCTATGTCGGTCTTTCTAACCTTATTGGGAAGCAAAGTAGAAGTTAAACCCATTTGAGGCAGGTTGGCATTAGCACGATAATAAATTAGTTCTGCTGCTGTTTTACCGCTTACAGCCCAAAGCAATTTATTCTGTACTTCTTTATAAAATGCCATAGTCATTTTATCGGAAGGATCATAGTCTATACTTGTTGCATAAATATCTTTTATTTGTTGATAGAATAACTTTTCAGAAAGCCTGATTTCTCGGATTCTGTCTAACAGTTCCCGGAAATAGTTCATTGAAGAACCTGTTTTAAATCTCTCATCGTTTAAACTAAATCCTTTAATGATATATTCTTTTAAACGTTGTGTTGCCCAAATACGGAACTGGGTACCTTGATATGATTTTACTCGATAGCCAACGGAGATAATAACATCCAAATTGTAGTAATTGGTGGGTTTGGTAGAAAAATCGGAATTTCCGATTTTTCTTTTTGTAGATTGCTCAATTAGTTCTCCTTCGTTATAAGCATTTAAGATATGTTCATTGATTGTTGAACGAGATTTCCCAAATAGTGTAGCCATTTGATCAATCGTTAACCATACATTTTCATCTGTAAATAATACATCTACCTTGATATTGCCATCTTGTGACTTATATATAATGATTTCGTTATCTTGATTCATTATGAAGTTTATTACTTTTAGTTTAATACACAAAGGTAAAAATAATATCTTCAATAAAATACTTGTGTTGCTAATTTGTTATTTTGTGGGTTATATTTAATGAATCAATTTATAGAATGAGATTATTTTTGACAGATACTTTGTTCACTCTATATAAGAGTGTGAACTCACAGGGGATTATACGGAGTACTAAAACGATGCAAAGATAGCTCAAACAATAATTTCCCCCAACTTTTTAAGCTTTATTTTTTAGAACCATGAAATAACTTCATCTAATATACTTATTGATAATACTTTACTTCTATTGTCATTGCCGATCAGGTTGGCAATGACAAGAAAGAACCATCCTCTTATAGGGTACTTTACTCACTCTTATATAGAGGTAGTACAAAAAGGCTAAATCCTTATGAGACTTTCTACCTGACTCACAAGCACATACATGTTAGTGGGGAAAAGAAGGATTGTCCCTATAAGTAAACGAAAGTTTGGAATAATGTGTACAAAGACTAAACAAGATAAGCCGCGTGTGTGGTATGCCATACAAACCTTGTACTGCAAAGAAGAGCGTGCCGCTGCTTTTTGTGAAGAACAGGGATTGAACTGTTTCATACCTATGCGTTATGAAGAAACGGCAGACCGTGAAGGGAACAAGAAGCGCAAGCTGATTCCCGCCATCCATAATCTGTTTTTTCTGGAGAAAACCCAAAGCGAGAAACAAATACGTGAAGCGTTGACGGACTGTCCCGTACCCCTTATTTTCATTCGTCATCGTGATACAGGCCGACTGTATGAGATACGTGATAGCGAAATGGTGGAAATCCGTGCCATTTGCGATCCCGATTATACAGGAACCATGTATGTGGATGCAGCTACAGCCGAAGCCCGTCCGGGGCAAACTGTCCGTGTGATACATGGCAATTTCAAAGGATTGATCGGGAAACTGGTCCGTTACAAGAACCGTTCGTATGTAGTAATCACAGTAGCCACTTTAGGTGTGATGATACACATCCCCAAGTGGTATTGCACTAAAATAGAATAAATCAGGAATATAAGAATGAATACCTTACAAATGCGGGTGGAAAGCCTGCAACGTATGGCATATACCCTTCTTTATCCGGCACAGGAAATTGCCGGGGAAGATCTGCGCAGGCTCGGTACGGAAGTTTATCGGGAAGCCGATTCGCTTTTCAATGAGAAAGGTGAGACTCCGGAACTTGAAGCCTCTTTGTGCGTAGCCCTCTTGATGGGTTACAACGCCACCATGTACAATCATGGTGATAAAGAAGCGAAAAAGCAAGCAGTATTGGATAGGGCGTGCAAAGTTTTATGCACTCTTCCCGCTTCCGTCCTGAAATGCCGTCTTCTTATTTACTGTTATGGTGAAGTGTATGAAGAAGAGTTACTTCAAGAAGCCAATGAGATTATTCAAAGTTGGGGTGATAGTGAGCTGTCGGAGGAAGAACGGGAGGTTATAAAAGTATTGGAAAGAATAGAAAATTAATTTCCCATATATTTGCCATTGCCGACCTGATCGGCAATGACAATCTATTTTATAACACACCATATTCTTTTTGAGCATCAAAGCAAGGACAAGCTTTATGAATATCGGCACTAAGCTGATAATGTCCCAAGACTTTTACTTCGGGAAATGTCTTGCAAAGTG
>CABUKU010000013.1 GCA_902492205.1 uncultured Bacteroides sp. | reverse complement strand
TGTATTACAATAATGACGATGCAAACACTTTACATAATGATTTACTCTACATAAATTATTAACTGTAAATTAAAGTATATGCCACAACAGTATGTTATCGTAGCCCGTAAGAATCCGAGAAATCCGGAGTCTCCCAAAAAGTTTTATGCCACAGCCCGCAGTCTGCGCCGTGTCACGGTGGAAGAAATCTGCAAGCGTATCGGCGAACGTTCCAGTTTCTCTACCGGTGAGCTCGAAGGAGCCATCAACGAATTTCTTTTGGAAATCCAGAATGTGCTTACCGAAGGGAGCATAGCGCAAATCGGTAAATTAGGCAATTTCCGTCTTGTCCTTCAAAGTTACGGAACAGTTTCTGCCGATGATTTCGGTAAAACGTCTATCAAGGGCTGCAAGGTGAATTTCCACCCGAGTACTTATCTTCTCGATATGTGCCGCACCATGAAGTATGCTCCTTATGTGTCGGATAAGGAGAAAGCGGAAGCAGCCACTCCGGAAGTTTAACTTTTATATCCCCGATCATCCAATCTACCAGGTGGCAGCAAAATCTGCCAACAAACGGGATTGGAGGGGAATATAAATACTAATCACTTATCACTAATTCGCTAATCACTGAAAAAATGGCAACAACAGGAAAAAAATCTATTTGGAGCGTTATCATCAAAGTAATCATCGCAGTAGCCACTACCGTAGCAGGTGCTATCGGCATAACCTCTTGTGTGGGATGAGCACCCGGGAAATGTTACCCCGCGAGATTAAAATGCTCGTCATACATTGCAGCGCCACGCGCTGCAATGTTCCTTTCACCGTGTCGCAATTGGAACAATGTCACCGTGACCGCGGATTTGACGGTATCGGTTATCATTTTTACATCACCCGTGACGGTGCCGTTCATGCCACCCGTCCGCTCGAAAAGATCGGCGCACATGCCAAAGGTTTCAACCTTCACAGCATCGGTATTTGTTACGAGGGCGGATTGGATGCCGACGGCAAACCTGCCGATACACGCACTTGGCAGCAACGTTCTTCCATGCGTGATCTTATATATGCCCTCCGTCATGCTTTCGGAGATATAAAAGTCTTGGGACATTACCAATTAAGTGCCGATATTCACAAGGCTTGCCCTTGCTTTGATGCGGGGAAGGAGTATAATTAAATTATTAATACAGCTTCAATATCTCACTAAGAGTTTTTTCCATCGTTTCTTTTGATTGTCTGCAATCAAAAATAGAAGCAACTGTAATTGTATTGTTATCAATTAAATAATAAATTATGCTCGGAGAACAGACAAGATGGCGTACTTCAATGTTAGGAGTATTTAAATGGTTATCAGACACTCCCAAAAATGGAAAATTTCCTAATAAAGAGATGTGCTCATTTATCCTTTGATATGCATTTAATGAAGTTTCTTTTCCAAAATTTAGTTCTATATATTTTAGTATTTCTACCATGCTGTCAAGGGCGAAAGCAGACCATCTTATTTCCATCCTAAGCGCGATTTAATCAATGCATCCGCTTCCGAATGGGATATTGTTCTGCCATTTTCAACATCTTCAATGGCTTGACCTATACACCGGCGAAGTAGTTCTTGAGGAATATTTGAAATATAATCATGGAGGTTGCCGGCTGTGTAATAAGCAGCAGCAGGCTCTTGAGCTTTCACTTCCTTTTCTTCTTCTATTTTGTAAGTTTTCTTTTCCATCGGGCTGTTTTAGTTATACAAAGATAAGGATTTGAAATGAATATCGCATCAAATTTTGTAATTTATCTCCTCCATCCCCTCCACAAACCCCACCGGCATATCTACATGGGCACAGCCCAACATTTCAATGCGCACGGCTACTTTGCTTTTTCCCTCAATGGTAACGAGTTCTCCTTCGAGGCCTTTCAGCGGCCCTTTGATTACCTTTACCATCTGACCGGGAGCAAGGGGAGCGGTACACATTTCAATGGCTTCCTCGGAATAGTCGAGCATGAATTTAAAACGTTCCATTTGTGCATCGGGAATCACCGCCGGCACATGTTCCCCTCGCAACACCATGTAACGGCTGATCGCAGACAGGGTGAGCACAAGCGAACGTTCGGGGGCACTGACATGCACAAATATCATCATGGGGATAAGCACACGTTCCACTTTCTTTTTACGGTCTTTCCATTGGTGAATCTCCTCCTGTACAGGGAGGAAATTCTCAATTCCCATGGCAGTGAGCCTGTCGCATGTTTTCTTTTCATGATAGAGCCGCACATAAGCTGCCAGCCATTGTCTTTTTACCATACTTCCGGGTGCGCTACGCCGTTACCTCTTACATTCGTAAAAGATAAACGGAGCTTTTTATTGTTTTTTTTCCCCTCTCAAGAGGGAAGATTAATCACTAAATTACTTATCACTAATCACTAAACCACTAATCACTAGTTACTTATCACTATTCCCATACCCGTAGCCATAGCCATATTTCTTTCCGTATCCGTAGTATTGGCCATATTTACCATATTTGCCGTAGCCATAGTAATAGCCATACTTCTTCTTATTCATATCTATCCCGTTAATCACAATAGATACATTGGAGAACTTATTGCTTTCAACGAGTTCGTTTACCAATTCGAGGTTGCTTTTATGGGAATAATCCGCGCGACACACATAAACCGTTGCATCCGCCGTGCGGGCAATCATCAAAGTGTCTGTCACCATGCCTATGGGAGCAGTGTCTAAGACAACGTAATCGAAGTTCCGGCGCAATATATCAATCGCAGCAGGCAGTGCTTCCCTTGCGAGGAGTTCCGTGGGATTGGGAGGAACGATACCTCCGGCAAGAATCTGTAAATTCGGATTCATTCCCGACGGAAGCAGCAGCGACATTAAATCCGTTTCCTGCGGAGCGGACAAATATTGTGTGATGCCGTTTATTTTATGCGGCAAGGAGAAAACCTTGTTCAAGCCCGGCTTGCGGATGTCCAGTCCCACGAGTACCACCTTTTTCCCCAACAGGGCAAGGCTCATGGCAAGATTGGATGCAATGAACGTTTTTCCTTCACCGCTTACCGTAGAGGTGACCATCACTACTTTACGGTCATTCCCATTCAGGCTGAACAGTAAGTTGGATCGCACTCCACGGAATATTTCCGCCATGAGGTCATTGTTGTTTTCTTCCACCGCAATGGCTTTCTTTTCTTCCGACAAGGGTATATCCCCGATGATGGGAAGTCCGGTAAGCCTTTCCACTTCTTCGTGGCTCGATATGCGGAAACTGAGTACCTTGATCAAGTAAATGACACCGAACGGTATCCCGATGCCGAAAATGAGAGCCAGCAGCCAAATGACGGAACGTTTCGGGGATACGGGAATTTCATCTGCCATAGCCGTGTCGATGACGCGTGCATTGTCTGCCGTGGCTGCAAGAGCAATGGAGTTTTCCTCCCGTTTTTGCAACAGCATGAGGTACAGGCTTGCCTTGATTTCCTGCTGACGGGAAATGCTGACCAAACGGCGCTCCTGTATCGGTGCGTTACTGATTCGGTCGGTATATTTTCCCGCTTCCCGTTCAATGTCCTTTTGGGTGATGAGCAGCCCCTTGCGCACACTGCCTATCGTGGTGCTTATATTGGCAAGCATGGATTGAATATTTCCGTTGAGTGCGGCAATCGCCGGGTTCTTCTCCGATGAAGTGCGCAGCAAGCGGTTACGTTCCAATATCAGGTCATTATATTTGCTTATCAATCCCGATAAAGATTCGTCTGCCAATCCCACATTCACGGGGAGCACTGTGTTCCGGTTGGCGGGATTTGAAATATATTCCGTTAAATAATCGATCAGGTTCAGTTGGGTTCCGTTTTCCACCCTTTTCTTTTCATATTCCGAGTTTTCAGTCAATGTGAGTTGTGCATTACTGGTGAGATCTGTCAATCCTGCATTTTGCTTGAATGTGGCAAGTTCGTCTTCGGTAGTTCCCAACTCCCGGCTGATAATCCCGATGCGCTCATTAATGAAAAGCGCCGTTTTTTGTGCTATTTCATTTTTATCATTGTTGGCATTGCGGTTATACACCTCAATCAGTTTGTTCACAAAATCTTCCCCCCGCTGCTTATTGGTACTTTCCAAAGAAATGGCAAGGATAGACGTTGTTTTGGAAGTTGCTTCCACCGTGAGAGCGCTTCCGTAGGCTTTCGCCACTTGCATGGGCGGGGCAATCGTGACAATAATCACTCTTTCATCTTCCGTTTGGTCCATATCCGGATTATATGTAACAGCCAGCATACCAGCTTCCGTGGCTATGGAGTCGGGGAGTGCGGAGCCGGGAGCAAGGAGTATCTCCACGGACACCGGCTCTTTCAGTCGTTGCAAGTCTGCTTCGTTCATATCCACCGTGACGGGGCTACTGCCGTAAAGCTCCACTTTGCCGATTCGTCCTTTATACATGTAAGTGGTGTATAGTTTCAATTCCGTTACCACGTCCCTGATCAGTGATTTGGAATGCAGGATTTCCACTTCATTGTCGATATTGTCCGCCGAAGTCATGAATCCCAAATCTGCCAATGCTTCCATTGCTCCCGTGCCCGAGCCGCTTTTCTTTTCTTCTTTGATAAGAACAGATGCTTGGATGTTATAAACGGAAGGTGTGTAGCGCAGATAAAGATATGCCGTGCAAAGGCACGCAATGATGGCGGCAACAAACCACGGCCAGTGAATGAGGTAGCTGAAAAGAACAGTTTTGAAATCTTTCTTTTTTTCTTTTTCTTCGTATATGTCGTCAAACAAGTCTTCTTTCATAATCCGGTCTTTTTATCTGAGGATGGTTACTATCAGGCTGGCAAGTGAAACCAACGTTCCCACTACGGAGAACCAGATGGTGGTGCTGGTACTGATATCTGCCGTGCGGGCTTTTGTTTTGTTCGGGGTTACATAAACCACATCGTTTTGTTGCAGGTAATAGAAAGGTGAATGGATGATGTCGGCATCATTCAGGTTCAGGGTGATGATGTCTTGGCCGCCCGTGCTGTTTTCACGGATAAGTTTCACATTGTCACGCATGCCGTAAACAGTCATGTCACCCGCCATGGCAAGGGCTTCGAACAGATTCACTTTTTCATTGGCAATGGTGAAGGTGTTGGGACGTGTCACTTCGCCGATCACCGAAATCTTATAATTCGTCATGCGCACGGTGACAATGGGAGTTTCCTTGATGTAAGGTTTCAGTTTGTCTTTCACCATCAGTTCGGTTTCTCCTTTGGTCAGCCCCGCCACATGAAGTTCGCCAAGCACCGGGAAATCTATATTGCCTTTATTGTCTACCAAGTATTGCTGCAAGGTGGGTTGGGAGGTCAGGCTCTTTTGCGCGCCGCCTACGGCTGTTTGCACCGTGAGGTTGAAAGGTATCGCCACATCGGGATCGGTGGTGCTTACCGTGATGCTCAGCAAGTCTTTGGGCATGATACGGGCATCATACATAACCAGTGCCGTATCTTTGCCTATCCCTTCCGCATTTTGCAGGTAGGGCACTTTTTTATAGGACTGGCAGGCTGTTACCATAAACGGCAGCAGCAATATCATCATTTTTTTCTTTAGTTTCAATCTCATCGCGTTCTTATGTTTTTAGTTTTTAATAGGCTTTCTTTTCTCCCCTTATACCGTTCTTGACGGTGAGCCAGATAATGCGTATATCCAGCCAGAAGGTCCAGTTTTCTATGTACCAGATGTCGCGATGCACACGTCCCTCCATTTGGTCCAGCGTGCGGGTTTCGCCACGAAAACCATTCACCTGCGCCCACCCGGTAATGCCCGGTTTCACAAAATGGCGCACCATGTATTTATTGATTAAACGGGAATATTCTTCCGTGTGCTTCAGCATGTGCGGGCGTGGCCCCACTATGGACATGTTACCTATCAGGACGTTGAAAAACTGTGGTAACTCGTCTATGCTGCTTCTACGAAGGAAATTCCCGAATTTGGTTGTGCGCGGATCGTTCCGGGTTGCCTGTACGGTATCGGCATCCTTGTTTACTTTCATCGACCTGAACTTATAGCACCAGAACTCTTTCCCGTCTTGCCCGCTGCGTTTTTGTTTAAAGAATACAGGGCCGGGAGATGTTATTTTAATCACACATCCCACCATGATGTAGACAAGCGGGAACAACAGGCAAAGGAAGCAGAGAGAGAACAGAAGGTCGAAACCTCTTTTCAATATCCTGTTTTCCAATTGCATCAAAGGTTCTTCACGGATATACAAAATGGGGATTTCTCCCAATACCTCTACATGCATGGCACGTTTCAGGTAGTTGTGCACATCCGGCACACTGTAAAAACGTATCAGGTGGTTTTCACAAAAGTCGATGATAGGCAGAATCTCCTTTTCGCGCGAAGCGGGGAGACAGCAATATACCTGTTCCACTCCTTGTTGCAGAAACGTGTTCATTGCTTTGTCTATTCCGCCTAAATAGGGAACCCTGTCGGGCAGGAGCGGAGAGGGAGAATCATCGAAATAGCCTTTCACACGAAAGCCGGAAGCAGGATCTCCGGACATTTGCCTGTAAAGCTCCGCAATGTTATCATTGGTTCCTATATAAACGACAGACCGTGAATTTCCTCCATGCCTCCTGTAATTCTTTATAAGATACCTGAGCCCGAATTTATAACCTATGGAAGCCACAGTGAAGCAGAGGTAAAAGATGAGCAGGAAGGTGAACTTCCCTCTGCCTATATGGATATATCCGAGGATAATGGCGCAGAGGATGAAGTGCAGGGTAGTTGTTTCCAAAACCCTCGCTATGATATTCTCGGCACGCACCAACCGGTTTTGAACAATGGGTGAAATGTAGTGGATGGAAATGAGATAACAAAAATTGAAAAAAATAATTATCTTGATGTAACTGTCTGAGTTTAAACTTGTAAAGATCCTGTTTTCACAACCTATGCATACCAATGCCAAGACTGTATTTAAAACAAGAAAATCACCTGTAATAATTATTTCTTTTATAACTTTATTAAAACGCACAATTTGTCTCATTCAATCCGTGTAAACGTTAACTGATGCAAATGTACTCCTATGTTTATTGATTTATGATATTTGCTAACAAATTTATATATAATTTCCACTTTTTAATTCTATATTGCAATTCATAAGCGTTATTTAGTAAACAATAAATTGTTGAGTTATAGTAAAAAATAAATAGAATTGACTATGTGAGAATAATTGTTTAATATTGTTAATTAAATAATTAGTAAATATATTTAATCAACCGATATTTGGTGGTCAAGGGGTTAATTTCACTCTTGAGAGAGTATGTAAAAGTGTTTTTCGCCATCATTTTGTAGGAGCGGGGTTCTACTCCGCCTGGATACATAAATCGGATTTTTTACACACTCTATTGAAAAAGGGAAATTTTAGTTGGGACGTCTTAATTCTATCCCGATATTCAGATTAAATACATTATCGCTATAATTTTTGCGGAAGCTATTGCGTGGATTGGCCGGGTCCGGTTCCAGATTGGAATAGGGGACAAGAGAACCGCGTGGCTCTATGAAAACAGCCAGTTGCTTAGTGATGTTACATTTTAGCTGTACGCCTCCAGTCAGTCCCATATAAGTTGTTTTAATAGGTAAATCCGCATCCGTTTTATTCATATTCCCGATTTCCGCTCCCAGTAATCCCGATAAAGATAACCGCTTTGCCCACTTGCGGTCTTTGATGAAGCCGAAAACATTAAGCATGCCTTCTGCCCGTAATCCTGCATAAGTGGTTGTTTCAAATTGCTTGCCGGGCAACTCGTGCCATTTATCGGTAGAATAAAAGCCGGAACAACGCAAACCCAAATAAGGAACATACCATTTGCCAACCGATACATTGATATGCGGTCCCATGGAATTTAAAACTCCCATGTCTTTCACGAAATCCGAATTCTGAAATTGCATGCCGCCTGCCACACTGACAAAAGTATTGTTGAGGAAAGAACTTTCAGCAGTCACTTCACCTTTACGCTTATGTGCCAATAACGGATCTTCGGGGCGATAAATAAAACCAATGGAAGCACTGTATCCCACATCATATTTATGCCAGTTCTTTTGTGAATAATGGTCTATGCCATCCGTATAGAAGGTGACCAAAGGTTCGATGAAGAAATCTATTTGCCGGCGGATGTGTATCTTTAGTTGTGCCCCGAGATGAAATTCGCCTACCTGAAATGTTTCATCTGCTCCGCAGGAAAGCTGATAGCCAAGCCCTGCAACGGTAGATACTTCCAAAAGCCGGTAGGGGTTGTATCCTTTTAAGTAAGATGTAATGTTGAACAAATAGGAAGCACCGATACCGAAATGATAGAGTTTGTCATTGTCCAGATCATGCCCGAACCAGCCGCCGTTCAATGAAACTCTGCCGGAATGGGCGGAAGTGAACAACTTGCCTGCCGACAGGCCGAATCGGGGACCGCCTTTGATGTCGGCCCCTTCCCGGTGCACCATTCCTTCCATTCCTAGCTGAACGGAGAGATAAGTATTATCTTTAAAATTGTTATTTTTAAATCCATATCCTTTTGCACGGTAACGCTTCTGGAGTGAATATTGCAAAGCATTGAAACCTTTGTCTGTCTTTGCAGAATCTTGTTGTGCATATATTGCCGTGAATGGCATCAGGCAAAAAAGGAGTCCTATGTAAGTTTTCAAATAATTCGGCATCGTTTTAAATTATAAATTATACTGTTGGATGTATATATCAATCATGTCTTTATCAGTGGGATACATATCCATTGTGTATTCAAACAGGTCTTTGCCTATGTCACCGTCCATTTCGGCAATATGGATATAATTTTCATCCAATGAGAAGCATTTTATAAGGCAGTTCTTGGCATTCTCGAAACCTATTTCCCCGGAACGGTTCTGGATAATAGCTTTCAAATACCATGTCTTCGGATCGTCTTTAGGCAACTTAACGGCAGCACGCTGCGCCATGACGTCATATCCTCTGGAATCCATGGCGAGGTACATCACCACTTCGTTGAGCGGGGAAGATTCTTTTACCAGATTGAATGTCTTTTTGGCTTCCTCACGCTCGGCAGGCGTATTCCCTCCTTTATAATATCCCCCCAAACACATGGCAAAAGCTTTTAACCGCGCATTCTTTTCGGTATTGGGGAGTATCTGAGCCATGACACTCGCCTGCTCAAAGTTATTTGCTTTCAGATACATGGCCAGTTGATTGGCAATTACTTCTTCGGGATTGATAATTTCTTTTGTTACTCCATCCAGACGGGTTCGCTCCACATTGGCTCCTCTCGTTTTACGGTCGATAAACGGTTCGAGAATTGCAGTATCGACAGTGTCGCGGCGGAGGTAGGCTACGGCAAGGTTATTTGCAGGAAGTATCCAAGGTTGTCCTTCCAATTGTTCGGACTCCTTATAGGCACGTTTGTAAAGAGATTCCAGTTCCTTCGGATTTTTCACCAGATAAAATAAATGCCAGTATTCATAAAGGGCAAATTGTTTTTTGCCGTTGCGGTAAGCATCATCATGTTTATAACGGTATAATATCTCATCGGGTGTCAGCTCCCTGAATATTTCATGTTTATATTCAAACCTCATGTAACGGAGGGCGGGAAGGTGGTCTTTTATAACAGTCGGGTAATAAGGCAACTTCCTTATTTTAATGGACTGAGCATCTTGGCTTTTAGGGTTTTCTTCGACTATACGACGTATCTCTGCCGCTTCGGTAAACAACGAATCTTGTTCCAATACATCCGCCAAATCATTCCACGAGGCAACCCGGGCATCAGGGGCAGGCATAAACACACGGGAAAGAGCTCTTTGCGGGAGCATCCCGGATATTTGTTGTTTGGCAAAAACGGCACGGCGTTGCGCCAAAGCATAGTTGGAACTGTATGAGCCCTCGGGAGAAGACACACCGGTTACGTGTATTTCTTTTAACTTGCAATCTTCGCAGTTAATAATGTCCATCAAGTTGTCTTTCAACTTATTAAGTTGGATTTCATTTTCGGGATCGTTGGAATCTATTTCTGCCTTACCTACCAGAAAGGTAAGTGAAATGTCCGTGGCTGTGTTGCGAAGCTCCCGCTTAGGTTTCCTAACATATTTGTTAGGATCGAGATCATATTGTTCCAATGAATATTCCAGAAACTTTAGCGGACGACGAGCTTCACAACTTATTATTTTTGTAGTTTTTGTGTAGTAAATTTCATTGTAATCCTCAAGTTGGATAACAGCATTTCCAAAATAGTTGAGAGTAGGATCGGGAACAACAATCGTATCCTGCCATTCAATATTCATTCTTTTCTCTGTTAAAGCAGCAGTATCGACAAATTGCGCTAACGGATCACGACTCAGGTCGTACCCCATGCGGCGTTCTTGTGTCAGTTTATATTGTTCTCCGTCATAAATAATGGGATGGGTGTAAGAGATGGTATCTTGCTTGGAGCATTCCACCACATAGGGTTGTATGATAAGACGTGCATTTGTTTTTCCGAACTGGGCGGGAATAGGGAAGTTATTATGCATCATTAGCTTGTTGCCGATCAGGGTAGGAGCCTGCTCTTTGGGGCTAATGTCTTGCAAGGTTCCGACAATGGAAACGTCATCGAGCAAAATACCGGCATCAATGCTGACATTGATTTCCATGCGGTAATTAACCGCTTCGACAACGCACGGAGCTATCCCGACCTTGAAAATCAAAGCTCCGGTTTCGGCAACACGTATTTCATAATTACCTCCGGCATCGGCAACGGCTTCGCCATCGGCAGTCATAAGCCCCGCATTTTGGCTGTCAATGTTCTTTTTGGCATCTTCGGCAGCAGCAACGGTATTATAAGCATAGATGAAAACAGCTTCATTGGTAAAAGGTTTCTTCGTTTCTTTATCTACCACACGTCCCGACACTACTTTTATTTGCTGTGCCGCAACAGGTAAGCATGATACATAAACAAATAAAAGGAACAAAAGCCTGATAAACTGTCGAAACTCTGTTTTCATACTGTTGTGCTACTTTATAATATAAGAAATAGATACACCTAATTTAACAGGCAGTAATTTATATCCGTGAGCATTGGTCTTTACCGAACCGTCGGTAAAATAATCTTCGTAATTATCGTTTTTGTAATATTGTTTTTGCCAGAAAACAACTGCTCCGAATCCTCCATAAAAATCGAGATTCCAACGTTTGCTTAATGACAGTGAATAACCTGCCGTTATGCCAAGCCCGACAGCATCTCCATCATATACATTCTCACCGAAGTGCATATCATAAGTAGCACCAAGCGCAGCTACACCGATATATTCACGAATCATGGGGCGACCATTAAACCAGTAACGATATTCCGGTTGAAATCCCAATAGCTTAGAATCCAACCCGTAAGGATGATAATGTCCGAATACAGAGAAATCCATACTGGAATGTTCCCCCGTAACCAGTTCACATCCAAGGTTCGGTGTTCCTGCAAGTAACATCAATCCGTTGGTCTTAACAGCTACCTGCTGGGCATGAAGTGTTTGTATGCCCAGTGGTATCAGTAATAGGATGAGTGTTGTTTTTATGGAATGAATCATAATCATGGATTATTTTGCTTGATACTGAAAGAACGTGTTTCTATTGTATTCCACTGAGTTAATTTGCTACTAACAACGGCATCACGAGGAGTATAAAGTACATTCATTGTAATAACATTCCCTCCGCTTAGTATGATGCGATTATCCGCAGCCTGCATTGTATAGATTATATATTCGTCTGCAATATCCTGTCCTTCAGGAGTAAGGGATAAGGTAATTGAAGTTATGCAATCTCCCGCAGGAATAAGAAGAAAACTTGCAATAGGATCTAAAATTTCTATATCACCAGCAGTAGTAGCCTTTTTTATAT
This sequence comes from uncultured Bacteroides sp., assembly GCA_902492205.1. Lineage (GTDB taxonomy): Bacteria > Bacteroidota > Bacteroidia > Bacteroidales > Bacteroidaceae > Bacteroides. The sequence continues at coordinate 84,862 of CABUKU010000013.1, read as the reverse complement.
AGGTATTCGTTAATGGGTAAGTATAAGCTGTTTCATCTGTATTAGTAGGAGCGATAGTGCCATTTTTTAAATACATGATACCCGTGTTGCTACATATAGCTTTTATGATAATTGAATTTATTTTCACTTTTTGTCCCGGTATCTGCAAATCGGCTTTGTCTGAATAAATTTTGAAGTCTAACCTTGCCAAAGCATGTTGAAATTTTAATTCTACAGGTTTAAGTGATATTCTTGCTACAGTTTGATTAGTATACAAATAGTCCGTTATTTGGGACATATTATCATTATTAATGGTAATAGGTACACCATATCCTAATTTACTTTTATAGACAGGTTTTTCTATATAAGGATAATAAGCATAAAAACTCAAAGCATCCATGCCACTTTGGTTAGATGGAAACTTTGCCTTATAAGCCTGTTTTAATGAACTGGTTGTTTGCGAAACTTCTGTTGCATCATATTTTGCATTAAACAAGTACTGTTGAAAGTCACCTTCTTCAACAAACTTCTCAATTGTATATTTCTCTTTTTCGGCATATAAAGCAGGTATTCCATATATTCCAACACTTGAATTTGTAGGAATAGCTCCCTCTAAGATTGCGCGAGTCATTGTTAAGTTAGAAGAGATAGATGCAGCAACGCCGGAGCTGAAGCTAACTTCAACTCCTTCGTCGTCTACATTTGGTATTTCGGGATTAACGGAAGTGTTGTCTTTGCTGCAACCCGGGAACAACATTAACGATAATATGCCTAATATCAGTTTATTCATAATTGATTATATTCAATTAATTGATTTCTACATCATCGGGCTTACTACCGTTCTGCCATCCTGTTAAAGTAGCATTAATCTTGATGCCGGTTAAGCCATTCACAACTAAAGTAACATCATATTTGTTACCGGCAAGAAAACCATCGGCAGTGCTTACCGGAATAACGGTTGATAATGTTTGGGTGGCACTGGCTTCTAACTCAACCTTTACATAATAAGCAGTTTCACCGGCTATTGCCAATGCCGGAGTTGGTAGCATGATTGGTAGTCCTATAGACATAGGAGTTGTGGCCGATTCTGCTGTTGGCTTTCCTGTATAAACAGTGTTTACCGTAGACGATGTATAATCTGAATATAAAGGCAAACAATATGCTGCATCAGGATTTTCTTTAATAAAAGCCGGTTCTGTAGTAAGTGCTGTTGTCGTTATTTCTCCTACTTCAAGAGTACCGGTGTTATTCATTTTATTTTTATCGGCAATAGTTAAATTGACACCCTTGTTTTGACATACCACATTAATTGATTTAACTTTTACATTAGTAGCGGCTGTTGCATCGCCTCCTTCTTCTGTTCCAGCTTTTAGTTTAAAATCCAAACGAACTAATTTATGTTTAAAATCAATAGTCGGATCTGTTGCTGTTCCTGTATTTTTACGAAAGTAACGTGCATTGTATCCCTCATATGTAGTACCGGCATTTTCTATATTTGACGCAACAGCTCTACCCCACAGAATATCATCTTGTCCTGTGAGTGCGTAGCTTGCAGTAACTGCATCATCTGTAACAACAGGAGCATCTACGCGAGGATAATAACCATAGAAAGTATAGTTCATACCTTGACTCATAGGATAATAATAATTACCGTTCAAATTTATGCTTGGATCAACTCCTTCGGCAATTGTCCCTTCTATATTATCTAATAAACGTTGTCCTAAATCATTGTTGGACCAAACTAAATCAACTCCATTTACTTGAGCATTTTTAGCTAATGCGTAGATACCTACCTTCAAACCATTCCAATTTTTAGGAGATTCAACTACTGCTCTTGTCTTAGGAGTAACAATAGCAGTAGGTAATCCCGTACCCAAATGTATTTGCACTGCATCGGGATCTAAATTGCTGCCGTTACCATTATCAATAGTAATACTGCCATCATCTTTTGAACAGCCACTCAGCAGTGCTACTGCTGCCATAGCCAAGAATAAACTTTTTTTCATAACTTAAAATTTATATGTTTATAATTATTTTCTATGATTTATTTAAGGTTGTGGAGCAGGAGAGGGAGCCGGCTCATCATCCGGATCTATAGTTATGCTTCCACCATCTTTCCATGCCGTTAAAGTTGCATTTACTTCGATTTCTTTAAGACCGTAAACAATAATGTTTATTGTATATATATTTCCGGCTTCAAAAGTGGCTCCTTTAACTCCGTCAGGTTCTTTTAATATCGCAACATTTGTACTGGTTTGAGGATTACCATTAACCTCTTGTGAAGTTGTTACCACCATTTGATAGGTATCTGCCGGAATAACTAACATACTTTCACCAATGGGTGCTGCATCCGTAACACTATTAGCTGTTACAGGTTGAAGAGGTACTAAATCTTTTGTAACAGCATCTGGTGCAGGTGCTTCCATCAAATAAAAAGGAGTAGCATCTTTTAGGTCAGCAGGAAGATCTGCAACATCTTTTAATCCTTGAGTATTTGTAGTACCATCAGCTGAAGGAACAACAACTAAAGTTCCTTCACTTTTTGAATACACAGCAATCTCTTTAACTGAAACGCCTGCAGCTACAGTCGCACCATCATTCCCTGCTTTTACAGTAAACTTCAAACGGGATAATAAGTGTTTAAATACCAAATTAGGAGTAACTGCACGTCTTGCAGACCATGCACTATACAAATTTGCTTCTTTACCTGTCAGTTCGTCTTTCCTAGAAGAAGCTTCAATATCTTTTGTTCTGTCGGTAGCAGCTACCATCAAATCCTGTGTTCCATCTATTTTGAAAGGGATTGAATAGCCGGTTGTAGCATCTCCAGTGGGAGCCGGATCGGCTCCATCTGTAGTTGCGTTATCTATATGATAACCATAAAATGTGTAGATACTGGTACCTCCATAATAAAAATGCTTTGTATTATCGGCCCATGTTATTGCATCACTTGTACTCCCGGATGGTGCGGTTGCTTTTTCATTAGTCGGTACTACATCAAGAGGTTCGGAACTTATGGCATAGATATACAGTGTTTCTCCATTCCAAACATTTTGTGCTCCGTCCAAATCTCCAATTCCACCGATACCTCTTGTCTTGGTATTTTCGGTCTTTAATATTGCCTGTTTCACTCCTAAATTAATTTCCATAGGAGTATCTTCTACCGGATCAGTTCCATCAATTCCCGAACCCGAGTCTTTAGAACAACTTGCCAGCATTCCGATAGCAAGAGTCGCAAATAACATACGTGTTTTTTTCATAATGATGTATATAAAATTAATATTATCTTGTTTTTCCAAAATCCTTATCGGGATCTACCGTAACACTGCCTCCATCTTGCCAAGGTTCGGGAGTAACGGATACCGTAACATCTTGCAGCCCCCAAATGCCAAGTTTCACAATATATTGCGTACCGGGTTTAAAAGCCTCGTTACCATCTGTCAGTGTCAACAGACTTTCATAAGTATGTTCCTTACCGTCGATAACTTCTTTCAAAAGGACACTACATTGATATTCCGTTTCATTAGGGGGAAGCATAATGCTTTCACCTACACGCACAAACGGACGTTCATAAAGAGATTCTGAAAAATCCCCATGATAATCCGTGTGATAAGTTCCGGGAGATAATTGCTTTCCTTTATTTTCGGTCAAGAACAAAGTCTCATAAGGTTGATCTGCAGAAAAATCCACTCCCATATTGCCTGTGGTGTTATGGGCAACCGTAAATAATCCTTCCCGCTTGGATTTTATCCGTACCTCGTCTACGGTTATATTGTTTGCTTTGGCAGTAACCGGATATATCTGAAAAATAAAACGGGAGAGGTGGTGCTTGAATATCATTACCGGCTGAATATTTCTTTGGGCTGTGTAAAAGCTATAATACCAGTCTTTTATATTTGCCTTTTCCTCATCCTCAAAATCTTTACGGTTGGCCTGTTCGTCTGTAAGGTTGGCACGTGCACTCATCAAATCTTGAGTACCATCTATTTTTACTTTTAGCTGTACTCCATCTTTGTTGCGTATCACATCATTCTCATTGATCTCAATATCATCTATATAGTAACCAAAGAAATCATAGGGTAAATTATTGGTATGATAAAATACACTTGTTTCATCATCTATCCATGATACATAGGTTTCATGCTCATTTATTTTAGCTTTTCTTCCCAGTTTGGATCTGTTACCGGATATAGAGGCATCTATCAGACACATTTCATCATCATCAATGCTGAGCACACTGTAATCGGCGGTCATATCACGTTTGAAAGAATAAATATAAATATATGCATCATACCATGAAGTATTATCCGTTTGATCAATAGCACCGGTTCCTCTTGTTATGACATCATTAAGTTCGGGATTACCCACTGAAATGATAACCGGAATACCTTCTTTCTCCGGCTCTTTTATTTCTGCGGTATATCCTTTATAGGAATTGTCGGAACAAGCTATAAACATACCAGTCAATAATAATCCTTGCATGAGTCGTATCGCTATTTTATTTATCCTTGCCATATTAAATCCTACAGTTCTCCTTCTATAAAGTTGTCATTTTCCTGCCAGATGTCAATACCATCTTCGTTGTCCGTAACAATCTGCTTCACTGTTATCTTAAATTTATAATCAGTGGAAAGTGTTACGTTTTCCTTTGCAACCTGATATTTATTTCCTTCTCCGGTATATGTCAAGAGCTTTGCTTCCCTGATTTCTGCATATAAGTTTTTGGCTGTATGGAAAATCCTTTTTTTACCTTGTGCCTGAGTGTAGATAGCTAATTGAAGAATGCCCGGCCCTGTAATGAAATTAGGTTGACGACTGGGAAACAGTCCCAAAACATTAATCTCTCCTTCATAAGAAAGAGTATTATTTACAGCGTTTAATAACTGTGGTTTGAAGATAACACGATGAGTCTTTGTACTGTCAATAGTGCAGCTAACGGCATTGACCTCTTTCACGACACCGGATATTTCGGCTATGACGTTTGTTATTTCAACTCCCTCCTCAATGAGTACCTTGAAAGGTATTTTGATTTTCTGTGTCATCATCTTGGGAGCGAATTTGATTGAAAGGTCACTTCCCGTTTTTATATCCACATTTTTTAATGATGCCATATAAATAGGGGAGATGTTCATTACATATGAATAGTTGGGATTGAAATCCATCCATTTAATATAATCTTTATCATTGCTGCCTGCCAGTTCGGGTATCTCATTTAATTCCCTTTGTTGTACGCTTACATTCAAATCATTGATTCCGATAGTGTTATCATCAGCAAAATTATCCAGATGTGAAAGTTCCACGCCTTCTCCCGGTTTGCTGATCGCAAGCATAAAGTATTCACCGCCTTTTATCTGTAATTTTCCATCTATAATTTTGCCATCTGCATCTTCTTTATTGCTCTGTGTAGTTGCATCTGCCCGTGTTACCGGAATTTCTTCATTGTCATCCGGAACTATTTCGGGCATATCATTCAGGGATATTTCTTGCACATAATGACGAGTATTGATAATACGGCTCATGATAAGAATCATAGAATCCGGTTGCTCATACTGCCCCCAATCGAATTCAAATTTTATACCTGCGTAAGGAGATAAATTAACTTTATCATTTAATTCGACTTGTGCACATGAAGTTATCAATAGAATCAATATAACCGATGAAGTTATAATCAGATGTTTAATTTTCAGTTTCATCATCCCGTTTTATCACTGTCTGTTGTTTTTCCTCTTTCTTTTTAGAAGATCTTTTCTTTTTATCTTTTTTCTTATTATGTTTTTCTTCTGTTGCTATTTTAGTTTTTTCCTCACTGCCGGTTATCTTATCATTGAGGCTTAAAGTATCTTTTACCGGTAACTTTTCGACGCTGTCTGCTAAATGTTTAGCTTGCTTTATGGAGTCTTTCACAAACTTGCTACGCATATCTTCCAAACTATCGGCAAGATGTTTTGCAGTCCGGATAGAGTCTTTACGCTGTTTCTTTTCTATTTTCAGTCTTTCTCTAGCCTGTATCTTTTCATGATCTATCATCTTATACTTGTCTTTAACGGAAGTAAAGCGATAAACAAAAGATACCCTTATATCACTAACCACAGGAAAAGGAACAAAATGATAGCTTTTTGATTTTTCAGGAACAGGAATATAGCAATTGTTATCACGATCGAGTTCATAGACATCGTATTTAGCATACGAGAGTCCCAGACTGCCACCAAACTCCACATCAATAAAATGATTCTTGTAACTGTAAAGCGGAATGCTATATCCTCCGGATATACCAACTCCATAGGAATTGCCCTGATAGCCTCTTTTCCCGAATTTAAAAGAATACCCGTTTACACTTGCATAGGCTCCCAGATAATAGGCACGCCAGAATTTGGGATTGGAACGTTCCCTGGAAAATAGTTTATCTTTCAATCCCGGTTTATTTCCTGTATTGGGACGATGTTCCGTGCGCCAATACTTCCGCACTTCGGGACGAATATCCCAAAGGTCGAACACCACATTTGGTGCATAGTTATGGCTCGTATGCCAATTCCATTTTCCCTCAAAATTAAGCGTGAGTTTATTATATATTGAGTTACTTAAATCATATTCTATTCCGATATTAGGGACCGTCAATAACCAATCTAAAGCATTTGTACGAAAAGACCAACGGGATTTTGCAGGTACAGTTTTCACTTCTTCCTGTTTTATTCTTTTTACTTGTGCATGAGTTGCCGGTAATATTGCAAAAGAAAACAAGATTAACAAAACTATAAAATAGTGTTTTTCATGAACGCTATTTGGTAATTTTTGTGTGTTATTTAAAATGCTATTCCGCAATTTAATATTTCTGTTTTGTATTGTATGTATAGTTTCTTACCTAATCTACAATAGATATAATCGCAAATGTAGACCAAATATTCTAGATTAACAAAGCGTTCATTAAAAAAATATTTTATAAAGTGAAAAAATCAATCTTTTCAAAATAACACTCTGTTGTATATATTGTGTTTAAACATATACAATGAAAAAATATTATATATATGTATTAAAAAAAACGTCTTGTTGATTTTAAAAAACGACCTGTTGTTTGAAAGCAAATAACAGGTCGTTTTTTATAAACTACTTGATGTTTGTAAAATTTCCATTTTCTACGGAAAATTTACATAAAAAAGAAGCCGACTCATTCTTTTTGAGCCAGCTTCTTTAGTAAGAAAAGTATGAGATATTGTTATTTCAATATACCTCTTTGAGTAGAACGGATGAAATCAATAATATTTTGAATTTCCTCGCTCATCGGCACTTGTTGTTCAACCTTATCCGCGGCATCCAAAGTTGAGAAGTTACCTTTATAAACCACGCGATAGGCTTGCGCTATGTGCTTAATGATGCGTTCTTCAAAACCTTGATTGGAAAGAACCATGGTATTGACACTATGATAAGCAGTTACAGGCTCACGTGTTACAATGACATACGGAGGAATATCTTTTGCAAAACTGCATCCCGCCTGAATAAGTGCCCATTGCCCTACACGTGCACCCAGTTGTGCCAAAACGCAGGAACTCAATATTGCATGATCTTCAACAACTACATTACCCGAAAGTTGGGAGCCGTTTCCTATGATACAATGATCGCCTACTTTAACATCATGGGAAAGGCGTACCGACTGCATGATGAAACTGCTGTTACCAACGCGGGTTACACCTGTCGATGAAGTTGCACGACTGATAACTGCATATTCACGAATGGTATTATTGTCTCCAATCTCGGCAATTGTCGCTTCACCTCTGAAATTAAAATCCTGAGGAATGGCAGCAATCACTGCTCCTTGATATATGGTATTTCCGTTTCCTATACGTGCTCCGTTAAGAATACTCGCATAAGGCAAGATTACATTGTTGTCACCAATGACTACATCTTTTTCAATATAGGCAAAAGGGTGAATCGTTACGTTTTTCCCGATTTTTGCTTCGGGATCTACAACAGCTAACGGACTAATCATAATAGTATAAATTTAAAGTTAATTATTCTCTTCCGCCACCCAATGCACTATACAAGTTGATAACAGCTTGCATGCGTTGGAATACATCGGATACTTCATTTAATTGTGCGCCAAGCAAAGATTGTTGTGCAGTCAGAATCTCTAAATAAGTAGCCTGTCCCGAATGGAACAAATTCTGAGTATAATCTACTGCATTGTTCAGAGCTTCCACTTGTGCTCTGTGCTCCGTCATCTTCTTTGTTGCCGTTTCATACAGGAACAAAGCGTTGCTTACTTCTTCGCCTGCATTCAAGATGCTTTGTTGATAGTTCATCTGCGCAATTTTTTCTTCAGCTTTAGATACTTTCAGGTTAGCAACAAGTTTGCCATGATTGAAAATAGGCTGAGTTAAAGAAGCCACTGCGGATAAAAGTACTTTTCCCGGATTGACAATCGCACTACCCATACTGTTAGTCCAACCTGCACTACCGCCAATGGTAATATTAGGATAAAACGCAGAGCGAGCCTGATTAGTTGAGTAATAAGCACTCGCCAAAGACATTTCGGCTGCTTTCACATCCGGACGGTTTGACAATAACTGCAATGGAACACCTGCTGCCAATGTTTCGGGCATTACTTGTTCTTCCAATGTTCCGCGGCTGATTGTCTGAGGAGCCTGTGCAAGAAGAACAGACAATGCATTCTCTGTTTCGCGTACCTGACGACGAAGATCCGCAAGTGACGCTTCCACTTGGTGGCTGTTTGCTTTACTTTGAGCAACGGCAGCCTCAGTAGTCATTCCCGCTATTTTCATGGCTTCCATGGCACGGACGTTTTCTTTCCATATTTTCGAAGTCTCTTCACTAATGGAAACTTGCTTGTCAAGCATTAACAATGAATAATAGGTATTGGCAATTCCCGCTATTAATTGGGAACGGACAGCTTGCCGGTAAGCTTTGCTTTGCAACAATGCAGCTTTAGAACCACGTTTGGCATTCAACAGTTTACCGAACAAATCAATTTCCCAACTTGCAGCTGCAGGTAACTGATAAGTTTTAGAAGATTTACTGCCATCAAAACTTGCCAAAGTCCCTTGCGGAGTGAGGTTGATAGACGGAAGATAGGCCAACTTGGCAGAAGTAAGCATCACTTTAGCTTCTTCCACACGCAGAATAGCTGCCTGCATATCTATATTCTTCTCTAATCCTTGTTCTATTAATGCTTGCAATTTAGGATCTTTGAATATTTCCCTCCAAGGCAAATTACCCATATTTGCCGTATCTGAAGCCAATGTGTCATTGTCGGATACGGGATCGCGATACAAACCTTCAACATCAATGTTATCAGGACGATCGTAAGACTTATAGATGTGGCAACTACTCAACAGAGCAGTTGCGCACAATAATACTGTTATTTGTTTTTTCATCATTTAGTCTGTTTTTTAGGAATGTATTGCTCAATTTCAGGCTCTACATCAGCAGTATCCAAGTCAGCCCATTCAAGCGGTTTCACTTTCTCCTGCAAATATTCAAATACTACAAACAGTGCCGGTACAATAAATATCTGGCAAATCATACCAATTAACATACCACCTACGGCACCTGTACCTAATGTACTATTACCGTTTGCACCTACGCCATGAGCGAACATTAAAGGAAGCAAACCAACAACCATTGCCAATGATGTCATCAAGATAGGACGAAGACGGGCACCTGCTCCAAGAACGGCAGCCCACGTTATGCTCATTCCCATCTTACGTCTGTCAAGTGCAAACTCAACAATCAAAATAGCATTTTTAGCAAGAAGTCCCATTAACATAATCAATGCAATCTGCATATAGATGTTATTTTCAACTCCCATCATCTGAGCAAAGATAAAGCTACCCATCAAACCAAACGGAATAGAAAGGATAACTGCCAACGGGAGAAGGTAACTTTCATATTGGGCACTCAACAGAAGGTAAACGAAAATCAAACAAAGTGCAAAGATTATTGCAGTTGTGCTGCTACCTGTACTTTGTTCCTCACGTGTCATACCGGAGAATTCGTAACCATATCCCTGAGGCAAGTATTGTGCAGCTACTTCTTCGACAGCTTTAATTGCTTCACCGGAACTGACACCGGTAGCCGGAGAACCATTGACACTCATTGAAGTAAACATGTTGAAACGTTTGATATTATCCGGCCCATAAACTTTCTTCAAAGTCATGAACTGTGTGATAGGAGCCATTTCATTTCCATTGCGCACTTTCACACTATTCAATGTTTCCGGATTGATACGAGCTTTCGGATCAGCCTGAATCATTACACGGTATAGTTTACCGAAACGGTTGAAGTTAGATGCATATAAACCTCCGTAATATCCTTGCAGAGTAGTAAGAATATCATTTGGGCTAAGACCGGCTTGTTTACATTTTGCCGCATCAATATCAATCATGTATTGCGGGAATGTCGGATTAAACGAAGTCTGCGCCGCTGCAATTTCCGGACGTTCATTCAATTTGGCAAGGAATTCCTGTGCTACTTCATAGAATTTATCCAGATCACCACCGGTTTTATCCTGCAAATTGAATTCGAAACCATTTGTTACACTATATCCCGGAATCATAGGAGGCGCAAACAACAATACGCGGGCATCTTTAATTCCCATTTTGGCTTGCATATACAAGGTGCCGATAATGGTATTTGCATCTTGTCCTTTAGCACGTTCATCCCAATCTTTTAATTTGATAATCATCGTACCATAAGAGTTACCCTGACCTGCAAGGAAGCTATATCCGGTAATCTGTGTACGGGAAATAACGGCAGGATTGGCAGCAACCAAACTATCTACCTGTTTCATCACTTCGTTAGTTCTTTCCTGAGCTGTTCCCGGAGGCATATCCACAACTGCAAAGATTGTTCCTGTATCTTCATTAGGGACTAATCCTGTAGGAGTGGTTTTCATCAATAATACCAATATTACAATAGAAGCAACTACTGTCAGGAATGCAATTCCTTTTCTATGTATAAAGAAGATTACTCCTTTTTTGTATTTCTTCAATGTTACATCATAGGCCGCATTAAAGGCGATATGGAAACGGTCGATAAAGCTTGTTTTTTTATGTTCGCCATTTAAATCATGGGGTTTTAGGAAAATAGCACACAATGCCGGGCTTAAAGTCAATGCATTGATAGCTGAGAAACCGATTGCTATAGCCATTGTCAAACCGAACTGGCGATAGAATGTACCGGAAGTTCCACTCATAAAGCTTACAGGAACGAACACCGCCATCATAACCAAAGTAATGGAAACAATGGCACCACCCAATTCACCCATAGCATCAATGGCAGCCAAACGTGATGATTTATATCCTTGGTCGAGTTTTGCATGGACGCCTTCCACCACCACAATGGCGTCATCGACCACTATCGCAATGGCAAGCACCATCGCACATAGCGTTAACAAGTTGATACTGAATCCAATCAGATAGAGCACGAAGAACGTACCAATCAAAGCAACCGGAATAGCAATAGCCGGAATCAATGTGGAACGAAAATCCTGCAAGAATATGTACACAACAATAAATACGAGGATAAATGCTTCGATTAATGTCTTGAGCACTTCATAGATAGAAGCGAACAAGAAGTCATTTGCATTCAACAAAATAGCAGTCTTCACTCCGGGAGGAAGAGTCGGTTCTATCTTATTCAGATAATCTGTAATATTATTGATAATCTCAGTGGCATTAGAACCGGCAGTCTGGAAAATAATCGTAGTAACACCCGGATGACCGTTGACATTGTTATTGAACCCGTAAGTTAATCTACCTAATTCTAATGTAGCAATGTCTTTTAATCTTAAGATTTCTCCATCGGCAGTTGCACGGATAACAATATCTCCGAATTCCTGCTCTGTTTGCAAACGTCCCTTGTACTTCATTACATACTGGAACGACTGGTCACCTTGATCACCAAATTGTCCCGGAGCAGCTTCTATATTTTGTTCTGCCAATGCAAGAGTTACATCGGTAGGCATCAGTTTATATTGTGCCATAACATCCGGTTTCAGCCAGATACGCATAGAGTAATCACTACCCATAACCATTGCATCACCTACACCGGGAATACGCTTGATTTCAGGAATAATATTAATGTTAGCGTAGTTTTCAAGAAACTCATTATCGTATTTGTCATCAGAACTATAGAAAGAGAAGCCAATCAACATACTAGTTTGTCTTTTTTGAGTAATGACACCTACTTTTGTTACTTCCGACGGTAGGAAACCCTGGGCTTTAGCCACACGGTTTTGTACGTTTACAGCAGCCATGTCCGGATCTGTACCTTGTTTAAAATAAACTTCGATACTGGCATCACCTGTATTTGTGGCTGTAGAACTCATGTACATCATATCCTCCACACCATTGATCTGTTCTTCCAACGGAGCAATAACACTATTCAGTACAGTTTGTGCATTAGCACCCGTGTAACTCGTATTTACACGTATGGTAGGAGGGGCAATATCGGGGTATTGGGATACCGGCAATGATACCATCCCCAATATTCCCAAAATGACTATCAAAATGGAAATAACCGTCGATAGTACCGGGCGGTTTATAAATCTATCTAATTTCATATTCTTTGTCTTGTTTTATATGAATTATTTTTGAGCAGCAGCTCCTTGCTGACCTCCTGTCATGGCTTTTAACTTAGCAGCTGCTTCTTCCGGAGTAATTGCTTTGATTTCGGTACCGTCTCTCAATGAAGCAACACCTTCAACAACAATCTTATCACCGGCATTCAAACCGGAAGTTACGATGTAATTTCTACCATCATCGAGATTAAAGACAGTGATTTCTGTTGTTTTAACTTTAGAATCGGGACCAACTACATAAACAAATCTCTTATCCTGAATTTCATAGGTAGCTTTTTGTGGAATAATAATAGAGTTATTTTCCTTGTATGGAATCATTACAACACCTGTACCTCCACTTCTGAGAATATTCTTGGAGTTAGGGAATGTGGCACGCATATTTACCGAACCGGTACTTTGGTCAATAACCCCACTTAAAGTTTCAATTTTTCCTCCTTCGGAATAGATAGAACCATCTGCCAGTTTCAATTCTACAGTCGGCATTTTATCTAAAAGTTCTTTGATACTCCCGCCTTCACGTGTCATATTCAACAGTTGTTTTTCATCCATGGAGAAGTAAACATACATTTCGGATATATCGGAAACTGTTGTCAATGGAGCAGCGCTTGAAGAACTAACCAAACTACCAACACGGAATGGAATTGATCCCACAACTCCGTTAGAAGGACTGACAACCGTAGTATAAGACAAGTTATTCTTAGCACTTATGAGTTGAGCTTCCGCCTGAGCCAAAGCAGCTTTCTGAGAAGCCAACTGGTTTTCTGCCATCTGTAATTCAAAATCACTGATAATATTCTTACGATGAAGTTCTTTTTTATTTTTAACTGTCAATTCCTGAGTATTGACAGTTGCTTTAGCTGCTTGCACGTTTGCTTCTGCCATACGTACTGCTGCTTCATATTCAACTCTGTCAATTAAAAATAAAGGCTGTCCTTTACGTACTACAGAACCTTCATCTACACAAAGCTTGGTAATGAAACCGGCAACTTTTGGTCGAATTTCTATATCTTGCTTTCCTTTGATTACTGCGGGATAGGAGCTGTTTAAATCGCTGACTGAGGGCTGTAATGTCATCACAGCGTACTCTTGCACACCACCCATTCCCATTTGTCCCTTTTGGCCGCAACCGAACAGGGATAAACAAAATGCAAATAAAACAATCTTACTTTTCATACTTTTATATTATATAGTCATTAAATAAATACTTGTGTTTGGTCCTTTCATAGCGATTTCAGGATAGTAAGATTTCAGAGGAAACTACGTATCTTTCTTTAGTTTTCTGTCTAGTGATGCAAAATTAGAATCTTTTTCTCTGTTTATACATTTTTGCTCCACTTTTTAACCAAAAATATAACTTCATAATTTTTCTGTCAAAAAAAAGATGTAGATTATTTTTCGAATAGAAATAATTTATACCTTTGCTCATCCTAATGCGAAAGTAGCTCAGTTGGTAGAGCATCAGCTTCCCAAGCTGAGGGTCGCGGGTTCGAGTCCCGTTTTTCGCTCTTAAAAAATCAGATAGCTAACTAACTTGGCTATCTGATTTTTTATTTTAAAACAACTGTAACTTCAACCCCAACGATAACCGCAGATAATCTTTCGGTTTAAGGTAACTATTTCCGAAAGCACTTATTACGTATAAATCACACGTACTGATTTCATAAAAGAAAGTAATAGATTTGGCGGTTATCCTTTTATCATGAGCAATATCATAAGTAAGTCGCTGTCCTAAAAATACGTGAGTCCTGATTTTAGTTGAAAAGCCATAATAACCTTTAGGATAACGGTCGGGTTCTTTTGTCCAGAAATCATCGTTCATTACAGTATTAAAATAAATACCGCAGGCTAAAGGTTCGGTGGAAAAGCCTTTGCCTAGCCCAATACTCCACGGCATATAATTCTGTTTCAGAGTAAAAGTCATTTTAAAGTCACTGGATGAATACTTGGGAATGAAGCCTAAAAAAACATCTGTTTCCCATTGATTCTTTTTACCATAATCCCAACCAGTACCGAAAGAAAGTAATCCCATATCTCCTGCAAACTGGATTTTTGTATGGGTAGGAATGAGCTTTTCCCATGTTCTGCGATACTTATGTACACGTTTATCATATTTATTCTGTGCACCGGCAATGACAGGCAGAAATAACAAAAATGTTATTATATATATGTATTTAGAATTGTACCACTTCATATTTATAATCTTCAGGTGTTATTGTGAAAACCAAGTATTTACGTTTCTTGATATTGCTACATTGGTAATAAAGTACGCCATCATTGAATATTTCATCAACTTGTACCTGATGCCCATGTCCGTAAACACAAAATTGTAATTGAGGAAATTGCGTAATATATAATTCAAACGGCTTTGCCACATTATTGTTAAATACCTCTGAGTAAGGACATGCATGCATAGCTATAACTGTTTTTTCATTTATAGGATCACTCTTCTTTATTTGTTCCTCCAAAAAAGTGAAATCGGGTACAGGTTTGGAATAATCAAATTCCAGTGCGTTAGTATTCAAACATACAAAACGAACATTTCCGGCCATGAAAGAATAGTTTTCCTGACCGAAAATTGCCTGAAATACTTCCAACCCATCACCCAAGCAGTCATGATTTCCTAATAATACCGTGTAAGGGACTTTTAATCCTTGTAAAATATCACGCATCCACATAAATTCTTTGGTTGCACCAAAGTCCGATGTATCTCCCGCATGAAGGACAAAATCCAAATCATTCCGTTGATTTAAAGCTTCCACTACATCTTCTGTTTCATCATACCATCGTTGCGTGTCACTGATAACAGCAAAACGAATGGTAGTTTTCCCTGCGCAACTTTTTTTTATGCGCTCAATGTTTTTCCTATTAATCTCGGTTTCTCCCTTTACCCGTCCATCATAGGGATGATACTCAATCATCTCGCATCCGTTTAGAGCAAATGTGGCGAACATGATAATCAGGCTATTCATTATCTTTTTCATCGTATTCAATATTTTATTTCAGCCGCAAAACTAAATAATATAATTTAGTTTTCATAATTCTTTTTATCTTAAATATTGGTTCTTTTGTCTAATTCATAGACACTGTTGTCTAAAATATAGACAATACTCATATAGCGAATGAAATTATTATGTATTAATAATCAGACATTTATCTATTATGGCACGGTTCGTGTATTTCAATTAATGAATCTAACAATATAATTAACTGGCTTCATGCATTGCCGGAGGAGAAGATGGCGTTGTGAAACGTTTCTTTTCCTTATTATAATAATAAAATGGAGATAACTATTAAATTTGTATCCAATATGAGACAGCTTTATTACACATTCAGGACGCTCATTCGAGGAAGAGGGTCTAATATTATCAAAATAATTTCACTGACATTGGGAATATTCATCGGAATACTCCTTTTTGCCCGTGTAGCTTTCGAGTTAAGCTATGATAGTTTTTATAAAGAGAATGACAAACTCTTTGCCATCAATTGCACATGGACTATAAACGGAGCCAACCATGAAACAGCACCTATAATAATAGCTCCTTTACCCGGTGCTATTCTTGAAAATTTCCCGGAAGAAGTGGAAAGTGCTTCAATTGTCGCCGATTGGGGAAGTACGAACTATTTCAATGGCAGTCACCGCATTAGTTTAGGGACAGTGTATAGCGATTCATTGTTTTTCAAAACTATGGGAATAGAGATACTGAAAGGCAATCCCGTTGATTTAACAAATCCCGATGTCCTTTTCATATCGGAAAGTACAGCCAAGCAACTTTATGGAAATGCCGATCCGATAGGAAAAGTACTCATGCAAAGCAAGACTGCTCCCATGACAATAAAAGGAGTTTTTAAGGATATTCCGGAAAATGCTACTTTAAGACATGATGTAGTTGCTTCATTTGCAACAGTAAAAGGTCGTTTTGGCCGTTATGCCGGGTGGAATGGTGATGATAGTTATAGGGGATATGTACGCTTTCGCAATGCAGACGATGCACTAAGAGTGGAAACCCGCATGCCTCAATTAATTGAAAAATATGCTCCGCAAGATTCCAAAAGAGGAGTCAGTGAATCCTATTCATTCCAACCTATCGGAAAACAACACAGCAGTTATCCGGAAGTACATAAAATGATAGTTATATTGAGCATTCTTGCCTCCATACTTCTATTCATTGCTGCTATGAACTATGTACTAATATCCATTTCGTCTCTTGCACGAAGAGCGAAAGGGGTAGGAGTTCACAAGTGCAATGGAGCAGGTGCAGGTAACATATTCGGTATGTTTATGTGGGAAACCGCCATTCTCATTTTGGTATCACTCTGTTTGGTTATCATATTAACGATTAATTTCAAAAATCCGATAGAAGATTTGGTCGATGCACATCTTTCTTCTTTGTTTACTTGGGAGAATTTATGGTTACCGCTTTGCGTATTGGTGCTGTTATTTGTTCTGGCAGGAGTATTACCCGGACGGATATTTGCATCCATACCCGTTTCACAAGTATTCCGCAGATACACGGAAAAAAAGAATTCATGGAAAAAACCTTTGCTTTTTGTGCAATTTGCCGGAGTAGCTTTCATTACCGGTTTCCTTTTGGTGATACTGACACAATACCACCAACTGATGAATACAACCTTGAATTATAATCCTTCCAATGTAGCCGTTACTTATTTGCACGGAATAACAGACCAAGAAAAAGCAGAAATGCTGAATGATGAATTACGCCGCATGCCGATGGTTGAAAGCATAGGCACTTCGGGTATGGATATTCTTTCAGGGTATGGAGGTACGCCTGTAGTCGATGCAAATGGCAAAGGACTCTTCACTGCCCGTTTGTGCATATATGATTATAACTTCGTACCCACCATGCAAATACAAATAGTGGAAGGAAAGAATATAAATGCTCCGGAACAATTGTTGGTCAATGAAAAATTTGTCAGCCTGATGCATTGGACTGACGGTGCAGTGGGAAAACAAGTGAATCATTTTAATGGCGGATATGGAACGGTTGTAGGGGTCATGAAAGATTTTCCCATTGGCAGTATACGCTATGAGCAACTTCCCGTATTGATACAAGGTGGGAAAACGCTCAAAAGCGGTGCTCTCTATGTTCGTGTTCACGAACTTACTTCCGAAACACTGAAAACACTTAATGATAAGATTGCCGAACTGTTCCCCACGGAAGACATGGAGTTTTATTCTCTGGAAAAGCAAATCTCAAATCAGTACCAAGATGTACGCCGCTTCCGTGATGCAGTAATACTTGCATCAATCGCCATTGTTCTGATTACATTAATGGGCCTGTTCGGATACGTCAATGACGAAGTGCACCGCCGCAGTAAAGAAATAGCTATCCGCAAGGTAAATGGAGCGGAAGCAGGAAATATTCTTGTTCTTCTTTCACAAAGTTTGCTATGGAATGCACTCCCGGCTATACTCATTGGTTGTGTAGGAGCCTATTTTATCGGGAACAAGTGGCTCGAACAATTTGCCGATGCAATATCTCCAAGCCCTGTTTTATTTGCCGGAGTAGCGGTCTTGGTTCTTCTGATAATCTTGGCAGGGGTTGTTATCCGAACTTGGAGAGTAGCTAATGAGAATCCGGTCAACAGTATTAAAAACGAATAAAATCATACAATTATGTTACGAATAGAAGACGTCAGCAAAATATTCCGCACCGATGAAGTGGAAACTATAGCTTTGAACCATATATCTTTGGAAGTGAAAGACAATGAATTTCTTGCCGTCATGGGACCGTCGGGCTGTGGGAAATCAACATTACTGAATATTCTCGGACTACTCGACAATCCTTCGGAGGGAAAGTATTTCCTCATGGATAAAGAAGTGGGCAACCTGAAAGAAAAAGAACGTACCCAAGTTCGCAAAGGAAACATTGGCTTTGTATTTCAAAGTTTTAACCTGATAGATGAACTCAATGTATATGAGAATGTGGAATTACCGCTCAGCTATTTGAACATTAAAGCATCCGAACGCAGGGAAATGGTTGATAATATATTAAAACGCATGGCAATCAGCCATCGTGCAAAGCACTTTCCCCAACAACTGTCGGGAGGTCAGCAGCAGCGTGTGGCAATAGCCCGTGCCGTCGTTACATCCCCCAAACTGATTTTGGCCGATGAGCCTACCGGTAACCTTGATTCAAAAAATGGCGAGGAAGTAATGAATCTGCTCACGGAACTGAATAAAGAAGGAACCACTATCGTAATGGTAACACACTCCAAGCATGATGCCTCATTTGCACATCGCACCGTGAATCTGTTCGACGGCAGCATTGTCAGCAGTGTAGTACTCTAAATTATTCAACTTGATGTTTGTTTCAATCGACAAGTCATTTGTAACAATCAACTTGTCGATTGAAATAAACATCAAGCCGTTTGAATACTTGCCTTCATCTTCTTAATGTGATATAACAACATCAATACCGATGCCACAAATGCAATAAAATCGGATATAGGCATACTTGTCCACACTCCGTTTACTCCATGCATAATACGGGGTAAGAAAATAATTCCCGGAAGCAGGAACAAAAGCTGGCGGGAGAGTGAAAGGAATATTGAAATTTTTGCCTTACCGATAGACTGAAAGAAATTGGTTATCACAATCTGGCATCCTACAAACGGGAACATCAGCACGCAAATGCGCAGCCCAGTATTAGCCAGCTCTATCAAATCGTTGCTATCCGTAAACATGGCGGATACGAAGTGAGGAAATATTTCACAAGCCAGGAATCCTACTGTAGTAATACCCACACCGACCATAATACCTTTTTTCAAAGTAAGTTTCACACGTTCAAACTGATGAGCACCATAGTTATAACCTATGATAGGCTGCATTCCCATTGTCATACCAAGGACAATCATAACAAACAGCATCAACACACGGTTGATAATGCCGTAAGCACCGATGGCAAGGTCGCCACCGTAAGTCTGCAAACTGTTATTGATAATAATAACCACCATGCAAGCACAGACATTCATGAGGAACGGGGACATGCCTATTCCGAATATACTCAACACGATACGTTTCTTCAGCTTGAAAATACCTTTTTGGAAACGTACATAACTCTCTTTGTCGAAGAAATGGCAAAGAATCCAAATCATTCCCAGAAATTGCGAGATTACAGTTGCCGTTGCAGCCCCGCGTATGCCCCAACCGAAATAAAAGATGAACACGGGCGCGAGGATGATATTCGCTCCCACGGTGAACATGGAGGTAATCATTGCTTTCTTGGGATAGCCCGTGGCTCTCATGATATTGTTTAGCCCTATCATGGTAAAAGATATGGGCGTGCCAATTAAAATGACCTGCATAAAATCCCGTGCATAGGGCAGCGTAGATTCACTGGCTCCGAAGAACAGTAAAATAGGATCAAGGAAAATGTAGAATAAAGCGCCAAAAGCAAAAGCAATAATGATACACAGAACCAACACATTTCCCAAAATGAGGTTGGCACCCTTCAAGTCTTTCTGCCCCAAACGTATGGAAGAAATAGCAGATCCGCCCGTGCTTAACAGTTGACAAAATGCCATGACGAGATTCATCAACGGAAATGTAATGGCAAGACCGGAAATAGCTATCGCACCCACGCCGTGACCGATGAATACGCTGTCTATGATATTATACAAAGACGTCACCGTCATTCCGATGATAGCGGGAATAGAGTATTGAAGCAATAGTTTTCCGATGTTTTCCGTTCCTAATATGTGTGGATTGTTTTCGTGTGGCATAAAATCTCTTTATATATTTTTAAGTGGCACAAAGGTAAGAATTATTTGCTGTTTAAAAGTATTATTAAGAACTTTGCACCGTTAAATCACTTTAAAGGTAAAAAGAATAAATGGATACGAGAAAACCAATCGCTGCTTTGTTTGACTTCGATGGAGTTGTTATGGACACTGAGAGCCAGTACAGTAAGTTCTGGAAAGAAATGGGTAAGAAATATCACCCGGAAACAGAAAACTTCGAGTTGTGTGTCAAAGGACAGACGTTGAAGCTCATTTATGACAAATATTTTGCAGGAATGACCACCGAGCAGGAAACAATTACGGAAGCTCTCAACCGCTTTGAGGAAGAAATGGTTTACGAATACGTTCCCGGAGTAGAGGAGTTTATTAATGACTTACAGGCACATGGAGTGAAAACCGCGGTAGTGACAAGTTCCAATAATGAGAAAATGGAAAAAGTATATCGTGTGCATCCCGAACTGAAAACAACGTTTGACAAGATACTCACAGCCGAGTACTTCTCCAAATCAAAACCGGATCCCGATTGTTATTTGTTAGGAGCGAAAGTCTTTGATACTGTCACAGATAACTGTTTTGTATTCGAAGACTCTTTTAACGGACTGGAATCGGGCAGACGCGCGGAAATGACTGTTATCGGCTTATCTACCACCAATTCAAGAGCAAGTATTGTTGACAAGGCCGATTTGGTAATACCTGATTTCGAAGGGTTTACCTTTGCCCGAATGATGGAAATTAAAAAATAGTGAAGAAACATTTTTTATTCTTCACGATAATGCTATAACTTTGCGCCAAATTTAAAACAATAGCGAAATGGCAGGTTATATATCAGATGATACAAGAAAAGTGACAACCCATCGTCTTTTTGAGATGAAACAAAGGGGTGAAAAAATATCTATGCTTACTTCCTATGACTATACCACGGCACAAATTGTAGATGGTGCAGGTATCGATGTCATTTTAGTAGGCGACTCGGCTTCCAATGTTATGGCAGGTAACGTAACCACATTGCCTATCACACTGGATCAGATGATTTATCACGGTAAATCTGTGGTTCGCGGAGTGAAAAGAGCTTTGGTTGTTGTGGATATGCCTTTTGGCTCTTATCAGGGAAACTCTCTTGAAGGACTTGCTTCGGCTATCCGTATCATGAAAGAATCCCATGCAGATGCTCTGAAACTTGAAGGCGGAGAAGAAATTATTGATACGGTAAAACGCATTCTTTCTGCCGGTATCCCGATTATGGGACATCTTGGCCTGATGCCTCAATCCATCAATAAATACGGAACTTATACCGTTCGTGCCAAAGATGATGCAGAGGCAGAGAAATTGCTTCGTGACGCACATTTATTAGAGGAAGCCGGATGCTTCGCTCTTGTCCTCGAGAAGATTCCGGCAGAACTTGCAGAACGCGTAGCCGGCGAATTGTCTATTCCGGTCATTGGCATCGGTGCCGGCGGAAAGGTAGATGGTCAAGTGCTTGTTATTCAAGACATGCTGGGAATGAGCAAAGGATTCAGTCCCCGTTTCTTGCGTCGTTATGCTGATTTGCATACCGTTATGACAAATGCTATCAGTCAATATGTGGAAGATGTAAAAAGCTCGGACTTTCCCAACGAAAAGGAACAATATTAATTAAATGGAAACAAACAGTCCTTCCGGTTTATGGACACCAGGCTTTATTTATGCGTATTTGGGTAACATGTTGCTCTTTGCGTCATTATATATGCTGCTTCCTGTACTGCCCATGTACATGACAGTTAAATTCGGAACTTCTTTGTCCGTAGCAGGCATGATACTTGCTCTATTCGCGGTTTCCATGTTTTTCACAGGCCCGTTTTACAGTTACTTGATAGATGCATATAAGCGTAAAAGCGTATGCCTGCTGTCTTATTTGGCGGTTATTGCCATTCTCGGTGGTTATTCCATAGTGGGCAGTTTGGCGTGGATGGCAGTGTTACGAATGATCCAAGGTGCATTGTTCGGCATAACCACTACCATGGAAAGCACCCTTGCCATTGATATTACCACTTCGGCCAAAAGGAGTGAGGGAAATACATGTTTCAGTTGGGCAGGACGTCTCGGTATGGTATTCGGCCCTATGTTGGGATTGCTTTTATACAGATATGAAGGAATACAGGATGTGATATATGCATCATTCGGCTGCGGAGCCATCGGATTATTCTTTGTAAGTTTGATTCATGTACCGTTCCGTGCACCAATCGGAGCTTCTTTCTGTTCGTTAGATCGTTTCATACTGCCCAAAGGTTGGGTTCCTGCTTTGAATATGGTCTTGGTATCTTTTACATTCGGAGCTTTACTTACTACTATAAATATGTACACCCAATCCATTTACATGCAGAATGTTACAATAATGTTTTTCATACTGATGGCGGGAGGTTTTGTGCTTGCAATGATTGCCAACAAACTGGTATTTGTCAATGCAGATATTCGAGCAAGAGTAGTGAGCGGATTACTGTTAATGGGGGCTTCATTGCTGCTAATCATTACCCATGCCGAAAGTGTGGCATTATTTACGGCTGCCGTTTTAATGGGAATGGGAATAGGACTTGTCGCCTCAGATTTCCTTTTGATATTTGTAAAGCTGTCACAACATTGCCAACGGGGCACTGCGAACACAACCTACCTTCTGGCATGGGAATTGGGAGTGGCTTTAGGAGTGTGGGCAGGTTGCTACCTGATAGAAACAGCATCTTATATAACTGTATTTATGGCAGGAATTATCTCTACCACAATTGCACTTATATTTTATTTGGTATTTACAAATCCCTATTTTCAAAAGAATATTGCGAGATAGGATAAGTATACTGCGCAAACCATTTTATTAACCGACGGAAACGTCACAAAAACAATTTAAACATGAAAAGACTATGGATGAGTCTGATAGTTGTTGCCGTAGCATGTACATTCGGAACAACTGATTGCATGGCACAATTCAATCTTGGCAGAGCCGTGAAAGGAGCTGCAAAAGTAGCACAGGCTGCAACTTTAACCGATGAGCAGATGGCTCAGTATGTAAAAGAGTATATCGACTGGATGGATGAGCATAATCAAGTATGCGCCGATGACAATGAATATGCTATCCGGTTAAAAAAGCTGACAGAAGGTTTAGATGAAGCCGATGGCATCAAACTGAACTTTAAAGTGTATTATGTAATTGATGTCAATGCATTTGCTTGCCCGGACGGAAGTATCCGCGTATTCTCCTCATTAATGGATATTATGAGCGACGAAGAGTTACTTGGTGTGATAGGGCATGAAATAGGACACATAGCTCACCGTGATTCAAAAAACGCATTTAAGAGATCATTGATGACTTCCGCATTGAAAGACGGAATCGCTTCAACAGGCAATAAAGCTGCGACATTGACCGATTCACAATTAACCAGTCTTGGAGATGCTTTGATTAACGCAACTTACTCTCAGAAACAAGAAAATGCAGCCGATGAATTTGGGTATGAATTCTTGAAAAGTAAAGGTAAAAATGCGTGGGCAATGGCGTTAGCTTTCCAGAAATTGAAGAAAATGGAAGAAGAAGCCGGAGCACAGAAAAGCAGCAAATTGAATCAATTATTTGCAACCCACCCTGATTTGGATGCCCGCATCAAGAAAATGACTGAAAGAGCTGAAAAGGACGGAATTGAAAAGCCTGCCGGTGCAACTGCTGCCGAGTAATTCCCAGAACCGATAAATAATAAGGAAGTGGAGTGTTGAAAAACGCTTCACTTTTTTCTTTTTTAGCCGTAATCAATTTTATTAATTCATTTTTATATGTAGCTTTGTAGACCTAAATATAAATACAAAATCATGAAATTACTCTTTTACGATTTAGAGACTACAGGAATAAAGTATTGGAGAAACGGAATTCATCAGATAAGCGGAGAAATCGTCATCAATGGAGAGAGCAAAGAGAAATTCAATTTTAATGTTTGCCCCAATCCCGGTTGTGAAGTAGATGAAGAAGCATTGAAGGTTTGCAACGTCACCCGGGAACAAATATTCTCTTATCCGGATATGCAGGATGTTTATCGCGATTTTAACAATATGCTCTCTAAGTATGTAGATAAGTTCGACAAGAATGATAAATTCTTCTTGGTTGGATATAACAATGCTTCTTTTGACAACTCTTTCCTGAAAGCTTTTTTTGTACAGAATGGAGACAAGTTTTTCTATTCATGGTTTTGGGTGAATTCCATAGATGTAATGGTTCTCGCTACACAGCATTTGATGCATGAACGCCACAACATGAAAGACTTTAAACAAGAAACAGTGGCACGTGCTTTGAATATCGAACTTGACAGCAGCAAGCTGCATGATGCTTCTTATGATATTTGGCTTACAAAAGAAATATATAAGAAGATAATAGAAAAGCAATGATACGCCCGGTTAAAGAAAGCGATGCAAAAGCCATTGCCGACATATACAACTATTATGTGACAAATACAGTAATCACATTTGAAGAAGATAGAGTCAGCACGGAAGCAATGGCAGATAGAATACGTACAATATCTTCTACCTATCCTTATCTTGTATTTGAAGAAAGCGGTAATATCAAAGGATACGCTTATGTATCGGTTTGGAATAAAAGGTCTGCATATAGATACACAGCAGAGGTTACTATCTATTTGGATAATAATTGTATCGAGCAGGGAATTGGCAGCCGGCTTTTTGACAGCTTGCTGCAAGAAGTGCGTAAAACTTCTCTGCATGTGCTTGTTTCACTGATTACACTACCCAATGAACCCAGCATCAGGTTACATGAGAAATTTAATTTTCACAAGAATGCCCATTATAAAGAAGTTGGTAAGAAATTCGGTCGGTGGCTCGATGTAGGAAGCTGGGAACTTTTACTATGAATATCTTTTAGGGTATCTAAGCAGTATAGCTAATAATGCGCATCCTCCCAACACCAAAGGATAATACAAATATCTCAGGATAGATAACGGAGATATTGCAGCCAAACCGGCAGCCATCAGCATTTGTGCACCATAAGGAATAATTCCCTGAATAAAACAGGAAAATGTATCAAGAATACTTGCACTTTTACGTTTATCCAAGTGAAACTTATCGGAAATATCTTTTGCTATAGGACCAACCGTAATAATGGCAATCGTATTATTTGCCGTACACAGGTTTGCCAAACTAACTAAAGCAGCGATACTCAATTCGGCACCTCGTTTGCCATTCACATGCTTAGTCAGCTTTTCAATAATATAATCAATACCCTTGTTCAGACGGATCATTTCGAGCATACCACCTGCCATGAGCGTGATAATAATCAATTCCCCCATTCCGGTAATACCGCTTCCCATTGAACCGAACCAACCGAAAAAATCAAATCCCGAAGTAGCGATGCCTATAATGCCCGTCACAATAATACCTAAAACCAGTACCAACATAACGTTCACTCCCGCAATGGCTGTTCCCAATACAACTAAATAGGGAATAACCTTTACCCATTCGATAGACTGCAAATGCGCCGGTGCGTGTACCGAGATTCCTTCAAATATATAGATAAGGAGCACCAATATAGCAGCAGGTACGGCTATCATACTGTTTACTTTAAATTTATCGCGCATCACGCAACCTTGTGTCTTGGTTGCTGCAATGGTAGTATCCGATATAAACGAAAGGTTGTCGCCAAAAAATGCACCGCCTACGACAATAGCAACCATGAATGGCAAATCCAATCCTGTTTTATCGGCAATACCCACAGCTACGGGAGTAAGAGCAACAATAGTTCCTACAGATGTTCCAATAGAAATAGAAATAAAACAAGCCGCAATAAAAATACCTGCCAATAAAAGATTGTCGGGTAATACATGCAATGTAAGATTAACCGTAGCATCAATAGCCCCCATTGCTTTAGCCGATTCTGCAAAAGCTCCGGCAAGGATAAATATCCATAGCATCAGCATGATATTCTTATTGGATGCCCCAAGCGAAAAATGATAGATGCGTTCGTTCAGGTTCAAGCCTTTAGTTATAAGAATAGCATATATGGATGAAACAAGGAATGCAACAGTTATGGGAACTTTATAGAAATCGTTTACAATAATGGAAGTAACCAAATACAGACAAAGAAACACGAGCAAAGGACTTAATGCCCACAAACTTGGTTTCTTTTTATTTAATATTTCTGGATTCATAGGGAATATATAATCATAATGTGGATGCAAAAGTAGGGAATTAATAGGGAATATGGAAATTTATTTTCTTATACCAAAAAGTTCTATTTGGCTGTTTCACCCCATTCATCAATCTCGAAACACCTTAATGACAGTCTATACGGGGTGAAACCCACTCCTCAGAGAAAGTGAATGAAACCAACTAACTGTTTTATAAAAACAGTCCGTTCTTTTAATGCAAATAACCTGTTGTTTTTCTAAAGTGTACTGACGTTTTTTTTAATCTCCCTAGAGTAGTTGAGCAATCTCTCATGGGATGTTGGGCAACTTCCCTTGGGTAATTGGAGAATTAGCTAAGGGGAATTTTTGGGGTACACTGCACTTCATTCATTTATTACCTTCACCCGCTATGCATGATAGATAAAAGGGTTCAGAACCGGTGAAGGTGGTGAAAGCAAAAAAGCAACTTCCCTGTAATAAGGAAATTGCTTTCTTTTCAATCATTTAATGTGTTCTTTTATAAAGTAACACCCGTTTTAAATATAGCGATTTCGCGATAATCGTTCTTTTCGTTATTTACATATTCACCACTTGCTACCTTAACCACATATTCAATGAAACGTTCACAAGTTTTTTCCATCGGTTCGTTTTCCAAAATAACTCCGGCATTGAAATCAATCCAGTTGGGTTTATTCTTTGCTAAATTAGAGTTTGTAGAAATCTTCATGGTAGGAACAAAAGTACCGAATGGAGTTCCACGCCCTGTAGTAAACAATACCATGTGACAACCACAAGAGGCGAGGGCAGTAGCAGCAACCAAGTCATTACCAGGAGCTGAAAGCAGATTTAACCCTTTTACTTGAAGACGTTCGCCATAAGGCATAACACCGGAGACAACACTTTTACCACATTTCTGTGTACATCCCAAAGCTTTCTCTTCCAATGTAGAAATACCTCCTGCTTTATTTCCCGGAGAAGGGTTCTCGCCAACGGGTTCATTGTGTGAAAGGAAATATTCTTTGAAATCATTGATTAAATGTACAGTCTGCTCAAACAAAGCCTTGTTTTCACAACGATTCATCAGGATCGTTTCAGCACCAAACATTTCGGGTACTTCCGTCAATACCGAAGTGCCTCCTTGTGCAATCAGGAAGTCTGAGAACATACCTAGTAACGGATTGGCCGTGATACCTGAAAAACCATCGGAGCCACCGCATTTCAATCCCACTCTCAACTCGGAAAGAGGAATATCCACACGCACATCTTTGCTTGCTTTAGAATAAAGTTCGCGAAGAATTTTCATACCTTCTTCAAACTCATCCCCAACTTTCTGAGTAACCATAAACGCGACACGGTCTTTATCATAATCTCCGAGAAACTCTTTGAATACGTCGGGCTGGTTGTTTTCACATCCCAATCCTACAACCAACACAGCTCCTGCATTTGGATGGAGAACAATATCACGAAGAATCTTTTTAGTATTTTCATGATCGTCACCCAACTGGGAACAGCCATAATTATGCGTATAAGCCATGACCGCATCTATTCCCATACCTTCCGTTTCCTTGCGAAGAGTATCTGCCAAACGGTTCGCAATGCCATTCACACATCCTACGGTAGGCACAATCCAAACCTCGTTTCTGATACCAACATTCCCGTTCTTACGACGATAGCCTTTAAAAGTAAGATTCTTCTTTTCGATATTCAAGCTTTCAACAGCCGGATTATATGTATATTCCAACAACCCTGCAAGATTGGTTTTAATCTTATTTTCATTTATCCATGCGCCTTGCTTGATTACCTGAATAGCATGCCCGATAGGATAACCATATTTAATAATATTTTCGCCCTCGGTAAAATCTTTCAATGCAAACTTATGACCGGCAGGTATTTCTTCCGTTAAAGTTATGTTGGCATCATCAACCGATACTATCTCTCCGGCAGGAAGATTAACAATAGCAACCGCTACATTGTCAGCCGGATTTATTCTCAAATACTTTGTTTCCATTCTATTTCTATAATAAGTAGTTTTTATTAGCGTTGAAATTTAAGGTAGAAGTCTACATTTTCTGCCGAAAGCAGGTCAATAGGCATATAATTTATTTCTGTTATGTCTTTCTTTAATATAAGATAGTCTGACAGTGTCTTTATTCCATTATACCCCTGTATTTCAGGTTGCTGGGCAATCAGAAATGTTGTCCATCCTTCCTTTAAACAAGTCACATTTCTGTCCAACAAGTCATAACCGATCAGATTAAAATGATTCATATTATTCTTTTTCAGATATTCCCCAACGATATATACTTTCGAATTAAAAGTAATTCCACAAGTCACATTCGGGTGCAATCTGAAGAAATCATTCAAAAGTTGTTCGTCTTCGGCCGGTCGCATAGCATGTAAATCAAGTTCTGCAATCTTGCATTCAGGAAAATGTTCTTTCATATAGGTACGAAAACCTATTTCGCGATTCTCCTGTTGGTTAGAACCGACTTTCCCCTCATTGATCTGCCGGAAAATAACGATCTCATCAGCCTTTCTTCCTGCCAGAAACATCAACATTCTTGCAGCAAAATATCCACTTTGAACAGAATTTTGTCCGTAAAAAGCCAAAGGATGTAATTCTCGTATATCGTAGTCTATAAATATATAAGGTATAGAAAGTTCGGTTAGTGCACTAGTGAAATCTTTAGTTACATCAAAGCCGGTAGGAGAGAGCATCACCCCATCTGGTTCGAATTCTATTATCTTTTTACCAGCTTCAACAAATGAAACATAATCATATCGGTTATAATAAAAGGTCTGCACAGATACGTTAAAATCAGAGTAAGCATTCACTGCATCATTAATTCCTTTTTCTACTGCATCCCAATATTCACCCTCCGCATGCTGGGGCAGGAGACAAGCAAAAAGATACTTTTTATTGGAAGCTAAAGCACTTGCATACATATTGGGCTGATAATCCAACTGTTTCAAGATTTCTTCCACATGTTTTTTACTGGACTCGGATACCCCTGTACGTCCATGCAATACTCTATCCACAGTTCCCACCGATACTCCGGCGAGCCGGGCTATATCTTTAATTCTTATTCTTTCAGGTAATTTGCTCATATTCTATACCTTATAATATAAAGTTGTGTTCGTACACAATGATAATTTATTTTTTTTCGTCACAAATATATAACAATTTTTGTAATTACGAAAATTGTTGTATCTTTGTGCACGTACACGAAATACAACTTTAAAGTATAAATACAATATATAAGTTTGTATACTAGCTATTTACGTTGTATTTTATGGCTTATTATAAATTGAAACTTAATAATATTAATAACTCATTTATCTAAAAAACACAATTATGGGAAAGAAAGTTGTTACATTAGGCGAGATTATGCTTAGATTGTCTACTCCGGGAAATACCCGTTTTGTTCAATCAGATTCTTTCGACGTTGTATATGGTGGTGGCGAAGCTAATGTAGCCGTAAGCTGCGCAAACTATGGACATGATGCATATTTTGTAACCAAATTGCCGAAACACGAAATAGGTCAGTCTGCTGTAAATGCTTTAAGAAAATATGGTGTTAAAACAGATTTCATTACTCGTGGTGGAGATCGTGTAGGCATCTACTATCTTGAAACAGGTGCATCTATGCGTCCTAGTAAAGTTATCTATGACCGTGCACATTCTGCTATTGCCGAAGCCGATTCTTCCGATTTCGATTTCGATGCTATTATGAAAGGTGCAGATTGGTTCCACTGGTCAGGTATTACTCCTGCAATTTCCGACAAAGCTGCCGAATTAACTAAATTAGCTTGCGAAGCTGCAAAACGTCACGGCGTAACAGTATCGGTAGACTTGAACTTCCGCAAAAAATTATGGACTAAAGAAAAAGCGCAATCTATAATGAAGCCTTTGATGCAATACGTTGATGTATGTATCGGCAACGAAGAAGATGCAGAACTTTGCCTAGGATTCAAACCGGATGCAGATGTTAACGCAGGGCATACTGATGCAGAAGGTTACAAAGGAATCTTCCAGCAAATGATGAAAGAATTCGGATTCAAATATGTCATTTCCACTTTGCGTGAATCATTCTCTGCTACTCACAACGGTTGGAAAGCAATGATTTATAATGGAAAGGAATTCTATACTTCAAAACGCTATGACATTGATCCCATCATTGACCGTGTTGGTGGCGGCGACTCATTCTCCGGCGGTATCATCCATGGATTAATGACTAAAGCAACTCAGGGAGAAGCTCTCGAATTTGCAGTTGCTGCTTCTGCTTTAAAGCATACCATCAATGGTGACTTTAACTTGGTTTCAGTAGAAGAAGTCGAAGCTTTGGCAGGTGGTGATGCATCCGGCCGTGTACAAAGATAAATAAATCAATAAAGAAAAAGACAAATGGCAAAATTTGATAAAATAGCAGTGTTGAACAAAATCGGTTCAACCGGAATGGTTCCTGTATTCTACCATAAAGATGCAGAAGTAGCAAAGAAAGTTGTAAAGGCTTGTTATGACGGCGGTGTCCGTGCCTTTGAATTTACTAACCGTGGCGATTTTGCTCAGGAAGTATTTGCTGAAATCGTGAAATATGCAGCAAAAGAATGTCCGGAGTTAGCTATCGGTATCGGTTCGATTGTTGATCCTGCTACGGCAGCTCTTTACATTCAATTAGGTGCAAACTTCGTTGTTGGTCCGTTGTTTAATCCGGAAATCGCAAAGATTTGTAACCGTCGTTTAGTTGCATATACTCCGGGATGTGGTTCTGTGTCAGAAGTTGGGTTTGCACAAGAAGTTGGATGTGACCTTTGTAAAGTATTCCCGGGAGATGTTTACGGTCCTAATTTTGTAAAAGGTTTGATGGCTCCGATGCCTTGGTCTAAATTAATGGTAACAGGTGGAGTAGAGCCTACGAAAGAAAATTTGACAGCATGGATTAAAGCAGGTGTATTTTGTGTAGGCATGGGCTCTAAATTGTTTCCCAAAGATAAAGTAGTTGCTGAAGACTGGGCTTATGTAACAGCTAAGTGTCAGGAAGCATTGGGATACATCGAAGAAGCACGTAAGTAATCTTACTATCATAAAAATAGCGGTATCTAGTCAATACCGCTATCAAATATGCCTCATAAGGGGTTAGTTAAAGAGGCATATTTATCATTTTGTTTAAAGGTGTTTTAAAGGTGGCAAGCCATCGTAAACGATTGTGTTAGTGAGATCGTTTCGGTGGTTTGTTTTTATCTCCTTCATCCGGCATAACTGTGCATTCCTCCTAAAAAATAATTAACACCAAAGTAAGTCATTAACACTGTCAGAAAAGAAAAGATCATGAAACAATGAAAAAACATGGTTCGCTTAAAAATCTTCATTGACTGTACATGGAAAGCCAATCCATAAACAAGAAAAGTAATCAAAGCCCAAACCTCTTTCGGATCCCACGCCCAATATCTACCCCACGATACATTCGCCCAAACAGCTCCTATAAAGATTCCGATACCTAATAAAAATACGGCAGGATATAGAAACAACCTGCTGATTACAGCCAACTGCTCTACTTGCACATAAAGCCGTATCGATTGCCGTCTCTTATTACATATATAAAGAATAACCGCCATAATTCCATTTAGCATCATAAATGCAAATAATGCATACGACGTCATAATTAAAGAGACATGCAAACTAAGCCACGGAGAAAGAAGTACGGGCATTAACGGAGTGATTTGTGGATTCATTTGCCCAAGATTTGCCACCAATAAAGAAAAGCCGGAAAGCAGAAATCCAAAAGCTATAATTAAAGAGAATTTATTTCTGAAAATAAAAGCTATCAAAAGAATGCACCACGCAACGAAAAGCATTGTTTCATACCCGTTACTCAGTGGAAAACGATCACTGATATAAGTACGTAAAATCAATCCCAAAGAGTGAAATAGGAGTGAAGCTAAAAGCAAATAACTGAAAATCTCTCTTATTATCTTATATTTGTTTACAGAAAGCCTATCACACAATAAGCGAATGCAAAAAAGAATAAAAGCCAGCAAGCCCAAAACCAAATTTACTCTATACAATATTTCAGAAAAATTGATTTGGTTATAGAAAAGTTCTGCTTTTACCTTTCCCGCAGAAAGTATTTGTTGTCTGCCTTCTACCTCTTGGTATTTCTTTATTTTTTCCAAAACATAGTTCACCTGTTGTTCATTCTTACCCTGTAAAGACTCATAAATCAGAGGAAAACATCCTTTAATAAATCGTTCCCGATTATCTTTTCCTTTTTGCAATACAATACTTGTAGGAGATAGCCATTGAAGTTTCCCGTTATCATTATATGGAAACATATATAGCAGGTTTCCTTGTTGTAACATGATTATAAGTTGCACCTTTTCATCTAATTCGGTAACGGCTTTAATCAAAGGTGTTTGTTTGCCACCATGATATAATTCCGATTCAAAATCAGAAAGACGATATTCATTATTTTCCGTAAATAAATCTTTTATAGAAACTTTATCGTCAACTCCTAAAAATCGCCTTAATTCTTTGTTTTTAATCGTTATCATTGGTTCATCTTGCCATTGCCGGGGATAGAAAAGCCATCCTGCAAGAACCTGTTCCGCTGAATAATTCTTATATTTACTCTTTCCTGTCAATTTTAGAGTGAAATCTTTCGCTAAAGTTTGTATGGGAGCAAGCCTGTTATTATACATTGTTTGCAGCTCACCAAACCGTCCTGCCTGTCCTTTGTTGAAAGTAGGCAAGGCAAACAAATTAGCAGATAATACAAACATCACGATTGTAATGTTAATCCTTTTTAATAAAGGATGATGCAATAAACTTCTAAAACGTGAACGGGAAGAAAATAATGTCCACAGCATGGAAATAACAAGAAGCATATATCCGGCATATGTAACAGGAATTCCCCATCGATCATAATTTACAGAGAGAATCGTTCCTTTCATATCTTCATCATAAGAAGATTGATAAAATCGGAATCCATCTTTTGAGAGAACATTATTCATTGAAACTATTACTTTACATTCTTTATCTTTATTCTTAAGAATCAAGCAACTAACATAATCCAATGGTGCATTTGTCCCATGATAATATTTTACTTGGAAACTATCTAATGACAGAGTAAAGGGAAGTTTTTCCCATTCTCCGTTTTCTTTCACAAACATTGTTTTACTTTCTCCTTTTCTTAAATGAACGCTTCCTTTAGTGGAAGTCATGTATGTAACAAACGCACCCAAAAGAATAAGTAGAAAAGATAAATGTAACAAAAACACTGATTTTATCTTATATACCTTTTTCAATAATAACCATATCAAGCCCGCAATGCCAAGTACTCCCCAAAGAGTGACAAACAAAGCGGAATTATATATATGCGTAACAGTAAACTCCGTACCATAATATTTCTCCATGAATGTAGCTATGCACAAAACAGAAATAATGACAAACAAAGTACCGAAAGCTATTCTTTTCATTTTATTTTTTACTTTTGCAATAAACTATAATTAGAATTTAAAATTTCCATGATAACCAAGATTTGCTACATAATATCCGTAACCTGCTTTTTCTGTGTTTCATGTTCTCCTTATGAGAAATCTTTGCGTACTGAAAAAGAAGAACTTGGCAAACTTCTGTTTGAAGATACTTCATTATCCGAACCCGCCGGACAGTCTTGTGCAACTTGCCATACAAAGGAAACAGGATATGCCGATGTTTATTCTCGTGCCGTATCCGAAGGAGCTGTTAACGGCCTCTATTCCCAACGTAATTCCATGAGTATTTCTTACACGGCTTTCGTTCCCCGGTTGCAATATGATGACGAAGAGGAAACTTATGTAGGCGGTTTGTTTTGGGATGGAAGAATCAATACGCTTCAGGAACAAGCCGGAGAACCTTTCCTTAATCCCGTTGAAATGGGTAATCTTGATAAGAAAATGGTGGTTGACAAGGTAAAACAAACTGCATACTATTCCAGATTGATAAGAATCTATGGTGAAACAAATAACGTAGACTCTATCTATGCACATATAACCGATGCTCTTGCCATATATGAAATGTCTGATGAAATTAATCCTTTCACTTCTAAATATGATGCTTATAAAAAAGGAAAATGTAAGCTCACAGCTTCGGAAAAAAGGGGGAAAAAGCTCTTTAAAGATAAAGGTAAATGTGCAGAATGCCATATCATGGATGAAGACAATCGAGCCGACAAAGTTCTTTTCACGGATCATACTTATGATAATCTGGGAATACCCAAAAATGCTGAGAACCCGCATTATCGCGTTCCCGGAAAATTCTTTTTGCTGACTAAAGACTCCCTTGATTTGGGATTGGGTGCAATCGTTAACAAGGAAGAAGAAAATGGCAAATTCCGTGTGCCGACTTTGAGAAACATAGCGTTGACTGCTCCATATGGGCATAACGGATATTTTAAAACGCTCGAAGAAATCGTGCACTTCTACAATGTGCGGGATGTCAGTAATGAATTTCCCCCTGCCGAGTATCCGGCTACCGTCAACAAAGACGAACTTGGCAACCTTGGACTCACTTCCGAAGAAGAACAAGACCTTATTGCTTTTATGAAAACGTTGACAGACGGATACTACACGCATAAGGGTAAAACAAAAAATTAAAAATTACGGAATTTAGAGTTATATTGTTCTTTTACGGTGATACATTCCATTTCTATCAACCAAGTGGGACGGCAAACAGATGCAAGTACAACGACTTTCGGTACGTTAGGAAATCGTTCATCAAACATTTTTTTGGCAATACTATAATCTGCCATGTCACGGAGATAAACAATCATTTGCGACAAATCACTGAACGTACTGTCCGCTTCTGCAAGCAACGTTTCTACATTTTCCCATATACGATATACCTGCTTGGTAATATCGCCTACATAGAGTACATTCCCTTTATTATCTATACTCGCTGTGCCCGAAATATAACTTTGAATGCGATCGCCATATAATATTGCAGTACCTCGTTCAAAAGTAACACCATATTCATAAGTCGGATTAAGATGGGTTAGGGCATATAAAAACTTCTGTTGCCCTTCCCATAATCCTTTTACCGCATAAGCATCGAGAAGTACGCTCACCTTTGGATCGGCATGGCGTCCTTCTATGCCCGTGCTGGAAATATAATGTGTCTTTTCTGTCATGCCATGTGTTGCAAAGTTTTCTTTCCGTGCTTTCACAACTCCGGCATAGTTTACATCTACATTCTGAACAAAGAACCACGTGCGAACACAATCTTTTTCTATATCGCACTGATGTTTCTCCAGTGTTTTTTCATAATTATCCAAAAGAGCATGTGTCTGTTCTTCGGAATCTCCTTTTGCAGAATTCAATCCTGCTGTCCAATAATGGGTATATCCATTGTGTTCGGCAACAAACTGCCCGTCGAAAGTTGTTCTGATGCCGCTTTGCAAATACACCCACAAAGCCACTTTACTGCCATCAAGAGGAGCCTGCTGAACAATGGATACCGCACAAGGAGCATATTGTTTCTCACTTTCCATCACAACACCGGTTTGATTGGTGGCATCACTCAGAAAATAACGCTTCATCACAGCAACCGTTTCTGCCTTGAAAATGGAGGAAACCAATTCCTTATATGCCTGCTGCAAGCAGTCTAACTGAGTTTTGAAATCTTTTGAACCGGATTCTACATGCAGCATTACATGATATTCCGATATTCCTGATTTCATTTCAAAAAAAGACACTTCGGCTCGTGTATTCAGTTCTTTATTTATTATCTCTTTATAAATCATAGATTGAGTATATTAGTTATTTTCAGCTCCTTCATTAATCCACCCTTGTATCAAAGACAAAATTTCACTTCTCTCGCTGCCACTGAAAATATCCGTATGATTGTAATATTTCAGAATATCATCCGACAATACATCAATGATAAAACTACTGTTTACATTACCGGGATTAACATACATTTTGCCCTCAGAAGAATCCGGAGCTTTGACGTTTACCAAACTATTATAGCTACTTCCTTCCGTTAATCTCAAATTACCTGCCGGAGAAGCGGAACTTCCACCATGACAGGTGATACACTGACTGTTAAATACCTGATTTTGCACACGTTCAAAGCATGCTATATCTATGCTTTGATTGGGGATTTCGATTGTTTCTTTATCCAATGATCCGTCTACCGAAAAAGTATAAAAGCTATGTACGAGAGTTAATCCTTTCGAAATAACAGCAATAGCAATAGTTTTCGTTTCATGTGTTATTCCCTTCAAACGAATAGAAGTAGTAACACCGTCATTTGACGGTTTAGAAATTCTTCGTGTCAGGATTGCCTGAGTAGGATCATCCCCAAAAGTAGCCAAAGCCATATAATTGTAAGTAGGCCATGCTTTAACACCTTTGAATGTAATATTTACCTCCACTGTCTTACCTTCGGTTTCTGAAGATTCAGGATATATTTTTCCTTCATCGCAGGCAGTAAACAACACACAAACAAAAGACAACAAAAGTATTTGTATTCTCAAATTCTTTTTCATGATTTATCTTAGAATGTAAATTGTAACATAGCCATTGCACTGTGGCGGGCCAATCCCAAACCGTCTTCATCCCGATCGTTTTGTGTGCTGTGGTTATTGCGTCCCATATATTGATACATCACTTGCAGTTTCAGGTTGGAACCCCAAAAATAATAGTTGAAGCCGACAGCAGGCATGTTTAATATACCTCCGGCATCCGTACCGTTACGATCATAGAAATCATATCTAAATGCCCCTTGAAACTTATTGGTAATGAAATATCCGGCTTGTGCATAAGCACCCCAGAAATTATAATCATGTGTAATGACCTGACGTTTGGTAAAATGCATATTCATGTAATATCCTTCGGCTGCAAGATACAGACGATTATAAATCCATGCAAACTCTGCACCGATGCGAAAATCACTGCTACTCTGAGCTTCAGCTTCAGCATTATATGAGGTGGAAAGACCAATCAGCATTTTGTTGGAATTCAAGTCATTAGGACTGCCTTGTGTAGAAGGCATTTCTCCTTTTGGCATATAGGCAATACGTCCGGTGTACAATAAACTGGGAAGCCATTTACGGTCACGTCCCATTGTTTTGGTTGCCGTATTAACATCAATCCCCGTTCCATTAAAAACACCCAATTGGTAATTCCAACGGTTGTTTATCAATCCATGTAGCTGAACTCCAAGATCGAATCCGGTTGCAAAAGTAGGTCCAACTGCATTTAATGAGTGGGGCAGATTAACTACGGTACTTGCCGATGCAGGCAACATAGGAAATAAAGTTTCTCCCAATGTAGACAAATAAGCATGTGTAAACGGAGTTTTGAATTTACCTACCCGGACACGGAGAGATTCTTTAAATGCAATATCAAACCACGCTTGTTGGAGTAAAGCCCCTCCACTCTTAGCTGCATTCAGAGAAAGATTAAAAGTAATCTTGCCAAAAGCTTTTCCTGTAAATCCCAAGATAGCATTAGGAATTTCAAACCCTGTATTTGCAATATTATCAGCATACATATTTTCCAATCCCTGATCGTCATAACGATTGAACTTAGCCGCTGTTTGTACCAATACATACGGTTTAAAAAGAAAATCACCCGCCTTTGTTGAGAAAGAAAAACCTTTCTTTCCCGCCAATGACACCACATCATTTTCTACATATTTATCATCAATCGTTTTCTCTTGTGCCATAGCCGGCAAAACTGTTGCAAACAATAGTCCGGCAACAACCGTTTGTTTTATAGAATGTACCATGTTTTTTAATTTCTGTTAGTTTTATTATTAAAGTGATTCAAGAAAAGTAAGTAATGCTTTTCTGTCTTCTTTGCTCATCTTTGAGAAAAGAATACGGGAAGCTGCTCCCTCACCATCGTGCCACATTATAGCTTCTGTCAGGTTACGGGCACGACCGTCATGCAAGAAGTAAGTATGGTAGTTTACTCTTTCCTGTAATCCGATCCCCCAAAGCGGAGTAGTGCGCCATTCACATCCCTGAGCTAATCCGCTTGGATAATTATCATCCAGTCCGGGACCCATATCGTGGAGCAAGTAATCGGAATAAGGATGAATGGTCTGGCTTCCGAGCCATGGGAGTTGTGTTCCGTTTAGCAAAACTGTTCCCCGGGGACGTGTATGAAGAGTAGTAACGTGGCAAAGATGGCATTTCGCCTGATAAAACATCTCTTCGCCTCTTTTCACTGTTGCATCGTTTACGTTTCGTCGGGCAGGAACGCCTAAGGTTTGCATATACAAATCCACATTCTCCATATCTTCCGTTGAAATCTGAATGCCATAGTTGGCAAATCCCATCATTTGAGACTGACCTTGGCAAACTTCTTCTGGATAACGGTCATTTGTTACACCTAAATCTGAAGAAAAACCGAGTTCCACGGTTAAATCGGCATGTTGTGCCTTATTACCCGATACACCGATTTGTTTCTTTCCACGTTCGGTGATATAATTCAAACGTCCGCTAATACCATATTCGGGATAATTACTTTTTACGGCAAGCCTTTGCAATTCATCCAGGTCAAGAGCCATCATCTGTCCCATTCCCACATGACGCAACGGAATGCGCACACTGATTCTTAAGTCTTCCGGACGAATGCTATCGGCATACCAATCTGTTATTTTATAGATAGGTTTTTGAAGTTCATAAGCTTCCCCGTCGGGAAAATAATAAGTATTCTTTTCATAAGTTACATTCAGTTTACCTTCCGGTTTTACACCATAAATAGCCTGATCATGAAGAACACGACCATATTCGGGGAAAAAACCTCCGTTCTTCCTGAGAATATAAATCAACATGCTTGAGAAACCACTTTCTGTTCCTCCGACTGCCGTAGAGGGACGAGTACGTCCTGCTCCTTTGTGACAACTTGCACAAGAGTAACCGGCATAAACCGGACCTAATCCTTCTCCTGTTGATCCGTCACTATTTGTACCTCTCATTTTATCATAAAGGCTGTTTCCTTTATTGAAACGGTTGAGAAGTTCTCCCGTTACCCAATCCGAATTATTATCATATGCATCGGATGCAGAAGAAAAGATAGTTGAATATCCGGCAGATAACTCAGCTTCCAATGCCACAGTACCATCGGGCTTTAATATTAATCCGTCATCCATCCGGTTATCACAGCCGGTAAAAAATAGCCCCATAACTAACGCATAAAAACAAAGCCTCATAGAGACTTTGTTTTTGTATGTTTTATGTACCGGATGGTTTATATTCATTGACAATACCATAATTATTAATTTTTATTCAATAGCTCCGGTTAAAGCAACTCTGATTTTTTGTAATCCGTTAGTCAAACAAGCACAAGCCTCCTGAGCGTTTTTAATTTGTGTTGTTTTATCCAAGTTATTACGTAATGGGTAAGGAATATCACGAATAGCTTCAACAGTAGCAGTTATTTGTTTTCTTAACAACTCATCAAGTTTCGGATTGACTTTCTTTACCATATTGGAGAAACTGTTTGTTGCAACAGCATCATCACTGCCATCGGCATTGTCATAACTTGTCTTTCGTCCTAAATAGCAATTTTGAATACTGACAATGTTATTTACATAATCATCCAAAGAATTCCAGCTATACCATGATTCTACGGCAAGCACTGCATTTTCTTTATCGCCTTTATTCCAAAGGTTAACCGGATCACCGATTTTAGCTTCACCTACTTCGTTCGAAATTGCCGGCATTCCCCCTTCATCATTAAAGATGTCTCCAATTACATCTTCATAGTTGGCATAGAAACCGTCTACAAGGTTAATCATGGCAGCTCCATAAGCTTTTTTCAATTTATCTTCCGAACTGCTTGGAATACCTTCATTCCATGCTGTATAAAGTTCTTTAGCATCACTACTCAAATGAGTAGCTACAATCTGTAAATATTTTGCTATGTTAGGATTCGCAGTAAAGTCACTTATCTGCCTATTGTTCCCACTGTCAAATAATAAGTATTCCGCAGTATGGAATCCTCTTAAATTTTGTGCAGCTTCATCATCCTGATCTTCAATTTCATCAAAATTACCACTTGCCAATTGTTGATCGATACCATTTTTATCCAATGGCCAACTATCCATACTAGGATCATATTGACCTGCATCAGCCGGTCCGAAAAGAAATGCTTCACTACGTTCCCAAGGTTTACGTGCACTTCTCCAAGCCTCGCAAGCGTCATCTACCATAGCCTGAGTAGGAGTGGAAGCAGCTACAAGAACATCTACTTTTCCTTTAAATGCAGCTACTCTGTCATTCAGTTCGCTATAAGTAGGTATAACCACATTATTTATGTAGTTTTCAATTATTGGCTTAATATCCGCAGTACTAAGTTTTGTGCCTGTTGCAGCCTCCTTGATAGCATCGGCATTCGCTTCAAAAATATCTACATACTCTGTATTTGGTTCTGTCGTTTTGTCATCGCATGATACAAAAGCGAAAGAAACAAGTCCCATCATTAATGCGGGAAATAAAAAATTCTTTTTCATTTTCTTTTTACTTATTATTAATTCATATTTATTTTTTGATAAACCAACCAATGTAAGCGATGCCTACCGAAGCCATATTTTCGCTGTTATACTTACCTCCTCCAATTTTGCGGTTTGAATAATCAGCTTTAATTACCAGATTAGGCAAAGGATAATAATTAAATCCGGCAGTCCACATAGAAGTTTGAAAGCGTTTGTCGGCAAGCACACTACCTTCTGTTTTTTCCATCGGATTGTAATATTCATAACGTAAGAAAGGATAGATACGAGGTGCTTTTTCACCAAACAAACTACCAATATTATATCCTGCCTCACCCGCATAACTTACTGCATTTTTTGCAACAGGTGTAGTAGGATAACCGGTAGTTTTATTCGATCCTTTATTGATTTTGGAAAGAGCAGCGCTTCCTCCTAAATTGCCATACACCATATTGGTACGAGCAATGAAATTATTATTAGGGCTCTTGTACTGTGCATCCCCGGTGATAATAGTTACCGGAAAAGTGTGATTAACATTTCGGTCGGGTTTAGTGCTATTCTTCGCAGTTTGATTATAATAAACCGAAGCCCCCACACGCAAACCCTTTACTCCTGAATAATTTAACCGGGCTACAAATGCGGGGCTTGTAAAAGTTCCTACTTCGAATGCACCCTGACGTCCTTTTCCTACCCAGTTTTCACGACGAAAGTTTTGAGGATCAAGACCGGAAACCACTTGTAGCTCATAATCGAAATCCCAAAACTTACCAAAGAATTCAATACCGGTCTCGTGCCATGTAGAAGGTAGGATGGTTGTCTCACCTTCGGGACGGTAAACTCCGAAAAAGTTCAGTGGTTCATGATGTGAGTTTGTCAATCCCACAGGAACAATCATGTGACCGGCACGGATATTGAAAGCAGGATGAATCAATTTAGTAATATGGAACTGTTCAAGTGCTACTTCACCACCTTTTTCTATTTCCGTTTCATATTCTCCGTTTTCTTCATACCATTCTATTTCACGTGCTGCACCGGTTCCACCATATTCAAATTCGATCTCCGTACCAAGTATCCAAGTAGGAGAGAACTTGTAATCGAAAGCCAGCACAAAACGAGGAATAGATATTGTACCCCTATTTTCCTTAGAAGGAGTAATACGGTTTTGACCATAGTCCATATAACTTGCAGCCATTTCTCCATATCCTCCGAAACGGAATTTTTTAAAGTCTTCATAATTATCTGTATACTCTTGTGCCGATTTACCTTTCTTCTCCTGTGCCGAAGCGGTTACAGTGGTAAAGCTCATGAGTAAACAAAGAGCAAATAAACCTGTTAATTTTTTCATATTTTACTTTAATTAAACACGACGCAAAGGTAGGGGAGTAGAAAAAGCGTGACAATACCTAAAAGTTGTTATAATGAAGGGTGGTAATCAGTATATATGATTAGTTTTTTCATTTTTACCTTCAAATGTTCATTTAACATTTTGTTTATTCATTATGAATACATTGCGATGAACATTTAACTTTTCTAATCTCCACTTTATCTTCATTCGCCACGGCGACTAAAAAAAACAACGCCTTGATTGAAAAAATCGCCGCAGCGATTGAAAAAATCAACGCGGTGATTGAAAGTAATCAACCCGTTGTTTGTAGAAATCAACAGGTTGTTTTTGAAAATCAACTTGTTGATTTCTACAAATGACTTGTTGTTTGAAACAAACGACAGGTCGTTTGAATACAAAGCCGCAGTGCTTTGAGAACAAAGCTGCGGTACTTTCAAAATCAAAACTCGCAATTTGTCATTGCCGGCTTGATCGGCAATGACAAGTTGACTGAAAATTAATGAAGATAAAGTGGAGATTAGAAAAGTTAAATGTTCATCGTAACAAACTAACAAACAGATAGCTTTATGTTAAATGAACATTTGGAGATAAAAATAGAAATACTGTTATTATATAGGTAAAATACACGGTTTGCCAATAGCGTTAAATTGATAACCTGCTTCCGAATGTTTTTGGATGCCAAGCTCGGATAGCATTTTCGCCAACGCAGCAGGAGTAAGTTGTTGACGGGCATCAGACCAAGCATTCTCCGGATGGCAATGAGATTCTATCATCAGTCCATCCATTCC
Organism: uncultured Bacteroides sp.; assembly: GCA_902492205.1. Lineage (GTDB taxonomy): Bacteria > Bacteroidota > Bacteroidia > Bacteroidales > Bacteroidaceae > Bacteroides. The sequence goes on along the minus strand of CABUKU010000013.1, from coordinate 41,769 downwards.
GGCTTCTAATGCTTCGGCAGAAAGGTCTGCCAGTAATTCGCGTTTGCCACAGATATGGCTGGGATCACAATAAACAGGTATTTCAGGAAAGCGTTTTTTCATACTCATGCCTAAATCCAAACATGGGGAATTACGGTAAGGAGAGTTATCGAGCAAAGAAAAGCCGCGGTGGATTAAAGACAATTTGCGAATGCCGCTATCCTGTAATCTTTCTATTCCACCTGCCCATAACTCAATATCGGGACAAACAGGATTTTTCACCATTACGGGAATATCCACACCTCGCAATGCATCGGCGAGTTCTTGCATGAGAAAAGGGTTCACTGTGGTACGCGCACCTATCCAGATTATATCAATGCCATACTTTAATGCCAGTTCAATATGTTTCACATTACCTACCTCCGTAGATACTTTCATCCCCAATTCTTTTTGAACTTCCCTTAGCCAACCTAAACCTATTTCACCAACTCCTTCGAAAGTGTGTGCATGTGTGCGTGGTTTCCAGATTCCTGCACGCAAAATATTAATGCCTATCCGATGTAATTCTTCAGCCGTTGAGAACAACTGCTCCCGGGTTTCTGCGCTGCAAGGTCCGGCTATAATCCGAATGTCTTTTATACCTTTATATGAGAACATCATTTTATCACTTTTATGTCCTGCAAAGGTACGGCATCTTTACTTTGGCATAAATCCCTATTTATTGTTATATCGGATCATAAAATCAACATTAGTAGGTATAGTCAGGCAGATTTTACTGTACTTTTCTTTCCACAGAAGCGTTTGCATTGTTGGCAAATATCATAGCCAAGCATAGCACCAAGTATAAAATCTTCTTCGGGAGTAAGGTGATTCAACGGACGGTTTACAAAATACCTGATAGCGTTCATACACTCTTTCTTGCCGAAGAAAAGGTTGATTTTATTGTCACTCACCTCTTGTTTCAGATAACATATCTTCTGATTCTCCAATCTCTTGACGGCAAACTCTTCATATTCTTTATTCATGGTATAAAGCACCATATTGCGAACTCCTTTTTTAAACTCGTAGATGTGGTTCAAAAAAATTCTTATTTCTCCCGGAACAATTCTCTCGTTTTCCATCCTATAATTAAATAAAGGCACGGATTTATTGAAGATCCGTGCCTGATAACTGAAAAATTAATCAAAGACACCCGTTTTTTAGAGTATCAACCCAATGAGCTATTCGTTCGTCTGTATTGCCGTCTTCATTAACCTCATCAATGGCAAGCCCTACAAATTTTCCGTCTGCTACCGCAATGGAGTTATCAAATGTGTATCCATCCGTACTGACAGAACCACAGAATTTTGCACCTGTTGCCTGCAAATCATTGTAAAGGATTCCCATGCCATCACAGAAAGTATCTGTGTAAGAGTCTGAGTCACCGCAACCGAACAATGCAATTACTTTAGAAGATAAATCCATACCCTGAAGCACTTTCACCGCGTCATACCAATCATCTTGCAAATCTCCGTCTCCCCATGTGGAAGTGCCAAGAAGCAATGCTTCATAATCGTTAACCAATGCTTCGGTCAGTTTGGCTGCATCATGCACATCACCATCTGCCACTCCTAACTGTTTTGCAATCTTTCTGGCTATTTCTTCTGTGGTTCCTGTTGTCGAACCATAAAATATTCCTGTTTTTTTCATCATTAAATCGTTTTTTGTGATGTGACAAAGATAAGGAAGTGGATAAAAACAGAAAATCCCCATTTATAGTGAAATAACCGGTGGTCACCACTATAAATAGGGATTGAGACTATATATAAGCATGAATCATTCCAAATAATAATGCCGAATGGGATTGAGCACATTATCAAGTTCATATACCTGTGGAATACCTGTCGGGATTTCCAGCCTTACAATATCTTCATCACTTATCTTATCCAGATATTTGACTAAAGCACGCAAACTGTTTCCGTGTGCAGCAACAAGAACGGTTTTATCATCGAGCAGGGCAGGAGCAATGTGGTCTTGCCAGAAAGGCAATACACGTTTAATGGTTAGTTCCAATGATTCTCCTAACGGGAGAGCTTCAGGATCTACATATTTATATCTGGCTTCCCGTACAGGATTACGAGGATCATTTGGTTCCAACAGAGGAGGAACTATATCGTAACTTCTACGCCAGATATGCACTTGGTCTGCTCCGAACTTTGCTGCCGTTTCCGATTTATTCAAACCTTGCAATGCCCCGTAATGCCTCTCATTCAATCTCCAGCTATGAAGTTCCGGAACCCATAACAATCCGGCTTCTTCTTCCAATAGATGCATGGTTCTTATGGCACGTCTCAATACCGATGAATAAGCAACGTCAAATGTCAGCCCGGCATTTTTAATTAAACGTCCGGCTTGGCGGGCTTCTTCTTCACCTCTTTCACTCAAATCGGGATCTGCCCAACCTGTAAATTTATTCTCTTTGTTCCAGACACTTTCTCCATGTCTGACTAATATTAATTTATACATAACTATCTGCTTTTTAGTTTGTTATCAAGTACTATAACAAAAAGTCCAACTTTCTGTTCATTCTTCTTCCCCGTCTTTTTCTATCATCATAAATAATGTTTTTATAAGGAAAAATACCTATATATGGTGATTGTCTGCCGTTGTAATTGTACGTTAATTTGCAACAAATAAATGTTAAGCATGAATAAACAAGTGAGATATAAGGAAACAGATAAGATGAGTGAGCTTATTTGCGGAAATTACTCGTTGCTCTTGGTAATGAGCCGTTTTGGATTATCGCTTGGTTTTGGAGATAAAAGTGTGAAAGAAGTTTGCTTGCAAAACGATGTTGATTATAAAACATTCCTTGCTGTCGTGAATTTTCTTGAGGACGATCATATCAGGAATGAAGAAGACTTTAAAAATTTATCCGTTGCCTCATTAATGGCATATCTGAAACAGGCACATTCTTATTTTCTGGATTTCAAACTTCCTGCCATTCGGAAGAAAATGATAGAAGCTATCGACTGTTCGGAAGACGAAGTGGCAGCCCTTATCTTAAAATTTTATGACGAATATGTAAAAGAGGTAAGGAAACACATGGAATATGAAGATAAAACGGTTTTCAATTATGTCACCTCCTTATTGGATAAGCAAAATCCAGGCAATTACCAAATCGGCATATTTGCCAAAAAGCACAACCAGATAGAAGCAAGGCTGACTGAACTGAAGAATATCATCATCAAATATTATCCGGCCAATGCCAACAATAACTTACTAAACGCTGTATTGTTCGACATTTATTCATGTGAACAAGATCTTGCTTCACACTGCCGTGTTGAAGACTATATGTTTGTACCTGCTGTTTTTAGGTTAGAAAGGAACACAAATGAAAAGTAACGAACCTTTAAGAGTAATTATTGCAGAAACATCTGTTATTATCCGCAGTGGAATATCCACCATGCTAAAACGACTTCCGGACTTGAATATCCGTCCGGTAGAAGTAACTTCCATTGAATCTTTACATGATTGCCTTCGTGCACACACACCGGACATACTCATTATTAATCCGGTATTCGGAGGTTGGTTCGATATTGGCAAATTCAAAGAAGAAAAGTCTGCCCACACTAAATGTATTTCGTTGGTCTGCTCTGTAATAGACAACACTCTTTTAAAAAATTATGATGATACAATCTCAGTATATGACGATATAGATGTTCTGTACCGGAAGATAACCAAACTAAGAAATCTTTCTTCCAATGACGAAGACTCCGAATTGGAATCACTCAGCCAAAGAGAAAAAGAAATCATAGTTTGTGTGGTGAAAGGGATGACCAATAAAGAAATAGCAGAAAAATTATATCTGTCTATCCATACGGTAATCACACATCGCAGAAATATTGCAAGGAAATTACAGATACACAGTCCTTCCGGACTGACAATTTATGCCATTGTCAACAAGTTAGTAGAATTGCAGGACATCAGTTAAGTTCCTATCTCTCCCTTTTATTCTTGGATTGCGGAATAGTAACCGTATCTTTCTTTATCGTATCGGCCGACTGCTTGCTTTCGGCTTTCTTTTTGAATGTCCTTCTAAACAATTCTTTCCAAGTATTGAAATCTTTCTTATAGATAAGACCTACTCCTTGGGTAGTCAAAGTAGTTTTGGTAAAATAACGGTCATTCGTCTGATTATATGCTTTTAGGCGAATATCCCCCGATTTAGTCAAAAGATACTCTATATCGAAGTCGCCCACAAAATTTGTGTTGGCTGTTGGGTTGTCACGATAGCCGAAATTACCGTTTATCAACAAGCGGTTATTCAATAGCTGACCGGAAAGTATGCCTTCTATCTCCATATCAGTCCAACCTTTATCTCCGGTACTCAGGTTAGTTCCAAAATTCCAGTTACTGCTGTTTATGGCTTGAGACAGCATATTATTCAACTGTCCCGAAATGGTAGAAGACAGTACCGAACTCATCGCATTGGAAGACTGCCCGTTATTGTTGTAATCATAAGTATAGAACTTACCTATTCCCAACAAATAAAGAATTTGCATATTCATCTGTTCATCCGTACTGATAGCACTCTTTACAGCATTCTTGACTTCTTCGTTATCATTTGGCAATTCTATGTCAAACTGTAAATTCGGTTTCAGCAAATTGCCGGTTAAGTCCATCAAACAATTTACTTTTACGTTATTCTGCTGATTGAAATTGATACCCAAATCGCTCAATGATGCCGAGTTTACCGTATAGGCAGCCCGTATATCAAGGTTAGCATCAAACGGATCACCATTAAATGTAATGGTGCTTCCCGAATTAATGGTAAAATCTTTGCGAATGACTTCCTGCAAGCTGAACTTATATACCCCTTGTGTAATTGTGTAGCTACCGAACATTTTCACATCGCCTTTATTATAAAAGTCTATGCGGATATTTCCATTACCACGGCCACCGATATAATCTCCCGCAACAGGATCCATTACTAACTTCATAGTGGCATCAGGGGTAGCATCCACAAGTATATTCAATCTTATATCCATTGGTATATCAGGTTCCTCAACAGGCTTATGAATATCCTCTATGATTGGAATGGAATCTCTTGTCTGGCGTTTAGGAGTTTTATCTATGAATGTAATAAACTGATTGCTTGCAGCAGAGGACGTTCCCCCAATCATGTAAACAAAGTTTGTTTTCCGGTTGGTAGTCATTGCCACATCTACATTTAATCCCTCGGAAGAACCGTTTAATTGCACATTGCCCGTACCGTAAACTGTTCCATAAAAAGGAAAATCGGGATCTTCTTTTGTATTAAAGACCAGCATATTATTGGCACTCATCTGGAAACGATAGGAGAGATCTTTCAGATTATGGTGGAACAAATCTCCATTCACCGTACCTTCATGCCCTTCCGTGTCAAACACTCTTGCATTTCTGAACTGTATATTATCGGGTATCAGGCGGACAGAATCTTTCAAAAGAAATCCTGCATTCAATACATCGATCTTAAATCCCGCATCAGCATATACGGCACCGTCAAGGTTCAAGGATTTGAATCCTCCGAATAATCTTACTTTTCCATTGGCACGTCCATGTACATCAGATGCAATACTTTTCATAAAACGTTGAAGAAACGCAATGTTAGTACTGTCTGCCCCGATATGTAAATCAAGCCCTTTTCTTTTAGGAGATACATATCCTTTCACCGTTGTATGAGAAATACCTTCTTCTTTCATATCGGCATCCAGAGAAATACCTTCGACCTCTTTATCCCAGGTTCCATATATATTCATGTTACCCAATATCCCTTGATTTAGCGAGAAGTTTTTCACAAAAAGCTTTGCATTCATTTCCGGATTCTTAAATACTCCACTTGCAGTTGCCGTTCCGGAAGCCATTCCACCGAAATCCACCGAGTGGAATTGAACAATATCGAACACATAGCTGAGATTTATATCCTTCAAGTCAACTTTGACGGTATCTTCCGCATTCTTTGTTAACTTACCATTTATACGAAGATACTGGTCTTTATGATTAAACAGGAAATTATTAATATACACCCTGCCCGAATCTATCGCAATACGGGAAGGATGAATGTTCCAAGTGGAATCATTCAATATGACTTTGGTAGGTTGTACATCAATATTTGCCTGCAATATAGGATGTTCACCGGCAGTTTTAAAGAAATTGGTTATAGCCGAGAATTTTCCACTGTAAGTAACCTGACCATCGTTACCCCAATTTATGGATGTTTTTAAAATATCATTCTGCGCTATTGCATCAACAGACAAGTTGAGCACAGAACCCTTTTTCATGTGATTGCTTGCTCTCACACGACAATTTATCTGGTCGGACGGATTCTCACAAAGTATCATTCCCGATTCAAACCAGTTCTCCTTATACTTAAAACTGGGAAAATAGCCTTCAATACGAAGTTTATGTGCCTTATCATTAAAATATCCCTTTACAGTGGAATGTGTATATACAGTCAGCGGAATATCAAAAACTTCCGTCAATATATTAGTATTATAAACGTGAACATCGAAACTGAAATCATTATCAGGTTCTTTCTTTTTACTATTAATAGAGAGTAGGGAAGGGATGTAGCGCTCCACCGTTTTAAGAACGCTTAAAGGTATTGTTTGATATGAGTATTTTCCTTTTATAACTGCAGTTATAAATTCAGAATTCAAAGACAGTTGCTTTTCCCCATCCCCATTCTGCGTTGCAGTGATATTCATATTCTTCATAAAGAAGTCTTTTGCAGGAGCTTTAAATGAAATACTATCCACATTTATCTCCCCAATCATATTATCAATGGAATTTCCGGTAAAATTGGCATCCATTTTCAAAGAAAATTCGGAATCCTCGTATTTCTTCGTCAGATTCAAAGCATTGGGATGCAGTTTTCTCACATCGGCTTTAAAATTGAATGTAGGAACCTTTTGAGCAAGATTAAAATTACCGTTTAATAATATTTTCCCGTTAGGATCGTTCAAAGAAATCTTTCCGTCAAAACCTCCTCTTTTATATTCACCGTCAAGCTCTATGTTTTCATAGTTGTACTTACTATATTCAACGGAAGTAATAAGCCCTTTCATGTTTATGCTTGGCAGTTGATGTTTATAATGCATTCCTTTCACATCCAGATTGAAGTTTATGCTACCTACCTTGTCATTACCCAATAATTTACCCAATTCAAGATCGTCTGTTTTCACACTTCCCGAATAACTGAAATAAGCCTTTTCTTTATTAGAGCTCAACTTCACGTCAGTTCTTACAGAACCGATACTTGTTCGTACAACTCCATAAGTAACCAAATCATTGAAATACCCGGAAACCTCTCCCCGGAACGATACATCGCCAAGACGTTTCAATATCGCAGGAGTTCCCGAATAATCTTTTGCCAAATTACGGATAACAAAATCCACTCCGGCACGATTCAAATCGCACCTCGACAGTTTCCCATAAACATAAGCATCGGCTGTATTGGAAAGGTCTTGAAAACCTACATCCCCTCGGATCAGTATATTATCGTCAACCGATACCTGTAAACGAGGACAATTCAGTTGGTCTACCGTCCCGTCAAATTCCATATCCAAATCAAGTCGGTCTGCAAAATTGCCCAAAGCAGGAACAAAACATGAAATATCTTTCAGCGTAACATAAGACGGCAGCATTTTTCCTGCAAAACGAACATCTTTAGCCACATTCTTAAGTCCTCCCAAGCTATCATACTTAAAAGAAATAGTGTCCATCTGAAGCATGGTGTTAGGCAACGCTATTGCAAAATTCTCAATCTTGGTTTGTTTCGTATTGCCTAAAACTCTTAAAGACAGTTTCTGTAAATCAAATCCCGACTGTTCTTCCAGACTCAGCCGTTTGATATAGGCATTCACCGAGTCTTTACGTAAAACCTTCAAAGAAATGTTGGCTATAATATTTTGAACTTTAACATGCTTTGCATTAAACTTTCCGGGAGTTTCGGGTTCGGATAATACATCATAAGCTAACTTCCCACGTCGAATAAGAACGGAGTTGATACGTAAATCCAAATTGCTTTCTTTCTTTACCGTATCTTTGGAAGCAAAAGCATCAAGTACGAACTGGAAATTAGGTTTTGATTCGGGGGTTAGTTTATTCAGACTTATATTAAAACCGAATAACTGAACACTGCTGATAGCTATCTTACCATTGAAAAGAGGTATTATATCAAACTTAGCAGACAAACGGGTGACTTTAAGCATCTCTTTTCCCGATTGATCTTTCAGCAAAACATCGTCTATAATAATTCGGTTCAGCAAACCTATATCTATTCTTCCGATGCTGAGTTCTGTGTTCAATACGTTCTTCAATTCTTTAGCTACCAAAATAGACAACCTGTGTTGGACAGCAGGAATGTTCAACAACAATATAATTCCAAGGTAAAGGCCTATTATTACCCCTAGGAATATTCTGACTATTCTTCTTAGCGTTCTGATATATACCGGTATTTTACTTTAGCCAACAAAAATAATCAATAAACTGCATTGCTTCGCAGAAAGAAGGCAGTTTTTCTAATCTTTTTAGATATTGAAAAAAGTAAAAACCGGATATAGGCAAAAAACAGAGCCCATATCCGGTCCAAATCAACAAATATAACTAATCACTACAATATGACACCGTCACCATTGCTATGTAGTTTCTGACTTTTCTTATGCAAGCTCTTAAATTCGAAAGAAAGCATGATTCTGAAGAATCCGATGATAAGGAAAGTAAAAGCAAGCATATATACGATAGATAATGCACCTACACCCGGCTGCCAAATAATAGCGAACGAGCAAAGTACTGCAAGAATACCGAATGCAAGATACCACCCCCAATCACGGGTTCCGTAACGTTGTAAATCCATAGAATAACCTATTGCACTAAATCCGCGGAACATTAACCAGAATGCCACTACGAAAGGAATTACTTCCATGCTCAATGCCGGATAGGCAACAAGGAAAATACCTAAAATCAAATCAATGATACCTCCGGTAAGATACCATCCCCAACTGCTGATTGTTTTACGGTTGGTGGCAGCAAACAGTATTTCCAAAATACCGCTGACCAATATGGTAATACTGAATATTACGCTCAATGCTACATAACTGCTAAGCGGAGCGAATAAAAGGCATAGCGCCACTGCTACATACAAAAGTCCTAAGAGCAATGATACCCACCAGTTCTTTACCGCATAATCAAGTCTTTCAAATAAAGTTTCCATACTACTAAGTTTTTATATTTACATAATTATGGCATGATAACAATCCCTGCACGGAAAGAGTTTGTTTCTTTTTATAAAAGAATCCTAAATCGGTCGATTAATCGGGGTAAAACATTATTTTTGCAGTAAATGAATCTTTAATTACATTCTTATGAAAATATCTCATATAGCACTGTGGACAAACCAGTTAGAAGAACAAAAAGACTTCTATACTACCTATTTTAATGGAAAGAGCAACGAGAAGTACATAAACCCCACCAAAGGATTCGAATCTTATTTCATTAGTTTCGATGGCAACGACACAACCCTCGAAATCATGAGACGGGTAGATGTGAAAGAGAGTAAATATAATGCAAACAAAGAATATCTGGGCATTTGTCATTTTGCCTTTTGTGTAGGAAGTAAAGAGAAAGTTTTGGAATTAACGGAAAGATTAAGAAAAGACGGATTCAAGATTGTAGGAGAGCCCAGAACTTCGGGAGACGGTTACTTTGAAAGTGTTGTATTAGATACAGATAATAACAGAGTGGAGATTATAGCCTGAATGGCAAATCCGGTTCAGCAAACAGAAAGAAAAATTATCCACGTGGATATGGATGCTTTCTATGCATCTGTGGAACTTCGTGATCATCCCGAATACCGGGGAAAACCTTTAGTGGTAGGACGTGCCGAAGAAAGGGGAGTAGTAGCTGCCGCCAGCTATGAAGCCCGTAAATATGGCATTCGTTCTGCCATGTCGTCCGTTAAGGCCAAAAGGCTTTGTCCCGATGTGGTATTTATTCCCGGACGGATGAGCGTATATAAAGAAGTGTCTGCACAAATTCATGAAATATTCCATGAATACACCGATTTGGTTGAGCCTCTCTCACTTGATGAAGCATTTTTGGATGTTACGGAAAACAAACAAAACATCCCTCTTGCAGTAGATATAGCGAAAGCTATCAAGAAAAGAATCTGGGACGAGCTTCATCTTGTTGCATCCGCCGGAATATCTTATAATAAGTTTCTTGCCAAAATTGCTTCCGACTACCGAAAACCAAACGGACTGTGCACTATCCATCCCGACCAAGCTTTAGAGTTTATCAGTAAACTATCCATCGAATCTTTTTGGGGAGTAGGAAAAGTAACGGCAAATAAAATGCATTCTTTAGGAATACATAACGGGAAACAGTTAAGGGAATGTAGTTTAGAATTTCTAACCCGTCAGTTCGGGAAGACGGGAGCTTTATATTATGACTTCGCACACGGAATAGATACCCGTCCGGTAGAAGCGGTAAGAATACGTAAATCGGTTGGATGCGAACACACTCTCGATAAAGATATTACCCTGAATTCATCCATTATAATTGAACTCTATCATGTAGCAACAGAACTTATCGGAAGATTGGAACGCTCCGGTTTCAAAGGCAACACACTTACCTTAAAGATAAAATTCAACGACTTTATACAAAAGACACGTTGTATCAGTGTGGAGCATCATTTAACTACATTGAAAGAAATACTTCCTCTGGCAAAATCCTTGTTAAAAGAAATCGATTTAACCGATCACTCCATTCGATTGATAGGTTTGTCCGTTTCCAATCCCCGTGAAGATACTCCCTTCGGATATGCCGAACAATTAAGTTTCGACTTTAAATAAAAGCTACCATTCTGTAAAAATAGCTCATTTTTTATCCTCCTTTACAGATTTAATTATACCTTTGAAATCCGAAAGAAAAAGAAAGGTAAACAACCATGTTTAAAAAAAGAGTCAATAACTGGCATCCGATTAAAGGACAGCCCCTCACCGAATTAGATAAGAAAGTACTATACTTCCAGAATAAAGGACATTTAGTTCCAAGTAGAAAATTAATCAAAACTCCCGAACAAATCGAAGGAATCCGCAAAAGTGGAGTTATTAATACAGGAGTACTGGATTTGATAGAAAAAGAAATCAAGGCGGGGATGTCTACTGCCGAGATAGATAAATTAGTTTATGACTATACCGTATCACACGGAGCAATCCCCGCCCCGTTGAATTACGAAGGGTTTCCAAAGAGTGTCTGTACTTCTATCAATGAAGTCGTTTGCCACGGAATCCCAAGCGAAGACGAGATTCTGGAAGAAGGCGATATTATTAATGTAGATGTATCTACCATATTGGATGGCTATTTTTCCGATGCTTCCCGCATGTTCATCATCGGGAAAACAACCCCTGCAAAAGAAAAGCTGGTGAGAGTCACCAAAGAATGTTTGGAAATTGGTATGCAAGTCGCCAAACCTTTTGGCTTCGTTGGTGATATAGGTAATGCAATCCAGAAACATGCCGAGAAAAATGGTTTTTCAGTAGTAAGGGATTTATGCGGGCACGGAGTAGGTTTGGAATTTCACGAAGAACCCGATGTAGAACACTTCGGACGGAAGGGAACAGGCATGCTGCTTGTTCCGGGAATGGTTTTCACTATCGAACCCATGATAAACATGGGAACTTATGAAGTGTTTATAGACGAAGAAGACGGATGGACGGTAGTCACCGAAGACGAACAGCCTTCTGCACAATGGGAGCACACTTTCCTTATGACTGATAACGGATTGGAGATATTAACACATTAAGGAATAATCATCTAAAATAAAAGTTTTTAAAAAGTTACCGTCACCCGTCACCAAATTTCTGTTTCTCCTTGCTATAAGTGTTTTCAAGGGTGATTGTAACTTTTCTGTCAGTGTCACTTTTACCGTTTGCCGTCACCCTTTTGGCGTTTTAACCCTGAAATGTTTATGAAAATTTGCTTTCGATTTATTTTTTATAGCTGATATTCGTACTTATTACAGGGTAATTGCAGGTTGATTCGTGCATGATGACAAACCGCTCGACAACTGTCACGTACTCACTTGACAATTGTCACTTAACCACTTGACAGTTGTCAAGTGAATGCTCGACAACTGTCAAGTGATCAAAACACCGGAAGTATCAAATTTGTAATTGAAGATAAATAATTGAAGCATAAAGGCTGTTTCTCTTTAAAAAGCATTACTTTTGCACTAATTTTTAAGTAAACGGATATGGATACAATCATATTAGGTATAGAATCATCTTGTGATGATACATCGGCAGCCGTTATCAAGAACGGTGTGCTATTGTCAAACGTAGTATCAAGCCAGGCTGTACATGAAGCTTATGGTGGAGTGGTACCCGAACTTGCTTCACGAGCTCATCAGCAAAACATTGTCCCGGTGGTGCACGAAGCCTTAAAAAGGGCAGGAGTAAGCAAGGAAGAATTGAGCGCAATTGCTTTTACGCGAGGTCCCGGGCTAATGGGCTCATTGCTTGTCGGTGTCTCCTTTGCCAAAGGTTTTGCACGCTCTCTAAATATTCCTTTAATTGATGTTAACCACTTGCATGCTCACGTATTAGCTCATTTTATTAAAGAATCGGTTGAAGATACGGATCAACCTAAATACCCCTTCCTTTGCCTGCTTGTATCCGGTGGGAATTCGCAAATAATCTTGGTGAAAGCATATAATGACATGGAAGTTTTGGGGCAAACAATTGACGATGCAGCGGGGGAAGCTATCGACAAATGCTCCAAAGTCATGGGATTGGGTTATCCCGGCGGACCTATCATCGATAAACTGGCACGACAAGGAAACCCGAAAGCATATACTTTCAGCAAACCTCATATTCCGGGATATAATTACAGTTTCAGCGGATTGAAAACATCATTCCTTTATTCACTTCGTGACTGGTTGCAAGAAGATCCCGATTTCATCGAACATCATAAAACAGACTTGGCGGCATCACTTGAAGCCACAGTAGTGGATATTCTGATGGACAAACTGAGAAAAGTGGCAAAAGAACTGAAAATCAAAGAAGTTGCAGTTGCAGGGGGAGTATCTGCCAACAACGGTTTACGGAACGCTTTCCGTGAACATGCAGAGAAATATGGTTGGAAGATATATATTCCCAAATTCAGTTTCACCACCGATAATGCGGCTATGATAGCCATTACAGGCTATTTCAAATATCAGGATAAAGATTTCTGCTCCATAGAATTGCCTGCTTATTCGAGAGTGATTATCTGATACATATATAATATAAGTAAAAAAATGGATGCTGAAATAAAAGAAATAAGCCAATCAATCGGAGAAATCCTCAGAGAAAGGAATGAAACGATGTCGACCGCCGAAAGCTGCACAGGCGGGAATATAGCAGCTTCCATTACAGCCATTGCGGGCAGTTCGGATTATTTCAAAGGCAGCATAGTAGCTTACTCCAATGAAATAAAGATGAAATTACTCCATGTTAAAGAAACCACTTTGCAGAAGCATGGAGCCGTTAGCGAAGAAACTGTTATTGAAATGGCAAAAGGTGCGATGAAATCGTTGAATACCGACTGTGCAATTACCACTTCAGGGATTGCCGGTCCGGGAGGAGGAAGCAAGGAAAAGCCTGTAGGAACCGTTTGGATAGCTGCAACGTATAAAAACAGAACACTCACACAAAAACTGGAAGGTGATAAGGGAAGAGAAGAAAACATCCTTAAAGCCACTAAAAATGCCCTGCTATTATTGCATAAATTGCTATTAAAAGGGGAAAATTGAGAGATAAAAGTGATTTTATTTACAAATTACTTGTTTTATACAGATAAAAGTGCTTACTTTGCGCTCTGTTTGAAAGAAGTATAGATAAAAACTATAAAAAATAAGATAGCAATGTCAAAAATTTGTCAAATTACCGGAAAGAAAGCCATGATTGGCAACAACGTTTCACACTCAAAGAGAAGAACAAAAAGAACCTTTGACTTGAACTTGTTTACAAAGAAGTTCTATTATGTAGAACAGGATTGCTGGATTAGCTTGAGCATTTGTGCTGCTGGTCTGCGCGTGATTAATAAAAAAGGATTGGATGCAGCATTGAACGATGCAGTAACTAAAGGATTTTGTGATTGGAAAAGCATTAAAGTAATTGCTTAAATTTTAGGAGAAAAAGACTTATGGCAAAGAAGGCAAAAGGTAATAGAGTACAGGTGATCCTTGAATGTACAGAACACAAGGACAGTGGTATGCCGGGTACATCTCGTTACATTACAACAAAAAACAGAAAAAATACTACTGAAAGACTTGAGTTGAAGAAATACAACCCAATTTTGAAAAGAGTAACAGTACATAAAGAAATTAAATAAGATTAACCCATGGCAAAGAAAACAGTAGCAACCCTCCAAACAGGTAGTAAGGAAGGACGTTCTTATACAAAGGTTATCAAAATGGTTAAATCTCCGAAGACTGGAGCATACATTTTCGATGAACAAATGGTTCCTAACGAACAAGTACAAGATTTCTTCAAGAAATAATCGTTGCTATCTTACGGCAACTGACAAAAACTTCCTCTCATTGTGATAAATGAGAGGAAGTTTTTTTTTGCAACCTCTCCGAATTGTTATATCTTTGTACCAAAGTTATTTTAGTAAAAAGTTGTAAGTATGGGATTATTTAATTTTTTCTCAAAAGAAAAGAAAGAAACCTTAGACAAAGGATTGTCAAAGACCAAAGAAAGTGTATTCAGTAAGATTGCCCGTGCTGTTGCTGGTAAGTCAAAAGTAGATGATGAGGTTCTGGATAATCTGGAAGAAGTCCTTATTACTTCAGACGTTGGGGTGGAAACTACTTTAAATATCATACAACGTATAGAGAAAAGAGCTGCCAATGATAAATATGTAAACACGGAAGAGCTTAACAGTATTCTTCGCGAAGAAATAGCTGCTTTGCTTACCGAAAACAATACGGTAGATGCCGAAGATTTCAGTTTACCAAATGAAAAGAAACCTTATGTAATCATGGTTGTAGGGGTAAACGGAGTGGGAAAGACTACCACTATCGGTAAATTGGCATACCAATTTAAAAAAGCAGGTAAATCAGTATATCTGGGAGCTGCCGATACATTCCGCGCTGCAGCTGTTGAGCAATTGGTTGTTTGGGGAGAAAGAGTAGGAGTGCCGGTTATCAAACAAAAGATGGGAGCAGATCCTGCTTCCGTAGCCTACGACACTTTAAGTTCTGCTGTGGCAAACGATGCCGATGTAGTCATTATCGACACTGCAGGTCGTCTTCACAATAAAGTAAACCTGATGAACGAACTTACCAAAATCAAGAATGTAATGCGCAAAGTTGTCCCCGATGCACCTGATGAAGTTTTGTTGGTGCTGGATGGCTCAACCGGACAAAATGCATTCGAGCAGGCTAAACAATTCACTCTTGCTACCGAAGTTACAGCCATGGCTATCACCAAACTTGACGGTACTGCCAAAGGCGGTGTAGTAATAGGTATATCCGACCAATTTAAAATTCCGGTAAAATACATCGGGCTTGGCGAAGGAATCGAAGATTTGCAAGTATTCCGCAAATCAGAATTTGTGGATTCTTTATTTGGAGAAAATAAATGAGAAAAAACACCATTGATATAATCACTCTTGGATGTTCCAAGAACCTTGTTGATTCCGAGCAGTTAATCAGACAGTTAGAAGATAACGGTTATTCTGTCGCTCATGATGCAGAAAGCCCAAAAGGTGAAATAGCGGTAATCAATACTTGTGGTTTCATCGGCGATGCAAAAGAGGAGTCCATCAATATGATTTTGGAATTTGCACAAGCCAAAGAAGAAGGAAAACTGAAAAAACTCTTTGTCATGGGCTGCCTTTCCGAAAGATATTTAAAGGAATTAGCAGTAGAAATACCACAAGTGGATAAATTCTATGGAAAATTCAATTGGGCTGAATTACTAAAAGACTTAGGTAAGGCTTATAATAATGACATTCACATAGAACGCACATTAACCACTCCTCATCATTACGCTTATTTGAAAATATCGGAAGGTTGTGACAGGCAGTGTTCATATTGCGCAATTCCAATTATCACAGGCAAACATATTTCACGCCCGATGGAGGACATCCTCGAAGAAGTAAAATACCTCGTTGGAAAGGGAGTAAAAGAGTTTCAAGTTATTGCACAAGAATTAACCTATTATGGGGTGGACTTGTATAAAAAACAAATGCTTCCCGAACTGATAGAAAAGATTTCCGATATTCCCGGAGTAGAGTGGATCAGATTACATTATGCTTATCCTGCTCATTTCCCGGAAGATTTATTCCGCGTAATGCGTGAAAGAAAAAACGTTTGCAACTACATGGACATAGCTTTGCAGCATATTAGTGATAATGTGCTCGCTAAGATGCGCAGACATGTGACTAAAGCAGAAACCTATCAATTAATAGAAAAGTTCAGAACGGAAGTTCCGGGCATTCATTTACGCACAACTTTAATGGTGGGACATCCGGGAGAAACAGAAGAAGATTTTGAAGAATTGAAAGAGTTCGTACGCAAGGCACGTTTCGACAGAATGGGAGCTTTTGCATATTCCGAAGAAGAAGGAACTTATTCAGCCGAAGCTTATGAAGACTCTGTCCCCGGTGAAGTGAAGCAAAAGCGACTAAGTGAATTAATGGATATTCAGCAAAGTATCTCTGCGGAACTCAGTGCAGCTAAAATCGGGCAAACAATGAAAGTAATCATAGATCGCATTGAAGGTGATTATTATATCGGAAGAACAGAATTCGACTCACCGGAAGTAGATCCCGAAGTATTAATAGAGAAAGAAAACCATAACTTAAAGATAGGGGAATTCTATCAGACCGAGATTATAAATGCAGATGATTTTGATTTGTATGCCAAAATCATTTGATTGGAGAAAGAAAACATTTATCTGTAAATATTTGTTTAGTTCGCAGATATTTAGTAATATAGCAACGAATTAAGACTCATTTACTTTGAATAATAAAGAATTTATTGCAGAACTGTCAAGAAGGCTTGGATATACAGCCAAAGATACTTCCGAATTAGTTGCTTCAGTTGTTTCAACCGTAGTAAAGCAGTTGGAGGAAGATAACACGGTGGTTATTCAGGGATTCGGCTCTTTCGAAGTGAAAAAGAAAGCCGAACGTATTTCCGTAAATCCCACTACCAAGCAACGTATGCTGGTTCCTCCAAAATTAGTTTTAAGTTATAAGCCAAGTACCGTCCTTAAAGATAAGTTTAAATAATCATATCCTTTTATCATGAGCGAAAGAATTGGAATACAAGACCTTATAGATACATTAGCCGAGAAGCACGGAATCACTAAAAAAGATGCGGAAGCTTTTGTTAAAGAGCTTTTCAATCTAATAGAAGAGGCTTTGGAGTCCGATCAATACGTAAAGATCAAAGGACTGGGTACTTTCAAACTTACCAAGGTTGAAAGCCGGGAGAGTGTAAATGTCAATACCGGCGAACGTATTCAGATTGAAGGCCATACCAAAGTATCATTTACTCCGGAAACCAATGTCAAGGATTTGATAAACAAACCTTTTGCCCATTTTGAAACAGTAGTGCTCAACGATGAAACAGTTCTTGATGATACTCCGGTGACAGAAGATGAAGATGGGGAAGAAGAACAGGAAGAAATTACTCAGGAAAAAGTTATTGAATCTCCCAAAGTAGAAACCATTCAAAAGACAAAAGAACAAATTATTGCTGCTGAACTGGAAGCTAATAAGAATATGTTTCCTTCTGTAAAAGCACCCGTTGCTAAAAAAGAAGAACCTAAAATTATTGAAGAAGAAGTTGCGGCAATTAAAGAAGAAGAAAAGATTGAATCTTCAATTGTTGCAAATGAAACAGAAGAACCAATTATCCCTGTAGAAAAAACACCTTCTAAAAAGAATATAGGGTATTTCATAGCTGTTATAATTCTATTTGTTTTAGTTATTTGCGCCACCCTTTTTTATATCTATAAACCGGAAACCATCAGCCAATGGTTACCAGAACCCAAACAAGAGGTCAAAGAGAATAAATCTGCCGTTCCTGCAAACGGTCCTTTAGATCAAACCATTGAAAATCTGGAAAAGGAAGCCCAAGACACAATGCTACGTGCAACTCAGAAAATCCAACAAGAAACTGAAATGGATGATACTACAAAAACATTCATTACAGGAGTTCGTAAAGGATTCGACAATGTAATACCGGATTCTACAAGCTATGTAATTGTAGGAACAATGACAACTTATAAATTAGGATCGGGAGAAACTTTAACCATGGTGTCCAAACGTTTCTATGAAACAAAAGACCTTTGGCCTTACATTCTTAAATATAACAGGGATGTCATTAAGAATCCTAACCGGGTGCCTTCCGGCATCACTTTAAGGATACCGGCATTAAGAGATAAACAACAGTAACCTCCTGTGAAAACAACCTAATCCCCGTTTACTTAAATTATTTTATCCAAACATGTCTTAAAACGGGGACATCTGTTTCTTTTTTTAATAAATTTTAGTTGCGCCTGTTAATTATATGATGTATTTTTGGACGTCGAAAAGTTAAACAGTACAGACTGTGTATGTTTATACTTGCGTTACATAAGTAATCATAATAATAAAATTATAATTGTATGGCTGAATCTATTGATATTCGTGAACTGAATGAACGAATTGAAAGACAGAGCGGATTCGTTACCAATCTGATGATGGGTATGGATCAGGTTATTGTAGGACAAAAACACTTAGTAGAATCCTTGTTAATTGGTTTGCTTTCGGATGGACACGTACTGTTAGAAGGTGTTCCCGGTTTGGCAAAAACATTGGCAATCAAAACACTGGCTTCACTGATCGATGCTAAATATAGCCGAATCCAGTTTACTCCCGACCTTTTACCTGCCGACGTTATCGGTACAATGATTTACAGTCAGAAAGACGAACAGTTTGTTGTTAAGAAAGGACCTATCTTTGCAAACTTCGTTTTAGCAGATGAAATTAACCGTGCTCCTGCCAAAGTACAAAGTGCTTTGCTCGAAGCTATGCAAGAAAGACAAGTAACTCTCGGCAAAGAAACATTCCTGCTTCCCGAACCATTCTTGGTATTGGCTACTCAGAACCCTATTGAACAAGAAGGAACTTATCCACTTCCCGAAGCCCAGGTAGACCGTTTCATGCTGAAAGTAGTTATTGACTACCCGAAACAAGAAGAAGAAAAACTAATTATCCGTCAAAATATTAATGGTGAAAAGTTTAATGTGAAACCAATTCTCAAAGCAGAAGAAATACTCGAAGCACGTAAAGTTGTTCGTCAGGTATATTTGGACGAAAAGATTGAACGTTACATCGTTGATATTGTATTTGCAACACGCTTCCCCGAAAAGTATGATCTGAAAGAATTGAAAGATATGATTGCTTTTGGTGGTTCACCTCGTGCCTCTATCAATCTGGCACTTGCAGCACGCACTTATGCGTTTATTAAACGTCGCGGCTATGTGATTCCGGAAGATGTACGTGCAGTAGCCCACGATGTGCTCCGTCACCGTATCGGATTGACTTATGAAGCTGAAGCAAGCAACGTTACTTCAGACGAAATCGTAAGTAAGATACTTAATAAAGTTGAGGTGCCTTAATCTTTTTCATTAGAAGAAAAGAGTATTTTGTGCATTCAAAATTATCTCCTCACAGTTGTGAGGAAGTTTCGTCACAGATATGAGGAAAGTTCCTCACGGTTATGAGGAAACTTCATCACGGTTGTGAGGAGATAAAAACATAGTTAAGAAAACAGGATGGAAACAAGTGATTTAATAAAACGAGTTCGTCAGATTGAAATAAAGACACGGGGATTGTCTAACAATATCTTTGCAGGGCAGTATCACTCTGCTTTCAAAGGCAGGGGTATGGCCTTCTCCGAAGTTCGTGAATATCAGTTCGGCGATGATGTCAGAGATATAGACTGGAACGTAACTGCACGCTTCCACAAACCATTTGTGAAAGTATATGAAGAGGAACGCGAATTGACAGTCATGTTATTGATTGACGTATCCGGCAGTCTTGACTTTGGTACCGTAAAACAACTAAAAAAGGATATGGTTACTGAAATTGCTGCTACACTTGCTTTCTCGGCAATACAGAACAATGATAAAATCGGAGTTATTTTCTTTTCGGACAAAATAGAAAAATTTATTCCTCCCAAGAAAGGTCGAAAACATATTCTATACATCATACGCGAACTTATTGATTTCCAACCGGAAAGCAAGAGAACCGATATTAAACTCGCAATCGAATACTTGACTAATGTAATCAAGAAAAGGTGCACGGCTTTTATTCTGTCTGATTTCATTGACCAAATGAATTTCAAAAATGCTTTGACGATAGCCAACCGCAAACATGATATTGTAGCTATCCAAGTATATGACAGAAGAGTAGAAGAACTTCCGTCTATTGGATTGATGAAAGTTAAAGACGCAGAAACCGGACATGAACAATGGATTGATACTTCATCAAAAGCTCTACGGAATGCACACCACGATTGGTGGATAAAGAAGCAGTCCGCTTTAAATGAAGCATTTACCAAAAGTAATGTTGACTCTGTATCTGTGCGTACCGATCAAGATTATGTAAAAGCTCTTTTGAACTTATTTGCTAAAAGAAACTAATAGAAGATGAGTAGACATACATTCATAATGCTTTTCCTCATGTTATCTGTAACCCAGTTCGTTAAAGGGCAGTCGGTTACAGTTGATGCTTCGATTGATTCCCTTCAGATCTTAATCGGAGAACAGGCAAAGATAAAGCTGGAAGTAAGCTATGATGCAAAGCAAAAAGCTCAATTTCCACATTTCAATGATACCATAGTAAAAGGAGTAGAAGTTATTGATGTTGCCAAACCGGATACTCAATATCTGAATGATAAACAACGATTACTTGTCACTCAGGAATACACGATTACCTCTTTCGATTCTGCTCTTTATTATCTTCCTCCACTCGAGGTAACAGTAGATAACAAAATATATAAGTCGAGAGCATTGGCTCTGAAAGTATATTCCGTACCGGTAGATACCCTTCATCCGGAACAGTTCTTCCCTCAGAAAACAATTATGGAAGCACCGTTTTC
Source organism: uncultured Bacteroides sp. (assembly GCA_902492205.1). Taxonomy (GTDB): domain Bacteria; phylum Bacteroidota; class Bacteroidia; order Bacteroidales; family Bacteroidaceae; genus Bacteroides. Next base: position 20,621 of record CABUKU010000013.1, on the reverse strand, counting down.
ATGGGACGACTGGAAAGGTATAGTATTAGCTTCATTATTGGCTATACCATTGATGCTTTTAGTAATTTTCTTAATCATCAGATTCAATGACAATAAACCTATTATTCGTAAGATCAAAGTAGAGCCCAAATTACCTCCACACCAACAGGCAATGAAAGACATCGAACGGATTAAAGCGGAAAAAGACTGGCAGAAAGATCGTCCGAAGGAATATTACACTGCATTGACAGATGTTATTCGTACATATATAGAAGGACGTTTCGGCTTTAATGCAATGGAAATGACTTCTTCTGAGATTATAGATAAACTATTAAGTCTCAAGGATCAAGAATCAATTAAAGATTTGAAAAACCTGTTTGGAACAGCCGATTTAGTAAAATTTGCCAAACATAATCCATTAATGAATGAAAATGATGCTAATCTTATTAGTGCAATTGATTTTATTAATGAAACAAAAGTGGATGAACCCATAAACAAGAAACCGGAACCTACGGAAATAACAATAGAGGAGAAACGTTCAAAACAAGCGAAAATAATTTTACTTTCTACTATTGTTGTAGTATTTGCTGCCATAGCCGGTTTGTTGGTTTACGTTGGTATGGGAATTTACAAACTGTATTTTTAATGCGATAAATAATTAGACAATGATATTTGCTAATATTGAATATTTATTTTTGCTGCTATTACTTATACCTTATATAGTATGGTATATATTGAAGCGGAAGAAAAGTGAAGCAACTCTTCAGGTTTCCGACACGCGAGTATATGCGCATGCTCCCAAAAGTTATAAGTTATACTTGCTTCATGCGCCATTTATATTAAGGATTATTGCTATTGCTATGATTATTATAGTATTGGCCCGTCCTCAAACCACTAACAATTGGCAAAACACCGAAGTTGAAGGTATTGACATCATGTTGGTGATGGACGTATCAACGAGTATGCTTGCAGAAGACTTGAAGCCAAATCGATTGGAAGCTGCAAAAGAGGTTGCTTCCGAATTTATTAACGGCCGTCCCAATGACAACATAGGTTTGACAATCTTTGCAGGAGAGAGTTTCACACAATGTCCTTTGACTGTCGACCATTCCGTACTGCTTAATCTTTTTAATAATATCAGTTGTGATATCGCACAAAGAGGACTAATTCAGGATGGTACGGCTATCGGTATGGGTATTGCCAATGCCGTTACCCGCTTAAAGGATAGTAAAGCAAAATCCAAAGTAATAATTCTGCTGACAGACGGTACAAACAATATGGGAGATATTTCTCCATTAACAGCCGCTGAAATAGCCAAAAGCTTTGGAATCAGAATCTACACAATCGGAGTAGGAACTAATGGTATGGCTCCATATCCTTATCCTACCGTTGCAGGAATACAATATGTACAAATGCCGGTTGAGATTGATGAATCTACTTTAACACAGATTGCAGGAACAGCAAATGGAAACTACTTCCGTGCAACCAGCAACTCCAAATTAAAAGAGGTCTATCATGAGATTGATAAATTAGAGAAAACAAAACTCAATGTGAAAGAATACAGTAAGAAGCAAGAAGAATATCAATGGTTTGCTTTCGTTGCATTTATTTGTATTCTTATTGAAGTGTTATTACGTAATTCTATATTAAAGAAAATACCTTAATTAAAAAAGATAGATTATGTTTCGATTCGCTGACCCGACATATTTATATCTACTTATAATATTGCCTTTCATTGCTGCTTTCTATTTGTATTCAAATTACAAGAAAAGGAAAGCAATAAAGAAATTTGGTGATCCCAAGCTTCTTGCCCAACTTATGCCGGATGTTTCTAAATATCGTCCAAGTATAAAGTTTTGGATTACTCTCACGGCAATGGCTCTCACAATTTTCCTTCTTGCCCGTCCGCAATTCGGTTCCAAGTTGGAAACTGTAAAAAGAAGCGGAGTAGAAGTTGAAATAGCTTTGGATATTTCTAATTCAATGCTTGCCGAAGATGTTACTCCCAATCGACTTGAAAAAGCTAAAAAACTAATATCAAGACTAGTTGACGAGTTTGAAAATGATAAAGTCGGACTCATTGTTTTTGCCGGTGATGCATTTGTTCAATTGCCTATAACAAGCGATTATATATCTGCTAAAATGTTTTTGGAATCAATTAATCCATCACTCATATCAAGACAAGGAACAGCTATTGGTACAGCAATCAATTTAGCTACCCGTAGTTTTACTCCCCAAGAAGGAGTGGGACGGGCTATTGTTATCATAACCGATGGTGAAAACCATGAAGGCGGAGCTGTGGAAGCAGCTAAAGAAGCAGCAAAAAAGGGAATACAAGTATATGTACTTGGTATAGGTTCCCCACAAGGTTCTCCTATACCTGCAGAAGGCGGTCAGAACGAATTTCGTAAAGACAAAGAAGGCAACGTTATTATGACAAGACTTAATGAACAAATGTGCCAGGAAATAGCAAAAGCCGGTAATGGCGCATATATACGTGTTGATAATACTAACTCAGCCCAACGCGCTCTAAGCAAAGAAATTAGCAAACTTGCCAAAGCTGACGTAGAAACTAAAGTATACACAGAATTCGACGAACAGTTCCAATCAATAGCATGGATTGTATTGATTCTGTTGTTAGGCGAAATGCTTATTATGGAAAGAAAAAATCCATTATTTAAAAACATCAAATTGTTTCGATAAGTAATCTATGAATATGTCAAGAATGAAATATATTGTACTTTTGGTTTTTCTTCTTCTGGCAAATATTACTTTTGCACAGAAAAACGAAAGAGAATACCTTCGTCACGGTAATAAATTATATAATGACAGTTTATATGTTAAGGCCGAAGTTGATTATAGAAAAGCATTGGATGCAAATCCTAAATCAACCGAAGCTATTTATAATTTAGGATTAAGTTTGTCTCAACAACAAAAATTGAAAGAGGCAATGGAACAATATGATGCTGCTTCAAAGGTAGAAAAGAACAAAACAAAATTAGCTAAGATATACCATAATATGGGAGTTATTTTACAAGCATCGCAACAATACCCACAATGTATTGAGGCATATAAACAAGCTTTGAGAAATAATCCTAAAGATGATGAAACGAGATATAATCTTGCACTGGCACAGAAATTATTGAAAGATCAGCAACAAGACCAACAGAACCAGGACAATAATCAAAACCAGGATCAGCAACAGAAAGATCAACAACAAAAAGAACAAGAACAAAATAAGGATCAAAAGAAAGATCAGCAACAACAACCTCCTAAGCCACAACAGCCAAAAGAGAATGAAATGTCTAAGGAAAATGCCCAGCAGTTGCTTAACTCAGTAATGCAAGATGAAAAAGATGTGCAGGACAAAGTTAAAAAGATGCAACAGGTACAAGGTGTTAAACTGGACAAAGACTGGTAATTATTAAACTATTGATGATTAAAAAGACAAAAAGATGAGGAAACTAATTTTCTTATTTATAATTCTAATTATAGCCGGTGCCAAGGTTTCGGCAGATGATAAAGCTTCTTTTGTTGCAAATGCTCCCGAAGCAGTAGCAAGTGGAGATCAATTTAAACTAACCTATACTGTAAATACACAGAACATTAGAGATTTCCGAGCTCCATCTATTAAGGATTTCGATGTTTTAATGGGACCTAACCGTTCTTTTAGTCAAACGATTATCAATGGAGTATCAAACAGTAGTGTTACATACACTTACATTTTAATGGCTGATAAACAAGGTACTTTTACTGTACCCGGTGCTACGGCTGTTATTAATGGCAAAGCTTCTACTTCAAATTCCGTAAAAATTAAAGTCCTCCCTCCTGATCAAGCTAGTGGAAATAGTAATAATGGAAGCAGACAAAATTCTTCTGCCGGAAGACCTTCACAAGCATCATCCGGTAACAGTATATCCAGCAATGATTTATTTGTTACCGCAAATGTAAGTAAAACCAATGTGTATGAGCAGGAAGCCCTATTATTAACTTACAAAATATATACATTAGTCAATATAGCGGGTTTAGATGATGCTAAGATGCCTGATTTTAAAGGATTCCATTCTCAAGAAGTAGATTTACCCCAGAAAAAACAGGCTTCTTTAGAACATTACAACGGACGTAACTATCAAACGATTGTTTATCGTCAATTTGTCCTTTTTCCACAACAAAGTGGTAAATTGGAAATTGATCCTGCCAAATTTGTTATTGTAGTTGCTAAAGCTGTTGCTTCAGATGATCCATTCGATGCGTTTTTTAATGGAGGTTCAAATTATGTAGAAATTAAAAAAACTGTAGCAACTCCTAAAGTAACAGTAAACGTTATGCAATTACCTTCGGGAAAACCTGCAAATTTCTCGGGTGGAGTAGGAGAGTTCTCTATCAGTTCTTCCATAAATACCAAAGAACTTAAAACAAATGATGCACTAACTGTAAAATTAATAATCTCCGGAGTTGGTAACCTGAAACTTATAAATAACCCTGAAGTAGCTTTTCCTAAAGATTTTGAGACATATGATCCAAAAGTGGATAATAAATTCTCACTGACCAAGGAAGGTTTATCCGGAAGCAAAGTAATCGAATATCTAGCAGTACCTCGTAGTGCCGGTACTTATAAGATTCCTTCTGTCGATTTCTCTTATTTCGATTTAAAAACTAAAAGTTATAAAACACTGAAAACCGAAGAATATGAAGTGAAGGTTGAGAAAGGAGCAGGAAATGCTGATCAGGTTATAGCAAACTTCACCAATAAAGAAGATCTGAAAGTATTAGGAAACGATATACGTTTCATTAAAATGGGTGATACGGCATTAACTCCCAAAGGTAATTTCTTATTTGGTTCTTTGGCATATTACTTATGGTACATCATACCTTTCTGCTTATTTATAGTATTTGTCATAATTTACAGAAAGCAAGCTATTGAAAATGCCAATGTCGCAAAAGTTCGAACCAAAAAAGCTAACAAAGTAGCAACTAAACGTATGAAACTTGCCGGAAAACTATTGGCAGAAAATAAGAAAGATCAGTTCTATGATGAAGTCATGAGGGCTTTGTGGGGATATATCAGTGATAAGCTGAACATTCCTGTATCTAAGTTGTCTAAAGATAATATAGAATATGAACTAAATAAATATGGTGTTCAGGCAGATTTGATTAAAGAGTTTATCGAAGCTTTAAATCAATGTGAATTTGCAAGATATGCTCCGGGAGATGAAAATGCAGCCATGGATAATGTATATTCCTCTGCCATAGATGTAATGAGTAAAATGGAGAATTCTATTAAACATTAACAGAAATAGATTACAAGATGAAAAAGACATTATTTTTAGCATTAGGACTTATATATTCCACTATTTCTTTTGGACAGGATTCATTAGCTATTGATACTGTAGGCACTGTGTCACATAAAAATGAGTTTTCTACTGTAAAAGCTGGAGAAACTACAAAAGCGACTGGTGATAGTGCTTATGCAAAGAATGATTATGTATCAGCCATTCAAATATATGAAGATTTACTTCAGCAAGGTGAATCTGCTGATCTATATTATAATTTAGGTAACAGCTATTATAAAGCAGACAATATTGCTAAAGCTATTTTAAATTATGAACGTGCATTACTACTTAAACCAGGTGATAACGATATTCGTTTTAATTTGGATTTAGCAAGGAGCAAAACAGTGGATAAAGTAGAACCTGTACCGGAAGTTTTTTTTGTGACATGGATTAAATCTCTTATCAACTATATGGGAGTTAATGCATGGTCTAAATTAGGAATCACATTCTTTATCTTATTAATTATGAGCTTATCAGTTTTTATATTTGGAAAAAAGCTTCTTATAAAGAAAATCGGATTTATCAGCTCTATAGTACTATTTATCTTTGTTGTACTGACAAATATATTTGCTTCCCAGCAAAAAGATTCTTTAATTAACAGAACAAATGCCATTGTTATTAATCCAAGTGTAACTGTTAAAAGTACACCGAATGAAAGTGGTACTGACTTATTTATCCTACATGAAGGACGGAAAGTACAAGTGACGGATAATTCTATGAAAGAATGGAAAGAAATAAAATTGGAAGACGGGAATGTGGGATGGGTTCCTGCAAATGTAATTGAGATAATTTGATTAACCCGTAAATAACTACTATGATAAATATACAACAACTCATTGAATACGACAAACATGTATTTTTAGCTTTAAACGGGAGTAACTCTACATTTTGGGATGGTTTTATGTGGATATATACCAGTACCATTATATGGATTCCTTTAGCCATGATGTTATTGTATGTTCTCATCAAAAACAACAAGTTAAAAGAAACTTTACTGATTCTATTAATGATTGCATTAGTTATATTCCTATGTGATAGAATATCATCTGGTTTCTTTAAGCCTTTTTTCAAACGGTTCCGTCCCACTCAAGATCCTGAAATAATGTATTTGGTTGATATTGTTAATGGGTATAGGGGAGGAGCATACGGTTTTATATCAAGCCACGCAGCTAACTCGTTTGGAATATTTACTTTCGTTTCTTTACTGCTGAAAAAGAAAGAACTAACGTTGTCATTATTATTATGGGCAATACTCAATTCATATTCCAGAATATATTTAGGAGTACATTTTACTGGTGATATTCTTTGTGGTAGCATTCTCGGATGTTTATGTGGTTATCTCATTTACTTATTATACAGATACTTAAGTAAATGCTTCACCAAGAAAAGTATCTACAAAATTTCAGATAATTACACTTCAAGTGGTTACTTAATTTCTGATATAAATATCTTACTTGCAACATTATACCTCATCTTTTTTGTAATTATGATCATTGGAATCACTTCTTATTATTACAAACTCTTATAATAATCAATTAATCTAGTTTTATAAAAAATAAGCTGTAAAAAATTTGTTTTGTTCTTTTTTTTGTTTAAGTTTATAGCGTGATAATCAAATCACTTATTTATTAACCATAAATTTTACATATCATGAATAGAACAATAACTTTCAATGAACTTCGTAAGATTAAAGATTCATTGCCCAGCGGTAGCATGCATAGAATAGCAGATGAACTTGGTTTACATGTAGATACTGTTCGCAATTTCTTTGGCGGACATAATTTCAAGGAGGGGAAAAGTGTCGGAATACATCTAGAGCCGGGTCCGGATGGTGGTTTAGTAATGCTTGATGATACTACTGTTCTAGATCAGGCTTTAAAAATATTAGATGAAATAAACGCAAATCATCAAGTTGAGCAAGCTACCGAGGCGCAAGTTTAAATATAAAATGAAAATCCCGATTGAAAAACATTCAATTGGGATTTTTTGTTTTCATTCAAGATTTAAAATCAGAATAAAATGGAAGATAAATTAGTAACTCTGGCAATATTAACGTATGCCAAAGCACAAATTCTAAAAAATGTGCTCGAAAATGAAGGTATTGAAGCTTATATTCATAATGTTAACCTCATTCAACCCGTTGTTTCATCTGGAGTCAGGGTTAGAATTAAAGAAAGTGATCTACCTCAAGCTCTGAAAATAATAGAAAGTTCTGCATGGCTATCCAGTGATGTAGGAGAGAAGGATAAAAAAGAGGAAGGTCAGAAAAGAAAAATCTTAATTCCGGTTGACTTTTCTGATTATTCAATGCAAGCTTGTGAATTTGGTTTCAATTTTGCCAAAGAACTTGATGCAGAAGTTGTTCTTTTACATGTTTATTTTACTCCAATATATGCATCATCACTACCTTATGGAGATGTCTTTAATTATCAAATAGTTGAAGATGAAACAGTACAAAATACAATCCAAAGGGTACATACAGACCTAAATAATCTATCTAATAAAATAAAAGAAAAAATAGAAGCTGGTGTATTTCCTAATATCAAATTTACTTGTAAACTAAGAGATGGAATACCAGAAGAAGAAATTATAAGATATGCTAAATCACATGATCCTCAGATCATTATAATGGGAACTCGTGGCAAAGACCAAAAAGACATTGATTTGATTGGTAGTGTGACTGCCGAAGTCATTGAAAGAAGTAAGCATACAGTATTTGCAGTACCAGAAAACACTCCATTTAAAACATTTGAGGAAGTAAAAAGAATAGCTTTTGTTACTAATTTCGATCAACGTGACCTTATAGCATTTGACTCATTAATAAAATCTTTTAAGCCATTTAATTTCTCAGTATCTCTTATTCATCTGGCTGAAGTAAAAGATACTTGGAATGAAATAAAACTTGCAGGAATTAAAGATTATTTCCAGAAACAATATCCTAAATTAGAAATGTCATATGATGTGGTTAAAGAAGATAATATCCTGAGTAATTTCGACCAATATATTAAAGAAAAACATATTGATGTTATTACAATAACATCATATAGAAGAAATATTTTCGCCAGACTGTTTAATCCGGGCATTGCACGTAAAATGATTTTTCATACTGATACACCATTATTAGTTATTAATGGGTAAATTAACTCTTTTATATTAGATTCTAATTAATTCTATAATCCACATTATGTTTAATAATTAATTCTATAAAATAAAGACCAACCATAATGGTTGGTCTTTATTTTATATCAAGTTCTTTTCTTCTTATTGCATAAGTTTTTCAATCTCATCAAATTCCGGAAGATTCAATTTATAGTAAATAGTATAAAGACCATTCAACCACAAATCTCTTTGATCAGGTTTCAAAGCTCTTGCTTTTTCATAATAAGGTCTTGCTTCTTCATAGAACTTTTTGATCTTAGCTTGTTCTGCTGCATAAGAAGGATCATTGAAATCAGTAGTTACCTTCTCAGTATAGTCCAAACCTTGTGTACAATAGACAAGACCTAAATTAGAATATGCTTCAGCATAATTTGGATCCGCTTCTACTGTTTTCTTATAAAATTTAATAGCATTATCATAATCCTTCATATTCTGATACAAATACCCTTTTACATACAAGAAGAAAGGATTAGTAGGATCTTTAGCAATCATATCATCAGCAAATATCATAGCTTCATCAAATTTACCTGTATTGCTATAATAATCAACTAAATGACCAAAGAAGAACGAATAATCAGGATACATCTGAATACCCTCTTTCAATGTAGAAATCCAGTTAGTAGTATCATTCAAAGCCTTATAAGCACCTGCTAGGAATTCCATTCCATATTTGCCTGATTCTTTATCTTTCGCTGCTATTGGAGCATATTTCAAAACAGCTTGATAATTTTCATCTTTTGAAGCAGCTAAAGTTGCATAATAAGCAATCTGAGTCAAAAGAGTATCTTTATTCATCAAATCCTCTTTTTCTAACATTTTGCTTTTTGCTGCATCTATATACATAGCAAAGAACTTGAATGCATCTTTGTTATTATCCTGATTGAAAAAATAGATACCACCATTAATCAAATTAGGACGTTCCATAAGCATAGTTGAAGCATTGCCTTTTCTGTATTTAAATTTGATTTTTCCTTTTTCATTGGGAATTTGCTCTAATTCATCACATTTCAAGAAATACTCAAACATATTATAAAGGCTATTAAATGATTTAGCCGTATCATAAGGCTGTCTTAAATACGCTTTCTCATTCTCCTTTTCATTGATCTTCTTTTGAACAAGACCTGCAGTATTCCAAGTATTAGCATCATCCTTTGTTTCAGGATTTACTAATGCTTCATTTATTAACTGCTGTGCTTTAGCGAAATCAGGTTTTGCTTCTTCAGCAATAGCTTTTGCTTCCTTTACACTTTTAACCTGTGCAAAAGAAAAACCGGCTACCATTAACAAAACCATTGAAAATAATACTCTTTTCATGATCGTTGTAGATTAATTTGTAATACTTATTTATTTTTCTCTCTATTCTTCGTTATTAGTATCTTCTACTCCACTTACGTTCTCAAGACCTTCTTCATTCTCCTGATTTTCTGCTTCTTCATCACTTTCAGAAGCAACCTTACATACAGAACCAATCTGGTCATTGCGCTTGTCCAGATTTATAAGGCGTACACCTTGCGTAGCACGTCCCATAATTCTCACATCCGCAACTTTCAAACGTATGGTAATACCAGACTTATTAATAATCATCAAATCATTCTCGTCTGTAACAGACTTGATGGCTACCAACTTACCTGTTTTATCAGTAATGTTCAATGTTTTAACACCTTTACCACCTCTATTTGTCTTACGATAATCTTCAATATCAGAACGTTTTCCGTATCCTTGTTCAGAAACAACCATAATTGATTCCGTTTCCGGATCTTTAATACAAATCATTCCGATTACTTCATCATCACCTCCGTCAAGAGTCATGCCTCTAACACCTGTTGCCGTACGTCCCATTTCACGCACTGCTGTTTCGTGGAATCTAATTGCACGACCGTTACGGTTTGCTATAATAATTTCATTATCACCGTTTGTCATGCGAACCTCAATTACTCTATCGTCTTCCCGAATAGTAATTGCATTCACACCATTCTGACGAGGACGGGAATATTGTTCCAAACGAGTTTTCTTTATCACGCCATTCTTTGTACAGAATACTACGAAATGGTTATTTATAAACTCTTGGTCAGAAAGATTCTTTACGCGAAGATAAGCATTTACAGCATCATCCGATTCAATATTAAGGAGATTTTGTATTGCGCGCCCTTTAGCATTTTTCGCTCCTTCCGGAATCTCATACACTTTTAACCAATAACACTTACCTTTTTGAGTAAAGAACATCATCGTATTATGCATAGTAGCAGGATAAATGTGTTCTACAAAGTCTTCATCACGTGTTTCCGATCCTTTCGAGCCTACTCCACCACGGTTTTGTGAACGGAATTCACTTAGCGGAGTACGTTTAATATATCCCATATGAGAAATAGTGATAATCATTTGATCATCAGCATAAAAATCTTCCGGGTTGAACTCTTCTGAAGAATAAACAATCTCAGAACGGCGTTCATCTCCAAATCTATCCTTTATTTCTAAAAGTTCATCCTTGATTACTTTACGACAAAGTTCATCATTTGAAAGAATTTCCTCATAATAAGCAATCATCTTCATCACCTCTTCGTATTCAGCATGCAACTGGTCTTGTAATAAACCTGTCAACTGGCGAAGACGCATTTCTACAATTGCTCTCGACTGTATCTCACTGAGATTGAAGCGTTCTATCAAACCTGCAATAGCTTCATTCGGAGTTTTAGCCGCACGAATAATTCTGATTACTTCATCTATATTATCTGATGCAATAATCAAACCTTCCAAAATATGAGCACGTTCTTTAGCTTTACGCAAGTCGTATTGAGTACGACGGATAACCACATCGTGTCTGTGTTCTACGAAATACATTACCAAATCACGCAAATTAAGCATCTTCGGACGTCCATGTACCAAAGCAATATTATTAACACCGAATGATGTTTGTAATGCGGTCATTTTGAACAACTTGTTCAACACAACATTCGCATTGGCATCACGTTTCACGTCAATAACAATACGCATACCCTCACGGTCCGATTCATCATTTGCATTTGCAATACCTTCTATTCTCTTTTCATTGGCAAAATCAGCTATTGATTTAATCAACTCTGCCTTGTTTACATTATAAGGTATTTCAGTTACAACTATCTTGTCATGAGTATTTCCGGTTTCAATTTCAGCCTTAGCTCTCATTACCACTCTTCCACGTCCGGTCAAATAAGCTTCGCGAACTCCACTTACACCATATATATATCCACCGGTTGGGAAATCAGGAGCTTTTACGTATTGCATCAGCTCTTCTATTGTGATTTCTTTGTTATCCAAATAAGCATCACAAGCATCGATAACTTCAGACAAATTATGAGGAGGCATATTAGTTGCCATACCTACGGCAATACCGGATGCACCGTTTACCAAAAGATTTGGAATACGTGTAGGCATCACAGTCGGCTCCTGCAATGTATCATCGAAGTTGTTTTGGAAATCTACTGTTTCCTTATCTATATCCAGCATCATTGCTTCACCCATCTTGTTCAAACGGGCTTCTGTGTAACGCATTGCCGCAGGACTATCGCCATCTACAGAGCCAAAGTTACCCTGTCCGTCAACTAAAGGATAACGCATTGCCCATTCCTGAGCCATTCTGACCATAGCGCCATATACTGATGAGTCTCCATGCGGGTGGTACTTTCCCAGTACCTCACCAACGATTCTGGCAGATTTTTTATAAGGTTTATCCGAAGTATTGCCGAGTTCGTTCATTCCAAACAATATTCTACGATGAACCGGCTTAAAACCATCTCTAACATCCGGAAGGGCACGCGATACAATGACTGACATTGAGTAGTCGATGTACGATGACTTCATTTCCTCCTCGATATTAATCTTTATAATTCTGTCTTGTTCAAGCATTTAATAAGATTATTAATTATACATCTAAGGCTTTGTAAAAAACCATGCTAAAGTACTACTTTTTCGGGACATACAAAAACAATATATCAAAAACTTTTTTGCCGGAAGATTGCTTTTCATCAAAGCTCCAAAGTACCATATACAGTATAGTTTAAAATATCACTTCACCGTCTTCACAATTATCCAAAACATTTGTTACAAGGTATCCGGAGGGTGAAGGATAAGATCGTTTTTTGAGAGAATATGAGTCAAAGCACGATGGCTTTGTTTTCAAACGACAGGTCGTTTGTAAAAAACAACCTATTGTTTTCAAACAAACATCAAGTCGTTTTTCACAAACAACTTGTCGATTTAAAAAGGTACGTACATCTTTTCCCAAGACAAGTCGTGTTTTGTTATTACCGACATTTTTTATGCTAAAACATATATATATTATAATAATGTATATAGACGGTTCACAAAAAATGTTTTATTTATTCCGCAAAAAGAAACGTGGCATATCTTTTGTAGATATAAAAAATGAAAAACAAACTCGCATATTAAACACAAGAAATGCGTATATTTGCATTGTATAATTAAGAATAGGAAGGAAATAAAAAGTATGGATAATCAATTTTCACAGAAAGTATCCGAAGTCATTCTTTACAGCAAAGAAGAAGCAAACCGCCTCCAGAATAATTTCATCGGACCGGAACATTTACTCCTTGGGCTGATTCGTGACGGAGAAGGAAAAGCTGTTGAAATACTCTCTAAATTAAATATAGATTTACAAGAAATTAAGCAGCAAATTGAAGCTAAACTAAAAGATAAGATGAATATTATCGCTTATTCTGAAACAGATATATCTCTTACTAATGAAGCTTCAAGAATATTGAAAATGTGTATATTAGAAGCACGTTTACTTAAGAATACTGTTGCCGATACAGAGCATATCCTATTGGCAATTCTTAAAGATAAGAACAATTTAGCTGCAAATGTTTTAGAAGAGCATAACATAGCTTATAAAAATGTCTATGAACAACTAACCCTGCAACCGGACATAACTTCGGGTATGGGATTCAGCGAAGATGATGACGATGAAGACGAACTCAAAGATCGTCCGTCCGGCGGCTCATCCAAAGCTCAGCAGGCTCAGTCTACCCAACGTAAGACAGCCAATGACACTCCTGTGCTGGATAATTTTGGTACAGATATGACAAAAGCCGCTGAGGAAGGAAAACTGGACCCAATTGTAGGGCGTGAACGTGAAATAGAACGTCTTGCACAGATACTAAGCCGTCGCAAAAAGAACAACCCTATACTTATAGGTGAACCCGGAGTTGGTAAATCGGCTATTGTAGAGGGACTTGCACTTAGAATCATCCAAAAGAAAGTGTCACGTATCTTGTTCGATAAGCGCGTGGTTGCATTGGACATGACTTCAGTTGTAGCCGGAACGAAATATCGCGGACAATTTGAAGAACGTATCCGTTCCATTTTGAATGAGTTGCAAAAGAATCCGAATATCATCTTGTTCATCGACGAGATACATACAATCGTAGGTGCAGGTTCGGCTGCAGGCTCCATGGATGCCGCCAATATGCTGAAACCGGCCTTGGCACGTGGTGAAATACAATGTATCGGTGCCACTACCCTTGATGAATATAGAAAGAATATTGAGAAGGACGGAGCTTTAGAGCGTCGTTTCCAAAAAGTTGTGGTTGAAGCAACTACACCGGAAGAAACTTTGCAGATTCTGAAAAACATTAAGGATAAATACGAGGATCATCACAATGTGAGATATACGGATGAAGCCCTGGAGGCTTGTGTAAAGCTGACCGACAGGTACATTACCGATCGTAATTTCCCGGATAAAGCTATCGATGCATTAGATGAATCCGGTTCTCGCGTACATCTTACTAACATAAGTGTCCCCAAAGAGATTGAGGAACAAGAAAAACTGATTGATGAAACGAAACAGAAAAAGAATGAAGCTGTGAAATCACAGAATTTCGAATTGGCTGCAAGTTTCAGAGATAAGGAAAAAGAATATGCCGCACAGCTTGAGGACTTGAAACATGAGTGGGAAAACAAGCTCAAAGATAATCGTCAAGTGGTTGACGAAGAACAAATTGCGGACGTAGTATCTATGATGTCAGGTGTACCTGTACAAAGAATGGCTCAGGCAGAAGGTTTCAAGTTAATGAAGATGAAAGAAGATTTGACTGCCAAAGTCATTGCTCAAGATACAGCTATCGAAAAGCTGGTAAAAGCTATACAACGCAGCCGTGTTGGACTAAAAGATCCCAACAAGCCGATAGGAACATTTATGTTCTTAGGTCCGACGGGAGTTGGTAAAACCCATTTAGCTAAGGAATTAGCAAAATATATGTTTGGTTCTGTTGATGCCCTTATCCGCATTGATATGAGTGAATATATGGAGAAATTTACCGTTTCGCGTCTTGTTGGAGCACCTCCGGGATATGTAGGCTATGAAGAAGGCGGACAGTTGACCGAAAAAGTACGTCGCAAACCTTATTCTATTGTCTTGCTTGATGAAATAGAAAAAGCACATCCTGATGTGTTCAATCTTCTTCTTCAAGTGATGGACGAAGGCCGACTAACTGACAGTTATGGCAGAACTGTTGACTTTAAGAACACTGTTGTTATCATGACTTCCAACATCGGAACACGTCAGTTGAAAGACTTCGGAAGAGGTGTAGGTTTCACAACTCAGAACCGCCTCGATGATAAAGAATTCTCGCGAAGCGTTATTCAGAAAGCTTTGAATAAATCATTCGCACCGGAATTTATCAATCGTCTGGACGAAATAATCACTTTCGATCAGCTCTCATTGGATGCTATCGTTAAGATTGTGGATATAGAACTGAGAGGACTGTACAATAGGCTTGAAAGCATTGGTTATAAGCTTATTATAAGTGAAGATGCCAAGAAATTCATTGCTTCGA
This sequence comes from uncultured Bacteroides sp., assembly GCA_902492205.1. GTDB lineage: Bacteria > Bacteroidota > Bacteroidia > Bacteroidales > Bacteroidaceae > Bacteroides. The sequence goes on along the minus strand of CABUKU010000013.1, from coordinate 5,320 downwards.
AAGGTTATGATGTACAGTTTGGAGCACGCCCGTTGAAACGTGCCATCCAGAATTATCTTGAAGACGGACTGTCCGAACTCATCATTAGCTCCTCATTAAAGAATGGAGATGCTATTATGGTAGATTTGGATAAGGAGAAGGATGAATTAGTCATGAAGGTTGATTCTAAAAAAGAAGAATAAAAAAATAAATTCTTTATATTTTCCCGACAAAATGTCAGACACACCAGTGTCTGGCATTTTTTTTGTGTCCTGCTTCACAAAAGAATTAAAAACAGTAATAACATTAAAAATATAACGTATTATGCAAAAAGGAAATATTGGGGTAACTACCGAGAACATTTTCCCTATCATTAAAAAGTTCTTGTACAGCGATCATGAAATTTTTCTTCGTGAATTAGTATCTAATGCAGTCGATGCAACCCAGAAGTTAAAGACTTTAGCTTCAATGGGTGATTTCAAAGGCGATCTTGGCGACTTGACCGTTAAAGTAAGCTTAGGTAAAAAGACTTTGACTATATCCGACAGAGGTATTGGTCTTACTGCAGAGGAAATAGACAAGTACATTAACCAAATTGCATTCTCCGGTGCAAATGATTTCCTTGAAAAGTATAAAAACGATGCAAATGCCATCATTGGCCACTTCGGATTAGGCTTCTACTCTGCTTTCATGGTAGCAAGCAAAGTGGAAATTATCACTAAATCCTATAAAGAAGATGCCCATGCCGTTAAATGGACATGCGATGGCAGCCCTGAGTTTACCATGGAAGAAACTAAAAAGGAAGACCGCGGAACAGATATTGTTCTTTATATCGATGACGAGTCCAAAGAATTCCTCGAAGAGAACCGCATACAATCCTTGTTAACCAAATATTGCCGTTTCTTGCCTGTGCCTGTTGCTTTCGGCAAAAAGAAAGAATGGAAAGACGGAAAGAATGTGGAAACAGACGAAGACAACATTATCAACGAAACAAATCCGTTGTGGACTCGTAAGCCAAGTGAACTGAAAGATGAAGAATATCTGAAGTTCTACCACACCCTCTACCCAATGGCCGATGATCCATTGTTCTGGATTCACTTGAATGTAGATTATCCGTTCCATTTAACAGGTATTCTTTATTTCCCTAAAATAAAGAGTAACATGGAGTTGAATAAAAACAAGATACAGCTATACAGCAACCAGGTTTATGTAACAGACTCGGTTGAAGGCATTGTACCCGACTTTTTAACTCTGCTTCATGGTGTAATCGATTCTCCGGATATTCCGTTGAACGTGTCACGTTCTTATTTGCAGAGTGACTCAAATGTGAAGAAGATTTCTACATACATTTCAAAGAAAGTATCAGACCGCTTGCAGGCTATCTTCAAAAACAACAGAAAAGAATTCGAAGAAAAATGGGATGATGTGAAGATATTCATCAATTATGGTATGCTGACTCAGGAAGATTTCTATGACAAAGCAAGCAAATTCGCTTTGTTAAAAGACACTGATTCCAAATATTACACCTACGATGAGTATAAAACCCTAATTAAAGACAACCAAACAGATAAAGACGGAAACCTTATTTATCTGTATGCTAACCATTTGGAAGAACAGTACAGTTACATTGACGCTGCAAAAAACAACGGCTATGATGTATTGATTATGGACGGACAACTAGACGTTGCCATGATTAGCATGTTAGAACAAAAGTTTGAGAAGAGCCGTTTCACCCGTGTGGACAGCGACATTGTGGAACGTCTTATCGTGAAAGACGATAAAAAAGCTTCTACATTACCGGCAGAACAGCAGGAAGTTCTTTCTTCTGTGTTCAGAAGTCAGTTCCCAACCATCAACAAAGTGGAATTCAACGTTGAAGCCCAATCCTTAGGTGAAAACAGCAGTCCTATCCTGATAACTCAAAGCGAATATATGCGCCGTATGAAGGAAATGGCAAACATACAAGCAGGAATGAGTTTCTATGGTGAAATGCCTGATATGTTTAATGTAGTGATAAACAGTGATCATAAGCTCATCAAGCAGATTATGGTAGATGAAGAAAGCGAATGTTCGGCTTCTCTCGCTCCGATAGACGAAGAAGTGAAGTCGCTCAACAAACGTCACGAAGAATTGCATAAGCAACAAGAAGACAAGAAAGAGGAAGAAATCCCGACTGCCCAAAAAGATGAATTGAGTGATATTGAAAAGAAAATTGCAGACCAAAAGACCAAGAAACAAACGTTATTGGCCGAATATGCCGGCAAAAACAAAGTTATCCGTCAGTTGGTTGACCTAGCACTTTTGCAAAACAACATGTTGAAGGGTGAAGCTTTGAACAACTTCGTAAAGAGAAGTATCGAACTCATTTAACAATTCAGACTAAAACATATCCGGGCGTTGCAGTTCATCCATAACTGCAACGCCTTTTTTATTTGCAAAAATGCGACTCCGGGTAAAGATATATTGCGAACAATTCTATATATTTGAAGGCTTAAAGACAAATACATTACTGAATCTGACGAATATACATGAAAAAGATATATTGTTTACTGCTAATCGGCTTATTAATGATTCCATACGCCATGCAAGCCCAAAAAGTGGGACTTGTATTGAGTGGCGGTGGCGCAAAAGGTATGACGCACATCGGAATTATCAGGGCTTTAGAAGAAAATAATATTCCCATCGACTATATTACCGGTACTTCTATCGGTGCAATCATAGGTTCTCTCTATGCCATGGGGTATTCTCCCGACGATATGGAAGCACTTATAGGCTCGGAAGATTTCACAAGATGGTATTCGGGAACCGTAGAAGAGAATTACATCTATTATTTCAAGAAAAATCTTCCTACTCCCGAATTCTTCAATATACGCATGTCTTTCAAGGATTCATTGAAGATTGCCAAACCGCAGATCCTGCCCAAAAGCCTTGTAAACCCGATTCAGATGAACCTTGTGTTTCTGGATCTGTTTGCACGTGCCACAGCCACCTGTCAAGGTAATTTCGATAACCTTTTCGTTCCTTTCCGCTGCATCGCCGCCGATGTGTACAACAAAGAACAATTAGTCATGGGAAAAGGCGATTTAGGCGATGCTGTGCGTGCATCCATGAGCTTTCCGGTTGTGTTTAAGCCTATTAAGATAGATGGAGTATTGGCATATGACGGAGGTATTTACAATAATTTCCCCACAGACGTGATGATGGAAGATTTTCATCCGGATATAATTATAGGCAGTATAGTTGCTGCCGAACCTACAAAACCGGACGAAAACGATATTATGGGACAGTTGGAAAGCATGATTATGCAGAAAACAGACTATTCACTACCCGATTCGCTAGGAATATTAATGCGATTCAAATATGATGATGTAAGCCTGCTCGACTTCGACCGCATGAAAGAACTCCATGATATAGGCTACAACCGCACCATAAGTTTGATGGACTCCATCAAATCCCGCATTCATCGAAGGGTAAGTGCAGACAACATACGTTTGCGCCGTATGGTCTTCAAAAGCAATATGCCCGAACTCAGATTCAAGAACATTTATATTGAAGGAGCAAATTCCCAACAGCAAGAGTACATAAAAAAGGAATTTCACGGGGATGATGATAAAATCTTCTCATATGAAGATGTGAAACGTGCTTATTTTCGTCTCTTATCCGATAATATCATCTCAGAAATCATTCCTCATGCCATTTATAACCCTGAAACGGATTTATATGACTTGAAACTGAAAGTGAAAATGGAAGACAACTTTTCCATCCGCATGGGAGGAAACGTTTCCTCTACCAGCTCCAATCAGGTATATTTCGGGGTTACCTATCATGACTTGAACTATTATTCCAAAGAATTTACGCTCGACGGGCAAGTAGGCAGGATATATAACAATGTCCAGTTGGCCGCCAAAGTGGATTTCCCTACAAGAATACCTACTTCATACAGGTTTATTGCATCTATCTCCACTTTCGATTACTATAAAAAAGACAAATTGTTCTCACGAAGTGACAACCCGGCACTGAACAAAAAGAAAGAGCAATTCATCAAAATAAAAGCGGCATTACCTTTCTTATCCAAAAAGAGAGCCGAATTCGGTGTGGGAATAGGTCAGATTACCGATCAATACTTTCAGACTAATGTTATTGATTTCAAAGATGCCCAACATGACAAAAGCCTTTATAAACTTTTGGGCGGTTCCATAAGTTTTGGCGGAAGTACGCTCAATGCCCGCCAGTTTGCAACACAAGGAAGCAGCGAACTGCTGATAGCCCAGATATTTACGGGAAAAGAAAAGTATCGTTCGGGTAACACGGAAGAACCAAAAACGTTTGAGAAAAGGCAATCATGGTTACAATTATCCTATACCAATGAGTCTTACTTTAAGCTGGCTCCGCATTTTGTACTCGGAAGTTACCTGCAAGCTTATTATTCCTCCAAAAACTTCTCAGAGAACTACACCGCCACTTTATTGCAGGCGGGAGAATTTACACCTACGCCAAACAGCAAGTTATCCTATATCGAAGCTTTTCGCGCCAATCAGTTTGTGGGAGCGGGAATAAAGCCTATTTACACCATTAACAAACTGTTTCACCTGAGAACCGAGCTTTATGGTTTCCTCCCGATATTCCCGATTAAAAAGAATTCCATCAATAAAGCATATTACGGCAAAGCATTTTCTTTGCGCGAGTTTGCTTACATAGGAGAAGTATCCGTTGTTTGCCAATTACCCTTCGGGGCAATCAGTGCTTACGTAAATCATTATAGCTCACCGCATAACAACTGGAACTTCGGACTGACATTGGGATGGCAGTTATTTAATTACCGTTTCATCGAATAATTTTAATAAAAAAAGTGCGCAAAAGGCTTGTAAATTCAAAAAAAGTACATATCTTTGCACCCGTTAAACAAAAAGGCCGCGTAGCTCAACTGAATAGAGTAGCTGACTACGGATCAGCCGGTTACAGGTTTGAATCCTGTCGCGGTCACCATGATTGTTTGACAAGTTTTTGAAAACAAAGTCGGCTCCTTAGCTCAACTGAATAGAGCATTTGACTACGGATCAGAAGGTTATAGGTTTGAATCCTATAGGAGTCACGAAAAGTTTCAGCTTGTGAAAGTTGAGACTTTTTTGTTTTCATACCCTTTCCATCCTTTATTCTTCCCCGACATACAGCATACTTAAGGCTTTTCACCCCGTGTGACAAACCCTTTATTCCTATTACCCAAACCATGGATCAATGTAAAAGTCTGAGGGCTTTTCTTTTTATGCATATAATTTAGCGAGTCTGTACAAGAAAAATGCTTTATCTCTTACTCCTCTGAACTGTGCCCTGAACGCTTTGA
>CABUKU010000012.1 GCA_902492205.1 uncultured Bacteroides sp. | reverse complement strand
TGACAGGTGGTGTTGTTATCAGCGAAGAAAAAGGTTTGAAACTGGAACAAGCTACTCTCGAAATGCTTGGTACTTGCGATAAGGTAACTGTAACCAAAGACAATACGACTATTGTAAACGGTGCAGGCGAGAAAGAAAACATCCAGAACCGTATCAATCAAATCAAGGCTCAGATCAAGACAACTACATCTGACTATGACAAAGAAAAACTTCAGGAACGTCTTGCTAAGTTGTCAGGCGGTGTAGCGGTTCTTTATGTCGGTGCAGCTTCTGAGGTTGAAATGAAAGAAAAGAAAGACCGTGTAGACGATGCACTTTGTGCAACCCGTGCAGCGATCGAAGAAGGTATCGTACCGGGTGGTGGCGTTGCTTACATTCGTGCTATCGAAGCTTTGGAAGGCATGAAGGGTGAGAATGTTGATGAAACAACAGGTATTGACATCATCAAACGTGCTATCGAAGAACCTCTTCGTCAGATTGTGAAAAATGCAGGTGGTGAAGGAGCGGTAGTTGTACAAAAAGTTCGTGAAGGTAAAGGTGACTTCGGTTACAATGCCCGCACAGACAAGTACGAAAACTTACATGCTGCCGGAGTAGTAGATCCTGCTAAAGTAGCTCGTGTAGCTTTGGAAAATGCTGCATCTATCGCAGGTATGTTCCTTACTACCGAATGTGTTATCGTAGAAAAGAAAGAAGATAAACCGGAAATGCCTATGGGAGCTCCCGGAATGGGAGGCATGGGTGGAATGATGTAATCCATTTCCATGATTGAATTTAGGAAAGGCTGTCTCGAAAGAGACGGCCTTTTTTAATGTTTATATAAAAGAAAAAGGCGAGTTGCCCCGCCTTAGATGTTTACACAACGGAATAATCCTTATTGTGAACTGCTTCATTTTAGTATTGGCAAATATATTGAAAGTTTTTATATCCAAAAAGTATTTACATAATTATTTTATATATATTTGAGAAAAATGTTTAATGAAATACTATGAAAAGGATATTAGGCTTAGATTTAGGAACTTCCAGCATTGGCTGGGCTTTAGTAAATGAAGCAGAAAACAGGTTAGATAAATCATCAATAATAAAACTTAGTGTCAGAGTTAATCCATTGACAGTGGATGAACAAAAGAACTTTGAACAAGGAAAAAGCATAACTACAAATGCAGACCGTACACTGAAACGAAGTATGCGGCGAAATCTTCAACGCTATAAACTACGTCGTCAATGTTTGATTGATTTATTGTCGACTTGTGGCTTTATAACAAAAGAAACAATTCTTTCCGAACAAGGGAATAAAACTACTTTTGAAACCTATAAATTACGTGCTAAAGCCGCGATTGAGGAAATATCTTTATCAGAATTTGCCCGTGTGTTATTGATGATTAATAAAAAACGAGGTTATAAGAGCAGCCGTAAAGCAAATTCCAATGACGAAGGACAGTTGATTGATGGAATGGAAGTGGCTAAACAACTATATAATAGAGGTATTACTCCCGGTCAGTATGTATTAGAACAATTGAATTTGGGAAAGAAAGATGTACCGGAGTTTTATAGGTCTGATTTGCAGGCAGAACTTAATAGAATATGGGAATATCAAGCTCATTTCTATCCTGAAATATTAACATCGGAATTTAAAAATGAAATAAATAATCAAGGGAAAATAAATACTCAGAAGTTATTTTTAAAGAAGTATCAGATATATACTGCTGAAATTAAAGATAAGGATAAACGGTTGCAGAGTTATAGATGGCGTTCGAGTGCTCTTGCACGGAAACTGACAAAAGAGGAGTTGGCTTACGTCATCAGTGATGTTAATGGTGTTATCACGAATTCAAGTGGCTATCTTGGCTCAATCAGTGATAGGAGTAAGGAGCTTTATTTTAATAATCAAACAGTAGGACAGTTTCAAATGCAAAGATTGGCTTCTGATCCTCATTATAGTTTGCGGAATCAAGTCTTCTACCGGCAGGATTACTTAGATGAATTTGAACGTATCTGGGAAACACAAGCTAAGTTTCATCCGGAATTGACTTCCGAACTTAAGGAGGAAATTCGTGATGTTATCATTTTCTATCAACGCCCTCTAAAGAGCCAGAAAGGATTGGTTTCTTTTTGTGAGTTCGAAAGCAAGCAAATCGAAGTTGAGGTAGATGGGAAGAAAAAGAAAAAAACGGTTGGTTTGCGGGTTACTCCAAAGTCATCTCCTCTTTTCCAAGAGTATAAAATCTGGCAAGCCTTGAATGATCTTCGGGTATCTGACAAACCTTTAGAACTGGAAGAAAAAGAATTGCTGTTTCGAGAGTTGGCTATAAAAGAGAAACTTAAGGATACAGAAGTTTTAAAGTTACTCTATAAAAATTCTAAAGGTCTGAAATTGAGTCATAAAGAAGTAGAAGGAAATCGTACACAAGCAGCTTTGTATAGAGCTTATCAAAGAATAATTGCTTTAAGCGGACATGGGGAGTATGATTTCAGCAAGATGAATGCGGATGAAGTTTATACTTTGGTGCACGATGTATTCGGTGGTTTGGGCTTTAATACGGAAATATTAAAATTCAATTCCGAGCTTCCGAGAGAAGAACAAGAGAAGCATCCCATGTTCAGGTTGTGGCATCTTTTATACTCTTTTGAGGGGGATGAGTCTCCTACAGGAAATGAAAAACTGATTCAAAAGATAATGGACTTGTATGGTTTTGGCAGAGAGTATGCTTCTATTCTTGCCAATGTTACTTTTCAACCGGATTATGGTAGTTTGAGTAGTAAGGCCATGCGTAAAATTCTGCCATTTATGAGAGCCGGAAATGATTATAGTACAGCTTGTGTGTATGCAGGATACAGACATTCAAAGAATTCACTGACAAGAGAAGAACTTGATGCGAAAGTTTTAAAGGACAAACTTGAAATCTTGCCAAAGAATACTTTGCGTAATCCGGTTGTTGAAAAGATTTTGAATCAGTTAGTGAATGTTGTAAATGAAATTATTGACACATATGGAAAACCTGATGAAATAAGAATAGAGTTAGCACGGGAATTAAAGAAAAATGCAAAGCAGCGTGAGAAACTAACTCAAGTCATTAATAAAGCAACAACAGATCATGAGAAATACAGAGCAGAAATACAACAAAAATTTGGTTTTACTCGTGTTAGCAGGAACGATATTATACGTTATAAACTTTATTTGGAGTTAGCTCCAAACGGTTTTCATACACTTTATTCGAATACGTATATACACGAAGAGGAGTTGTTTAGTAAGAAATTTGATATTGAACATATCATACCTCAGTCTAAACTATTTGATGATTCTTTTTCTAATAAAACATTGGAACTCCGTTCTGTCAATATTGAAAAAGGAGATATGACGGCTCGTGATTATTTATCCGGTAAATATGGTGAATCGGGATATGAAGAATATTTAAAACGTATAGCGTATTTAGATAGAGAGGGGAGTAGTGCTAAATATAGGAAATTGAAGATGAAGAATGATGAAATTCCAAATGACTTTATTAACAGGGATTTGAGTGATTCTCAATATATAGCAAGAAAAGCTAAAATGATGCTCGAGGAATTGGTAAAAGAGGTAGTGCCGACCACCGGTGCGATAACTGACCGTTTACGTGAGGACTGGCAATTAGTGGACGTGATGCAGGAGCTCAATTGGGATAAATATAATCGTTTGGGGTTAACCGAAATCTTTGAAAATAGAGATGGTCAGCAAATACGCCGAATAAAGGATTGGACAAAAAGAAATGATCATCGTCATCATGCTATGGATGCATTGACTATTGCATTTACAAAGCCGGAATTTATACGTTATCTTAATAATATGAATGCGCAGAGTGATGAATCTAATGACATTCATGCTATTAGAAGAAATGAATTATATCGTGATAAGCACGATAAATGGCGTTTTAATCCTCCAATACCTTTGAATGAGTTTCGTGCAGAAGCTAAGAAACAGCTTGAGAATGTATTAGTTTCAATCAAAGCTAAGAATAAGGTTGTAACACAAAATGTTAACAGGATTAAAACAAAGTCTGGTAAAAAGGAAAAGATTCAATTAACTCCTCGAGGACAACTTCATCAGGAAACTATTTATGGAAGTATACAGCAGTATGTTACTAAAGATATAAAAGTTGGAAGTACATTTAATGAGGCAGTAATTGAAACAGTAGCACGGAAGGAATATCGTGATGCATTACTCGCAAGGTTAAGTGCTTTCGATAATGATCCTAAAAAGGCTTTTACAGGAAAAAACAGTTTGGAAAAGTGCCCTCTCTATTTAAATGATTTGCATACATGCCAAGTCCCTTTGAAAGTGAAGACTGTTACATTGGAAACTGTTTATACTATCCGTAAAGAAATTAATCCGGATTTGAATATTGAGAAAGTGATTGATCCTAAAATAAAAAGAATTTTATTAGAACGTCTTTCTCAATATGGTGGTAATGCAAAGCAGGCTTTTTCGAATTTATCGGAAAATCCGATCTGGCTTAATCAAGCGAAAGGAATTTCTATAAAAAGGGTTACTATTAGTGGAGTCAGTAATGCAATTGCTTTGCACGATAAACATGATGTGAATGGAAAGATTATATATAAAGACGGGAAGACACAGCCGGTGGATTTTGTAAGTACAGGTAATAATCATCATGTAGCTATTTATATAGATGAGAAAGGATGTTTGCAAGATAATGTTGTTTCATTCTTCGATGCTACCGAACGTGTCAGTCAGGGACTTCCGGTTGTGGATAAAGGATATAAGCAATCAGAAGGGTGGACATTTTTATTCACAATGAAGCAAAATGAGTATTTCGTATTTCCTAATGAAGAAACTGGATTTATTCCAAGTGAGATAGATTTAATGGATTCCGGAAACTATGCATTGATTAGTCCTAATCTATTTAGGGTGCAAACAATGTCTAAGGTAGAGTATGGAAATGCTGTTGTACGGGATTATAAGTTTAGGCATCATTTGGAGACAACGGTAAAAGATAATAAGGAGTTGAAAGGTATTACATTCAAGCAGTATAAGAGCCTTGATTTCGTGAATAGCATTGTAAAAGTTCGTGTAAATCACATTGGACAAATAGTTCAAGTTGGAGAGTATTAATCTTAAATCTAATACTATGATTAAAAAAACACTTTATTTTGGTAATCCGGTATATCTTTCGCTTCGTGATGCGCAATTGGTTATCAAACTACCTGAAGTAGAGAAAAGTCAATCTTTACCCGAAAGTTTTAAGAAGCAATCCGAAGTAACTAAACCAATAGAGGATATTGGAGTGGTGCTGTTGGATAACAGGCAGATAACTATAACCTCTGGAGCGTTGGAAATGCTTTTGGAAAATAATTGTGCTGTGATAACTTGTGATAGTAAGAGCATGCCGGTTGGCCTAATGCTCCCTTTGTATGGAAATACTACCCAAAATGAACGTTTCCGTCAACAATTGGATGCTTCTCTTCCACTTAAAAAGCAACTTTGGCAGCAAACAATAAAATCAAAAATAGATAATCAGGCATCTGTGTTGCGCGATTGTATTGGAGAAGAAATGAAATGCATGCGTATTTGGGCTGATGATGTGAAAAGTGGTGATTCTGACAATTTGGAAGCACGGGCAGCTGCTTATTATTGGAAATGTTTATTTACCAAGATTGATGGATTTACAAGAGAACGTGAAGGCATTCCTCCTAATAATTTATTAAATTATGGGTATGCGATTCTCCGTGCCATAGTTGCTCGAGGATTAGTGGTAAGTGGTTTATTACCAACTTTTGGCATTCATCATCACAATAGATATAATGCCTATTGTTTAGCAGATGATATTATGGAGCCGTATAGGCCCTATGTAGATGAATTAGTCTTTAACATCATAAATAGCGGAATTGATTACACCAATATAACAAAAGAAATAAAAGTGAAATTGCTTGAAATACCTACTTTAGAGGTGAAAATAGGTGGAAAACGAAGTCCGTTGATGATTGCTGTTTCGCAGACAACAGCTTCACTTTATAAATGTTTAAGTGGAGAACTTCGTCGAATTTCATATCCTGAGAAATAACTATGGATCGTTTTAGTGAATATCGTGTAATGTGGATACTTGTACTATTTGATTTACCAACTGAGACAAAGAAAGATAAGAAAGCTTATATTGATTTCAGAAAGAACTTGCAAAAGGACGGGTTTACCATGTTTCAGTTTTCTATTTATGTACGCCATTGTGCAAGTAAAGAGAATGCAGAAGTTCATGTAAAGAGAGTGAAATCTTTTTTGCCAGAAAGAGGGCAAATAGGGATTATTTGTATAACAGATAAGCAATTTGGAGATATAGAATTATATTGGGGAAATAATATGCAAACTGTTAATACTCCCGGACAGCAATTAGAATTGTTTTGAAATTAAAAATCCCGCCAAGCGACGGGATTTTTAGTTTGATACATCCTCCTTTTTTATATTTAAATATCAAGTGTAATCTGCTGATTAACAATTGATAATATAGGATGTACTGTTCCTAATACTACAAAGATACTAAAATGAAAGCAGTTCACAACTAACTTCTTCTTTTTCTTTATGCACATGAACTGTTCCTAATACTACAAAGATACTAAAATGAAAGCAGTTCACAACATTATATGGAATTAGAAAATTATGAAGTACACTGTTCCTAATACTACAAAGATACTAAAATGAAAGCAGTTCACAACTACTTGCCGAGCGGAACCAGGAATCCGGAACTGTTCCTAATACTACAAAGATACTAAAATGAAAGCAGTTCACAACATTGGAAAAAGTTATTAGTTTACTTTGGTACTGTTCCTAATACTACAAAGATACTAAAATGAAAGCAGTTCACAACCATAGGAATAGACTTATAAACACGAAAATGACTGTTCCTAATACTACAAAGATACTAAAATGAAAGCAGTTCACAACACATCGTTCATATCAATATTTTTGTTAGTACTGTTCCTAATACTACAAAGATACTAAAATGAAAGCAGTTCACAACAAACGCAATATCACCGTGAAGGCTATTCGCACTGTTCCTAATACTACAAAGATACTAAAATGAAAGCAGTTCACAACTACAAGAAATTTATTATCATAGGCAAGTGCACTGTTCCTAATACTACAAAGATACTAAAATGAAAGCAGTTCACAACCATTGCGGCAACTTGGAATTATCCCAGAAACTGTTCCTAATACTACAAAGATACTAAAATGAAAGCAGTTCACAACGTATTTATTACAAAATTCTCTCATAATCCAACTGTTCCTAATACTACAAAGATACTAAAATGAAAGCAGTTCACAACTCCTTATTGCATCTTCCGAATATCCCAATTACTGTTCCTAATACTACAAAGATACTAAAATGAAAGCAGTTCACAACAACTGTACTCAATTCTTTATAGCTTTGGCTACTGTTCCTAATACTACAAAGATACTAAAATGAAAGCAGTTCACAACGTCTTGATAATTATAAAGAATCGGCAAAAGACTGTTCCTAATACTACAAAGATACTAAAATGAAAGCAGTTCACAACACGAAATGACACTTTAAAGCAGCGTCTTCACTGTTCCTAATACTACAAAGATACTAAAATGAAAGCAGTTCACAACAGTTATTGGTACGCAAGGATTAGAAACTTACTGTTCCTAATACTACAAAGATACTAAAATGAAAGCAGTTCACAACTAAAGATGTTTCAGACTTTTATTCCGAAGAACTGTTCCTAATACTACAAAGATACTAAAATGAAAGCAGTTCACAACCGCAAGATGCAATTAGAACTCATTGTAAATACTGTTCCTAATACTACAAAGATACTAAAATGAAAGCAGTTCACAACTCATCAGGGAACCAAACGGCCAGATTAAAAACTGTTCCTAATACTACAAAGATACTAAAATGAAAGCAGTTCACAACAAGATATTTAGCGTGAAAAAAAACAACTAACTGTTCCTAATACTACAAAGATACTAAAATGAAAGCAGTTCACAACCATGTATCCGTTGGGTTTCTTCCTGTACCACTGTTCCTAATACTACAAAGATACTAAAATGAAAGCAGTTCACAACTTCAGGATGAACCATTTCCCCATCAGGTTTACTGTTCCTAATACTACAAAGATACTAAAATGAAAGCAGTTCACAACGAGTGTTAAGCATTGATATTATTAACGATAACTGTTCCTAATACTACAAAGATACTAAAATGAAAGCAGTTCACAACGTGTTATCTCGTGGGCAAATTGGAAAAAGACTGTTCCTAATACTACAAAGATACTAAAATGAAAGCAGTTCACAACGGATAGCCGTTAATCATTCCATTTTCAAGAACTGTTCCTAATACTACAAAGATACTAAAATGAAAGCAGTTCACAACTATTCAAGCGTAACAATGTAATCAAGTGGACTGTTCCTAATACTACAAAGATACTAAAATGAAAGCAGTTCACAACAATAGCATTTGTCAAAGGTTGTAGCCGGATACTGTTCCTAATACTACAAAGATACTAAAATGAAAGCAGTTCACAACATGCGGATCATCATAAACAAGTACCTCTCACTGTTCCTAATACTACAAAGATACTAAAATGAAAGCAGTTCACAACAAGGCTTCCTCCCCAGTCGCACACAGTCCAACTGTTCCTAATACTACAAAGATACTAAAATGAAAGCAGTTCACAACTATATAATGTTGATTTACATGTTCGTTCTACTGTTCCTAATACTACAAAGATACTAAAATGAAAGCAGTTCACAACACTCTATGCAAGATCCTTTCTTCCAGCAAACTGTTCCTAATACTACAAAGATACTAAAATGAAAGCAGTTCACAACTTTTGTTGAGTTTATAAATTTTGCAGATAACTGTTCCTAATACTACAAAGATACTAAAATGAAAGCAGTTCACAACGCAAAGAGGTAATGGAAATACTTTCACATTACTGTTCCTAATACTACAAAGATACTAAAATGAAAGCAGTTCACAACACTGCAATATTTTTGAAGTTTGTCATTCAACTGTTCCTAATACTACAAAGATACTAAAATGAAAGCAGTTCACAACGTAAAACATTGATACAAAACTTATTTTTAACTGTTCCTAATACTACAAAGATACTAAAATGAAAGCAGTTCACAACTACTCGCACATACAGCTGTCTGTAAGGAAACTGTTCCTAATACTACAAAGATACTAAAATGAAAGAAATCCACAACAATTGATTAACAGTTCAAAAGTTATTTCTACTAGTACAAAATTACTAGGATTCTAAAATATCCTTTGTAACAACACAATAATTATTATTAAAGCATGAGCCATATTGAATTTATATTGTTATTAATCTAATTCATTGATTACGTTTTATATAAATAAAAGATTGTGTTATGAAAAAGAACATTTTTTCGTTAGGTATTTTTGCAGTAGCTATTTTGTTGTTTTCTTGTTCGGGTAAAACAAATAAAAATGATTCGCTGGCTGGAGACAATATGAGCCTTGAGTGTGCAAATAAGGTTGTGAAATATTATGATACTTCTTTGGCTTTACTAAAGAATATGGTCAGGGAAGATGATATGAAAGAAGTTTTGAAATACATGGAGGGAAAAGATAAATCTCAGGTAGCGCCTAATATTACTTCCCCTGTAATTCTTGCGAGTGATTCTGTGGCAATAATGAACCCGGACACTTGCTTCGATATTGCTACCCGTCAAGAGTTGCAACGCGCTTATAGCGGATTGTTTGATGCCACTCAACAGTTTTATGCTAACTATGATGCCTTCCAATCTTATGTGAAGACTGGTAAAAATGCAAAGAACAGTTCTGCTGAAAAGACGAGACTTTTGGAAGCTAATTCTATTTTAAGCACAAAAATGATAGAAGATAAGCAGGTTATTTATGACATGTTGAGTACTGCTGCCGAGAATGCCAATAAAGTGATTTCAGTGAAAGAACAATCTAAAAAATAGATATGTACGGAACTTCTCAAAGATTCTTTTTGTAAAAGAGTTTGTTTGTCAAACAATAAGCCTACTTTTGTAGATTGAAAAATAAAACAGAAATCTTATGAGAAGTTTCGCATCTGATAATAATTCAGGAGTACATCCTTTAATTATGGAGGCTCTTGCAAAGGCAAATACAGACCATGCTTTGGGTTATGGCAACGATAAATGGACAGAGGAAGCTATCCGTAAAGTGAAAGAACAATTCACTTCGGATTGTGAGCCTCTTTTTGTTTTTAACGGTACAGGAAGCAATGTGGTTGCTTTGCAGTTATTAACCCGTCCTTACAACTCTATTATTTGTGCTGAAACAGCCCATATTTATGTAGATGAATGTGGATCTCCTGTGAAGATGACAGGATGCCAGATTCGCCCTATTGCTACTACTGACGGCAAACTTACTCCGCAACTGATTCTCCCTTATCTTCATGGTTTCGGTGATCAGCATCATTCTCAACCCGGGGCTATTTATCTTTCTCAATGTACTGAATTAGGAACCGTATATACTACGGAAGAATTAAAAGCTATTACGACTTTGGCTCATAAGCATGGAATGTATGTACACATGGATGGTGCGCGTATAGCAAACGCTTGTGTAGCTCTAAATGTTTCATTGAAAGCAATGACTGTTGATTGTGGAATTGACGTACTGAGCTTTGGTGGCACCAAGAACGGCTTGATGATGGGAGAGTGTGTTGTTGTCTTTAATCCGGCGTTGGCAAAGGAGGCAGAGTTCTATCGTAAACAATCAGCCCAACTGGCTTCAAAAATGAGATATTTGTCTTGTCAGTTTGCAGCATACTTGACGAATGACCTCTGGCTGAAGAATGCCACTCATGCTAACGATATGGCGCAATTGCTGTATAAAGAATTACTCCAATTTCCTGAGATCCGTTTTACACAGAAAATGGAAAGCAATCAGTTATTCATGACTATGCCTCGTGCGGTAATTGATGAAATGCTCGAATCCTATTTCTTTTATTTCTGGAATGAGGAAGCAAATGAGATTCGTTTGGTGACTTCTTTTGATACTACGGAAGAAGATATTCGTGGGTTTATTGATAATTTGAAGAAAGCTTTTGAAAGATTATAACTTTTTGTAACTTTGCGAAGTATTCTCTTATGAGAGTAAAAAGGTTAGGTTACTAACGAAAAGCGTTTAAGATATTATCCCTCATTCAGAATCTGGTAAATTCAAATATCCTGGGATAATAGCAACAAGCGCTTCACGTCTATGTTTATAATGTAGGCGTGAGGATTGTTGTCTATTTAGGATATGGGCTTACCAGAGCCTTGAATGAAGATAGACTTAACAGTTCTCACGCTTTTAAATTTGATAATATCAGACGGAGAGAACAGTCCGACAAAACTTTATGTAAAATGAAAAAGATTAAATTTTTGGCAAGTTTGCTTGCTATGGCTCTATGTGTTAGCTTTACTTCATGTGGAGATGATGAGGAAAACAATGGTGAAAATGCAGGAACAGGTAATGTGTTTCCCGAAGGAACTAAAAAGTTAGCTTCTATAAGTGATAGTTATGAAACTGCAACTTTTACTTATGATGGCAGTAAGTTAGTTAGTGTAAAAGAAGGGAATGATCAAACAATTACTTTTGTCTATACCGGTAATACTGTTGTGATGACTTCGGTTTATAGACATTCTAATAACGGGACTACTGAGGAAGAAAAAGATATTTATACTTTAAATATAGGTACAAACGGCTTTGCAACTTCCGGAACTGTGAAGCTTATTGATAACGATGGTTCAGAAGATAATGCCTCTTTTGCTTTTAAATATGATGGTGATCGCTTAACTGAAATTGCGGTAACAGGGGATTATGGTTATGATAATTATAAACTGACTTGGAAAGATGGTAATATTACAAATGTTGTCAATGAGTACCAAGAAGATAACTATCCGGTTAAAACAAATACCAATACTTCAACTTATGATACGGAACTTAATACAGCCGGCCTTTCATTTTTTGAAGAAGTAGGAACAGATGTTGATGAATTGGAATATGCTTATTATGCAGGATTACTTGGTAAATCAACCAAGAATTTATTAAAGTCTACTGACGATGGCGATGGATATGTTTATTCTTATACTTATGAGCTAAGTACAGATAACTATCCAACCAAAATATCAGAAAGTTATTCTTATAAAGGAAGTTCTCCTATATCTTCTTCAAAGACATTGACTTATAAATAAGATTATATAAGAATTATAACTAAAAAGGCGTTCATCTTCAACAGGTGAACGCCTTTCTTATTTCTAAAAGAATTAGCTTCTTACTTTCTATAATAAGCCAAATCCTCTTTATCGAACTTGCGGATAAAGTTGATATGCTTTTCAATTTCGGCTTCCGCATATCTCACGAATACCTGTGCCGATTCTGCAAAAATATCATTCTTGGAAGCATCTTGAACTACCAAGTGCCCCATGATAGTATATGCAGCCATTTCTACCAAACGGCGGGCAGTGAAGTCTAGTAACTCCTGGTCTTTGGTTTCAACTATTTGGTTAACCACCATACCGAACTTGTCTGCCATATCTTTCAAACGGTTTTTCAAGCCCTCGAACTCGGGAGCAACCGGCATTGCTTCGTATTCTTTGATGCGTGCAAGATAAGCACCTGTTGTTACATAACGGATAGCAGCCACAACCTGAAGTTGAGTTGTTCCTTCATAAATAGAAGTGATACGGGCATCACGATAGATGCGTTCGCAAGCATAATCTTTCATGAAACCAGAACCACCGTGAATCTGGATACAGTCATAAGCATTCTGATTACCAAATTCACTGCCTATACCTTTTGCAAGCGGAGTGAACGCATCGGCAAGTTTGGCAAATGTCTTTTGTTCCGTACGTTCTTCAGGAGTTAGTTTGCGTTCTTTGGCAATGTCATCCAATGCTTTATAAATGTCAACGAAACGAGCTGTCTCATAAAGCAAGGCACGTGAAGCATCCAGCTTGGCTTTCATTACAGAAAGAATTTCATAAACGGCAGGGAACTCGATGATGGCTTTACCAAACTGCTTACGGTCTTTTGCATAAGCTAAAGCCTCGTTGTATGCAGCTTGCGAGATACCTACCGACTGAGCAGCGATACCCAAACGAGCACCATTCATCAAAGCCATTACGTATTTAATCAGACCGAGTTTGCGGTCGCCGCAAAGTTCTGCTTTGGCATTCTTGAATACAAGTTCGCAAGTAGGAGAACCTTTGATACCCATCTTATTTTCGATGCGGCGAACAGTTACACCACCATTACGCTTATCATAGATAAACATGGAAAGACCACGGCCGTCATGTGTACCCTCTTCAGAGCGTGCAAGTACGAGGTGAATATCCGCATCACCGTTAGTGATGAAACGCTTCACACCGTTCAGTCTCCAGCATTCTTCTTTTTCATCATAGGTAGCTTTCAGCATCACTGCCTGAAGGTCGGAACCTGCATCTGGCTCGGTCAGGTCCATTGACATGGTTTCACCTTGGCATACGCGGGTAATGTATCTTTTCTTCTGATCTTCGTTGGCAAATTCGTAGATTGTTTCGGCACAGTCCTGTAATCCCCAAAGGTTTTCAAAACCTGCATCGCTGCGGCTCACCATGTCGGCTGCCATGATATACGGAGTGATAGGGAAATTCAAACCACCGAAACGGCGAGGCATTGCAACACCCATTAAGCCTGCTTTGGTAACAGCTTCGAGGTTTTGCACTGTTCCCGAAGCATAGTGTGCGTGACCGTCAGAGCAGCTTGCGCCTTCGTGGTCAACTCCTTCTGCATTGGGGGCAACAATATCGCCACAGATTTCGCCGACAATTTCCAGCACTTTGTCGTAGCTGTCCATTGCATCTTCGAAATCAATCGGAGCATAATCATAATTGTCTTTGTCAGCATAGTTGCGCTCTTTGAGTTCAACTATTCTCTTCATCAACGGATGGTTCAAGTGATGCTTGAGTTCCGGAGTATCTGTATAAAAGTTTGACATATCTTACTTACTGTTTTGTTTATAATACTTAATCATCTTCGGCACAACTTCTTCGATGCTACCGTTAACCACATAGTCGGCGATGGTATTGATTGGTGCATTAGGATCATTGTTGATAGAGATAATCATCGAGCTTTCCTGCATTCCTGCAATGTGCTGAATCTGTCCGGAGATACCGCAAGCGATATAAAGTTTAGGACGAACCGTTACACCTGTCTGACCGATCTGGCGGTCATGTTCGGCAAAGCCTGCATCAACTGCCGCACGGCTTGCACCTACTTCTGCATTCAATACCTTTGCCAAATCATAAAGCAGTTGGAAGTTCTCTTTTGAGCCTACGCCATAGCCACCGGCAACGATGATAGGAGAGCCTTTCAAGTTGTTCTTTGCTTTTTCAACGTGACGTTCGATAACTTTCACTACATAGTCAGTGTCGGCAACGTATTTCTTCACGTCGTGACGGATAACTTCGCCTTTATAGTCCGGTGAAACGATTTGTTTCTTCATCACACCTTCGCGAACGGTTGCCATTTGCGGACGGTGTTCCGGGTTGACGATGGTAGCAACGATGTTACCACCGAAAGCAGGACGGATTTGATATAATAAGTCTTTATAAACTTTTCCTTCTTTCTTTTCTTCGTGGTCGCCTATTTCAAGAGCTGTGCAGTCGGCAGTCAGTCCGCTGGTCAGTGCAGAAGAAACACGGGGACCGAGGTCACGACCGATAACGGTTGCACCCATCAGGCAGATTTGCGGTTTCTCTTCTTTGAAAAGGTTTACGAGGATAGAGGTATGAGGAAGTGAAGTATAAGGATAAAGTCCTTCGGCATCGAATACGTGCAGTTTGTCTACACCGTAGGGAAGAACTTGTTTTTCAATGTCTTTTAAGTCAGAACCTGCAACGAAAGCTTCGAGTTGGCAATTCAACTGATTAGCTAACGAACGGCCTTTGGTTAGAAGTTCAAGGCTAACGTCGGCAACGATACCTTCTTCTATTTCGCAATATACAAATAAGTTATTCATAGTGTTATCCGATTGTATGGTTAGCTAATAGTTCAACGATTAAGTCTTCTACATCTCTGTCCGAGCTCGAAAGTGTTTTGCTTTCCTTTGCTTGGAACACAATGTTCTGAATGGCTTTTACTTTGGTTGGCGAACCGCTCAGACCGCATTGTGCCGTGTCACCGTTGACATCGTTAACGCTCCATTCGGCAAGATTCAGATAATCTCTTGTGTCATAAAGGTCTGTATAGTCCAAGTTGCCTTGTTGCTTCTCGGTAACAGTCTTTGCATGTTTGTACTTTTGTATCAACTTGGCATTGCGCGGACGGCAGGGAGCTGCGCTTCCGTTTACTGTGATAACGATAGGTAGCGGACCTTCTACGGTTTCCACACCACCGTCGATGTGGCGTTTCACCGTGATACGTTTTGCCGCTTCGTCTACTTTCTCGATTTCTTCTGCATAAGTAATCTGCGTTAAACCAAGCTTTTCGGCAACTTGCGGACCTACCTGTGCCGTGTCACCGTCGATAGCCTGACGGCCGCCGATGATAATATCATATTCGCCTATCTTTCTGATTGCGGTGGCAAGTGCATAAGATGTTGCCAATGTGTCGGCTCCGGCAAATGCGCGGTCTGTTAATAAGTAGCCGTTGTCCGCACCGCGGAAAAGGCCTTCACGAATAATATCGGCTGCGCGTCCGGGACCCATTGTAAGAATGGTTACAGTAGAGCCGGGATGTGTGTCTTTCAATCTGAGTGCCTGTTCAAGAGCGTTCAGGTCTTCCGGATTAAAGATAGCCGGTAGTGCCGCACGGTTAATGGTTCCGTCGGCTTTCATGGCGTCTTTCCCAACGTTTCGTGTGTCGGGAACTTGTTTTGCCAATACAACAATTTTCAAACTCATGTTATTTAATTTTGGTATTAGTACCGATTTAATAGTGACTGCAAAATTACTCAAACCATTGGTTCTGCAAAGAAAACCGACCAAAAAGTGCACAATTGTTGCTCTTATGAGCATTAATAGAGCAAACATATGCTTGTATTACTCTTTTAATGTATAGTATTTAGTATGTTATTGGGTAGATATTAACTGTTTCTTCCTTATGATTTAAGTATTCCACTGTAGTGGAACAAGCGTTTCACTGCAGAGAAACATACGTTCCACTGCAGTGAAATGCTTGTTTCTCTGCAGTGAAAAGTTTAACATATGCCGACGAAAATACTAATCTCCGCCTTTGGATGTGTTTGTCTTAATCGTTATCTTTGGCAAATCAACTATATGAATGCAATGAACGAAGATTTGAAATTTTGCCAAAGCTGCGGAATGCCGCTGACGATGGAGGAGCATTTCGGCACCGATGCCGATGGTAGCAGGAATGAAGAGTATTGTGCATATTGTTATCAGAACGGGAACTTCACTCAGGAGTGCACGATGGATGACATGATTGAGCACTGTGTTCAGTTTCTGGATGAGTTCAATAAGGATTCGGGTACGAAATATACCAGAGAGGAAGCCATTGCCGAAATGAAAAGTTTCTTTCCCCAGTTGACACGCTGGAAGGGAGCCGAATAAGTCTTTTAAACTTTTAAATCGATAAACAAAATAAGTAAGGTCTTGTTATTTCCTCAATAAAAGACCTTAACTTATGGATTTACGGATATGGAGCGTATCGCTCTTTTTGTTTCTTTCTTCTTTTGCATGGGCGCAAAAGACAGATAAATATTTGGATAAGCCCCTGCCTGCCTCGTGGGTGGAAGCTGACAGTGTCTTTCAGCAGACATTGCCGGTGGACGACCGATGGTGGAAGGCTTTTGACGATCCTGTTCTCGATTCTCTCATCGCAGTGGCGGTGAAGCAGAATTATTCCGTATTGTCGGCTGTTGACCGCATTGAAATGGCGAGGGCGAATTTACGCATTCAGCGGGGAAGTTACTTCCCTTCCATAGCCTTGAATGGCGGTTGGACAAAACAGCAAACAAGCGGAAACACAAGTTCCCTGCCACAATCTACCAGTCATTACTTTGATGCTGCACTCGGTGCAAGCTGGGAGATAGACATCTTCGGCAGCATCCGCAACCGGGTGAAGGCGCAAAAGGAAACGTTCATGGCAACTCAGGAGGAGTATAATGCCACGATGGTGTCACTTTGTGCGCAGGTTGCTTCCGCTTACATTAATTTAAGGGAACTGCAACAGGAGTTGGAAGTGGTGAACAAGAACTGTGCATCTCAAGCAGCGGTGCTGAAGATTACCGAAGTGCGCTACAATACGGGGCTTGTTTCCAAGCTCGATGTGTCTCAGGCAAAGTCTGTTTACTACAACACGAAAGCATCTATTCCGTCTATTGAAGCGGAGATTATCCAGTATATGAACTCGCTTGCGGTGTTGCTCGGTGTTTACCCTTCCGAGCTTCGTCCCTCATTAGAACGGGTAGGGCAGTTGCCTGACTATATGGAGTTGGTCAGCGTAGGGATTCCTGCCAATCTGCTCCGCCGCCGTCCCGATATTCGTGGAGCGGAACGCCAAGTTAATGCGCAGGCAGCTTCGCTCGGGGCATCTAAATCCGATTGGCTTCCGCAATTCTTTCTGAAAGGTTCTGTGGGGTATGCCTCACGGGATATGAAAGACTTTACCAAGAGTAACAGTCTGACGTATGAGATTGCCCCGTCATTTACATGGACATTGTTTAGCGGAACGAAGTTGGTCAATGCTACCAAGCTGGCACGTGCGCAGTTGAATGAAGCTGTCAACCAGTTTAACCAGACTGTGCTTACTGCCGTTCAGGAAGTGGATAATGCAATGAGTGCTTACCAAAACTCTATCAAACAGATAGTGGCGCTTCGCGAAGTCCGCAATCAGGGGCAACAAACGCTCGACCTTTCCCTCGAACTTTATAAACAGGGGTTGACTCCTTTCCAGAATGTGCTTGATGCACAACGCTCCTTGCTCTCTTATGAAAATGCATTGGTGGAGGCAAAAGGTGCTTCCTTGCTTCGGCTGATACAGATGTATCAGGCGCTTGGCGGAGGATGGAGTTTATAAGTTGGGATTGAGAGTTGAGAATTGACAGTTAAATAAAGATAGAAGAAATATGAAGATAAACTTTATTATATTGGCGGCTGCAACGATGGTGTTGGCTGCATGCAAGGAGAAGAAAGAAACATCGGCTGCCATGCCGGTGCTGCCGATAGACGTGGCCTATCCGGAGGTTAGAACCGTAACCCTGACGAAAGATTATCCCGGTTATTTGTCGGCGGATAAGACAGTGAACCTTATGGCGCGGGTGAGCGGAGTGCTTCAATCGGTGAACTTCCAACCCGGAACGAAGGTAAGGCAAGGGCAAGTGTTGTTTGTGATAGAGCCTACTCTTTACAAGAATGCGGTGTCTCAGGCAGAAGCAGAATTGCAAACAGCCGAGGCACAGTTGGACTATGCCCGTAACCAGTATGACCGGATGAAAGAAGCGATAAAGAGCGATGCAGTCAGTAAGATACAGCTTTTGCAGGCACAATCGTCTGTTGCCGAAGGTATGGCAGCGGTGGATAATGCACGGGCAGCACTCAATACGGCTAAGACCAATCTGGGATATTGCTATGTGCGTGCTCCGTTCGACGGAACAATAGACCGTACCAAGTATGATGTGGGTAGTTACATCAGCGGTTCGTTGCAACCTGCCGTCTTGTCTACCATTTATAAGGACGACCGCATGTATGCTTACTTCAATGTTGCCGATAACCAGTGGCTCAGTATGCTGATGACAGACGGTGAATCATCGCTTCCGCACGAAGTAACTGTCCGTTTGGGCGAAGATGGTACACAAACCTACTCCGGCAAGCTGGATTATCTTTCACCGAGCGTCAACCTTTCTACGGGAACATTGGACGTAAGGGCCAATCTGGATAATCCGAAAGGAATATTGAAAAGCGGGCTTTATGTGAGCATCACGCTTCCCTATGGCGAGCAGAAAGATGCAACACTCGTGCGCGATGCTTCCATCGGAACAGACCAATTGGGTAAATATCTTTATGTGGTCAATGATTCCAATATAGTGAGATACCGGCATATTCAAACCGGGCAGTTGATTGATGATACTCTGCGCATGGTGACGAAAGGGCTTGCTCCCCAAGAGCGTTACGTTACGAAAGCATTACTGAAAGTAAGGGACGGTGTGGAAATCAAACCCATTGCGGTTAATCACTCATCACTAACCACTAATCACTAAAAAAGATGTTCTCGAAGTTCTTCATCAACCGGCCTATATTCGCCACAGTGCTTGCGCTGCTGTTTGTGGTGGCCGGATTGGTTACATTAAATATATTACCGATAGCGCAATATCCTGAAATTACTCCGCCTACGGTTCAGGTATCGGCTTTCTATCCGGGAGCTAATGCCGAGACGGTGGCACAGACGGTGGGTATTCCTATCGAGCAGCAGGTAAACGGAGTGGACGGCATGCTTTACATGAGTTCCAACTCTTCCGGTTCGGGAGCTTATTCGCTGACAATTACTTTTGCCGTCGGCACAGATATAGATATGGCTACCGTGCAGGTGCAGAATCGTGTAAGCGTGGCTCAAAGCAGCTTGCCCGAACCTGTCATAGTGCAGGGAGTGACGGTGCAGAAACAGTCGTCCAATATTGTAATGTTCCTCACCATGACAAGCGATGAGGCTGTCTATGACGGGCTTTACCTGACAAACTATGCCAAGCTGAACCTTGTAGACCAACTTACCCGTGTGCCGGGAGTAGGTGCGGTCAATGTAATGGGAGCAGGAGATTACAGTATGCGCGTTTGGCTCGATCCCGAAGCCATGCGCATCCGTAACCTCACGCCTCAGCAAGTGTATCAGGCCATTGCCACGCAGAATGTGGAAGTGTCTCCCGGTTATGTGGGGCAATCTATCGGGGAAGGCAGTGATAATGCCAATCAATATACCCTGACGGTAAAAGGAAGACTTGACTCACCGGAGGAATTCGGTAATATCATACTTCGGGTAGAGAACGGTGGGAAGATGCTTCGGCTGAAAGATGTGGCCAAGATAGATCTCGGCAGTGCTTCTTATGGAGTGGTGTCGCAGTTGGCAGGCAAACCTACGGCCGCCATTGCTATTTACCAGTTGCCGGGTTCCAACTCTTTGGATGTATCGAAGGGAGTGAAAGCAAAGATGAAAGAACTTGCCGAGAACTTTCCCGCAGGGGTAAACTATCAGGTGACACTCGACACAACCGATGTTGTCAATGCTTCCATTGATGAAGTTCTGGTTACTTTCCTCGAAACGACTGCTCTTGTGGTATTGGTAATCTTCTTGTTCCTGCAGAACTTCCGTGCGGTGATTATTCCGGCGTTGACCATTCCGGTGTCATTAATCGGAACGCTGGCGGTAATGGCTGCACTTGGTTTCTCCATTAATACATTAACTCTGTTTGGCTTGATACTTGCCATAGCCATTGTGGTGGATGATGCCATTGTGGTGGTGGAGAACGCTTCCCGCTTGCTCGACTCCGGGAAATACTCCGATCCGAAAGAAGCGGTGACGGCTGCAATGGGAGAAATCACAGGCCCGATTGTGGGAACGGTGTTAGTACTGTTGGCGGTGTTCATTCCCACAACATTGGTAAGCGGTATCTCCGGACAGTTGTATAAACAGTTTGCTTTGACAATCGCCGCATCCACTCTGCTCAGCGGATTCAATTCCTTGACCTTGACACCGGCACTCTGTGCTTTGTTCCTGAAGAAGAACGAACCGTCCAACTTCTTTGTCTATAAATGGTTCAACAAAGGATATGACAAGACACAGGGAGCTTATGACGGTGTGGTGCAATGGCTTTTGAAACGTCCCGTCATTGCTTTCTTCTCTTATGCGTTGATAACGGCGGTTGCAGTTTTGCTATTTATGAAGTGGCCCACAACTTTCATCCCCGAAGAAGACGACGGTTATTTCATTGCTGCCGTTCAGTTGCCTCCGGCAGCCAGTCTTGAACGCACTCAGGCAGTAGGCAGGCAGATTGGTGAAATCCTCTCTTCCTATCCCGAAGTAAAAACTTATATAGGCATTAGCGGCTTTTCCATTATGGGAGGCGGCGAGCAATCAAACTCGGGAACATTCTTTGTGGTGTTGAAGAACTGGAAAGAACGGAAAGGCAAAGCACACACGGCGCAAGCTCTGGTAAACCGTTTCAATGAAATGGCTTACGGCATACAGGAAGCCGAAGTCTTTGGCATGGTTCCTCCCGCTATTCCGGGTTTGGGAGCTTCGGGCGGTTTGCAGTTACAGTTGGAAGACCGCCGGAACTTAGGTTCGACGGAAATGCAACGGGCTGTCGAAACTCTGCTTGCCAATTATCATTCACAGCCTGCTATCGTAGGGCTGTCGAGTATGTATCAGGCAAATGTGCCCCAATACTACTTAAATATAGACCGTGATAAAGTGCAGTTCATGGGCATCGGGATGAACGATGTGTTCTCCGCTTTGGGGTATTACATGGGAGCGGCTTATGTAAATGACTATGTGCAGTTCGGGCGTATTTATCAGGTTAAGATCGAAGCAGGCGAACAGGCACAGAAAGTAATTGATGATGTGTTGAAACTGAGTATTTCCAACTCTCAGGGAGACATGGTTCCATTCTCTTCTTTCACAGAGATACAGGAACAGTTGGGCATGGATCAGATAAACCGTTACAACATGTACTCCACGGCAGCCATTACTTGCAACGTGGCTCCGGGGCATAGTTCGAGCGAAGGTATTCAGGCTATGGAGCAGCTTATCAAACAGCAGTTGGGCAACGAGTTCGGGTATGAGTGGACTTCCGTTGCTTATCAGGAAACCAAAGCGGGAAGCACCACTACCATTATCCTCATTATGGCGATGCTTGTTGCTTTCCTTGTACTCGCTGCGCAATATGAGAGCTGGACAAGCCCGGTAGCTGCCGTCATGGGTATTCCGGTTGCACTGCTCGGTGCCGTTATCGGTTGTTGGGTGATGGGCATCCCGGTGAGCATCTACACGCAGATCGGTATTATCTTGCTCATCGCTCTTTCGGCCAAGAACGGTATCTTGATTGTAGAGTTCGCCCGTGATTACCGTGCTCAGGGCAACCCGATACGTGAGGCGGCTTATGAAGCAGGACATGTCCGCCTTCGCCCTATCCTGATGACTTCCTTTGCTTTTGTGCTCGGAGTTATGCCGTTGTTGTTTGCAACGGGAGCCGGGGCAAACAGCCGTTTGTCATTGGGTGCTGCCGTCGTGTTCGGTATGGCAATGAATACAATCTTTGCTACTGTCTATATTCCAAACTTTTATGAGTTGATGCAGAATATACAGGAGAAGTATTTAACAAAGAAGAAGCCAAAGGATAATTAAGCCTTTTGAGAGTGGTGCAACTTATAAGCTCACTCCGAATACGAAATATAGTTTATCCTCGAAAGGATTAGCTATCAGTTTTGCAGAGATAGGTAGGGAGAACGCATCGGTTATTTTAACAGCTTTGGTAGCAGAAAGCCCGATGTTGGTAACATTGAATTTGTCGGAGTAATCACCTTCCCACGGCGTAAAACCTACTTCGGCTTTCAAATCCACTCCTTTTATCGTGAACGGATAAGCGGCCTCTATATAGGTTGAGTAGGCCCGCTTTCCGTTCTCTTTGTAATCATTCCCTGCAAAGATAGTGTTCCATGTAAGGGATAACGGAAACTTTTCGGAAAAAGTGTAACCGGCATAAAACTCAATGGTGTGAAAAGTGGAATGTGACTTATAATTGAAAAAGCCGGGTTGCTCACCGTCTTGAGAGAAGTAATCGCCGATACCTACTTTAAAACCTTTGTACTCATAATCCAGATAAAGGTCTATTTCATTGCTGTTTGATTTGAATTCGGTACTTCCCCATGCATAAACGGTAAAGCCGCCTACGGTAAATCCTAATGTGGGCTCAACACTTGCATCCCTGCATTTCATACCTCTCCAGATGCTGCTGCTCACAAAGTCGGCATTGATAAAAAACTCTTGCGCACATACTTTAGCGGGCGCGATTAAAATAAGTAACAGTGAGATAACGGTTGATGGCTTTATTGTTCGTAATCCTTTCATTTTTTTTTAGTTTGTTATTCTGAGGACGTAAAGAAGAAAAATCTGTACCCACCGGTAAAGATGAATACAGATTCTTCTGTTTTATAAGTTATTATAGGAAGCAGGAACAATTACTTGATTCCTAATTTCTTTGCAATAGCTTCGGGAATAGCATCCTTGTGGAGCACGATGTTCATTGTTTTATATTTGGCATAAGCCTTGGAAGCGTGCCAAATACCTTTGTATTTGCTGTTTGTACCCCAAGAATTCTTTACCATATAGTATTCTTTGCCGTTTTGGTCTTTGGCAATACCATAGATTTGCATACCGTGGTCGTCTGTTGTTTCCCAGTTATCGAAAGCTGCCTGACGCATTTCCTGAGTTACGTTCATTTCGGGAAGTGGTTTGGCGGTAAGTTCTTTCTTCTTATCGGCAGCAGTCATGCCTGTCCAGCGTGCCATGTCGGAGCCTGTAAGTTCCGCGCCTTTTGCAGCATCCGGCATAACAGCGATACCGTCGCGGTTAAAACCTACTTCGCTCACGTCGGCACCCCAAGCAATTGTGTAACCGTTGTTGATTGCATAGTCAAATACTTCCATCAATTCATCTATCGGCAAGTTGTATGACATGCCGTTACGCCAGTTGTCTTCAATTTCAAGAGAGAACTTTTCGTAGAAAGGATGATGAGTATATGAAGTCAGTGAAACATAGTCGTCTGCATTCAAACCAAGTTCTGCAGCAAATGATTTCGGAGTGTAAGTCTTGCCTTTATAAGTGAACTGTTCCGGGCATTTGCCGAGGTATGTGTCATATACGGCACTCAAACCTTCTTTCCATACCGGAGTCAGTTTCGTAAGTTTGCCTTTGGCGATAGCATCTACATAACCGCCTGCCACTGCATCTATTTCATTGTGAACAGGAAGCGAGTCTCCATACATGATGCCCGGCATAGCTTCTTGAGGAACCATTCCGTAGTTTTTCATACAGTAAATAACATCATAACAGCTTCCACCCGGTGCAAATGAACTGCTTCCGTGAAGACGTACGTAATTAACGGCACGGTCTGTCATTGTGTTGTGAACAACAAACATTTCACTTAAATCGTATTCGCCTTTGCCTTTGCGGAGCAATTCGGATTCAAGGAAACCGATGGTTGAGAAGCTCCAGCAAGTGCTGCTTCGGTTCTGGTTCTTAACACTTGTGATAGGGTTTTCTTTTACAGTTGTGAAAACAAAGCCTTCGTCTGCTGCTTTCTTTTTGTTGTCTTTGGCCGTTGCGCTGAAACATACTAAGCCCAACGCTGCGATAAGTATGGTTTTCTTCATAATAAATATTAAATATGTTTTTTACGATGCCGACAAAGATAGTAAAATATGAACAACATGTTACGAATTTGTGTTTATATTTGAGCCTAATTCTATAAACACGATGAAAAAGAGCAAAAAGAACTACTGCATTTATATGCTTATGTTACTGCTGTTTGGCGGTCTCATTTATGTAGCTATCCATGAAGGTGAGCGCTTCAGCCATTTGGGAAAAGCTCCTGTGCTTGTAGAGGGAAGCGCTTTTGATATGTTCAGGCATGTTGTGTTGGACAACCTTTCCCACCCTATGTCTATCCTTTTGATTCAGATCATAGTAGTGCTTGTTGCCGTCCGCATTTTTTCTTTTCTGTTTAAATATATAGGTCAGCCCGGCGTGATAGGAGAGATTGTTGCCGGTATTGTTCTCGGTCCTTCGCTCTTGGGATATTTCTTCCCGGAGGTATTCGGTTTTATTTTCCGCCCCGACTCGCTTACCAATCTGGAATTGATAAGCCAGATAGGATTGATACTTTTCATGTTTGTCATAGGCATGGAGCTGGATTTCGGGGTGTTGAAGAATAAGATAAACGAAACACTCGTTATCAGCCATGCAGGGATTCTCGTTCCCTTTTTTCTTGGAATAGTTGCTTCCTATTGGGTGTATGAGGAATATGCCGCTGCGCATACCACCTTCTTGCCGTTTGCCTTGTTTATAGGCATATCCATGAGTATAACCGCCTTTCCCGTACTGGCGCGTATCATACAGGAACGGAACATGACAAAGACACCATTGGGAATATTGACTATCGCTTCGGCTGCCAATGATGATGTAACCGCTTGGTGCTTGCTTGCCGTGGTTATTGCCATTGCCAAAGCCGGAACTTTTGCCAGTGCGCTCTATGCCGTCTTGTTTACAGCCATTTACATAGTGGTGATGTTCTATGTTATCCGTCCTTTCCTTAAGAAAGTAGGAAACATGTATGCCAATAAAGAGGTTATAAACAAAACGTTTGTCAGTTTCATCTTCCTTATATTGATACTCTCCGCCACTACTACGGAGATAATAGGCATCCATGCTTTGTTTGGTGCTTTCATGGCAGGCGTGGTGATGCCTTCCAACTTCGGTTTCCGCAAAGTGATGATGGAGAAAGTGGAAGACGTTTCATTGGTTTTCTTTCTTCCTTTGTTCTTCGCATATACAGGATTGCATACCGAGATAGGTTTGATTGATACTCCTCAACTGTGGGGAGTGTGTGTGCTGCTTGTTGTGGTGGCTATTGCAGGGAAATTCGGAGGATGTGCCATTGCAGCCCGGTTGGTTGGCGAGAGTTGGAAAGACAGTCTGACGATCGGCACATTGATGAACACCCGCGGATTGATGGAACTTGTTGCTTTAAACATTGGTTATGAAATGGGAGTGTTGCCGCCTTCAATCTTTGTCATATTGGTGATAATGGCTTTAGTAACCACTTTCATGACAACCCCTTTGCTTGCTTTGGTAGAGAAGTTATTCCTGAAAAAGGAAGGGGGAGCAGTGACCGATACCAAAAAGAAACTGTTGTTATTCTTCGGACGTCCGCAAACCGGAAAGGATTTGTTATCCATTTACCGTTTGCTCTTTGGCAAGGAACTGGGAAACACTCAAGTGATTGCAGCCCATTATACATTGGGTACTGACCTGAACCCGGCAAAAGCGGAGCAATATGCAAAAGAAAGTTTTTCCCTGATAGGGAAAGAAGCGAACAGGCTAAAGATAAATGTAGACGAACGATATAAAGTGACGGATAAACTGACATCCGAAATGGTGAAGCTTGCCGATGACGAAAAAGTGGACTTACTGTTGCTTGGTGGAGGGTATAAACTGCGCAGTGAAGTGGCAGGCGATGTTAAATCGCCTATGTTTCCTTTGATTACCTCTTTTATGCGGTTCATCGGAAAAAAAAGTCTGGGCTTGCCGGGTGGGCTGTTCCGTGAAAAGATTCAGGAAATAATAGAGAATGTAACTTGCCCCGTTGCTGTTTACGTCAATCGCGGTTCATCCAAGGTGGAACACTTATATATGGTTCTCGGAGGTGATATGGACGAGTTCTTGCTTCCTTATCTGGTTTCTGTCATGGAGAATACTCAAAACACTATGACCATTTATTTGTTTAAGAGTGGAAACGAGGATTTCATGAAGCAAGTTTTTGCATTGGTACAGCGATACCGGGACCGTATTCTGTTGAAAGAGTTTGCCGAACCGTCCGGCTTAGTCTTCGAAAAGCGCAACAGTTTGTTACTGTTGAGTTACAAAGTTTATCAGAAACTAACGGAAGATACCTCTTCCCCGGTATTATTGCCTTCTTTTGTGACATTTTATCCTCATACACCCGAGAAAGAAAATTAAAAAGAACTATTTTTGTACTATTAAAACAAACAGCAAGCAATGACAATAAACAACACTACCGGATTAGTGCTCGAAGGAGGAGGTATGCGCGGAGTATTCACCTGCGGAGTTCTCGATTATTTTATGGATAAGGGAATTCGTTTTCCATATACCATCGGGGTATCGGCGGGAGCATGCAACGGGCTTTCCTATATGTCAGGTCAGCGCGGACGTGCCAAGTTCAGTAACATTGATTTGCTAGAAAAGTATAATTATATAGGAGTGCGCTATCTTTGGAAGAAACGCAACATCATGGATTTCGACCTCTTGTTCAGCGAGTTTCCCGAACATATTCTTCCTTATGACTATGATGCTTATTTCTCTAATCCGGGACGTTTTGAGATGGTGACAACTAATTGCCTGACAGGTACGGCAAACTATTTTGAGGAGAAAGAGGACAAGGCACGGGTGATAGATATTGTTCGTGCATCGAGCAGCTTGCCTTATGTATGCCCCATTACTTATGTGGATAACGTTCCCATGCTCGATGGCGGCATTGTAGATTCCATTCCTTTGGAACGTGCCATGAATCAGGGCTATGAACACAATGTGGTGGTGCTTACCCGCAACCGTGGCTATCGCAAGAATGCCAAGGATATGAAAATCCCTCACTTCATATATAAGAAATACCCCCGTTTGCGCGTGGCGCTCAGCCGTCGTTGCAGGGTATATAACAAACAGCTCGAAATGGTGGAACGTCTCGAAGACGAGGGAAAGATAAAAGTAATCCGTCCCGTTAAACCTGTCATGGTGGACAGGATTGAGAAAGACATCAGGAAACTGACCTGCTTCTACGAAGAAGGCTATCGGTGCGCCGAGCAGTTTGCTGCTTTTAAATGATTACTGCATTTTATCGAATTCAGACTTCATCACTTCTTTTGCTTTCTCATAAGCCTTATGAAAATCCCGTTCGATTATCTTTCCTTCCGGAGAGATGAACACAAAGTACGGTAAGCCTGCAAAAGCGAAGTCTTTTATGATTTTGTGGTTATCCCCACTACTTTCTACTTCAGGCCAAGGATGCATTACCATATTTTCAAGGACGGGTTTCAACTTCATGCCTAATATCTCATCGTCTTCCTTGGCTTCTTTATTCGCTTTATGAATAGTTTGCATATCGTCTGTTATTCCAACAACGAAAAGATGCTCCTTATATTTTTCATAGAGGGCAGTGACCTGTTTATCAATAGAAATAGAGCCGGGGCAAAGTCCCCAATGATATAAAAGAAGATATTTGCCTTTGGTATCGTCAGAGGTTATTCTTTTTCCGTCAATGGTAGTAACGGAAAAGAAAGGGGCTTCATTGCCCGGTGCAAGTTTTTCTATTATCTCTATCTCTTGTTGAAGTCTTTGTCCGTAATAACTGCTTTGTGCTTTTGGATTCATGTTAGAAAGAACAGATTTTATTTCTTCGGGGGAAGCATAAGAAACTTTTTTCAGATAATCTACAATAACCCAAGTAGACGACGGGTTGTTTGCTGTTAATTCTTTTTTCTTTTTCCGTAAAGCGGCATAAGCTTCTTTATGAGTATCATGAAAACGATTGAACTTATCAATATATTCTTTGCTTTTTTCTGTGTTATTGTTTGCTCTTGCCTCTTCTATAATTATTATATATTTTGACCGCATGATTTCTAAAGAGTCTTGCATGTGTAATATCTCTTTCAGTAAAGGGGTATCATAAAAACCACCGCTGATAGTACTGTTATATATGAAATCGGTTGTTCCCTTTAACTGATAATCTCCTTCTTCCATAATAATGGATAAAGCCCGCGTTGACTTCGTTTGATATTTTCCTGAAGTTGGTTTATATTCCATACGGTAATATTGAGTATGCGGTTGTTTGCCTGAATAAGAGAATTTATTCGGTTCGTTTACAATCACATTAAAAGCCCTTTCTCCATCTTCCCCATTGTATGGAAACTTAATTTTCTGGAACGAAAGAGTATCGCCCGGCATTAACCCGTCTATCTCACCTGAAATGCAGAACTTGTGGTCTTTTTGGGCATTTGCGTTTTCCACGGAAGAGGGAAGAAAGAATAATCCCCAACTGAATATACACGATAAAAGCAACTGTTTCATAAGATTAATCCTGAATAGGTATTACAATTATATCCGCCAAAGATATTAAATATTTGATTGTTAGCCGCAATTGCTTCTTGTTTTTTGTTTGTTATTATATGTGCAGCAGTTCACTGCTTCATTCCGTGAGGTAGATATATTGGTATAAAGAGCAATTCATGTCTTCGTCGATAATTCTTTCTTTCATCAATGCTTTCAGTAACATAGAGTAAGAGATACCGCCGACTCCATTCAGCTTTAACAATCTTTTCCAACCATGCTGTTTGGTGTATCTCAGCAAATCGGATAGAGTAACGATGTTGTTCCGGCGCAACAAGTAGAGAACGCTCATGGGAATACATAAATCCAGTGTGGAAAGCGGACTGTTAAGGTAGTTGGCAATCTCGGCGGGAGCTTCAATATCAGACAGTTTGCACGGCATGTCAAAAGATTCGCCATTTGTCCACAGATTGTGCAGTTCGCTGATAGCGTGAAGAAAACTGTGATGGAGCATGGCGCATCTTTCGCTTTCCTCCTTGGCAAGCTTAAATGTATCTTCTTCCCGGTGCATCAGTTGTTCCGCTGTCTTTTGATAGATACTTGCCACCGTTTTGGGATTCAATCCATATTTTTGCCCCGCTTCTTTAAAAGGTGTTCCTGTGGAGACAGAATAAAATATATCTCTGTATTTATCATTTTCTATAAGTTGCGCCATCCGGCGGATGTTGGCATTGAATACATCTCTGCAAGGTTTCAGCAGGTTGAGTATGGTAAAGGCATCTTTGTTGTTAAATAAATCCGCATCTATTGCTTCCACTTGCTCGTCACTCAGACTCAGGTTGAATTTCTTTTTAGAAGGAGGAACGGGATGTTCTGCAAGATACTCTTTCAGGCTTTCTTCATCGATTAAAGTTCCTTCGGGAGTAATAGAACCGATAATCTTCTCACTCTTAATCAATCGTTTGAGATAAGCGGGAATGACATTGTGTGCCACAACGGCATGAGCTAAAGAGATAAGTTTCATAAGCACGGCACATTTTAAAGTTAAACTAAAATCCACCTATGCTTATGTTATTATATAGAAGCTAGGTGTGATCGTTATCTGCGCCGAAAAGAGGAAACTTGCGGAACCCACCATCACTACAGACACTCACACACCCAGCTAAAGAAAGCTGTGTGTGACGTATCTGAGTGATGGATTGTTTTTTGAGTAAATGAAATATTTGCAAGTTTTTCTTTTCAGCCAAAACAAACTCAGGCAATCGGATTTCTCCCCGATTGCTTTGCAAAGATAAATTAATTTACGTATAAAAGGAAAATTGGAAAGGAATATTTTATGTGGGGAGATGTAATTTGTTATTGCCGATCAGGTCGGCAATGACAATACTATCGAATTTAAACGCATATGGCATTCAAACTATTATATATAAAGAGCCGGGCGCAGTATTTGTATCGAAAAGAGGAACTTGCGGGAACCTGATACGCATTACAAACACTCACACACCCGGTCTATAAAATATGGAAATGTGCCGGATTAAAATACTTCCGAGTGACTTCCGAGTCTGACTATCTCTATGTA
Source organism: uncultured Bacteroides sp. (assembly GCA_902492205.1). GTDB lineage: Bacteria > Bacteroidota > Bacteroidia > Bacteroidales > Bacteroidaceae > Bacteroides. Next base: position 69,788 of record CABUKU010000012.1, on the reverse strand, counting down.
ATCACTATCTGCATCAAACCATATCAAAAGGAAATCCCCTTCAATATGACATTCGATGCAGCCTTTGTATTGCCCTATTAATTTGTGTGGTAAAAAAGTTTCAGGAATCTCAATATCATTGATAAGAAAGTTGATAACCTCGTATAACTTTTGCATTTTACCGGAATTATTCCTATATTTTTTTAAATCTTTCTTAGCTCTGGTAGTATAACGAAGTTTTTTCATTCAATATTATTTATTGATTCCATAAATGTATTGAAGTCTTTCGTATCAATTGTACCGGCAAACTTACCGGCTTTTGCTTCTTCAACTGCGGCTTTGGTTTCTTCGTTCGGCTCGTTATAAACAATATCCATAAGAATACTTTCAACGAAGTTATTAAGACTTCTATGTTCTTTCTTTGCTGCTTTTTTAAGACGTTCAAGTAAATCCTCACTCAGCCGGAACGCAGTTTGTTTTTTATTTATTGTTATTTCCATACCTGTTATATTATATATCACAAATGTATAACATATATATAACATATGCAAGGAATCGACATACTTTTATTGTATAAAAAACTGGAGGGACGCCGGTTTTTACTATTCCGCCTATAAACCACCGTTACAGTAAAGTTAAAGTTTCCGGATTCATCCCTTTCACCTCTCTTGAAACCCTTTACAGCAAGGCGATAGCGGGTGAAAGGGCAGTTTCACTGAAGTGCATTGCTCTGAAAAATCACTGAGGTGATTGTTTTCAATCATCAAGTTGTTTGTGAAAAACAACTTGATGTTTGCTTACAAACGTCCTGTCGTTTTTTATAAACGACCTGTTGTTTGAAGACAACTGTGCGCAGCTTTGAATTCAGACATGGGTAGTTGCGTAATTACCCTTGGGATGTTGCCCGATTTCCCAAGGGTAATTGCCCGACATCCCAAGGGTGGTTTTTAAGTCCCATTTCCGGGGTGCACTTCAATGAAACACCCCCTTCACCTTCAAACCGTTTGCTGCATGCAGTTTCAAGCAGGTGAAAGGGGTGAATGCCAAAATAACAATATGGGTGTAATGCATGAAATATCCCATAAAATATCCTGTTTGTAGCACAATGTATCAAAAGTTTTAGCTTTTGAAACAAAAGTTGTATTGCTGCTTTTTCGTTCGCTTCTATCTTTGCTGCAGATAATTTCGAAAACGAAATACTAATGTTTAAACTTAAATACTAATATTATGAGAAAAAAGAAACTTCTCTTAGGTTTGCTTTTCCTTATGATATGCATGTTGCCTCTCGATGTTTGGGCACAAAACATATCAATCACAGGAAATGTAATTTCAAAAACAGATGGAGAGCCTATTATTGGTGCTTCGGTTGTGCAGACAGGTACAACAAACGGAACAATTACCGATTTTGACGGAAACTTTAGCCTCAACGTGACGAGCGGTGCGGAACTTACTGTTTCTTATATCGGTTTCAAAACCATGAAAGTAAAAGCACAACCCAATCTAAAGGTTACTCTTGAGGAAGATGCACAGCTTATTGATGAAGTTGTGGTAACAGGTTACACCACTCAGCGCAAGGCGGATTTGACTGGTGCGGTTGCCGTGGTGAAAGTGGATGAATTGAAAAAAGTGCCGGAGAATAATCCGATGCGTGCCCTTCAAGGAAAGGTTGCCGGAATGATGGTGACGGCTGATGGTAATCCCGGTGGAAAGGCTACTGTCCGCATCCGCGGTGTCGGTACGCTGAATAATAACGATCCTCTTTATATTATTGACGGTGTGCCTACCAAAGCCGGTATGCATGAATTGAATTCTTCCGATATTGAAAGTATCCAAGTGTTGAAGGATGCTTCTTCGGCAAGTATCTACGGTTCGCGTGCGGCAAACGGTGTTATCATCATCACCACGAAACAAGGCAAGGAAGGAAAAGTCCGCGTAGATCTCAATGCCGGGCTCACCACTTCATGGTATTCTTCAAAGATGGACATGCTCAATACCAACGAGTATGGGCAGGCACTTTGGCAGGCAAACGTAAACTCAGGGAAAGATCCGAATACAAACAATATAGGTTATACTTTCGATTGGGGATATGATGATAAAGGAAATGCCCGACTGAATAAAATAATTCTGCCGGAGTTCATTGACGGCGAACGCACTATGCGCACATCCGATACTAATTGGTTTGATGCTGTGGCAAGTACGGGTATTATGCAGAATTATGATTTGTCGGTGAGCAACGGCACGGAGAAAGGTAATTATTTCTTTTCTTTGGGATACCTGAGAAATGACGGTATTATTAAGAACAGTGAATTCGACCGCCTTTCGGCACGTGTAAACACAAGTTATAAACTCTTTAATGATATTGTGACCATTGGTGAGAATTTTACTTTCAATAACACTCACGAGGTAGAAGCCCCCGGCGGAGTACTTGATGCTGCACTGCAAGCATTGCCCATTATTCCTGTCTATACCGAGAACGGAAAGTGGGGCGGACCTATCGGTTCGATGAACGACCGCCAGAATCCTGTTCGCTTGGTAGATGCCGTGAAAGATAACCGTTATTCTTACTGGCGCACTTTTGGTAATGCTTATGTATCCGTCAAGCCGTTGAAAGGTTTGGAACTCCGTACCAACTTCGGTCTGGATTATGGAAACTTCTTCCGCCGCGATTTAAACAAGAAGTATGAATCCGGAAAGTTGAAGAATGATGTCAATTCGGTAAAACTGAATCAGGGACATTGGTTGAAATGGAACTGGAATGCCACGGCTGCCTATCAGCTCGAAATAGGAAAGCACCGCATGGATGTATTGGCAGGTGTGGAGTTGTTTAAAGAGCAAAACACAGACTTTGCGGCTTATCGTGAAGGTTTCGAAGTGGAAACTCCCGAAACGATGTGGCCTGACCTCGGCACAGGAAAGTCGGTATCCACGGGCAGTTCCACCGGATATGCGCTGATGTCTTATTTCGGAAAGATAAACTATTCATTTGCCGAACGCTATTTGGTATCTGCCACGGTTCGTTATGACGGTTCTTCCCGTTTCGGTAAGAACAACCGCTTCGGTACTTTCCCTGCCTTCTCACTCGGATGGCGCTTAAGCGAAGAAGCCTTTATTAAAGACAATACGGATGTCATATCCGATTTGAAACTTCGTTTCGGCTGGGGGCAAACCGGTAATCAGGAAATAGACAACTATGCTACTTATAATATTTACTCCACAGATTATGGAATCGGTGATCCTACATGGGGATCTGTTCTCGGAACGGCCTATAACATAACAGGCAATGGAACAGGCACGCTTCCTTCCGGATTTAAAATGGATCAACGGGGTAATGATAACCTGAAATGGGAAACGACAACACAGACGAATATAGGTCTTGACTTCGGCCTTTTTAACCAAAGCCTTTATGGTTCTGCCGAATATTATATGAAGAAAACAAAGGATATTCTGGTAAAGCCTCCCTATCTTGCAGCTATCGGTGAAGGTGGTTCCCGCTGGATGAATGGAGCTTCTATGGAAAACTGGGGATTGGAGTTCAATCTTGGCTACCGCAATAAAACACGTTTCGGAATGGCTTATGATGTAAGTGCAAACATCTCGACTTACCGTAACAAAGTAACCAAGCTTCCGTCGGATGTACAAAACTCTTATGGAGGTGACGGCGATAAGGATAATATTTTAGGACATCCACTGAACTCTCTTTATGGCTATGTGGCGGACGGTATCTTCAAAACGCAGGAAGAGGTGGACAATGCAGCCGAACAAGACGGCAAGGGATTGGGACGCATCCGTTACCGTGACTTGAATGGAGATGGTAAGATTACCGATAAGGACCGTACTTGGATTGCCGTTCAACATCCCGACTTTATTTATGGTTTGAACATAAACCTCGAATATAAAGACTTTGACCTGACTATGTTCTGGCAAGGAGTGTTTAACATTGATGTGGAGAATATCCAGAAATACCATACCGACTTCTGGAGTGTACGCGAAACGGGTTCGAACAAGGGACGCAGATTACTTGACGCATGGAGCCCGTCCAATCCCGACAGTGACATTCCTGCTATTTCAGCAACAGATACAAACTGGGAAAACCGTTTGTCTACTTACTTTATAGAAAACGGATCATACTTGAAACTCAGAACTTTGCAGCTAGGATATACATTACCCAAGCGGTGGGCTTCGAAAGTAAAAATGGATAAATTCCGCTTATATGTCAGCGGACAGAATCTGTTGACGGTAAAAAGTAAGAGCTTTACAGGAATCGATCCTGAGAACCCCGCATTCGGCTATCCTATTCCAATGAGTTTCACTGTTGGAGCTAACATCTCATTCTAATGAACTTTAAATTGATACAGATTATGAAAAAGAAATATTTATCTCTGCTTGCTGCATGTACTTTCTTGTTTGCAGGATGTTCGGACTTTCTGGATATGAAGCCTAATGGAATACTTGATGAAGAAAGCGTTTCGGGAGTAGACCAACTGGATAAACTTGTTATTTCGGCTTATTCCATGCTGGGAAATGACCACTATGACAAGCCTTTTAATCTTTGGCCTTATGGTAATGTGCGTTCCGATGACGCATATAAGGGAGGGCGTGACGAAGCGGATATTCAGGATTTTCATTTCTATGAAACTTCTACCAATATAACAGCAAATTTCGATGAGCCGGATGCTTTGTGGTATAGTTGCTACATAGCTATCTCACGTGCAAACAATGCTTTGCGCGGTTTGAATAATGTGAGCGAACAGGATTTCCCGAATAAGCAAATACGTATCGGTGAATGCCGTTTTATCCGTGGACATTTCTATTTCTTATTGAAAATTCTTTTCAAGAACATACCTTATATTGATGAAACGGTTGCGATAGAAGACTATGGAACAATATCGAATATAGCTTTGTCAAACGATGAACTTTGGCAGAAGATAGCTGATGATTTTAAAGCTGCTTATGACAATCTGCCCGAATCGCAGGGAACTGACGTGGGACGTGCCAACAGATATTCTGCGGCTGCTTATTTAGCCAAGACTTATTTGTATAAGGCATACCGTCAGGATGAAAAGCATAATGTAACCGAAATCAATGCGGAAGATTTGAATCAGGTGCTTACTTACTCGAATGAAGTAATGAGTTCCGGTTATAAACTGGAAGATGATTTTGCTTACAACTTCTTGCCGGGAAGTTATGAGAACGGAAAAGAATCTTTGTTTGCCGTTCAGCATTCTACTGACGACGGAACTTTATACGGACGCCTTAACTTTGGTGATGCCCTGAATGTTCCGATGAAGTTTTCGGGTTCATGTGACTTTCAGAAACCAAGCCAAAACTTGGTGAATGCATTTAAAACATCTGATGGCTTGCCGGAGTTCTCGGATTATAATAAAGCCGATTATAATGCAAATGCCGATAAAGTGGATCCTCGATTGTATCACACGGTGGCATTGCCCGGCGTTCCTTATAAATATGATAAGAAAAATATATTTGATGATTCATGGACACGTAATGGGGGAACATACGGTTTCTATTCTTCCTTGAAAGAGAACGTTGCATTGAACGATCCTTCATCGGTATTGATCGATCCTTTCCGTGCCAACACAAAGAATAAAATCGTGATCCGTTATGCAGACGTGGTGCTGATGCGTGCCGAAGCTCTGATAGAACTCGATCGGGAGAAGGAAGCTCTGCCTTTAATCAATGATATTCGTAATCGGGCGAAAAAGAGCACAAGCCTGATTGCTTATGCCGATAATGTAGATATAGCTTTATATGAAGATAAGGTAAACTGTAATTGGACGAAACCTTATGCCCGCGAGGCATTGCGTTGGGAACGCCGTTTGGAATTGGCAATGGAAAGTCAGCGTTTCTTTGATTTGGTTCGTTGGGGAATAGCCGATTCTGTAATAAATACTTTCTATAAGGAGGAAGCCCCTAAACGCACATATTATGAAGATGCACATTTTGAGAAGAATAGGGCGGAGTATGTGCCGGTTCCCCAACAGCAGATTAATTTCAGTAAACAGGTTTACAAACAGAATTACGGTTACTAATTAAGGAATGAATTATGAAAAAGAAATATTTATTATATAGTCTTGTTTCTCTCCTCTTGCTGAGTGGTTGCTATGACAGGGAGGAGAAAGCTGCCGCATCTATTGTGGGAGAAGTGTCTGATTTGGAATATAAAATTGATGACGATACATTGCGCGTAAGTTGGAAATTACCTTCCCATGATGATGAGCTACAAGTAAGAGTGAGTGGCACCGATGGTACGTTTATTGTTGCTGGGAATCCCACTTCTTATAAGTATGGTGTTATAAAAGTGGGCAAGGATTATCGCCTTACTTTTAAAGTAATGGATAGCAAAGGTAATTATTCTACCGGGCAAACAATAACTTTTGTTCGCGAAGGAGGAGCTTCGGTCCAGGATGTAATAGCACAACAGGTAGACGGAACTAACAATGTACAGATAAAGTGGACTCTCCCGAATGAAAAATTGTCGAAAGTGGAAGTACGTTATGATGACAAAAAGGTTGAGTTGGGAGGTGATGCGGTTAACTATATCATAGAGAATGCTGCAAATAAGAAATATACAATTGGAGTGGTTAGTTTCAATGGAGAAGGTCAATCTTCGGAAAGCGTCTATACAGATATTCGTGTAGGTAAAACAAAAGTTGCTTTCTTAGGCATAACTCCCACTCGTAACGGCATTACAGATGATGATGAAAAAGCTGCTGCCGACTGGTTCTTCAGTAATTACCCGACAGGTGAGTATTTGTCATTTGATGATATTGCAAATGGAGCCGATTTATCCCAATATCGTGTGTTATGGTGGATTCGTGATTCACAGCAAACAATTGATCTTCCTGCAGAGTCGCTAGTCCCTTCTGCTGTTGAGGCTATAAAGAAATTCCATGCAGACGGCGGCGGATTATTGCTGAATACTCATGCGGTTGCTTACCTGTATACAATTGGGCGTATGAAAGCTAAATTCAATACGGAGTTTGTAAGTGGTGATGGATTTGATAATGGCGATACTTGGAATATGAATGTATATGTGGGCAAAGCACATGATGAGACTTCACATCCTATCTATCGCGGACTTGAATGGAAATGGATGGATGGCAAGAAAGTTATTCCTTTGATTGGTGCCGGTTGGAAAGAAAATCATAATGCAATTTACAAAGACCTGTGCATGTACTATAATATGAATAATACAGATGAAAATGCTTATGTGAAAATATCGGAGGACAGCCAGATACGTATCCTTGCAACATGGGACGGCATTAATGACTACTTTATGATGGCAAATTATGAAACGTTGCCAACGAAAGAGTTTAAAGGAACAGCTATTGCAATAGGTATCGGTGCTTTTGAGTGGAACCAGAACAGTGGAGTGAATCCGTATCAGAAGAATATAGAACAAACAACTCATAATGCAATAGAATATTTGAAAACTAAATAGCAAGAATTTATATGATAAAATCATTATATCACACTGTTGCCGGCAAAGCGCTGGCAGCAGTAACAACAGGTCTTTTATTGGCATTCGTCACCGCTTGTTCGGACGATGAAAAAGATGCCCCCTATATAGATACTAATATATATTATGACGAAGCATATCGTCCGGCAATTCACTTTACTCCGAAAACCTACTGGAACAATGATCCTAATGGTATGGTTTATTTTGACGGTGAATATCATCTGTTCTATCAGTATAACCCGATGGGGAGTGTTTGGGGAAATATGAGTTGGGGACATGCTGTAACAAAAGATTTAATGCACTGGGAACATCTGCCTGTAGCTCTTACTAAAGATGCAAATGGGGAAATCTTCTCCGGTTGCGTTGTAATTGATCAGAATAACACGGCAGGTTTTGGCAAGGATGCTATGGTAGCGGTTTATACTTCCAATGGTCAGAGTCAGACTCAAAGTTTGGCGTATAGCTTGGATAAAGGACGTACTTTTATAAAATATGAGAATAATCCCGTATTGAAGGATGATACCAAACCTGATTTCCGCGATCCGAAGGTCTTTTGGAATGCAGCCGGTAATGAGTGGATTATGTCACTTGCAACAGGACAAACAATTACTTTTTATAGTTCTCTTGACCTGAAAGAATGGAAGAAACTAAGTGAGTTTGGCAACGGTATCGGTGCTCATGGCGGAGTTTGGGAATGTCCTGATTTAATACAGATGGATTATGACGGTCAAAAGAAATGGGTACTTTTAGTTAGTATTAATCCGGGTGGTCCTAATGGAGGTTCGGCTACACAGTATTTTACAGGTGATTTTGACGGAACTGCTTTTACAGCCGATAATCTTCCTTATCCGCTTTGGATAGATTACGGTAAGGATAACTATGCAGGTGTTACGTGGAATAATGTACCAGACGGACGGCATTTGTTTATAGCTTGGATGAGTAACTGGCAATATGCCGGAGTTGTACCTTCAATGACTTGGCGTGGTGGCATGACATTACCCAGAGAATTGGCATTGCAGAAGGATGCAGACGGCAAACCAGTGATTACTTCCCGGATTGTGAAAGAGGTTGATGCTATTGCAGGAGAATGGAAAACGATTTCGGCATCCGATAATGCTTATGCAATTGATAACGATGAAGGTGCTTATGAGCTACAAATTGATATGGATATTGCAGATAATGAGAATCTGACATTGACTTTAAGCAATGAAAAGGGGGATAAATATCCTATTAGTTTAAATCGTGCGGACAAGTCTTTCATTATTGACAGGACTCAATCAGGTGAAGTCTCTTTTTCATCGGAATTCGGGAAAGTATTATATTCGCCTCTTAACCTTTCTTCCAATGCAGTATCGCTGACCTTGTTTGTAGATAAGAGTTCGGTAGAAGCTTTAATTAATGACGGAATGGTTCAACAAACCAACCTTGTTTATCCTTCGGGAATATATAATAGCTTATCTGTTGAAAGCGGAAAAGGACAAATAATTAAAAGCGTGAAGGTTCGTAATTTATCTTCAGTTTGGTGAGAAACATATGTAAATGTATCAATATTATTAATCAATGAATCAAATTTTATATGTTTGTTCCTTTCTTTACTGTTCCTTTGCAGTACTGGAATTAGCCAAATTAAAACTTAAAAATAATAATATGAGAACACAGGTCTGGAATTGGAAACCTTTCTTGCTAAGCATTGTTTCTTCCTTGTTTATAGTATCTTGTTATGCTGTGAATATGGATTTAACTATAAAACATCTTGGAGACGGACAGAGCATCGTCAGAGCTAACGAATCTAAAAAGTATTTATTATTGCCCATTGAAGAGTCTGCCGGAGAGGCAAAGCTTTATATGATTTCGGATAATGATGTGGTGAAAACAATCAATGTCCGTTTGGCAATAAATAAAGTAGACTATTATGTTCCGCTCGATTTGTCCTCTTATAACTCAAAGAGTCTCGGATTTAATGTTCAATTGGTTCCTGATTCTGCCATCTGCTGGAATGAGATGAAACTCTCCGACAAGTTTGACACAACAAACCGTGAGAAGTTCCGTCCCACTTATCATTTCTCTCCGGCTTACGGTTGGATGAATGATCCTAACGGAATGTTTTATAAGGATGGTGAATATCACTTGTTCTATCAATGGAACCCTTACGGTTCCATGTGGGGGAACATGCATTGGGGACATGCTGTCAGTCGTGATTTGGTGACTTGGGAACATCTCCCTATGGCTATTGCTCCTGATGGATTAGGAACTATCTTTAGTGGAAGTGCTGTGGTAGACAAAGATAATACAGCCGGATTCGGTGCAAATGCCATTGTCGCTTTTTATACTTCGGCAGGTGAGCGTCAGGCACAGAGCATGGCTTACAGCCTTGACAACGGCCGTACATTTAAGAAATATGAACGTAATCCTATCATTACTTCAACGGTGCGCGATTTCCGTGATCCGAAAGTAATTTGGCATAAAGAGACGAACAAGTGGGTAATGATACTTGCAGCAGGACAGGAAATGCAGATTTATTCTTCTGCCAATTTAAAAGACTGGACACTTGAAAGCCGTTTTGGTGAAGGACAAGGTGCGCATGGTGGTGTTTGGGAATGTCCCGACTTGATTCAACTTCCTGTGAAGGGAACGGAACTGAAGAAATGGGTGCTTATCTGTAACCTCAATCCGGGTGGAATATTTGGAGGCTCGGCTACACAATACTTTGTGGGAGACTTTGACGGGAAGACGTTTACAAATGATTCTCCGGGTAACGTAACTAAGTGGATGGACTGGGGGAAAGACCATTATGCAGCCGTAACATGGAGCAATGCACCCGATAACCGCCACATTGCTTTGGCATGGATGAGCAATTGGGACTATGCGAACAATGTTCCGACTAAGCAGTTCCGCAGTGCAAACTCCATACCTCGCGAGCTCAGCCTTTATACTCAGAATGACGGGATTTATTTGAGTAGTACTCCGGTGAAAGAGATAGATGCTATAAAAGGAGCACCGGTAAAGAAGAAATCTTTCAAGGTAGATCATTCCTACAATATGGGTGAACTCTTTAAAACTCCTGAGGGGGCATATGAAATAGAGTTGAGTATTAAAAACAAAGGTGCGGATGTTATCGGACTTCAATTGTTTAACTCAAAAGGTGAAGAAGTGGATTTCTACTACAATCTGCCTGAGAAGAAGTTCATGATGGACAGAACAAAAAGTGGAATTACCGACTTCGGTAAAGACTTTGCCGCCGTAACTGCTGCACCGGTTGAAATTCAGGATACTTATGCTTTACGCATATTTGTGGACAAAGCAAGCATCGAAGCTTTTGATGGTGACGGAAAGTTTGCAATGACAAACCTTGTATTTCCCGATGAACCTTATAACCGCATCAGTTTCTACTCTAAAGGAGGCAAATTTGATGTGACTTCTGTCAAGGTATATAAACTGGGTAAATAATAACACATATAAATAAAACCATGAAAAATAACGAAAACATTTACATGAAACTCATCCCGGTGATGCTGTGCTTCTTCGCTATGGGGTTTGTAGACTTGGTGGGTATTGCATCAAACTATGTAAAGGCTGATTTGGGATTGACGGATTCGCAGGCAAATATATTTCCTTCGTTGGTATTCTTTTGGTTCCTTATCTTCTCCGTTCCTACGGGAATGTTGATGAACAGAATAGGACGTAAGAAAACAGTGTTGCTCAGTTTGGCAGTGACTTTCCTTTCTTTGTTGATACCGATCTTTGGAGACAGCTACATGATTATGCTTATCTCTTTCTCATTCTTGGGTATAGGTAACGCATTAATGCAAACTTCCTTGAACCCTTTGTTATCGAACATTATCAACGGTGATAAACTTGCCAGCAGCTTGACTTTCGGACAATTCGTGAAAGCCATTGCTTCTTTCCTTGCTCCGTATATAGCTATGTGGGGAGCTACACAGGCAATTCCTTCTTTCGGACTGGGTTGGAGAGTGCTTTTCCCTATTTACATGGTGATTTCCGTTATTGCAATTTTTGCATTGGGAGCAACGAATATTAAGGAAGAAAAGCCGGATGAAGAAGCAGACGGCAAACCTTCTACCTTTGCAGAGTGTTTCGCTTTGCTCGGTAAACCGTTTATTTTGCTTTGCTTCATTGGTATCATGTGTCATGTGGGTATTGATGTGGGTACCAATACCACGGCTCCTAAAATCTTAATGGAACGCATCGGCATGACTCTCGATGAGGCTTCTTTTGCAACAAGCCTTTATTTCATCTTCCGTACGGCAGGATGTTTTGCCGGAGCATTTATTCTGCAAAAAGTGGCGAGCAGGATATTCTTTGCAATCAGCGTATTTTGTATGTTGGCAGCAATGGTTGGTCTGTTTATTTTTAACACACAAACAATTATATATATTTGCATAGCTCTTATCGGTTTCGGTAACTCTAATGTATTCTCAATCATTTTCTCTCAGGCATTGCTTTATATGCCGAATAAGAGAAACGAGGTTTCAGGATTAATGATAATGGGGCTTTTCGGAGGAACGATATTCCCGCTGGCAATGGGATTTGCTTCCGATATTATGGGACAGGCAGGAGCTATTGCCGTGATGAGCGTAGGTGTTGTTTACTTGTTGTTCTACACCATGAAGATTAAATACTAAAACATTAAGATAAGATGAAAGATATTATCGTAGGAATGGGAGAAGCCCTTTGGGATGTGTTCCCGACAGGAAAACAACTTGGCGGCGCACCTGCAAACTTTGCATGGCACGTTTCGCAGTATGGATTTGACAGCCGTGTGGTAAGTGCCGTTGGCGATGATGAGTTGGGTAAGGAAATCAAAGAATTGTTTTGCGCCCGTAATCTTTGCCAGAACCTTCAAACGGTGGATTATCCTACCGGAACTGTGCAGGTTACTCTTGATAAAGAAGGAGTTCCCTGCTATGAAATCAAGGAGAATGTAGCTTGGGACAACATTTCTTTTACTCCCGAATTGCGTGAACTGGCACTTCGTACCCGTTGTGTTTGCTTCGGCTCTTTGGCTCAACGTTACCCGGTTTCACGCAACACAATCGCGAACTTCCTTGAATGGATGCCCGAAGGGGAGAACCAATGTAAGGTGTTCGACATTAACCTTCGCCAGAGTTTCTATGATAAGGAAACTATTGAAGCTTCATTGAAGAAGTGCAACATTTTGAAAATTAATGATGAAGAACTGGTAACGATCTCCCGCATGTTCGGCTATCCCGGAATAGATTTGCAGGATAAATGCTGGATTCTCTTGGCGAAATACAATTTAAAGATGTTGATTCTTACTTGTGGTGTGAACGGTAGCTATGTATTTACTCCGGGTTTTGTCTCATTCATGGAAACACCCAAAGTAGAGGTTGTTGACACAGTGGGAGCAGGCGACTCTTTCACCGCTTCTTTCTGTGCATCTATCCTTAAAGGCAAATCGGTTAGCGATGCCCACAGGCTGGCTGTGGATGTATCGGCATTTGTCTGCACACAGCAGGGAGCTATGCCGGTGTTGCCCAACGAATTGAAGAAAAGATTAGAGTAACTTAGTCAGTTTGAATATAGGTTTATGATAATAAAAGATTAGGTGGTAAGTTAGGTATAAAAGGAAGTATCTGCGACAGATGCTTCCTTTTTTGGAAATCGTCCGTATATGTAGTATATTAGCATGGGAAACCTAAAGGGAAACGACCTTACATCTTTATAAATAGCCCTACTCTGAATTAAAAAATACTCTACTCCTTTCTTTTTAATAGTGTACACTTTATCTTGAAAAGGTGTACATCATTCTATGAATATGTAAGGAGCTTTTTCCTTAACATACCGTATGTTTACCCTTAAACTATTGCTAAAAAAACTTTGTTAACCGAATGCAATAGAAATATGTATTATATTTGCGTTACGAATACTTAGAAACATTACCAATGAAATACACCCTCTTGTTTGCACTTATCTTTGTTATCTTCCTGACTTCGTGTGGCAAAGATTCTCCAAGGTTTGTGATTGGCGTGTCACAATGCAGCGATGATGATTGGCGGCATAAGATGAACAGTGAGTTGCAGCGCGAAGCATTATTTTATAATGGCATAGAAGTAAAGATCCGCACAGCTAAAGATAATAATCAGAATCAGATAGAAGATATTAAATCTTTCATAGCAGAAGGAGTAGACTTGTTGATTGTAGCTCCCAATGAAGCTGCGCCCATTACTCCGGTGGTAGAGGAGGCTTATGATAAAGGCATTCCCGTTATTGTGGTAGACCGCAAGATACTTTCCGATAAATATACGGCTTATGTAGGGGCGGATAACTTTGAAATAGGCAAGGCAGTAGGTAATTATGTGGCAACACGTCTTAAAGGCAGAGGAAAAGTAGCTGAGATTACGGGACTAGCAGGCTCGAGTCCTGCCGTAGACCGGCATCAGGGTTTTATGAGTGCCATCAGTAAATACCCCGAAATAACCCTTCTTGCCAAAGAGGATGCCGGGTGGTTACAAAGTCCTGCCGAAGAAGAAATGGATACTTTGCTTTGGCGTTTTCCGAAGATAGATGTAGTATTTTCACATAATGATCGTATGGCAACGGGGGCTTATCTTGCAGCTAACCGTCAGCACCGGGATAATGATATTGTATTTGTAGGAATAGATGCGTTGCCGGGGCAGGACAATGGAGTGGACTTGGTATTAAAAGATGTGCTCGATGCTACTTTCATCTATCCCACAGGAGGGGAGAAGGTTATGGAGATTGCAGTGAGTATACTGGAAAAGAAAGATTTCCCGCGTGAAACCATACTGAATACCGCAATTGTAGATAAGACCAATGCAAGGGTGATGAAGTTGCAGACCGACCAGATTGAAGCGCAGGATAAGAGAATCGAGGCTTTGAACACCAAAGTGAGTGATTACTTGGACAGTTATTCCAAACAACAGATTGTGATACTCGCTATATTTGTTATCCTGTTGCTGTTCATCGGAATGTTTGTACTTGTAGGACAGTCTCTGCTATCCAAGAATAAAATGAACAAGGAACTCTCCAAACGTAATGACGAAATTACCCAGCAGAAAGAACAATTGGAGTCGCAGCGCGACCAGTTGATAGAACTATCCCGCCAGTTGGAAGAGGCTACCCATGCTAAACTTGTATTCTTTACCAACATATCCCATGACTTCCGCACTCCATTGACTTTGGTTGCTGATCCGGTGGAACAGCTCCTGAGTGACGGAAACCTTACGGATAGTCAGCAACAACAGTTATTATTGGTGAAGAAGAACGTAAACATCCTGTTACGTCTGGTCAATCAGATTCTTGATTTCCGTAAATATGAGAATGGAAAACTGGAGTTAAACTTGGAAAAAGCTAATGTCCAAACTTCATTGGAAGAGTGGAGTGCGGCATTTCTTGCCGCCGCCCGTAAGAAACACATCAAGTTCTCTTTCGATTGTCTCTCTGCTACCGACTTCACTGCGGTGGTGGATACCGAAAAACTGGAACGGTGTTATTTCAATCTTCTTTCCAATGCTTTTAAGTTTACGCCCGAAAACGGAAAGATACAGGTACGGTTAGGTTTGACTCCCGATAGTGAAGTTCGCATGTTCCGCCTGACTGTTTCCAACACAGGTTCGATTATTTCGCCGCAGCATATCAGCAACATCTTTAACCGCTTTTATAAGATTGACATGCATCATGCGGGTTCCGGCATCGGATTAGCTTTGGTTAAAGCCTTTGTGGATATGCACGGAGGTGAGATTAAGGTGGAGAGTGATGAGAAACTTGGTACAGTGTTCACTATTGATATGCCCTTTGAACAGCAGAGTTACTGTGAAAGTGAGGGAGTTTCTGCAATCGTTCCCGATACAGCTGAGCTTCTAGCCGATCTGCCCGATATGGAAACCGAAGAACATGCACCCACTGAAAATGGGGAAACCGTGCTTATTATAGACGACAATCCCGATATACGTTCTTATATACATCAGCTCTTGCAGCATGATTATACCGTAATCGAAGCGGCAGACGGAGCGGAAGGCATTCGTCAGGCAATGAAATATGTTCCCGATGTGATAGTGAGTGATGTAATGATGCCCGGCATGGACGGAGTGGAATGTTGCCGCCGACTGAAAGGGGAAATGCAGACTTGTCATATTCCGGTTATTCTGCTTACCGCTTGTTCGCTCGACGAACAGCGGATAGAAGGTTTTGACAGCGGAGCGGATTCTTATATTTCCAAACCTTTCAACTCGCAGGTATTGATAGCCCGTATCCGTAACCTGATAGACAATCATAAACGTTTACGCCAGTTCTTTGGCGATAATGTGGTACTCGAGAAGGAAAATATCGGGGATATGGATAAATCATTCGTTGAGAAGTTCCGCAGCCTGATAGAAGAGAATATGTCTAACTCCGATTTGAATGTGGAAGAACTCGGACGGAATATGGGAATGTCCCGTGTGCAGCTCTATCGCAAGATAAAATCATTAACTAATTATTCACCGAACGAACTTCTTCGCATTGCCCGTTTGAAGAAAGCAGCTTCGCTGTTGGCTTCATCAGATATGACAATTGCCGAGATAACTTATGAGGTAGGGTTCACTTCTCCTTCCTATTTTACCAAGTGTTACAAGGAGTATTTCGGGGAGAATCCCACAGACTTCCTTAAACGGAAAAGGTAAGGGAAATTAAATATTTTGAAAAAATAATCTATATTTTATTTGCTTTTTAAAAAAAAGTGTTACATTTGTAACCGAATAATAACAAAAAGACCTATATGAAGTCATTTACTTATACATTCTTCTTCTTTTATTACTTTTACTTTAGCCAGAAAGTAGAGCGGGAGATTGTATGTGTAAAGTAAAACACTGATAGAATCATTAAGATTAAATAAACAACAGAATCCCGCTCCTATGGACGCGGGATTTTTTATTTTATATACAATAACAAATGAAAAAGGTAGCAATACAAGGAACAATCGGATCGTATCACGATATAGCGGCGCATAAGTTTTTCGAGGGTGAGGACATAGAGTTAATCTGTTGTTCGACTTTCGAGGACGTTTTTGGCCGCATGAAGGAAGACAGCAATGTGGTAGGCATGGTTGCGATTGAGAATACCATTGCGGGCAGCTTGCTTCATAACTATGAACTGTTGCGCGAAAGTGGTAATACGATTGTGGGTGAACATAAACTTCGCATCTCGCATAGCATTATGTGCTTGCCCGATGAGAACTGGGAAGATATAACGGAAGTCAATTCTCATCCCGTGGCTCTTGCCCAATGCTGGGATTTCCTGAAACACCATCCCGAAATGAAAGTGGTGGAAACGGAAGATACAGCAGGAAGTGCGGAAGCCATTAAACGGAAGAACCTGAAAGGCCATGCGGCCATCTGTTCGAAACTGGCAGCCGAACACTACGGAATGAAAATCCTGCAAGAAGGAATTGAAACCAATAAACATAACTTCACCCGTTTCCTTGTTATATCCGATACCTGGCATGCCGATGAACTTCGCAGCAAGCAGGAAGCCAATAAAGCCAGCATCGTTTTTTCACTTCCACATCAGGAAGGCAGTCTTTCACAAGTACTTTCCATTCTTTCTTTCTACAATATCAATCTGACTAAAATACAGTCTTTGCCGATTATCGGCCGTGAATGGGAATATTTGTTTTATGTGGATGTTGCTTTCACCGATTACCTGAGATACCACCAATCAATAGATGCTATCATACCATTAACCAAAGAACTTAAAATATTAGGAGAATATAAAGATGGAAAATCAACAATATAAAATAGCTCCTGCCAAAAGAGTGGAAAGCGTAAGTGAATACTACTTTTCACGCAAACTGAAAGAAGTGGCACAAATGAATGCCGAAGGCAAGAATGTTATCAGTCTGGGTATCGGCAGCCCTGACCTGCCGCCGTCATCCGATACGTTGAGAACTCTGTGCGAGCAAGCCGTTCGTGATGATGTGCACGGTTATCAACCTTACGTGGGTATTCCCGAACTTCGTAAAGGTTTTGCCGATTGGTATAAACAATGGTATAATGTAGACCTCAATCCGGCAACGGAGATTCAGCCGCTTATCGGTTCAAAGGAAGGCATTTTGCACGTCACTCTCGCTTTCGTGAATGCTGGTGATGCGGTGCTGGTTCCCAATCCGGGCTATCCTACCTATACTTCACTGAGCACATTGCTTGGCGCGGAAGTGATTCCTTACGATTTAAAGGAAGAACTGAATTGGCAGCCCGATTTTGAAGAATTGGAAAAGAGGGATTTAAGCAAGGTTAAGTTGATGTGGACGAACTATCCCAATATGCCGACAGGAGCAAATGCTTCTATGGAATTATATGAAAAGTTGGTAGGCTTTGCCCGTCGTCACAACATTGTGATAGTGAATGATAATCCGTATAGCTTTATTCTGAATGATAAACCATTGAGTATTCTCAGTGTGCCGGGAGCAAAAGAATGTTGCATTGAGTTCAACTCCATGAGTAAAAGCCACAATATGCCGGGATGGCGTATCGGTATGCTTGCATCGAATGCAGAATTTGTTCAATGGGTGTTAAGAGTGAAAAGTAACATTGACTCCGGAATGTTCCGCCCCATGCAGATGGCAGCGGCAAAAGCATTGGCTTGCGAGCCGGAATGGTATATGGAAATGAACAAGGTATATCGTGGGCGTCGTCATTTGGCAGGAGAGATTATGGATACTCTTGGTTGCAAGTATGATGAAAAACAAGTGGGTATGTTTCTTTGGGGAAAGATACCCGAAAGTTGTGCCAATGTGGAAGAACTGACAGAAAAGGTGCTCCATGAAGCAAGAGTGTTTATCACTCCGGGATTCATCTTCGGAAGCAATGGTGCAAGATATATCCGCATTTCGCTTTGTTGCAAGGAAGACAAGCTGGCGGAAGCCCTGCAAAGAATTAAAGACAATATTAAATAAGATAACAATTAAACGAATATAAAGATGGAATTAGAATCTATTTTACTACCGGGCATTGAGCCTAAAAGACCGATTGTGATAGCAGGTCCGTGTAGTGCAGAGACAGAGGAACAAGTAATAGAAACTGCCAAGCAATTGGCTGGTAAAGGCATAAAAATATTCCGTGCAGGAATTTGGAAACCACGTACCAAACCGGGAGGTTTCGAAGGTGTGGGTGTTGACGGATTGCCTTGGTTGAAACAAGTGAAGAAAGAAACAGGAATGTATGTTTCTACAGAGGTGGCAACGGCAAAGCATGTATATGAATGCTTGAAAGCAGGAGTAGATATTCTTTGGATCGGTGCACGTACTACAGCAAATCCTTTCGCTGTTCAGGAAATTGCAGATGCATTGAAAGGTGTAGACATACCTGTATTGATAAAGAATCCTGTAAACCCCGACCTTGAGTTATGGATTGGAGCGTTGGAACGTATCAACAATGCAGGATTGAAGAAATTAGGTGTTATCCACCGTGGTTTCAGTTCTTATGATAAGAAGATATACCGTAACCTTCCGCAATGGCATATTCCAATTGAACTCCGTCGCCGCATTCCTAATTTGCCTATATTCTGCGATCCGAGCCACATCGGAGGAAAGCGTGAGTTGATAGCTTCTTTGAGTCAGCAGGCCATGGACTTGAACTTTGACGGACTGATTGTAGAATCTCATTGTAATCCGGATTGTGCGTTGAGTGATGCAGCACAGCAGGTTACTCCCGATATTTTGGATTACATTTTAAATCTGTTGGTTATTCGTAAAGAGACACAGACAACCGAGAGCCTTGAGGTACTTCGCCGTCAGATTGACGAATGCGACAATGCAATTATAGAAACATTGGCAAAACGTATGCGCATTTGCCGTGAAATCGGTACATTCAAGAAAGAACACAATATGACTATCCTGCAGACCGGACGTTACAATGAAATCATAGATAAACGTGGTATTCAAGGAACCCAATGCGGAATGGATTCGGACTTTATGAAGGTTGTTTTTGAAGCTATCCATGCTGAGTCTGTCCGTCAGCAAATGGAAATTATTAATAAGTGATTAGTGTTTAACGATTAGTGATTGATTGAAAAATCACTAATCGTTAATCATTAATCGTTAATCACTATAGAAATGAGAATATTGATACTTGGAGCCGGAAAGATGGGCTCTTTCTTTACTGATATATTGAGCTTTCAACACGAGACGGCCGTGTTCGACGTCAACCCGCACCAGTTGCGTTTCATTTATAACACATACCGTTTCACTACGCTTGAAGAAATCAAGGAGTTTGAGCCGGAATTGGTTATCAATGCCGCTACTGTGAAATACACGCTTGATGCTTTCCGTCACGTCTTGCCTGTACTCCCTAAAGATTGTATCTTGGGGGATATTGCTTCTGTAAAGACCGGATTGAAGAAGTTTTATGAAGAAAGCGGTTTTCGCTATGTTTCTTCCCACCCGATGTTCGGACCTACTTTTGCCAGTCTTAGCAACCTGAGTAGCGAAAGTGCAATTATTATCAGTGAAAGTGACCATTTGGGTAAAGTCTTCTTCAAAGATTTATATCAATCGCTGAAGTTGAACATCTTTGAATATACATTCGATGAGCACGATGAAACTGTGGCTTACTCTCTGTCTATTCCGTTTGTTTCCACTTTGGTTTTTGCCGGTGTTATGAAACATCAGGAAGCTCCCGGAACTACTTTTAAGAAGCATATGGCAATAGCACAAGGCTTGTTGAGTGAAGATGATTATTTGTTACAGGAAATACTTTTCAATCCCCGTACTCCGGCGCAAGTAGAGAATATCCGTTTGGAATTGAAGAACCTGCTGAATATTATCTCTGAAAAGGATGCAGAAGGAATGAAGAAGTTTCTTGCTAAAGTAAGGGAGAATATTAAGTAAATAATTGAGATAGTATTTACAATATTTGTAAAGATAGCCTTTATATGAATCTATATTAGAAAATAGGTTACATATAAAAGGCTATTTTTGTATATTATAAAATGTATATTCAGTTATATTTTTGATTTAATATATCATATACATATGATGTTAATACCAAAATGTCATAACTATAAGAGAATATATGCTGTATATATTTGCATTGAATGCTTAATATTCTTATAATTAACATTTTTTTATTTCGTTTTGTCTTGTTATTATTAATATTTAATTATTTTAGCCAAACTATTTTAAAAATACCTTAACCTATACCTTAAAGAGAAATATAAAATTAGGATTTAGAAAATCTAATACGCCCCTGGATTTATAAAGGGAGTAAAATTATATTTTAAATGTTAACCTTAAGAAAAAGCTTATGGGAATTGTAAGAATTAGGGCATTAATGCTCATGTTGTTTGTTGCAGTTTCTATTATTGCTTCCGGACAGAATTCTCTTTTAAAAGGAATGGTCAAGGATTCAAATGGAGAACCTTTAATAGGTGTATCTGTTGCAGTAAAAGGAACGTCGCTCGGTACTATTACAGATGTAGATGGCAAGTTTACATTAAGTGTGAATGTTAAGCCGAATACAGTATTGGTTGTTTCTTATGTAGGTATGATTACACAAGAACAAGAAGTTAAAAGTAAACGTAACTTCGTCTTTACATTGGAAGAAGATTCACAAGTTTTGGAAGATGTTGTTGTAACCGGATTCAGAAGTATTAGCAAGACTAATTTTACTGGTTCTTCTACTAAATTACAGCATGATGACCTTAATATTAAAGGTGCGGTAGATTTAAGCCGTATGTTGGAGGGGCAAGCTGCCGGTGTTAGTATTCAGAATGTTTCCGGAACATTTGGTGCTGCTCCTAAAGTCCGGGTTCGTGGTGCTACGTCTTTAAGTGGTGAGAATAAGCCTTTGTGGGTAATTGATGGCGTTATTCATGAAGATTTGGTTAATGTATCCAATGACGATTTAACCAGTGGTGATCCTGCTACTTTATTGGGTTCTGCTGTTGCCGGTCTGAATGCAAACGATATTGAGAGTATTGATGTCTTAAAGGATGCTGCTGCAACAGCTCTTTATGGTGCCCGTGCAATGAATGGCGTAGTAGTGGTAACTACTAAGCGTGGCTCCGAAGGTAAGCCTGTTGTTTCTTATTCGGGTAACTTCACTGTTCAACTAAAACCGACTTATGCTGATTATGATATTATGAATTCTTCAGATCAAATGTCTATATATGCAGAGTTGGAACGAAAAGGCTTTTTAACATCTAATATTGTTAATGAGGCTAATTCAGGAGTTTATGGTAAGATGTATAATCTTATAAATACTTTTGATGAATCCACAGGGAAATTTGCATTGGAAAATACACCAACTGCACGGAGAAACTTTTTATCACGCTTTGTGAATGCAAATACAAATTGGTTTGATATTCTTTTCAAGAATTCCCTTCAACAGGAACATTCCATAAGTATATCAGGAGGTAGTGAACGCAGCCGTTCTTATGTTTCATTGAGCTTTTTGAATGATAATGGATGGACTATTGCCGATAAAGTAAATCGTTATACTGCAAATTTCAGGAATGACTTTAATGTCTCGAAGAAATTGAAATTAGGATTTCAGTTGATAGGTTCTTTGCGCGATCAGAAAGCACCGGGAACTCTGTCAAGAAGAACTAATACTGTAGAAGGGACATATGACCGTGATTTTGATATAAATCCGTTTAGTTATGCTTTGAATACGAGCCGTGCATTAACTTGTTATGATGAGAATGGTGAATTGGAGTATTTTACCCGTAATTATGCGCCGTTTAATATCGTTAATGAGTTGAAGAATAATTATATACAACTGGCTGTAGCCGATGTTAAAGCACAATTTGAATTGAATTGGGAGATTATTAAAGGATTAAAATATGAATTTACAGGTGCGGTCCGATATGTAAAATCCGACCGTGAGCATCAAATTACTGAAAACGCTAATATGGCAGAAGCCTATCGAGCTGATTATAACTCTGTAATCCGTAGTCATAACAAATTTTTGTATAAAGATCCCGATGATCCTGAAGCTGAAGCATATTCGGTTCTTCCTTATGGTGGCTTTTATAACCGTGATGAGACACAGCTTAAAAACTTTGACGTACGTAACTCTCTGAAATATGCAGCAACATGGGGAAAACATGATGTTAATATGATTTTAGGACAACAAATTAAATATGCTGATCGTCAAAGCTTCTCGAATACAGGCTATGGTTATCAGTATAATGAAGGTGGCGCTGTTTCTGTTGACTACCGTATCATGAAGATGATGATTGAGAATAATTTCCCTTATTATGATATGGGTAAAACCCGTGACCGCTTTTCTGCTTTCTATTATAATTTGGATTATAGTTATGATAAACGTTATGTTGGATCTGCTACAGTTCGTTATGACGGAACAAATGCATTGGGAACAAGCCGGACAGCACGTTGGTTACCCACTTGGAACTTTAGTGCTAAATGGAATGTAATGAATGAACATTTCATGAAGGATGTGAAATGGATTGACCAGTTGTCTTTGCGTGCTTCTTTTGGTTTGACGGCTTCCATGAATTCACACGCATCGGCATCCGCCAGATTCTATAATGAGAATACTACACGATATTATTCCAGTGATATTGAGTCCGTGATTACATTATCTTCACTGGAGAATTCTGAATTGACATGGGAAAAAGGTTATCTGACTAATATCGGTTTGGATTTAGGCTTATTTGATAGACGTTTGGATATTATTTTAGATTGTTGGTGGAGAAATAGCTTTGACTTGATTGCAACTTTAAAAACTTCCGCAGTAGGTGGGGTACTTAATAAACTGGCCAATTATGCCGACATGGAGTCACATGGTGTGGACCTTGCTGTTAGTGTTGTTCCTATTCGTACAAAAGATTGGGGATGGAGATCTAACTTTACTTTAGGATATAATACAACTAAAATTACGAACTCTAAGAATCTGCCATCTATCAATGATTTGATTCGTTCAACCGGTGGTAATTTGGAAGGATATCCGGTGAATAGTTTATTCTCTATTCAATATATGGGACTTGACCATGAAACAGGAGTTCCTAACTTTATCAATGAAAGCGGTGATGTTTCCAATAATGTATATTTTCAAAGTACGGATGTCAGTCATTTGAAATATGAAGGACAGGTTGATCCTAAATATACCGGTGGTTGGTCGAATACTTTCCGTTGGAAAGACCTTTCTTTAAATGTTTTCCTTACTTATCAAGGGGGAAATAAGATACGTCTTGCTTCTCAGTTTAGATCTTCCTATGATGATTTGGATGCAATGTCTAATATCTTTAATGACAGGTGGCTTCAACCCGGAGATGAGAAATACACCAATGTACCTTCTATTGCGGATGCGTTGACTAAAACTAATCTTTCAGGTTCATATCCGTACAGTGCTTATAACTATTCGGATTTACGCGTAGCCAAAGGTAACTTCCTTCGTCTAAAGACAATATCTGCAAGTTACAAACTACCTAAGAAAGCCCTTTCTAAGTTAGGATTCATAAGTAATATAACGCTTACCGTAGCTGGAAATAATCTTTGGCTTATTTGTGCAGACAAGAAGTTAAACGGACAAGATCCCGAATTCTATAATACAGGTGGTGTTGCTCAGCCTTTGGCAAGACAATTTACAATAGCCTTGAATGTTGGATTTTAAAAACATAGTATATGAATAAATACATAAAATATATATTAGCCGGATTGACTTCGGTCATGTTTGCCGGTTGTGATGATTATTTGGATGTTGTACCTGATAATAGAACTGAAATAGATTCAGTTGAAAAGATGGCAAAATTGATAGCCGGTGCCTATCCGGAAGCATGCTATCCCGCAATTTTGAATTACAGGGCTGATTATGTGTCTGATAAAGGTTCCGGATATACAGAGAATTCCTCAAACACTTATCAATTCTTTTGGAGAGATTTGACAGAGGAGTCTCAAGATACTCCGACTTATTTATGGAGAAAATGCTATTATAGTATTGCAGAAGTTAATCATGCTTTGGAAGCTGGAGAGAAAATGGGATATACTACTAAACAAGATCCTTATATTGCCGAAGCAAAAATGATCAGGGCTTTCTCTCATTTCATATTGGTTACAATGTATTCTAAATTTTATGAGAAAGGTGGAGATAACAGTTCTTTAGGTGTTCCTTATGTTACAGAACCGGAGAAAGTAGCTTTGGAATCTTATGACCGCCGCACCGTGGAAGAGACTTATAAATCTATTGAGGAAGATATGAATGCAGCGATGAATAAAATAGGTTCGGATGTGGTTTATCAGGCTCCGCGTTTCCATTTTACACAAGCCGCTGCCCGTGCCTTTGCAACCCGTTTTTATCTTTTCAAAGGGGATTGGGATAAAGTCATAGAAAATGCCAATAAGGTATTTCCGGCTCCTACGGATTTTGTGGAAGATAAGAAAACAGGGGTTAAGAATGTATCGGTAAATGATGATGCTACGATTTATGCAAAAAACAATTTTCAACCTTGGCTGACTGACTTTGCTACTGCTGTTGGTTCTGACCAAATAAAACAGCTTTATTCTTCATCAAAGAATACTTCGAATTTATTATTGACAAATATGGTTTCCCGTTTAGCTTATAGTGTGAACAGATGGAGATATGCGTGTCTTTATAATGATGCTTATCAAACTGTGGGAGCAATCAATGTGACATCGGGTACATGGGCTTACCGTATTTATAGCAGTAGCAGTTATCAATATTATGTTCCTAAATTTGAGTATAAATTTGTAGCCAATGATATAAATGGAACTACAGGAAAGAGATATACAGCTTTTTCTTATTTCCGTAATGAGGAAATCTTGCTAAACAGGGCTGAGGCTTATGCTATGTTAGATGATTATGATAAGGCTATTGCAGATTTGAATGTATTTTGCCGCCAGCGTATCAAAGACTATAATGAGGTAAGTCATGCAATAACAGAAAGTAAGTTATTGAGCTTTTATAAAGATGCTTGTGATAACCCCGAACATTTTATGGCAAAATATAATGCTTATAATTCAAATTCATGGTCTGATTTGAAGAAGTCCTTGATTCTGTGTATTCTTGATTTCAGAAGAAATGAATTTATGTGGGAAGGGCTTCGTTATTGGGATATGGCTCGTTATAAAATTCCGATTGTACATAAAGATTATAAAGGTGACACAAATACATTATATCCCGGAGATGACAGATGGGTGCTTCAGATACCCGAAACATCTGTATTGGCAGGGATGGAATTGAATCCTCGTACTAATTTATTGAGTAGAGAATGGTAGTCTTGTCTATGAATTCAAAAATGAAGATTATGAAATTATTTAAATATTATTTCTATTTTATTCTCACAGCTTTTCTCTTTTCTTGTTCGGAAGAGGATTTTAATCCCGATCAGAACATATTGGGATTGGGCGGTGATGATGTAGTGCAAACTGAGGTGGACAGCTGGATACATGATAATCTGGTACAAGATTATAATATTGATGTAAAGTATAAGTGGGATCAGTCCGAGTTGGATTTGAATAAGACTTTAGTTCCTATTAAAGAAGATTTGGTTGTTCCGGTAATGAATGTCGTGAAAAAGGTATGGATTGAACCTTATGAAACATTGGTTGGCGCGAATTTTATACGTCAGTTAGCTCCTAAAAGATATGTTTTGGTAGGTAGTCCGGAATATAATTCGGACGGAACGATTAAAGTCGGTGAGGCTGAAGGAGGTAAGAAGATTACTATTTTCCGTTTGAACTGGTTTTCTTCAACTGATAAGGAATTGATTCAGGAAATAATGAAAACCGTACATCATGAATTTGGTCATACAATGCATCAAACAGTCATGTATCCGATAGAGTTTAAGTCTATAACTCCGGGGGGGTATGTAACGGCTTGGAGTAATACGGATGACAGCGATGCAATTAAATTGGGATATATCAGTAAATATGCACGTAGCGGTCCTGATGAAGACTTTGTGGAAATGATTTCCCGTATCGCTGTTTATGGCCGGGAATGGTATGAAGATAGAGTTGCAAAGGCTCAGGCGGTTTATGATGATCCCGCGCAGAATGTAGGAATGGCCTATAATCCGGCCGAAGCGCTCAGACAAAAAGAATCAATGGTAGTCAATTACCTGAAAGATACTTGGGGAGTTGATTTCTATGACCATGATGGTGAAAAAGGATTAGTGTCTTTAGTTCAAGATGCTATTAATAGTGTAGTAAGTGAAGCTAATTAATTTTAAAGAATTAATCTATGAAAAAGAAATTAATATATATATTATGCGGGCTTCTGTTTATGACAGGATGTGAAAAGATGGAAGATAACATTTTTCAGCAATCTCCTGATGACCGCTTGCATGAAACGATGAACGAGTATCAGGATATACTGGACTCTTCTCCTAACGGTTGGTTCTTATCGGTTAATACCGAACTTGGGGGAGGGTATCGCTTTTGGTTGTCTTTTAATTCTCCTAACCGTGTTACCATGTTATCAGATTTGGATTATGACATCAACAGTGCCGGAGAAACTTCTAAGATACCCCAAGAGTCAAGTTATCGCATTAAATCTTTGCTGGCTCCTTCTATATTGTTTGATACATATACTTATCTCCATGTTTTGGCAGATCCTCAAAAGGATTTGAACGGAGGTGATAAAGGAGAGGGATTGAAATCTGATTTTGAATTCAGTTTTATTAAAGTTGATAATGGGAAAATCTATTTAAGGGGAAACTATAATTCGTGTACTGCCTACATGGAACCGGCTACTCCCGAAGAGGTTGAATGGGTATCTAAAGGAGGTTTAAAATCAGTATTCAATGGCTTGAATGATTATTTGGACAATAATAAATTTCCTTCCATACAAGTGAGAGAAACTAAACTGATGACAAAGCCTAACTCACGTAAAACCGAATTCGCTTATATGGATAAGGATAATAATATTATTGAGGAATCGGTCGGTTCTTATCTTGATTTCCAATATTTAACGGGTGAAAGACAAACGAGTGATGTTCATTTCTTTGATCCTATAGAGTTATTAGGGGAAAAGTTTTCGGGAATGACTTGGGACGAAAGCAAGAAATGCTATGTCATGGTAGGTGAGAAGGGCACATACGATGTATTCGACAATGAGGTTCCTCCTTATCCGTTGAACTTTGGTGTTAACCAAACATTTACAAAATTATATGTGGATGCTAATACCATGCAGGGTACTATTCCGCAGAAGTTTATGGATCTGGTTTATACTCCGGCTTACAATGCATTGAAGGGTAATAGCCGTACAATTATATATGTAACCTGCGCTTTTACAGAGAATGCAACCAGTGGAAAACCGCAATTTACTTTGGTAGTTCGATATGCTAACTCGGCAGGGAAAGAGTATAATGCAACATGGAATTATACATACCAGACAAATGATGACGGAACAATAACTTTCTTGGATAGAGAACAGAGTGGCAGCAGCAACGAAAGAGGACAAGAACCTTTCTTAAGGCCGATACCCGATTTCTTCTGTACTATCGAATATTCTAAATATAGTAGTTCAAATTGGAGTGAGTCTGTGAAATCAAAGATTACTCCTCATACATTCCGCATAGACTGGGCACCTAACAAGACATCCGGATTAACCGGAAATATAGGAGGTTTGTATAGAGTGGACGATGAAGAACTTTATATTGCAGGACAATTACAACAAAAATAAGATTAAGATATGAAGGAATATAAATATATAAGATTATTGTTATTGCTTGTTGTCGGCTCGTTACTCACTTTGGTTTCGTGCAAGGATGATGAGGAAGATAATGGTGAACCGGTTACGATAGTAACCGGCAATCTAAAGAATATTACTTTCGACAGTGCTGTGTGTGGCGGTGAAATAATCACCGGCTATGCCAAAGATAGGGGAGTGTGCTGGAATACATCTCCAATGCCGACAGTGAAGAATTCTCATACAACGGACGGCAACGGTGCAGGAGAGTTTACGAGCAACCTTACAAGTTTGGAAGAAGGTACAGCCTATTATGTCAGAGCATATGCACGCAATGGTGCGGGTGAAATTATTTATGGTGAGCAGAAACAATGCACAACTATGGCGCATGGAAAACCTGTAACCAGTATTAATGAAGTGAAAACAATCAAAACAACTACGGCCGTTGTGGTTTCGCAAATGTTGATTGACGGAGGCATTGAAGTAAGCGATTATGGTATTATTTACGGAGAGTCCGAAGATTTGAGTCTGGAAAAAGGAACGGTTGTCAAATTGGATGTGTCGAAAGATCCCGAAGAAACTGCTTTGGCAGAGTTAACAGACAATACGGAATATTATGTTATTGCCTATGCCACCTATTCCGGTGGAACTGTTTACAGTGCATCGTATTCTTTTACTACTCTTAAATATGCCGATCCTGTGTTGTCATTAACCACAGATAATATAACAGGTGACAGCTTTGATGCGGAAGTAACCGCAACATCGGGTACTGAGTTGCCAATATTGGAATATGGTGTAGCTTACGGAACGAAAACCAAACCAACGGTAGAAAAGAATACCGTGAAGAAATTTGGTGAGGGAGACGGTACAGTGAAATCAGTGATAGCAGATTTGGATGGAGATACGAAATATTATGTTCGTCCGTATGCGAAGAATAAAAATGGAGTATCTTATGGTGAAGAAACTACAGTGTTGACTTTGAGTAACAAAGCTCTTATTTCCACGGTTGCTACTACGCACATTACTGCTCATAGGGCATTTATCGGTGGTGAAGTGCTTAGTTTGGGATTGAAATCCGTTCCTGTAACCGAAGTCGGTATTTGCTGGGGTACAAAGACCGCACCTACTGTTGCGGGTGATCATGTTAAGGCAGATGCTTCTTTCAATAAAGTAGGAGAGTTTGATGCGCTTCAATTATTCTGCTTGGTTCCTTCCACTAAATATTATGTTCGTGCTTATGTTACCAACCAATACGGAATCAATTATGGTGAAGAAGTAACATTTACCACACGAGAGCCGGTTGCTAATTATTTTAAAGCTGCTACCGAAGGAACGGATTTTAATGGAATGTATATGTCTCCAACAGTTCCGGGTGAGGGTTGTTCGGAAGACCAATTGGAAGCATATAGTCTTTTGGAGAATGTGTTAACTACTTATAAAAGAACTCTGAAATATTTCAGACTTTATATTGTACCCAATGCAAGTGGAGAACCTGCTTATTTAAATTCAATAGCTTATTATTCCAATTCTTCAGGAAGCAATTATTCTGCTACTTGGAAAACGAAATTGGATATGACTAAAGATTATGTGTATACTTGTACACATTCGACAACAGAAGGCAGTAACGCTTCAAATCTTGCAAATAGTGCACAAAAGAATAATCAGACTGATGATTTGATACGTTCTGTTGAGTTTGTCACACAAGATTCTTTCGTGATAGATTGGGATGATGAAAGCTCAACGACCATAACAACAGATGACAGAAGAGCACTTCTTTATTTGATTCCAGTTCATTCTCCTGAAAAGTATAAACGGATGGGAGTTCTTCGGATAACCGGAGTTAAACCTTATACTGATTGGTGGTAACAAGATAAATTCTATCTTTTATGAAAAGAAACTTTCATCATGAGCTCTTTTGTGATGAAAGTTTCTTTATTTTAGCAAACTTAAAACTGATAATATGAAAAAATACCTTTTACTGGGTGCATTGGCTCTTATGATATTTCCTGCATGGGCGCAGAAAAAAGCACTCGACCACTCGGTGTATGATGATTGGAAGTCTGTTGTTGCTCCGCAGATTACTGCCGACGGACAGTTCGTTTCTTATGTGGTTGAACCGCAAGAGGGTGACGGAAAGTTGGTTATCCGCCATTTGAAGAATAATAATGAACTGATTATTGACCGGGGGTATAAACTCGCATTTACTCCTGAAGGGAAATATGCCGTTTGCATGATAAAACCATTCTATCAGGATGTACGCAAAGCTAAGA
The DNA here is from genome assembly GCA_902492205.1 of uncultured Bacteroides sp. Taxonomy (GTDB): domain Bacteria; phylum Bacteroidota; class Bacteroidia; order Bacteroidales; family Bacteroidaceae; genus Bacteroides. Next base: position 39,414 of record CABUKU010000012.1, on the reverse strand, counting down.
TAAAAAAGAAAAAAGGTGATAAACTTCCGCAAGATTCATTGGCGGTTATTGATTTGCAACAGGGACGGTTGCATAAGTTTGCCAAGATTAAATCCTATAAGATGGGTGAACTCGGTGCACCTTATGTGGCATTTGGGAGGTCGGACTCGTCTTTGGTTCTTTACCAATTCGCCACAGCACGTCTGGACACTATGATGTATGTAAAAGACTATGCTTTCAACAGACAGGGCGACCGGCTGGTAACTGTGGTTATGCCGTCCAAGAAGAAAAAAGAAATACCTAATTGTGTCAATGTATATGAGTTGCCCTCACTCTCGCCTGTTTGCCTTTCGGAGGGATTGGCTTTTTATTCTTTGCCTGCTTTTGATGTTTCAGGGACAAAGATGACTTTCCTTGCATCAAAAGACACTCTGACAAGTGGAAGCAAACGCTGTGACCTTTATCTGCATACAAAAGGAAGCAAGGAAGTTTCGGTCTTGATTAACAGTGCAAAATACCCCGGCAAGATGCCGCAAGGGTGGGCGTTGACGGAGAATGCGAAACCGTGGTTTGGTGAGAATGGAAAAAGGTTGTTTATCGGCATTGCTCCCGTTATACCTCCCAAAGATACTACGATTGTGGACTTTGAAACCGCAGCTTTGGATGTGTGGCATTATGCCGATCCCGACCTGCAACCCATGCAGCTTATCCGTAAACAAAGGGATTTGAAGAAAACATATCTTTCCTATATTGATTTGAACAAAGCGGGTGAACTGACTCCGCTTACTGTGAAACGCTGGGAAAACATTGTTCCGCTGGATAGAGGTAATTCCTCATGGATGCTTGCTTTGGATTACACTCCCTATAAAGTGGAAGCCAACTGGGAAGGAGCCGGACAAAAGGATATTTGGTTGCTCAATGCGGAAAAGGGGACAAAGAAGCCTGTGGCAAAGCGCATCTGGAGTGATGTGTATCCTTCGCCCGATGGAAAATATTTGCTGTGGTTCGGCAACGACAAACAGTGGTACAGCTACGATGTAGAAAGCGGAAAGCAAACTTGCCTGACGGATAAATGCGGAGTGGCTTTTGAACAAGAAGATTTTGACAGACCGATGTTTGTATCGCCTTATGGAATGGCAGGGTGGACGGAAGGAGATAAGGAGGTCTTGCTCTACGACCGCTATGATATATGGAAAATTACACCCAATGGTGCTTCTGTTATCAATCTCACACAGGGTAACGGAAGAAAGAACAAGCATACATTCCGTTATGTGGATACGAAAGAGAAAATCAGTTGGCAGAAAGAATTCATCCGTCCGCAGGAAACACTTCTGCTGACCGTCTTTGATGAAGGCTCAAAGAAGAATGGTTTTACTACGGTAAAGGTGGGTAAAGAGAATGCTCCGGTTATGTGTATATTGGATGGATATTCTTTTTCGGGATTAAAGAAAGCAGCCGATGCCGAGGTGTATATCTACCGGAAAGCCAATTTCAATACTTCCCCCGATATATATGTCACCCGCAACATGTGGAAGCAGGAACAACGCCTTTCCGACATCAATCCGCAAATGAAAGAATATCTTTGGGGAACACCCGAACTTGTTTCGTGGGAAGCTTTCGACGGAACTCCCTTAAAAGGCATTCTTTATAAGCCCGAAGGTTTTGATGTGACAAAGAAATATCCGATGATTCTCTATTTCTACGAGAGGAAATCCAATACATTGTATGATTATTATGAGCCGGCTCCAAGCCGTTCCACTATCAATATCCCATTCTATTGCAGCAGAGGGTATCTTGTTTTTGTGCCCGATATTGTGTACAATACAGGCATTCCGGGCGAGTCGGCCTACAACTGCATTGTGTCCGGTGTGGAAAACCTGTGCAAGAACTCTTGGGTAGACCGTGACAACGTGGCTATTCAGGGACAGAGCTGGGGAGGTTATCAGGTGGCTTATCTGGTAACAAGAACCAATATGTTTAAAGCAGCCGGGGCAGGCGCACCCGTTTCCAATATGACAAGTGCCTACGGAGGTATCCGTTGGGAGTCCGGCGAATGTCGCCAGTTCCAGTACGAGCATACACAGAGCCGCATAGGGCGCAGCTTGTGGGAAGCACCGGAGTTATATATTGCCAACTCACCTTTGTTTAAGGCAGACCGAGTGGAGACACCTTTGCTTATCATGCACAATGATAAAGACGGAGCAGTGCCTTGGTATCAGGGAATCGAGTATTTCACTGCCTTGCGCCGTTTGGGTAAAAAAGTGTGGATGCTGCAATATAATAATGAAGCGCACAATTTGGTGGAACGTCGCAACAAAAAGGATTTATCCATTCGTTTGCAACAGTTCTTCGACCATTACCTGAAAGGTGCTCCCATGCCTGCGTGGATGAAGAACGGAGTTCCCGCCACAAGGAAAGGGCAGTATTTCGGGTTCGAGTTGGAGCCTGATTCAGTGAAATAACTCTTATTCGTACATTTATTGTTTTGTCCTTTCATTGCTTTCACAGTTTGCTGTAACCCTTTGCAGCAAAGCGAAAGCGATGAAAGGACAATTACTTTTTTGCCTTCATCCGCTTTCAGTGCTTTCATGGGTTATAATGAACCACACATTTGTCGTTGCCGGCTTGACCGATTGGGTACTTAAGTTAACGTATATGATGTTTAAGCCTTTTGTCCATTCTCTATAATTTCTTTTCTTGCATCAACAATATAATCAACAATAGTCTGATGTCCGAATTTGATTGTTCCAACAATGTTATCATTAAGGAGTATAGTAGATTTATCCCCTTGAACAGGTATTTCTATTTCCCATGCAGGAATAGTACCCTCACTAAAGGCTTGAAATACTATATTTGCAATATAATCATTCTCTGCTAAGATTTGATTTTCAAATTTTACTCCGTTACCGAACAATGTCCTCACTACCTCTATTAACGGTTTCATTATGTCACTTTCTTTAAAATCATTAATCTTGTATTCCTTAGTATAGAATTGATTCAGCTTTTCCGCTAAATCGGGTGTTGCCCATGGCACTATTCTGATCTTATTTATTCTTGAGATGATAGGGGGTAAATCCTTTTTGAATTTTGTTTCTTCTATATCTTGTAGTATACGTTTCATTGACGTATACCCCTCATTGAAAGAAGTTGTAATCGTTTCATTTCCTAATACATCTAATGCGGGTTGTTTTCCTATCTCAAAATACGAAAGAGCTTTGTCCTTACCTAGATGTACAGTGTTGCAATATAATACCAACTTGATATAAGTCTCGGCACCAAAGTCGTAAAAGGCACATTCGGCATCTATAACTAAAGGACCATTTTTTGTTGGCATTATATTATCATGATGGAGATCTGTCGCACCGATTAATTGGGATATACATTCCAACATACCTAATTTTTTGAAAAAAAGTTTTCCGGATTCTTCATTCAACTCATTTTCTTTTATCACAAATTCTTCCATTTTGTCTTCCGGGAAAATATTTAATATAGGAAGTTGATTTTTCTTTTCCGTGATAAATCCGTTTAAGTATGCAATAATTCCATTTTTTCCAACGAAAGCATTGTCTACGTGAAGTGATCTATCTTTGAAAGCCCATTTTGTCTTATTGGAATAAGTCATGAAAAGTGTATGCTTCCCGTTCTTATGTGGGTCCGAAGCACTTGACTGAATATAACATCCGGGGTGACTGTTTTTACACTGAATAATGTACTTTGATATTGTCTGTAGTCGAGTACAAAATAATATTAGTTCTTTTTTGGCATCGGAAGTAATGATAAGATATTGGTCATTGTAGTCAACTCCTATCAGTATACTAACGATTTGTTCTGTTGAAAAACCTTTTTGCTCAAGCTGGGCAATAGAGGCTTTAATATTCTCTATTTCTTTATTGCTAGGAGTAGAGAAAATAAGATGTGACAGTTGATTTAATGAGCCAACTAAAGTAGGATTTGTTTGATTTGAATACGTTCTTTCAAATTCTGTCTTTGTCATTTTCATACTAATTACTTTTATGTTATTATGATTTTATTAGATTATGCAAATCAAAGAATTTAGATTGAATGAAAGAATTTGTTTTTTTGGATTATGTAAAATCCTTTTTTAAAGATGTTTGGTTAAATGATCAGTTGAAGGTAAAAACGGATAAGTCAACAATGACAATTGTGCAGTTAATTATAACAATCACAAGGATAATTATATTCAAATAACAGCATATTTTTAGTTCCTCACAATTATGCGGAAAGTTCCTCACAGTTATGAGGAAGTTTCCTTACAGCTGTGCGCAAACTTCTTCACAACTGTGAGGAACTAAAAATGACGGGAAAAAATGAAATATCAAGAGCAGGTCTTTAACAAATATTCTATGCCTTTATAATAACCGGGCTGTGCTTTGATAACTTCGTTCAATGTTTTGTCTTTTTTGAGAAAGGAGATATATTTCCCGAACTCCTCCTTTAATTGCTCTTCGGGAAAATGGGAGTTACAGCAATAAGTGCCGCATGTATCATAAATGTCGAGTATGGTTTCAAGGTATTCGTTTACCAGTTCTTGCACTTCAAAGCTTTGGTTTTCTTCATCGGCGTGAGGGATGAATACTTCTCCGGGGAGAGCGAAAAGTATTTTATCCAGTAATCCGAATAATTTTTCATTGTATACGTCCATCGCTCTGTAGTTCCTTTCTATTTTTATCTCCTTCAATCTTATTTTATAGTTTTGGTATAACAGGAAAAGAACGCCAATAGTAACCGTTAGCATTAAGCTGTAAATCAACAGGTTTTCACTCATGGGGGTATTAAATGTTTTGTAGTCCGAAATTCCCTGTCAAGACTGTTTTTTATTATTGGAGTGTGGGAACTGGTGAAGTGATTACCGGATAATAGAAAAAATGCGCGAGGCACTGTTCCTATTATCTGTTCCGGGTGTCACCACAACAACCCTGTCACAATAATAGTCGCAGCACACTCACGCAAATCGTATATATATAATGGTATATATAACAATCCTACGTGAGTGTCTGTTCCTATTATCCTGTGACAAAAATAGTGGTGACTTTGGAACAGGAATAATATCTTCAAACACTCAAGTTTACGTAATAAACATCTCTCCACCTTTTACCCATCGCCATGAAGGAGGAAAGAATGAGACAAAGGTACGAAAAGAAAATGAAGGTGCAAGTAAATTGTTTACAAATATTTATTGTGAAGAAAGTATCTTTAACTCCCCTCTCAGGAGCTACTCTTTTTACACATCTTTCCTTTCTTATTTCCCCTCCTTGTTGAGGAGGGGTTAGGGGTGGTGGTAGACAATAAATACTTATTTACCGGTGTTTTAAAGGTATTCTTTCCTATCACCACCCCTGCCCCTCCTCCATAAGGAGGGGAAATAAGAGATAAAACCTTATGTTAAAACGATGTGTAGAAAGAGCAGCTCAAGAGGGGAGTTAAATTACTATTGACACATCCCCACTTGCGTATTGCTTGTTTATGAAAGCACTGAAAGCGGAAGAAAGCAGAAAAACAGGCTCTGCTTTCATCTGTATTGTCTTGCTACAAGCAGTTTCGGGAAGTTGTGAAAGGAATGAAAGGGGAGAATGATGTTACAGTAATTTATTCAACATATCCTCCCTGTTGTTCAGGAAGTATTTGGTGATTCTGTAATGCTCCGTCTGTTCGTACTGAATGGGGTTGATGCCTGTTTCATCCAGTTGGTAAATATCGGCATTGGGATAAGCCATGAGCATGGGTGAATGGGTGGCGATGATGAATTGCGAATTCAGCTTTACCAGTTGGTGAATTCTTGCCAACAGGGTGAGTTGGCGGGCAGGGGAAAGGGCGGCTTCGGGCTCATCGAGGATGTAAAGTCCGTTGCCATAGAAGCGGTGGAGAACAAGGGAAAGGAAACTTTCGCCATGTGACTGCTCGTGGAGAGACTTTCCTCCGTAATATTCTTTTACAGGACGTCCGCCACCTCTCACTTCATCGAGCCTTTCTATCTCCGATGCTACGTTGTAATAGCTTTCGGCACGAAGGAAATATCCGTCGCGGTTCTTCTGGTGGGTGCGTGCAAGCACAAGGTTCTCGTGCAGGCAGGAGTGCGAATCCATTGTGTGGAAGTTGAAGTTGCGGGAACCTCCTTCGGGGTTGAAACCTGCTTTTATGGCAATGGCTTCGATGAGGGTGGATTTGCCCATGCCATTCTCTCCAACAAAGAATGTGACGGGCTTTGAGAACGGTATCTCTTCAAACTTCGCAATGGAAGGAATACAATATGGATAATAGTGGTTATCCATATCATATTCTTTCTTGCGTATCTTTTCTACAAAGAGATTACTGTTCAGCATGTGGCAAAGGGGATTAAATACTCATCAGATATTCCTTGAAAGAGGCAAAGTCTTTGCTCATCGGTAAACTCTTTTTCTTTCCTTTCATAAACTCTTGCAGCTTGGCAGGGATTTCCACTTTCGTGCCGATGATGCTTTCCACTGTGTCGAGGAACTTGGCAGGATGGGCTGTTTCGAGGAATATACCTGTTTCACCTTCTTTCAAGCCTTCGCTCAGGGCACGATAACCGCAAGCGCCGTGAGGATCGAGCAGATAATGAGTTTCGTTATACGTGTTGCGCACTGTTTCGCGAATCTGCTCATCGGTATAAGTCGTTCCGCTTATTTCCTTGCTGATAGCTTCGTGGGATGCTCCGTATAAGTCGAGCACACGGGCGAAGTTGCTCGGATCTCCTACGTCCATGGCATTGGCTATGGTAGCAATGGAAGGACGGGGCGAGTATTTGCCCGTTTGCAGATATTGATAGAATATGTCGTTGCGGTTGTTGGCGGCAATGAAACGTTTCACCGGCAGTCCCATGCGTTTACCAAACAATCCGGCGGTAATGTTTCCGAAGTTTCCGCTTGGCACGCAAACCACCATGTTGTCTGCTTTGCCTGCTTTCTTTAATTGTGCATAGGCATAGAAATAGTAGAATGCTTGCGGAAGGAAACGGGCTACATTGATGGAGTTGGCAGAGGTGAGCGAAAGGTGTTCGTTCAGTTCCTTATCCATGAATGCGGATTTGACAAGGGCTTGGCAGTCGTCGAACGTTCCGTCCACTTCCAGCGCGGTGATATTCTGTCCCAATGTGGTGAATTGTTTTTCCTGTATCTCGCTTACTTTCCCTTTGGGATAGAGCACATATACATGAATGCCCTCTACACCGAGGAAGCCATTGGCAACGGCACTTCCCGTATCTCCCGAAGTGGCAACTAATACGTTGACATTCTTCTGTCCCTGTTTGCGGATGAAATAACCCAGCAAGCGAGCCATGAAGCGTCCGCCTACATCTTTGAATGCAAGGGTGGGGCCGTGAAACAGTTCCAACGAATAGATGTTGTCTTTGACTCTTACCAAAGGAACATCGAAACTCAATGTGTCATACACAATCTGTTTCAACGTTTCTGCCGGAATGTCTTCTCCAAAGAAAGCATCGGCTACTTGGTAAGCTATTTCCTGAAAGGATAGTTTGTCTATGTTTTCATAGAACTCTGCGGGGAGTGGTTTAATCCTCTCCGGCATAAACAGACCTTTATCCGATGCCAAACCTTTAACGACTGCTTCCTGCAAGTCGGCTATCGGTGCTTGTTTGTTGGTGCTGTAATATTTCATTTCAAAAACTCTTTTATAAATTCATCTTCTTTCATTAATCCGTAAGCTCCTTCTTTTACGGAGAATTCGTCGTAAGTCTGCACAGTGTCGGGTTCTATTCCCGGATACCAGATGAGGAAAGGAACAGGTTCGGAAGTGTGGGTGCGGAGTTCGCAGGGAGTGGGGTGGTCGGGCAGTACGGCAATGGCTACCGGTTCATCCCAGTTTTTCACTGCTTCATAGATAGGACCAACCGCACGTGAGTCGAGGTTCTCAATGGTTTTTATTTTGAGTTCCACGTTTCCTTCGTGTCCCGCTTCATCGCTGGCTTCTATGTGCAGGTAAACAAAGTCGTCGGTTTTCAATGCATCGAGGGCGGCGGCTACTTTGTTTTCATAATTCGTGTCATACAGTCCTGTTGCTCCTTCCACATGCAGACGGCGCAAGCCCGCATAGTAACCGATTCCGTTGATAAGGTCAACGGCTGAGATAACCGCTCCTTTCTTTATGCCGGAATACATGTCGCTCAACTTTTCCATTTGCGGACGGTAGCCGGGGCTCCACGGCCAAATGCTGTTTGCCGGATCTTTGCCTTCGGCAATGCGCTTTTGGTTAACGGGATGATTCTTCAGTAGCTCCTGCGACTTTAGGATTAAGTCGTTGATGAGTTCCGCCGTTTCTTCCGCTTCGGGCTTGGTAGCCTTTACCATTAACGGACGGAAAGGTTTGAGTGGAACATCGTGGGGAGGAGTACAATCCAAGTTCTTGTTACCGTCTTTGATAACAAGCAAATGGCGGTATTGCACTCCTGTATAGAAATGCACTCTGTCGTTGCCCAGCTTTTCTTGCAGATATTGAATCAGTTCGTCTGCTTCTTCGGTAGAAATGTGTCCGGCAGAGTGATTCTTGATTACATCACCATCTATGCAGATGATGTTGCAGCGCATAGCCATTTCACCGGGTTTCAGATCGTACCCGATGCTGGCTGCTTCAAGAGAGCCGCGTCCTTCATATACTTTCGACAGGTTGTAGCCCATCACGGACATGTTGGCTACTTCGCTTCCCGGATGAAAGCCCTCGGGAACTGTGGAAAGTTGCCCGGTGCGTCCCATCCGGGCAAGCATGTCCATATAAGGAGTTCTTGCATACTGCAAGAGGGTTTTATTTCCAAGTGACTTCACAGGCCAGTCGGCCATTCCGTCTCCTAATATGATTATATGTTTCATGGAATAATTATTAAATGTTCGCGATGCTCATAATATCGGCAAATACTCCGGCAGCGGTTACACTTGCTCCGGCGCCATAGCCTTGTATCATCATCGGATATTCTTTGTAACGGTCTGTTGTCAGCAAGATGATGTTGTTGCTTCCTTCCAGTCCGTAGAACGGATGTTTGGAGTCTACTTCCTGCAAACCGACAGAGCCTTTGCCGTTTTCGAACTTGGCAACGAAACGCCAGTGTTTGTTTTCACTTTCCAATACTTGGCGTTTGGCTTCGAATGCGGCATCGAGAGTAGGCACTTTCTTCCAGAAGTCCTCTAACGAACCTTCAAAGAATTCGTTTGGCACGAACAGGTTCTTTTCCACATCTTCCTGTTCAATCTTGTATCCTGCTTCACGGGCAAGGATAACCAGCTTGCGGATAACGTCCTTTCCGCTGAGGTCGATACGCGGATCGGGTTCGGAATAACGTTCTTCCTGCGCCATCTTGATGGTTTTGCTGAAAGGAATGTCCGCACTGATTTTATTGAAGATGTAGTTCAATGTACCCGAAAGCACCGCTTCAATCTTAACTATCTTGTCACCGCTGTTGCGCAAATCATTAATCGTGTTGATGATTGGCAATCCGGCTCCTACGTTTGTTTCAAACAAATACTTGATACCACGATGGCGGGCAATCTGCTTCAACTCCTGATAGTTCTCGTATTTGGAAGAAGCGGCAATCTTGTTGGCTGCCACTACCGAGACGTTGTGTGAAAGCAAGTCTTTATATAAATCGGCAATGGCGGGACTTGCCGTACAGTCAACGAATACGGAGTTGAAGATGTTCATTTTCAGAATCTCGTCGTGCAATACCTGCGGGTTAGACGGTATTCCTTTTTCTTTCAATGTCTCCTTGTAGTTGCTCAGGTCGATGCCTTCGCGTGTAAAGATAGCCTTTTCTGCATCGGAAATACCTACTACATTCAGTTTCAAACCGTTGCCGTGCATCAACTTCTGTTGTTGCATGTTGATTTGTTCGAGCAAGCTGCCGCCCACGGTTCCTACACCGCAAACGAACAAGTTCAGCACTTGGTATTCCGACAAGAAGAATGAATCGTGGATAACGTTCAGCGATTTACGCAAAGACTGTGAATCCACAACGAAAGAGATATTTGTTTCCGAAGCGCCTTGCGCACAGGCTATCACATTGATACCGTTACGTCCCAGTGTTCCAAACAGCTTTCCGGCAATACCCGGAGTGTGCTTCATGTTCTCACCCACGATTGCCACTGTTGCCAGTCCTGTTTCGGCTGTGATGCGGGTAATTTCTCCCATTTCTATTTCTTTGGCGAATTCTTCGTTCAGCACTTCGCAGGCAAGCTCGGCATCGGCATTGCGCACACCGATGGAAGTAGAGTTCTCGGAAGAAGCCTGAGAAACAAGGAATACACTGATACCGTTCTTTGCCAATGCTTTGAAGATGCGGTAGTTTACACCGATAACACCTACCATACCAAGTCCCTGAACGGTTATCAGGCTGGTATCGTTGATAGACGAAATACCTTTAATAGCCTTTCCGTTGTGCGACTTTCCGCTGGTGATGAATGTACCGTCTGCTTCCGGGTTGAACGTATTCTTTATCTTGATTGGAATATTCTTGTGGAATGCCGGGTATATGGTGGGCGGATAAACCACTTTCGCACCGAAGTTACAAAGCTCCATTGCTTCCACGTAACTTAACTCGTTGATTGTGTATGCAGTAGAGATAACTTTCGGATCGGCAGTCATGAAGCCGTCCACGTCTGTCCATATTTCCAAAACGGAAGCACCGAGGGCTGCTGCGAGGATAGATGCCGTGTGGTCTGAACCACCGCGTCCCAAGTTGGTAACATCACCGTTAATCTTGTCACTGGAAATAAAGCCGGGAACTAAAGACACCTGAGGCAGTTCGGCAAACGTTTCACGGATAAGTTTGTTTGTCAGGTCGGTATCTACTATATGTTTGGAGTGTTTCAGTTCTGTTTTGATGAATTTGCGTGAGTCAAACCAAACGGCTCCTTCGATTACATTGCTCACAATGCGTGAAGAAAGACGTTCACCATAGCTGACAATAGTATTGGAAGTCTTGGTAGACAAATCCTTAATCAGGTAGATGCCGTTGAATATATTTTGAAGTTCATCAAGCAATGAACCTATTTCCGCCAATAATTGACTTTGTTTCTCGCCCGACGGTATCAACTCTTTTACCATGCTGATGTGGCGGGTGGCTATTGTTATGAAAGATTGCTTATAGGAAATATCACCTGAAGCTGCCATTTTGGAAGTGTTAATCAACTGGTCTGTGATGCCGCCCAGTGCGGATACGACTACAATTACCTGCTCTTTTTCAGCTTCGACTATTTTCTTTACACTTAGAATACTGTTCACGGAACCTACGGACGTTCCGCCGAATTTCATTACTTTCATTTGAATAACTATTTTGGTACTTTCTCCTTGTGGAAGAAAGTTATATTGATATAAAAAAGAATTTGATTTAATGTTTGATGCTTGCGCTTGCAAGCGTGAATCACGTAGATACACAATAACTATCCATTAACCCCGAGGGGTCATGGTCATCGTACACATGGATGTGACTGTATGTGGATAGTACATTGTCATAAATTGTCCTTACTTTATTGTAATAGTGATGCAAATGTAGAAATTATTTTGAACAATCTATCATTTTATTCGATTTTTTTGTGATAAATGTATAGGTAAACTGCCTAAACCCCAAATAATTAATAGTAGAAGCAGTGTGAATTGGTAAGTAAAAAGAGCTTTATCCGGTCTTTTAGCTTATATATTTGTGACAATTTGTTAGGTTAATATGTTTATTTGCCTATCTTTGCAAGAGTAAAAGCAATAAGAAACGATGATGACGCGAGAAAATACTTCCGTATTGTTAATATATACAGGAGGAACAATCGGCATGATTGAGAATCCTGAAACCGGAGCTTTAGAAAATTTCAATTTTGAGCAATTACAGAAATACGTTCCTGAATTGCAAAAGTTTAACTTTACTATTGATTCCTATCAGTTTGCTATTCCGAGAGACTCTTCTGATATGGACCCGGAAGCATGGTCGGAGTTAGTGAAGATTATTTATGAGAACTATGCAAAATATGACGGCTTCGTTATTTTGCACGGCACAGATACGATGTCTTACACGGCATCTGCATTGAGTTTCATGCTCGAAAACCTGAACAAGGCGGTTATTCTTACCGGCTCGCAACTACCTATTGGGGTGTTACGTACCGATGGAAAGGAAAACCTGATGACAAGTATAGAGATTGCTGCCGCCAAGATAAACGGACGTTCTCTGGTTCCCGAAGTTTGCATATTCTTTGAAAATCATTTGATGCGTGGCAATCGCACAACGAAGATTAACGCTGAAAACTTTAATGCTTTCCGTTCATTTAATTATCCTGCACTGGCAGAGGCGGGAATACATATAAAATATGAACCGGCATTTATTCATTATCCCGAGGTGGATAAACCGTTGATTCCCCATTTCTCCATGAATACGGATGTGGCGGTATTAAAGCTTTTTCCGGGTATTCAACCGAATATCATTGCCGCCGCCCTGAATGTGGAAGGGCTAAAGGCAATAGTTCTTGAAACATATGGTTCGGGAAATGCCCCACGCAAAAAGTGGTTTATTGATATGTTGAAAGAAGCAAGTGACAAAGGAATTGTCATTGTCAACATAACCCAATGTAGTGCGGGAACAGTGGAAATGGCAAGATATGAAACCGGACTGCAACTGTTGCAGGCGGGAGTTATCAGTGGGTATGACAGTACTACTGAATCTGCTTTAACGAAATTGATGTTTTTGCTGGGGCACGGGCTTCCGGCAGATGAAATAAGGGAGATGATGAATCATTCCATCGTGGGAGAGATTACCATGGACAAGTGATTTGGATTTCTGCCGAAAATGTAGTATCTTTATCTTTTCAACTTTCCCGGAAGAGATTCCTGTGATTCTTGCACAGGTCTACATCTTATTTATATAAGCTCTACTTCTTTTAAATACATAGCGTACACCTTTCAAGAGAAAGGTGTACGCCTTTTTGTGTATATATGCCGTTGTTTTTCCTTAAACTTCCGTATGTTTTCCTTTAGCAAACGGTATATTTGCACTTAATCTCCTTGACAGAATTTCTCGAAGACGGGTTTTAACAACTCGGGTATCTCCACGCTTCCGCATTTCATTTCCGACAAACATTCTTTTCCTTTCTTGCTCAGGTTGAAATACATCTGACGTTTGTCTTTATCTCCCAAAGCACGTACTATCAATTCCTTTTCTTCAATGGAACGGATAACTTTGGAAGTGTGGGAAGTGCTCATTCCTGTTTTCTCTGAAATTTCGGTAGATGAAAGAGTTCCGTCTCCTATGCTGCAAAGTGCCATGGCTTCGTTGAGTCCGACGCCATGTACTTTCTCAAAATTGTTTTCAAAATCAGACAATGCTTTGTAGATGTCTCTCATTAAACATATTGATTTCATTTTTTCCGGTCTTTATATAAATAAGTTAATATTTGACTGGTTGGCGCGTTCCATATAAGTGGCAACACCGCCTATGGTAACTTCGTCCAACAATTCTTCGCGCTTCACGCCCATAACGTCCATGGACATTTGGCAGGCTATAAACTCAACTCCGCTTTCCAATGCTTGTTGGCGAAGGGATTCAAGTGATTCTATGCCTTTCGATTTCATGAGGTATCTCATCATCTTGCTACCTATTCCACCCATGTTCATTTTAGAAAGTTTGAGCTTCAATGAACTGGAAGGCAACATCATACCGAACATTTTACCGAATATGTCTTTCCGTACTTTCGGTTTCTTCACTTTCTTGATAGCGTTCAGTCCCCAAAAAGTGAAAAACATCGTAACCTTTTCACCTGTTGCAGCCGCACCGTTTGCGAGGACAAATGTAGCAAGAACTTTGTCAAGATCATCACTGAAAACAATGAAAGTTTTTCCTTTTCCTTCGCATGAAGTAACAGCGTTGCATGATTTCTTGCCACCTTTCTCTATTACAACATTAAATTTTCCTCCTTCCGAGTGCTGGGATATGAATTGGTTTCCTGTGGTTCGGCACCATGCTTCGGCATCTCTCGGGAACCCTGCGTCAGTGGCTTGCATTTCGATGCGTTCGCCTTCGGCAAGGTTTTCCATACTCTTTTTCATTTTTAAAATTGGACCGGGACATTGCAGTCCGCAAGCGTCTACCTTAACAACGTGAGTAGTAAGGTTGGCAACTTGCTGTGGTTGGATGATTGATTCGGTGAAAACCTTCGGTGTATGCCTGTGCAGCTTTATGGGGGTGGTAGCTGCTGTGTAAGTTTTATACCCACCAATCAGGTTTTTCACATCTTTGAATCCGTGTTGCATCAAGATCCGTGCTGCCAGGTAACCTCTCAAACCAACCGCACAGTAAGTATAGATTGGTTTGTCTTTGGGTAATTCATCAAGGTGTTCACGCAATTCATCCAATGGGATATTAACAGAACCTTCGATAAAATTCAGCGAATGTTCATCGGCAGTGCGTACATCAAGAATGGTAACATCGTTGGGGTTTACATCAAGCAGTTCTCTCCAATAAAGAGGATTCATGGCACCTGAAAGAATGTTTCCTGCTACATAACCTGCAATGGCAACAGGATCTTTGGCAGATGAATAAGGAGGTGCATAAGCATGTTCCAGTTTCATCATGTCATAGATGGTTTTACCTTGCTTAATGAACAAGGCTATTTGGTCGATGCGTTTGTCTACTCCGCTATAACCCACAATCTGTCCGCCATATATTTTTCCGGTTTCAGGTGCATAGGTTATTTTGATTGCCATTTGCAGTGCGTTTGGATAATAACCTGCATGAGAACCGGAGTGGGTAGTGGAGGATATGTATTCTATACCTGCCTGTTTCAATCTCTTTGCCGGTAAACCTGTTGTGGCAACGGTCAGATCGAATACCTTGGCTATGGATGTGCCGATAGCACCTTCATAAGATACTTTATTGCCGAAAACCATATTGTCGGCAGCAATTCTGCCTTGGCGGTTGGCGGGGACAGCAAGATAATTGAGCCAAGGTTTTCCGGTAAGAGGATGCCGGAACTCGATTGCATCACCAACGGCATAAATGTCCTTATCCGAAGTTTGTAAGTAGTCATTAACAACTATACCTCCCATTTCACCTATGGCCAATCCTGCTTCCTTGGCTAGTTTGGTTTCGGGACGTACTCCTATTGAAAGGATTACGAGATCTGCCATAATGGTTTCTCCGCTTTTAAAGGTGACTTCTATTTCTCCGTCTTTAGAAGCAAAGGAAGCAACTGCTTGTTCCAGATATAAATTCACTCCTTTTTGTACCAAATGTTCGTGTACTAGAGAAGCCATAGAGAAGTCAATAGGAGTCATCACTTGATTAGCCATTTCTACAATGGAGATGTTTGCTCCCGCTGCATGCAGGTTCTCTGCCATTTCCAATCCGATAAATCCCGCACCGATAATCACGGCATGTTTAACTTGATTCTGATCTATATACTTTTTAATGCGGTCTGTATCTGTAACGTTGCGTAAAGTGAATATTCCTTTTGTATCGATACCCGGCAGAGGTGGGCGCACAGGCGATGCTCCGGGTGATAGCAATAACTTGTCATAGCTTTCAAGATATTCGTCTCCATCGCTCTTTCTTATAGCTATTTCCTTTGTTTCCGGATTAATTTCCACGACTTCCGATTTGACACGTACATCGGTATTGAAACGTTTTCCAAATGTTTCTGGAGTTTGCACGAACAGTTTCTCGCGTTCTTCAATCACACCTCCTATATAATAAGGTAAGCCACAATTGGCATAAGATATATATTCCCCTTTCTCTATCAAGATGATTTCCGCATTTTCATCGTTTCTTCTGATTCTTGCTGCTGTGGTTGCTCCTCCTGCTACACCACCGATAATTACATACTTCATATCCATATCTTTTGTTTGTTATTGAATATTGTTTATTATTTCCTTTGGAAATTATTGGCAAATATAAAGGATTACTTTTAAAAGAACAAATTTCCAATGGAAAACAATTAAAGAAAATATTAAATAGCGTTTAGTCACATAAAAAAGAACGTTCGTCACATTAATTTGCCTGTTTGCACAGATGCTGATAGCTTTGAAATAAAAAATATGATAAATAGACATTATTTAATCGGACTTATGTTGTGTTGTCTGCCGGCTGCTGCACAAGTCATGCCGGATTCGATAGCTGATCAGTTTTTACAGGATGTAGTAATAACAGCTAAATTACCCTTGGTGGAGATGCAACCCGGGAAAACTGTTTATAGGATGGATGCTTCCATTACACAAAGTACCGGTAATATGTATGATGTTTTGTCCTCATTGCCCGGGATTATGATAAATTCGGATGGGACAATTATACTGAATGGTAAGAGTGATGCCCGTATTTTAATAGATGGAAAGTCTACTTATCTTTCGGGAGAGGAACTTATTAACCTGTTGAAAGCTACTCCGGCCTCGACCACAGACAAAATAGAGTTAATAACACAACCCGGTGCACGTTATGATGCCGGCGGAGGTTCGGGCTTGATAGATATTCACACGAAAAAGATAAAGCTCAGAGGAATGAATTTATCCTTGAATGGTAATTATAGTCAATGGAAATTTGGTAGAGGATTCGGCAGTGCATCTTTAAATCTGCGTGAAGATAAGTTTAATCTTTATCTAACTTATTCTTATTATAAAGGAAAAGATGTGAATGATTTACAGATAGATCGTGTTTGGACAGGGCAGGAAGACCGTATGAATCAGGTTTCGTATCGTGAATTTAATTATACATCACATAATTACCGGGCAGGTTTTGATTATTATGCAACGGAGCGGACAACTTTGGGAGTTTCTGTTGGCGGTAATGCTTCGAGTCATAAAAGTACGGGAGAAATGAAAACCGGCTTCCTCGAAGCAGGGGCTTTAGGCTCTACTCTGAATAACGGAAGGAAAAGTTGGAATAATATTTCTGCTGGAACAACGTTGGTGCATCAATTGAGAAAGGAGGGTGGAGAATTTAATGCTTCTTTCGATTACTTCCGTTACAAATATACAGAGAAGCAACTCATGTATAGCTTTTTGCCTGATACTTTAAAAGGGGATATGGGAGGGACGATAAACTTATATACCGGTCAGGTGAATTTTACTTATCCTTTGGGAGAGTATGCGAAGTTGCAAACCGGGGCAAAGACTTCATTTGTGACAATAGGTAATTCGGCAGGCTATGCTCGTCCGTTACTTTCGGATTGGGAAACGGACCAATCGCTCGGTTCTTGCTTTTCTTATGATGAAAACATTAATGCTGCTTATATACAAGCCGATTTTGAATATAATCGTTGGAAACTATCTGCGGGTGTAAGGTTGGAACATACACACATTCGGGGTAACCAGTGGGGAAATTCCGAACAGCGCGATTCTTCCTTTACAATAAACTATGTGCATTTGTTTCCCACCCTTTCCATGCAATACAGATTATCAGATAATCATGCTTTGCAGTTATCGTATGGAAGACGGATCACCCGTCCTAACTATGGTGACTTGAATCCTTTCATGTATATTCATGATGATTATACCTATGAGCGTGGAAACACATTGCTTCGTCCCTCCTTTTCAGATAATGTGCAGTTAGGATATGTGTATAAAGATTGGTTTCAGGCAAATCTCTTTTTCTTTCATACAGATGATGCCATTGTGAAAAGTTATGAAGATTCCGAAAGTTACAGAGTTTACGTTACCACTAATAACATGGATTCTTATGTAAATGCTGGAATACAAATCAATTTTGCCAATCTGCCGATTACTTCTTGGTGGAATACAAACCTGAGTGTAATAGGGGCTTATAACCGTTATCGATGGCATGAGAAAGGAAGAATAGAAATTAATAAGAAGATAACACCGTTGTTTAATTGTACGAATCAGTTTGCATTGGCTAAATCATGGACAGCGGAGCTATCGGGATATTATAATGGGCGTATGGCTTTCGGACAGGTTTTGGTGAAATCTTGCGGAGAACTGAATT
Source organism: uncultured Bacteroides sp. (assembly GCA_902492205.1). GTDB lineage: Bacteria > Bacteroidota > Bacteroidia > Bacteroidales > Bacteroidaceae > Bacteroides. Next base: position 21,485 of record CABUKU010000012.1, on the reverse strand, counting down.
TTGCCATTCAAAAGAAAATATGGAAAGGGCAGGGAACGCTTGGTTTCTTTGCTAAAGACATGTTAAATACCTATCGGAGGGATATGGATGCGATATTAACCCACCAACAGGCATATACCAAAGAAAGGGATAACAAAAGAACTGTCGGCATTTCATTTTCTTATCGTTTTCACAAAGGTAGTGAGGTGAAAGAAAGTAAGCGTAAAAGTAGTATAGATGAGAGTAAAAGAATAAATTTGTGACACTTATGATGAAGAAGTATTATAAATGGTTGTTGCCCGTCTTGTTTGCACTGATTACGTTCCTTTGCATACGCTTGGTGAATGACGTCCCATTGCGTTTATATTATTGGGAAGGTAACTCATTTAAATTCATGCTGGAAGAGATTTTAGTCATCATTTTATTTTCTTATTTTAGTGTTTGGTTATTGGATCGTTGGACTGTTTGGAACAGGAAGTGGAAAAAAGGATTATGGTTGGAATATGGTGTGCTGTGCCTCCTTTCCTTATTGTTTGCAGTTATAGGGATGTTTAGTTCGCGTTTGCTGACCGGCGCAGGATGGAATGCCGGAGATTTGGCTATTGCGTGTGTTGTTTGTACTTTATGTGTAGTCTCATTTTATACATTCTTGCGCAGCTTGTTAGTCGAAAAGGATTATGCAGACCAGAGTTTACTGATAGAAGAAATAAAGAATGATAAATTGCAAACCGAATTAAAATTTCTGAAGTCCCAATATCATCCTCATTTCTTGTTTAATGCATTGAATACTGTTTATTTTCAGATCGACGAAAAGAATGAGTTGCCTCACCGCACGTTGGAAATGCTTTCCGATTTGCTTCGCTATCAATTATATGGTGGCACGGAAACTGTGGCTATCCGGCAGGAGATAGAATATCTTGAAACCTATATCAATTTACAGAAGTTGAGAGTGAATGAGCGGTTGATACTGCAAACAGATTTTTCTCCAACTCTGAAAGAACAAAGGGTTTACCCTTTACTTTTCCTACCTTTAGTGGAGAATGCTTTTAAATATGTCAGTGGAGAATTCCATATGGATATATCTATGGCTTGGGAGAAAGGTAAGATTCTTTTTGAGATAGGAAACTCAATTTCTGTTGATACCGAAAGAAAACAGAACAAGCAAAGCATCGGTTTGGAAAACTTACAAAGAAGACTTGCTTTGCTTTATCCCGATAGACATAAGTTTGAGATTAAGAAAACAGAAAAGCGGTTTACTGCCAGATTAATTATAGATACAGATGGTAAACATGAATAAAGTAAGTAATTGGCTCATTCCTTTGGTATATGCTTTCGCACTGTTTGTCTGTATCAGATTGGTGATGGATATTCCTGTGCAATCGCGTTTCTGGGAATTGCCTTTTTATTTTGCAATGAAAACAACACTGATTGCTTTGTGTGCAGCTTATATTGTTTTTACCTTTTTGCACTATTGGGCGAAGAAAACATATAAGTTAGAGAAGAACCCGAAGAATCTCATGCGGATATATGGAATTCCTCTTTTATTGATAACCATGACTTTAGGTGTGGTAGTATCGGTTACTCCGACTTTGAATGATAATCCTATAAGATTCGGAGACGCCAGTGTGCCCGGTGTAATCAGTGTTCTGTTTGCTTTTTCATATTATCATATTATGCGTAATAAGATGATAGAAGATGATTTGATAAAGGAACGTTTACAGTTGGAACAGATGAAGAATGATAAGTTGCAAACGGAGCTAAAGTTTTTGCGCTCACAGTATCATCCTCATTTCCTTTTTAATACTTTGGAGACTGTATATTCACAAATAGAAGAAGGGGATAAGGTGCCACGGCATACATTGGAAATGCTTTCCGATTTACTTCGCTATCAGTTATATGGCGGTACGGAAACTGTGGCTATCCGGCAGGAGATAGAATACCTTGAAACATATATCAAGTTGCAGAGTTTAAGAAAAAGTGAACGCTTATCGTTGCATATCAACTTTTCTCCGGCATTGAAGAAACAGCGAGTCTATCCTTTGCTTTTCCTGCCTTTGGTGGAAAATGCTTTTAAGTATGTTGGAGGAGAGTATTATATGAATATGCTTATGGAATGGAAAGATGGAAAAGTTATATTTGAAATCGTAAATTCCATTGGCAAAGAGATAGATAGAAAACAAACCGGAAAAGGAATAGGATTGGAAAATCTGCGGAGAAGGTTGAGCTTACTTTATTCCGATAAATATATCTTTGAGGTGGATAAGACGGATGAGAAGTTTACGGCGATATTGATAATTGAAATAAATGAATGATATGACTATAAAATGTGTGATAACAGATGATGAGCCGGTTGCACGTAAAGGTTTGCAGTCTTATGTGGAAAGAGTGGACTTCCTTGAACTGACCGGTGTGTGCGAGGATGCCATTCAACTGAATACGTTGTTAAAAAGCCAACAACCCGATTTGTTGTTATTGGATATAGAGATGCCTTATTTGTCAGGGCTTGATTTACTGGCAACTCTTGCCAATCCTCCTAAGGTGATTATTACTTCGGCGTATGAGCAGTATGCTTTAAAAGGTTATGAATTCAATGTAAGCGATTATTTGCTGAAGCCAATTTCTTTCGAACGGTTCCTGAAAGCAGTGAACAAGGTATATGATGCAGTGCAAAAGGAAGAAGGTACTGTTGAGGCGGATAAACATATCTTTGTAAAGTATGAACGCCAGATAAAGAAGATTTATCTGAAAGAAATTCTTTTTGTGGAAGGGGAGGAGAACTATGTTTATATCTATACCCTTTCGGGAAAGATAATGGTTCGCTCCACTATGAAGCATATCTTAGAGTGTTTGCCCGAAGGTAATTTTCTGCAAATACATAAATCCTATGTGGTGAATATTGCACATATCAGTAATGTGGAAGGAAATATGCTGGGAATAGGTGAGTATAAAGTTCCGATTGCCCGTAATTACAGGGAGGAAGTATTTAATAAGATTATGAAGAATATGTTGTAAAGGCGGCAATAAGCTCGCCTTTACAACATTATATTATAGAGGTTGGTTAGCGTATAGATTATCAAAATTGTCATATTGTCCGTTGATGCTGTCTTCCGCTTTTGGGTTCAGCTCCAATGCTTTCTTCATATCTTCAACAGAACCTTCTTTATCACCATTCAGTAACTTGGCACGTCCTCTTTCATGGTATGCTTTTGCAAACTCCGGATTTATTTCGATGGCTTCGTCAAAGTGTGCGATTGCTTGGTCGAATTTCTTTTCCGAGATTAGCAATTGTCCCAGGCAAAGATAAGCCTGTTCGTTGAAAGGGTTGATTTCTGTTACCCGGATGTAGTCTTTCATGGCTTCTTCGGCTGCATCTACATCTTCCTTCATCTTTCCGCGTAGCAAAAGGGCTGCTTCCTCTTCGGCGTTTTGTTTCAATACATTTTCCACGTCTGCCAGTGCTTCTTTGTATTGCCTCATTTCTTTAAGAACTTCGGCACGCAGCAGGTATGCTTCCATGTAGTCTTCACGCAGTACAATGGCTTTTGTCAGATTTGCAATGGCTTCGAGATCATTTTTTAATCCCCGGTCGGCTTTGGCAAGCAGATAGAAAGCGGCTGCATTCTCTTTATCCAACTCGATTGCTTTTTGGCAGCTTTCTTTCATTGCCTGATAATCTTCTTCCATGTAGCACACGCTTGCAAGAGATAAATAGGTAGCTGCATCTACTTCTTCCATTTCTGCCATTTGCCTGAACGTTTCGCGAGCTTCCGTTAATTGGTTGTTTTGGATATAGGCAGTAGCCAAATAGTTACAGGTTTCGAAATCTTTCCGGATGGCAAGGGCTTCGGTAAAGCACTTGATGGCATAGGCAAGTTTGCCCATCCGCTGTGCTCTTATCCCATCATATTTGAGTATTTCGAAATTCTTTTTCTCGTTTTTAGCTTTATCATTTTCAGCTTCTTCAGACTTGCCTGTGAAGAATGATTTAAGAAAATTGACCATGATTGTGTGTTATTTTTTAGTTTACTGCAAAAGTAAGTAATTTGTTCTATTTTCCAATAATTCCGTCTTTCATTGTTAGCTTTTCTTCATCTATCAGGTATTGCAATACTTCACATACTCTGTCGGCATCCAAGTCAATCTGCTTCACAAGCTCCGCCGAAGTCAATGTCTTGGTTTCAAGTAATTGATAGATTTGTTCGGCTATCTTATCGAATTCACTTTGTTTTAACGGATGTTTCTTTTTGCTGAGGCACACGTCACATTGTCCGCAGTTATGTTCGTTCTTCTCACCGAAATAACGGAGAAGCATACGGCTGCGGCAAGCATCGTCCGAGTCGGCATACTCTGTTATTGCCTTGATACGGGCGGCATAGCGTTCTTTTCGTTCCTCATATACTTCCTTGGTTATTACCAGATGGCGTAACTCCACCCGTTCCCGTGTATATATAATGAAAGGAGTTTTCTTGTGTGGAATGTAGTCTATGATCCTGCGCTTGGAGAGCATTACCAGAGTTTCATAGATCTGTTGGCGGCTCAGCCCTGTGCGCAATGAGAGAGAGTCTTCATGGATATAAGCATAATCCGTGAAGATACCTGTGTAACCCCTCAGTATTGCCTGAATGAGTGTCTCGGCTTCCTTTCCCATTTCATGGAGCTTATATAACTCGTCGCGGCGGATGGTGAATATCAAGCGGGAAGCATTATCCTGCTCATCGGTATATTCTATATATCCCGCTTGGGTAAGTATATTGAGCGCGCTGTTGGCAGGAACGGGGAAATGCTTGAACTTGCGGCAGAACTCTTCGAGGTTGAAATCATATATGCAACCCAGTCCGTCACCCATTGCCATTTGATAAAAGTAGTTCAAATGCTCATACACCTGCTTGATGTATTCCCTGTCGGGAAAAGTATCGGCAATTCGTTTGTTGAGAGTAGTCTTATCCGTTTTGGAATAAAGCATTATGGCATAAGCTTTCTGGCGGTCGCGTCCGGCACGTCCTGCTTCTTGGAAGTACGCTTCCGGCGAGTCCGGTAAATCAACATGGATAACAATGCGCACATCCGGCTTGTCTATGCCCATACCAAAAGCATTTGTGGCAACCATCACCCTGCATTCTCCGCTTTGCCACCTCTTTTGCCTGAGGTCTTTAGTTTCATTACTCAGCCCTGCATGGTAGAAATCGGCTGTGATGCCTTCTTTATTGAGCACTTCGGCAACGTCTTTGGTGCGCTTGCGGTTGCGGGTATAGATAATGGCACTTCCTTGTACCTTATTTAATATATGGAGGGTTTCCTGCATCTTGTTTTCTGTGCGACGAACGATGTAGGCAAGGTTCTTTCGCTCAAAGCTCATGCGGAACACATTTTCTTCCTTGAAGTGCAAACGTTCCTGTATGTCTTTCACCACTTCCGGTGTGGCTGTTGCCGTAAGTGCCAGTACGGGAACTCCGGGAAGGAGGTCGCGTATTTCGGCTATCTTCAGGTAAGCCGGGCGGAAGTCATATCCCCATTGGGAGATGCAGTGTGATTCATCTACCGTGATGAGGTTCACTTTCATGGAACGGAGCTTGGTGCGGAAGATGTCTGTCGCAAGTCGTTCGGGTGAAATGTACAGGAACTTGTAATCTCCGAAGATGCAGTTCTCAAGTGCAACGAGTATTTCTTGGCGTGTCATGCCCGAGTAAATGGCAACGGCTTTGATACCCCGTCCGCGAAGGTTTTGCACTTGGTCTTTCATCAGGGAGATAAGAGGAGTAATGACTATGCATAAACCTTCCTTTGCCAATGCAGGGACTTGAAAGGTGATGGACTTACCTCCCCCTGTGGGCATCAGTCCGAGTGTGTCTTTTCCCTCACCGATACTGCATATAATATCTTCCTGAAGGTCACGAAACGAATCGTAACCCCAGAATTCTTTTAATATTTGTTGATAGGCATTCAATCCGTCGGTTTAATGTCTTCAATCTGCAATTGCACTTCTCCGCGCTTATGTGTGTTTTCTTCGATGCTGTAACAAATATCGAACGAACGTTTCGTCTTGATGTAACGGGCTTGCGAACTCTGTCCGAAAGCGATGCCGTTCATCACATTGTTCGATTTGTTATCCACCAGTTCCAGCTTGATATGTTCTTGGTCACGGCCCACTACCTTGCTTGTTCCATAGTCATACACATGCTGCGTGCAGAACACCGGTTTGTGGTTATCGGGACCAAAAGGATTGAATTTCTTCAAATCGCTGAAGAATTTGGGACTGATGTCTCTGAAATCTATCTCAGCATCAATGTCAATCACTGCACTTGTTTGTTCCGGCAAGATGTTTTTGGAAACAAACTCTTCGAAGCGGCGGGTGAACTCGTCCACATTCTCCACTTTCATAGACAAACCTGCTGCATAGGTGTGTCCGCCGAAGTTCTCCAACAAGTCACGGCAACTCTCGATGGCTTTGTACACATCGAAGCCCGAAACCGAACGTGCCGAACCGGTAGCAAGGTCGTCCGTGCGGGTAAGCACCACAGCGGGACGGTAATATATCTCCGTTAATCTGGAAGCAACGATGCCGATTACCCCTTTATGCCAGTCCTCATTGTAAAGGACAATGGAGCGCCGGTCGGTAAGTCCTTCAATATTGTCTACAATATTGTTGGCTTCTTCCGTCATGCTTTTGTCGAGATCTTTGCGGGTTTCGTTATATTGGTTGATGTGGTTGCTCTTTTCCAATGCTGCCTGAAAGTCTTTTTCTATCAGCAGGTCTACGGATTCTTTTCCTGTCTGTATGCGTCCCGAAGCATTGATGCGCGGACCGATTTTAAAGACAATATCGCTCAGGGTTATCTCTCTTTCGCCCAGTCCGCAGATGTCTATAATGGCTTTCAGCCCTATACTTGGATTAGCGTTGAGCTGCTTTAATCCGTGGTAGGCAAGGATGCGGTTCTCTCCCATAATGGGAACAATGTCCGATGCAATGCTCACGGCACATAAATCGAGCAGGGGAGTGAGTTGCTGGAACATAATTCCGTTACTGATGGCAAAAGCCTGCATGAATTTGAAACCTACGCCGCAACCCGAAAGATCGGTATAAGGATAGGTATTATCCACCCTTTTGGCATTGAGGATAGCCACGGCAGGCGGAAGCACTTCATCCGGCACATGGTGGTCGCAGATGATGAAGTCTATTCCTTTTTCCTTGGCATAAGCAATTTCTTCCACTGCCTTTATCCCGCAGTCGAGAACGATAATCAGCCCCACACCTGTTTCGGCTGCATAGTCTACTCCCTTGGTCGATACTCCATAACCTTCGTTATACCGGTCGGGGATGTAGTAATCAATGTTTGAATAAAACTGTTGTAAGAACTTGTAGACGAGTGCCACAGCGGTGGTTCCGTCCACGTCATAATCTCCGTAAATAAGAATACGCTCCTTTCTTCCCATTGCCAGGTTAAGGCGTTCTACGGCAAGGTCCATGTCCTTCATCAGGAATGGATCGTGCAAATCGCTCAACTGAGGACGAAAGAATTTCTTTGCCTCGTCTGCGGTACTGACACCGCGCTGCACAAGTAGTCGGCCGAGAATGGGATGAATCCCAATCTCCTTTGCAAGGGCACTGCCCGCTTCTGTTTGTTCATGTGTAGGAGGTTGATAGTTCCATCTGTTATTCATTATATATATTATTTTTTCTTTTCTTCTGTCTCGTGGCGGGGCTTTATCCCGTTTGGCATGTAAGCGGACGGTTTTACCTGCTCTTACATGAATATATTTCAAAACGTAAAATTACGAAAAAAAGGAATGCATATATGGTATTGCACTAATTATTTTATATTCTTTATCTGAAATAATATAATTTATCTTTGGAAGATTTGTGTGTTCGTCCTTATGAATTTACCGTCCCACATATATGGGACGACCGTCTCACAATTGTGGGACGATCGTCTCATGGTTGTGGTACAATCGTCCCACAATTGTGGGACGGTAAATATGTGCAGGAAAATGGGGAAATTAATAGGCGGAAACCACTTTATTATACTCGGCTAATGCCATTTTATGCGCCAGATATGCGTTGATTACATTGCTTTGTGCCTGAGTCCACGACAGTTGTGCACTGAGCACGTCCACCATCGAAGCTTTTCCTTCGTTGTAGGAGAAGGTGACGAGGTCTAGGTTTTCTTGGGCGAACTTTACGTTGTCCATAGCAATGTTCACTTGCTGTTCGCTTTGGGTAATCTTTGTCCATGCACCGCTTAGCTCTTCGTTGATATTGTCCGTTACGTAGCTTTGCTGTAACTTCTTTATGTTGATGAGCGCACGGTTCTGCAAGTTTGTTTGCTTGCGTTCGCCCCAATAGAAAATGGGGACACGGAGGTAAACTCCTGCCATGGCATTCCATTGAGGATCATATCCTATGTTTGGGGCGGCGCTTCCCCAGCCCCCGCTTACGTTGAGGTTGAGTTGCGGGTTATATTTGGAGATAGCTGCCTTGCGCACTGCTTCCTGACGAACAAGGTCTGCCCCGGTGCTGAGGTAATCTGCACGGCGGTCCAGTACTTCGTTCAATGATAAAAGCGTTGGCCGGGGCCGGGCTGTATTGATGTTTGTCAATGCTTCCATAGGGGAATTAGGTTCCATGCCCATCAATATATGCAGCTTCTGCATGGCAAGCGTATAGTTCTTTTCCGCTATCTGTAATTGCAGTTCGGCTTCTTTCAGACGGGTGGAGATCATCAGCAAGTCGGTACGTGAGATCATTCCGTCCTCAAAACGGTCGGAGATAACATCATGTTGCTTTTTCACAATATCATAGAATTCCTGAGCAGACTTGAAAAGCGCAAGGTAGGCCGAGGCGTTCCAATATGCGGCATCCGCCTGATAGTTTATCTGGTCATAGGTAAGTTCTTCACTCAGTTCGCTTAACTTGAGGTCTTGCTCGGCTATTTTGTTTTGGGCTTGCAAGGCTCCTCCTGCATAAAGCGGCTGGGAAAGGGTGAGTTGCCCGGAATAGGTGTGATTGCGGTATTCGCCTTCCGCGCCGTCCCATGCTTGCAGTTCTTTCAGGTCGAGAGTGGCATCGGCTGCAAAGTCCAGCTTGGGAAGATAACCCTTGTAGGCTATCTTCTTGCCTGCAACGGATGCGCTTGTTTGTTGTCTCGATTGCTTTAGTACCTGACTGTAATTCAAAACCTTCTCACGGTATGTTTCGGGGGTAAGGGCATCTTGTGCAACACTTCCCAAAGAGAAAGCGAGAAGGCAGGCGGTGATTATATGTTTAGGTTGATTCATCATATCTTTGTTTATTTAATCTTTAACATGGTGCAATAAGCTACCGGTAATATGAGTAATGTCAGTGCGGAAGCAACGAACAAACCACCCATGATAGTGGCTGCCATTCCGCCAAACATGGCATCGAACAGCAAAGGAAGCATGCCGAGAATGGTTGTGCCCGAAGCCATTGCCACAGGTATGATGCGGCTGACGGTTGCTGCAACCACGGCATTGCGCGGTGCGAGTCCGTTCTTTGTTTCAATATCAATCTGGTCAACCAATACAATGGCATTCTTGATGTTCATGCCAATAAGTCCCAACAGACCGAGAATGGCAAAGAAGTCGAACGATTTACCCATAACGAGCAGTCCCAACACTACGCCGATGAAGATAAGCGGTATCATCAAGAGGATAACCGTAGGTTTCTTGTAAGTGCGGAATAGGAGTAGCAAGGTGACGAACATCAGGAAGAACGTGAGCGGGAGATTGGCGGCAAGCGCATCGTTGGATTCCTTTTGGCTCTCCTGCTCTCCGAAGAACTTCATGGTGTAACCTTCGGGCACGTTTATCTCTTTCTGAACTTGCGTCCATACTTCATTGAATGCTGTTACGGCATTATAGCCTCTTTGGGGATCGCATTGCGCCATCATTACCATTTGCCGGTTATAGTCTTTCACATTGCTGAACTGATAGGAGAAATCGAAGTCGCTCACTACTTGTTCCAATGTAGTGGTCAGGTTCTTGGAACCGAACACGGGAAGCGTGCGCAGGTCATTAATCTTGAAAGAGTCCACACGGTTGCTCTTTAAGAGGATAGGCATTAATACATCGCCTTCCCGGTACTCTCCAAGTGTCATTCCCGTGGTGGCTATCTGTATGGACTGTGCTGTGGACTGACGGTTTACCCCTAGTTCCAGTGCACGTTCTTGTGAGAAAACAGGTTTCCACACAGGAACCTTGTTGCCCCAACTGTTGCGGATGTTCATCAGGTTCGGGTTTTGGTGCATGATTGCCAACGCCTGATTGGTGAGCATAACCAAAGTATCCGTATTGTTGCCTATAAACCCGATTTCAATGGTTGCATCCACTGCCGGAGATAACTTGAACAGCGTGGAGCGTGTGATGATATTCGGATAATTGTCACGCATGTATGTATCAAACTCCGCTTCTGCTTTCTTAGTCTGTTTGCTGTCGTGAAGTTCAATCAATACATTGGCAAAGTTGGGCTTCGGTCCTACCGAAGTGCTTGCCAGGTAATAACGCAACGGGGTACTTCCCATTGTGATGGAAACATTCTTCACTTCGGGCTGTGCTTTGAGGTGGGCTTCCACTTTCTTCATCTGTGTTTCCACCTCGTTGATGCTGTACCCGTCGGGGAAGAAGCAATCGGCACGGAAGTAAGGTTTGTCCAGATTAGGGAAGAAGTTTTGAGGCATTAGCCCCATTATCACCAAAGAGATGACAAACAAAGCTATGATAGACACCAATGTGTGCCAACGGTAGGTGATGAGCTTGTTCAACAGTTTGGCAAACTTGTGGTAGAACGGTTTGTCATATGGATCTTTGCCTGCTGCACCCGTGTTGGCTTTCAGGATGAAGTTCCCGAAAGTGGTGGTTTGTGTCAGGGCAAGCACCCAACTGAGTCCGAGGGAGATAGCCAGTACAATGAACAACGGTTTTACAATCTCCGCTACCGCAGACGGGGCCAGATATAGCGGAAGGAAGGAACATATGGCAATGAACGTGGCTCCCAACAATCCCCATTGAGGACCGGTTGCCCCATTGATTAAAGCCTGCCTCCGGCTCATTCCCCGGGCAATGGCTATCTGTGCATTGTCTGTCACCACAATGGCATTATCCACCAACATACCCATTGCTATGATAAATCCGGCAAGGGAAGTGCGGTTCAGTCCCACACCTATGAGGGACATGATGAGTAGCGTGCCGCCAATGGAGAATATCAATGAACTTCCTATCAGCATACCTGCCCGCATTCCCATTACCAACATGATAATGACAATAACGATGACTATGGATTCGATCAGGTTAATGATAAAACCGTTGTTTGCTTCTTTGGCAATCACATTTTCGGGATAGAGCGAAACCATGTTCAGCCCTACGGGCATTAACGGCAACAGCTCGGCAAGACGGGCATCTACCAATTCACCTGTTTTCACAACATCCTTTTCCGGATCGGTGGATACACCGATGCCAATGGCAGGTTTACCGTTTACCCGCATAATAGTGGATGGAGGATTCATATACCCCTTTTCCACTGTTGCGATGTCTCCCAAGCGTACTTGTTGGTCGGAGCCGGTAGTGATGAGCTGGTCTTTAATGTCTTGCAGACTTTTGTATGTGCCATTGGCAACCACACGCAGTTGCAATACTCCCGCATCTATCTCGCCTGTGTTGATAATCTGGTTTTGAGATTGCAGCAGTTGTGCAAGCTGTTTCGGATCGATACCCATGCCTGCCAGTTTATCTACCGATATAAATACATTGACAACTTCCGTCTGAGTGCCGAAAAGGGCTACTTTCATCACTCCGTCGGCTGTGATAACCTGTGTTTTGATACGTTCCGCCCAATTGCGCATCTCGTCATAAGAGAAACCTTCATCGGCGGTCAGTCCGTAATAAATGCCGAATACGTCACCGAAATCGTCTGATACGGTCGGTGCCGATGCTCCGGGAGGCAGACTGGGTTGTATATTTAATACTTTACGTCTCAGTTCGTCCCATTTCTGTGGAATGGAAGAGGCCGGTAGACTTGGTTGCAGTTCAAAGTTTATTTTCGACAGCCCATACATGGATTCGGACTTGATTTTATAGACTCCGCTCATAGACTGTATTTCGCGGGAGATGGGTTCCGTTATGAGTCTTTCCACTTCGGCAGGATCGGCTCCAGGGTAGCGAGTCATGATAACCGCCGACTTGATAACGAACGGTGCATCTTCTTTCTTTCCCAGATTGCCAAAGGAGAAGATTCCCCCAATGAGCAATACGGCAAGGAAGAAGTAAACTACCTTCGTGTTGTCTAATGAATATTTGGCTAAGTTCATTTTTTTTAGTGATTAGTGTTTTAGTGATAAGTGATTAGTCTAGTGATTAGTGTTTAGTGATAAGTGATTAATTACTAGCGATTAGTGATTAATTAATTTATCATTAATCACTAAACACTAATCACTAGACTAATCATTGTTTAACGGTTTCACCGTTTCACCGTCTGTCAGTTGATATACTCCGGCTGTAACTATCTTCTCTCCCGGTTTCAAACCTTTGGAAACAAATGCTTGGCTGTCTCCGGTAGGGGAGTAGACTTCGATGTTGCGAAGTTCCACTTTGTTGCCGTTCAATACCCATACGGAGTTTTGTTTACTGCCGGGTATTTCGAATATTGCACTGAGCGGGATTACTGTCATGTCATTGGGGAAGAAACCACCCATGTCGGCTTGCATGCGGATGTTGCAGGTGAATCCGGGCTTCACGTCGTACACGTCACGTTTAAATGCGGGATCGTCTACTGTAATGGTAACGGGAATTCCCGTTCCATCGGTAGATACGTCAAGAAATTCTTCCAGTTTCGCTTTGAAACGTTGTCCTTTAAAAGTATCAAATTCTATGCTGAAAGTCATGTTGTCGGCACGGAGTAAATAGAGATAACTGTCGGGGATAGTGAATTTAATTCGCAGCTTGTCCGTATTTACTAATTGAACCACAGGCATGCCCGAAGATATGCGTTGGTAATTCTCGGCAAGTTTCTTTTCAATGGAGCCGGCGAAAGGAGCGAGCAGGCGTGAGTCTCTCATGTTGTTGCTCGATAGCTCATAGGCCGACTTTGCCTTTTGATAATTGGATTGGCTTATTTCATAGTCCTGCACGGAAATGGCTTCTTTGGAAAGCAATCGCTTGTTGCGCTCCAACTGTGCGGCAGCCGTCTCGTAAGCAGCTTTGTCTGCGCTGTATTGCAAGGCTATGTCCCGGGTATCAATGGCTGCAATCAGTTGCCCTTTCTTAACTTTCTGTCCTTCTATAACGGGGATGTCTATAATCTGCCCGCTGACACGGAAAGCAAGTTTCACAAAGTTTACGGCTTCTACTACTCCCGAAAAATCTTTTCTTATCACGGAACGTGATTCAACAGTTCCTATCTTAACGGGGCGAACGGTTTCACCCGTGGTTTCATTCTTTTTACCGCAGGCAGTCAGTAAGCCGATGAGTAATGCAATGAATAGATATTCTTTTTTCATTGTCTTTATAATTAATCGATTATTAAATTGATGGATGCAATGAAAAAAGAACAAATAAAGGTGCGAAAGGTTCTGAAAGTGTGAAGAACTCCCGTGAGAGTTTAGATGGAGTCTCACGGGAGTATAACAAAAATCCCGCGGAAAGTTTTAATGCTTTCCGCGGGATATATGTAGAATATAAAAGTTCTGTATCTTAGAAGAACAAGTAACGGTTGTCTTTTACGTTAGCTTTCAAATACAAGTCATTGATGAATCTGTTTGCAATGATGCGTGCAGACATATCTTCGATAGACCGTTCTTCTGTTTTGGCGTCAAATGTTTCGTTCAATTTGTCTTTAGCATACACTTGAAGAACATATACACCACCCATACCTTTGATAGGAGCGCTTACCTTGTTAACATTGAGTGTAGTAGCATAAGCACCGATAACCGGTTCGCTGCTGTGAGTCATTGAAACATAAGTAGGAGCAGCAAAGCTTACGTGCTTAACAGAATCTGTCTGTACGTTTGCAATAGTGCTGCATTGGTCGAAGCTGGTAATGTTCTTGGCATTGATTTCTGAAATCAACTTTTCTGCTTTCTTGTCACGGATAAGTTCTGCTTTTAACTGATCTTGTACCAAAGCCATCGGACGGTAACCTTCCGGCACGATGCTTGAAAGACCTACAACCAATAATCTGTCGCTTTCACCGCATTCATAAAGTGGAGATATATCACCCGGCTTGGCATCAAATACCCATCTTAGAGCTTCTTTAGTTCCTTTGATACCGCCAATCATGTTTTCAGAGCTGTAAAAGTCATTTCTTTCCAATAGCTTGTAACCGTTTTCTTCTGCGTTTTGAACAAGCTTGTCAAGAGAACCGTTGGCAGCGATGAACTGGCTGAAATCGTTGTATGCTTTGTTATAAGTTTCTTTGCTGAATTCAACAGGTCTTTTCACAACAGCTACTTTATACTTTTCGGTATTGTTCTTTTTATCCAATACTTGAAGGATGATGTTAGCCTGACCTATATTAAGGTTTGCCATTTCTTTCACCCCTAGCTCATTGATGGCTTTAAGGTATTTTACGTTGTCTGCATCGAGGTTAGCACCTTCATAGCTCTTTGTTGCAAGCCAGTTAGATGCACCGTTTGCATTGTCGCGAGAGTATTTCTTTGCCATTTCTACGAAATCGGCTCCACCTTTAATGGCAGTTACGATACTGTCTGCCAAAGCTTGAGTTTTAGCAGCAGTTTCCGCTACAACCTGTATTTGACGGAATTGGATAGAGTCGGCAGCAGATTGTTTGCCTAAAATCTTGAATGCATTATAAGAATCATCGGCTTGATTGTAGTAAGGACCGTAAACTTCACCAACAGATGCAGAATCCAAACGGGCAACTACATCAGTAGGATAAGCAGCCTTTGAGTAATACAAATCGGCAAACGGATAAGTAGAACCTGTTGTGCGAACGAAGTTTGCATAGTCGGTTGCAGTACTTAATTGTTCAGAGTATTCGGTTACTTCTTTTTCTACATCAGCTCTGTCTTCTTTGCTTGGAACTACTTGTACGTCGATGTATTTGATATTACGAGTTTCAATATACTGCTTGAACTCTTCTTTTTTCTTGTTGTACAAGCTCTTTATTTCAGATTCGCTGACAGATACGGTTGAATCCGGAATAGAAGTGTAAGGAACGGCAGCTAATAAAATATCAGCCTGATTCACTCTTGCATCAAATGTTGCTTGAGCCTGAATAGGATTAGTGATCAATGATTTTGCAATCAAAGTCTGATATTTCTCCATCAAGCGAGCTTGAATAAGGTTCTTTTCAATAAACTTCCAGAAGTTATTCAATGAACGGTAATATTCAACATATTGAGCCGGTGTATTTGCATCCATTTTAGCATAATCTACCAAAACCTTCTTTAACATGTCTTTATCGAAAGCTCCGGTTTGCGGGTTTCTGAATGGAGTTTGTTGAAGTATAGGGTTTGTGCCTTCATTGATCATTGCTTCAACTTCCTCTTTTGAAACGGTGAGTCCCAATTTTTGAGCTTCGTGCTCAACTAATTGGTTGTTTACGTATGATCTCCATACTTCTTCTTTCACCTGAGTGCTTTGCTGATCGTTCAATGCTGATACACCGCTTGAAAATTTGATAATGTCGGTATATTCGTCTACCAATTTCTGATAGTCCTGAGCAGAGATAGTTTTACCGTTTATTTCGCCTGCATCATTGTTTCTTTGATGTGGCTGTAATACTTTCCATGCATCTCCTGCAATGAAAGCGAAAAGCGCAAGACCGATCACGATAACCAATAATGGTCCTTTGCTTCGGATAGATTGTAACGTTGCCATTTAATTAATAGTATTTTAATTGTTTATTATTATTTTTCATGTAATATTTTAGCGCACGAAGATACAAAAAATGCTAATACGCATGTAGTTATTGCATAAAAAAATGCATTATTCTATTACTTTCAACCGTACAAGTTCAATTTTTGTCGTCGTAACCTTAATTATTTTGAATTGATAGTCTCCAACGCGGATCACTTCATGAAGTTTCGGGAAGCTTTGGTACTGGTTCAGGATCAGTCCGCCCACGGTCATGTATTCATCGGATTCGGGTAAATCAAGGTTAAACATTTCATTGACTTTCTCTATTTCGAGCCTTGCGGAAAGTATATATTCATTTTCGTCTATCTGCTTGGCTATATAAGATGTTGTGTCATGTTCGTCTTCAATGTCGCCGAAGATTTCTTCAACAAGGTCTTCGAGCGATACGATTCCCGATGTTCCTCCGAACTCGTCTACCACTACGGCCAGTGTTTTCTTTTGCTGCATAAACAGGTGCAACAGTTTATTTGCCGACATGGTTTCGGGTACAATCGGAATCTGTTGTATGTTCTCTTTCCAGTCGGAAGCGTTTTTAAACATTTCGGATGAATGGATATATCCCACAATGTTGTCGATGTTTTCTTTATAAACAATGACTTTGGAAATACCCGATTCTATGAATTTGGCTTTCAATTCCTCAATAGGGGCGTCTATTTCCACAGAAACGATTTCGGTTCGGGGCACGATGCAATCTCTGATTTTTATTGAAGAGAAGTCGAGAGCATTTTGAAATATCTTCACTTCCGTGTTAATTTCTTCGGGGCTGTCATTGTCTGCTATGCTCGATTGGATAAAGTAATCGAGGTCTACTTTGGTAAATGCTTTTGCTGTTGTTTCTTTATTAATCTTCACTCCGAGTATGCGTAGAAGAAGGTTGGATGTTCCCGATGCGAATTTTGAAATGGGAAACAGAATGATGTAACAGATAAATGCCGGAACGGCAAAGATGTTCAGTGAAAGGTTTGAATCGATTTTAAAGATGGTTTTCGGTAGAAATTCACCTGTTACAAGGATAATAAGGGTGGAAATGATCGTTTGTATCAATACCAATAGAAAGTGGTTATCAATAAGGCCGCGCAATAAGTTTTGCTCGATGAGCTGTGCCATTAATATACCGTAGATAACAAGAGCTATGTTGTTGCCTACAAGCATGGTAGAGATAAAATTGTTCGGGTTGCGGTAAAATATGGATAATATGCGCGAAGTGATACTTTTGTCATTCTTATTCATCTCAAAGCGCAGTTTGTTTGAGGACACAAAAGCAATCTCCATTCCCGAGAAGAATGCGGAAAAAGCCATTGTTATTAATATTTGAATGATGATACCCATACTTTTATTATTATCTGACAGAGTCCTTTTTGATAGAGTCGTTTGGCACCGGTGTGTCTTCAACGGGGAATATGCCGCTTGAGTTCCGGATGCGATATTTGGTTAGCTGTTGGTTAGAGTCGAATCCGTATCCGGTAATAATCTTGTCTTCTTGCTGGATACGAATATATTTGTCCGAATACACTTGTTCCTTGCCCTGATCCCAGAACAGGAGCTGTGTTTCAAACTGTTCCCCTTTTTGGTTCTTGATAAGTACGTTGCCTCTGAGTTCCCATAATTTCTTTTTCTCAAAGTAGTAAGCCGTGTCTGCTTTGATGTTGGCATCCACTTGGAATAAGGAATCGAACTTTTCGAGATACACTCCCTTTTCAAAAGCCCAGTAAGGAGGATTCTTGCGGTCATAGATAAGCCATTCTTCGGTAATTATTTTATAACGGGTGATTCCCGAGTCCGAAATCAGTGTAGTCACTCCCAATGTTCTCATGGAGGGGAGCGAGTCTCTTTCTTCTATGGCACCTGCAAATTGTTTGTTGTTCGATGAACAGGAGGGAAACAAAACAAGCATAACAATTACCCAGCAGGTAATTGTTATGCTTAAATTTATGACAAACAGTTTATTTTTCTGTTTTTGTGGCATGATTTTATCTAATCACAGTGCTTTCGCCAATCCATCCGCCGATTGTAACGGAATCACCTTTTTTAAGGTTCAGGAAGAACAAGTCTTCAACTTTCGGAGTATGTCCGGCATACTGTCCGATCATCTTGTTGGCTTCTTCGGTTACACTTGGATCAACGCTCTTTGCACGTTGCAATTTGTCGATAACAAGGTAATAAGTACATCTGTTCAATGCAGGTTCGTCACTCCAGTTAGGACTTGAAGCATATAACTGTGCAATCAAAATGTATGGTTTACCAAAGTTAGGATTCAAACTGATAGCTTTCTGTGCATATTGTCTTGCTTTGGCATAGCTCTTTGTAGCAGCGACAACCTGTGCTGCTGTGAAAGCATAATCAGCCTTCTTTGCATCGTCTTGTTCCAGTTCGATAGCTTGGTCGAAGAACTTAACGGCTGCATCCATATCTTTTTTCTTAACTGACATGTAAGCGCATCCCACTGCAGTTTCGGCAGTTGGTTGTAACTGATGTGCATAAAGTGCTGCTTGGAAATAAGCATCAGAGTCTGTACATCCGATTAACTTCATTACGTTAACAACGTTCTTTAAGTATTCCAGATTACTCTTGTTCTGTTCCACTTTATCAGCATAGATATTTTGCAGTGTGTTGCAATCGGCAGCACCGCTGTTGATAAAGATAGCATCGATGTTATCCTTTGTTGTTTTAAGGACAGGTACTAATTTAGGATTCTTTTCGTTCTTTACAGCAGTGTCGGCATAACCTGATACTGTAATGTAATCCTGCAAGAATTGTTCTTTGTAAGTTGGATCGCTCTTATACTTTCTTGAAGCCATATCCATGAAGAACTGCAAAACGTAGTATTCCGATTCGCCTTTCATTTTCTCTATTGACTCTTTCAACCAAGTAAATGCCTGGTTAGGGTCCATATTCTTTGAAAGTTGAATGTAGTCCACTGCTTTCATACCCAATACTGCAGGAGCGGGAGTTTGTTTGTAAGTTGGGAAGTATTTGATACGTTGATCATATACCTTCATCAACTCATCGAAATATGTGTTGTACTTAGCAGGATCTTTTTCGTTTGCTAAGAACCATTTTAAGATCTTCACTCCGTTAGTGTAAGTTTTCAACTGAGCTTTCGGACATTCTTCAAAAGCTGCTTTCCAAGGAAGGTAAGCATCCTTATAGTTCTCGGTTTTTACATACTCGCTGTAAATACTGAGGTTTCTCAAACAGTTAATACTGTCTTGGCCATGACCGTACTTCGAGCCATCTTCGGCACCCTTCTGGGCGAATGAGTTTGTTGCCGCTAAGGACAAAACAAACATGGTTGCAAGCGTTCTAAATCTCATTGTGTGTCTTTATTTAATTGATTAATTCTTATGTTTACTGAACTTTTGTTTTCAAGAACCAACGTTCGTTGAATGTTATTCCTATGCTGAATTTCATATAAGTTTCATCCACAAGATTGAAATTCTTTCCGTTTACTTTTACGAACTGTGCAGAGAAGTTAACCAAAGACTTGTTTTGGAAAACCGGAAGTCCGAAACCTGCCGATACTCCATATTCGTCTGCACCCTTCATTTCGTTTACCTTAATATAAGGATTAGAATAATAAGCACCTACACGGTACTTGATTCTGCTGAAATAACTTCTGCCCACCGGGTTGGGAATGAACTCCGCACCAACGGCATATTTTGAGCGGTCGGTAAAGAAACCGTCTTTTTCGTAATACTTGGCTTTGCTCCATTGCTGGAATGTATAGTCGAACCCGATTGTCAGGTTGTTTTTATGCTTGTAAGTAAAGCCTGCACCAAACATATTGGGGAAATCGAATCCGTTTTTTATTGTATCTCCCGACACACCGCTCGCACTGGTGTTTCTGTAAGCATCGCCGTGCATGCCGTGCTTCATTGAATACACCAAACCGAGTGTCACGGAGTTGTCTTTTCCAAAGTTCTGCGTGTATTGTGCTCCGAGATCCAACTTATAGTCACGAACCTCGATTTTATTGGCAATACCTGCTGTGAAAGCACTTCCGTCACTATATGTAGTTGTTACCGAATGGGTAACTGTTCCATACAGGTAGGAAATGTTGGCACCTACGGATAAGTTCTTCAAAATCTTGAAACCGGCTCCTGCAAACAGTTGGTGAATGCCACCGTCTCCGCTATACACGGAAGTGGCAGTCGTTTCCTTGTCGTTCAGCGTTTTGGTTTCGCTCATGCTGTAGCCTACGCTGGAAAACGGCACAAAGCCCGCACTTACCGCAATGCGTTTTCCCAAACGGAATTGCATGGCAATGTAGTCGAAACTGGAATTCTTGGCATTCATTTTAATGCCGTTGCTGCTGAAATTGGTGTTCTGCACAGTTAATCCGCCCGAAAACAAGAATGTCAACGAATCAATAGCTGTATATGAGGCAGGGTTCAATACATTGATTTCCGTACCGTCTCTCAAACCGTAGGCTATGCCTCCCATCGCTTTACTGTTTCCGAATCCTTGATCCGCCAGTTGCCCGAATCCATATCGGGTGTACGGTGAGTTTGTGTTATTTTGAGCTTGTGTAATGCCAGAGAGAGAGGCGAGCAAAAGCGCGCACAGTAAGTACTTATATCCTACCATTATATTCTAATATTCTGTTTAAGCCTTTCAATACTAAAAATCTATCTGCAAAGATGATACTTTTTAAGTTTGTATCAAAAGAAAATTCATTCCCGCCCGTTAAAAAAACCAAAAGTCCCGGGTATTTCTTTGTTAATGTTTCAATATATCCGTGAATTTCATACTCCATTCCCTTAATTACCCCGGCGCGGATGGCAGTGTCCGTGTCATATCCGAACATAGGCACATCGCCTTGTTTATCGACTAATGGGAGTTTGTCACAGAATATGTTAAGGGCTTTGAGGCGCATTTTCAGTCCCGGTGAAATGTTTCCACCGAAGTAATGCCCTGCCGCGTCTATAAATTCAAAGGTCATGGCTGTTCCCGCATCCACAATGAGCAGGTCTTTGTTTGGGGCGGTAGTCATGGCTCCCACAATGGCGGCAAGCCTGTCGGCACCCATGGATTCGGGTATGTCGGTAATGGTTTTGGTGGGCAACGGTGTCAGGTGGTCGAGCCGGACAAGGGTGAAAGGAAGCCGGTTCAGTTGTCTTTTCACTTTGTCGGTGAGTGTAACTACTGTGGAGAGTATTCCTTTCTCTATCGGATATTTTTTGCAAACATCCGGCAGCAGGCTGAGGGTTCGCTTGTCGTCGTGAATCACCTCAACAATGTTTTCCCCGTCAAACAGGGCTATCTTGGCAACGGTGTTACCTATGTCTATTACTAAATTCACTGATAGGCTTTTGGGTGCAAAGTAACGTAAAAAAAGGGAAACGGTAGCTATTCTTCTTTATTTTTTTAATGAATAGGGGTGATTTATTGGCTTGTACTGCCCATTAAAAGGGGAGGAAGTGTTCCAGAAAACGAACGTTTTTTGGAACACGGCAAAGGTACTTTTTTTAAAAATATTAAGCAAGGATTATTTGATATTATTTATACTTCGATATACTGTGCTTGTTAAGGTTATAACATCATAATGTATATATATTTCTTTCGCCAAAAAAGCC
This sequence comes from uncultured Bacteroides sp., assembly GCA_902492205.1. Lineage (GTDB taxonomy): Bacteria > Bacteroidota > Bacteroidia > Bacteroidales > Bacteroidaceae > Bacteroides. Next base: position 45 of record CABUKU010000012.1, on the reverse strand, counting down.
CGAAAAGTGTTCCAAAAAACGTTCGTTATGCGGAACGGCTATTTT
>CABUKU010000011.1 GCA_902492205.1 uncultured Bacteroides sp. | reverse complement strand
TAGGTATCTGTTATGAAGGTGGCTTGGATTGCAACGGAAAGCCCAAAGACACGAGGACGGAATGGCAAAGGCATTCGCTGCGGGTATTGGTGCTTGCATTACTGAGGGAATATCCCGGTGCGCGGGTATGCGGGCATCGTGACCTCAGCCCGGACCTGAACCGAAACGGGGAGATTGAACCCGAAGAATGGGTAAAAGCCTGTCCCTGTTTTGATGTGGGGAAAGATATATCATTGAATTTCCGGGAATCTGAAAAAGATTAGAAAATATTCATAGCTTATAAGGTGTCGAATTCGACACCTTATTCAAATATCTCGTTCCATTTTCTTAACAACAGTAAGCAGCAAAGGTATATTTTCTTTAATAGTAGCAAAGATAACATCGGCATCTATTTCGAAATAATGGTGCACAATAATATCACGCATTCCCATCACCTCCCGCCAAGGTATTTCCGAATATTGAGGAAGTAGTTCACCATTAGTTACTTTATCTAAATTCTTTACACTTTCCCCTATCGCAATAAGTTTCATACAAGTACCATCAAGCAATAACATTCCTTCAAGACTATTCATGAAATCATTAACATCGGATACATTCGCACAACGGGCAAGAACTATTTCGATTGAATCTGCAATCTTACCAAGCAGATGTTTTACTTTAAGTGCATCATACATAGAGCGCATCTTTTTGAATTTCTTGTTTGAGGAACTCGTCCATGTGTTCACGTAAGCGAACAAGATCAATGGGACATCCCAATAATGCTTCAAGCTCATATTTAATACGTGCCAATGTAAATAATGTAGGAGCAGGAGCCTCGAAACAAATATCTACATCACTATCTGCTTTCTGTTCCCCACGTGCCACACTACCAAAAATTCCCATACGGGTAATACCATAAATACCGGCATGAGTTCTCATATATTCTCGCAACAATAATAGATATTCACTCGTTGTTTTCATACCAACCTCCCTTTATCTAAATGAGTTTACTTCACAAAGGTAACGATATATCTTATTATTTTATACATTTGCATCACAAATTAAATAGAAATCATGCCCGATAACAGAACTAGTTCTCCCATTCTCGACCTGCAACGCCAACATGACTTGTTGCAGTTGGAGTATGATTACGAAAAAGAAACTTACCGCCAACAGACCGAAGCAATGGGCATCGGGAGAAAAATTAAACGGGGGATATGCTGGTATCCGTTATCGGTTGGCAGAAGCTATTATAACTCGCTCAACCAACTTGTAGTGGAAGTGCAACGGCATGAAGACTTGGAAATTGAGCATAACTTTGAATTTGGAAAGCCCGTTTGTTTCTTTACGCAGGATGCTTCGGGCAAACTGAAATACAGAAACTTCACGGCACAGGTGAGTTATGCGGATGAAGACCGCATGGTGGTGGTTCTCCCCTCTCCTGCCGCTTTAATGGAAATACAGGGATCAGATAATCTGGGTGTGCAACTCTATTTTGATGAAACATCATACCGCACCATGTTTGAAGCACTTGCCGACGTGATGCGTACCAAAGGTAACCGCTTGGCGGAACTGCGCGACATAATCCTCGGAAACATGAAAGCACAGCAACGCAATTTCTTTCCGGTACGTTTCCCGTGGCTGAACACCACACAGGATGAAGCGGTAAACAAGGTGTTGCGGGCAAAGGATGTAGCCATTGTTCACGGTCCTCCGGGAACAGGAAAGACAACTACGCTGGTAGAAGCCATTTATGAAACACTGCACCGGGAGAATCAGGTACTTGTCTGTGCACAGAGCAACATGGCAGTGGATTGGATTTCGGAAAAGCTCGTTGACCGCGGAGTGAACGTGCTCCGCATAGGCAACCCCACCCGCGTGAACGACAAGATGCTGAGTTTTACCTACGAAAAAAGATTTGAATCGCATCCCGACTACTCCGAACTATGGAGCATACGCAAAGCCATCCGGCAAATGCATGAAAAACTACGCAAAAGCTCTGACCGCGACTCGGTGCGCAACAAAATAAACGCTTTGAAAGACCGCGCCACGGAATTGGAAATACGCATCAACGAATCCTTGTTCAGCGAAGCCCGTGTCATTGCATCCACTCTGGTGAGCACGGCAAACAAAGTGCTGACAGGAAGGAAGTTCTCTACTTTATTCATCGACGAAGCCGCCCAAGCACTTGAAGCTGCCTGCTGGATAGGAATACGCAAAGCCGACCGGGTGATACTGGCAGGCGACCACCAACAACTGCCCCCTACCATAAAATGCCTGCAAGCAGCACGGGGCGGACTGGATGTGACAATGATGCAAAAGATAGTGGAACACAAGCCCGAAACTGTATCTTTACTCAAAATACAATATCGTATGCATGAAGACATTATGGGTTTTTCTTCGGAATATTTTTATGACGGCGAACTGCAATCCGCCCCGGAAGTTAAAAACAGGGGTATTCTTGACTATGACACTCCCATGGTTTGGTATAACACGGAAGGCTGTAACTTCAATGAAGAATTTATAAGCGAAAGCTCCGGAAGAATCAATAAATCCGAAGCATTCATATTGATGCAGAAGCTGGAGAAGTATATCACCCAGATAGGCGAAAAGCGTGTTCTGGAGGAAAAGATTGATTTCGGCATTATCTCTCCCTACAAAGTTCAAGTGAAATTTCTACGTCAGTTGGTAAATTTCTCGGGATTCCTCAAACCGTTTAAAAATGCCATAACAGTGAACACCGTCGATGGCTTTCAGGGACAAGAAAGGGATGTGATACTCCTCAGTCTGGTACGTGCCAATGCAGAAGGAAGAATCGGGTTCCTCGGCGACCTGCGGCGCATCAACGTGGCCATCACCCGTGCCCGAATGAAGCTCATTATTCTGGGAGATGCGTCTACTTTAACCCAACATCCTTTCTATGAGAAACTTTATAAATACATAGAGAAGCACGGACAGGTAGTTACCTTAACGCCGTAGAGCTTTCTCTACATCGGAACCCGACGGATTCTGGAAAACACGCAGCCCGAATTCGGGAATGATGGCAAGCACATGGTCGAACACATCGGCTTGTATCTTCTCATACGGAATCCAATCCGTGGTAGCCGCAAAGAAATAAATCTCCATAGGAATGCCTTTCTCTGTGGGTTGTAACTGCCGAACCATATACGTAAGGTTTTTATTCACCATAGGAAGGCTGCTGAGATAACGTTCCAGATAAGCACGAAACACACCGAGGTTGGTTTGGTGCAAACCGTTTATCATAACCGAATCATCAATGCCATGTTCCTCATTATACCGGCGCACATGGTCGTCCGTTTCTTCGATATAGTCCTTCAGCAAAAGCACTTTCCTGAATTTGCGCAACATTTCGGGAGTGCAAAAACAAACACTGGTCATATCAATGTTAATGGAACGTTTCACCCGTCGTCCTCCCGATTCACGCATTCCGCGCCAGTTCTGAAAAGAATCGCTCACAAGGGCATAAGGGGGAACCGTGGTGATGGTATTGTCAAAATTACGTACCTTCACAGTGTTCAGGGTGACTTCGATCACCGTTCCGTCTGCCCCGTATTTAGGCATTGTAATCCAATCACCGGGACGGAGCATATCATTTGCCGAGAGCTGCACCCCCGATACAAGCCCCATAATAGTATCTTTGAAAACCAACATCAGGATGGCAGCCGAAGCGCCCAGACCGACAAACAAATCTTTCGGTGACTTGTCTATCAGGATACTGACGATAATAATGACTCCGATAAAGAACAAGCCTACCTGTATAATCTGGTACACTCCTTTCAAGGGACGGTTGCGAAGTTCTTCCCGCTGGTTGGTAAGCTCAAACAAAGCTCCCAGAAACACATTGGTGAAACGCAAAGACACAGCCACAATATAGATAAGGCATATATTATGGATGAATGTCAACGTTTCAAACTGATATGGAAAAGCAAGAGGGATAAACGCATAGAAGATGACGGGAGGAACAATGTGGCAAAGGTTGTTCATTACCCGGTCATTGAACAACAAATCATCCCACTTTGCTTTAGTGCGGGCAGTCAGCTTTCTCACCACACGGACAAGCCCACGTCGGCAAATCACATCTGCCAGATAAGCAATAATCAAAATAGTGATAATTACAATCACCTGATCCACAACTCCGGCAACTTCGGGCCTGATACCCAAGGAAGAAAGAACGGAAACCGTCCATTTTGTCAAAAATTCCATCTTTTGAAGTATTTATACGTTTAGCTCTTGCAGCAAAAATACGAAAAATATGTATCTTCGCAAATGAAACCTATTTTTGTAACTCTAAATACATACACATGAAGAAATCTATACTACTCACGGCACTGCTGTTTATTTGTATCTCCACCCATGCAGAAAGCCCGGAAAAGAAAGGATTGGAAACCATCGGCAAGACTGCTGCCGAAGCTCACATAGGTTTTCTTGCCGGCGATGAACTTGAAGGGCGCGAAGCCGGATTTCGCGGAGGAAGAATTGCAGGAGAATATATCGTTACTTACCTGAAACTGATTGGTATGGAACCACTTTTTGATTCTTATTACCAGCCTTTTGAAGCATATAACAAGGAAAGGCAGAAAAAAGGACGATTCCAAGTGCATCCCGATTCCATAGCCAAACTAAAAAAAGAAGTGCATCAAAAGCTCTCGATGAAGAATATCTTAGGAAAGATTGAAGGAAAGAACCCTAACGAGCAGGTGATTATCGGTGCGCACTATGACCACATAGGCTTCGATCCGATGTTGGAAGGCGACCAAATCTATAACGGGGCCGATGACAATGCTTCGGGAGTATCTGCTGTGTTGCAGATTGCCAAAGCATGCCTTGCCACAGGAGAAAAGCCCGAACGCACCATCATCTTCGCTTTCTGGGACGGAGAGGAGAAAGGATTATTGGGTTCCAAATATTTCACGCAGACCTATCCTGAATTAAGCAAAGTAAAAGGTTACCTGAACTTCGACATGATCGGGCGCAACCATGACGAAAACAATCCGAAACATGTGGTTTATTTCTATACGGAAGCGCACCCGGTATTCGGAGAATGGCTGAAAAACGATATTAAGAAATACGGATTAAACAACATCAAGCCCGACTATCGCCCTTGGGATAACCCGATAGGTGGAAGCGACAACGGTTCTTTTGCCCTGAAAGGTATTCCAATCATCTGGTATCACACGGACGGACATCCGGATTACCATATGCCGGGTGACCATGTGGATAAAATAAACTGGGATAAAATAGTGGATATAACCAAAGCATCTTTCCTTAATATCTGGTATATGGCAAACGAGAAAGAATTTTAAAGAATAAAAAAAACGTCCTTACGTTTCAGTCAGAACGTAAGGACGTTTTACATAAAACATATAGACGTTTTAATTCATATAATCAAATGCTACTTTTCCACGAATATCGGCAGAAGATGAACCTATTAAAGCTTCGAACTTACCCGGTTCTGCAACCCATTCATGTTTTGCATCATCGAAGAAACTCAATGCTTCCTTATTGACCGTGAATGTAACCATTTTGGTTTCATTAGGCGCAAGTTTCACTTTGCTAAAGCCTTTCAATTCTTTTACAGGACGTGGCAAAGATGATTTCAAATCGCTGATATAAAGCTGCACAACCTCGGCACCTTCACGACTGCCCACATTAGTTACGGGAACGGAAACAGTGACTGTTCCATCAGCTTCCATATTTTTCTTGTCCACTGCCGGTTTGCCATATTTAAAGTTAGTATAGCTCAAACCATGACCGAAAGCAAACAAAGGTTTTGTTTTGTATTTATCGGCAAAACGATAGCCAACGAAAATTCCCTCATTGTACTTCGCATCAACAATTTTGCTACCGTCTGTTCTTGGAACACCGGGATATTCACCCAATTTATGTGCACCTACATCTTCGAGGCTTGCCGGGAAAGTAAACGGCAATTTACCGGAAGGATTTGTATCACCTACCAACACAGAGGCAATGGCATTTCCTGCCTCCGAACCCAGATACCATGCTTGCAGGATAGCAGGAACTTCTTTCACCCAAGGCATAGCGATTGCATTACCCGAAATGTTTACCACAACAAGATTCTTATTAGCTTTAGCTAAAGCTTCTATCACTTTATCCTGTCCATAAGACAAGCCTAATTCTTTACGGTCCGAATCTTCACAATCCTGATGATTGCTCTTATTCAACCCTCCGATGAAAATCACACAATCGGCAGACTTGGCTACTTCCACAGCCTCAGCAATCAGTTCTTCGGGCGAACGGTCATCTTTCAAATCCTGTCCTGAAGAAACTCCATTGTAATCTCCTCCTACATCACCCACATAACCACGAGCATATACCACTTCTGCCTTATTGCCGACACGGCTCTTAATGCCATCCAACGGAGAAAGTTCGTATTTCACTTTCAATGAAGAACTTCCACCTCCCACAGTCATCATTTTCACAGCATTCTCACCAATTACGGCAATCTTCTTGACCTTATTCAAATCAATGGGCAATACATTATTGTTATTTTGTAGCAACACAATTCCTTCCTCGCCAATTTTACGAGCAGCAGCGAAGTGTTCGTCCGAACATAACGAACCGAAAGGACGGTTACGATCCATTGTTGTACGGAAAGCCAAACGAAGAATGCGTCTTACTTTATCGTCCAATTCCTTGGTACCGACTTTACCTTCCCGAATCAATTTCATATAAGGATCAGCCAGATAATAATTGTCATAAGCATTGCTTGCTCCATTGGATAAACCGTTTGTCCAGCTACCAAATTCCATATCGAGTCCGTTACGGATAGCTTCTTCCGTATCATGCGTGCCTCCCCAATCGGAAACCACTACTCCGTCAAATCCCCATTCTCCTTTCAAAATATCGTTGAGCAAATACTGGTTGTGACAACCGTGCTGATTCTTGTATAAATTGTAAGAACCCATGATGCTCCATGTTTTGCCCTCTTGAACAGCAGCTTTAAAAGCCGGTAAGTAGATTTCGTAAAGGGTACGGTCGTCTACTATCACATTCGTTGTGTGACGATTAACTTCCTGATTGTTTAAAGCATAATGTTTCACACATGCTGCAACTCCATTCTGCTGCACACCCTGAACATAAGGTACTACCATGCGTGATGCCAGATAGGGATCTTCACCCATATATTCAAAGTTACGTCCATTAAGCGGAGTGCGATAGATGTTGACTCCCGGGCCTAACAGTACGGTTTTGTTACGATAGCGTGCTTCTTCACCGATACTCTTTCCGTAAAGATGAGAGATTTCAGGATTCCAAGTTGCAGCCAAACAAGTCAATGCGGGAAAGGCCACACAAGAGTCGTTCGTCCATCCGGCTTGTTCCCACTCGTCCCACAACACTTCGGGACGAATACCGTGAGGACCGTCGGTCATCCAAAATTCAGGAATACCCAAACTTGACACGCCCGGCGAACAGAACTTTGACTGAGCATGTGTCATTGCTATCTTCTCTTTTAAAGTCAAGCGTGAAAGCGCATCTTCCACCCTGTCTTCTATCGGAGCATTCGAATCCAGATAGACAGGTTTTTGGGCGAACACAGCATTAGCAATGAGCAAAGCTCCCGCCAATAAAAAAGATTTTGTTTTCATGGTTTAAAATATTAATTGTTTAGTGTTTCTCATCTCAATATACAAAGCATTTTTCAAGTTTAGATTGTGTAAATGTAACACATTCGCAAATGTAGATAAAATTATTAGATCCGCAAGATTTGGAAGATAAAAAAGAAGACCATTCAAGACTCTTAAGAAAATAAGATACCTCAAACAGCCTTCTTTACTGAGCTGATACTTTTTACCTATTATTTTTTCTTAAAACTAATAACTCCTTTATTATTGCCATTAGTTAAATCCACAGTTATTACATAAGTAGCATTCTCTTCGAGTTTTACACCATCTGCAAACTCAATATTTCCTTTGTCTGCAATAAAAGCTTCAGAACCGGCTTCAATAGCTAAAGCATTATCGCCAGAAAATTCGCCGCCATAACCGTTTTGGAAGAAAAACTTACAACTTAAATAGTCGAAACGAATTCGTTGACCAATAGAAGAACCCTTTTCAGGACCGGCAGTACACGTAAACTGGTATTTCTTAGGTGCAACTTCTGCAACACAATAATTATTACCAGAATCCCAGCCGAACTGACTATCCAATGAAGGAGAACCAACTCCCCAGCCCATTAACCAAATAGCTCCGTGACCATCATCACCCAAAGTCGCTTCGGCAGTTCCATTCATTCTTACAGCAGACAAAAGCTTATTAACATTATCCGCTTTAATCTTATAAGTTCCGCTCATTGGATTGAATGTTAACACTCCGTCTGCACTCATACTAAAATAGTCAGGATCAACCCACCAATCACTCAAATCTTCAATAGCTCCCGAAAATTCCATTTCACCATTCTGTTCCAAATTTGTAGAGATTGTATAAATTGCATTATCGGTAGTAATCATCTTAGCGCCATTAAGAAATGCTTTTTGTTCCTCAAAAGCCTGTTCGCCAATTTTCTCGACAGTTAACACAGCTTTATCTACTCCGGCTGTAACATCGACAACAAATTTATATATGCCATTTTCTTCCAAAGCTTTTCCATCTTTGATGAATAAATTTCCATTATCATGTCCGTTTACCTCCTTACCGGCTCCAACTCCTATAATATCACTCTTCGAAGTTAGTTTTTCACTTGAAAATTCTCCTCCCCAGCCTTGTTCCGAAAATAATTTAAAATCAATAGTAGTTGCATTTATACTCTTTCCTGCAACCAAAGTCATCTGATATTTCTTGGGGGTAATCTGTGACAGACACAAACCTTTTTCAGTAGTCCAACCCACTGCATTTGTAGTTTCCGATGGTTTACCAACATTATTTCCAATCACCCAGATAGCACCGGTACCATCATCTTGCAATTTGGCAGGTTCCCCATCTTTCAATGCATATACATTGAACCATTGCAACTTGGTATCTGCTATAATACGATAATCTCCGGCAATAGGCAAGAATTTCAATTTGCCGTTAACCATTTCAAAATAGTCTTGATCTATCCACCAATTATCAATATTAGGGAATCCTTCAAGCTCTAATTCTTGTCCGGTTGTCAAATTCATATCAATAGAAGCATGGTCGTCATCAATGGCTTCCAACTCTGTTCCGTTAATCTTTAACTTAACAAAAGGTGATGCTTCATAACTGAAAGAATTAAAAGAAATTGTGTACTTTCCCGCTTTTGCATTAGAAAATGGGATAGTGGCAGCATCTTGTTTCTGAATAATCTCGTTGTTTTCCCAACCGAAAATAAGCTCATTACCATTCTCACCAACTTTAGGAGACTTGATATATCCTTTCATTTTCTGTGAAAACTTGGCTGTTACACTATATTCATACAGAACATTTCTGTCCATCTTGTATTCTTGTCCGTCTTCTGCAACAAAAGTCATATAAGGAAAATCGGGACGTACCAATGCCAACTCCTGTTCTTTCTCCGTTAAAGTAAAATTAATGTTCTGAAGAATGAACTTCAATGTAGCTTTTCCATCCGGAATGTTTGCATAATAAGGAATAAAAATCTTTCCTGTATAATCTTCTCCACTTGTTTTTGTACGAATCACAGTTTCAGATACTTTCTCCTCACCATAGAAAAGCTGTGCTTTCAATGTAGAAAGTGGAACATCAACATCCGATGCGTTAATTATAAATGGCAGACTATCGCCAAAGCAAGCATCTCCGGTTTCTGTTTTAAAATCCATTACCGGATTTCCAGGAACAAGCTCGTCATCATTACAAGAATTCATAAACAGAACTCCTGCCAATGCAAAGAGACAATATTTTATATTTTTCATGATTAAATTCTTTAATAGTTACTACAATTTCATTTTTTCCAACGATATGAAGCGACTGCCTTTGAAGGTACTTCATAAATAAAATGATGGCTGCCATCACTTATCGTAATTTTCTTTGCCTCTGAAGTATTATTTATCAGCACAAATGCATAAGTACCATCTGTATTTTCGAATGCAGAATAAGTAATGCCGCTTGCAGTATAGCCTTTTGTACCAATACGGGTAGCACCCGGTTTCACCACAGATGACATATGACCTATAATATAATAATGAGAATTACGTACAATAGTTTCATATTTTGTATTATCAATATCTACTGCACCATAACAAGTTTGGCAACCTCCGGGACGATTAGGACCAAGATCTGTATCAAGCATTAAGTTCCAAACAATTACGCCTTTACACCAGTTATTTACAGTTCCCAAAGCTACTTCCTGCATATCTTCCATTAATCTTGTAGTCAAATCACGTCCACTATTCCAAGTACCAATTGATGTTTCTGTGAAAAGCAACTCTTTATCAGGTCTTGCAGAATGGACATTATTCAGTTCACTACGATTGCCTCCATAATTATGATAGGCAGCACCTGCAAGATATTTTCCGGCATCGGCATCATTATAAATCTTTACCGGATAACTCTTTTGGCTATCAATATTATCATAACTATAATTATGATCGAAAGCATAAATCTTAATGCCAAGTGGTTCAAGAGTCGGTCCTAAAGCTGTTTTTACAAAATCCCTCTGTTCTTCCCAAGTCATATACAAAGAAGCAGAATTTCCACGATTCAACGGTTCATTCTGTGGAGTCACAGCATAGATATTGATACCTTCCGCCTTGAAAGCATTCACCCATTTTGCAAAATAAGTTGCATAATCCTGATAATAGTCAGGATTGAGCTGTCCGCTTTTCCATGAATCATAAGGTTTCTTTTCTGTAAGATTATTCACTTTCATCCATTTCGGGCAAGTCCATGGCGAACCCAATATCTTTATATTAGGATTGATAGTCAATATTTCTTTCAAAATAGGAATTATATAATCCTTTTCTTCACTCTGCAACGCAAAGTTTTCAATTCCTTTTTTGTCACAACAAGTATATTCACCTAAAGAGAAATCAGAACATCCAATAGATATACGAATGTAGCTAAAGCCAAATCCATTCTCATGTGAGAAAGTCTCGGTAAGGAATTTAGTACGATTTTCCTTTGTCATTTGTAACAAGTTAAAACAAGTAGAACCTGTTATAGCAGCTCCAAATCCATCCATTTCCTGATAACGTGTAGCAGGTACAAGAGTAATCGTTGTAGGAGACATGTTATCTTTTGTACCAAACGAAACCGCATCTTTCGACAAATCTTTGGAACGGGTTGAAGTAGTTGTATAGATAGTTACATCACCTGTTGGTTCCGGCTCCGGAGGTGTCACCGCCCCTCCGTTATCTTTACCCGGACCATTGTCATTCCCACAGGCTGTAAAAACAACAGCCCAACAAAAGAAAAGATATAATAATGATTTGATCTTCATATAATTCATTTTACACATTAATAACCCGGATTTTGAGCAAGATTTTCGTTCGCATCAATTGCAGACTGCGGAATAGCCATTTTATAAGAATATTCATTGAATATATTTTTCAACGATTTTCTTCCACTATCTTTTGCAAACACAGCATTCATCACTTCTTCCACTTTGTCCAAACGGCACAAATCGAACCAACGCTGTCCCTCAAATGCCAATTCCAAACGACGCTCTTTCAACAAAGCATTCAGCATGGCATCTTTATTGGAGCGAACAGATGTTGAAAGTTTTCCTAAGCCTGCACGTTCACGAATGCGATCTATGATCTTGGCTGCACCTTCCAAATCTTGCTTTTCACCCATGATCAAAGCTTCGGCTTTCAGCAAAAGCACATCTGCATAGCGATACTTTATAATACTGTTATATGCCGAACGACATTTAAACATAAAAGGATAATGATCTGCCGGATAATAGTTGCTCCATGTACACTCATAGTAGACAACAGCTTCATTAAAACGTTTTGTATCTCCTTCATCATTGAAAGCTTTAATCAAATCACGCGAAGGAGTTACCCATTTAGCCCAAGTAAAATTATTATCATAGTTTACTAAATCACGACCAAACATCCAAGTACACCAGTTACCATTACCTGATACATATTGCGCTTCCAAAATAGACTCTTTGGTATTTTTCATTTTTATATCTGTACCGGCAGCATTCATTCCGAATATATCACTCAAATCGTCTACTAGATCAAAACCGTCATCAGCTATGGCATTGCAATACTGAACTACTTTATCATAATCACGCAAAGGCTTTTCTGCATATATTTTAGCAAGCAATGTGCGAGCTACCGATTTAGTGAACTGGGTTTTGTCACCTGTTTGATCGGGAGCATATTTCACTGCATCAAGCAAGTCTTCCTCAATTTGTTGATAAACTTCCAATTCTGTTTTCTGAGGTGGAAAATAAGAAGGATATACCTCTTCAACATTTCCGGAAGTAATATCTTCGGCAACTGTCGTAACAACCGGAATGTTTCCCCACAAACGAACCATATCAAACCAAATCATAGAACGGAAAATCTTAGCCTGAGCCTTGTAAGAGTTACGCTCTTCTGTAGTAAGAGTCGCATCCTTTACATTATCTATATTACAAATCAACTGATTGGCAACAGCAACATCTCCCAAATATCTATCCCAGTCACGAGTAAGAATCGAACTTGAGCCATCAATTGAGTTTTCTTCAAAAGGGATTGCCTCGGCACCAGTAGTACCACCATATGCATTATCGGAATGAGCATCTGCAATCAATAGCAAGTCAACATACCAATGCTCTTGCTGATCATGCAATTTATTATGAATAGTCGTCATGTGAGCTTCTACCGCAGCTTTATCCTTAAATACAACTTTTTCTCCCGTTTCTTCCACTACTCCTTCCGTTACGTCAGAATAAGTATCTACCGGATCGTAATCCAATGAACATGAAGCAACTGTCAGCAGCAAGCTGCATGTTAGTCCTTGAAATATATATTTTACTTTCATATAATAAGCTATTTATTAAAATTCAACATTAATACCAAACACATAAGACTTGCACTGTGGATATGTACCCCAGTCAATACCCTGAACGGCACCATTATTACCCCATTGGTTTACTTCCGGGTCCATTCCTGAATAGCTTGTCCAAGTCAAAAGATTGTTTGCACTGAAATAAGGTTGTAAGCGAGTGATACCTAATCTCTTCAGTAACTTACCGGTGAAGTTATAAGAAAGTGAAACTGTCTTTAAACGTAAATAACTACCGTCTTCAATAAAATAGGATGAATTTTTCAAATCAAAATTTGCTTTAGGAACATCTGTTATCTGTCCCGGTATTCTCCAACGATCCAACACTTTAGTTGATTGGTTTTTACCGTCATACATACCCTCTGTTTCAATTCTGGATGCATTAAAGATGTCATTACCGTAAGAACCTTGAATAAACACACTTAAACTAAATCCTTTCCATGAAAAATTGTTAGTCATACCGTAAGTGAAATCCGGGTTAGGATCACCGATATAAGTACGGTCTGATGACGAAATTCTTCCGTCTTTATTTAAATCACGATACATCAGTTCTCCTGTTTCAGGATCAACTCCATCACTAATGTAACCATAGAAGCCTCCCAAAGAACGTCCCGGTTCATTGCGAACAACTTTCTCTTTAATTACGTCACTGGTTTCTGCATCGTAATATACTTTCTGCAAATCCAATTTTGTCAACTCATTCTTATTGAAAGAGATATTGAAATCGGTATCCCATGAAAAGTCACCGATAAAATTTTTCGAACTAACTGCTAATTCAAAACCTCTATTTGTCATTTCACCTTCGTTACGTGCAATTGTATTGGCAGCAGCCGCACCCGAAGGCAAAGTTACATTCATCAACATATTCTTGGTCTTCTTGTAGTAATAGTCCATGTTTACAGTCAAGCGATTGCGCAACACAGTAAAGTCAATACCCACATTAGTTTGAGTAGTAGTTTCCCAGGTCAAATCTGAAGTACGTAAGTTAGCTTGACTAATGGTAGGAACAGCATTGGCATAATCGGTATTGTCGCCTTCTTCTGCTTTCTTAAACCACTCTACACGGTTAATATTATAACGTTGCAAATAAGCATAATCACCTATACCCGACTGATTACCTGTCTGTCCCCAACCTGCACGTATTTTCAAGTCATCAATCCAAGTCAGATTCTTCATGAATTCTTCTGAAGAGATACGCCATGCAGCAGAGAATGAAGGAAACACTCCCCAACGATGATCAGGATGTAGTTTCGAAGAACCATCGGTACGAACATTAGCCGTAAACAGATATTTACTATCATAATTATAAGAAACACGACCAAAGAAAGAAAGGATTCCCCACTGAGAAGCACCTGTTCCTGTATTATCCCATGCAATCTTATTTGCAGCATTTAAGGTTTGTATCTTATCATCACGGTAGTGTGAACCGTTAATCCAACTGTTTGTATAATCGGAATCCGTCCAAGACGAACCTGCCATTGCTTCCAATCCGTGTTTCTTAAAGTTTTTATTAAACGTCAAGATGTTGTCAAAAGTCAATACCGTATTCATATTACGCTTATCAGAACCTTCCCCATATTGATTACGTCCCCAAGCTGTTGAAATAGGATCAAGGAAAGTAGTATTTACAGCATTTCTACGATCGAGAGTGAATGTAGATTTAAACTTCAACTCAGGAATAAAGGTAATCAATACATTACCGGAAGCTAATAACCTGTTTTCACGATCTCTATCATTTTTATTTCTAGCCATGTTTTCAATCGGATTAGTAATATTTCCAATACCATAGAAATTGTTATAATACTGTTCCGGCTTTTCAGGATTCCAAACAGGAGCATAAGTCGGAGTATTGATAACTGCAAGGATAACGCCACCACGATTAGCACCTTTACCCATCGTTCCACCTCCGTTATTCGAATAATCGGCATATGAAATATTAGCACCAATTGTTAACCAGTTACGAACTTTATTCTCCACATTGGCACGGAAAGTGTAACGTTTATAGAATGAAACGTCTAAAACCCCTTGCTCGTTGGCATAAGCTGCCGAAAGAAAATACTTCAGTTTATCCGTTGCATTGGATACAGAAATCTGGTAATTTTGTGTACTACCTGTAGAATACGCTTCATCAAACCAATCCGTCTGGTCAGTCAGATTATCCGGTAAATCAACAATACCAATTTCATCTTGTAACTCTCTGTACTGCGCCGTATTCAATACATCAATTTTATTTGCTACCTTATTAATACCATATTGTGCATTAAAAGTAATCTTAGCTTCACCTTGGGCACCAGCTTTGGTTGAAATAAGAATAACACCATTTGCCGCACGAGAACCATAAATAGATGCAGAAGAAGCATCTTTCAAAATTTGCATGCTCTCAATATCATTAGGTGACAAAAATTTAATGTTATCTACAGGTACACCATCGACAACATAAAGAGGATCATTGCTACCATTAAAAGAAGTAGTACCACGCACACGAATTGACATTTCTCCACCCGGTTGTCCACTTGGCTGCATTACCGATACACCGGCTGCTTTTCCCTGAAGTGCTTGTGCTGCCGAAATAATGGGACGTTCATCCAAATCTTTTGTAGATACTGTCGAAATAGCAGTAGTAACATCTTTACGTTTTACACTACCATAACCAATTACTACAACCTCATCAAGAAGTTCGGTATCTTCTTTTAGAGTAACATTAATCGAGGTTCTACCATTAACCTTCACTTCTTGTGTCTGATAACCCACATAAGACACCACCAAAGTAGCATTACCTTGGGCTTTTAAAGCAAAGTTTCCATCAAAATCTGTGATTGTTCCATTTGTTGTGCCCTTTTCCAATACACTAGCTCCAATAATTGGTTCGTCTGATGCATCTTTAACGACACCTTTGATTGTAATTTGTTGTGCGAACGCACTTACAGACAAAAGCATTGCTAACAAAGCAAAGAGAATCTTACAATTCCCCATAGCGAATTGTCGCCTGTTTTCTTTCATACGTATTAAATTTTAAAGTTAATAATCTTATTCATCCTTGAAACTCTTTTTCGTATCAAGGATGCAATGCAAATATAGAAGCAATACTATTCCGTTTATTTTCGTGGAATAAAATGGTGGATTTTACAGAAACAAGTACAGATATAATATTTTGAATATAAGCAATATACAGATATATTCAATCCTTAAAAAAGTGGATGCTTTATAAATGTTATTAATACACAAACGAGGGTATTTATTTAGAGAAAGAACCAATTCTCATAACCAGATTTTCAAAATCTTCCCGTGAAACCTTAGCTTTATTTTTCACTTTCGCACGATAGTTATAAATGGTATTAACAGAGTAACGTAAAAAGTCAGCGATCTTAGAACTATCATCAATTCCCAAACGAATCAAAGCAAAAATTCTCAATTCTGTATTCATCAATTCACCTTTCTTCAAAACGATCTTCTCTCCATCTATAAGCAAAGAATTGAAATCTTCTACAAAACTTGGGTACAAATGAAGAAAGGTATTATCAAAATTAGCATAAAACTCCTTTAGCTCATTCTCCTGTATATCTGTTGATTTAGTTATTTTCAGTAATTCAGCAACTTGCCCGGTAGTCAATTTCTTAGTTACCATCTTTCTGAAACTTTCCAGCTTATCTATATAAGTAGAACATAAACTTAAAAAATGACCTATATATTCTTCTTTTACATGGTTAGATTCGGATAAATCCAGATTAGCACTTTTCAATTGCTCATTCATCTCAGACAATTCCCTATTGAGTATATTAAGTTGTCCGTTCACATCTTGCAGATTATTACGTGCTACGGATAGTTTATTCATCTGTTTATAAATATACATAATCGCAGCGATTAAAAGAACGGATAAAAGACTAATTAAAATTAAATAGAAACGAAGTTCATCCTTTTGCTTCTCACTTTTCATTTGATATGTTTTATCTATAATAGATAAAATACCGGATATCTGGAAATTCCTCAATCTTGCATTAAAGAAATTGGCATCATCAAGAGAATGCCTTATATATTTATAGGATCTATCCACATCTCCATCTTTATAAATCAAATTAGCTAATTCCCACAAAGAAGCATTATCCTTTATGGCAGAATGAAGATCGGATATTGCAGACAGAGCCAGATAAATCTTTCGCTGTTCGTTATCTTCCAGCTTTGAGTAATCAAGAGCACGATGAAAAGTTACCAAAGCATATTCCGGAGTACCAAATTCCACGCGTTGTAAACGTTTCATATTGGTTTCCAAAGCCTTTTGAGGTTCACCAAAATCACGCTGACGAGTTTCTTTCATGTTTAAATATAATTCAGACTCCTTATCTAATATAGCATATAAAGAGTCTTTATATTTCCAAGAAATATCACTATACTTAGCCGAACTTCTTTTATCATGTGTATAAAATGATAATTCACCATATACATGGTCATAGCACAAATAGTAATCCTCTAAAAAAGAAGATTTCAACATATTGCGCTTTATTGAATTTAGAATATCAATTGACTCTTTATACATACCGGAAGAAGCAAACAGGTATGATAATAGTAATTTGGTTTCAACGACTTTATCTGTATTATTCATCTTTTCCGCAATATCCAAGTTACAGTTCAAATAACTGATAGCCGAATCGCAAACATATGCTTTATATTCATTATATAATTGTTTATTTAAAGAATATACATCATCTAATGAAAGATTGTTCCTTGATAAAAGCGCTTTTAACTGCTGAATTCTATTTTCCCTCAACTCCACATATTGTCTATGCTCATTTATTGTTTTATCAAGCACATTCAATAAAGAATCAAGTCTTTGTCCTGCAAAAGAAAAGATAGTATAAAAAATAAAAATTATTAGTATAGTGCTTCTTTTCATATATCAGTGTCAATTTATAAACGCAAAGTTATCAAAATAATTTAAATACTATGCTTTTTTATCAAGGAAAGAGAACCTTCTTGTTTCTTAGCAATTCATTTGCTAAATTTGCACTGACAACACAATTAAAACATGAAACGAAATAAATATATAAAATACATTATCACTTCACTGACTATATTAACACTTAGTTTAATCTGGGTTATTGTAATTTATCATTCTAATAAAATAGATATTGAAAGCAAGTTAGAACCTTCTTTGAGAGTTGCAATAGATAGAGACTTGAATACAAGGTTTACGAAATCAGGAATACCATATTCGACGAGTAACACAAGTACAAAGATTAATAAAGGATTAATTAGTAAAGATGGAAAAGGTGAGAAATCATATTCATATAGAGAAACAAATATTCCCAGATATACAAACACTGTAGACGAATTAATCAAACAATCTTGTTTAAATGCTTTTTTACCAATTTGTCCTGACACTTTGAATAAATATTTTAACAACGAATTGCTATTGAAAAATATAAATGCAACAACTGCAATTAAAATAACAGATTTAATAAATAAACAATCCAAAACAACTCAAGATACAACACTATACAATAGTTATAATTACATATTTTCTTATTTATTAGGTATTGAAGATGAATTACGCTTAGATGTACATATTCAAT
The DNA here is from genome assembly GCA_902492205.1 of uncultured Bacteroides sp. GTDB lineage: Bacteria > Bacteroidota > Bacteroidia > Bacteroidales > Bacteroidaceae > Bacteroides. Next base: position 82,945 of record CABUKU010000011.1, on the reverse strand, counting down.
ACACCATTATTTCCATACTTCTATACAAAGGCATCATATGGTTACCATTGTTTATTTGTTTATGCACCTTAATTACATATATATATCTGATGAGAATACTACATCAATTAAAAAAGGAGCATAAGATTATTCAGTTGGATGAAGACACATATCGACTTGGGGAAAGTATATTCAATAACAAAGAGGGTATCTTGTATAAAGATAACAAGCCAAATAAAATACGGAAACAAGAAGCCATGCTTTTAATAGCATTTCTAAAAGCTCCTAATCATTTCCTATCTATAGATGATATAAAAACAACTATTTGGGGAAGTGAAAAAATTGAAACAGCAAAGAGAATACATACATTAATTTCTGATTTACGAGGAGACGTTGCTCCTGACTTGAATATTATCAAAGATTCCAATAAAGGGTATCGTCTTTGTCTTCATGCATATTAATCCACAATAAATACCACTTTTCTCCTCAAAAATGAATTTCTTAGAAATTTCTTAGATATTTTTCTTGTTTTCAAGCTGACATAACCCCTACATTTGCCACAGAAAAATAAAAGATAACGTTATGAAACTGATTATTAAATCTATTATTGTTTGTGGAGTAATTGCTGTAGGTCTATACTTTACCTATAGTAAAAAAGAAGTAACTCCTTTATTATTAGAAAATATAGAGGCATTAGCTAATGGGGAAACTGGAGAAAATTGGGTATGCGTTGGTTATGGAAGTGTAGATTGTCCTAATGGAACAAAGGTTGAAAAGGTATTTATCAACTTTTCCCTCCCCCACGAATGAAAATAATATTATCGCTGGTTAGTTCCCTGTTTCTGTTGCTGTCGTGCAATAAGAGCAGGGAGTATAACTATCTCTCATACGAAGACTTTCCTTCTAAAGAGTCTTTGTATGCAGAGGTAGTTCATTTAGACTCTGTTACATTCCGGTATCCATTCAGAATATTTACAGAAGGTAATACTATGTTTATCATGGACTTACATAACATAGATAATTACTTTCATGCTTATTCCATGCCCGGATTTCAACATATAGCATCATTTGGAAAGAGAGGTGAAGCACCCGATGAAATGCTTTCGGGCGAGAACTTCCGTTTTGTTTCCCGTGACAGTATATGGTCTCTTGATGCTAACCGGAGACAGTTAATTCGATGGGGATTCAATGAACAAGGCGATTCAATTCTACGAAAAGAAACAATCACCTTAGATAAAGACATACTACGTCCACTTGATTTTGCAATGTACAATGACTCCACTTTTATTATACCGGACTATTCGGGAGAATATCGTTTTTGCTGGGTAGATACGCATGGGCATACCATAAACAGGACAGGTAAAATACCCGCAGAAGACTCAAATGCTGCAAAAAGCTTACCGGCATTAGCGCAGGCATGGCGCAGTTTTATTGATTACAATCCACACAATGGAGTATTAGCTGCCGCAACCCAACTAGGAGAAGTTTTAGAAATCTATAATCTGAAAGACAGTACACATACCGTTATTGAAGGACCTAACAGTGAACCACAGTATGCAATATCCGGCGGATATGCCATTCCCGATGGAATTATGGGATTCACAGATATTCATGTAACCGACCAATATATTTACACCGTTTTCCAAGGTAAAACATTCAAAGAAATAGGCAACAACCAAGGACAGTTTACAGACGGAGGCGAATATATCTATATATTTAATCTAAAGGGAGAACCGATCAAAAAGTATGATTTAGACCATAATATATATGCGATACAGGTGGACGAAGCTAACAACAGAATTATGGCATTGGATGTAAATTACGATCAACCCGTTCTTACATTCAAAACAACCGCCCTAACAAAATGATGTTTCTGTTTCTACATTCAAATGTTCATTTAATATAAATATACCTGTTAGGTAAATAGTTACAATGAACATTTAGCTGCTCTAACGTTCACTTTATATTCATCTTATATTCATTTTATGGATGTCACTTCTAAAAGAAGGAACAAGGAAATACTGTAAATTACTGCACTTTTTGAGTACTCATTTTTGCCCTAAAATTTGGAAATTACAGAAATATTTCGTATATTTACAGTATGAATGGGAAGCCAAAGACCTACGGTTCTGTTCATTAAATTCCTGTCTAACCCAAGTTACACTACGTCTTCTAGCCGGTTACTGTACAGTAACTCGACAGTTACTGTACACCGTCTCGCCTGTCAGTGTACACTGACTCACTTAAATGTTCCGTCGTTTACTCTTAATTGTCCTTATGTTTTTTTTAAATGACCTGTTGTTTACAGTTAAACATACTGTTGATTGAAATAAACATGCGGTCGATTGAAATAGCTCTAACTATTGTCATTGCCGACCTGATCGGCAATCTGTTAACACAAAGCCGAACAAGTAGGAGGATGAGATTGCCGGTCAAGCCGACAATGACAAATGTTTTTGTTTTGAACATTACGTGAAGATAAAGTGAAGGCTATCGGCAGCTTACTTCACTCATTTTCCCCCTTTTCATCGAAAAAAAAGCATTAAATGAACATTTGAAGATAAAAATCAAAGATTACCCATAAAGGGAGTTAAATGAAAATCTTAGAAATTTATTAGAATAAAGAAAATAATACTTCCCATATAAGCTTTACCTTTGACAAACGTAAAGACAAAACACGCGATGAACTCTCTAACCAAAGTTATTATTTTCTTTACCGTCACACTTCTTTTCCTTTCATGCTCCAAAGAAAGAAGCAGATTGGAATATGCACTTCAAATGGCAGGTGAGAACAGGAAAGAATTGGAGAAAGTATTGAAACATTACGAAAATGATTCGTTGAAACTTAAAGCTGCCATTTTCCTAATAGAAAATATGCCCGGTTATTACAGTTATGAAGGAGCACTTTTGGACAGTATGAAAGCAGCTTTGGCTACATGCGATTGGAGAGGATATATAAAACCGGAAGTAAAAAAGAAATGGAGTGGCTATTCAAACGACCAATTACTTAAAATATACGATGTAAATGTCATAACTGCCGATTTCCTTATTAAGAATATAGACCAAGCATTCCAAGTATGGCAAAAAAGACCGTGGGGAAAGTATTTGGAATTCAATGATTTCTGTGAATACATTCTTCCTTATCGCATTGGCAATGAACCTTTGGAAGATTGGCGGGAAGTTTATTATGAAGAATATGGTTGTTTACTTGATTCTGTTTATCAAGGAACAGATCTTGTTAAAGCCGCTAATGTAGTTCTGAGGCATTTAAGGGATGAACGTCATTTTTACAACTCCGATTTTAATCTTCCCCATTTAGGGGCACTTTACAACTTGGAACATAAAAAGGGTAACTGCCAAGACAGGGCAGATATTACAGTATATCTTTTTCGGGCATTGGGTATTCCAACAACCATAGACTTCTATACTTATTCGCCCGGCAACTTAGTGGGGCACATTTGGAACGCAGTCAGAGATACAACCGGAGAGTTTATTCCTTTTGCTTATACCACCATTGTAAGAGGTAATAAAGAAGTCATTGGCACCCGGATAGGTAAAGCTTACCGGCTATGCTATGGACAACAACCGGAATTGTATCCGGGAATATCGGAAGACTCCAAAATACCACCTTTCTTCAGACATCGCTATAAAAGAGACTGTACGGAAGACTATTTGAGAAACAGCATAGAACTAAATGTCAAAAGTTCTTCAGAAAAGTTTCTTTATTTAGGGGTATTCAGAGGTATGGAATGGATGGGAATAGATATGTCTCAAATAAAAAATGAAAAAGCCGTATTCCACAACATAGAACCGGGGAATATTTATGAACCGTTATACTATGATGGGAAAAACTACCTTCCTGCGGACTATCCCATTTTAGTTGAAGAAAACGGATTCAGACAGTTCATTCCGGATACTGTTCAAAAGGAACAAATAAAACTAATCAGAAAATATCCTTATTTTTATCGGGTAAAAGCATGGGGAGGTAGTGTGGCAGGAGCAAAGATAGAGTATGCTGCCAACCGGAATTTTTCTTCTCCACGATTACTGCATCAAATTACAGACTCAGCTATTGTCAACTACAATTCAGTCAAACTTGATACTCCCGTAAAATGCCGATACATCAGATATACCGCTCCTCAAAGAGCATGGCTGGAACTTGCCGAATTACAATTTTATAATGGTGATGAACAGATTATCCCCATAGGAGCAGAAGGAAGTAAAGTATATTATCGGGAACCATGGCTGGAATTAAAGAATTGCTATGATAACAATCCACTCACCTATTTCACCTCTTCTGAGAACGGTGGAAAAATTACATTCGATTTAGGCAAAGATGCCACGGTAGACCGCATTGTTTATATGCCGCGCAACGATGACAACTTTATCAGAATAGGCGACATTTACGAACTTTATTATCAAGCAGGAGAAAAAGGCTGGATACTTTTAGAAAGACAAGTTGCCGATAAACCGTATTTAATTTATAATAATGTACCAAGTAATGCTTTACTTTATTTACATAATGCCACACGGGGAAAGGAAGAATTTCCTTTTTATATGGAAAAAGGAGAGCAAATATTTTGGAAAGATTGATATTTTATAATCACTAACCGGAAAAGTTAAATGAAACACATAACAACACTATTATTGTGCATTTTTCTTCTATTTCTTTCCTCCTGTGAAAGTAACTACAGCAGATTGGAATATGCTTTGGAAGCAGCGGGTGAAAACCGGAAAGAACTGGAAAAAGTGTTGCAACACTACGAAAACGATTCACTCAAGCTTAAAGCTGCCGTCTTCCTGATAGAGAACATGCCTGCATATTACAGCTATGAAGGTGCGATATTGGACAGCATGAAAGCGGCATTGGCAACAGGAGAACAACGGGGATATATTGAACCGGAGATTAAAAACAGATGGAGAGGCTATTCATACAAAGAACTGCCCAAAGTGTATGATGTGCAAGTTATAACCGCCGAATATCTTATCAAGAACATAGACCAAGCATTTCACGTGTGGCGAAAAAGACCGTGGGGAAAATATCTGGAATTTGACGATTTCTGCGAATACATTCTCCCCTACCGCATCGGTAACGAACCATTGGAAGAATGGCGGGAGGTTTATTATGATGATTACGGTTGTCTGCTCGACTCCGTTTATCAAGGAACCGATGTTGTCAAAGCTGCCAATCTTATCAACAACAGATTAAGACGGGAGGGTTTCTTTTATAATGCCGAATTCGATTTGCCACACTTGGGAGCACTCTATAACCTAAACCACAGAATAGGGAATTGCAAAGACATTGCAGACATTACAATTTATCTTTTTCGTGCATTGGGTATTCCGGTTGCCATAGATTTCTTTAATTATTCTCCGGAATCTTTATTAGGACATAGTTGGAACGTGGTAAAAGATACTACCGGAGAATGCCTTCCTTTCGCCTTCGGCATCATTAAGCGTAGCAACAGAAAAGTGAACGGAATGAAAATAGGCAAGGCTTTTCGTACTTGCTTTGGTCAACAGCCCGAATTATACCCGGGAATATCCAAAGATGCCAAAGTTCCTCCTTTCTTCAAATATCGTTATTCGAAAGACAGTAGCAGCGACTATTTTGAGAACTCCATAGAAGTGAACATTACGGATACACAGGAAAAATACCTGTATTTAGGGGTATTCAGAGGTAAAGAATGGATGGGAATAGACATGGCCCGGATAAAGAACGGAAAAGCCGTATTCCACAATTTAGAGCCGGGGATTATATACGAACCTTTATATTATGACGGAACCCGTTATCTTCCTGCCGGCTACCCGGTATTTATTGGAAAAGACAGTACCAATTACCAACTCACCCCGGATACAATCCGGAAAGAACAAGTAAAGTTAAGCAGAAAATATCCTTATTTTTGGAGAATCAAAGCAATGGGTGGCAGAGTAGCAGGTGCAAAAATAGAATATGCCACAGACAAAAGTTTTTCTTCTCCCCGTTTGCTACACCAAATAAAAGACTCGGCTACTACATGTTATAATCCGGTTCAATTAAGCGTACCCGTAAAATGCCGCTACATAAGATATACCGCAGCCCGGAAAACGTGGCTTGAACTTGCCGAACTGCAATTTTATAATGGAGACGAGCAGATTATGCCCATAAGTGCGGAAAGCGAGAATGTGGAACAGACTTTACCTAAAATGAGACTAAAGGATTGCTATGATAACGATCCTCTTACCTTCATCACTTCTTCGGGGAAAGGTGGAAGTATTACTTTCGATTTAGGCAGCTCCGTCGTGCTCGACCGTATTGTTTACATGCCTCGCAATGACGATAATTTCATCAGACCGGGTGACATTTACGAGCTTTATTATCAAGCCGGAGAAAAAGGATGGGTTCTTCTGGGAAGGCAGCTTGCCGACAGTGCATACTTAACATATAGTAATGTTCCGGGAAATACTTTGCTCTATTTACACAATGTTACCCGGGGAAGAGAAGAGTTCCCTTTTTATATGAAAGAGGGAAAGCAGGTATTTTCGGAAGATTGAGATGGTATATTTTAGATAATTCTTAGCAAAAACATCATTTCTTAAAGAATTAATAACATTCCCTAAGCTTATAAGCTTTATCTTTGAAGCATCAAACATACATTTATATAGGACTTTATAAAATACAGAGGCTATGAAAAAATACATTATTGCTATAATATGTCTATCTCTATTTTCTTGCAAAAAAAATAAGAATTATGATATTATTCATATCAAAAATCTTAAATATGAGACAATAAGTGATAGCATTTATTCCAAATTACCTGGAAAATTATTTTATCAAAAAAATATAATTTACTGGCAGGATGTATTCGCTACAGAGAATTTCTTACATGCTATAAATGCATCCACAGGAGAAGAAATTACAAGCTTTGCAAATATTGGTAGTGGTCCAGAAGAATTTACCTTACCTGTAATATCATTGTCTGACAGCTCTGGCATATTTATTAACGATTGCCAAAAAGAATTAGAAATATATTATTCAATAACAAATGACACATTAATCACTATGGTTAACAATCGTAAGATTGATTCAAATACCACTCGTATTATACATACAAAAAACAAAGAAAGCATATATTTATCTCCTGATGCCCCCAAACCATTTATAGTCAACTCAAATAACAACAATTTTTCATTTGGAGAGTATCCCATAAAAGAAAAAATAACAAACGGATTCGATATTTTCCAAGGTAACGTAAATTATAATCCCAATAATAATCTACTTGTTTTCAGTGCAATATTATTCCCATATATAGCTGTTTACAATTTAAGCCAGAAAGGGTATCCATTGATAAAAGAATCCCAAAAAGAGAACATAGAATATACATTAAAAAATAACGAATTAAAACTAAATCCTGATAATCCCGGAGCTACAGAAATAGCGCTTACACACAAATATATTATTACTATACAAAAAGATAAAGAAACGGAAGAAGAACAACACCCAAACATTATTCGTGATATAAGTTCTACTCCAAAATCTATTTTTGTATATGATTACAATCTCAATTTACAAAAAATAATTAATATGAAGTTTCCTTTATTACGCATTGCTGGAGACATAAATTCTGATACGGCTTATTTATTAGTTGCAAATCCTGATTTCAAAATAATCAAAATAGAAATACAATAAAGATGAAATATTTATATTACATTCTTATTATTGAAATACTTTATTCGTGTCACTCTTCAAACGATAAACATATCTTAGATATGATTAACACGATGCGGTCTCTACTATTAAAAACATAGGAAATACTCTATTGGTAGTGGATGATATAGACACCACTTGGGAATGTACATCAGCAAACTATGCAAAGAAGCCGGTTGGCAAAGGAGAAAATCTAGATTTAACAGTTACCATTAAACCAAAAAACAAAGGATATTTTGAGGAGACAATTACTATATATTGCAATGCGGAAAACTCTCCTGTTCAATTGAAGATTAAAGGAAACACTATTTAAAAGAAAAGCAGATTATCAACAAAATTCCGTGTCTAACTTATAATAATATATCGCAGAAAGTAATATTTTAGATATTTTTTAGTCCAAAGACCATTTCTTAGAAATTTCTTAGACAATAAATTACACTTCTATGCTCATAAGCTCTACCTTTGACGTAATAAAGGGAGCAAAGTTTACTCACGCTTCAAACAATGATAAACATTTGCTCCCAAGTATTAACCCCAAATCAAAGAAAGGAGGTCGCGGCAAAGATAAGAATTTATTTATGAATGAAAGCAAATGATTGCTTGCCTGCGGAAATGATGAAGCAGAATCTATTACTAAGTTTTTAATGAAAAACAAATCTTAAATGAAAAAGAAATTAATTTCAGCAGCTTTTGTGGTTGCTATTGCCTTGACAGCAGGATATAATGTTTATAATTTACAGAATAAAATCGCTCTATCTGATTTAGCCTTAGATAATATGGAAGCTTTAGCTAACGAAGAAAGTGGTGGAGCAGTTATTGCTTGTGGCAGATATGAAGGACGTTGCTGGAATATTGATTATATTTCGCCTATATTGTTTATGCATTGCAAGTTTACCGGTGATCAATCTCACTTATGTTATGAAGGCTAATTAATTCAGAGAGAGGCTATTTGAAAAATCTTATTTTATAATAACAGCCTCTCTTATTTAATAATACTGATATGAAGATAATATATTTGTTCTTTCTTTATTTATTGGTAAGCTGTAGTGTAACTCCCGATTCTACTCATCCAATAATAGAAGTTGATTTGAATAAATGCAAAAATATAAGCATTAAATCTTTGTTCTCGGCTATACAACTAATTCCGTTAGAAACGAAAGCTGAGTCTTTAATTAAAGAGTTGTCTAAAATAGAGTATTTCGAAGATAATTATTTTATCTTGGATGAAGCATTATCAAGAATTACCGTCTTTGATGAAAATGGGAAATATAAATATTCTATTGATCATAGTGGTAATGGTCCGGAAGAATATATCAATATCAGTGATTTTATTATTAATAAAAAAAATAGAACAATCGAATTATTATCCAGTGTAAATAATACTGTTTATATTTGGAATGTGAAAGACGGATCGTTTCGAGAAAAAGTAATATTGCCATTTTTAGAAAATGGCGCATACAAAAGTTTTATGCTTCAATCTCCGGATGTATGGGTATTTTGGACTTTTGATTATGACAATAGAATAAAATATGTGAATAATAAATCATACAAAATAGTATATGAATGCTTTCCAGAGAAAAGTGGTGATATCTTTAGTCCATACGAATTCTCTAATAAAAACAAGTTATGCCGTTCATTAAATCCGAATGTTTATAATTTCACAGAATCAGGAATTGCCATTGATTATGAATGGAGAATAAAAGGATTGAATAATGAATTACATAGTAAAAAGATGGATCAATTTCAAACGAAAAAGCAAATACTTGATTATGCGAAATCTATTTTCAACTCAGAAATAGTAGATTATGTCATTATCAGGCAAGGAGAAAGTGATATTTATCAATATATGCAATTAATAAGAAAAAATAAAAGATTTAGCATTTTCCGAGATAAACGGAATGAAAATATATATGTATTTGATAAAACAAAAGAAAACATAAATATAAATCCTTATTATGGAGGAGATGATTTCATGATAGGCACGGAATCGAAAGATATGGATATCAGCTCTATGATAAATGAAAGTCTATTAGATGAATATAATAAGCCTATTTGGAATTCGAGAAGGGAAGATGACAATCCTATTTTAATAAAATATATATACTAAATAAAGTTATCATACAATGAATACATTAAAGTATATACTAAATATTATCCTTTTTACTTGTTTGATATATTTTATTTATATAAATAACAAACTATTAGCAGATTTAGATTCTACTGTTTTAACAAATAAAAAAAAGCAAGAAACTATAAGTAAGTTACAAATGAATTCTTTCTTTCAGCAAGAATCTTTGAGAGAAGTTATTCAAAATACAGATATTAATATTAAAGACAGAGAAGTGTATTGGGGTACAGATACAATCAATAAGTTCAGTATAAATTTATTAGCTACTTCTCCAAAGCTAATTCTATTTATATCTAATAATACCTGTTCTCCTTGTGTGGAGAAAATAATGAATTTATTAAAGAAACATTTTATGAACTTTACAGATAATGATAAGATAATAGTTGCTACTACAAATTACCAATTTAGATGCCGTGATAATTTTTTTGAAGGAAAGAAAATGCTCTCCATTTCTTCTTCTTTAGGACTTATGATTGAAGGTAAAGACCTTCCTTTTTTGTTTATTTTAGATAAGGACATGAAAACAAAATTCTGCCATATCTTTTTAAAGACACAACCTGAATTTACTGATTTGTATTTATCTGAAATAAATAGTATTTATAAAATAAACTAATATGAGAGATGCTTGAAAGAGATTATGAACTATTTAGAAAAGGACTAGAATATGCCTATTAACTCAAAATAAGTATATTTTTAATGAGTAAAATAAAATGAAAAAGAAAATAATTTCAGCAGCTTTTGTAGTTGCTATTGCCTTGACAGCAGGATATAATGTTTATAATTCACAAAATAAAGAAGCGTTGTCGGATTTAGCTTTGGATAATGTGGAAGCGTTGGCGAATGGGGAAAGCGGAGATCAAATTATGTGCTATAATGGGAAAATAACCAATATGGGAGGAGGGGGATTCTTACCACATTGCGATACAGGATGTTCATGGAAGTATCTTGTTATATCATCAAGAAGCCATTGTCAATAGAATTAAATAGCTAATAAGTATTGCTTATTTAATAATAAGGTATTAACTAAATAAGTAATACTTATAGCAAAAATATATTTTTATATGAATAAATTTAGTTTTTATATTATCTTTATGTTATGTTTTTGCACTTCATGCAAGAACAATAAAACGGTCAAAATCATAGAAAACAAGTATATCAATCTTGACATAAATAGAACCAATATTACTTCTCTTTTATGTGCTGACAAAATGAAAATAATTGATTCATACCTAATTTTAATAGATCGTTGTGAAGAACCTATATTTCATGTATACGAATTAAGTAATTATTCCCATATTAAGTCTTTTGGTTTACAAGGGAATGGTCCTACGGATTATATTTTTCCATTTTTCTTAAACAATAATGATAATAATTTAATTACATATGATGTAAACTTAGCACAATTCAAAGACATAAATATTAAAAATCTTAAAAATGGAAAAGGTGATTTTATAGAATCACGAGAAATGCCTAAAGAGCTAATAGGATGCCCAGATTTAATTAATATTGGAGATGAATATTATGGTAATATAGATACAAGCAAAGGACTTTATTTTCACTATTCAGACAAAGAAAAGAAAATAGAATGGGTTAATTTCCCTAATTCATTATTATCTTATGAAGAAATAGAACCAATGCCACTGAATATGAGTAGAATAGCTATCAACCCAAAGAAAAATATAATTGCATGTGCTATGTATTATTATAACAAAATTTTTCTTTATACTACAAAAGGTGATTTAATAAAAGAAATAATAATTGGAGATAAAGAAATAACGCCACAAATTAGTAAAAGCACGAGAATTATAAAAGGAGACTCAAAAATTTGTTTTTCAGACATATATGCTACCGATAAATATATTTACTTAATTACACAAGAGATAAAATATCAGGATTTCGAAGAAAGATTCAAATATCCTTCTCGAATTATTATATTAGATTGGAATTTAAATTATATTAGTACTCTAACAAGTAACAAACACATATATTCAATAACTATTGACAATAAGCATAAACGATTAATCTATATAGCCATCAACCAAGAAGGAGATCCTGAAATACTTTATCACCAAATTAAATAATATATACTAATTATTTCTTATGTGGTAATTCAGCCCATAAATCAAAGTATAAAAATTCCATGACTTATTTTACAACAAAAGAATAATTTTACAAATAATTATATTAATGAAATTAATCTATTATATCATATATATTTTCCTTTTTTCCTCTTTATTATATTCATGTAACAAAAAAGAGAAAGAAATTATTCAGCTTGTTACTCAGTGGAGAAATAAGCAAATTATTTTACCAAATAAGATGGTTTTCACAAAATCAGGGACAGATACAATCAATTACAAATTTAATCATACAAAACACAAAATATTGGTTTATGTTGATTCTATAGGCTGTACAAGTTGTAAACTAAGATTAGATAAATGGAAGGATTTTATCAATCATATGGATTCAATAAGTAATAATTCTGTATCTTATCTATTCTTTTTTCATGCTAACGATAAAAAAGATATTATTCCAATCCTAAAAAAAGAGAAATTTAAAATCCCAATTTGCATTGATAAACAAGACGAACTATATAAACTAAATAAGTTTCCTTATAATACCATGTTCCAAACATTCCTATTAGACAAGAATAATAAAGTAATTGCCATAGGTAACCCAATCCATAATCTTAAAGTAAAAGAACTATATATTAAAATCATTACAGGAAAACAACAAGTAAGTAATAAGAATAGAACGAAAACAAGTGTAGAAACAGAAAAAGCACTCATTGAAATGGGCGAACTGGATTGGCAAAAGCCACACGATGCGGTCTTTACTATTAAAAACATAGGCAACAATCTATTGGTAGTGGATGATATAGATACTACCTGTGGATGTACATCAGCAAACTATGCAAAGAAGCCTGTTGGCAAAGGAGAAAATTTAGACATAACAGTTACCATTAAGCCAAAAAACAAAGGATATTTTGAGGAAACAATTACTGTATATTGTAATGCGAAAAACTCTCCTATTCAGTTGAAGATTAAAGGAAACGCTATTTAAGGAAGAAACATGGCAGAACAAAAGAAAAGTTTTATAGTAAAGGTAATAGATAAAGCATTGACTATATTCCTATGGTTATGCGGTATCTTTGCTATCCTCATGTGTATACAAATATTCTGCCTGACTTCTTTTAAAATACCTTCAGACTCCATGAAACCGGAACTCATGCCCGGAGATTATATCCTCGTTAATAAACTGCCTATGGGAGCGAGATTATTCAATATATTCTCAGCCATAAACGGTGAGGAAACTCCGATTTACCGTCTTCCGGGAATAAGTAAAATTAAAAGGAATGATGTATTGGCTTTCAACTTCCCTTATCCTAACAGATGGGATAGCATTGGATTTGATGTGATGAAATATTATATGAAACGCTGTATCGGGTTGCCCGGAGATAGTGTAAAAATTATAAATGGTACATATACAGTGGAAGGATATAGTTATCCATTAGGAAATATAGAAGCACAAAACGATCTTTCCAAACTAAAAGAAAAGGAGTTGCCTCCGGGAACATGGAATACTTTCCCGTGGGATTATAAACTCGGTTGGAATATCAAAGATTTCGGTCCGTTATATATTCCTCAAAAAGGGAAAATCATACCTATAACTCCCATGAATATAAGATTCTATGGGAACCTGATGAAGTGGGAACAGAAGCAACAACTGACAATAGAAGGAAATAAGGTATATCTTGATAATAAACAAATACACACATATCAATTTACTCATAACTATTATTTCATGGGAGGGGATAATGCAATTAACTCGCAAGATTCAAGGTACTGGGGAATGCTTCCCGAAGAATTTATAGTGGGGAAAGCATGGATCATATGGAAGTCAGTCAATATAAATGATAAGAAAGTAAATTGGCGACGAATACTGAAAAAGATAAACTAATATGAATTATTTAGCTAAAATATTAATCATCAATATTTTCATTCTATTCTTTTTCGCCTGCAAAGGAAATCAGAGCAAACTGGAATATGCTTTTGAATCGGCAGGTGAAAACAGAAAAGAATTGGAAAAAGTATTGGAGCATTATAAAGATGATTCGCTAAAACTAAAAGCGGCTATCTTTTTAATAGAAAATATGCCTTACTATTTTAGCTATGAAGGAAAAGACGTTGAAATACTTAAACAATTCAAAGAAAGGGAAATAAAAAAGCCATATGGCACAAGAAGTTATCCTACCAATATATTAAACACAGGAAATCTCAAAAAGAATTATGATACTAAGGTTATTACTGCTGATTATTTAATAGAGAATATTGATTTATCTTTCACAGCATGGCAACAAAGACCGTGGTCTAAGTATATATCCTTTGATGATTTTTGTGAATTAGTTCTGCCATACAGAATAAAAAATGAACCATTGGAATCATGGCGAAAAGTATATTATGAAAGATACACTCCTGTATTGGATTCTATTTATCAGGGAACAGACATACTGGAAGCCACCAACAAGATGAGGGAATATTTAAACAAGGAAGGATTTGAATTTGATACACCTTTTCATACCATGTGTTTAGGTTCTCTGTTTTTGCTAAACAACAGAATTGGGAGTTGTGTAGAATACAGTGATCTGACCACCTACGTAATGAGAGCCTTAGGTTTTCCGGTTACTTCCGATTTTCAATTTATACCTCCTAATAATAAAGGTGGACATACATGGAATGTGCTTCGTGATACTACCCAAAAAGACATCCCATTCTGGTATAGTGGAACTAAGGCAGAGCGTACACCTATCAACCGCAAATTAGGAAAAGTATATAGAAACTGTTTTAAGATTGCAGAAGAAAAAATACCGGGTATGCATCAAGACGCAGATATACCAAGGACTATCAGAAACCCGTTTATCAAAGATGTGACAGAAAGATATTTCGGAACAAACGAAACAACCATCAACATATCCCGCAATAAAGAAAAGTATGTATATCTTGGAATGTTCAGCCAATCCAAGTGGGTTCCTGTAGATATAACTGTCCCTCAAAATGGTAAGGCTACATTCAAGAATCTGGATATATTTGTTATTTATCAACCTCTCTTTTATAAAGGAGAAGAAGCCACTCCGGCAGGCTACCCTTTTATGTCCGATGGTAAAAAAACATATTGTCTTATTCCGGATTCCACCCACAAAATAAAGATGGAACTCAAACGAAAGTTTATGATGAGAGAAGAAATAGTATATTACCTGCAATGTATGGACGGAGTTAAGATAGAGGCATCCAATGACAAAAACTTTAAAAGTGCCACTCTTTTATATGAAGTAAAGGGAGCTATGCAAGACAACTATAATATACTATGTCCGGAATCAAATAATAAATTCAGATATGTAAAATATAGCGCACCTATTCAAATTCCTGCTTATCTGGCAGAATTATCTTTTTATCATGACTCACTGGCAAAAGATAAGATTATTGCTTCTGTTTATGATGGCAATTATTGTTTGCTTGATACTCAAAAAGAAATAAGAAAGATTTCAGATCATAATCCGCTCACCTACTATACACTGAATGATAAACAAAAACAACTGATTTTTGATTTTGGAAAGGCGGAAAGTATCAACTCCATATTTCTCGTTCCGCGTAATGACGACAACTTCATTTGGCCGGGAGATGCTTACGAACTATTTTACAATGACGGACCCAAGGGATGGGTATCAATGGGAAAGCAAACTGCAACAGGCAACAGATTATATTATGATAACGTACCAAGCAAAGCTTTATATGTATTACGCAATCTAACAAAAGGAAGAGAAGAGCTTGTATTTTGTTATGCTAACGGCGTACAATATTTTCCTCCGGGAGACAACAAAGCTGATTGGCTTAAAGAATATGATAAAAAAAATGAAGCTAAATAAATATATACATCTATTACTCATTATCCCTATTAGTATGATATTAGGAACCGTACTGATAGAAACTCCCGAACTAAGCAATGGAGAGACTATCGGACAAATAAAATGGTTCCATGAAAGTTTAATAATACTTTCATCGACAAGTTTGATAATAGGAATTATACAGTGGAAGAAACTATCATTTTCTTCCTCTACTGCAGATATATGTATGATAATATCAGCATGTTTATTGACTGCGACCTATAATTTCAGCTTAAATCCGGCACCTGATAAAGTTTATTTCTTACTTGGTTTAATCTGTTTATGGTTCAATTTGCGAATTATTTTTGAAAGCTTTACGGTTCTCACCCAATTATCACTATGGGTTATTATTGGCTTAGGAAGTATCGAAGCCATTATTGGATTCCGCCAGATATATGGATTTACAATATCTAATCATTCCCTGTACTCGCTTACCGGAACGTTTTTTAATCCCGGTCCCTACTCCGGTTATCTGGCAATGATTCTACCTATTTGTTTAAGCAAAATGTTAGAGCACAAGAAAACTTATTATATAACACTTGGCTGTGTTCTATTAATCGTATGCCTTTTACCGGCCGGAATGAGCCGTTCTGCATGGATTGCTTCAATTATTTCCTGTTTATGGATAGCATGGAAACAATGCTCATTAAAAGAAAAGATTATAAAACTGAAAGCCAGAAATAAAAAAGTATGGATTGGATTGCAGGTTTCATGCATCGTGTTGGTTGCTATTATGCTAACTTTTATCTTTTTAATGAAAAAAGATTCTGCAAACGGGCGCTTATTTATGTGGAAAATAAGTGCAAAAACTATAGTCTCATCACCAATTAAAGGATATGGACTTGGAGAGTTTTCTGCAAACTACGGACATGAACAAGCTAAATATTTTGCAAAATCAAATTATTCGAAAACAGAAGAACAAATAGCCGGCAGTCCGGAATATGCTTTTAATGAATATCTGCAAATAGGAGTGGAAGGAGGATTAATTACTTTATCTGTTTTCATATTACTGCTGATTTGGTGCTTTCATAAAGGTACACAGAAACATGAATATGCAGCTTGTGGAGGAATTTTATCCTTAGCGATATTTTCTTTCGCATCATATCCTCTACAATTACCGCCTTTTCCCATTGCATTATTTTTTCTGCTATGCATGTGCATAGGCACTCCTGATAAGTCAACAAACAAAAAGATAAAACCAATATACTTATATATTATATTATGTATATTTACAAGCGTAAGTATTTATATTTATCCCAAGCAAAAAGAGATTTATCAAGCAACCCGAAAATGGAGTGAAGCAAGAGTTTTATATAACGTAAAATCTTATGATACTGCAAAAGATAAATATCAGGAACTATACAACACTTTAAAACACCATGTCCCCTATCTTTTTGAATATGGGAAAGTATTAATAGAGACAAATGAAACAATGAAAGCCGACAGTATCTTAAAAAGGGTATCCTTACTCAGTGCAGATCCTATGATACATAATATTATGGGGAAAAACTACCAACAAATGAAACAATACCAGTCTGCAGAAAAAGAGTATATTTATGCCATTAACTTATTGCCTGGAAGGCTATACCCGTATTATTTACTTACAAAATTATATAACGAACCAGATTATTATCATAAAGAAAAAATGGTAAAAACCGGACGAATTGTCTTAACCAAGGAAATAAAAGTACAATCTACAGCTACACGGCAAATGAAAAATGAGATAAAAAAACTAATTGAAAAACACTAAATATTGAAAACATGCTCAAATACTTATGTTATATAACTATCGGCTTGATAGGAATTACATCCTGTTCGAATAATAAAACCGATAATAATGAAGAAGAATCAGTAGAAACCGTTTTACCGGATACCCCTAATGAAGTCACAGTCATGTGTCTACAGAAAAGTGATTTTAACCACGAATTAGTAAGTAACGGTAAAGTCTCAGCTAAAGCATTTGCTAATCTCCATTTTGAGACGTCTGAAATCATTGCTAATATTTGGGTAAAAAATGGAGATAAAGTAAAAAAAGGCCAAAAACTTGCCGAACTGGATAAATTCAAATTAAAAAATAAAGTATCTCAGACTAAAGATGCATTAGAACGTTCTAAACTTGAATTACAAGATGTATTAATAGGTCAAGGATATTCACCGGACAATATATCCCAAGTTCCGGAAGCCGTGTTAAAACTGGCCAAAGTAAAAAGTGGATACGACCAGAGTATGATTCAATATGAAATAGCACAACATGAAGAACAAAATGCAACATTAACCGCTCCGTTTGATGGAATGATAGCTAACTTATTTAGCAAACAATATAACCTGCCGGATGCTTCAAAAGCATTCTGCACTCTTATTGATACTCGTAACATGGAAGCTGAATTTTCTATTTTGGAAAGTGAACTAACCATGATTAAAACAGGTAGTAAAGTTCTTATCACTCCTTTCTCCGACAATACCAAAACCTATGAAGGAATTATAAGTGAAATAAATCCCATAGTTGACGATAAAGGAATGGTAAAAGCAAAAGCACACGTTAATGGACAAGGACGCTTATTCGAAGGCATGAACGTTAAAGTAAACATCCGTCATAATTTAGGGGAACAACTAGTCGTACCTAAAGAAGCGATAGTATTACGTTCCGGCAAACAAGTAGCTTTCACCTTAAAGAATGGGAAAGCACAATGGGTTTACGTAACAACAGGTCAAGAAAATGAAACAAGTTATACCGTCACAGATGGATTACAAGAAGGTGATAGTATAATTGTTTCCGGAAATCTGAATTTAGCACATGAGGCCCCGGTCTCTGTAATAAAAGAATAGCATGGTAAAGTTTTTACTCGAACGACCTATAGCAGTTTTAATGTCTTTTACTGCTTGCTTCATTATCGGGCTGGTTACTTATTTCAGTTTACCGGTTTCGTTACTCCCGGATATTTCCATACCTGAAATAACAATCCAGATTTCAGGAAAAAACACTTCTGCCCGCGAATTAGAAAACACAAGAGTAAAGCCAATCAGACAACAACTGATGCAGGTTGCCCGATTAAAAAACATACAAAGTGAAACCCGGGACGGCATTGGAATTATCCGTTTAAACTTTGACTTCGGTACTAACACTGATTTGGCTTTTATAGAAGTAAATGAGAAAATCGACGCAGCAATGAGTTATCTCCCCCGCGATGCGGAACGTCCTAGAGTTATAAAAGCAAGCGCCACAGATATACCGGTTTTCTATTTGAATCTGACTCTCAAAAGTGATAGTGCTTATGGAAAATTAAATGAAAAAGACTTTTTAGATCTCAGCGAATTTGCCGAGTCTGTAATAAAAAGAAGAATTGAACAACTTCCGGAAATAGCAATGGTTGATGTTACCGGGACTCTCGATAAGCAGGTACAGATTGTTCCTGATATGAATAAATTAAAAATGCTCGATATTTCTATCCAAGATATAGAAAATGCTCTCTCAAATAATAATATAGAACCGGGAAGCATGACTGTTAAGGATGGACATTATGAATATAATATCAAGTTTTCCACACTGCTTCGTACATTGGAAGATGTGCAGAATATTTATATCCGTAAAAATGAACGTATTTTCCAGTTAAAAGAGTTTTGCCGGATAAATATTATTCCTCAAAAAGAAAATGGTTTATCTGTTTCGGAAGGGAAGCGAGCGGTTACTTTAGCCATCATTAAACAAGCCGATGAGAATATGGATAAAATGAAAGAAGCATTAAATCATACTACTTCATATTTCTCACACATATATCCGAATATTGAGTTCAAAATCACCCAAAACCAAACAGAATTATTAGATTATACAATCTCCAATCTAAAACAAAATCTTTCACTAGGTTTCATTTTTATCTGCATTGTAGCCATTCTTTTTCTCGGAGATGTAAAGTCACCATTCATTATTGGAATAAGTATGATAGTAGCCCTTACGGGAAGCTTTATCTTTTTTTATTTATTCAAGATGTCATTAAATATAATTTCCTTATCAGGACTTATTCTGGCATTAGGAATGATGATAGACAGTTCCATTATTGTAACTGAAAACATATCGCAATACAAAGAGAAAGGCTTAACACTAAAACGTGCATGTGCAAAAGGAACCAGTGAAGTGATAACTCCAATGCTAAGTTCTTCACTTACTACAATTGCCGTATTCGTTCCACTTATTTTTATGAGTGGTATTGCCGGTGCCATTTTTTATGACCAGGCATTTGCTGTAGCTATCGGATTAATGGCTTCTTATTTTACCGGTATTATGTTATTACCGGTACTTTACATGCTTATTTATCGAGCCAACTTCAAAAGAAAAAATATTTTCTCTTTCAAAATTAATAATTTGATTAAAGCGCATACATTAGATTCCTTCTATGACCGAGGAGTAGACTTTGTATTCAAGCATAAAACCAGCAGTATCATATTCTGTGCTATCTCATTACCTTTATGTATATTTTTCTTTTTCTTTATTGACAAAGAAAGAATGCCGGAAATAGACCAAAATGAATTAATTGTAAATATTGAATGGAATGAAAATATTCATTTGGAAGAAAATAAAAAAAGAATAAACAACATATTCCAATTAACGAAAGCAGAAGCTATTGAACATGCTGCCTATATAGGTCAGCAAGATTATCTATTAAGCCGTGATCATGAACTCTCTGCATCCGAAGCCGAACTTTATTTTAAAACGAGTACACCAAAAGAGCTCTCTCTCTTGCAAGAAGTATTTAAAAAGGATATTATGAAGCAATATCCATCCGCCGTTATCAGCTTTTCACCACCTGAAACTTTTTTTGAAAAATTATTCAAAACAGGAGAAGCAGATATTACAGCAGAATTATCTCACAAAAACAAAACAACCATACCGGAAGTAAACTCTATAAAAGACATCCAACTGTTACTTACGAGAAAAACGGGAGAAAACATAGCCCCAATTCCTTTTGAGAAACAGTTGAACATCTACATAGACCACGAAAAGTTGCTACTTTACCATGTAGATTACAATGAAATATACCGTATATTAAAAACTTCTTTTAAAGAAAACAACATAGCAACATTACGTTCCTACCAGCAATATTTGCCTATTAACATTGCAGGTGATGAAAAAAGCATAAATAAAATTTTAAACGAAACTTTAGTACCGACAAATACTAATGGAGAAATCAACTATATTCCGATGCAATCATTAATTAGTATTGCTCCTTCTGAGGATCTCAAAAGTATAATTGCCGGTAAAAATGGAGAATATATACCTCTTAACTTTTATCATCCTCAAAAGCCTGAATTGCTTATAAAGCAAATCAAGAAAGAGATACAAGCTTCTAATGAGTGGGAAATAGATTTTTCAGGAAGCTTCTTTTCCAATAAAGAAATGATAAACGAATTATTCGTCATACTCCTCATTTCTATTCTACTAATGTATTTCATTCTTGCAGCTCAATTCGAAAGTTTCTTGCAACCGCTCCTTGTTTTGCTCGAAATCCCGATTGACATTGCCTTTGCACTGTTTATTCTATGGTTATTCGGATATACACTGAATTTAATGTCTGCCATTGGGCTTATAGTTACAGCAGGTATAGTCATAAATGACTCGATTCTAAAATTAGATGCAATCAATGAGTTACGCAAAGAGGGAATTCCATTGATAGAGGCTATACACGAAGCAGGCAGAAGACGTTTAAGACCTATTATTATGACTTCTCTCACTACAATATTTGCTATGGTTCCTCTCCTATTCTCTTTCGATATGGGATCGGAACTGCAAAAACCATTATCTGTTGCAATGATAGCAACAATGACTATCGGCACAATAGTAAGTCTATTTATTATTCCTCTACTATATTGGTTTATTTATAGAAATAAGAAGACAAGCAAAAATACACTTTTATGAAAAAGATAAATTTTATTATAGGAGCTTTTATTTTAATATGCTCTATTCCGTACAAAGGATTGTCACAAGAATTATCTCTCACTTTAGAAAAGACTATCCAACTGGCAAATGACAGTTCATTAGAGGCTTTTCGTACACAAAACATGTATTTAGCCGGATATTGGGAATACAGAACATATAAGGCTAACAGATTACCCAGCCTTACATTAAATATGACTCCTGCACAATACAACCGGGATTTTACCAAAAGATATGATTCGGAAGCAGATCTCGATGTTTATAGAAAACAACAATCTTTTTATGCCTATGGCAATTTAGCTATCAAGCAAAATTTTGATTTACTGGGAGGAACTTTCTACATTGATTCAGAATTAGGATACATGCGCAGTTTCGGAGATTCAAAAAGCACCCAATACAACAGTGTTCCTATCAGAATTGGATATTCACAAAGTCTTGTAGGTTACAATCCATTCAAATGGGATAAGAAAATAGAACCTCTTAAATTTGAAAAGATTAAAAAGGAATTCCTTTTTAATACGGAACAAGTATCACAACAAGCCACGTCTTACTTCTTTGCATTGGCTATGGCACAAGCTGAATTTGACTTGGCAAAGGAAAATATTGCTTCCAGTGACACATTATACCGAATTGGTTTGCAACGGCATAAAATTGCAGCTATTTCTCAAGCAGACCTACTAACCCTTAAACTTGAAGTCGTTAACTCTAAGAATAGCTTTGAGAATGCCCGAAGTTCTTTGAAACGTGCCATGTTTTCATTGGCTTCATATCTCAATTTCGACAAAAACACAGACATTAAACTACAACTTCCTTCCAAGCCACAGGATTTCAACATATCAGTGGAAGAAGCTTTGATGATGGCCAGAAAAAACAACCCGGACTTTTTAGGGCTTCGTCAAAATATCCTTGAAGCAGAACGCAACGTAGATAAAACAAAAAAAGAATCCCGTTTTAATGCAAGTGTAAATGCCAGCGTGGGATTTAACCAAGCAGCCAACACTTTCGGCGATGTATACCGCAATCCGCTACAACAAGATTTAGTTTCGGTCAGTATTTCTATTCCACTTGTCGATTGGGGAGTAAGAAAAGGTAAATACAATATGGCAAAGAACAATCTGAATATAGTTAAAACATCGGCACGACAAGATGAATTGAGTTTGGAAGAAGATGTAATTATGACCGTGAATGATTTCAATATACAACAAAACCTGGTTATAAGTGCCGAAGAAGCACTCGACCTCTCCATTTTAGCATATAATGAAACAAAACAGCGCTTTATCATAGGTAAAGCCGACATAAACAGTCTAACCCTATCACTTAACCGCCAGCAAGAGGCTCAGCGAAACTATATTTCAGCACTTCAGAATTATTGGCTAAACTACTATAAGATACGAAAACTCACCTTACATGATTTCATATCAGGACTTTCTTTATCAACAAAATTTGATCTCAAACACGGACTTTAATTGTGAAAAGAACAAATAACATATCATCTTTTACACTGATAGTCACCTTTATTTGCATTTCATTGGTGGGTATTGCATTAATTCCTTTACTTCCCGTAAAACTATCTCCTTCACAAACTTTACCGGGTTTAACTGTTAATTTCAGCATGCCGGGCAACTCTGCACGAAACATTGAAATGGAAGTCAGTAGTAAACTGGAATCTATGCTTACCCGGATTAAAGGAGTTAAAAACATCTATTCAAATTCCGGTAACGGTTGGGGAAATATTTCTATTGAACTAGACAGGCATACCAATATTGATGCTGCACGTTTTGAGGCATCTACTATCATCAGGCAAACTTGGGCACAACTTCCCGATGGAGTGAGCTATCCCTATATCGAAACCAACCATTCCGATAATAATTCGGTGCGCCCATTCATGTCTTTTACTTTAAATGCTCCTTCCACTCCTATTTATATTCAGCGTTATGCAGAAGAGTACATAAAACCTCGTTTGGCACACATATCCGGAATATATAAAATAAATATCAGCGGAGCAAGCCCGATGGAATGGAGATTAGAATATGATAATGAGCAACTAAATCAATTAGGATTGACTGCCAATGATATTCAAACTTCCATTCAAAAGCATTTCAATAAAGAATTTTTAGGAACCTGCAATATCGAAAAGCAAAGCAAATCCCAAGAATGGATACGTTTGGCACTCATCCCCCAAGACGGATCTACAAATACTACATTTAATCCGGCAATAATACAAGTAGCCAATAAAAACGGAAAACTTATTTACCTTGATAAGTTAGTGAAAGTCACCCATAAAGAAGCTTCTCCACAAAGTTATTACAGAATTAACGGACTGAATACCATCTACCTTTCTATCACGGCAGAAGAAACTGCCAACCAGCTAAAAGTCAGAGAACTGATAAAGAAAGAATTAACAAACATAGAACAGATATTGCCGGCCGGTTATGAAATACATCCAAGTTATGATGCAACAGAATATATTCACAAAGAACTGAATAAAATCTATTTCAGAACCGGTTTAACTGTACTGATCTTACTATTATTCGTACTGATTATTACACTCAACCCACGTTACCTTTTCCTAATCATAGTAAGTTTAGCTGTTAATATGGCTATCAGTATAATATTCTATTACTTATTTAAACTGGAAATGCAACTTTATTCGTTGGCAGGAATCACCATTTCACTCAATTTGGTTATTGATAATACAATCGTAATGACCGACCATATCCTGCATCGACGCAATCTAAAAGCATTCCTTTCTATTTTAGCTGCCACACTTACTACAATGGGAGCTTTAGTCATTATATTTTTTCTTGATGAAAAGATAAAATTAAATCTACAGGATTTCGCAGCAGTAGTAATCATAAATTTGATAGTTTCCCTTTTTATCGCATTGTTCTTTGTCCCTTCACTTATCGAAAAGATAGGATTAAAGAAAAGACAAAAAGTAAAAAAACGCACATTGTGGAAACGCTTGACTGTTCACTTTAATCATCTTTATCTGAAAGCTATTAAGTTTCTGTGTCGTTGGAGGATAGTATTCTGTTTCCTATTGATATTAGCCTTTGGCATTCCTACATTCCTATTACCGGGAAAAATTGAAAAGGAAGGGAAAGGTGCAGAACTATATAACAAAACAATTGGAAGCCATACATATAATGAGAATATAAAACCTTTTATCGATAAGGTTTTAGGAGGCAGCTTAAGACTATTTGTGGAAAAAGTGTATGAAGGAAGTTACTTCACACGTAATGAAGAAGTTGTGCTCTATGCAAATGCAACACTTCCCAATGGCAGTACACTTGAGCAAATGAACAACCTCATCAAGAAAATGGAAATATATTTGAGTCAATTCAAAGAAATAAAGCAATTCCAAACTTCCATTCACAGTGCACGGCAAGCCAATATCAGCATTACTTTTCTAAAGGAATATCAACGAAGCGGATTTCCCTATATTCTTAAATCAAACATGATAAGTAAAGCGCTGGAATTAGGGGGAGGCAGTTGGGGAATATACGGACTGGAAGATCAGGGATTCAGTAATGACGTACGCGAAAGTGCAGGTTCTTTCCGTATTAAAATGTATGGTTATAACTATGACGAATTATTCAGCCAAGCAGAAAAACTGAAAAATAAGCTGCTTTCACACAAAAGAATAAAAGAAGTAAGTATAAACTCAGACTTTTCCTGGTATAAAGATGATTATCAAGAGTTTTATTTTGATCTGAACAAAAAAAGAATGATAGAAGAAAATATATCCCCTCAGGCTTTATTTTCAACTATCTATCCTGTGTTAAGCAAAGACATCAACTGCGGTTCCATCTTTGTTGATAACAATATGGAACAAATAAAACTGTCTTCCAAACAATCCACTGATTACGACATATGGGCTCTGGAAAACAAACCTTATCTTATCAATGGGAAACTGTTTAAGTTATCGGATATTGTAAGTATTCAAAGAGGACAAGCGCCTCAACAGATAGCCAAAGAAAACCAGCAATACCGCCTATGCTTGCAATACGAATATATCGGAGCCTCAATGCAAGGCAATAAATTACTGACAAAAGACTTAGAGGAGTTCAACCAAACCATACCTGTAGGTTACAGAGCGGAAGCACAAGATTATAATTGGCATTGGGGGGCAAAAGATTATAAACAATATCTCTTACTATTGTTAGTGATAGGCATTATCTTTTTCACAACAAGCATCTTATTCAATTCGCTTAAACAACCCTTAGCCATTATATTTATTATCCCGGTTTCCTATATCGGTGTATTCCTTACGTTCTATTGGTTCGAACTGAATTTTGACCAGGGAGGTTTTGCCTCTTTCATTCTCCTTTGCGGAATTACCGTAAATGCCAGTATTTATATTATCAATGAATATAATTCGATACGCAAGCAGTTTCCTTTATACTCACCTGTGAAATCTTATATAAAAGCATGGAATAGAAAAATATTACCCATTTTCCTGACAGTAGTATCAACTATTTTAGGATTTATTCCTTTTATGATAGGAAATGAGAAAGAAGGATTTTGGTTCCCGCTTTCAGCAGGAACCATTGGTGGATTAATTATGTCTATTATAGGTATATTTATCTTTTTACCTATTTTTACCCTAAAGAAAAGAATTACTTAAACACCTTAACCCTCTCTTCTAAAGGTTTGAATTCCTTCTCTCCCGGTTCTTTAGTTGGAACTCCAAAAGGCATTTGGGCTATTAGTTCCCAACTATCGGGCAAATTCCAAATCTGTTTCACTTCACCATCAATCAATGGATTATAATGTTGAAGAGAAGCACCAAAGCCAACGCCTTCGAGCATTGTCCAAACTACATACTGGTGCATGGCAGAAGTCTGTTGTGACCACTTTGGGAAATTATCCTTGTAACCGGGAAAAGCTTCTTGCAAACCTTTCACCACATTCTGATCTTCAAAAAACAAAACCGTACCATAGCCGGATGCAAAAGAATCGTCTATCTTCTTTTCCGTAACAGCAAATGCATCAATCGGAACAACCTTACGCAAGGTCTCTTTTACAATATTCCATAATATTTTATGGTTTTCTCCCAATAAAAGCACAACTCTTGTAGACTGTGAATTAAATGCCGAAGGAACATTGGTCACGGCAAAATCTATGATTTCCTGTATTTCTTTATCAGAGACTTTCGATTCATTACTGATAGAATAGTAAGTCCTACGGTGCTTTATAGCTTCTTTCAAATCTTTTATCATAACGCTTATCTTTAAATATACTGTATTTATTTCTTTATAATTAAATAAACAAATAAAGAGAGTACATTGTTTTCGATAGATGAAGAAAGAGCATTTATTCTGCTTCCTTGTTATTATGCAGTTTATTTCGTAAATATTCAGGAGTCAAACAATAAACCAACTGGGCTTTCGACCATTTATAGCAGCGCTGAAATACCACAAGAGCAGTAGTAATAAATAATATAGCCCCGACAGCAACTTGCAAGGGCATCCAGACTAATCCTTCCTCGGGAACAATCATCGGAATCAAAGCCAAAGCTCCAACCGGTGCAAAGAACTTTCCTATCCGTTCGAATACGGTAAACAAAACCATAAAAATAAACAGAGCGACCACCCATTCAGGCAAATGCAAATAATAGTGTCCCACTATCTGAAAAACCGTACCAACCAAAGAAGCGCTCACCATCAACAGTACGATTTGCATGGGACGGTTCCTGAAACCGGCTTTAGAATTGACAAACTCCACATAAGTTACAATGAGCGGAGGAATAATAAAATAATAATTATTTGTATATATTGCCAAAGAAGCGATAAGCAATATACTGAATAACAAACCCAGCCACACTCCGGCATCTTTCTTCCAATGCCTCTCATCAGGTTCAAAAACAATCTTTTGCCGTATGCTGTATCTCTCCATAAACTTCTGCCCTGTTACAATTATCAATGACATGACAAATACGGCAACAGGGTAAACCCAACTCTCGGTTTTAAGCAACACCGGTAACATACATGCCGAAATCTGAGGAATTAATGTTGTGCGGCTAAACAACAAACAAATGGCAGTAAACATAAAGGCAATACCAAGATTTATAATCAATGGGAAAATAGAATAACGCACTATGCAGACTCCCGCCACAGCCCCTATTGTCATTAAAATAACCAGCTGCCATCTTTTAATACGCCAAACACGTTTATCGACAATCCACATACCTATTGTAAGTGCAGCCATTTCCGGAAAAATAATTTCCTTCTCACCCAACCATTCTGCCACGCCAATCATAAACAGAATCATTCCCAAAGCGAAAAGATACCTCTTACGACGCTTTACATCAATAAATAAATCTTTCATAGAAAGCTTGTTTTTATAAAACGCCACAAAGATAATGATTTTTAGCCATAAACTTTTCCTAGCGCCAAAACGTTTAAAATAAGCAGAAATATAGAGTGACCGAAAACGTTTGCGCTCCAATCTCCTTTTCTTATGTTAATTAGGAGTAGCAGATTATATTTAAAATGTTTAATTTGCAACCGTAATAGATTATAAACTAGTATCATGAAGAAAGTATTACTGACTGTGTTTTTAACTCTTTCAGCCTTTTTACTGAAAGCTGAAACCATTAAATCTCCCAATGGAGAGATTACCTTGAACTTCGAAGTTAAGAACGGAGTTCCCACTTACTGGATGGATTACAAAGGACATCCGGTTATCAAACCAAGCAAACTGGGACTGGAATTGAAAAGCGAAAAGCCTGAAGCCAAGTTTCTCACTCCTATCGACAACAACGTAAAGGAGGACAAAGACTACACCAACCTGATGAGCGGATTCGTATTGGCTAAAGCCGACACAACTTCGTTCGATGAAACATGGCAACCGGTATGGGGAGAAGTAAAAGATATCCGCAACAATTACAACGAATTGGCGGTTACTCTTAAACAACCTTCCACAGACCGTGAAATGATTATCCGTTTCCGTGTCTACAATGACGGAATGGGCTTCCGTTATGAATTTCCTCAGCAAAAGAACCTGAACTATTTTGTTATCAAGGAAGAAAGAAGTCAATTTGCCATGGCGGGTGACCACAAAGCATTCTGGATTCCGGGCGACTACGATACGCAAGAATATGATTATACGGAATCAAAGCTATCCGAAATACGCGGATTAATGAAAGATGCCATCACTCCCAATTCATCACAAACTCCTTTCTCGCCAACAGGCGTGCAAACTTCTTTAATGATGAAAAGCGACGACGGTCTGTACATTAACCTGCACGAAGCTGCATTGGTAGACTACTCCACTATGCATCTTAACCTTGACGACAAGAACATGATTTTTGAATCATGGCTTACTCCCGATGCACAAGGTGACAAAGGATACATGCAAACTCCCTGCCACACTCCTTGGCGTACAGTTATGGTAAGTGACGATGCCCGTAATATCCTCGCTTCTCACTTGATCCTTAATCTTAACGAGCCAACCAAATATGAAGATACTTCATGGATCAAACCGGTTAAGTACATCGGTGTTTGGTGGGATATGATTACAGGCAAAGGAAGTTGGGCGTATACAGACGATGTTGCTTCAGTAAAACTGGGTGAAACAGATTACAGCAAGCTGAAACCAAACGGAAAGCATTCCGCCAATACCGAAAACGTAAAGAAGTACATCGACTTTGCAGCCAAACATGGTTTCGACCAAGTATTGGTTGAAGGTTGGAACGAAGGTTGGGAAGACTGGTTCGGCAAATCAAAAGATTATGTATTCGACTTCGTAACTCCTTATCCTGATTTCGACGTAAAAGAATTGAAGGAATATGCAGCAAGCAAAGGCGTTAAATTGATGATGCACCATGAAACATCGGCATCTGTCCGTAATTACGAACGCCACTTGGATAAAGCATATCAATTCATGGTAGATAACGGATACAACGCCGTGAAGAGCGGATATGTGGGTAACATCATTCCTCGTGGAGAATATCACTACGGACAATGGATGAACAACCACTACCTTTATGCAGTTAAAAAGGCAGCCGATTACAAAATTATGGTAAATGCACACGAAGCAACCCGTCCGACAGGACTCAGCCGCACATATCCAAACCTGATCGGTAACGAATCCGCTCGTGGCACAGAATATGAATCATTCGGAGGAAGCAAGCCGTTCCACACAACCGTTCTTCCATTCACCCGTTTGCAAGGCGGCCCGATGGATTATACTCCGGGAATCTTCGAAACTCAAATCTGGAACATGAATCCTGATAACCATTCATACGTTCGCAGCACACTGGCTCGTCAGCTCGCTCTCTACGTAACTATGTACAGCCCTCTGCAAATGGCTGCCGACATTCCTGAAAACTACGAAAAGCACATGGATGCTTTCCAGTTCATCAAAGACGTAGCAGTAGATTGGGATAACAGTATTTACCTCGAAGCAGAACCGGGCGATTACATCACTGTAGCCCGCAAAGCAAAAGGAACGAACAATTGGTTTATCGGTAACACCAGCGATGAAAACGGACATCAATCACGATTGAGCCTCGATTTCCTTGATCCGGGCAAGAAGTACATTGCCACCATTTATGCCGATGCCAAAGATGCTGATTATGAAAAGAATCCGAAAGCTTATGTCATAACCAAAGGCATCGTGACGAATAAAACCAAATTAAACCTGAAAGCTGCTCCCGGTGGAGGTTACGCAATCAGTGTTATTGAAGTGAACGATCCAAAAAAATTGAAAGGATTGAAGAAATTGTAAATTTTGCCGTTTTAGAATATACATATAAAATCAGCACCACCCTTCATTTAGATGCATTGGGTGGTGCTGTTTTATTATAAAAAATCTATTTTACTATCTTGTTTAGTCATAATATTCTGTCTGTTTCAACTTCGGATTTTTAGACAACTCACTGCTCCAAATTGGGAAATGTACCCGACGGGTGTCTACCCCTTTTGCTTCCAGAAGTGAGGTAATGCTACCGAAGCGACGCATATCAAACCATCTCAAACCTTCTGCCACGAACTCACGGCGACGCTCAGTCTCTATTTCTTTCAAGAAATCGGCAGTATCGGTAAAGTCGGTATTTTGTTTTTGGGAAACACCTCTGACAGCACGCACTGCATTATAACCGGTCACATCAACAGTTCCCTGACGCGCAGCAACTTCCGAAGTAATCAAATACATTTCCGCCAAGCGTACGAAAGGCCACACAGGATGCTCGTCTGCCGGATATTTTACACAATACGGATAATCATGTCCCATGGGCTCGTAAGGCTGCACATCTACAACCGATAAACGTTTATCCTTGGATTCGTACAGTTTATATAAAGCTTCTTCCATCCAGGTATCGCCACGAGGAGAATCTACATAACCTTTAGGTGACAGCATTGAATATAAACCGAATTGTGTAGGAGTAGCAGCCGTTTCTACTAAACGCCAGATAACCTCGTTACCCGTTCCCGTAGAGATGAAGTTTTCCTTAAAGTTGGGATTCAAGGCCAACTTTCCTCCATTATTAATAACCTCACTTGCCAGTTTTCCTGCATCTTTGATCATTTCTGTATTGTTACTTAACACACCATAGTTTAAGTATAATCTTGCTAAAATGGCTTTAGCCGCCTGTATGGAAGCTGAGTTGGGAGTGGTAAACTCCGGCAACAACTTAATGGCATTTTGCAGGTCGCTGATAGCTTGTTCCCACACTTTGTCTTCAGGAGCCTGCTCGCGATACATATCTTCATCGGTAGAGAGAGTAAGAATAGCCTTACCAAACCTTTCCGCTAGCAGCATGTAGCAATATCCCCGCATCAACAAAGCTTCTCCTTTGGCTGTACGGACAGTTGCATCCTGCGGGTTCTCTTCTTTCACAAAATTGATTAAGATATTTGCCAAACCTATGCCATTGTATGGAAAAGAATACATACGGGCACATATCAACCCGTCATTAGTTCCTACATTGCAATTATCAAACTGCCTGAAGTTGATATTGTTTGCCACTTCATAAATGGTAGTTAAATTGTCTGAAGCAATATCTTCGGCAATACACGACATGTAATAAAATCCGCCGGACAGACGTTTATACATACCTTTTGCCACTAAAGGCAAGTCAGAATTAGTCAAATTAGGTACAGGGATAGATGTATCGGGTTTAACATCATCCAACAAACCGCTGCAACCACACAGAAATACCGGAAAGAGAGCGATTAGCACTATGATTTTATATAATTTATTCATTATCATAAACGTTTTAATTTTAGAATGTTAAGTCAAAGCCGAACAATACACTGATAGGAGTCGGAACTGTTTGATAGGAAATACCGGTTTGAATACCTAATTCGGGATCATCCATTGTCAGGTCTTTATTTTTAATAGTCCATAAATTTTCTCCGGAAACATATACTCTGCAACTGTTCATCTTCACGGCAGAAAGCCATTTCTTAGGTAGATCATAAGCCAAGGTCAACTTTTTTAATCTCATGAAAGAAGCATCGAACAAATAGAGAGTGGACTGATAATTATTCCAGCCGGAAACATTTTGCGGACCATGTGCACCTACTACCATACGCGGATAGCGGGAAAAAGGATTATCTGCTGTCCAATGGTCTAATACCCATTCGGGCATGTTCTGCATAACTCCATCGTCCAATGCAGCATTGCGTGCCATTTGGCTGGTGTAGTCATATATCTTGTTACCATAGGTATAAGTGAACTGACCGTATAAAGAAACACCTTTATAACCTGCCCCAAGGAAAAGTCCTCCGGTAAACTTAGGCTGTACGTTGTTTACCAATATCATATCTTCAGAACCAATAGAACCGTTTCCACTGACATCTTCATAAATAACATCTCCGTTTTTGTCAATGCCCAAAGCATTGTACATTTCCAATGAACCGAGAGGCTCACCGATTTTAAGCTTGCCTTGCGGACCTTGCGGGTAATAACTTCCGTAACCTTTCTTGTCAATAGGCAAGTCGATGATTTTACTGCGGTTAATATTCATATTAATACCTGCTTCATAAGTGAAATCCCGGCGAACATCGCTCTTATAATCCACGTTTATGTCAAGACCTCTGTTACGGATAGTACCCATATTTACTTTTCTGCTATAAAATCCTCCGGAAGTTACAGGCAAGTTTTCACTGTTCAACATACCGTCCGTGAGCTTGTGATACCATTCTAAAGTAACATTGAAACGATTATTGAACAAACTTACATCCAAACCAACATCCACTTGCTGAGTTTTCTCCCATTTAAGGTCGGAATTACCCAAAGCAGTTCCGACAGTCAGAGCCGGCTGCCCGTTATAATCGGTACTGGTTAAGCGATCGATAGTATCCAACATCTTAACACTGGCAATACTACCGGTAAGGCCATAGCTGCTACGCAGTTTAAGGAAACTGATAAGTTGCTGGTTCTTCATGAATGCTTCATCGGAAATCACCCAACCGACAGAAACAGCAGGGAAGTTGCTGTAACGGCTGTTGGCAGGCAGTTTGGAAGAACCGTCACGACGGATGCTGAAACTTAAAAGATACTTACTGTCATAAGCCACATTAGCACGGAAAAAGTAAGATTCGGAACGATCCAAATATCTGGTGTTAGAGGTTTTATTCGTTGTAGGATCAAAGGTAGCTCCGTTGCCGGGTGCGGTCAATGCTCCGATAGAAGGGAAACCTACAAGCATGAATCCCAAACCGTCGGTTTTGTTTTCATTGAACTCATATCCCAATGTGGCTGCCAAGTTAAACTTCCGAATATCTACATTGTAATTTAAGAAGGAGTTAGCCGTGATTCTATGTCCGTTGCTTCCTTTCTGATCAAACGTACCTTTCTTAGCTTGTCCGTTGTAGCTGAGCGGTGAAACATAAGTTTCCGTACCGATGTTGCTCAAAGTTCCCGCCAATGTAGAAGTCCAAGTCAAGCCTTTATAAAGACTGATATTGGCAGAGAAGTTACCGGAAACATTCAAATTGGTGGTTTTTGTATCATTATCCTGCTCAAGCAACAAAGGATTTTCTTGTGCTCCCCTAAAATAATCCCATGAACCGTCTTCCTTATATATAGGCTCCAAAGGCATATCGGGACGAGCAACCAAAGCGGCAGCCAAAGGATTGGCTCCATATCGCGGAAAATGTTTTCTCACCGAACGCACCACAGATAAATCCGCATTCAATTTCAACCATTTATAGGTTTGATTGGAAATAGACAACTTCGTGCTCAAAC
This sequence comes from uncultured Bacteroides sp., assembly GCA_902492205.1. Taxonomy (GTDB): domain Bacteria; phylum Bacteroidota; class Bacteroidia; order Bacteroidales; family Bacteroidaceae; genus Bacteroides. Next base: position 49,083 of record CABUKU010000011.1, on the reverse strand, counting down.
GATTGTAATTTCCTGTACCGATGGAATTGTCTTCCGAATTTCTTCCGACAGAAAAATAGTAAGTAGTCTTATCTGTACCCCCGTTTAAGCTAATATGTATATTGCTCTTGGCAGCAGTAGAGGGAATAACTTCATCCATCCAATCCACGTAAGTATCTCCCATATTCAGAGCAGTCATTTGGTCTGCATAAACCTGTCTGTCTTTTTGCAGATTCTCAATCTGTGCAGAAGATAATCCACCGGCTGCCAACTGACCGTCTATGATTCCGATGCGGTTCAATCTTGCTTCGTCAAACACCTGTTTGTATTCTTCATTATTCAACGTGCGATAGCTGAATGGCGATTTAACAAATCCGTAATAAGCGCTGACGTTCACAACCGGAGCTTTATTCTTCTCTCCTTTTTTGGTAGTGATAAGAATAACGCCCATAGCACCTCTCGAACCATACATAGCCGAAGACGCAGCATCTTTCAACACTTCAATGGAAGCAATATCCTGAGGAGCAATGTTGTTGAGTGAAAAGTTATCTTTACTATCAATAATCATACCATCTAAAACAATAAGCGGACGGGCATTGGTTACGTCCGTTGTTTGCATGCCTCGAATGTTGAAGTCGGGTTCCGAGCCTGCATCACCCGATGAATTCTTTACCCACAAGCCGGCAACACGTCCTTGCAAACCCGACATGGCATTGTCCGTTTGCACGTTTTCCGCTTCAAACTTATCCACTTTGGCAATGGACCCTGTCAAGTTTTTCTTGAACTGAGTTCCGTATCCGATGACAACTACCTCGTTCAAACTCTGCACATCTTCTTCCAGACTCACTGTTTTAAATGCAGATAAATTACGGGCATTGACAGCAATATTCTGATTCTTGTATCCTATAAAAGAGAAAGTCAGTGACGGCGTGGAAGCCGGAACTTCAATGCGATAGTTACCATTAATATCCGTTACCACACCGATGCTTCTGTTTCCTTGAGCAGTAATAGTAACTCCGAGCAATGATTCCTGAGTTTTAGAATCAATAACTTTACCTGCAATAACCAACGAACTTTTGCCCGATTGGTTTTGAGCCTCCACCCCCGAAATGGAAAGAACACATAAAAAGAATAACAATGGTAGCACTCTGTGCACAAAGTTAATCCCAAAGTGTCGTCTTTCTCTTCCGAGCACTTTTGTTTGTCGTCTTTGTTTCATGATTTTGTTTTTAGTAAGAATTGTTTTGTTTATTTTAGTTATAATGTGTTATAAGCAAACAGTAGTCGATGTTTCAAGTTTATGTTTTTAATTATAATTATTTGGATGATTCCCATTACATAATATAATAGTATTGAGGCAAAAGTATAAATTAATATATTAAATCCAAAAAAAAATCGTGCATTATTTTGTTATGACTGATAGAAACAATATGAAAAATAATATAAATATCAGCAATCTTTATTTACATTATTTAATAATTAGCTATTCTGATTAGCTGCCTAGCGCATGCATCATTCGTTCATGTAGATAAGTATCTTTATATTGTTTTTGTTTAACACTCTCCCCCTACATATAATTTCAAGTTTTCTCTTATCATTCATATCATAGTACGAGAAGCATAAAATATCTTATACCTGTATCAGTCTCATTCAAAAGCAATATTAGTTGCGTTATTGCCCGATAATAAGTACCTTTGACGGCAATGCTTACTTGTTCAACAGCTGTTAATTTATAGTTCAACAATTGTTGATTTATAAGTTAACAACTGTTGAACTATAAATTAACAGCTGTTGAACAAGTAACATAATAAGAGAAAACACATTAACCCTCGGGAATAAACAGCTTGACATTCCCGGATAAAATCCTTATATTAGCTTATGGCTGTAAAATATGACCTTTACGAAAATCCGGATCCAAAGAGAAGCGGAGAAAAACAACCTTTGCATGCACGTTTCGTTCCCACGGGAAGGATTACCGCCGATGAACTCTGTGAATATGTGGCTCGCGGAAACACGTTTCAACCCGGTGAAGTAAAAGCTTTGCTTGCCTGTCTGACGGATACTATCGTCAACGAACTTGCAGCAGGCAAAACCATTGAATTGGGAGACATTGGAACACTGTCGCTCACGCTGAGTTGCCGGCAGATAATGGGAAGAGACGAAATTCGGTCGGCTTCCATCCGCGTAAAAAACATGACATTGCGCACTTCCGTTGAGATGAAAAGAAAGTTGGCATCCATTCATATGGAACGAAACCCTAACGGATGGCAAAGCAAGAATGTGGACGAAGAGACAATAACCCGGCGGTTAACAGAATATTTTGCTTCTCATCCGTTCATGCGCAGCTCGGATTATTGTCGCTTGCGTGAATGCAAACGCGGCAAAGGAGTTATGGAACTGAACCGATTGGTTGAAGACGGTAAATTAGTACGCAACGGGAAGAAAAGTACTGTTGTTTATATGGCTGTTAAAGGGTGGTTTGGGAAGTGATTAATAATAAACAAAAACGGCATAAAGTAAATTGTTACTCTATGCCGTTTTATTTATATTATTCGGAAATAGTTTATTCTGCAGCAGGTACTATTTCTAAATGTTTAATCCATAATGTACTTCCGGGAGCACCTTTATAAGCATCTCCTTCTGCACTTGATGAGCATACAATTGCCAACTTATAAAATTTATTTGGATCATATGTACCATTTCCTGTTTCTGAGAATGTTATAGTCCTATCAGCATAGGAAGATGTTGAATTACTTTCAGAGAAAGTAGCTTTCATAATAACTTTATTAGAAGTATTTATGTTAGTTCCATCTAACGACTCATCATATGAATTTACCTCATACAAATATGCATTAATAGAACATGCATCAGTTTTTCCTGCTATTTCAATTTTTTCCACAGTTCTTGGGTATGCATTTCCTGTAATTTTAGTTTCATAGAACGTTGGTCCCGGCGTATATTTATAACTTATTTTGAAAGATACAGGCTTCTTGCGGTAAGGTACACCAAATAAAGTACTCTTTAATGGAGATGTTGCATTTAACTTAAATTGTCCCGTAAATAAAGTACCTGCAGTAACAGCGGGTACTACAGCTATAAACATATCAGCACCTTTTGTGTCCAAAGTCACAACTTTTGCTGCATTATCAGTCTCTTTTGATATTGGGAAAACATCTGCCAAATCCATTGCTTTCAAAAGAACTGCCGCCTCATTTGAAGTAGCTAAACCATTTGGTTCATAATATGTATAATCATCAGTTTGAACAGTATTCCATTCTGCCATTGTATAAAGTAAATTAGGTACTGGTAAACGCTCAACATACACAATAAAAGAACCCGGATAATTAGGATCTTCTGCCTTTAAAAAGTACTTTATATAATCACTCTTACCATTCTTCAAAGGTGAGAAATCAATTGGTTGCTTTCCATCAATCTGATCTTGAGTTAAACGTACATTCGGCTGATCTTTTACATGTAATACTATAGAATCAACTTTAGCTTTTTCTGATAATTCATACTTAGGAGTTAATAATAGTTTTGCATCATCTACATCATCCCATACTTTTAGTGTTAAAGAACTAGTAGCAGCCTTCTGTTCAATAACAGCATCTCCTTCAATTGTCATTTTAGTAATTGTAGCAATTGTACTTTCTACTACAGTTGCTCCATTAAATGCAACGCCTACTTTCAAACTTGAAGCATCAATATCAAGGTTCAAATTCATGTCATTGCCTATGATTGTACCTTGCAAGTTTGCAGTAACTTCACCAACTACATCCAATTTAATCTTTCTATCTGCAGCTTTAAATGCTAAAACGTCTCCTCTTTTTTGAATAAGAATTGTATCTAATTTAATCTCACCCAACACTAATCCTTGGAAATCAAAATTCTTAATCTTCAATCTAACCATGGCAGTATCTCTCTTATTCATCTTGATAGACCAAGCCTTTTCAATATAGACACGCTGTTCAATAGAAGGAGCAGCAGCACCGGCAACTGATATTTCCATATTACCTTTATAAACTAAACCATGAAGCGATGATGTGTTAATAGTATCGTTCTTAATTTCCACCAAGCTGATTTGTGCAGTCAAAACTCCTTCGTCTACTATACCATCAAACGTAACATCATAACCGGAAACATTATCCTTTACTTTTCCTGTAAGCTTACTTACATACATGCTTCTTGTAGTAGCTTCGAATGTTGCATTAGGAATAGAAACTTCCTTAACACCCGGAACAATGTTTACTAATTTTATAGTTAAAGATTCATCGCCGGACTTAACCAATTCTACTTTAGCCTGATCTGATGTTGCTACACCGTCAACCTTTACACTCAATTTATCAGCAGAATATTCTGCTACAACATCTTCCACCGTTGGAGGTACTTCCGGCTTCTCGTCATCCTTACATGAAGTAAAGAAAGTAACTGTGCACAAAAGTGCAAATAATAAGAATAAATCTTTTTTCATAACAATCTTTTTAATTATTAAAATAATTAGGTTTAGATTTAATATAAAACCTTAAAATGAGGGGACAAAGGAACGACTTTATTTAATATAAAACAAGGTCTTTTATTCTGTTTTTCTGTTCTACTTTTAAGATTTACCGTTTTAATGCCTACAAAAAAGCCACTTCATTCAAGAAAAATGAAGTGGCAATTAATTTATTAATATCTATTTAAAACGCACTGTCAAATGTTACATTAACAGTCTCGGTTTATCATTATTTATTTTTTCAAATCAAGACCAAGATTAAACTCCTCAGTCCATTTCCAACTGTCACTCATCCCCTGCAAAATATTCGCAAGCATACCACCCATCCCCATCGGATTCAGCTCCTTAACAGTTGGAATAAATGCCGGAAGCTCTGCTATAATCGGAGTTAAGGCTTCACGATCAAGGTAAATATAAGTATGTTCCCCTTCTGTTGATACATTCAATGGAACTCCATTCTTTATCCAATTGAGAAGCATTGTAAGGGTTTCGTCTTTCAAATCGGCAAGCATGCCCACCATTTCCAATCCCGGAGTCGCAGCAAGACTTTTCAATAACGTTTTAATATCGCTGACACTACCGGAAAGTACCGTATTAATTGCACCAGCTAAAGCCGGGTTACTTTGACCTCCGCCGGACATTGCCTGTGCCACAATGGACGGAACATTTAATTTCACATACAGCTTGCCTTCTTTCTCAAACCAGTAGGCAAGGTTCTTCGGTGAGTTTAACCATGTGCGTCCTTCTGTGAAAGAAGCAATATCTGCATCAGTAACATTTTTTTCTGACATTGTCCAACCCGGTTTAAAGGTCACAGCGTTTGAAGAATAAGAGGCTACGATGTTTCCATCGGACTGCAACGTAACGGATTTAAGAACTTGAGGCAAAACACACCCTAAAGCACGTCTGAATGTCAAAGGAAATTTTTCGATACTTAATGCTGATATAGTATCCGTTTTTGCAGATCCGGCAGGAGGCAAACTTACTTCAGCAATCGAATAACAAGCCGTAGATACAAAATCTTGTATTTTTTTCTCTATAATCTTACCATTCATATATGACCGGCTATTAATTTCTCCTCTTTCCATTGCCATCAATCCGTAAGTACCTGCCCAGCCTTTTGAGTCATTAACCACAGTAGCAGCTTCTACTTTCACTTTACCGTCCAAAGTAATGTTACCTGTTACTTTCACAGTGGCAATAACCGGAGTTGTAGCAGCAGCGCGAGTGCCCGGAGCAGTAGTCATTCCTTTCTCACCGGAGAAATTATAAGAACCGTCAGCTTGTTTTTCCATAGTTACATCTACGGCTACTTCGGGATATGCAATGATTACATTGCTTAAAGTAACAACAGCCTGTTCCGCACTCTTCGTTTCAAACTTAACAGAACCTTCCGTCACAGTCTCCCCATTCACCTGCAATGTAGCCTTGTCACCTTTAATTTCCTCTTTAGGGATTTGTTGCCAACTTGTATCTTCGTCATCACCGCAACCGACAAATAAAGTCACGGAACACAAAAGAACAAGAAATAAGAATAAATTCTTTTTCATTACTTTCATTTTAGTTATTAATTACAATCAGATAATTACTTTAATCAAATAAGACAAAGTAACACATTATTATTTTCATATAAAAGAACTATTTTATAGATTCTATATTCCATTTTTAATATTTCATCTAATAATCTCATAATTTTCCTATATTTGTATTCCATTTTATAATAAGAAGACAAACCATGCAGGAAGAAAACAGTTTACCCAAAATTGACATATCAGAAGATTTCATTATTACCAATAATGTCAATTTAGGGATCTTGAACCTTTACAGGAATTACCCTTGCCGACTCAAAGCCGAAATATTTGTTTTCTGCTTGGAAGGAAGCATTGAAGCCAGTGTCAACCTGAAAGATTACCAAATCAAGGCCAATGACTTTGTAACCCTTTTACCCGGAAGTATTATACAGATCAAGAAAGCAGAAGGGAATCCCCGATTCTACATTATGGCTTATTCTTCGGAATTCGTGGGGCGTGTCAATATGCTTGAAACAACAATGGATATTATACAAACCATTCGTGAAAACCCTGTCATATCTTTGCCGGATAAAATGGTGGAACTCTTTTGTGATTACTTTGCCTTAATCAACAAAGTGTATGACCAGAATTATTTGCCAAGAATACCGGTCTTTTACAAAAACATCCTATATACAATATTTTATGCCATAAAGGAAATTTATAAAAAGCAACCGTGGAAAAGTGCCAATATGACCAGAAGCCAGGAAATATGTAAAAGGTTTGAAAGATTGGTTACTTCTAATTACACAAAAGAACGAAGTGTTGCTTTCTATGCCGATAAGCTGGGAATTACCTTGCAGCATTTAAGCAATACCGTTAAACAAGAAACCGGGAAGACCGTATCCGAGATTATTAATAAATTCGTAATCATGGATGCAAAAGCACAACTAAAGTCTACCGATTTATCCATTCAGGAGATTGCTTATTCCCTGAATTTTGCCAACGTTTCGTTTTTCGGCAAATTCTTTAAACGTCATGTGGGATTAAGTCCGCTGCAATACCGGAACAGTTAATACATATACTTTTTTCAAAGAATTCGTAAACGTGAACCTTTTTCACATAAAGATTTGTTATATTTGTAAACAAGAAACCTATAAAATCAAACAGTTATGTTCAATTCATTCGGCAATATATTCAGGCTCACCAGTTTCGGAGAGTCTCACGGAAAAGGGATAGGTGGAGTTATTGACGGATTTCCGTCAGGTATCAAGATAGATATGGATTTCATTCAAAATGAACTGAGACGTCGCCGTCCCGGACAATCCAGAATTACCACCAGCCGCAAAGAAGAAGATGAAGTGGAATTCTTCTCCGGTATTTTTGAAGGAAGGTCCACCGGATGTCCTATCGGATTCATCGTGTGGAACCAAAACCAGCACTCTAATGATTATGATAATATAAAAGATGTATATCGCCCGTCACATGCCGATTATACCTACAACATCAAATATGGAATAAGAGATCATCGGGGTGGAGGACGCTCTTCGGCACGCGAGACAATCTCCCGTGTTGTGGGCGGTGCACTTGCCAAACTGGCATTAAGGCAATTGGGTATTAAAATCACAGCCTATACATCACAAGTAGGTCCTATTAAATTAGAGAAGAATTATACCGAATATGATTTGGATCTCATAGAAACCAATCCTGTGCGTTGTCCCGATCCCGAAAAAGCAAAGGAAATAGAAGAACTCGTTTTCAAAATAAAAGGAGAAGGAGATACAATCGGAGGAGTGATAACCTGTGTAATCAAGGACTGCCCCATCGGACTGGGACAACCTGTATTCGGCAAACTTCACGCTGCCCTTGGCAATGCTATGCTCAGTATAAATGCAGTTAAAGCTTTTGAGTATGGTGAGGGTTTCAAAGGTTTGAAGCAAAGGGGCTCCGAGCAGAATGACGTATTCTATAATCACGACGGAGTGATTGAAACAAGAAGCAATCATTCGGGAGGCATTCAAGGCGGTATCAGCAACGGACAGGATATTTATTTCCGCGTAGCATTCAAACCCGTAGCTACCGTGTTAATGGAACAACACACCGTAAACATAGACGGAATAGATACTTCCATGAAAGCAAGAGGCCGCCACGATCCATGTGTGTTACCCCGTGCCGTACCTATTGTAGAAGCAATGGCAGCCATGACAATACTAGATTATTACCTGATTGATAAAACAACACAATTATGAGCAATATCCAAAAATATATCAAAGAAAACGAAGAACATTTTTTAAACGAGTTATTCAGTCTTATCCGTATTCCTTCCATCAGTGCCAAGCCTGAGCATAAAGATGATATGCTTGCCTGTGCCCAGCGGTGGAAAGAACTTTTACTCATAGCAGGAGCAGACGAAGCAATGGTTATGCCATCGGCAGGTAATCCGATTGTTTATGCTCAAAAGACTGTTGATCCAAAAACAAAAACAGTATTAGTTTATGCGCATTATGATGTAATGCCGCCCGAACCATTGGAACTTTGGAAAAGCGAACCATTTGAACCGGAAATCAGGGACGGGAAAATATATGCACGTGGAGCCGATGACGATAAAGGACAATCTTTCATACAAGTAAAAGCATTCGAATACTTGGTTAAAAACAATCTTCTTACTCATAATATCAAATTCATTTTTGAAGGTGAAGAAGAAATCGGTTCTCCAAGTCTGGAACAATTTTGCATCGAACACAAAGAATTATTGAAAGCCGATGTCATATTGGTTTCCGATACAAGTATGTTGGGAGCCGAACTTCCGTCACTCACAACCGGGCTTCGCGGCTTGGCTTATTGGGAAATAGAAGTTACAGGACCTAACCGCGACCTTCATTCCGGACACTTCGGCGGAGCGGTTGCCAATCCTATCAATACCCTTTGCGGCATGCTTGCCAAAGTGATAGATGAGAACGGCAAAATCACCATTCCTCACTTTTATGATGATGTGGAAGAAGTGCCTCAGGCAGAACGGGAGATGATAGCACAAATCCCGTTTGATGAAGAAAAATATAAAGCCGCCATTGAGGTAGACGAACTTGCCGGAGAAAAAGGTTATTCTACTCTGGAGCGCAACAGTTGCCGCCCGTCTTTCGATATTTGCGGTATCTGGGGTGGTTATACAGGTGAAGGTTCAAAAACGGTGTTACCGTCTAAAGCTTATGCCAAAGTTTCCTGCCGTTTGGTTCCTCATCAGGAACACCACAAAATTTCCGAACTGTTCAAAGATTACATTGAGCAAATCGCTCCTAAATCCGTCAAAGTAAAAGTCACTCCCATGCATGGCGGACAAGGATATGTTTGTCCTATCTCCCACCCTGCCTATCATGCTGCCGAGAAAGGTTTTGAAATAGCTTTCGGCAAAAAGCCCTTAGCTGTGCGCCGTGGAGGAAGTATTCCTATCATTGCAACCTTTGAGGAAGTATTAGGAATAAAAACCATATTAATGGGATTCGGACTTGAGTCGAATGCAATTCACTCACCTAATGAGAATATCCCTCTGGATATTATCAGGAAAGGAATTGAAGCTGTAATAGAATTCCACTTAAATTACAAATAAACAGATCGTCGGTTCGCAACCGCATTTCTCTTTTCAGGCATGGACTAAACGGGCATTACAGTTTATTAATAGGAAAATAAACCATGAAATCCGTTTACTCCGTGCCTAATTATATCTTATTCCTTGCCGGACTTTGCAAAAAGTTTCGTATTTTTGTCCCAAATTTGAGTTAATACGTAACAGAATGAACTTATTAGACCTTAGTGAACAGGAGATTATCAGACGTAACAGCCTGAATGAGTTAAGGGAAATGGGGATTGAACCCTATCCCGCAGCAGAGTATGTAACCAATGCTTTTTCTACAGATATAAAAGCGGAATTTAAAGATGACGAAGAACCGCGCCAAGTATCGGTAGCCGGACGTTTGATGAGCCGCCGTGTTATGGGTAAAGCCTCCTTCATAGAATTGCAAGATTCAAAAGGACGCATACAAGTATATATTACACGCGATGACATCTGCCCGGATGAAAATAAAGAAATGTACAATACTGTATTTAAGCGCCTGCTCGATTTAGGTGACTTTATTGGCATCGAAGGTTATGTATTCCGCACACAAATGGGAGAAATCAGTATTCATGCACAGAAGCTGACCGTACTCGCCAAATCAATCAAACCGTTACCTATCGTAAAATATAAAGACGGAGTAGCTTATGACAAATTCGAAGATCCTGAATTGCGCTACCGTCAACGTTACGTAGACTTAGCCGTAAACGAAGTAAAAGATATATTCATCAAGCGCAGCAAAGTATATAGCTCCATGCGTGAATATTTCAATTCCAAAGGTTACATGGAAGTGGAAACTCCTATTCTGCAAGCAATTGCCGGAGGAGCATCGGCACGTCCGTTTATGACACACCACAATGCTTTGGATATTCCTTTATACATGCGTATTGCCAGTGAGTTATACTTGAAACGCCTCATTGTTGGTGGTTTCGAAGGAGTATATGAAATAGGAAAGAACTTCCGCAATGAAGGTATGGACCGTACTCATAACCCGGAATTTACCTGCATGGAAATATATGTAGCCTACAAGGACTATAACTGGATGATGGAATTTACCGAAAAGATGATTGAGAAAATCTGTTTGGACGTAAACGGCACAACCGAAGTGAAAGTAGGCGACAATGTCATCAACTTCAAAGCTCCTTACAAGCGCGTTACCATGTTGGATTCCATCAAGGAACACACAGGTTATGACTTAACGGGAATGAACGAAGAGCAAATCCGCGAAGTTTGCCAAAAGCTGAACATGGAAATTGATGAAACAATGGGTAAAGGCAAGCTGATTGATGAAATCTTCGGAGAATTCTGCGAAGGTACTTACATCCAGCCGACCTTCATTACCGATTATCCGATTGAAATGTCTCCGTTAACCAAACGCCACCGCACCAACCCGGAACTGACAGAACGTTTCGAATTAATGGTAAATGGCAAAGAGCTATGTAATGCATACTCAGAGTTGAACGATCCGATTGACCAGTTGGAACGTTTTGAAGACCAAATGAGACTAAGTGAAAAGGGAGACGACGAAGCAATGATTATCGACAAAGACTTTGTTCGTGCATTGGAATACGGCATGCCTCCTACATCCGGTATGGGTATCGGTATGGACCGCCTGACTATGTTAATGACAGGTCAGAGCACCATTCAGGAAGTATTATTTTTCCCGCAAATGCGTCCCGAAAAGGTAGTAAAGAAAGACTCTGCTGCCAAATACATGGAATTGGGCGTACCGGAAGAATGGGTACCGGTCATTCAGAAAGCCGGATACAATACCGTAGAAGAAATGAAAGACGTTAATCCCCAGAAGCTCCACATGGACATCTGTGGCATTAATAAAAAATACAAACTGGAACTTAGCAACCCGACTGTTGACGCAGTAACAGAATGGGTTAGTAAAATCTAACAGCAATGAAGTTACCCGGTAAAGTAGCGATAATGGGTGGAGGAAGCTGGGCCACCGCCATTGCAAAAATGGTTTTGGCTCAGGATGATTCGATAAACTGGTATATGCGCCGTGACGACCGTATTGATGATTTCAAACGGTTGGGGCATAACCCGGCTTATCTTACCGGAGTGAAGTTTGACACCAAACGCATCAAGTTCTTTTCCAACATCAACGATGTTGTGAAAGAATCCGACACATTGGTATTTGCCACTCCGTCCCCATATCTAAAAGCCCACCTGAAAAAGCTAAAGACCAAGTTAAAGGATAAATTCATTATTACGGCAATCAAAGGAATCGTTCCCGATGAGAATCTGATTGTTTCGGAATACTTCACCAAGATATATGACGTACCGCCCGAAAACATTGCAGTTCTCGGTGGTCCTTGCCATGCGGAGGAAGTAGCACTGGAACGTCTGTCCTATCTGACTATTGCCTGTCCCGACAAAGACAAGGCAAGAGTCTTTGCACGTAAACTCGCCAATCATTATATCAAGACCTCGGTAAGTGACGACGTTGCAGGCATAGAATATGGTTCCGTATTGAAAAACGTGTATGCCATCGCCGCAGGCGTGTGCAGCGGACTTAAATACGGAGACAACTTCCAAGCTGTATTGATGTCGAATGCCATTCAGGAAATGAACCGTTTCCTTAACACCGTCCATCCGATAAACAGGAATGTGGACGATTCCGTTTACTTGGGCGATTTGCTGGTAACATCTTATTCCAATTTCAGCCGCAACCGCACGTTCGGAAGCATGATAGGCAAAGGATATTCCGTAAAGAGCGCACAGATTGAAATGGAAATGATTGCCGAAGGTTATTATGGAACCAAGTGTATCAAAGAGCTAAATAAGCATTACCACGTGAACATGCCTATACTCGATGCCGTTTATAATATCCTGTATGAGCGAATATCACCCATGATTGAAATCAAATTATTAACCGATTCATTCAGATAAACCCAATATAGTATGAAGAATATTAGTTTAAACATCGAAAAGACTTTCGGATTTATATCCAAAGAGTCTGTTTGCGCTTATGAAGCCGAAGTAAAAGCTGCAATGGAAACACTGGAAAACGGTACCGGCAAAGGTAGCGATTTCTTAGGTTGGTTACATCTTCCGTCATCCATTACCAAAGAACACTTGGATGACCTTAAAGCTACTGCAAAAGTTTTAAGAGACAACTGCGAAGTAGTAGTCGTTGCAGGCATCGGAGGCAGCTATCTTGGTGCACGCGCCGTGATAGAAGCTCTCTCAAACAGTTTCCAATGGTTACAGGAAAAGAAAGACGCTCCTATCATCATTTATGCAGGCCACAACATTGGCGAAGACTATTTGTTTGAACTTACTCAATACCTGAAAGATAAGAAATTCGGTGTAATCAATATCTCCAAGTCGGGAACCACCACAGAAACCGCACTGGCTTTCCGCCTGTTGAAAAAACAATGCGAAGACCAGAGAGGAAAAGAAATGGCAAAGAAATGTATCGTTGCCGTTACGGATGCCAAGAAAGGTGCGGCACGTGTCACAGCCGACAAAGAAGGATATAAAACATTTATTATTCCCGATAACGTAGGCGGACGTTTCTCTGTATTGACTCCGGTAGGTTTGCTTCCTATCGCCGTTGCAGGTTATGATATTGAGAAATTGGTGGAAGGCGCCCGTACAATGGAAGAACTTTGCGGCTCTAAAACTCCGTTTATGGAAAACCCTGCCGCTGTTTATGCTGCTACCCGTAACGACTTATACAAAAACGGAAAGAAGATTGAAATCCTTGTCAACTTCCAACCTAAGCTTCATTACGTAATGGAATGGTGGAAACAGCTCTATGGCGAATCGGAAGGAAAAGAAAACAAGGGTATCTTCCCTGCCGCAGTAGACTTCTCTACCGACCTTCACTCCATGGGACAGTGGATTCAGGAAGGCGAACGCACCATTTTCGAAACCGTTGTTTCTATCGAAAAGCCCAATCATAAGCTTGAAGTTCCATCGGATGCGGAAAACCTTGACGGTTTGAACTTCCTTGCCGGAAAACGTGTGGACGAAGTAAACAAGATGGCTGAACTCGGAACCCAACTTGCACATGTGGACGGCGGAGTGCCAAACATGCGTGTAAGCGTTCCCGAATTGAACGAGTTCTATATCGGTGAATTGCTTTATTTCTTTGAAAAAGCTTGCGGTATCAGCGGTTACTTATTAGGAGTCAACACCTTTAACCAACCGGGAGTTGAAGCATATAAAAAGAATATGTTTGCTTTGCTTAACAAGCCGGGATACGAAGAAGAATCCAAAGCTATCCGGGCAAAACTATAATTATACAAATATAAGAGAAGAGGAGTGTTCGCAAGAGCATTCCTCTTTTTTTATCCCTTTTCCGCATAAAAGCATACCCTAAGAAGTATTGGTTAAACTTCTCCGCACCGCCGCACAAGGTACTCAACCTATTGTATATCAACTAATAACGTGTGCCACGAATACGTGACAGTGCAATTCGCATCCCGCACTGTAAAATATCACTGCATTAATTACACATTTGTCATTGCCGACTTGATCGGCAATCTAAACATATAATTTATTTAGCTTGTGTCAACAGATTGCCGATCAGGTCGGCAATGACAATAGTTTAGAGTATGTGCTAATTACTTTAGTTAACGATTATGGGTTATACACCGAAAACTAATCGGATTATAAGGATAATTTATATGTTTCACTGCAGTGGAACAAGCGTTTCTCTGCAGTGAAACGTTTATTCCACTGCAGAGAAACGCTTGTTCCATTGCAATGAAAATACTAAAATGAGAAGGCAAACGGATTAATTATTGAGATTTAATAACATAGATGTTAACTTAAGCAGACATCTGTCATTGCCGACCTGATCGGCAATAACATTACTTTTGACGTGACCTCAAGAAGATACATGGGCTTTTACCATTACCAGCTTGTAGCGGGGAATGTGCAGCAAACAAAAATGTGCATGCACTCTCTCGTGGCACAGATTACGGATTGAGATACAACAGATTACACAGCTTGTGCGGCGGTGCGGGGAAGTTCAGCAGAGACTTCTATACGTATGGCTTATTTATCACTCACAGCGAAAGTGAGTTCTACTTTTGTGGCTTCTTCTTCGTTATTATCTGTATTGTTCAAATACAAATTCAATTTGAATTTATGCTCGTCATCGGGAAACAAATAAGTGGTTATCTGAACTTTCGTCTTGACTACACCATCATTGAAACGAATGCTATATTCTGGTTTAGACGGATTATCATCTATAATTCCTCCCACGCTCTCATCATAGTTGACAGTCACTAGCGGACAGTTATCTCCACAATCGAGCTTAACATTAAAAGCTGATAATGTATTACCTTTCACTGCTTTCAGCGTAGCAAAAACATCTATTTTCGAATCTTTTGGGAAAGCTTGGGCGATATTCATCTCCTTCTTCCCATCCACATAAACAGAATCGACTGTTATGATAGGCCTTTCTCCATTATTATTGCTACAAGAACATAACAACGGCAAGAAAAGGACAATAAACAAAAATATATTCTTCATCAAATAGATTATGCAATATTTATAGTGTGCAAAAGTAAGTGAAATATTTTAATAATAAAAGAATATACGTCACATAGATAGTTATTTTGTATCTTTGCAACCGATTAAAAATGTGATATACAATGTTTCAAACTGCTATCAATCAATATTTAAAGTCCCATAATTATTCTTCAATCAACCTGAAAGCCGTACTTTTCGACATGGACGGGGTTTTATTTAACTCAATGCCTTATCATGCCGAAGCATGGAATAAAATTATGGCAGACCGTGGAATCACTCTCAGCAAAGAAGAAGCCTACATGCACGAAGGGCGCACGGGAGCCGATACCATCAACCTGATTTACAAAAGAGAATGGGGGCGTGATGCAACGGATGAAGAGATTAAGGCTATTTATGAAGATAAATGCAAAGTGTTCAACAGTAACCCGCCGGCACAACCTATCGAGGGTGTGCAAAGTGTAATCAACAAAGTAAAACGCGATGGCTTATTAACCATGATTGTGACAGGTTCGGGGCAACTCTCTTTGTTGGACAGATTAAACCATCATTTCCCTGATACTTTCAAAAGAGAATTAATGGTGACTGCTTTCGACATAAAATTCGGCAAGCCCAATCCCGATCCTTATTTAATGGGACTGAAAAAAGGAGGATTGAAAGCCAACGAGGCTATTGTTATCGAGAATGCTCCTTTGGGCGTGCAAGCCGGAGCTTCGGCAGGGATATTCACTATTGCCGTAAATACAGGCCCTCTGCCCGATAAGGTTCTTTGGGATGCAGGTGCAGACTTGTTATTTCCTTCCATGCAGGTCTTGAATGAATCATGGGATGAATTATTTAAAGCATTAAAAGGGTAAGAAGAAATTCTTATCCTTTTTTAAACAGGTGGATTGCCACCCTATGATGAATCGACGAAAGGTTTCGCATAATATTCTTTGAAAGAATAATCAGAGTTACCGACATAATAATCAGCAATATACCTATTGCCAGATTAGAAGTAAAAGGCTCGCCAAACACCAATGCTCCGACACAAACCGCAGTTACAGGCTCCATTGCTCCAAGCACTGCCGTAGATGTGGAACCGATATAATGAACCGAATACACCATCGAGATGCAAGAAACTACCGTAGGCACAATAGCCAACAACAAAATATTCATCACAGTTTCCCAATCGGGCAACGACTGCAAACCACCGTTTGTTTGTGCTTTCACGAAAAAGAAACAAGCACTGACGAGCATGGCATAAAAAGTAAGTTTGGAACCGGACATCCCTTGTACCGCTGATTTATTAACCATAATAATATAGGTAGCATAACTCAAGGAAGACAATAGAACAATAATCACTCCCACCGGATTCAAAACTCCCCCTACATCACCTTTATATAATAAAGCAACACCAACAAAGGCCAAACCAATGGCAAATTGAGTTATCCAAGATACTTTTTCATGGAACATGAAAGCCATCAACAAGGTAACAAACACCGGATAAAGAAACAAAATAGTGGAAGCAATCCCCGCAGCCATGAAAGTATAACTCCAAAACAGAAATAATGCAGAAAAAGCAAACAGAATTCCTAAAACAACCAAAGGCATTATCGCTTTCTTCTCCACTCTGAAAGACTCCCCACGAAAAGCCATCAGGCAGCCGATAGCAATGGTCGCACAGAGGAAACGATAAAAAAGGATTGAATCGAACACCATTCCTTTCGCCATCATAGGCAAAGTGAATAAAGGAATCAGCCCATAAGTGGCAGAAGACAGACAACCGTAAAAATAACCTTTTGCTTTCATTGTTTCTAAAAATTGCGCAAAGGTAATTCATTTTTCATTTAAATAACAAAACGCTATCGCTAAATAGCAATAACGTTTTGTTAAATAGTTACCACACAACAAAATGTTTTATTATTCAAAATGAAATTATTAAGAATAAATGCTTAACTTTCAAGAATTGATTTTAAGTAAAATAATATGAAAACATTTAAGAAAAGTAAATTAATTGATTCTCCGGTTTTAATGTCATTATTCAGGATCTAAAGATCACTGTATGTGTACTCTTTTTCATATACCAATGTCTGTTTTGTCATTTATCTAATAGATTAAATTTTAAGAATACAATTTAGAAGTTATGAATAGGAAATATCTCATTTTTGTTGTACTATTATTAAGCATGTGTGTAACTTTAAACCTTAATGCTAAAAAATTGTCGGATTCATGTGTGTTGACCTTTGAAATAGAAGGTAAAGAATATAAGGAGTTGGTTCTAAATGTGATATGCCATCAAATAGGTAGAGTAAGAATCTCTGCGACTAAGTTAACTAATATGAAGTGGTTGTTCAACATTCCGGATAGTGTATACGAAAAACATTATAGGATGGAATTAAATGTACCAGATTCTACTATCCATCAATTATACTTTGAAATAGAAGACAATAAACCAGCTATATTAGATTTTTCTATTGGTTCCGGTGAAACAACCATAAAGGCTCTCTTTCTCTCGTCTAATAAAATGCCTAAAACTCCAGCGTATAATAATAAGGATGTAGCAATGGATATTTTAAAAGTTATTAATCCGGATATAAACCTACTTGCAAGCTTAAATCTTAAGCGTGCAGGGTATGATATGCATGGGGATAAAAAAGATGAAGCCTATACCAACTTCTTATCGTTGGTAAAAAAATATGGAAATACCCATTATTGTACAGCAGACCTATATAATAAAACCAGTTTGTTTAAATCTAAAGATGAAGTTTATGAATTCTATAATATGTTATCAGGAGAACAAAAAGATAGCTATTTCGGGCATAAAATTAAATCATTTATAGACTTAACCTTTTTTCCTAAAATTCAATTACCTACTATTTCAGATAACAAACCTCGTAATATAATATCGGACTCCACTCGATATACATTAGTCATTTTTTCTGCTTCTTGGTGTGGCCCTTGTCATAAACAAATACCCGTTTTACAGAAGATTTATAGTGACTTAAATAAGTATGGACTTGATGTTGTTTATGTTTCGATGGACGATTCTTCTACTGTCAAGAACTGGGAAATTATGATGAAAGAAAATAAAATACCGTGGATAAGCTTTCTGCCTGGAAATAGATTAGATGAAGTCAAAGATTTATATTCAATTAAGGCTTTCCCTACTACTTATTTGGTTTATCCTGATGGAAAATTTAAAATAACGGATATTAGAAATGAACAAGAAAGAGAACATCTATATAGTATTGTACAAGATAGTAGTAGAAAATGAATATGTTTAAAACGAAATAGAAATCAGATAATTGATTTACATCTTTCTTGAGCGAATTCGGTTTACCATATACTCAAAATTACTCCAATAAATTATATAATGAGCATCCGTATAAAATATAATATCCTTTTAATCATATGATTAAAAGGATATTTTCGTACACCCGAAGGGAATCAAACCCTTATCTTAGGTACCGGAAACCTACATTCTATTCGTTGAACTACAGGTGCTTTTTGTTTTCGGGTGACAAAAATACAATATTATTCGGGATGTTCCTAATGATTTTGCAAGTAATTTCTTATTCATCGATTTATCAAAACAACTATTATTATGAAAGGTATTATGAGATAATAATTATCACTTTGCATATATTTTCAGTAAAAACAGTATCATATATATAAATAATTCATATATTTGCAATCAACTTAAAAAATATACATATGAGTTATCTTATAAAACCTAAAGACTATAAACCTTTACTTGATTTAAAGCAAACCGAGTTAGGCATCAAACAAATAAAAGAATTCTTTCAGTTGAATTTATCATCGGAGTTGCGGCTAAGACGCGTTACTGCTCCTTTGTTCGTATTAAAAGGAATGGGTATTAATGACGATTTAAGTGGCAAAGAACGTGCAGTATCTTTTCCTATAAAAGATTTAGAAGATGCCAAAGCCGAAGTGGTGCACTCTTTAGCCAAATGGAAACGTCTTACTCTTGCCGATTACAACATCGAATCAGGATATGGAATCTATACGGATATGAACGCTATACGTGCGGATGAAGAACTCGGCAACCTGCATTCTTTATATGTTGACCAATGGGACTGGGAAAGAGTGATTAACAAAGAAGACCGGAATGTGGACTTTTTAAAGGAAATTGTCAATCGCATTTATGCTGCAATGATAAGAACCGAATATATGGTATATGAAATGTATCCTCAGATTAAGCCATGGTTACCTCAAAAGATACATTTCATACATGCAGAAGAATTGAGACAACTCTATCCCGACCTTGAACCAAAATGCCGGGAACATGCAATCACAAAGAAATATGGTGCTGTATTCATTATTGGCATCGGTTGCAAATTGGGAGACGGAGTAGAGCATGATTTACGTGCTCCCGACTATGACGATTATTCCTCTCCGGGATTAAATGGTTTGCCCGGTCTAAACGGTGATTTGCTTGTGTGGGATAGCATCTTGGAACGTTCCGTAGAGCTTTCTTCCATGGGCATCCGTGTAGATAAAGAAGCTTTATTACGTCAACTTAAAGAATCCGGAAACGAAGAACGATTAAATCTATATTTCCACAAACGGTTGGTTGACGAAACTCTCCCACTATGTATCGGCGGAGGTATAGGACAATCACGCCTATGTATGGTATATTTACAAAAAGCTCATATTGGCGAAATACAAGCAAGTATTTGGCCGGAAGACATGAGAAAAGAATGTGAAGCACTAAATATGGCTTTAATCTAAAATACATTCTAAGATTTATTTGGGTTTTGCTTCAAAATATTTAACTTTGGAGCAAAACTTTTTATATAGCAATCTATGAATGTACAAATAGAAGAAAGCTGGAAAGCACATCTTACTCCGGAATTTGAAAAAGACTACTTCAAAAACCTCACAGATTTTGTCCGCAGTGAATATTCCCAATATGCAATTTATCCTCCCGGAAAACTTATATTCAATGCCTTCAATCTATGTCCGTTTGATAAAGTAAAGGTAGTAATTATAGGTCAGGACCCTTATCATGGTCCGGGACAAGCACATGGACTTTGTTTTTCTGTAAATGACGGAATAGCATTTCCTCCTTCCTTAATAAATATATTCAAAGAGATACAAAGTGACTTAGGTACACCCTCCCCTAATACCGGAAACTTAACCCGATGGGCGGAACAAGGAGTGCTTTTGCTCAACGCGACTCTTACAGTGCGTGCACATCAGGCAGGTTCTCACCAACGAAAAGGATGGGAAGAATTTACAGATGCAGCAATCAGGGTATTGGCAGAGCAACGCGAGAATATTGTATTCATTCTCTGGGGCTCATATGCACAAAAGAAAGGAGCATTTATAGATCGGAACAAACATTTTGTATTAGCATCTGCACATCCCTCTCCCCTATCCGCTTATAACGGATTCTTTGGGAACAAGCATTTCAGTAAAACTAATGAATATTTAAAAAGCCACGGAATAGAACCCATAAATTGGTAACCTACAATAAAGAAGAAAGAAGGGGATTTCGCTAACGGAATCCCCTTCTTTCTTCTTTACTATATTATTATATTAATACCAATTAATATTATTGCTCTGGCTGCTTCTCTTATCCCATTTCAACAAATCGGCAACCATACTTGAATTGGCACGTATGCTAAAGTTATAAGACTTCCAACGCCCAATAGGTGAGAAACTACAAGTCATCGTAAAGCAGTGCAAATCGCGTGTCACTGTACAAGTAGTCTGAGCAATCTCATGTGCATCAAAGTCATAAGAGGTAGAGAAAGTAAAGTTCCAACGGTTGGAAATCTTTATATTACCGTTACCACTCAGAGTATGAACCATTTTATATGGATAACGCATTGTTTTCGGATTGATTTTCTTCGGATCCATGCCGAAAGTATTCTCTCTCAAATTGAAAGAATAAGAAACAGAGAAACTCCAAGGCATTTTGAATTTCATATATCCATCCGCATCCACTTCTGCCTTTTCAACCTTTTTCTTCTTTACACCTTGTTCTTTCTGTATATCGCTATCCTCATCTTCCGAGTCATTATCGTCCTTATTCTTATCCTTTTGCGAATCTTCTTTCGGACCAAACCACTTTTTCCATGTATCATTGTTGAAAGTATAGGAATAAGAAGTACCGAAACCTTGGAAACGTCCGAAACGTCCGTAAGACCACTCTGTTCGATCACCTACATATACTCCTCCACTTTCATTAAACTGGTAAGCATAAGTTGCAAAGGAAGTACTCAAATTAAATGTATAACTCTTACTCAGTTTCAAACGAAGATTCATCCCCAAATCACTCCAAGGCTTTTCTTTTGCAGCAAAGTTATAAGAGATATTCGCACCCAATTCATCAATCAGGCTCACCTTCTTATATCCGGTAGAATCCCTGTCGGATTTTACTTTCATCTCCACATTATTCCCCACAGAGAAGTTTACACTCCCCGATTTCCCTCTACCCGGCACACTAAATATCCCATTAGAGAAAGGAGAATATTCTTTTGTCCGAACTTCGCCATTCTTATCTGTATAAGTATAAGTCTGCCAATATCCATAACGGGCACTGCCAAAGTCGGGCGAAGCACTGAAACTTACGGTTGGAGTAAAAACATGACGTATTTCAAATAAATCGCTTTTCTTGCCGAATATTGCTTTTGCCGGCTTATAGAAACCATAGAGTTTGGTAGTAAGACTAACACTCATGTTATAATCATGCACCCAGTTAAAACCGTATATTGTATCTTGCACTTCGGCATAGCTCTTATCATCCCAATGCCTTTCGATCTTATTAGTGTACCAACGAACATTATAACCGACAGAAGGGGAGATATTTAAATATTTCAACATACTGAATGTAGCTCCTACCGTGAAGTTATGCTTTGCTCCGTTTCTCCAGTCCTTGATTAAGTTCGACTTAAACAACAGGTTGTCTTTTGTATTGATACTATTACTCAACTGCCCGGAATAACGCACTGAAATCTTTTCATACCAACGTTCATTACCCACCATCTTCTTACGTCTGAAAGGGAATTTTGTAGGCATAGATACATTCAAGTCAGGCAACGTAACCTGAATCGAAGAATCCTTCATAGACTGTGCTATATTAAAAGTAGTGGATAATACCACTCCCGAATTAGGAAATGTACGGGAATAGCTAACACTTGAAGTCTTTGTATTCTGAGCATAGAGATTCGGATCATAATATGCATCTAAGTTTGTACGTTCGTAACTACTTGTCGAGAAGTTCACACTTGCCGAAAAAGTACTGTTCGGATTAGCCTTCGGATCTTGACGATGGCTCCACAAAAACTTAAAGTCCTTAGCCACCGAATAGTCCGGCATTCCTTTGTCTCCTAACTTAGTTACCTGATAATTGAAGCTGAACGAACCGGAATACTTATACCTTCTATTATATCTTGTTTCGGCAGACAATCCCCACGAACCTTTGGTAAATATCTCCCCTAGCAGTTTCAAGTCCATCTTATCACTGACGGCAAAGTAATAACCTCCGTCGCGCAAATAGAATCCACGGTTCATTTCATCACCATAGGTAGGCATGATGAAACCGGAAGAATAGCTACTTGAGAAAGGGAAAAATCCAAATGGAATGGCAATGGGCAAAGGCACATCTTCAATTACCAGATGGGCAGGTCCGAAGACTACATTCTTTTTAGGCTTGACTTTAGCTTTGGACAACGCCAGATAAAAGTGAGGATGTTCATGGTTATCGCAGGTAGTATATTTCCCGTGTTCCATAAACAGTTCGTCATTGCCGCCTTTCTTTGCATTCTGGCTGGTTACATATCCTTCACCTTGCTGGGTAACCACGTTATTAATGAAACCTTTCTTGCTCTTGAAATTATAGTGCATGGTTTTCGATTCATAAGGAGTCTCCCCGTCTTTGAATATCGGAGTACCGGTAGCCACTCCCAAGGTATCCTGAACACCACGTGCATACACCGTGCTACTATCCATATTCATGGTAATAACAGCAGCCTGAAGTTCTATGTTTTGATAATTTACTTTCCCGTCACCATACAGGTTTGCATAACCTCCCTGAGTAAAAACAATAGAGTCACTCGCTTCATAAATAACCGGAGCATCCAGTGGTTGTTTCTTTTTTTGAGGGGCTAGCAATAAAGAATCGGTAGTTATTGTATCAACAGACAGCGTATCCATGCCCAAGGAGTCTGCCGCAGCCACAGGTGTCCTTCCTCTTCTTCTCCTCTGAGCACCGGCATCATCGGGAAGAAACAGAAATACGATTAGCAATAAGAACGATATTAATATATTTACTTTCAAGGGCGTCATTTACTAAGTATTTGCGCTTTAACGGGCAAAAGTAAGCATTATCCACCAATTACAAAGATTAATCGGGCAATTTAATTATTTTTAGAGCTATAAAAACTGCTCGCACCATTTGTTAAAACGTACGATTCCCTCTTCTCCATAGCGGGAAATACTTTTCAAAGCTTTCTCCACACTTTTCTCTCGATCGAGACGAGTTTTCGAAAAGAACTTATCTGCGAAACAAACAATCTGTTCTTCTATGCTCACCGGCAACATCTCCCTATGCGGGATGGGCAGTTGTTGCTCTATGATATTCTCCAAAGAAATTCCGGCTCCCGTGTGGCGTTCGCATACCAAAGCATGCTCAGGGAAGCCCTCCTTCCTTAACAAATCCGCCCCCAGATAGCCATGACAGATATAAGGCTCTTTACCAAAACATAAAATACCCGGCGCATCTGTCAAAAAGATACCTATATCATGAAGCATGGCGGCTTCTTCCACAAATGTTTTATCGGCATTCAGTTCGGGATGTTTTTCCACTATCTGCAAAGCTTTGTCTGCCACCGAACGGCTATGAGTCAGCAGTATATTCTTTAATTCATTATCCTCGGGATAATATTTATCAATCAAGCTAAGTACATTCATTATTTGTTATTATTTTGCAATATAACAACTCAATCACTATTTTTGTGCAATATTACTAAAATAATCACCAATATCAAACAAATTCTTTCACACCATGAAATATCCGGTATGGCTTTTCATTCTCATTCTATCAGTATGCAGTATGCAATTAAATGCACAAGAGACTGCATTAAAGACCGGTGCCGAACAAACGGAACGTTACCTTCCTCTGCTGGAAGGCAAGAACATTGCACTTGTTGTCAACCAAACATCCGTCATAGGAAAGGACAAAGTTCACTTATTGGACAAATTACTGAACTGTGGGGTAAGCATCAAAAAGGTATTCGCCCCCGAGCATGGATTCAGAGGGAATGCCGATGCAGGCGAAACTGTGAAGAATGGGAAAGACAGTAAAACGGGAATCCCGATAATTTCTCTTTATGGAAATAACAAAAAGCCGAATGCCGAACAGCTAAAGGATATAGACCTTGTAATCTTTGACATACAGGATGTGGGAGCACGCTTCTACACTTATATCAGTACAATGCACTATGTAATGGAAGCTTGTGCGGAACATGGCAAAGAACTGATTGTGCTCGATCGCCCAAACCCATGCGATTACGTGGACGGTCCCGTTATGCAAGCCGCTTTCCGAAGCTTTGTAGGTATGGACGCCATACCCTTACTTCATGGATGTACCGTAGGTGAGCTTGCCCAAATGATAAACGGTGAAGGATGGCTGAAATCAACACCGAAGCAATGCCGCCTCACTGTTATCCGCGTACAGGGATGGAAGCATGGGCAACCTTATTCACTTCCCGTGAAACCTTCACCCAATCTGCCCAATGACCGGGCAATAGCACTTTACCCCTCCTTATGTTTATTTGAAGCAACCACTATCAGTGTGGGACGTGGGACGATTTATCCTTTCCAAGTGTTGGGTGCACCGAACAAAAAATACGGTACTTTTACATTCACTCCCAAGTCACTGCCGGGATTTGACAAGAACCCCATGCATAAAAACAAAGTGTGTTATGGAATAGATTTAAGATCTATTACTACCAAGCAAGGGCTTACATTGAGCTACTTCCTTGACTTTTACAAAAAGTCCGGACAAGGAGCCGTATTCTTCTCCCGTCCACGTTGGTTCGATCTGTTAATGGGAAATGACAAAGTACGCAAAGAGATTATTTCGGGAAAGAACGAGCAAGAAATCAAAGCCGGGTGGACAAAAGAATTAAACGCTTATAAAAGCATAAGGAAGAAATACCTTTTATACCAATAAACCGAGGTAAACAACCACTCAACACACGGCATAAAATTTGGAAATCCAACGATTATTTACTATATTTGCAAATACGATAAAAGAAGCCCGTCTGCAAGGCTTCTTTTATTGTTGTAGTCCATTTCTATAAAAGCTCTACTGCTTCACATTAAAAGGTGTACACTTACCAACAAGATAGTGTACACCTTTTTATGTATATGACCTTATGTTTTATCTTAACCATACGGACGTTTTGGTCTAACTCTATGGTTGTTTCAGCCTAAGCTATAAATCTTCCCGTTAACCCACCGTCCTATACTCATTAGGAGAACAGCCCACCCGGTTCTTAAACAAACGGGTGAAGTGCTGAGGATATTTAAACCCTAATTCATAGGCTATCTCACTGATTGACTTACTTGTATCGAAAACTCTTTCCTTTGCCACTTCAATCAACTTGGACTGTATATGCTCCTGCGCCGAAGTTCCTGTTTCTTTCTTAATCAGATCCCCAAGATAATTTGCAGAAAGATTGAGCTTATCGGCACAATAGCGCACAGACGGCAAGCCGATCTCCTGTGGCTGCTCCGATTGGAAATAGTTATTCAGCAAATCTTCGAACTTCATTAAGACGTCTTTATTGACATTGCTCCGGGTAATGAATTGGCGGTCATAGAAACGGGTACAATAATTCAGAAGCAATTCTATATTGGATACAATCAGTGTCCTGCTATGTTTGTCGATGCCATGTTGCAACTCTGCTTGTATATTACTCAAACATTCAATCACTATGCCCCTTTCCCGCTCCGATAAGTGAAGTGCTTCATACACCTCGTAGGAAAAGAAATTATAATCTTTCATATTTTTGCCGAGAGAAGTTCCCCGGAGCAAATCGGGATGAAAAAGAAGTGCCCAGCCACTCGGTTGGAAAGTTTCACCATTGCTTTCAATCCCTACAACCTGTCCCGGTGCAAGAAATACAAGAGTACCCTCCTGATAATCGTAATAATTACGTCCGTATCTGAGATCACCGCACTTAAGTTCTTTCAGGAAAATAGTATAAAAGCCATAACTTGCACGGAAATGTGTTCGCGATTTTGCTTTCGACAAATCAATAACGCTTATCAATGGATGCAAAGTTTCCTGCCCCATTAATTCGTTGTACTGGCAAATGTGGTCTAATTTCAGTATTTCTCCCATAATCCTTATGATTTAGCTATCACAAAGTTAGTGTTTTTTTGCTTAGGTGATTCACCAAAACCTCTCAAACAGTAATAATGGTATGAATATCTGTAATATATATACCTTTGCTGCTTTCACCGCCTAAAGGTTCCTATATTCCGACGGTGTCTGGCCTGCATACTTACGAAAGAAACGGCAAAAGGCGGCTAAAGTAGGAAAACCTAAAGAAGTTCCTATTTCCGTAATTGAGCTTTGCGTAAATTTTAATTGCGTTTTAGCATCGAATACAAGAAGAGCATTCATTATGCCCAACGGCGTCATATGAGAACAACCTTTAACAATACGGCAAAGATTCTCTTTGGTAGTACCAATATTTTCTGCATAAAAAGAAATACTCCGTTCTTTTCTATAATGTACCGTAACCAGTCTAATGAACTGTTCGTTAATACTATAACTCTTGGAACGGGAGTCCAGACGTTCTTCCGGTTCGTCTATCCCATACAAATCCATGCTAGTATGCAGACATGTATTCATTATATTCCTGAATATTTCCCGGTTATCGGCAATTTCGGGAATATCTTTTATCATTCCCCAAGAGGAAATACTTTTTTCCAAATAAGTTCTTAATCCATCGGATATGCGTTTTACCGGATTCTCATAGATAAGCAGCAGAGATTTGAACTCCTTTTTGAAAAATTCTCCTTCATGCAATACTTCGGGAGAAAACCAAACATAAGAAAACTCCACATCAGGTGAGAACTCATGGATATGAATATAACTTCTACCCAATAACGTTACATAATCATTTTCCCGAATAGTATATTCATTAAGATTAATCGTAACTCTCAACGTTCCTTTTTTACACACCACAAATGTACTTCCTTCAACTTTTGCCCAAATATCACTATATTTAGACAAGCGGTCAGCAAAAATATTATTTTCTGCCGCAAGAGGAGTTGACTTATATGCAAAAACAACCATATTCTTCATCCCATATTCTTTTATCACTCTTCACAAAAGTACATTTATTTCCTAAACCATGCTTTTTAACGTCAGTTCTTTTAAAAATAAGCTCACTAAATTATGTTAATATATCAATATTGGAATATTTATGTAAATATCGGCAAACATTTTCCGTTTATCCTTTGTTGGTTTTGTCAATTATAAAAAAGAACTTTGCATGATACTTGTCACTGATAAATTAATCAAAATAATTATAATGCAAATTATATATATTAATCCATTACTATCTATTAATATTTTAGGAATATTGATTCTTATATTAGCATTGTGCCTCACCACTATTTACTTATACCGACAGAACAGGTTGCTAAAAGAAACAATTGAAAAAGAAGAAATAAAAAACATAATCGACAAGCAACTACAAGACATCATACCAGTAAGTTTTGTCATAGCCACAGCTGAAGGTGGTATTGTCCGCATCAATAAAATGCTTTTAAACGAGCTTGAACTTCTTCATAAAAATATTGAAGGAAAGAACATTACTGAAATTATAGAAATCATACACGATAAGAAGAATGTATTCTCCCGGTACCTCAAAGAAATGAGTGAAGAGAATTGTATCATCAAGTTTGATACAAATACTTTTATCCGCGAACCGCAAAAGAATATACGCTTTTTAATTGAAGGAGCACTAGTCGGTATTTACAGAAATCATAAACTTGTGCGCATTGTCCTTTTCTACAGAAACGTTTTAGAAGAAAGGACACAAAAGCATGTAATGAATATTGCACTGAGCACTACTCAAATATTTCCGTGGTCATACGACATGGATCGTAATTTAATGGCAATCGATCCACGTTACTTTGAATATCTGGATATACCGACAAAGGACTACACATTGACAATGGAAGAATTCCAAGACCTCGTGCATCCCGACGACCGTAAAGAGCTATTCGACAGGTTAGGAAAGCAAGTAAGCGGTCAACTTTATGAAGATCCGGTATCCTTCCGCATACATCGGGGAGATGGAAAGTGGGAATGGTTTGAAGGGCAATCTACCTATGTGGGACAATTATCTGATCTGCCATTCAGAATTGTCGGTATCTGCATGAGTATTCAAAGGCATAAAGACAATGAAAACAAACTGAACGAGGCATTAGTCAAAGCTCGCCAAAGCGATGAACTGAAAAGTGCTTTCCTGGCAAATATGAGTCATGAAATCCGTACCCCGCTCAATGCTGTTGTTGGTTTCTCTTCACTTTTATCCTCCCAAATAGAAGATACCAGTGAAGAAGAAAGGAAAGAATATGCTACTTTAATCGAGAAAAACAGCAACTCATTAATGATGTTGATTTCCGATATACTTGATTTGTCGAAGATTGAATCCAATTCCATGGAATTCAAGTTCTGCGAAGTTTCATTAAATAAGCTTTTCACAGGAATTGCCGCTTCTCAAAAGATTGATATGCAAGAAGGGGTTAGGTTAGAATTCACATCAACAGACAATGATATAAAAATAACAACAGATCCTTCACGGCTGGAACAGGTTATAAATAACCTTATCAACAATGCAAAGAAATTCACAGAACAAGGATTTATACGTATCGGTTATGAACAGATTAATGCAGATATAATAGAACTTTTTGTAGAAGATACAGGACAAGGAATGTCCGAAGAAGTAATATCACATATTTTCGAACGTTTCTACAAAGCTGATACTTTTGTCCAAGGCACAGGGTTAGGATTAGCCATTTGCCAAACAATCATAAGCCGTTTTGAAGGGAAAATAAGTGTAAGTTCAAAAGAAGGGGAAGGCTCCCGGTTCAGTATTGTTCTGCCTACTCATCCGGTAGAACCTTAACTCAGAGATGCATCCCGTTTCCTCTTTTTCCATAATTGCCAACTATTAATAATATTTTGCCATAGTACATAGCTACCCGGTCCTATAGAAGACAAAGGATTCAGATAAGTATGTGCCATCCAAATGGCTAGGATCGTATTTTTCTGCCCTAATGCCTGTCCGCCACTTATTCGATCATTATAAACGCTACCCAATGTCTTTCCGAGAAAGAATTGCAAACAACAAGCAATGAGTGCTCCCACTGCAATCCAGATTTCAGTCATTCCATCGGCAGGATCATTAAGCAATGAATAAAAAGTCTGTGCCGTAACGATGGCAAGTGATACTCCCCAAAGATAAAAAGCAAGTTCATGGTACTGCAATAGTTTTTGATGAACTTTAGGAAGAAACTTGGCAAGAAACCAAGCCGTAATAAAAGGGCATATCAATAAAGGAAATACCTTACTTAATATAATAAGGAAAGAATCCCAAAAACTCAGATCTGCATGTGATTCAATTAAAGGGAACAAAACCGGAACGGCAATCGCCGCACCAATATTGGCCAGTAGTGTATAAGTAGTAAGACTTGCAGCACTTCCACCAAGTTTATGAGTAATCACTGCCGCTGCCGTAGCAGTGGGGCAAATAATGCAAACCATCACCCCTTCGGCAACAATTTTATTCCATTGGAAAAGCAAAAGATATACCGCCATGGCTCCAAATATCTGAATTGCCAAAAGCCATAAATGCAAAGGTTTAACGCGCAACTCCTTAGGAGATACTTTGCAAAATGTAAGCAACAACATTACGAAGATAAGATAAGGGGTGAGAAACGAAAGAGAGATTATAAGCGGGTAAAGTATCACCCCCACAAGCATAGCAATAGGAAGAGTCCAATCCTTCAGGAACTGTAACATGATAGTATTCTTTAATATTCCAATGCAAAGTAACGGGAAAATCTGCTACCTTGTAGCAATTATTCCGATTATTTTAAGATATTAATTAACGTTATTGATTTAAAATAAGCAAAACTTAAAAGTAAATAGCGAGTTTTCACCAAAAATCCACTACATTTGCACGTTAGTTACAATTATGAAAGAAAATAAAATCAAAATAGCATTCATCTTTACCTTTTTGGTAATGTTTCTTTTCTGTCCCGTCCTAACATCGGGAAAGAACTTTGTTGTTGTTATTGATGCAGGACACGGTGGTCATGATCCGGGAGCCGTCGGGAAAATCTCGAAGGAAAAGAATATCAACCTAAATGTTGCTTTGAAATTGGGCAAGATCATTGAAAGAAACTGCAAAGATGTGAAAGTTATCTATACCCGCAAGACAGATGTATTCATCCCTCTGGGCAGACGTGCGGATATTGCCAACAACGCAAAAGCCGACCTGTTCATTTCTATCCATACTAATTCACTGGCAAAAAATACTGTTGCCACAGGTGCTTCTACGTGGACACTCGGTCTTGCCAAATCAGAAGCTAATCTTGATGTTGCCAAACGGGAGAACTCTGTAATCCTGATGGAAGATGACTACCAACAACGCTATGCCGGCTTTAATCCTAATTCGGCAGAATCATATATTATGTTCGAATTCATGCAAGATAAATATATGGAGCAAAGCGTTCACCTTGCTTCACTTGTTCAAAAGCAATTCAAAGGTCATTGCCGCAGAGTGGACAGAGGTGTGCACCAAGCCGGATTTCTTGTTTTAAAAGCCAGTGCCATGCCAAGTATTTTAGTGGAACTTGGTTTTATATCTACTCCCTCAGAAGAAAAGTATCTGAATACGGAAACAGGAACAACTACTCTTGCAAATGGTATTTACAGAGCCTTTCTTGCCTATAAAAGTGAACAGGAACAACGTTTGGGAGAAGACAATTCATCAACATTACGTCTTGCACAAGAAGTTGAAGCAGTAGAAGCTGAAGACACTCCGGTTGTAATGGCAGAAAACATTCCGCAACCCACTCCGAAGCCAAAGCCGGTAACTTCCAACACAAAAAAAGCGAATAAAACAGTTGCAAACGTCCCTCAGATACAGACGGTAGAAACCGTTGCTATTGACAATAAACCGGTATTTAAAATACAAATATTGGTTGCTACCAAACTTTTACCTAAAAACGACAAACAATTTAAAGGAGTATCTCCTATTGATTACTATAAAGAAAAAGGAATGATTAAATATACCTACGGAGAATCAACCGATTATAATAAAATAGCCCGTATGAAAAAAGATATATCCACCAAATTTAAAGATGCTTTTATTATAGCATTCAAGAATGGAGAGAAAATGGAGGTACATCGGGCCATAGAGGAATTCAAGAAAAACAAATAACTGCATAATAAAGAAAAAACAATATAAAAATGAAATACTTTACGAAAGAGGTCAGAATAGGTCTGGCAGGTTTAGTAGCGTTGTTCATGCTCATTTACGGCATAAACTACCTGAAAGGAATTAATATGTTCAAGCCCAGTAGTTATTATTATGTGGAATACACAAATATTAATGGACTGGCAAAATCGAGTCCGGTGTTTGCCGATGGGTTCCGGGTAGGTATTGTAAGAGACATCTATTATAATTATAACAGCCCGGGACATGTAACCGTAGAAGTTGAACTGGACACAGACATGAGAATTCCCAAAGGAAGTACAGCCGAACTTGTTACCGAAATGCTTGGAACCGTAAAGATGAATATCCTTTTGGCAAACAACCCTCGCGAAAGATACCAAGTAGGCGATACTATCCCCGGTGTATTAAATAACGGTATAATGGAAGCTGTGACACAAACACTTATGCCACAAATGGAGAAAATGCTTCCGCGTTTAGACTCTATCTTAGTTTCCCTGAACCAAATACTCGGAGATCCCAATATACCGGGTACATTGAAGTCTGTAAGAGGTACCGCTGCCAATCTGGAAGTAGCAACTGCACAATTGAATGTTCTATTGAAAAAAGATGTACCTCAGCTTACCGGCAAGTTAAATCAAATCGGAGATAACTTCATCGTTATCAGTGATAATCTGAAAGGTATAGATTATGCATCTACTTTCAATAAAGTAGACTCTACAATGAACAACCTAAAAATACTTACAGGACAACTTACACGTGAAGACAACTCACTTGGATTATTGTTAAATGACAGAGCGTTATATGATAACCTTTCAGCAACAGGAGCCAATGCCGCAGCATTACTCGAAGACCTGAAAGCTCACCCGAAACGCTATGTTCATTTCTCTTTATTCGGAAAGAAAGATAAGTGAAAATAGTCATAAAATAGATTTTGTCTAAATAATGACTGAAAGAATTTTATATAAGTAAAGTGCCTAAATCAGAGTAATATCCCTCATAAAGCACTTTACTTTAAAGAATAACTTTAAAAGGCAACGAATTAATATTATGCTTTATAATATACTATCATTCAGAATCTTACATTTTTGCAAGTATTCAAATATACAAGACAAACAATCTATTTTATATAAATGACTGAAATTAAATCACTTATTCTTTTATTGTAAAAAACAAGAAAAAAGTGATTTGTTTTTCTCAAATAAGATTCCGAATTTTGTATCCGTAGAAGTTTCGCTAACTTAATAAATGTATTTATAGCCGTATGATTGAATCCGATCACGTCGGGCTCTGGAACCGCTGTCTGAAAGTAATCAGAGACAATGTTCCCGAGACGACCTTTAACACATGGTTTGCTCCCATAGTTCCTTTGAAATATGAGAACAAAGCATTGACTGTACAAGTACCCAGCCAATTTTTCTATGAATTCTTAGAAGAAAAATTCGTTGAGTTGCTTCGTGCTACTCTTTATAAAGAGATTGGTGAAGGAACCAAACTGATGTATCGGGTTATCGTAGATAATAGTTCACAGAAACCCGGGACTGTTGATTTGGAATCAACAAATCGTTCTACTGCTATTCCCGCTAAGAAAACAAACAGATTTCCCGATCCGCAAAGAATAGCAGCCCCTCAGGATCTTGATCCAAGACTGAACCCATGCTACAATTTCGAGAACTTTATTGAAGGCTATAGCAATAAATTATCTCGCACGGCAGGAGAAGCAGTTGCATTAAACCCTGCAAAAACTACCTTTAATCCATTATTCCTTTATGGAGCTTCCGGAGTTGGCAAGACACATCTTGTTAATGCAATAGGAACAAGAATCAAAGAGCTTTTTCCCGATAAAAGAGTGCTATATGTTTCTGCACACTTATTTCAGGTACAATATACAGATTCCGTAAGAAACAATACTATCAATGACTTTATTAATTTTTATCAAAGCATTGATGTATTAATCATTGATGATATTCAAGAATTTGCCAGCCTAAGTAAGACACAAAACACATTCTTCCATATCTTCAACCATCTTCACCAAAACGGAAAACAGCTGATATTAACTTCTGATCGTCCTCCTGTGCTACTACAAGGGATGGAAGAACGTCTGCTTACTCGTTTCAAATGGGGATTGACCGCAGAATTAGAAAAGCCGAATGTTGAATTGAGAAGAAACATTCTTAAATGCAAGATACATCGCGACGGTTTGAATTTCCCGGAAGAAGTTATCAACTATATTGCCGAGAACGTAAATGAGAGCGTAAGAGACTTGGAAGGAATTGTTATTTCTATCATGGCTCACTCCACCATCTACAACAAAGAGATAGATTTGGACTTGGCTGCCCGCATCGTTCGTAAAGCAGTACGCGCAGAAGTGAAAGCCATCACCATTGAAGACATTATCGAAAAGGTATGCAAACACTTTGAACTCGAGCCAAACTCTATTCATTCAAAATCGAGGAAAAGAGAAGTAGTTCAGGTACGCCAAATCGCCATGTATCTGGCAAAGAAGCACACAGACGCCTCTTCTTCAAAAATAGGACAATTAATTGGTAACAGAGACCATGCAACCGTACTTCACGCCTGCAAAATAGTAAAAGACCAATTCGAGGTTGACAAATCTTTCCGAACGGAAGTAGAAGAAATCGAAGCTGAACTAAGGAAAAGAGGGTGATAAACCTATTTTTCTTCTGCACAAAGAAATCCAATCAAGCTTACAAATAAACCGCTTGACAGTTGTCGCGTAATCGCTTGACAATTGTCAAGTAAGTACGTGACAACTGTCAAGCGATTACGCGACAACTGTCAAGTGGTTTGTTCAATGGCACAAACTGGTTTGCCATTGCTTTATAAAAAAGGAATATTCAGGTAGTAAAATAGAGATTATAATGAAGAATATTTCAATACATTCGAAGCCAAAACACACAAAAGGGTGACGACAAACTGCAAAAGTGACGGTAAACCAAAAGTTACCGTCACCCTCCAAAGCACTTACAGTAAGCTGTTTCAGCAAATTGGTGACGGGTGACGGCAACTTTTTAAAAAATCATTTTAGTTATAGAAATAATCCTCTTTATTATTCCAAGAAGCCTTGTTGTTTCAGAACTTTCAATAAATTCTCAGACATAAACTCATTATCTTTTTTCGTGTAACGAATATCCGTAAATACTTGGGCAAGAGTTTCCTTATTGTTCTCCTTTATAAATTGCTTATTCTCCGGAAGAGATTCCTTATAAGCATATAACTTATCAATATCCATTACACCATAATCCTTATAAGATTCTTCATGAATGACAGCTTTCAACGGCAACCTATCCACCTGAGCAGGTATCTCAGCCGGATAACCTACTGTAACCGTAGTGACAGGAAATACAAGCTCCGGCAAATTAAGTGCATCAATTATCATTTGCGGGTTATAAGTAGTAGTTCCCAAATAACAGATACCCAATCCTTTTTCCTCTGCCAATGTACAAAAATTTTGAGCAACCAAAAGGGTATCAATGGCAGCATTCATGAACGACTGAAAGTTTGCATATCCGGGTACGGCATTCCGTTGTTTACACCATTTGCTGAATCTATTGAAATCTGCACAGAAAGTCAATACAACGGGAGCACCTTTTATCATAGGTTGATTAAAATGGGCAGGTGAAAGTTTCTCTTTCATTTCCGCACTACGAGTAACCACTACACTATAAACCTGCATGTTTCCCACTGTAGAAGCCCTGCAAGCCAACTCAAGCAAATCATTTAACAAAGCAGGCTCAATATCCTGTTCTTTGTATTTTCTGATTGTACGTCTGTTCTTTACCGATTCTATCATTTCTTTTTTATGCAAATATAGAAAAAGATTATGTATAACAGTATATTACAAAAGAATATATTCATTATTAAGTTTCTATTTCCGAATAAGCTTATTCACTCATTCTCGAAACATAATTTTCAAAAAAGAAAACTTTGAGAGCATTAATATTTTGCATACAATTATATATCAATGAATTAACATTTAGTTTTGGAAAACTTTAGTTCTGTTGAAAACTAATTTGAATTTTATTTTGTTATAAGGGAAAACATTTATAGCTTTGCAGCTACATTTGTTAACTATAAGTAGGAACTTCTACACTTTTACTTATTATTAAAAATGATCTAATTAAATAACATTGTGGAAAAACAAAAATTCAGTTATGATGAAGCTTTTGAAGCATCTTTACAATACTTCAAAGGAGATGAACTTGCTGCACGGGTTTGGGTTAACAAATATGCAGTAAAAGACTCTTTCGGGAACATCTATGAAAAGTCTCCCGAAGACATGCATTGGCGTATTGCCAACGAGGTTGCCAGAATTGAGGCAAAGTATCCTAATCCTCTCTCAAGTGAAGAGCTTTTCAATCTGCTTGACCACTTTAAATATATCGTTCCGCAAGGAAGCCCGATGACGGGTATCGGTAACGATTATCAAGTAGCGTCTTTGTCAAACTGTTTCGTAATAGGAATTGACGGTTCTGCCGATTCTTACGGGGCTATCATTAAAATAGACGAAGAACAAGTTCAATTAATGAAACGCCGCGGAGGTGTAGGCCACGATCTTTCACACGTACGTCCTAAAGGTTCTCCGGTTAAAAACTCGGCTCTGACTTCAACCGGTTTGGTTCCTTTCATGGAACGTTACTCAAATTCCACACGCGAAGTTGCACAAGACGGTCGTCGTGGGGCTTTGATGCTGAGTGTATCCATTAAGCATCCGGATTCAGAAGCATTTATCGATGCCAAGATGACGGAAGGAAAAGTTACGGGAGCCAATGTTTCCGTAAGAATAGACGATGCATTCATGGAAGCAGCTTCAAAAGGCGAACAATACACCCAACAATATCCGATCGACTCCGCCAATCCTTCTTTCAAAAAAGAGATTGATGCATCGTCATTATGGAAAAAGATTGTTCATAATGCATGGAAGTCGGCAGAACCGGGTGTATTATTCTGGGATACAATTATCAGAGAGTCAGTTCCCGACTGTTATGCTGATCTGGGATACAAAACAATATCCACCAATCCTTGTGGTGAAATCCCACTTTGTCCTTATGACTCATGCCGTTTATTGGCTATCAACCTATATTCTTATGTAGTAAATCCTTTCACAAAGGATGCCTATTTTGATTTCGACCTGTTCAAAAAACATGTTGCCATTGCACAACGCATCATGGATGACATCATTGATCTTGAATTGGAGAAGATTGAAAGAATCATGGATAAGATCAACTCCGATCCCGAAAATGAAGAAGTGAGACGCACTGAAAAACTTCTTTGGGAAAAGATTTATAAAAAGAGCGGTCAAGGCAGACGTACAGGAGTAGGTATCACCGCAGAAGGTGATATGCTTGCAGCTTTGGGATTACGCTATGGAACAGAAGAAGCAACAGCTTTCTCGGAAGGAATCCACAAAGCCGTAGCCTTAGGCGCTTATGGTTCATCCGTTCAAATGGCTAAAGAACGCGGAGCTTTTGAAATCTTCGATGCAGAAAGGGAAAAGAACAATCCGTTCATCAACCGTTTACGCGAAGCCGATCCGGAGCTTTATGAAAACATGAAGAAATACGGACGCAGAAACATTGCCTGTTTAACGATTGCTCCAACCGGAACAACCAGTTTGATGACACAGACAACTTCCGGTATCGAGCCGGTATTCATGCCGGTTTACAAGCGCAGAAGAAAAGTAAATCCCAACGATCCGCAAGTCAGAATTGATTTTGTAGACGAAACAGGAGATGTTTTCGAAGAATATATCGTATTCCACCATAAATTTGTTACATGGATGGAAGCAAATGGCTATGACACAATCAAGCGCTATACACAGGAAGAATTGGACGACATGATTTCCAAATCGCCTTATTACAAAGCAACTTCCAATGATGTGGACTGGCTGATGAAAGTTAAGATGCAGGGAAGAATACAGAAATGGGTAGACCACTCAATCAGTGTAACCATTAACTTGCCGAATGATGTGGACGAAGACCTGGTTAATCGTCTTTATATGGAAGCATGGAAATCAGGTTGCAAGGGATGTACTGTTTATCGTGACGGCTCACGTTCCGGCGTTCTTATCTCCACCAAGTCTGATAAGAAAGACGAACTTCCTCCTTGCAAACCGCCTACGGTTGTCGAAACCCGCCCTAAAGTTCTTGAAGCAGAAATCGTTCGGTTCCAGAACAACAAAGAAAAGTGGGTGGCATTTGTCGGCTTACTCGATGGCAGACCTTACGAAATATTCACCGGTCTTCAAGATGATGATGAAGGTATCTTACTGCCAAAATCAGTTACATACGGAAAGATCATCAAAAACGTGGACGAAGACGGAACCAAGAGATATGACTTCCAATTCGAAAACAAGAGAGGATACAAGACCACTATCGAAGGACTTTCCGAGAAGTTCAACAAAGAGTATTGGAACTATGCCAAGCTTATTTCGGGAGTGCTTCGTTACAGAATGCCTATCGAACAAGTTATCAAATTAGTAGGTTCTTTACAGCTCGACAGTGAAAATATCAATACTTGGAAGAACGGTGTGGAGCGTGCATTAAAGAAATACATCACAGACGGTACCGAAGCCAAAGGACAGAAATGCCCTAACTGCGGAAACGAAACACTTGTTTACCAAGAAGGATGTCTTATTTGTAAAACCTGCGGTTCATCACGTTGCGGATAGCCAAAGGAGAACTTTGAATTAATATATACACAAGAAAAGGAGCCCTCAAAAGCTCCTTTTAGTGTTAAATAGCAGACTAAAACAAACGTTTGCATAACAAAATACACTACTAAAATGTTTCTCTTTACATGGTAATTCAAAACTAATTCATAACTTGCATTAACAAACAAGTTTAATCTTTATAAGCTATATACCATGACAATATCACTTAACATAGAGTATCGTACCAATTGGGGGGAAGATGTACGTGTGCTTGGCTCTATTCCGGAATTAGGAAACCAGAATCCCGAAATGGCAATTCCTTTACAAACAACAGACGGCATACACTGGTTTGTATCCGTTAATGTGGCTGTACCTACCGATGGGAAGATTCAATATACCTATTATATATATAGAGACGGCAAGCCTGTCCGTAAAGAATGGAACAATGTACCTCACTGCATATTTATTTCTGAAGATGATAAAAAGACTTATGAAGTATATGATGCATGGAGAAACCTTCCCGATCAGGAATATTTTTACAGCTCTGCTTTTACAGAAAGCCTATTTGCGCGTCATGAGCACACAGCTCCTTCAAAACCTTATAAGAAAGGATTGGTTATCAAGGCCTTTTCACCACGGATTGAAAGTAACTACTGTTTAGCAATAAGCGGCAACCAAAAGGTATTCGGCAATTGGGATACCAATAAAGCTATCCTTATGAGCGACTGCAACTATCCCGAATGGCAAATAGAACTCGATGCTTCAAAGATAACTTTCCCACTGGAATATAAATTTGTTCTCTATAACCTGAAAGAGAAAAAAGTAGAAGCATGGGAAATGAATCCCAACCGTTATTTGGCCAATCCCGGGTTGAAAGCAAATGAAACATTGATTATATCCGATAGATATGTTTATTTCGACACTCCTGCATGGAAAGGAGCCGGAGTGGCAATTCCCGTATTCTCGCTGAAGTCACAAAAAAGCTTTGGTGTGGGAGATTTCGGAGATCTGAAGAAAATGATAGACTGGGCTGTCGGCACAGATCAGCAGATAGTACAAATTCTGCCTATCAATGATACGACCATGACTCACACATGGACGGATTCTTACCCTTACAACAGTATTTCCATCTATGCTTTCCACCCCATGTATATGGATATTAACCAACTGGGAAAACTGAAAGATAAAGAGAAAGCTGCATATTTCGCCGACAAGCAAAAAGAATTAAATTCCTACCCCACCGTAGATTACGAGAAAGTAAACAACACCAAATGGGAATACTTCCGTCTGATCTATCAACAGGAAGGAGAAAAGGTACTTGCATCCAAAGATTTCAAACAGTTCTTTGAGGGCAACAAGGAATGGCTGAAACCTTATGCTGTATTCAGCTACTTGCGTGATTTATATAAAACTCCCGACTTCCGTCAATGGCCGAAGTACAACACCTTCAAGCAAGAAGAGATCGACAAGTTATGTTCTCCCGAAGGACCTGACTATAACGGCATCGGAATTTATTTCTATATCCAATATAACTTGCACTGCCAACTGTTGGCGGCTACCACCTATGCCCGTGAAAACGGTGTTGTACTGAAAGGCGACATTCCCATTGGCATCAGCCGCAACAGCGTGGAAGCATGGACAGAACCTTATTACTTCAATCTGAACGGACAGGCAGGTGCTCCACCCGATGATTTTTCCGTAAACGGACAAAACTGGGGATTCCCTACCTACAACTGGGATGTAATGGAGAAGGACGGATATAAATGGTGGATGAAACGCTTCCAAAAGATGTCCGAATACTTCGATGCTTACCGCATCGACCACATTCTGGGCTTCTTCCGCATCTGGGAAATTCCGATGAATGCCGTACATGGCTTATTGGGACAGTTCGTTCCTTCACTCCCCATGTCACGCGAAGAAATAGAAGGTTACGGAATGTGGTTCAACGAAGAACTATTCCTTAAACCATACATACACGAATATTTCTTGCAACAAGTATTCGGTCCTCATACCGATTACGTGAAAGAAACATTCATACGCCCCACCAATAAATGGGAAATTTACGAAATGCGTCCCGAGTTCGATACGCAGCGTAAAGTCGAAGCTTTCTTCAAAGATAAAACAGACAGCGACAGTGTGTGGATTCGCGACGGACTGTATGCACTCATCAGTGACGTACTTTTCATCCGCGACAATAAAGATCCCGAAAAGTTCCATCCGCGTATCGGAGTGCAACACGACTTCATTTACCACGCATTGAGCGATGCCGACAAAGCAGCTTTCAACAAGCTTTACGATCAATATTACTATCACCGTCACAATGAGTTCTGGCGGGATCAGGCAATGAAGAAGCTTCCTCAGTTGACAAGCTCCACCAGTATGCTCGTTTGTGGTGAAGACTTGGGCATGGTTCCCGACAGTGTGCCTTGGGTAATGAATGATTTACAGATACTCAGCCTTGAAATCCAACGCATGCCGAAGAACCCTGCATACGAGTTCGGAGCACTGAACGAATATCCTTACCGTTCTGTTTGCACCATTTCCACTCACGATATGTCAACTTTGCGCGGCTGGTGGAAAGAAGATGCACAGCAAACCCAACGATATTACAATTATATCCTCGGACACTATGGTGCAGCTCCCGAAGAAGCCGGCGCAAACATATGCGAAGAAGTAGTGCGTCAGCATCTTTACAGCCAGTCACTACTTGCCATTCTTACTTTCCAGGACTGGTTATCCATGGACGACAAATGGCGTAATCCGAACATAGAAGCAGAGCGAATCAACATCCCTGCCAATCCAAGACACTATTGGAGATACCGCATGCATCTCACTCTTGAGGAACTGATGAAAGCGGAAAGTATCAACAATAAAATAAAGGAATTGATAGAACAAACAGGGCGCAGTCCTAAAAAATAAGCAAAAGGCATCGGAAACGATGCCTTTTTTATTGCCTTTCTCCACGGAACAGCTATTTTTGCATATGGAATATTAAACCGATTCGTACCGAAACTTAGGAGTAAACATCCATAGACTTAAGGTCGAACGACCTTACCTTTTCTTAAAAAGGTCTACACTTAATATAAGTAAAGTGTAGAGCTTAGTAAATAATAGACTACACCTAATTTCAATAAGGAGTAGACCTATTTATGAAAACGAAAGGACGAATTGGCTTAATTTTCTATACAAAACAACTTAACTTATAGTATAAACAGCCTTATGGAAACAGATGAAATGTACATACGACTTGATAAATTGAAGTTTTACTCCTATCATGGTGTAGCATCGCAGGAAACTGTCGTTGGAAGTTATTTCTATATAGACCTGAAATTAAAAGTAGACTTCAGCCAAGCTGTGGAGAGCGATGATTTGACATATACAGTGAGCTATGCCGATGCGTTTGAAGCTGTGAAATGTGAAATGGAGATTCCCTCACAACTTCTTGAGCATGTTTGCGGACGAATTGTGAAAAGGCTGTTCCGGGATTTCCCCACTGTTGAAGAAGTTTATATCAGCTTAGGAAAAGAAAACCCGCCAATGGGAGCTGATATTCTCACGGCGGGAGTGGAAATGCATTGCATCAGATAGAAAAAATTTATTTATTATCTGCTGCTTTCTTTCTACTCTTTTTCTTATTAGCAGACTCAACAGCTTCGGAAACCACCGGTTTGTTTTCGAAACGTTTCGAGTAAGTTGAATAATCCGGTCTTACCTGTTCGTAGTCAGGATCAACAAACAATGGGCTGGATATAATATGATC
The DNA here is from genome assembly GCA_902492205.1 of uncultured Bacteroides sp. Taxonomy (GTDB): domain Bacteria; phylum Bacteroidota; class Bacteroidia; order Bacteroidales; family Bacteroidaceae; genus Bacteroides. The sequence continues at coordinate 7,060 of CABUKU010000011.1, read as the reverse complement.
GGCAGTAGAACGGTTGCAACAGAATACTATATTCTCTACGCCAGCCAATCGAGTCAATGCTTTTACATCCGTATCATGCGGCTGCAAAGTCATCGGATCGGTAAAAAAGAATAAATAATCTATCTCACCATCCACGATGCGGGAACCTATCTGCTGGTCACCGCCCAACGGACCCGATTTTAAAATTGTAATATCCCATTCCACATCCGGATATTTCTCTTTCAACGCTTCGCGTATCAAAGTACCGGTAGTACCTGTACAATAAAACTTATGTCCCATCAAGAGTTCCGAGTTCCACAACACCCACTCTATCAAGTCCTTTTTCATAGCATCGTGAGCTACCAAACCAATTTTTCTAATTAACTTTCCCATCTCATTTTCCTTTCTGATTAAACGTTAAAAGGTTACTGTATGTTTATCTTAATTGTGAGTATTTCTTCTGTCGTTTCAGATAATACGCCACTAATATACTCCCTTTTATCCGTTCGGGAATGTAAGAAAGGGTAGTTTTTTTCATATTGGTTTCACGGTCGGATGTAAAGTTCTTCTTCAAACGTTTATATTCACATCGTGCCCGGTAAACTGCTTTAGCGCTGGCAACCTGCCCTTTAAGTAAAAATGTAAAGGCAGCAATATAATCCAGAATCCCACGGATAAACATTACTTGTTTTAATTCTTTTCCGGGAAGATTCTTGTACAACATTACAAGATTGTTACGAAAATTAAGAAATGTCTTTTGTGGATTGTCTTTTTTCAAAGTAGCAGCTCCCACATGAAATACTTCACTTTGAGGAATACATACGATTCCCCGCCCCCGACTGCGCAGACGCCAACATAAATCTATCTCTTCCATGTGTGCAAAAAAACGTCCGTCAAGACCGCCGACTTCCCAATAATCGGCAGAACGAATGAACATTGCCGCACCGGTAGCCCAAAAGACAGGAATAACCGTTTCATACTGTCCGTTATCCTTTTCAAGCACTTCCATAATCCGCCCCCTGCAAAAAGGATAGCCATAGCGATCAAGAAAACCGCCACACGCACCGGCATATTCAAAATAATCAGGATACTTCCAACTTCTTATTTTAGGTTGGCAAGCCGCCACTTCGGGGTGAGTATTAAGATATTGCACCATTGGCTCCAGCCAATGCCCGGTAACCTGCACATCAGAATTCAGCAAAACATAATATTCTGCTTCAACTTGTTTGAGAGCAAAATTATATCCATCGGCAAATCCGTGATTCTCTGTGAGTCTAATCACCCTGACGGTTGGGAAATTTTCTGCCAATATTGTTAGTGAGTTATCCGTAGAAGCGTTATCGGCTACAACGACCTCTACTCCTTCCGTTTGGGAATATTGAAGAACGGATGGCAAGAAAGTGCGGAGCATTTCACTGCCATTCCAATTAAGAATAACAACTGCTATTTTAGTTTTCTGCTGCATGTTCACGTTTATGTTTCCACCTTTTATGCGACCACAACCAATAGGCAGGATCTCTTAATATGGTTTGTTCTACCCGACGAACAAACATTTCGGTCAATTGGCCGTCGGCTGTTTCTTTAGGTTTGTCGGACATCAGTTCAAAGGTCGCCTCGCAATATCCGCGTTTTGTCTTTTTTATATCACAATACATCATCGGGAAATTAAGTAACTTGGCAAAACGTTCGCTGCCATTCATGAAATCTGTATCCTGATTCAGAAAGGTAGTCCAGTAAGCAACATCACTCCAACTGGGAGCTTGGTCGGCAATAAGAGCCAATACCATCTTTTTCCCGTCACGTTTCAGACGAACAGTTTCACGCACTGCACTATGTTTCGCAACATTATATCCTCCGAAGCGGGAACGTATATTCTGAAACATCTTGTCCATATACTTATTTCTTAAAGGCTTATATACCTGAACTGCCACATCTTCCGGTTTCATAAGTATTTTCATGCCCAAAGTCCATTCGAAATTAGCATAATGCGGCATAGCCACGACAATACCGCCATGTTCTTCTATCAAGCGAAGATACAAGTCTATTCCGTGGAACTTCATTCGTTTCAGCATCTCCTCTTTTGTCAGTCTCATCATCTTCATGCTCTCCATCATGTAGTCTGCCAAATAATGATAATACCGGCGTTCTATTTCTCTCAACTCCGTTTGAGTCTTCTCCGGAAAAGAGTTCTTCAGGTTCTCTCGAACTACTTTCTTTCTATATCCCGCAACATGATAAAGGAAAAAATAAAAGAAATCCGATACCCTATACAGAAGCCAAAATGGCAACAACGAATTCAGCCAAAACCAAATATAAACCAAATAATAAGTAACCTTAGACATCCTTTACTATTCTATAACAGTCCCCAACAAAGCTGTTCCGTCTTCATTGAAGCCACCAAGTTTCACATTTACTATCTTATTATCCAATTCAGGGTTATTCACTACTTCAACTTTGACATAATTATCTGTAAAGCCATGCATCATCATACCCGGCTTGGATTTTTCAAGTAATACTTTCATAGTTCTGCCTATATGTTTTTCATAAAAGGCTTTTGTCTTTTCATCTGATAAGATCAATAACCGCTGACTTCTTTCATGCCGTTCTTCGGGAGAAACCACGTGCTCTATTTTCAAAGCCTGCGTTCCCGGCCGTTCGGAATAACTAAACACATGTAACTGAGTCACATCTAAACTGTTCAGAAATTCATATGCTTTCTCAAAATATTCAGCAGTCTCACCACGAGTACCCACAATCACATCCACACCGATAAAAGCATCGGGAATCACTTCTTTAATCTTCTTTATCTTATGGGCAAACAACTCTGTATCGTAACGGCGACGCATCAATTTCAACACTTCATCACAACCCGATTGGAGAGGAATGTGGAAGTGTGGCATAAAGCTACGCGAATGTGCTACATATTCTATAATCTCATCGGCCAACAGATTTGGCTCGATAGAAGAAATCCTGTAACGTTCAATTCCTTCCACCTTATCCAAAGCCTTTACCAAATCGAAGAAAGTCTCTCCGGTACTCTTTCCGAAATCACCAATATTCACTCCTGTAATTACAATTTCCTTTCCACCTTCCGCAGCAGCTTTCTCTGCTTGTGCCACAATATCTGCGACTGAACCGTTGCGGCTACGTCCACGTGCAAATGGAATGGTACAGTAAGAACAAAAATAATCACAACCATCCTGCACCTTTAAAAAGAAACGGGTACGATCGCCTCTTGAACACGAAGGAGCAAAAGTTCGTATATCTTTTGTCGCGGAAGTATGCGCTTCTCCTTTTTGATGTTTATGGAGATCGCCCAAATATTGCAACAAATCTTTTTTCTGTTCAGCACCTAAGACAATATCTACGCCCTCAATTGCCGCTACATTCTCCGGCTTCAACTGTGCATAGCATCCCGTAACGACGACAAAAGCTCCCGGATGCTGCTTAACCAACCTATGGATGGCTTGACGGCACTTTTTATCTGCCACCTCAGTAACCGAACAGGTATTTACAACGCATATATCTGCTTTCTCCCCTTTACGGGCAGTGCGAATTCCGGCCTCTTTTAATATCTTACCGATTGTTGATGTTTCCGAAAAATTTAGTTTACAGCCCAGAGTATAATAAACCGCAGTCTTATCTTGAAATATAGTTGTATCAATCATATCTTCTTATGTACGAATTCGGAGACAAAGTTACACATTATTATCATTAAAAGTTGTTATACAAGCAGATAGTTATGTAAGAAACGCTTTCAATCTCGGAAGTTTTTTCTATTTTTGCACAATACATCAAAATTCGTGCAATGATAAAAGAGAATTTTATAAAGCTATACGAGAACAGCTTTAAAGAAAATTGGGATTTACCCTGCTATACGGATTACGGGGAAGACTTGACATTTACTTATGGAGAAGTAGCAGAAGAAATTGCAAAATTACATTTGTTATTCCATTATTGCAGTCTTCGCAGAGGGGATAAAATCTCGATCATAGGCAAGAATAATGCACGTTGGTGCATCGCATATATGGCAACTGTAACTTATGGAGCGATAGTCGTACCTATTTTACAGGATTTCAATCCCAATGATGTTCATCACATCGTCAACCACTCGGAGTCTACTTTCTTATTCACCAGTGATTCTATTTGGGAGAGCTTGGAAGAAGATAAGCTTACCGATCTGCGTGGTGTCTTTTCATTAACCGACTTCCGCTGCCTGCATCAACGTGACGGTGAAACTGTTCAGAAGTTCATGAAAAGCATTGATGCTGCCATGAAAAAGAAATATCCAAAAGGTTTTCACAAAGAAGATATAGAATATACCACCCTATCCAATGATAAGGTGATGTTGCTAAATTACACTTCGGGAACAACCGGCTTTAGCAAAGGCGTGATGCTGACCGGAAACAACCTTGCAGGTAATGTTACTTTCGGTATTCGTACGGAATTACTTAAAAAAGGAGATAATGTATTGTCATTCCTGCCATTGGCACATGCCTATGGATGTGCTTTCGACTTTCTTACTGCAACAGCAGTAGGAACCCATGTTACTCTGCTTGGCAAAACTCCTTCGCCAAAGATATTAATGAAAGCTTTCGAAGAAGTAAAACCCAACTTAATTATTACCGTTCCGCTTGTCATAGAAAAAATATACAAGAATGTCATTCAACCTTTAATTAATAAGAAAGGTATGAAATGGGCTTTAAATATTCCATTACTGGACGGACAGATCTATGCACAAATACGCAAGAAACTGGTAGAAGCACTCGGTGGAAGATTTAAAGAAGTGATTATCGGAGGAGCTGCCATGAACCCGGAAGTAACCGAATTCTTTCACAAAATCAAATTCCCGTTCACTATCGGTTATGGGATGACCGAATGCGGCCCTCTTATCAGTTATGCTCCCTGGAATGAATTTATCGTAGGCTCGTCCGGTAAGATATTGGATATAATGGAAGTACGCATTGATTCTGAAGATCCGTTCAATATAACCGGAGAAATACAGGTAAGAGGGGAAAATGTAATGACAGGGTACTACAAAAACGAGGAAGCCACCAAAGAAGTCTTTACTGCCGATGGTTGGTTAAAAACAGGCGATTTAGGAACTATTGATGCAGACGGTAATATCTTTATCCGTGGCAGAAGCAAAACCATGATTTTAAGTTCAAGCGGGCAAAATATCTTCCCCGAAGAGATTGAAACCAAGCTCAATAATATGCCATTTATTATAGAAAGCCTTATTATTGAACGAAACAAGAAACTGGTAGCTTTGGTATATGCCGACTATGAGTCTTTAGATTCTTTGGGATTAAATAATCCGGATAACCTGCAGGCCATCATGGATGAAAACCTGAAAAACTTAAATAAGATAGTCGGAGCTTACGAAAAAGTGAGTAAAATTCAGCTATATCCCAACGAATTTGAAAAGACGCCGAAAAGAAGCATTAAGCGATACCTCTATAATAGTATAGCCGAAGAATGATTATGTTTTAAAACATATTATCATACAGGCATTTAGCGGAAAGAACAAAAATAATTATAAAAAAAGTGCACTTTTGTGATACAACGTATCAAAAAAGTGCATACATTTGCAGCGTTTTAAGAAAGCAATTAATTGTATTACACTAAAAAGCAAAGAAAATGAAAAAATTAGTATTTTTGTTCGTAGCTATCGCAGCCGTATCATTGGCATCTTGTGGTAACAAAGCTAACGCTGACGCAGAAGCAGCAAAAGCTGACTCAATCCGTATCGCTGACTCTATCGCAGCAGTTGAAGCAGCAGCAGCAGCAGCAGCAGCAGCAGCTGACACAGCAACAGTTGATTCAGCAGCAGTAGTAGCTGAATAATAGAACATTCAGAGAGAATTGAAAGTCTGCCGTGCGAAAGCACAACAGACTTTTTTTGTGCCTATACATATCTCAAGCCATTTCCTTTCCAACAAAGAAGTAAGATAAAACAAATAAAAAAGGTCCCCTCTTACGAGAGAACCTTTATTTACTTTTATCTTAAGATAAATTATTCTGCTACAACTTCAAATGCAACTTCAGCAGTAACTTCTTTATGCAGCTTAACAACAGCCTTATAAGTACCAACTTCTTTTACACTGTCTTTGATAACAATAATCTTTCTATCAACTTTATAACCAAGTTTTTCAAGTTCTTCCGCAATTTGGATATTGCTTACAGAACCGAAGATTGTACCGGTTGAACTTACCTTTGTAGAAATAGTAAGAGCCACACCGTTCAATTTAGCAGCCAATTCTTCTGCATCTTTTCTAATCTTCTCTAACTTGTGAGCGCGTTGTTTTAAATCTTCAGCCAACATTTTCTTTGCAGCTGGAGAAGCAATCACAGCTTTTCCGGTAGGAATAAGATAGTTACGACCATAACCAGACTTAACAGTTACGATATCATTCTTATAACCTAAGTTTACTACGTCTTCTTTTAATATAATTTCCATACAAATTCCTCCTTCTTATTATTTCATCATGTCAGTTACAAATGGAAGTAACGCCAAGTGACGTGCTCTCTTTACAGCCTGCGCAATTCTACGTTGGAACTTCAAAGAAGTACCTGTAATACGACGAGGAAGGATTTTACCTTGCTCATTCAAGAATTTCTTCAAGAATTCAGGATCTTTGTAGTCGATGTACTTAATACCGCTCTTTTTGAAACGGCAGTATTTTTTCTTCTTAACGTCTACTGAGGGCGGAGTTAAATATCTGATTTCTGATTGTTGTTGTGCCATGATTAATTTTCCTCCTTTTTAGTTGATTTTACACTTCTTCTTTTTGCAGCATATTCTGCAGCATACTTATCCATCTTGAAAGTCAAGAAACGGATAACACGCTCATCACGACGGAAGTTTAGTTCAAGCTTCTCAATCACTGACGGATCAGCATTAAATTCTACCAACTGGTAAAAACCTGTTGATTTCTTCTGAATTGGATAAGCCAATTTCTTAAGGCCCCAATTTTCTTCATTGATAATCTCAGCTCCTTCTTGTGTAAGAATAGCTTTGAATTTCTCTACCGCTTCCTTCATCTGAGCATCAGACAAAACGGGAGTTAAAATGAAAACG
>CABUKU010000010.1 GCA_902492205.1 uncultured Bacteroides sp. | reverse complement strand
ATCTATATTTTATGGAATGCCTACGTTGGCAAAGAGTATGGATATTCAGGAGATTTTACAACAAATTACAAATGACTTTGAAGTAATGAGGGAGAAATACCAAGTGACAAGAAAGGAAGAAGAGTAAGTATAACCACCAAACTTTAAATAATACATTATAAATATGTCACTGAAACATCAGCAATACAAAGAAGAAAACATCCGCTTTCTGGAAAACAACCTTGAGGAAGAAGGAGTAATGGAGCTACCTTGCGGAGTGCAATATAAAATCATACTCAAAGGGACAGGTTCTGTTCCCACAACCAAAAGTACCGTAAGAGTACATTACCGGGGAACATTGATTAACGGAAAAGAGTTTGATAATTCATTCAGCCGCAAACATCCGGAGACATTCCGGGTTAATGAAGTAATTGAAGGTTGGCAAGAAGCATTGAAAGTCATGCCTGTAGGTTCCCGTTGGATGATTTACATCCCATATGAATTAGGATATGGCACACGTGCCTGTGGAGATATACCCGCTTACTCTACCCTGATATTTGAAGTTGAACTGTTAGGAGTGAAATAAATAATATGAAACGAATTGTCATCATAGGTGCTACTTCAGGCATAGGGCAGGAAGTAGCCAAAGATTTTGTAAGACAGGGCTGGAAAGTGGGTGTAGCGGGAAGAAGGCTTTCCGCTTTGGAAGAATTCCGTTCTTTCAATCCCTCGCAAATCGAGATTCAGCAGTTAGACGTAACAAGTGAGGATGCTCCCGAAAAACTGCATGAGTTGATAGACAAACTGGGAGGAATGGATCTGTTTTTGCAAAGTTCGGGCGTAGGCAGTCAAAACATGAGCCTGAACCCCGAAATAGAAATCAACACGGCAAAAACAAATGTCGAGGGTTTCATCCGTATGATAACCACTGCATTCAATTACTTCAGGCAACAAGGCGGAGGGCATTTGGCAGTTATCAGTTCCATAGCAGGTACAAAGGGGTTGGGCGCTGCCCCCGCCTACTCTGCAACGAAGCGTTTTCAGAACACTTATATTGATGCGCTCGCCCAACTGTCACGTATGGAACATTTGAATATCCGCTTCACGGACATCCGTCCGGGATTTGTAGCAACTGCCTTACTTAAAGACGGCAACTATCCCATGCTGATGAAACCGGACTATGCAGCCAAACGCATTGTCAAAGCATTGAAACAAAAAAAACGGATTGCCATCATCGATTGGAAATATGCAATCCTCGTATTCTTCTGGCGCATGATACCCGGATGGATATGGGAGCGAATGCCGGTTAAAAGTGGGAAATAAACCCGCGCCACAAAGCGGGTTCCAGTAAAATGGGATAAACAAAGCCAAATACCGCCCCATAGAAGTGAGCATTGTGATTTATGTTATCCCCTCCCCTCTTCGCCATATACTGGCAATAAGCCAGATAAAGCACTCCGAACAAAATACCCGGAATGGGAATAACCGCGAAGAACAGGATCTTTCCCCAAGGATTCAGCAAAATGGAAGTGAACAGCACGGCAGCAACAGCCCCCGATGCTCCGATAGATATGTAATAAGGGTTATTGCTTTTCTTGGCAATATCATAGACCGAAGCAAAAATCATTCCTCCGAAGTAGAGTCCGAGATAAGCCCACGTGCTGAATCCCAAATACTCGAAAGCACTCTCTATGTAGGTTCCGAAAGACCAAAATGTGAACATGTTCACCAACAGGTGCATAGTGTCGGCATGTACAAAACCGTGGGAAATCAGACGATACCACTGGTTGTTCCTGACAACCACATAGGGAATTAAAGCCAGCTTCTCAAACATGCCTCTGTTATTAAAGCACATATAAGAAACAACGACGGTGACACCGATAAGTATATAAGTAACCATGTTTTATCTACTTTTTATTTATCTGCAAAAATAACCGATATTTCAAGAAAACCGCTATCTTCGTTACATTAAAACAAAACAGACTGCATTATGATTGAAGCACCGGAAGCAAAATTTCTGTCGGAACAATTAAACAGTACGATTAAAGGGAAAGTGATTACAGACATCATTGTGAAGCAAACTCCTCATAAGTTTGCCTTCTTCCACGGAAACCCGGATGATTATGTAGAGCTATTAATGGGTAAGAAAGTAGGCAGTTCACGTTCCGTAGGAGGAATGGTGGAGATAACCCTGGATGATGTGAAACTCGCTTTTACAGACGGAGCCAACCTGCGATATTATGCTCCCGGAGAGAAACTTCCCCCAAAGCATCAGTTATTGATAGGCTTTGAAGACCAAAGTTGCATTGTTGTCTCCATACGGATGTATGGTGGAATACTCGGATTCCGTCCCGGGAATTATGAAGGTGGAATGTTTCCTTATTATAATGCAGCTTGCGAGAAGCCTCAGGTTATGTCCGATGCTTTCAGCAAAGACTATTTTCTGAACCTGATTAATGATGAAAGTGTCCGAAAGAAAAGCGCAAAGGCCTTTCTGGCAACAGAACAAACAGTCCCGGGACTGGGCAACGGAGTGCTGCAAGATATTCTTTACAACGCCCGGATTCATCCCAAGACCAAAGTTAGTGCCCTTACAGGCGAACAGAAAGAGAATCTATTCTGTTGTGTAAAGAACACCATGCAAGAAATGTATGAGCAAAAAGGACGCAACACCGAAACCGACCTGTTTGGCAGCAACGGAAAGTACGTTCCTTTCCTCTCCAAAGACACTGCCGGCAAAGAATGCCCCCGTTGCGGAGGAACCATAAAAAAGGAAAACTATTTGGGAGGAAGCATATATTATTGCGATGAATGTCAGGTTATTGAATAATGAATAAAAAAGAGCTGAAACATAAGTTATATACTATCATCTTTGAATCGGATACGCCTGCGGGGAAACTTTTCGACGTTTGCCTTATCTGGTTTATCCTATTCAGCATCCTTATCTTGATGCTGGAAAGCATACAATCGCTTTCATTAAAATACGGGACACTATTCAGGATATTGGAATATTTCATAACTGCCGTGTTTACCATTGAATATGCGGCACGCATCTATTGTTCGCCCAAACCCCGAAAGTATATATTCAGCTTTTTCGGCATCATTGATTTATTGTCTACGTTGCCGATCTATCTTAGTTTCATTTTTACAGGAGCGCGTTATCTGCTGGTGATACGTGCATTCCGGATAATCCGCATATTTCGTATATACCGTTTATTCAAATTCCTCAATGAAGGAGAAGTACTTCTGCGCTCCCTGCAAGAAAGCATTCGGAAGATTATCGTGTTTTTCCTGTTCATAGTCATTCTTGTTATCTCCATCGGCACAATCATGTATATGGTGGAAGGTGACGAACCCGGCACACAGTTCAACAATATACCCAACAGCATTTACTGGGCTGTGGTGACTATGACAACAGTGGGATATGGGGATATTACTCCCGTTACGCCGTTCGGCAGGTTTCTTTCGGCGATTGTCATGCTGATCGGTTACACCATTATCGCCGTGCCTACGGGAATTGTTTCCGCCTCCATGATTCGTCAATACCGCAAAAAAGAGAAATACGAGTGCCCTCATTGCCACATGAGCGGACATGAACCCGACGCCACCTACTGCAAATACTGTGGTGGCAAATTGAATGAAAAGTCTAACTAAAAACAACAAACAATATAAATGAAGAAAAGTATTCGTTCCGTGATTTTTATTTCGTCCATAGCCGTTGCATCGGCAAGTATTCCATTCCTTATCGGCAGTGCACCGGCAGAAGTAGAAAAAGTGATGAAACAGGAAGGCAGCTATTCCGTTACTCCCCCCGATGTTCCCAAACAAGTTACATTCGCAGGAGAAGCCATCGACCTCACTCCCTACGACCGGCGCGAACGCATGGACCGTGAACTGTCCTCATTCACCTATATGCATTCCACCACCATGTTGATGATAAAGCGTGCCAACCGCTATTTCCCTATCGTAGAGCCGATATTGAAAGCAAACGGAATACCCGATGACTTTAAATATCTCATGGTTATTGAAAGTAACCTGAGCACATTGGCACGTTCCCCGGTGGGGGCGGCAGGCTTATGGCAGTTCATGGACACGACGGGAAGAAGCCACGGACTGGAAGTAAACAAGAACGTAGACGAAAGATATAACATCAGGAAAGCAACAAAAGCTGCCTGCAAATATCTGAAAGAAGGCTATGCACAATATGGTGACTGGATTACCGTTGCAGCATCCTACAATGCAGGGAAAGGAAGAATCTCCACCGAACTGAATAAGCAGGAAGTGGATAGCGCACTCGATTTATGGCTGAATCAGGAAACTTCACGTTACATGTTCCGCATACTGGCAGCCAAAGAAGTATTCAACAATCCCAAGCGTTTCGGCTTCCTACTAAAGAAAGAAAGCCTGTACCCGCCTATCCCATTTAAAGAGGTGAAAGTAAATACAAGAATCGCCGATCTGGCTCAATTCGCCAAACAAAACGGTATTACGTATGCACAGCTTAAAGATGCCAATCCGTGGTTGCGCGACCGCTTTTTGGAGAACCGCAGCGGAAAGACTTATACTTTGCTCATTCCCACTAAAGAAGGGATGAATTATGATCCGTCCAAGACCGTTCCTTATAATAAAAACTGGGTGATAAATTAAGTAGTCATAAGCCTTCAATTCAAAGTACCGCAGCTTCATATCCAAAGCACCTGCACTTTACCCGCAAAGCTGCGGTGCTTTAAAGGGAAAACTTACTTCTTTTCGGTTAAGTACTTCCAGAATCTCACAGGCATATTCTGTTTGTGAAGTTTTGGATTCTTACGTTCTTTGATAGTGATGGATTTGAAATACTCTTTCCACATCTGCTGAAACAGCATTTCATCTTTCGCCATCAACTCCTCGTTCAGCATGCCGGTTATCAAGTGTGCTTCTTTCGTTTCGAAATTTACTTCCGTTACAGTGTTGAGGTCATAATAATAACCATATTCACGCTTTACATCATATATCAACCAACACTGGTCTGAGAAGCGGTCTTTAAAATGCCCCGTTGCCAATGGCAATACATTATATAAAGGCTCTACGGCAGCAAAATAAGTATTATCCATAGCCTTTTGGAAACGGAGAAACATGATTATCCTGCCCCGTTCATTAGCTACTTTTCTTGAGATTTTAGTTAACTCCAACACATCCTCATCGCCAAAGCTCAGTTCAATGGAACGGGGGGAGTCTATTGTTTTCCGCATATAACGGAACAAGAGCATATCCACTCCGGGCAACTCGGACAGCCAAGCATAAGTAAGACTTGACAGGGCTGTGCGAGACAGCTTCTTTTCCAATGCTTTCCACACCCTGCCTGCTCTGTCCGTATCTGTCACCACATTGACCGATTCATCATAGAAAAGCGGAAACGGCTCCCCTTCCGCCAACAACACATCGGGGAACGTTTTACGGAAATAGGCATCGAAAACTACGGTCAGCAATCCGTCAAAGGTTTTATCGTAAACAAATATATTCATACGAAGTCAGTCTTCAAATTGGAAAGATAACTGGCGGTCGTCCTCCTTCCGCTTGGTTTTCTGCGCAAACATGCGGCGAAGAACTTCGGGAGTCACTTCGTTGACCGTGAGGTTAGGCAATTCATTGCAAGTTATAAAATACTGCGCTTTCTTCATCACCACTCCTATTTTCTTCAACTGGTAGGAATCTAACCTTCCGAAACGGCGCGAAACAATAATCAGTTTAGCCGACTTCACACCTATGCCGGGCACACGCAACAACATTTCATAATCCGCCTCATTGACATTTACCGGGAATTGTTCGGGATGGCGAAGCGCCCAAGACAGTTTGGGATCTATCTCCAAATCCAGATCGGGATAAGCATCATTCACTATTTCATCCACTTTGAACTGATAGAACCTCAGCAACCAATCTGCCTGATACAAACGGTTTTCACGCACCAGAGGCGGCTGTTTCAGCATAGGCAGACGGTTATCGTAATTGTTCACATGGATATAGCCCGAATAATATACGCGCTTCATTGTGGGACGATTGTAAAGTGCCGATGAAAGATTCAGGATTTCCTTATCATTATCGGGAGTTGCACCGATAATCATCTGCGTGCTTTGACCTGCGGGTGCAAAGCGCGGGGCACGGCGATACTTTTTTCTTTCTTCCACGCTCTCCAACACTCCTTGCTGAATATACTTCATGGGAGTGAACACGCTTTTAAAATCCTTCTCGGGGGCCAATACCTGAAGGCTCTGTTCATTGGGAATTTCAATATTCACACTGAGACGGTCGGCATACAATCCGGCTTCGTTCACCAACTCCCGGCTCGCCCCGGGAATACTTTTCATGTGAATATATCCATTGAAACGATGCACAAGCCGAAGGTCTTTAATCACCCTCACCAAACGCTCCATCGTATAATCCGGGCTGCGAACCACCCCCGAACTGAGAAACAATCCTTCAATGTAATTGCGACGATAGAATTCAATGGTTATATCCACCAACTCGGAAACGGAAAGAGTGGCTCGGCGAATGTCATTGCTTCTGCGGTTGATGCAATAAGCACAATCATACATGCAATAATTGGTAAGCATGATTTTTAATAGAGAAATGCAACGTCCGTCTTCGGCAAAGCTGTGGCAAATGCCCCAGCCTGCCGCACTCCCTATCCCACCTGCCTTGGCAGAACGGGACGTGCCGCTCGATGCGCACGAAACATCGTACTTAGCCGATTCGGCAAGCGTCTTCAACTTCTCCAATGTGCTTTCATCCATGCTTATTTTCCCTTCATTGAAAGGAAGCAAAGATAATTGTTTTATCAACATGGGAAATATAAATTAATCATTTTAAGAGGCGTTAATCAAATATTGTTTTTTATATTTGCGCCCCGAAAAGCGTGTAACAAGCAAAGCGAAGTCATGAAAAAGTTTACAGACACCGACTACATACATTCCCTTATTGCCGAAGGAGAACACCAGCAACAGGATTTCAAATTTGAAATATCGGATGCACGCAAAATAGCCAGAACACTCTCCGCCTTTGCCAATACCGACGGAGGACGTCTGCTTATCGGTGTGAAAGACAACGGAAAGATAGCCGGGGTGCGCTCGGAGGAAGAAATGTATATGATTGAAGCTGCCGCACAGCTCTACTGCACTCCCGAAGTAACTTACACGATGCAAACGCATGCTGTAGAAGGCAGGTCGGTCTTAGAAGTGGTTATTGAAGAAAACAGCAAGAAGCCTGTCTATGCCAAAGACGAGAACGGGAAGTTCCTTGCCTACGTCCGCATTAAAGATGAGAACATCCTCGCAACACCCGTTCACCTGAAAGTGTGGCAACAGAGCGAAAGCCCCAAAGGAGTGCTGGTACAATACACCGAAAGGGAGCAATTACTCCTGAACCTGCTCGAATCCAATAACTATTTATCGCTGAACCAATATTGCAGACAAGCACACATTCAACGGCGCACAGCCGAAAACCTCCTTGCCAAATTCATCCGGTTCGATATTATAGAGCCGGTGTTTATCAACCACAAGTTCCATTTCAGGCTAAAGAAAAGTCCTGAAACTACTACGGGATAACCGGGCATTTACCTCGTAGTAGTCCTTCATCTTTCCCGTAGTAAATGACTGTTTACCCATAGGTAGTTTTGCAGTCACCCAAGACTAAAGCAATAGTTGCTTTAACTGCCCGATAAATTCCAACCGGACAAGGTTCTCATGCTCCACCTCTTCAGTTACCATTTCATGCACCCAAGTTGTGTGAAAAGGGATATAAGCAGCACTTCCACCAAGTTGCAGGATAGGCAGAATGTCCGACTTCATGGAATTACCCACCATTAATATTTCTTCCGGCTTAGCACCTATCGTCCTGAAAAGATGAGAATAAGCCTCGTCGTTCTTGTCACTCATAATTTCCACATGGCAAAACAAATCTTTCAGACCGGACAAACGTACTTTCCGTTCCTGATCGAGTAAATCGCCTTTTGTTGCCAACACCAAAGGGTAGCGGTTCTTCAGTTCGCGCAATGTTTCCTTTACTCCCGCAAGCAATTCCACAGGATGAGTGAGCTGCGCCTTTCCCAACGCAAGAATAGTTGCAATGCAAGAAGCATCGACAGATCCTTTGCTTACCTGCAAAGCTGTCTCCATCATGCTCAACATAAAACCCTTTATTCCGAACCCATAACATTCGAGGTTCTTCATTTCCAACTGATAAAGAGTTCTCATAACTTCTTCCCGGTCGGCAAACTCTTTCAATAAATCGCATAGTTTACCCTCAGTCTCACGAAAAAGCGTTTCATTCATCCAAAGGGTATCGTCGGCATCAAAAATGATGTATTTGAAATCTTTTTTCATAGCAATCTGCTTTAAGGCGCAAAGATAATCATAAAGGCTTTGGTTGCAACCAAAAGAAATTATACTTTTGTCTGCGAAATATACATTATTATATATATAAAATTATGGGATTATTATCTAAACTAAAACAGAAACAAGAAGAAAAGGCGGAAGAAACCAAAGGGATTGTTGAAAACTTCATGACTTTGATTCGAGTATATTACCAGTCTGTCATGGCGGTTAACTTAGGTATCACAAACATACGCATGTTGCCGGATGTAACCATGTACAAACATGTATATAAAGTTCAGACGCAAGGCGGACGATTGGGTGTAGCCGAGAAATCGCACTCACGCAAAACCTTGATGCAGAACTACGGATTGAGTGAGAAATTCTTCTCTGAGATTGATGCTTCCATCAAGAAGAACTGCAAGAATGTGAACGGTGTAAATCCTTATATGGTTATGTTTGCAGGCTTCTCCAACGACTTGTTTATGCTGACAGGTAACCTGATGAAGTGGAAATTCGGTATTCCGAAGATATTCAAGAAACTTATATTCAACACAGTGAAGCAAACCGTTCACCAGATTCTGACCAAAACGAACTGGAAGAAAGACGATGTTATTCCCGTTGCCCGCAACATCCGTGCTTACAAAGAAAAGTTGGATTACTCGGAAGAGTGGATGGTGGAATACGTTTACCACGTTATTATGCTTGCCAAGCAAGACAAGAAGAAGTAACGAAGCCTATGCCGGAGATTGAAGAACATCCGTTAAAGCCATTTCTCCCCCGCAATGCACGTTTGCTGATGCTGGGGAGTTTCCCACCGCAACAAAAGCGTTGGTGTATGGATTTCTACTATCCAAACATGCAAAATGATATGTGGAGGATATTCGGCATTATCTTCTTCCAAAATAAAGACTATTTTCTGACAGAGAACAAAAAGTCTTTCGATAAAGAAAGGATTATTGCTTTCCTAAACGAGAAAGGAATAGCCATCTTTGATACGGCTTCGGCCATTATCCGGCAAAAAGACAATGCGTCGGATAAGTTTCTGGAAGTAGTGACTCCAACGGATATAAAAGCATTACTAACAGAGATTCCGGTCTGCGAAGCCATTGTGACAACCGGGCAAAAAGCCACGGATACCCTACTGGCACTTTTCCCGGCAACAGAGCCGAAAGTGGGCAGTTATTCGGTATTCGACCATGACGGACAGGAAATGAAGCTGTTCAGAATGCCTTCATCCTCACGAGCTTATCCAAAACCGCTGACAGAGAAAGCGGCTATTTATCAAACAATGTTTGAAGAACTTAAAATGATTTAGAATCAAAAGCCTTATGAACTATTTATTTTTAGAATATCCTGCATGCAGTACCTGCCAAAAAGCCAAGAAATGGCTGAATGAAAACAGCATAGAATATACCGACCGCCACATTGTGGAACAGAATCCGACAGCAGAAGAACTGCAAGAATGGGTGAAATGCAGTGGATTACCTCTTAAGAAGTTCTTCAACACAAGCGGATTGGTTTATAAATCAATGGAACTGAAAGATAAATTGCCAAGTATGAGTGAAAAAGAACAAATATCTCTTTTGGCAACAAACGGCAAACTAGTAAAACGCCCGTTAGTCATCGGAGACAATGTTGTCCTTGTAGGCTTCAAAGCCGAAGAATGGAAAGAACGATTAAGCAAATAAAAACGTCCTTACGTTTTACATGAAACGTCCCTTCGTTTTGTTTAAAACGTAGGGACGTTTTGTTTGGGACGTTTAAGGGAGTCCATAACACGGCCACGGTAAATATGCTTTCTCAACAAAAGAATTATTATTCAGCTTCTCTATCCATTCGCTCTCTTTACCTACCGGCACTTCAAAAACAATTTCAACCGTCATATCTTTATTAGGTACAAGTGATAGTTCTTTTTCTATCTGTTTCCATTGTTCCTGATAATCTTTTTGATGCATATCCCGCAAAGTAAAACTAATTACATCCTTGCTATGTAGATTTATATACCCCATAAACGGTTTTTTCTCCAGTATCGGCAATTTATCCTTTAACTCTGCTTCCGATATATCTGCCGTAGAACTGAATGAGCCATAAATCCAAATACCAGAAACATTTAAAGTTAATTGATTAATCAAAGCAAAAGTATTTAATTCCGAATTATCAACTTTAGCTAGTACAATACCTTCAGGAACTGGTTCTATATAGGTATTTACAAGATCATCTTCTTTACTGCAAGAAAAAAAGATGAAAGAAAACAGAAACATTAATAGTATATTTTTCTTCATAAATAGATAGATTAAAAGATTAACAATGAGTTTTATATATAAAACGGAACTCAAAAGAAAATACTGCATAACAGAGAAAGTAAAATAAAAATAAGATATTTTCTTCGCAATAGTATTGCAAGAAAGAAATATTAGTTTACCTTTGCAGCCGCAAACACGGGAGTAGCTCAGTTGGTAGAGCACTGGTCTCCAAAACCAGGTGTCGGGAGTTCGAGCCTCTCCTCCCGTGCAAGAATAAGCAGCTATAAATCATAAGATTATAGCTGTTTTATACTTTTAGGTCGGACGCAAGTCGGACAGTCTTTAGTTGATAATTCAAATCCTTTACGTTCTCCAAACTTGAAAGAACGTAAAAAAAATGTATTCTAAACAACGAAAAGGTTCTTCACTTAACGAAGTTATTACGTACACATTACCCAAATTACATACCGGAAAAAATTGGTATGTAGACTTCCAATGTTATGATCCGGTTGACCGGAAGATGCGTCGCAAAAAGTACATGTTGGATAGCATTGAGAGACTCAGCGACCGGAAGAAACGAGCGACCGAAATCATCACGAATCTGACCACACGTTTACGCTCCGGATGGAATCCGTGGGCTGATACTTCCAATGCCCGGCACTACTCAAAATTCGATGACGTACACCAGCTTTATAGCAAGTATCTGGAGAAGCTGCATGCTTCAAAAGTTATCAAAGAAAGTACTTACATCGACTATAAAAAGCGCATCAGGATGCTTATATCGTACAACGAAGAGCATGCTTTCCCTATCTCCTATATCTATCAATTCGAACAAAGTTACATTAGCGACTTCTTGGACTATATCCTGCTCGACCGGGATTCATCCGCCAGGACACGGAATAATTACCGCACATGGCTATCATCATTTTGCACCTGGTTGGTTGAGAAACAGTATATGGAAAACAACCCGGTTGAAAAGATAAGGAGCCTGCCGGAAGACCAGAAGAAGCGTTCTGCCCTATCACCGGTAGACCTCAAAAAGCTGAAGGAGTTTCTTTCAGAAACGAACAAATGCTTTTTGCTCGCCTGTCAGATGGAATATTACACCTTCATCCGGCCAGATGAACTATCTAATATCAAACTGGGAGACATTTACCTTAAAGAACAGAAAGTTTTTATTTCTTCCACAATCTCAAAGAACCGGCGCGATGGCATGGTAGGACTCAATGACGAAATCATCAAATTAATGATTGATTTACGTCTGTTTGAGTACAGTTCCAACCATTATCTGTTCGGTGGAAGCGATTTTAAGCCCGGCATAAAAAAGGCTGATTCACGCATCTTCAGGAATCATTTCAATAAAGTACGTGCGTTGCTCCGGTTCCCGGACTCCTATCAATTCTATTCACTGAAAGATTCCGGTATTCGTGACCTGGCAAATACTGAAGGAATTGTAATTGCCAGAGATCAGGCGCGCCATGCTGACATCTCCACCACAAACAAATATCTGCAAGGTAATGGACTCAGCGTACATGAAGAGACTAAACACTTTGAAGGAGGGCTTTAACTACCCTCCATCAACTCATACATTATTCCTTCCTGCACCTTCTCAATGCCGGACGGAGTGCACTCAATCGTTATGTTTTTTGAGACATAACGTTTATTGTCAATAATAAACACGCTACGCGGATTATATATTTGACTGCTTATGAAATGAAATGTTTCTTCAGCTTCAGTATTCACGCTTTTCACTCTATCGTAAATTTCACTGCCCAAATTTTGTGTTGTATGATCATCACATAGTCGCAGACTCCATGCCGGATACTTATTACCAGTTGAATCAATAGTAATATTGCCATCAATAAATGGAGCCGGATAGGAAAAGGATTCTCCTTTAGGTCCATATACTTTTTTATAGGCCCCATCCGAGAAAGCTACTAAAATCTTATCAGGCTTGTATCTTTCCGGTACACCATCAACAACCATACTCTGAACTGTCCCCGGCATAAACTCTCCCATATCATAAGCTCCTCCGTCAACAGAGATAGCCTGTATTTCCCCCGACCATAGAAAGTTTTTATCATATATTGAACCGGGAGCATAAACTTCTACTTCTATCGTACGCATTAAAGCCGGCACTATTTTCAACTCAATATCCAAATCTTTCTTCTCCGGATTACGAATCAGATCCCGATATTGATTTGCTTCCTGCAATGTTTTTGTTGTTCCGTCATCAACCTCAATATACTGTCGTCCTTCCGCTTCTAACACCTTTCTTCCACGGTTCCAATCATCCATTGCCTGATAAGCACTCTTCAACTCACCATAAGTCTGATAAGTCTCTTTTTTTACGTATTCCAGAATATCCTCGGAGAACTTCACATACGGCATTGTTTCTGATGCTTCCATACTGTAACCAATGTTTCCGTTACTAACATCAATTGTTTCATCCGCTTCGATCTTAACCGTAAACGTATCAATAACATTAGATAAACAAACCGGAGTGGAATCATCAAAGTAATCATGTGAAAATAATAATCTCACTTTCTTAGTTCCTTCGTCTACCACAGTTATTAAGCCGAAAGTCTTTTCAATATTCGTAAAAAACTCATTTACCGTCCAATGAGGCAACACATCTGCCCATACGTTTATAACCGTCCCGTTAGCGATAAATAAATTCCTGAAAACGGTTTCGGTCAATTGATTTTCCACCAAATAATAACCAATCGCCTTAATAATCCACTGAATCATTATACACAGATACGGCTGAGGGCAGATATGCGACATATTTGCCCCGTAGTACGTGAAACTCTCTTTCCGTTCTCCATCAATATTTATATAGCTGGCCGCGAACCGATTATATATCTCTCCTGCCGTTTCATTATATACCGGAAAATAAACGTAACTTTTATAGTTGCTATTATAGTCTGCCCAATTTTGCTTTTGATTCTCAGCCCATAACATTGTATTCGGATAATCCGCCAAAATCGGTCTTTCCAACGGAAAGCCCAAATTAAGTTTATCTATGTACAGCTTCTCAGATTGCAGAAAGAAATTCATTTCCGCGTTACCGGAAACTAATTGCACTTGTGCTTTCTCTTCCGTGATTTCCCGAATAATGGCAGAACCATTCAGCAAAACTCTATTATCAGCTATTAGGATAGCTTTCAAAGTTTGTGGCTTCTTGGAAACATCTTTTCTATTGATGTGGCCAAAGATCTTTTGATTTTTGGCACAATTCCGCATTGGCAACGATATGTCATGCGTATAAGTCGAACTTTTTGTGAAATAAGGATTATCAAACACAACCTTTATCTTTGTGCTTTTATCCATTACAGCCACATAGCCATTCAAATACAACTCAGTCATTTTATCCTCTTGATTTATTTTTCTGAATACTATCGTATTTATCAAACGCCTGTTTCATCCCATCGGGACCATCAACCGTGTTAATAGTGTGAAAAGGTTCATCCAGTCGCTTATTCAATCGTTCCATCACCGTAGCATTATGGCTCATTACGGAAATTAATAAAGCAGCTTCCGCACTATCACTGGCATTGTTTCCGGAAGACGAAGAGACCGGAACAGATGTTTTTCCACCGGTTAACACCGTAGTAACATCGGCAGCGGTCAAACTACCGACTGTATTATTCTTTTGTGCGTTATCAATCAGTCGGAGAACCGGCAACAATTCTTTGTTCCGGACTGCATAACGATTGGCCACAAACTCATCCGCATGAACCGGTCCCTTTTCTTCATTCCAGGCTCCCGGCCCGGTAAAACCTCCCTGATAATAACCAGCCTCTTGAGCAGCAGCCTGTTTTTTTATAGTTGCCACCTGAAGCAAACCGTTGGCAATTGCAATACCTGCAAAAAGTGGAGCCAATATAGGTCCTGCCGGGAAACCGGCTTCCCATCCTGCATTATAAGCATTCATAGCACCTATTGCCGTTTCAGCTAATGCCTGGGCTATCTGCATCGCAGTCTTTTTCTTATTATACTTACTTTTAACCTTGGCTATTTCCTTCTCTTTAGCATCTTCCAGTTTGGCCACTTTTGCAGAGTTCTTCCCGGCTGCCGCTATTTCTTTTTCATATTTCTTCTCAATCTTAGCAGTTTCCACATCCTGACAAGCATCCATGTAAGAAGATGTTGCAGACATTACCGAAGCTATTTGAGCATAAGCCATCTCCATTTTACCACTGAAGTTCTCAGCATATTCAGCGTCCGCTTGACCTTTGGCATCCAAGAATTGTTTGTGAGTAATAAGCCCCTGTTCTTCCATCGACTTCAGTTCCGTAAGGATACCCGAATGGAGTTTGGCATCATTACCGAACATGCTGTCCCAAAAACTATCCGTTTCTGAATTACCTACATTTCCTACCTTGGCTTTGGCTTTATCTACGTTATCATTAGTTTCTTTCGCACGTTTTTTACTATTCTTTCCATAACCAACCTCCTCTGAACCTTTCTTAACAGCATATTTGTCTTTAATAGTCTGAATTATCTTCTGATATTCTTCTTCAGAAACAAATCCTGCCTGATGGATAACATCCCAGCTCTTTATGGCTTCTTGCATCAGTTCATCCGCAGTTTTCTTTTGGTACTCACTCCGGAAAGCCTTTATCTTCTCCTCATACTCCTGCTGACGTTTTAATTTATCCCGATAACAGAGGTCATCCAGTTGTGCCTGGTATTGATTGTACTCTTTCGAACCTTCTACATACAAGTCACGTTTAGCTTTTAGTGCATCATAGTCCAATTGGAGATTCCCCTCATCAAAAGCCTTCTTATCAATGTTCCTATCAACATACGCATCCAACAATAAACGTTTCTCTTTCTTTATACGATCATCAATGGACTGAATATCTTCTTTCTCACATGCCTGGTTTTGCTTCACCTGCATTTGAAGTTTCTGTTGCAGTAAATCATTATATTCCTTTGATTCTTTGGAATATAATTTCATCTTACTATCGAGCAACTTCCTTTCACTATCTGCAACGAAAGCATCAAACTCTTGTTTGTCCATTTTGCCGATTACATACAACGCAGTCTGTTCTGCTTTTACCTTGGCAAAATCAGCCTCCAGCTTAGTAACAATCTCTTTTCGTTTCTCATCTGTCAAGCTCCCTCCGGTTCCCCCACCAGTATCATCATTGCCAGTTACACCACTACCATCATTAGTGCCGGTAATGTTTTTTATAAAGGGAGACAACTCATCCTTTAGCTTATTAACTTTGTTGATCGTCTCGTTAGTCCCTTCAATAAAAGGATAAATCTCTTTAGAAAATTTCTCCCATCCTTCCGAACCCCCGAACAAATCATAAGCAGAACCTGCCCCAAACTCTTTATTGATGTTCTCATAAATCTTTTGCCGGACATTACCAATTCCTTGCTCCGGATTATCTGTTATAACCTGGTTCGTAACATCATTGATAATCTCTGATAAGCGGGCTTTTTGATTTTTCGTCGCTTTGACGGCGACTTCCACTGCATTCCTCAATGACAAAGATTGCTTATCTAAGTTTTGTTTCACAATCTCGCTTTGCTTGCTTGCCAACAATTCACGGGCATAATGATCATTCATTGCAGTAGTTGCTTCCCGGTATGCCTTTTTTATATCTTCGACCGTACTCTTTTCATCCAAAAGATTCGTCAGATATTTACCGAAATTGGAATTGAACTCATTGATAAGGCGGGTACGCTCTTCCGTTTTTTCGTTCGTTCGCAAAAGCTGATTATATACTTTGTTAAGTTCATTCCGTTCTTCCGAGATGGAAGATAAAAACTCAGACAGCGTTGTCTTTGCTTTCTTTGTCCTGGTGGCCAAAGTGTATATTGCACCGCCCAAAGCCACAACAGCAGTTATAATAGCAACATAAGGATTTATTTTCAATACTCTAAAAAAAGCCTGCATGGCCAACCGCGCCTTGCTTATATTTCCTGTTAAGGTTGATGTAACAGCCGTATATAATATAGTAGTAGCTATTCCTGCTTTCTCCCAAAACTGCTTCAACTTTTGGACTACAATATATTCACCGGTAGCCGTCTTTACCTTTGTAATCCAAAAATGCTGAAGTTTTTCTGCCGCTATATAGGTCAGTACAACAGTGATAGCATAGACAATCACTCTTCCATATTTCTGCAGGAAATCAATAATCGTAGGCATTACTTTTACAATATTAGTAAAGTAGGAACCTAAAATATTGATTGAAGGATTTAATCTGTTCATCAATTCAATTCCAGCTTCGCGAAGTTGATTTATCATTTGTGCTCTTTTCGCTGCACGATTATCCGAATTAATAGTAGCTTGTTCAACTGCAACATTAGTTCCTGTAACGGCTTTAGTGAAATATTTCACTAATTCCGTTTCCCGAATCAAAATACTCGCAACATTATAACCCTCTTCACCAAACTGCTTCTTTATTTGGGCTGCTGAAAGTTGTTTTTTATTCAGGTTTTCCAGAGCCTTTTCAAGTCCCACTATTTTAGGATTAGTATCATCAGAACCTGTTTGAAGAGTAAGGAAAAACTTTTTTAATCCAGTACCGGCCATTTCATCTTTTATCCCAAATTTTGCCAATGTTTGAATAGTACCAGCCGTTTCCTGCATAGGTATATTAGCACTATAAGCAGCTACACCACAGTTTTTTAAGGCTGCTGCTTGATTCATTACATTAGCGGAACCAGCTTGAGAACCAGCAGCCAAAATATTTGTAAATTCAACTGCATACTCCGCCCCTTTATTATATTGGTTTAGTGATAATGTCAACGCTTGAACGGCAGGGTCCAAATCGGTTTTAGCGGCAGCCGCCAAACGCATGGCTTCAATTGTAGTAGCATTTAATGCTTCTTTATTTGAAAGAAGTTCCGGTTTTTCCGAACCGACTTTCATATAAGCATCCAATATATCTTTACTTGATTGCTTCACTCGCAATCCGTTCTTTTCCATTGTCGTTGAAAGAGTTTCCGCTTGTTTAGTTAACCAAGCAACAGACTGATCATCCAGCCCTGTTAATGCTTTCAAATTATCAGCATTTTCCTCTTTATCATCCGCATCTTTCCGCATTTTGGCAAATGCCAGGGAAACACCGGTAAGTGCTGCTGCTGCACTTGCCAGCATTCCGCCCCATTTGGATAATTTATTGTTCATCCGGGACAGGAATCCTTCCGCTTCAACACCTTCCGCTTTTATCTTGGCCAACTCAGCTTTTACCTGCTTTAGCTTTTCCTGGTACTCTCCCCATTCTTTCGAGCCGCGTTTAATACGTCCGGACGCTAACTCTTTATTGAT
The DNA here is from genome assembly GCA_902492205.1 of uncultured Bacteroides sp. GTDB lineage: Bacteria > Bacteroidota > Bacteroidia > Bacteroidales > Bacteroidaceae > Bacteroides. The sequence goes on along the minus strand of CABUKU010000010.1, from coordinate 86,060 downwards.
GGCATTGAGTGTTTTTTGCAATTCTTTTGGCCCGGCCGTACTAAGATTTTTCATCACCTCGTCGATGTTAACGGCATTCGTTCTCATCGTCCGGAGCTGAGAATTGGTCTTTTGCAATTCCTTCTCCAACTGTTTCATCTTCTTGGTGTCACCGGCATTGTATGCTTCAGCTATACGATCTTTTAAAGAAATCGCATACTTTTCCAGAGACTGCATTTCATTTTTGGCATTCTCCCCATTTACTTCAACCTCGACGGTTGCTCTTTCCTGAATATCTCCCATCACTTTGCAATTTGAATGAACTCACTATAATCAATTTCCGACCGGGGATTGAAGTTAATCAGCTCGACCTGATACCCTTTCGTTCCCCAGCTCCACCACAAAAACCGACGCTTTGGAATCTGATGGACTATCGTAGCTATACTGTCCCGAACCGCATACATCACAGTCGAATCTTTGAAACAGGCCGTTACTTTAGCCCACTTATCCGAATACTCCAGACAATCCGGATTGTCCGGGGCAGGATGCCAGTATTCTTTTGTTATGGTATCTGACGTATGTACTCCGGCCTTTATAATTGCTTCCAGGTTCTTGTTTTTAATGCCCAGCTCTTTAATCAACCTGGCATCATCTTCCCGATACCCTTTCAGTTCGTCAATGGTAAGGTTCAAAGCCGACAGGGATACTCCGTTCAAGCTATCGGCATACTTATATTTCCTGACCGTTCTCATCAACGTTTCCACGTTGCCGGATTGCCGGTCGCACTCACTCCGTAGGGACTTGTTTTCCCTGAAGAGAAAACAGGTCCCTAACATTAAAATGATGATGGCCACAATTAAATACTTCGTCATCTTTTCCCCGGTTTAATTACCACATTACGCATAAAATTGCTGAACTCTGAACGCACGTCGAAACAGGGACATGCTTTGATATATTCACGCGGCTCCACTTCCCCGCTACCGTCCAAGTCCGGCGATGTGTCCCGATGACCGAGCAACTCCACAACCGGATATTCCTTGCATAACTTCGCTACCAGTTGCCGGAGAGCAGCCCGCTGCGCTTCGGTGCGAGTATCAGCCGGCTTTCCGTTGGCATCCAGCCCGCCAACATAGCAGATACCGATACTGTGTTTGTTATAAGACTGCCCACTGAATCCCTTCGTGTTGCAGTGTGCCCCGTCGATGGAAAGCGGCCGGCCGTTCTCAACGGTTCCGTCCAGGTCAATTACGAAATTGTAACCGATCTGATTAAAACCGCGTGTTCGGTGCATGCGATCAATGTCCTTAGCCCGTAAATCCTGCCCGGCGCGTGTAGCCGTGCAATGAATGATGATTGCATCAATTACTTTCATTTTTGTCCTCCTTATCAATTTCATTTTCAATCCGATTAATTACTTCCTGAACATGCGAAGGCATCGCACGTTTAAACTCAAAACGGATAATGTGATAGATTATTCTTATTGATACATTCTTAGGATAAGCAATCGTCAGATTTTTGAAAGCATTCTGAATATATACATAGCCAAACACATAAGTAATTGTTTTAATAACGATCAGTGAATTATCTCTATCTCCCATTACTGACATGAAAGCAAAGATCATTTCAATAATTACCAAATACAAAATCAATTCAAATATGGCGTTCTTGAACTTACTGAATGAAAAATTCTTGCATCTACTTATAGATACGCCATCTGCCCGCATTCCGCACCAAATATTAAATCCAAACGCCACAGCTAAAGCTAACAGAAAATCTTCCGTTGGCGTTAGGAAAGCTAATATCGGGCTGAATGTAGATACACACAGCACTCTAATCTGATCTATTGAAAATAATTTATCCATTCTCCTTTTATATTATCACACCGTAGTTTTAGGCAGCTTTACCACAACTTTCTGCACCGAAGCCACTCCGTTCATTACTGTAATACCAATCATTTCTTTTAATGAATCATTAGCCATATCACTTGGAAAATAAGTAAGCGACATTATAAAACTATTTTCATTCATTATTCCTACCACAACATCCAAAGACACGGATACAGACATGATTCCCTCGCCGGGTATTTCCATTTTTTTATAAAAGAAGCAACACCTCGCATTCTGTGCCGCCTGTACCAGTTGATAAAATTTATCTACTCCTCCCACTACCGCTAATATTTCTTCGCTCGAAGAACTCTCTGATAGCTCTGCAAATTCAAAAGGTATTTCCAGTATTGAAGAATTACCACTACCACTGCCGATACTGGCTGCCAACTTTTCTAATGCAATTTGTAGGTCATTTCCCCTGATATAACCGTCAAAGAGAACTTCGACTACCGGTTGCCCAACCAAATAAGGATAACTATCATTTTTAGCTCTGTCCCATGCAAATTGCTCCCCTAATTGTGTTGCCATAGCTAACGTTTTCAACGAAACAAGACTAACAGCTTCTACTCCAATAGGAATTGAAGATGATGTATAGTTGGAGCTGTAGAAACAATTATTAAAAATCACTTTTTCATCTGTGGAGAAAGTTTCCTGAGTTAAGCCTTGATTCGATTTTAACGTTGCCTCACTATACAAATTCTCAAAATAATAGTAGTCTGACGTCCATATTACAGAGCCAAAAGGTAAATAGCCAATAGGAGCTGAATCTACATTATCAACGTTTACTTTAATCTCTTTTGCATAGCAATCTTTTATGTTTGACATTAAATTCGCCCCGCAAAATGGAGATATAAGTATCTGACACTTTGAACCGGCGTATCTATATGAATTGGTAACTGTTAGTTGAACATTGTCTACATAGCAATTTTGAATAGCACTTCTTACCGGTGCAGAACCCGTTGTATTAATCAGAATTCCACCAATACCGGCAATAGCCGCATCTGTAGAGCCTAACCTTCCATCACATACCAATTTATAAATGGCATCTTTAAAACCGATATTCCTTACTTCCGCATCTACTATCTCATAAGGCACAGTAAGACTCGATCCGCTGTTTGAAAGATGTTGTCCCAATATGGGAAATGGAACTACGTTCGTGTTTTCACCGGATAAAGTAAAATTGCGGATAAAATGATTTCCTCCATCCAAAGAATATTGAATTTTAGGAGTACCGGTAGATAAGCTTATCGGAATTTCCAACCCACCCAAATCACAATTCACCGTTAATCTAAAGTATCCCTTCGTTTCAATTGAAGACATACTTAAAACCAATTGTAAATGAAACAATACCCATTTCAGTGCGGAATCTATTATGAAGGGATTAGCTTCAGTCCCTTCCCCTGACAATGGAAAGGTAGTACCGTCTCCGACCAAATTCTGCATATCTTCTTCAAGAGTTGCAACACTCAATATATCACATTCAGGTTCTACTATTTCAGTATCATGCGCATGAGTGGTTACATTACCTGTTAGCAAATGCTCTAAGTCCTCTTTGCTCAGAGTTCTAATTTTGTCTAACAACTGCTCGACTTCACTGCCGTTGTATTTACTATTCATTTTTCTTCAGTACATTAAAGGTTCCACCATCTGCCAAAACAAATTCTCCATCAGCGGCCCGGAATACTTCCCGTTTACCAGCCTGCTTTATCCTCAGAGGAACTGATTCCCTTCCGCAAGTCGCCTGAATGATTTGCTCACGGTCCAACCCCTCATTGACAGACAGGACGCTGACGTGAACGCCTGTGACTCCTGCCGGTCCGTGCTGCGGTTCTACTTTCAACCAATCTATTATCATACGACTTCCTCAAGATACCACTCAGCATTTGCTGTCAAGTTGTTATTTTTAATGGCATTCAATTCGCTGTTTTCAAATGTGATGGTATCATGCTCCCATGCAACAGCATAAGCGTCACCGGCGGCTTGTTTGACAGTCAATGTACCAATCACGGAATTACTCACCTGATTTTTGAATACCAGACTAAGATTACGTTCTGAACTGCCTACCGCCTGAGCTATCGCAGTTATATTGATTTCGGTACTTCCGGCATTACATGTTGATTTATCAAGGCTTATCCAGGAAGTATCTGAACCACCCTGTTTCGTAATATTGTACCCGATATTAGATTCAACGGTAATGGCTTTAGTTTCTCCCTCCTTACTAAAATTGGATAATGTTTCCGGGGTGATAGTGAATTTCACTTCTGCATCAGAAGAAGATTGTTTGATCGTAAATGTACCGGCTACCGTCCATGCGCTCCCGTTCCATATCTCTACCGTAACCGGATATTCAATAGTAGCCGCCGTAGCATTAACGGCAAATTCGACTAAAATAGCAACCGCCGCTTGGTTCTGAACACCAAAGCCCTCAGAAAAGACACCTTCATTCGCATTAACCGTATAGCCGGTGTTGGCTTTCAACGTGATTGTTTTACCTTCTGCCGTACTGACACGGAACTTTTCTGCGTTACTGACGCCGTTAATAGTGGCTTGCACCACGTTGTAGGCTATTTCTGACATATCTGTGTCAAGTGTCAGGAACGAAGGCTTTCCTTCAATTTCATACGTGGCTACTGCATTGGCTGTACCGGCATTGGCACGTAATTGTTTCATGTACTTTCCACGCCCCGTATGCTGCTCCACATACTTCACACCAATAATTTGTACTCCAGCCGTTCCGGACTGTTGCGCTACCTCAAACTTTCCTAATTTCAATGTTGATCCCATAATTGTTTTATATTAAAGTAATTCTTCAAATTCAATAAACTCCCATTTCTTATTTGTCTGTATCTTCATCTGATACTCCTTGCCGACTTCCGAGTTAAGCCAGCGTAAAGCGTCCGGAGTTATCAATACATAGTCTCCCTGAACACGCGTCCACACCATCTTGAAAGAACCGTCCTTAAAATACCGGTAGATGTTCTTTATCAACTTCATTCTCCCATCGAAATAGGCAAGTGAAATCAAACTTCTGAGTTGATGATCATATATCATAAGGCCCCTCCCTTATTCAAAGACAGCATAAAATTCGCCCGGGACGCCGGTTGCCGGCAACTCCGATACCACATTAATCCGGCTGCCCATATCAGCCATAACTTCGGTATCAGTTTCTCCAATAAACCAATGGCCATTCTCACCGATATGCGGTGTTATTCCATCATACCCAATACCGCCGGCTAACTGACTGCGAACCGGTATAACCGCGATTCTCAGATTTTCCTTGCACTCCTGATTACCCGGTACATCCTGATTCTCTGTAAAAAAGACTACTTTGTTTTCTACGGCCCGACTCCAATTCTTACGTCCGTTTTTGCTCCAGGCCGCTTCAATGGATAGCCATCCGGATTGCTGAGTGTTACCGGGAATTGATATTGTAATCACATTCCCATCGACGGAGAATAGAGCCGGCTCTTTGTTGTAGGCATTGGTTAAATAGACTTCCAACTCAGCGCGTGAAAAGTCTTCTTTTATCTCTGAACCATCTACGTAACGGGAAATAGTCCATTCTATCTGTACATCATTTCCTCTTAGTATTTTCATATCATATTTCTTTTAAGGATGGATTTTTTATGTGTATTACTCCGCTAACTGAATCTGATATAAACCCGATGCAGTCAGTTGCCAGAGAAGTACGAGATGCGGTAAACTCTAATGATAATGTTACGTAGTTCTCTGTCAGTTCATGGCCCACTATCGTATCTCCGATTCCTATATGATTAACCGTTTCGTCAAGACTGCCCACCATCGGATCTGCTATTGTTCCGACTACAATCATAATATGCTTTCCTACATTCGCTAAAACGGTTGATACGTCCACGCTAAAACGATATTTCCTACCGGCGGCCAATTTGCCGGCTAAATATCCCTTATTGAAAGTAATGGCACGCGTAGTTCCTGATACATAATTATTAATGCCCCAAATCAGTACTCCATTAAACGCCACTATACTATTCTCGCCTACCATATCTACCAATAAAGAAGCCACACCGGTAGTATCTTTCAATGTGTTATTGGTCAATAATTCACCTGTAGGTGTATGTACGGCAAAATAGGCAGTATAGGTTTTATCAGCATCCCAGGTAACAAGCCTGTCAGTTTCCGTATTTCCATCATTCCAATGAGTAAAGGCATATCCGTCATTCGGTACAGCCTTTATAAAACCGGTAGTATCAGATAACTTACGCCCGCCTCCGGTAACCACTCCACCGTTAATAGGTGAAGCCTTCACTGTAATTGTATAGTATGTTTCGGCAATGACAAAATAGGCTCTGAATGTTTGCATCACACTCGTCCATGTTACCTGCCGGGATGGTGTTTTAAGATCATCATGCCAATGAGAAAATTCATACCCTTTATTGGCTATCGCTGTCAATGTTCCGGTAGTGCCTATAATCTTATCGCCGTCACCAATAACCTGCCCCCCCGCTTCAGGGGATGCAAGACCGACTACAGCACCATATTCCGGTTCATCGCTTTCGGATGATTTGAAGCGATTTTTAACAATCCATCCCCTGAACGCTGTACCATCTGAAAAGCCTTGTATATCTACACCTGCACGCACAGGCACAGTTATGGAATCCTTCTTCACACCATCATCATAAATGGCATATCCCGGAGGAACATTAAGAGATATACTCCCGTGTGTCCTGACTCCATTATAATTGTCATTGATAATGGTAGCATTGAATCCGTCATAGTCCATCGAAGCCGGTAAGTCACAATGCAGGATTGCATAATGAGTGTCACTATTAGGAATGATAACATTGTTATTATTCTGAAGTCCCTCTGTTTCAACATATATAGGTCCTCCGTTACTATCCCAACGGAATCTGCCGCTTTTAAATGGTGTCCGGAAAGCACCGGTTAAAAGCATATCTTTCATTTCACCACCCACGCCTTTGAATGTACCATCTTTTTCAACTATAAATTTATTGTTGACATTCAGAGTATTAGTTCGGATGGCATCAGCAATAACCTGAGCTGTAATAATTGCAGTAGCTTCTATCAACTCAGTATTTATCTTCCCACCCTTTATAATCGTAGTACCCTTACTGGCAGCCGCTTCCAATGCAGCAAAGCTGATATAACCTAAATTCTGGGCGATACTATTCTTTACGACCAGGGGAATGTTATTCACACTCGTCTGGACTTTATCTGCCGACTGTTGAGCTTTATCCGCATAACTTTTTAGTTTATCCTGAATGGATTTATTAGCACTTTCGACAGCTGTATTAAAATCGGCATACGCAGAATTAAAAAGAGAGAACTTGCTATCGACATTGTTTTTTTCAACAGTAGTGACTTTACCATCAGCAATGGCGGAGTTAATTCCACTAATCAAAGCACTGATAGAACCAAATAAAGATACTTTTGCATTAAGCAAAGCCGTTTTAGGAGTACCCTCTAAATAAGCATTCAGGTATAGTTTATTGTATGTGGCTTCAACCGCTGACTTTGTATTGTTTATGGTATTGATGTATTTTTCAATGGCTTTTGCCTCTGACTTTTCTATAATACCGTCGGCAAAAGTTCCATCCAACACATCATCCAATTCATTCACAGTTTCCTGTATTTCATTAGCTACCTGTATAGCCTCTGTTGCTATACCTAATGTGTCCAGGATAGCTTTATTGATGGCAGCAATATCCGGTTTATCTTCCAGATTTTCAAAGCCGGTAGAACCTTTACCAATCGTTACTTTGCCTGTGAAAGCACTGTCTTCACCTATCTCTGTAACCTTTTTGCCTACCAGGCTAAAAGAATTAATACCCTTATAGTGCTGAATGCACGGAGAGCCTGAACCGAAAGAAGAAAGGATAATGGCGTTTTGGCGGCTCTTATCTGACCGATTACCTAACTGGCAAATATCATCGCCCACCAATGGTACATCACTGCCGGCATCACAATCGACTTTACTCAAATCAATATAATCATCACCTATACCAACTACCAGACGCCAATAATACCGGTTGGAAACATTCTGATAAACACCCGGTTTCACATTAAATTCTCGAATAGTAGCTTGATCATCGACTGCAAACTCATTTTCAATTGTTTTTTCCCCGTCTGTAGCCAGGAAAAAGCACCTATAAAAATCTGGTAGCTCTTCGACTTTGATACATTGCATTCTTGCCGGCGATAGGATAACATTTCCTCCGACATGAGACAGCTCCTCAATAACAAGCTCCTGGAAATAGGCTTTCATCCGGACGAACAGTTCATCCACCTCGATATAAGACTTTCCCGTTGCCGAATCTATCTTCACACATGCCCCTGTCCCCAGTGAACCCTCATTGAAATTGCCAAAGGTTGCACCAGCCAAAAAGTTTATCAGGAAGCGTGTCTCATCCGGCTGATCTTTTCGCAGGAAGTACATGGCCAATTCTTCAATATCTGCCCCGGACTCTACCAGTGACAACAAGAAAGAGCCGACACGTTGCGCGGTGTTGGCCCCGATCTTGCGTTCATCCCTTATTTGAATGGCTAATTTTTTTAATAATTCCTTTGTTTCCGACATTCTTCTATTTTTTGTTCAAAAATAGAGAGCCGCAACAGGAGACAAAAAGACAGCTAAACCGTTCGTCCGTGATGCCCCCAAAGATTGCTACGCATGGAAGTACTTCGCCGATGGAAGCTGCCTTCAATGGCGTCGGCAATTAAACCGCAGAACTCCTCACCGTACATATAGGCTTCCTGTTCTTTCAGAACCATTACGGAAGCAAAGTAGGCCCGGCTAAACCACTCACGTGGCTTACGAGTTTCACCAAGCCCGTGATCAATACGATAATTATCATCCAATATCTCAAGATAACCTCCGTTTCCATGCTCATAGCCACGCCCTACACCACAATCCTGATAAATGCCATACATCATAAAACGATGTTGAATCGTCGTCATGGCGGACCCGCCTTCAGTCACACGCTCCGTCATCTGCTGCCGGAGCGTCCGGGTATCGACCACCCGCAAACGGTCAATCTTTTCTCTCCAGATGTCAATCATCATTTTAGACCAGGCTTCTTCATATTTCCGTCGGTCTTCTGCCGTCGCCTTGGGACGGTTCTCATTACGCCCACTCCGCTTCATCATAAGCAAGGTTTACAGGTTCGTCCACATCGATCATAAAATACAAGCCGGTACAACCGTTCAGGAAATAATTCTCTATTTCCCGAAAGTGCACACGGTTCGTATTCAGGTAGATTAATTCATTATATAACCGATCCGAATCAACCAACATCCGGCTATATAATTGTGCAAACAGTCTCCGGCAGACCATCAATGAGTCCATACGGTCTTGCATATTGTCAAACTGATAGTTTTTCAATAGGAAGACCGTAAACACTCTCCGTTGGAAGTAACCGCCGTTGCGCTCAAAGGTTGTACCGTCCGTTGTATCGTCGATACAAAAAAAAGCGGATGCCATCCGGAATTTATCAATGGCTTCCTGAAGGCCATTCAATCCGGAACAACGGCAAAGTTGAAATCCATGCACCTGCGCCAGACGGTTCTGCCGGCACAATGCGCCAAAATAGGCATACGAATCAAACAAATTTTTAGTGTCCATACTTCTGGTTAAATTCTTGTGCTTCACGCGCTTTTTCGTTTAGTTCCGTCAAGGCCCGCCAGCAATCCATTTCTAAAACTTCTCTCTCCTTGGTAATATCTCCGCCCGTCAGGGCTCTGATTTCGGCATTCATCACCGCCTCCATATCCGGAGCTTGTTCATCTCCCGAATCCTCTCCCACCCTTTGAAAAAATGAAGGGAACTTCACGGAAAAAAGATTCTTTACAGCACTAAACCAGGTCATAACGGAAAGTGCTTGTACTTCATCCAGACGCAATGAATCCGCATGTTGACCTTGCTTCGTCCGGTAAAGCAATCTGGCCATACTAAGCAACAGCCGCTCATCTTTACAGGCAAGGAAACCTTGATAGTAGTTTTCCAGCCGGATAAACTCGCTGAATTTCACATGATGTAATTGGCTATCGACGGCCCGATACGTTCCGATCCGTTCAAAACGTACCGGCACATATCCGGGCTCATTGATAAAGTCAAGCTTTTGCAAGTAATATTGTACCTGCCATTCCTGAAGGAAAAATTTCTGTCTACGGAAGAGTGACAGCCGAACCCGGCAAAGCCATCCGGCTTTCGTTTTCTTTAATACCCGGATGCCCAGGAGCCGAACAAAAAGATAAGTCTTCGCACTAATATCATCAAAGGTTCTCAATGCAAACAACACATAGCGAAGTTGCTTTTGAGAAAGTTTGTCCCAACTATCCGGCATGGAGAAGGATAAAATGTTATCCAAAAAAGTAGGTTGTATCGTCCTTTTCATTTTTATAACGTTCTAAGTGTCTAACCTTATATGCTTCACTATCTTTGTAAAGGGCATACTTATCCGCATCATTCTCCAACGTTTCTACCACCCTATCCACTTTCTTCCTGAAGACAACCGGTGAATCGGACAGATAAACGCCCAGGGCTTCACGAAGCCGGAGGACAATTAAAGCATCGTCATCCGAAAGGGTGTTGTTTCGGATGGCGGTCAAGAGGGCCTCAAAATAAACGGAAGAAATCGCCGTCCGGAAGGATTCTTCCGCTTCGGCAATACGAGGCCGGAGTTTAAGCAAATCTGTCCGAACCGCATCAGGCATACCGGCATACGTTCTCAAGTGTTCTGCCGTCCAATACAAAGAAGCGATTTGAAACCGGGCCACCGGCACGGACTTCCATTCTTCAACCTCCGTATGTAAAGCAACAAGCAGGTTATCCAGCGCATTGTCCCGGCAATTCTTCACCATTGCCGACAAAGCGGCAACACGCTCTTTGGAGGCAGGAGCGACATTCGTATTGCTGACAACTCCGAAGCCAGTCGGTGTCAGGACTAAATCCAGAAACGGGATTGCAATATAAAACGCCTCCAGGCAAATTGCTTTCCGGGCTTCGGTCTGAACCGTTGCCGGTAAGTTATCGAAACTCTCGCAAAGTCGGCTCCCTAAAAATTCATTCTTAATTTTCAGTTCGGCCGTATTAAGATACACACTCATCGACTCGAACACGTCAGCAGATGAACGGATGGCAGTGGTTATAATCTGCTCGAATGTTTGTTGATCAATCCTTATCATTTTTTTCCTCCTTAGTTTTTGACGATACTGTTTTAGCATCTGTATTCTCATCCAGTGTGGTTAACTTAATCATTGGTACATCAGGATAAACCTTATCTTCCCATCCATTATAATAAATCACCACCCAGTGAGGTGATGCCATGATGTCATGGAAGGCAATCTCAAGAGATTGCTTAAGAGTGAAGAGTTCACGCTTATCGGAACCGGAATTGTTGGACTGTGATTTGCCCGGAGTAGCTCCGACCAGGTTCGGATGAATGTTATCCCCGTAGCAGGTGATATTGGAAGCCTCCTGAATATCTTCCGACCAGTCGCCTCCTTCTTTTCCCGTATCGATTAGGTTAACCCTCACCATCCTGTTCTCTTTACCATTGGGATCAATATAATAGCCGGTAATCCAAACCTTACCGCTATTCTCTATGCCGGCCACGAAGTTCTTAATATTTTCCTTTTCCTTCTTCACACGTTCAACCTTCTCCGAATCTTTGATAATACCTTCATCCCGACAGATATTCTCCCAATAATCGGCATGAACTTCAACCTGGTATTTCACAGAAGCATGGTTTTTCAGCTTCGCTTTCTTGCCCCGGCCAATCAGTTTCTTTATATCGAACCAATCACCCCGAAAGATAGCCGTGTAGTAAGGAACCGGATAATAAGCAAATCCCGGAGTGGGAAAACGGCACATTATCGCAAACTTACGAAGTGTTGTACGTACTCTCGTTTTACCATCCGGACCGGGAGCACGTCCCATCAGGGCTTCAAGTTCACCCAAAGGATCTTTATCATCAAGCAGTTGGATAACCTCTATTTCATCATCTTTCGGAGCATTGCGCCAATTTGCACAAAAAACGTGGTTAATCTTCCCGCGTTTATCAGCTTTCTCAAAGCGACAATAGCAGGCTTCTTTATGACGTATCTTGACTATTTTTGAAGCATCATTACTGAGGATTATCACAGAAACACAAAAAAAGAAATACTTCATATCCGTACTCTGTTCCAGGAAGAAAGACGGCAATGAGTTTTGCAGCATCCACCGCTTAATCTCTTTGTCTTTTGTCGGCTTTTCGGTCGTTTCATCCACATAGCGGACTCCTGAACCATAACAGGTCAAAACGTTGAATAGCTTGTTTTGGCTCATTACTTCGTCACCTCCAATCATCTTTATAACCTCAAAAGGCAACTTATTGTCATCCCCGAAAGGGATGTAACTGTAATGACTCAGCTTGCCGGGAAGGGCTACCGGCGTAATCGTACCGTCATCATCAAAAACATCAGCCGAGTCTGTTATAGTCTCCATGGCAGCTTGTACTTCAGAACCGGGAAGGCTAAATATTTCACCCGGCATATAAATTCTATCTGTCTTTGTCATAAATAAACCTCCATTCCATTAATTTTCCAAAGAGTTACGTCGCGGAACTCACGGAGTTCGCGGCTCTTCGGAAGCAGTATTCGATGAATACCGCCCCGAAAATATGAACCTACACACTGGACACCCTCGTAATTAAGGATGTCGCCGGTACTCAGTTTCCACACAACCAGGTTGCAAGGTTGCCCGCTATCCAAGATTTTGCGGGCATCGTTAATGTGTATCGCTTTCATCATATCACCCGAATGTTTGGTCAAAAGTGTTATCGAAGACGCGCCCGGCGCCAAACTGAAGAATATTATGGTTCCTCTGGGCATACCGGTATTCAAAAGAGAAGTTCGGCAGTGCATCCGGATTATTAGACCGTTCAGATTTGCTGTCTGTGATGGTTATTTCCTTTCCCGGAGCGGAATTTTCCATTAAGTACACCTCTTTCGAACGAAACAAATCATCCGCCCAATTCGCCATGTGCGTGTTCAGGATGCCGGTGGATGCTTTAAATACACGGTTCTCATCAATCTTGTAATTCTTGAACTTTCCATCAACCAGGGCAGTATTTCTCGTATAATCCGGAGCAGCTTGGTGTGTACCGGTGCAATAGATTGTTTCCTGGCAACCGAAAGAGTTCGTGAACAGCAGACAGGGAGCAGCTTCAGTACTCCGGTGATCGACGACAAACATTTGTTTTCGATTCCCGGTTTTAACACAATAAGAGAGTAGTTTCCAATGCTCTTTCTCAAAATTGGAAGGCGACACGTCCAACGTAACTACTTTATTAAGTTCCGTAATAGTTTTCAGCTCGTTTGTTTCGACCGTAGTGGTTACATTCATCAGGTAGCAGCATTCTACCGTTACTTTACAGGAAGCAGCACACACCAAGTGAAGGAACTCTTTACGCCCCATAGCTGTGATCTTCTCCCCCATCAACGGCGACAGATAATACTCATCCGTAAATGTGCTCGCTGAATAAGGTACTTCAACCGTACAATATTGCACTTTAAACTGGGATTCCCTGGTACTATAACCGTCATTGATAGAATAGGAAAAAGAATCGATTAAATTGGCAGTGAGGTAAGGTTCGAGAAGCTGATCAAGTTCACGGACTCTAATTGTTCCGCTACTGTCAGGGTACAATCGTTCATTAAAGATGTCATCTCCTCCCTGGCTGAAGATAACGACCGCACTCTCTCTATCAGTCGAAAAAACTAATTCGGAAAGCGCAGACAGGAAGGCATACGCCGGGATGTCTGATATAACTGTAATCATAGATTTTAATTTTTAGCGAAAATAGGTGTAAGGGTAAGCACGTAAAAAGACAGCCGAGCAAGTGCCCGGCTGACTATCAAGACTTACGACTCATCAGCCATTTAGGCTTCTGTTCGTCATCGACTACAATCTTATATCCACATGCCAGCATTTCCGTTGAGATGTCCTGAACCGGAATATCACACATATCCTCCAGGTCTTCCTGAATCTCCCTACTGCTCTTTAGAAAAGAATTACCGTCATGCGTATCTGCCGGAAGGAATCCCTCCAGGTAATCAATTAAGATTTTACGGGAAGTATCATTAAGTTCACTCATAGCAACCTCCTATCCTGATTAATTTACCACCTTTATATACGGAGAAAGGAGGAACTTCAATTCTATGTTGCTGTATCTTAGCTTGCACCTTCACTTTTTGAGAGAACGCAGCAAGAACGTTAAAGACCTCTCTGGAAATTACGACTGTACTTGAACGACGACTCATTGTTGACCTCCTTTCTTCATATCAAGTTTCGGAGTATTTTTTTCCGAGAATTGGAAGATTCCTTTTACTCGGCAAATACTCATAATAAAGACCTGATCAGGAGTACCGGAAGCAGTCATCACCCTGGCAGAAATCTGGATGGTCCCGTCACTTACATAATAATCAAAGACTATCTGTTTCAGTTTCCGATGTTCGGAGTTGATCTGATTGATTCTTTCCTCAATAGTAAACTTCAAAGCATCCAAAGAAATTTCATCCTGAATAAGCATGTATTCAAATTGCTTTATCCAGTCAAGTAACTTGAACCACGCCCGGTTCTTAGCTGCATAAGTTGACAATGAACGTACAAAGAACATCATTTCAATCCTCCTTTCTTGCAAAGATAAAGTGTGATAATGAACCAGGCAAGACAGGTCAATGCTGTTTCAGGAGCAGCAGTTGAACAGGAAATAAGAAAGAGGAATGCCACCATGGCATGAGAGACACGAAGAACGTTAGCGTTGCTAACCGGTTCTTCCCGAAGATAAGAGAAAAGAACATTTTCTCGATGGAGCCACATTTTAAATGTGCTCTGCTTTGCCATTGATGCAGGCAAAGCGGGGAAATTGGTTTTCATACACGAATCATTTGGTTTGGCTTAAATGGCAAGTTTTCAAATACAAGAACGGCTGCCATTTTCCCGTTAAAGTCGCCAAACCAAACGATTCGTGTTCCCGAAGGTCCAAGAAATGGAAAAGACAGCCGTATGCGTTTAATAAATAAACTTCTACTATTTCGTATATGAATCTGCTATGCAGACTGATGGACATAAAAAAAGCCCAATTTCGTATTGAGCGTCAACCGGACGCTACGGGATAGATTTTCACTATCGTTTGATTTGGCACTGCAAATATTGGAAGAATATTTGGAAGTGCCAAACAAATTATAGAATAATTTGCCAAGTGTTCATAATTCTATAAAGTAATTACTTTCCATTAAGTAATACATCATATCCTAACAGTACATCCTTAATACCATTGATTTCTTTAGTTGTCAGATTACGAGTTTTAGTGTATTTACCTGATAATCTCATTTTTACACTCTTTCCATTAACCATCTGTTTTAAAAATGAAAGAATATCCCCATCTACAGAAACATCAATCCATTCCCAAACACTACTGTCATTCTCTGTTTTTTTATCATCATATTTATCAAAATATATATATTTCGTATTTCCATCATAAGACAAATAGGCATCATCAAAGAATATCCAATCATCTCCATAATAAGACATGACCAACCTTAACCAAACTCGACCTTCTCTCTGACCTATGTAAATAGAAGTCAAATTAGTGTTAGTATAGTGGGTAAAATAAGGATTATAATACCATGTAGTACCAGAGACATCATCAAACTTTTTTCTCAATTTAGTTACAGCTTGCATTCTCTTCTTATGCTCCTCCTCTATTTTCTTTTTTCGGCTTTCAACTATTTTGGCGCATAAACTCTCTACCTCCTTAAGCTCTTTAGATTCCGGGTGATATTTCACTAACTTAGACTTTATCTCCTCCAATTGGTCTAAACTCCCTTTCTCAAATAGGGCATTTAGATTTGAACACAACTTATCTGGAGTATTCCTGTAGGCTTCTAATTCTTCACTCATCTTCTTTAATGAATCATTCAACAAAGCATTTTCCCTTTGCAGACTCAATATAGCTTTTTCACTACCATTGTTCTGACATGAGAATAAGGCAAAAAAGCACATAAAACCTAATAAAATCTTTTTCATATATTTATATTTTAATTTAACCTATATGTAGAGCAAAGAAAGCATTTGCTTCCTCCATAGTAGCAAATGTCATTGGAACATCCTTATGACGGGGAACTTGCAAAACATCAAGAGGAATAAGTGATACACACTTAATATTATAACTCCTAAACTGCAAAGGAGTATCCAACACATTTGGGAACAAATTAACCGTAAAATCAGCTTTATAAGCTCCAGATATATTGGAAGCCACAAAATTATTTTCTTCTTCCTGAAAGACACAAGGATAACTTATAACCAAAGGAAGCCCGAAAATATCTTGGATACACGACAGTATCAAATTATCTAAAGCATCAGCAGCTATTTGACCATTATTTGCTAAATTTAGATTAACCTCTTGACCTAAACCTTGGCGGGGATAATCATTTGTTATATTACGGTAATAAACAAAATCAAGAGAATACTTGTAATTGTTAAGGTCAACATACGATACAGTCAAAACCTTATAAACTTTTGGTTGATATGCACACATAGTAATTTATTATTTAAGATTAATGGATACAAAGATATAAAAAGAGTGCGTTTCACAACGCACTCTGATGTACTAATACCTATTGATAAACAATTTCTATGTCAATGCACTGGCAAAGATACAATATATTATAGATTAATGCATTATATCTATCATATATAATACTTTTCATTAGAAAAATAAAAAAGGAAATTGATTTTTTATACACGATGCCGATTACCGCCCAGCAAGAAAATCAAAACATCCTTACATATTCCGCAAGAAAGCGGGAAGGTAATTACTTTTTCAGTTTAGGGCGGTGGGGGGTACGCTTCGCGAGTTCCGCACTTTGTGCGGCGTAGTCAACGGATAAATAACAGAGAATCAGCATATTAATTTCTTGAAGACCGGACAAATGAAAAAATATGCTGAAAAATGCCATGTTTTTTAGGCTCATTCTCCTCATAATGAACCGTTTAAAAAACGTGGCGGCGGCAAAAAAATTGGGCGAGCCAGTTAACTCAATCTTCTTTCGTGCCTCAGAAGAAGTTAGCAGACATCGCCCAATTTTTTTGCCGTAAAGCGGTAGGATGATGCACCATCCTGTTAGTTCGATAACGTTCAACGCAGGGTTACCGGTTCTCCACATGCTCCAAACCCGTAACCAAAGAAAAACACCCAGTCTGAATAAAGCATCATGCAAACAGAACCTAAAGGAACCCTTTGTTTACCTAATACTTTAATCAGACCGGGCAGAGCGGTAAGCAGTTCCTGCTTGGAGAACTCTTCGTTTCTATCTCCGGAACTCCTCTTTTTTTATCTCCATCACCTTGCGACGGCAGTAACGCCTTTTGAACCACAAATATAGGGCACGGGTCTGATAAAGCAAGATTATACGAAGTTTTAGAAAAAATCTCCACCCTCAGGGGTAGTATTCAAGCCGTTGGTTTTCTAAAAATCTTGCTGGAATTATCATCCTCAGTACCGCAGGAGATGTGGTATCAAAAGGCGAAACATACCGCGCACGATAGGTGACGGAGAAATTAAAAAAAAAGTCGTTCCGGGAAACGAAGAGATTAAAAAGGCTCACACCCGACGACTCCAAGTTCAAGATAAATTTTAGTCAATGCAATTATGAAAACATTTACCTACAAACAAGCAATTCAAGTCCTAACAACCTATTTTAAAGGGTTTCAGATTATCAAAGCGTGGGACACTCTCAAAGAATTAGACATCATTTTTAAAGATGCCAACGGGAAACAGTGGGAACTCATTTCTACATCTGACAACTATTTTCAGACGGTGGAAGATTATGTAATTATCGAAGCATAAAGCCATGAAGAAAGACGATAAAAAAGCACTGGAAGAACGCTTGAAAAAGCGGGAGGAATTAAAAAAGTTGTCAAGAAGTTTAGTTGCTGCACGTGATGCAGGCGAATATATGGGCAACGAAGACGACACAGTGAACGGGCTTTTACGGTTTTACTATGCCTGCAAAGGCTACAAGAATCTAAAGACGTTCAAAGAGTGGAAAGAAAACGGCTACACCGTCCGCAAAGGTGAAAAGTCTCTCCTTGTTTGGGGTACTCCCATAGCATCCAAAGCAGAAAAAGAACGCATAGAAGAACTAAAGAAACAAGGAAAGGAAGACGAAAAAGCAAAGGAAGACTTTTTTCCTGTCTGTCATCTTTTCGCTGAATGCCAGGTGCACAAGTTAGAGAAATAGGTTAAACCTAATATACAAATCATTAATTATTAACATTTTAAATTTTATCACAATGGAAAAGAAAGAAATTAAAACAGTAGGAAAAGAAGTAACAAAAGCAGTTGAAACCATGAAGAAAGCAGGCGCAAAAGCCCCAGTAGCAGCCCCAAAGAAAGACGAGGCAACAGAGTTACAAAAAGAGATAGACCGAAAGACGGAAGAACTTAAAAAGTGCCTTGCAGAGCTTGAACGAAAGAAACAATTATCCAATAACCGCACAGCGTTCATGCACGCATTGGATAAATTGGAACAGGCTACAGAGAAACTGAACGAAGAAACGGACTTTGAAACTACACTTTATCGCCTGCGATTCTCTGATGCAATAGGCTATAATAATAGTGATATTTTCAGTATTTCCAACAACTTTATCTTAACAGAGTTCATAAACTTTATGCGTGGTAAAATTCAAATCCGAATTTCCGAAATTGAGCAACAACTCATAACAGAGTAAACCTTGACAGAGATAGCCCACCTTTGTGGTGGGCTTCTTTTGCATCCGCCCAGCCCGTTTTCTGCGAGCACTCGAAAACGGGCTGGGGCCCAAAGCGGTATTTTTCTTTTCCCGTTCCATCAACCACGGAGGGGAGAGTTTTTTTAACTCTCTGTTAAAAGGTATTAATATTAATACTTTTATGGTTTAATTGTTTGGTGAATAGTATTAAAATTAATACCTTTGAAGAGTCAAACAATAACGTATAACAGAAATGAAAGTTTATAAAGTAAAAGAGGTCATTAAAATGCTTGAAGATGCCGGATGGTACTTAAGTTACTGCAAAGGCGACCATCGACAGTTCAAGCATCCGGATATAGCCGGAAAGGTGACAGTGAGAGGAAAGTTAAGCGAGGATTTGAATCAGTTTCTTTTAAACAGTATTTGGAAACAAGCAGGGTGGAAATAACCACCCTGCATAAAATACAAAGCGTATGGTAACTATAAAAGTAAATATTGGATGGTGCAATAAAAATTATTGTGCATCTGTCGGCGAAGAGGTTCCGGGAGCAGTTGTTGCTACGGATAAAACATTTGATGGTATTAAAAAAGCGGTTGCTGAAGCGGTTGCTTTCCATGTGGAAGGAATGCAGTTAGATGGAGATGACGTGCCTGCATGGTTAGCTAATGGCGACTATCAGTTTGAGTGGGTACTTGAAGCATCGGCTTTATTGCGTAATTGTGAAAGATACACTTCTATTGCAGCTATCTCACGAGCTACCGGAATAAATGAACAGCTACTTAGTCATTATGCCAATGGACTTAAAGTTCCTCGCAGACAACAACGTGAACGTATTGTAGAGGGACTTCATAAAATAGGACGTGAATTTTTATCAGTTGTGTAGTTATTGTTTGACGACGAATTATACAGCTTAATTTCCGAGGCTTCCACGGGTTGGAAGCCTTTTTTATTCCTCAAAAAGAGGAGGTAACAAAAAAACCTAAAGATATTTGCGGGAATTTCTCGCAACCGATGCACAAGGTATCAAAGGCATCGGAACCGTCGGTTCTGCCCTCCAGCCTGTCCTCTTCCGTTTCGGCCAGCTTCTCCCCTCTCTTATCCTTTCCACCATTGTACACACCGGCACACTGGATGGAAATGAGAAGATCTTCATTGTTCTGTTCATTAATGTACGGAACCAGGTTGGTTTGTCCGGAGAACATCCGGTTAATCAGCAGATACTTTTCCATGTGCCCCATAGGTTTACCGATATAAACCGCTTTCACATTCCATCCACGCAAACGAAATTCGTGCTCAATCACCCACTTAAAGTCCTGCTTATTGACGGCATAGTTACTGCCCAGGGCTGTACTATCGTAGTAGAATATAACTTCTTTGTTCTTGTGATGGCGATAATACTTGCAGAAGTCATCGACCAGCTCCGGCAATTTGCGGTCAAACTTGACAAAGAAAGATTTAATAACGTTCAACCGTCTTCCGTTCGTCTGACCAGCCACCAGCCAGTTGATATTGGCATTGTAGTCGAACGCGATACATATCGGTGCATTCGGGTCCACATCCGCATCCTGAAGGCTGCATTCATCCTGAAGTTTATCAAAGTGGTACTCCAGGCTATCGAGATAAGAAAAGTCCGAAGCAGCATATTTATGCTTTGGCCGCATGGATGAATAGAAGCCATCCTTAGCAATTCCGATACGCTTGCAAAGGATAGACGTCTGAAAGGTTAATGGTGGCAAATCTCGCTTCATTTGGTTAATGAAGGCTTCACCAAGCACCTGCATATTGTAGATAGAAGAATATTCTTTGTAGAACACAGCAACACTGCGCATGCGCGCCAGGTCACGGGATAACGTACGGAGATAAGAACGCAGATAAGCCGGAGGCGTCTTTCCGGCAGCAATCATTTCATTGATTTCCTTTTTCTTTTTCCATATCTCAAAGATTGTTCCCTGAATCACCTCAAGTAATTCCTTATCACTTTTCTTTTCGTACTCCAGGAACCAACTACCTTTTTTGGTAACCGGCATATCAGAGGTGATCAACATGCCATGATGAAAAGCGTGTTGGCCAAAGTGTTGTTTATTTCCCCGGTTCGCCGGCAACGTCTCATCCTTTAATTGCTCAAAGTTGATGAACTTAGCTTCATCAATATCCAAAGCATCGTAAGAGTGGGAATTGGAGGTTCCCTGCCGGTCTTGAGAGATTATATATCCGATGGAACCATTATAAAAACTGAGAATGTTTTCCCAGTTATCCGGCTCAAACAGTGGCTTACCCCACCCCCTCGATTTGGGAGGTTTAATGCCAACATCCCAATGCAAACCACGTTTGAAGCCCCAATTCTCCCAATGTATAAGCATAGATGGAAGGGTATTGGTAAGCACACGCTTGCAATTAGCTCCGACAATGCCGGTGATGCTACCTGCCATCCGCTGCATATTACGAAGGTTCCAGGCAGCGTGCATCGGCCCCTTTCCGATACCACGCCCGGCAACAACAACCGTATCTTTGCAGGCAGTGTACATTACTTCCTGCTGAGGATCATTAAAGAACTGTTTCATCAGATTGCCCTTTAGGATGGAAAATCTCTTCTTCGTTAAACTCTATCGGTTCAAAATCGACATCCTCAATATCATCGTTCCAATACTGCTTTATCTTATCCTGAATACGCTGCCTGATATTTGGAATCGGTTTGATACCGATTACTGAAGGATCATCCGTTGGTTCGAACGGTTGCACCTGAATCTTATCATACCCGCGGTCAACCAGATCTTCTTTATCCAACTGCGTGTACTTACCATATTTATCGGCGGCAGCCACCATCGCGCGGGCATCCTTCATTTTCTTTGCCATTTCATAGGCTTCATCCAGCATCCCGCAGAACTTCCACCGGTGAAAGTCTTTTGTACTCTTATTCAAATCACCAAGCAAGGCTTTAATGATCCGAATATCTTCGTAAGCAGTTGAACGTTGTATCTTGTATCGCAATTCCAGTTCTTTGACAATCTCTACATCTTTCTTCCGGGGAAAGTTAAGCCAAAAGTTATACATATCCCTAATTCGTATCAGGCGTTCCTGAATCACGACAGGGACATTATTCTGAGTCATTTCTTCCCGGGCAGAGAACAAATGCTCCTTACATACTTCAATTGTAGCTGGAACCGGCATTATTATAAATCTTCATCAATGGACATATCCGTCAGAAAAGAGGAAGTAAGCTGAACGGCAAGAGGACTGCCGACCATAGCCAGTTCAATCTCCTGTTCACGCAATTTCATGGCAGTGGTAGCCTTACCACGCCGATAGTACTCAGAAACTAACGAACTGGAGTCTTTCATTTCCATTTTTAACACGCCCGTATCTAATCCCATAAGTATGGCAATATCACTTATTGGTGTCAATTTTGAAGCAAGTCTTTCAATTTCAATCAACTGTTCTTTTGAATAAACCATCTAACTGTATTGTTTTCGTTTGAATAATTTGCGATAACGACACAAAGAGAGACTGAAATATGGCATTGTCCGTAGAGATCATTCCACTCTCCACCCGGTTCCCACGTGTCTGATTCTGTGAAGTACACACACTCACAGACCACCGATCATTATGGATAAGAATCACTTTTGAGTGATTTTCACCTAAATAAACCTGATCGAAAACCATCGACACAAAGCGATAAAGATTCATGGTCTTCTTCGATGCCTTCAAGTCAGTCAACATAATTGCCTTGGTTATTAGTTTGGCCGATCTGAATTTATATATCCGACGGAGAAATTCTTCAGATGTGGAAAACGTAGAAATATAAATCTCCGCAGGCCCCGTTTCCTTCAGAATTTTTTCGATAACATCATAAAGCTGAATACGGTTATCCACATACGCCTGCAAGGGTGCAGTGGATAACGGTTTCAGTATTTCATCTATGATCTTCATACAGTCAATCCACCGGCAGCCAGTTCTTTTTTCTGTTCGTCATCAACCTGGTTCCCAGACTCAATCAGGAAAGAATAACGTTCCTGCATCTTATCACGCAGTTCAGGGTATTTATCCGACTTTTCAGCAAGCAGTTGCTTCAACTTATCTTTATTCTTTGAAAGATAAGTACGGGCAGCATTTACCGCCTTAGCAACCTCTGCCGGAGTCTGTTCTTCCGTTTTTTTCTTCGCAGTACTGGGAAGCTCGGCTCCAACTTTAAATTTATCATAATCCGCCATCTTAGAGCGATACAATGTATCCTGTTCATCCAATTGCTTGAGTAATTCGTACCGGTCACAGGGAGCCGATTTTCCCATTTTTTTCAAGTTCTCATGGAGTAACTTGATATTTTTGAATATACCGGCACAATCAGTCCATAACTGCTGAATCTCTTCAGGAAGAGAATCATGGTCTTTACGTTTACCTTTGGCAACCGTTGCTTTAGGATCTTCTTTTGTCGGAACCGGGACAGCCTTTGCAATCAATTTGGCTGTTTTAGGAAGAAGAGCCTTTTCCATCAGGACAACATCCTCAATTGTCTTCTGATCCAATCTGATATTCAAATGCTTCTTTAGCTCGTATAATAACTTATCAGCAAACCTTTGTGGTTTACGGATTATATTGTTGTAGAGTACACGATTTCGATTCAATTTCAAAAGTAGCAATGCACCGGCTTCAATATCACGTTCGGACGGTTCTGCGTTAATATAATCCTGTATCTGTTGAGTCAATTTCTCATCCATATTTTTTGAATTTAAAAGAATGGTGACATAGTATTCCCATGTCACCATCCTGATTTTGAACTAATATTATTCTGATGGAGCCAGTGACGGGTCCGCCCATGCACTGCCATCAGCACCGGAGATGTCCCCGTCTTCCGTTTCAATCTTTCCCGGATAGAAGGGAGACGGGCAAATATCAGTAACTTCAACAGCTAACGAAGTACCGGCTTTATCTGTGTGACTGGCTCCCAGTTCCTGGCTTGGCTTCGTATCTGTCTCAAACATTTCGTTACCTACAACCCGGAACTTTCCATTACGTTGCTGAACCAGGTAAACCAAATCATCAGCATTCGCCTGACGAGCAAAGCCAGTGGCTTCTTCCTCTACTCCGGCATGCTTGAGAGTAACTTTGTTAAGGAAAGAACGCGCCGGCATATCGCCTTGAGACTCCGAGGTTACCGGAGATTCAGCCGTTAATATATCCAAAGCGAGCCACTTTTTATCGGCGACCAACTCAAAGTTGCCCACATAAGTAGCCAAAACACCCATTGTTTTACCGGTAGCAACTTCTTCCGGTAGTAATGGCCACTTTACAATATTCGATTTCTTGGTGAAGAAAACGCGGGGACGAATCCCCGGAAGAACAGTTGTACCTTTACACCAATCTAATGAGTTGTACAAATCAGCGCTATCACAATTTTTCATAATAACTCCCTTCCTTGATTATGCAGTGAATAATTTACCAACCAACAATCTTTCCGGAGAAATAGACTCGTACTGACAGCCAAAGAAAAGAGTAGCAATGAATTGCAAAACGAAAGCAGCATGCTTTTCTACTGTAATTTTTTCCAAGTCACTCTCCTGATCCACTCCGACTAACATATTTTCTTTTGTGCTCAGTTGAATGAAATTAGAACCTTTCTTGCTTGATAAAGCAACCAACTCGCACATGTCATCACTACCCTCCAGGAATGTTTTATTAAATTCCTTGTTATAAGGAACAGAACCTACCGTTGCCTGATAATCATCAACATAGGCATTGTAGATGAACTTCGGGATAAACAATTTAGTTTTTTCTCCCTGGAGTTCATCAGAAGCCGTACGATAAAAAGTCTTCAGCATATCCACTGCATTAGTGGCATTTACCTCTTCTGTAAATGAAAATAAGTTATTTAAGTCCTTAGTTAAATTGCCGGCAGTGATTTCTGTCTGAGCTATCGTATCAAAGCCATTAAACAAATCGACTGTCTTAGATCCACTTGCATTCCGAACTGCATTCCAAACACACTTATTAAAGCTCTTAGACATTTGCTTCATCAAATAAGCCAACACCAAATTAGTGACTTCAGTAGACTTCAACCCCTCACCCTTCGTAATAGAAGAGCCCCAAATAGACTGATAAACACTATTCGGGGAAAACTCTTTAACTACAGAACCAAAGAATGTTTCCAGTTCCCGCGGTGTAGCCTTAACACCTGATTGGTCAATTCTTGATTCAGAATAAGGTCCAACCTCAATACCTCCACTCAACTCACCAACAACTTCTTTATACCGGATGCCCGGTCTTACTGTCATATGCTGTGTAGTGTTCTGCAAACCTATAACCACCATCGCAAGTAACTGCTTGCGAATTTTAATAGCGGATTTTGCAAGAACGTCAGCACTCAAATTCAATTCACCCATATACTATTTTTTAAAATGTTTATACTCTGTCGTACAAAGTCTTCGCTTCGCTAAAGACATTTGCTTTTTCTTCACCACCTTCATCCCCATTGATGTGAGTAGTATCATCCCCGGAACCCTTCTTCAGATTCTCAATCTGAGTATCTTGCTCCTCAATTTTGTCCTTCTGCTGTTTGTTATCAGATTCCAAGGCATCTAATTGGTCATTAATAGCCTTCATCTGATCTTCGGTAAGCTCTACCTTACCATTACTAAACTCCAATCCTTCTACCTGAAGGATAGAGTTAACTTTCATAAAGTCTTTCTTCATTTCAATTATTGTTTTAACTTGATTCTCAGTCACAACCGGAGTCTTCTTATTCTTCTTTTCTAAAAGGTTATTAATCCCATTATAAATTTTATGAAGCAAAGAAGAATCATCCTTAATCTGTCGTATGGGAAGTTCAGGCAACCCCAAAGAGTTGAACTTACGACTTACCGCATCAGAATAATTGAGCTTCTCACCCTCCTCAATTATTTCATCAACAAAGCCATACTCAAGAGCTTCCTCAGCAGTCAGCCATTCGCCTTTTTTAAGAATATCCAAAATGTCCTCTACTTTTTTCTTGCATTTGCTCGCATACATCTGAGCCAAAACAATATCCATTTTGTCATTTTCCAACTTGTTTTGCTTGAGCTGTTCAATCAACTCCGCAATCTGATCAGCATTCATCTGTCCCCAAGCATCCACCCAGTTCGAAACTTTGTGCACCAAATAAAAAGCATACTTGGAGATACAAACTTTCTTCGCACCCAGTGAAGCAACCGTAGCAGCAGACGCCACATATCCGAAAAGATAAGCAGTAACACGACCGTGATCAATGAATTGCTGACGAATATCCAGACCATGGTCCAGTAAACCACCAAGCGAATTGATACGGACGGTCACATCTTTATCTTTCAGACCACTTAATTGGGCGCTGATGTTCTGTTTAGAGACACCCCAACGCCCAATGTAATCGTCAATTTCAATGTTATATGTCATACCTAACAATTAATTTTATGCAATGTTAGGCATTAAGAGCAGCAAGCAAAAAGACTAATCTAAGACTGTAAGAAGCGGAAAAAGGTTTGTGTAAGTAACAGTACATGTGCAGCCGGCTTTGTCGGAGGTAGAACCAGGATAATTCTCCGTAGAAGTAAAAACAGTATAGGGCCGCTCTTTTGTACCCAATATGTATTCCTGCCCGGACACAGAAGTTAACCGATAACAAAAGCGGTCCAAGTCCAGCTCAGGACGCAAAGCAGTTTTAAAAATCAACTTCGTCGTAAAAAGCTTCTGGTTATTATCCATCTTATCGGTGACCTCTACCGATGCCAGCCCGATAATATCCAGTTTTTCAAACCCGGAACTTTCCTTCAGGAAAATTCCATTATTAAAAACTCGCATAGAAGTTTCCATGGCAGAAACTAAGCATTTCTCAACCGTTTTGATATGAAGTAAATTACAGCGCATAATATAAGCATTTTTATTTCGGTCCATTTCGGTGTGTTTCACACCGTTTCATGTTGTTTCACTCTGTTTCGCACATTTCGGTCTGTGTCACTTCGTTTCAGAATCGGCCTCGAAGTCGTTACGATTTTTATCTAAAAAGATTCCTTTTTTCGCATATCGTTTTCTAAGCCGATAGAATTTCTGAGCAATGGTATCTTCATACTGGTCAGAAATACCGTGCATCTTGCACCATGAAACAATGGTTTGCTTGATTGAACAGTTCAGATTCTCCAAGCTGCCCAGCTCCGACCATAGGTTCTGGAGCAATAATGTTTCAAGGCTATCAGTAAGCAGCTTCTTAGATGCTTCATTCAGGTAGTTATAAACACGTGGGTCCTTTAGCTTGTATGAAGGAATACGAACGCCCAGATTACTATCACCCTTCATCTCCGGCGAGACTCCGGCCGGAGTCTTCTCCAGGAATTTCTTTATAAGTCGATTTTCTACGCTGTCTTTAGGAAACTCAATAATATCTCTCCTAATCTTCTCTTCCAGAGCATCATTATCAATTCCAAGACTATGTATAGCCCACTCAGCTACATAAACAGGCACTTTAAGGTATATCAGGAACTCACTCATAATTAGGTTTTTGTTGTACAAATATACAATATATTATAGACAATCTATATTATATAACAGACAACGAATCAAATAAAAAAAGTTTCTCTGTGACATACCTATTTTGTCCTCTACACTCTCTACACTTTCTACAAAAATATATTTAGCTAATAATCAGATATTTAATCAATACAACCACTTAGTTTTTGCTTCTACATTTGTAGAAAAAAGCCTGTTTTGTAGAAGAGAGACTACATTCTTCTACAAATGTAGAGATTTGTAGAAGGTTGTATAAGAGTATATTTATAGTTAAACCACTCATTATTAACATTGTAGAAAGTGTAGAAGATGTAGAAGTACTTTTCCTCCCTACGGAACTCAAAAATTTGCGTCCCATAGGTACACAAAAAAAGGAGTGCATTCGCTTCACAGCGCCTACACTCCCACACAATAATGATTCTGATATATTATAATGGCAAACGTTGTTGCTCTAGTTCTGGCTTCCTCTCTTCCTGAACAGGTTCTTCTTCCTGATCAACCAAATCTACTTCCAAGTTGATAGAATAATCCTGCATGATCGTTTCATAGTCAAAACATAATGCAATATCTACCGAAGAAGTTTTTTTCCAAGTCAGTTTACCTCCTTCATCAACAGGTTTAGCAACTTCCACTCCTTTCTGTATATTCTTGAAACGGACGCTGTTATTCTTCCCCATGTAGCCTTTTGAGTTTTCCAGGTAATAAAGTAAGGAGCCCTCCGGTAGAATAGAGTCTCCCACCATTTTGCCAAACTTCTTATACAGCATGAAAATCCTACTCTTACGCATTCGGAGTATAGGCTTGGGCCTGATGAACCGCATCTTATCTTTGATAATATCCGATTTAAACTCATTCACATAATCAATCCGATAATCCGCCTCGATAAATATTTCACCGTCTTGCTGAAGATAGCTCACTACATTCCAGAAGTTGGCCAACTCATTGTTAGATTTGCATTCCACATTTTGGCGCAATATACCTTCAGACACAATGCCTACCATTTCTTTGTAGGTAAAAGGTAAATCCAACACGCCTTCCAACGTTCTGAAAGCCGCCAAAGGAATAATCCAGTTTCTTAGAATACGGTCTTCCACGCGTTCATTCTTGGTACATTCCATTATATCAGACATACACTGATTGTAATTCGAAATAAAACCTTGCTCCATCTTTGCCCGGTGACGCAATATCTGAAGTGTCAAGTGTGACACACCCCGTTTCCTGGTCTGTAATAAATCATCAAAAATTCTCTTTTGGGTATCTGTGAACTCCGATTTATTGAATGTAAGGTATATCAAACGTGAAAACAGAGCAATATCGGCAGTGGCCATTTCCTGACCGGAAAGAATCACACCGCTATCAACGCTCGTAATTTCTCTTTTTTTATCCCGATCCATATTCATTCTCGACCGTCCGGCGCCATCCCACAGCCCTTTCAGAAACTCCCGCTTATCAATATCAATGCTATTCTTAAACTCGTCAATATGCACAAGGGCATTGGCACATTGCGCAACCAGGTCCGCCATGGCGGCAATGGTTGCATTCTGAATATTAGGAGGAATGTTCTCGATAATGAAGAATGCCATTAGCGAATGACCGAGTTCTGATTTACCGGAGCCTTTTGGCCCAAACAAATTTAGAATAGGAAAACTTTTTGTATAACCGGTTATTATATCCCGGAACAATGTGGCCAGAAGGAAACAAATGCCAACTTTCGCATTGTCACCGGAAACATTAATCATCTTTTGGCAATAATCCCGGAGGGATATTCCATTATAATTCAGATGAACAAATTTACGCTCAAATTGGAAGAGCTTCACTTCATCATGGTAGATTTTACTGCTTGCCGGCAAATAGAAATTATTACCGTTCTCCAGACGTACAATTCCATATTCATCCACCGGATGCCACTCAGTATCATAGACTCCATTGCCATAGGCAAAGAAACCCTTCCGGTTCCAACCCAGTTGGACAATCTCAACGGCTGTTTCAGTCTGCTCATAGAGGAACATCTTTAGTTTAGTCAGTTCTCTTTCGGTGGCCAGCCAGATAAAGTTACCAAGCCCCTCGACGCGCTGCTTGAACTTTGATAATGAAACCAGGTCTTCCTGTTTCATTTCTATAATTTCTTCCTGCTTATTGGTATTGCGTATTTTATAAAGACGCTTTGGCAACAAAGCATCTTTTATATGGAACATCGGTTCCATTACGAAGTTCGACCATTGATATTCACTATTGGCTGTTGTTATGGAATAATAGCAGCTATGGTCTTCGTAAAATCCATATTTCTGATAGAGATCCCGATTGATTGTTTTACCTTTATCGAGTATCTTTTTTGCCTGAATCTGCTTTTTAGAGAAGTTGAACGCCTTCGTCCAAAGTGCCTTGTTTTTATATTGTTCCTGAAGCCTGGATAAATACATATCCTGTTTTACTTCATCATCCACAATAGCAACCAAGCGGCACAATTCAGCAATAGCGGCTCTTACATCTTCAGTGGTAGTCTTCCCCATGAAAGCATACCTGGCATACCAGATAATGAAATCTTCTTCGGCCAGGCTCTTGAACCGGCTGATATTGGTACAAAATGAATCCGGATCGCTTTTAACATTACCTTCCCCTAAAGGTATTTCTCGAACGGTCACATTAAAGCCACATTGCATGGCCAGCGTTCCGTTTTTCATTACGTAGCCAATCCCGGTACCGTACTGTTCACCTTGCTTAATCGGGTCCGCGTCCGGAAGAAAACAAAGCCCGGTGACCATCTTCTTTATCTGCCGAAACTGATTCTCCGTCCAGGCTCCACCTAACGAAGCAATCGTATTACTCACTCCGATGGACTGCATACGCAGCACATCAGGCCCGCCTTCCACACAATAAAACCGGTCTTCCTTAATGGCCTGCCGTTGTGCCGTATCGATACCGAATAAAGAGTTATCCTTTGAGTACAATTCACTACTCGACGAATTGATATATTTAGGTACGTCCTTTTCCCCGGACAGGTCACGAGCTGTAAACCCTATCACCCGGTAGAACTTATCGCGGATAGGAATCATTACCCGGTTCCGGTACATATCGAAGACCTTACCTTTCTCCGATTCCTTCAGCAGCCCGATTTCTTTCATCAGGTCAAGGGATAAGCCGGACTTTTGGGCAAACTTATATAGGTTATCCCAGCCCTCCGGCGCGTAGCCTATACCCATTTCATCAGAAAACTCTTTTCCCCATCGAGCAGCAATATATTTATTAGCTTGGTCGGCAGCGGGTAATTTCCGGTTCTCTACATAGAACTCTGCCACCTTTTCATTTATGATAAACAGTGATTCGCGTTTCGCACGTTGGCGAATCTCTTCATCACTGGGAGGAGTCTTATTTTCTTCAATTAATACCCCGTAGCGGTTGGCCAACTTATACATTGCCTCGCTAAAGGTCAATCCCTGCCTTTTCAAAAAAGAAATCGCATTGCCACCGGTTTGACAGGAACCGAAACAATGCCAGGTATTTCTTACCGGAGAAACCATGAAGGAGGGTGTCTTCTCCTGATGGAAGGGACAACACGCTACATAAATGGCTCCTTTCTTTTTTAGTGATACATATTCCGAAACGACTTCAACAATATCCGCACGCTCCAGAACTTGCTCAATATACTTATCATCAATCATTATTGTATGTATTAGTCATGCAAAGATGCACGTTCATAGCCTTATTGAAAAAATCATATCAGCACTCATTTTTCTAAAGTACCGGGAACCACCCCGGTACTATAAACCCTAACCTGGGACTCACACCCAACGGACTGTCCTTTCAGCCGGTATTTTTAAAACATTAAACAATAAATTAAACTACTAAGCCTTTTCTAAAGCATCCAATAAATAATTGGCAATCTGACAATAAAAACCTTGGTGATCTTTTATATACCCTGGCGATACAGTGAGTTTAATGTCTAATACTGCCTTTTTCCTATCGTGCACTATATTAAACACTAAAACTTTACCGTCCTCACTTTCAAAAGTTACTTTACATTTTTCATTTTGTTTTTCCATTTTACAATAAGATTAAAAATTATTCTTTCAAATATTTTTGTAATTCACTACGTTTGATGAAAAAGGCACACGCCATATATTCACCAGGTAAACCCACTATTTGGGCTTTTGCATCATCCCCACAAACTTTTTCAGTTCCAAAGCCAACAATTGAGCCACGGAGGTCATCTTTTACATCGACCAAAGTAGTGGTCATTCTCAAACCTTTATTATCGTCTGCTGCCATCCTCTTGATAGCATCCAGAACTTTATATCCATTTTCATTCATTTTTTATTTGATTTGAGAGTTATTGTATTGCGTCATCAAGATAGCTTATCGCATCCCCAATCGAACAAAAAGCATGGTCAAGGCTATCAATTGCATCTGACATTCTTTCACCTTTCTCGCCTTCTTGTAGTGACTCAGGGAAATTGTCGTATGCTTCTTGCTCTTCATCCTGAATCTCTTCAATTTCAGTTTCTAAATCAGTCAACTGATCTATAATGCCCTGAATCCTTTTACGTCTGTCCTTATTCATTTTTATTTTGTTATGAATTTTGTTTCTCAATAAATTCTTTCGCCTTACCACGATTGACAAAACGTTCATCAGATTTGTGCCGCCCAGCAATTACAGTACATAAGAAAAATTCAGTCTTTTCACAATTTTCTTGCAGGCTGCAATTATCACACGGAGGGCTGATTCTCAATGAAACTAACTCATGAAGTTCATCATTAATTATTATTCCATTCATACCTATTTCATTATCCGTTAAATGTCGTTTTCTCAGTAGCTACGTCTCCGTGTTTCATTAGATACTGCACAACTAATTGATTAGCCACATGAGTAAATTCCAAATAGTTGCATTTACTCCCAGTTAGTCTATTAAAAGCGAACCCCGCCCCTAATATCAGCCCTGTCATTACCTCTGTTGCATTTTTATCACTCACCTCAATGTAGTTCTCATTTTCATCATTTCGGACCACATCTTCAATTGCCGATGCAAAGCATAAGGCATAGTTTTGAATTTCTTTTTCTTTGTCCATAGTTTATTCCTTTCTATATTATTAGATGCTAATCTCCTATTATCTGACGAATGGTATAGTTCTGCCTTCCTTTGAAATGAGAGAAATCAACCAAAGTTTGCTTTTGATAAAGCGCCAGAGCCACTTTCCGAAATCTTTCATAATTACGCTGAGAAATGGGCACTAACTCCTTTTTCTCCATATCTTCCATTAATTCTTTACGCGTATGAGCCCAATGCCCATACGCGCTTTTCTCACCAAAATCATGGTCAATGGTATGAACATGAAAATTTTCACTTTTTGAAAGAAAGATTTTTAGTCTCTCCAACCTCGTAAAACTTAACCTCACAATGCCTCGACTTGAAATTTCTCTCTCTTCTAACCAAGCTATTATTTCAAGATTATAGAAACCGGTCGAATAGTCTCTTCTGTAAAAGTAATGTATCTTCATAAGGTTTATTTTTAAGAATTTTGTTCTATCACATCATCTAAATCATAGAATGTACTTATTGGTTCGGGCAACACTATCGATTCCATTTCTTTGTTTTTCGAGTAATTCAAATCTATGCACACTCTATTATTTTCCACACTTAATAGGGCACCATGCTTTACCATTATTCCCCGTAAATCAAGCAGAAACGCTTTTTCTTTCTCTGTCAATTTTCTAATCATTTTCTTTGATTCTATTAATGATTAAGTATATTCTTCTCCACATTATCCGGCCAAAGTTCTTGAACATCCATCTTCAGATACTCCGCTATAATTTTTTGTTTTAAGGGGGGAGGTGTCACACTACCATTTATCCAACGATAAACGGTCATCACACTGGAACACGTTAATTGTGCCAGCATGTTAATTGTCTCTTGCTTCACATTAGGAAGCCCATTTATATACTCTGAAAATACCATATAAAATAGATTTTTAAAAATTAATATCGTTCTACATCATGTTTTTATTACCTTCGTGATGTTATTCATAGTAACACGGTGCAAATAAAACCAATTAATACCAATATTGCAAATATTTTGGTATTAATTTGATAATAATCACTAATATCCAGATACTATATGATTGATATTAAACTATTTAGAAAAGACAACAATCTATCTCAGATAGATTTAGCCAATATTCTTGGATGTACACAAGGATTTGTCAGTAGCTTAGAAAGAGGGAAAAGACCAATCCCCAAAGGTATTATCACCAAATTATTATCATTTCCTAATTATAATACCAGATATTTACTGCAAGATAATGAGGACTTTAATACCGAGAAATCTAATTTAGGTCAAGTAACTATTGATAGAGAAGTTTTCGATGTTTTAAAAAACCTATCAGAAACAGTTCTTTCCCAACAAAGAACAATTGAAATCATAGAAACAAAAGCGAAAAAAATGATTGTCCCAGAGGGCGACAATGCCGAATGTGCCGATGTAAGCGGATCAGATTTGGACAAGTAGTTTATATAGTACCTAAATATTGATGAATATGTATAACGGACAAATCATAAAAGAGCTACTCAAAAAACGCGGCCTCTTAGTCAAAGATCTCTTAGAGTATCTATACCCCGATCCAAACAAAAGGAATGGCTCCATTAAACAATTGGAAACCGGAAATCCCACGGTTAAAACCTTAGAAAAGATTGCCGATTTCTTCCAAGTATCAATGGATGTCTTTTTTGAACGTCCCCAATACAGCCCTAAAAATACAGAGGCTGAAATTAAAATCGAAGGCTTAGAAAGACTATTGGAGGAGAAAGATAAACGGATTGAGGAGCTAAAGCTATTCAACCAATTACTTACCAATAAGATAAGTGAGTAACGGCCGGACAGATTTCGGACATTTTTGAGATAAATTTAATAATCAACCTGAACGTAAAGGCATTGTGAGTAATTATATAGAGCTGCCCAGAGAGGAAAAAAGTTCGAGCCTCTCCTCCCGTGCAAGGATAAACAGCTATAAATCATAAGATTATAGCTGTTTTATATTTATAGGCCATAAGTTTTGACTCCAAACGGAGTATACTCCATCGTTATATTCTTAATACATAACACTAATTATCAGCAATCAATATGCTATGGGAGGTCATCTTAACAACCTTTTGCCATAAGACTTGGTAAACTACGATTCTATTCAAATCATCATTTGAAGAAAAAAAGCAAGATTTAATTTTGGTATTCATCAAATGATGATTATCTTTGTAATGTCAAAAGTGATGGCAATGCCAATAATTGAAGAAGACCTAAATGGCCGGGATGAGTATCTTGAAGATTTACGATTCCTCCTCCGGCATGAAGAACAACTTATCGAAGACAAGTGGTACACGCAGGAGGATCTGGACAAGTTAATCAACGAAGACTGCAAAGGAATAGTTGACGCTTTGACAGATGAATGATTTCTGGTAGTCCTTCGGGGCTACCTCAAATCTTCATCATAATACTAAACAAAAAGAGTTATGGAAGAGTTGAAAGAAAGAATCAGAGCAAGTTTTGAAGAGTTCTGCTCTCTCAAAACTGAAGAAGAAAGAAAAGCACATGATATTAAGTTTCATGCTTTAATGAAGTCTGTTCCCCCAGAACAACGAAGGTTAGCCGGACAATATCTCCGTGAAGTAATGAAAGAAAGAAGAAGTTCAAAATCCCCAAAAATTGATAAGGATTTGAAAAAAGAACTGGGAGATATTTCGGAAATAGTTTCTTTGTCGTATATTGCTAAAGAATATTTTGGCAAGGATAGGACATGGCTCTATAAAAAAATCAATGGAACAATACCATTTACAGAGGACGAAACAAAAATTCTATCAATGGCCTTGAAAAGTATTGGAAATAAATTTTTAGATACTTCAGCTTCATTGGCATGAAGCTAACACTTTGACAAGTAGAAGGGCTTCCACGAGTTGGAAGCCCTTATTTTATTATTCATCTTATTTATTCCATAAATCAGGAATCGCTTCATGCCCGCGAGCATCTACCGGTGCTTGGTCAAAGGGGGCTTGATTGCCGCTATGAACGTTATACAAAACTTTGGCAGTTTCCATCATAGCCTCAACTTGCTCCTTATACGGACGGTCTGTTACATCAATCAAACCACAGTTATAGTTTTCACCATCAAAGCGTCCCGTTATATCCTGATCGCACCACTGAAAATATCCTGTGCCGATTAATCCCGGATGAGCGTAAGCATTCTCAGTATAATATCTGTAAGCCACTCCACGTTGTGCCTCAGAGTTTACTTGCCATAGAGACTGTGCAAGTCCCCGATCTACCGTACCAAAGTGATATTCTCCGATAATCATCGGTAAACCTGTTATTTCCAATGCACGGCTAAGCATAGCTTCGTCAGGAACTAATTGATAGCAATTGAAACTGAATACATCGAATGTTTCACTACAAATTTTCAGAATCTCAGGCTGTAACTTATCAGGATCGCCAAAGCGTATACCTAAATTAAGGTGATTCGGATCATGCTTTTTCAATGTTTTATTTACGTCGATAAGGAACGAACGGAATGTTTCGTGAACAAAGTCTTTACGGTTTTGCTCATTGTCGCCGTTCTTAGCAAGATATTGTTGCAATGCGCCTTTGATAGGACGTTCTTTACCGGTAAGTATCAGGTCGCAAAGACGTACTTCCTCATTGAGCCATGCAGGTTCATTGCCTATGAAATAACCAACCAGCCAAGGATTATCCTTCAAGTCTTTGGTTGTTTCAGAAAGGTTTTTATCTATCATAGCTTGGAACTCGGAATCATAGATGTCACAAAGTCCCATCAAATCCGGTGCCAGCCCAAGCCCGTGAAGCGGAAGAAGAAATGCTTTGCGGTTCATTGCCATAATCTCATTGTCACTCCAGTTTGCAATTGTATTTAACCCCCACTTATCCATTCGTTTGATTACAAGTTCTTTTGATTTGGTAGGAAAGTCATCACCAAAGCGACGAACTTGATTCCATAAGCCGAACGAACCGTTGTTAGCCCTGCGGCGTCCCTGTTTACCAAAGCGTTCCATAAGGTCGGCAGGTGGAAGTTCCTTATACATGCCGGCGCGGTGTTCCACATCGCGGATGTTACCACCACCGCCAACACCAACACAATCAATACCGACACTCAGGAATAAATAACCTTCGGGATCAACAAACCACCAGCGATCGCCAATCTTCTCGGTACGGAAGAATCCTGTACCTTTCACCTGTTGCTGTTTGTAACCGCCGAACTTAGAATAATTATAAGCTTCGGTAGACACAACTTCATTCTCCTCTGCTCTCCATTCAGCTTCCAATTCTTCCAAAGACGCAGCCTTTTCGGGATAATCGACCAAAGTTGATTGTCCGAACTCATCAATAGCAGGTTGCTCACCCATATATACATCACCCGGATCGTCTACCGCCAAAGTAATGTTACGGATTTCAATAGTAGGTGCACCTATCGGCTTCCTCATACGGACTCCCACAGAGTCTACTCCATGAAGCGGACCACGCTTGCCCCCCAAGTTTACCCAACCCATGTAACGGGCATGATTGAATGTTGCCGCCAAATCGACTGCTGCATCAGGCAGTTCCGTGAAATACTTCAAAGGAATTGCCAACTTGTTCCATGCATTGGGCACATAAGACATGATACGTAATTCATTGTAACCGTTATCTGTAGTAAAGCCTAATTGAAAACGTTGCGGAGTACTGATCTTATACTCCAAAACTACATAATTATAGTCATCCCAGTCAGCAGGCAATTCGGGATTAATATCCTTCAAAGCAAACTTCTGACCTGAGAGTTCTTTCGTACTATCGAACGCAACCTTATGAACGGGTGGCGCACATTGTACCATTGCCAACGTGGTAAATGCAAAAAGAATACTTTTTAAACTGTTTTTCATAAGAACGATTTTATTTGTGATTAATAGTATATCTGTATAAAGACGAACGGGCTGCTACAAACAATGTATTACCGTCTTTACCGGCAACCACCAAAGATGTGGGACGTTCGGGCAGACGGATAATATCTATCCTTTCGCCTTTGTCATTGAAAACATACACATGACCGTCGCCAACATACACATTGCCTTTGCTGTCTACTGCCGAACCAAACTCTCCCTGATTCACAAAGTGAGTAAGATTAGCCAACGTTCCATCCGGATTCACATCCATACGGGCAAGTAACCTGTTATATTCGTCGGCTGCATAGAATGGCTTACCCGGAACAGCTTCGAGAACAGAAGAAGAACGGGCAAAGTCATAGCACTCAGGAATAACGGTAACACCATCGGGAGCGACAAAACAATTCACGGGCTGCCAAACGGATATGGCATCAAAGTCGTGCAAATCCCTCCAGCGATGTGCCGGATAAATGGCTTTTGCCACATTCTTAATGCTTCCCATAGGCACTCTATCCAATAAACGAATCGTTTCTTCCGGATTATCAGGATTGATAGAATATACCCAAGTAGCAAAGCCCGAGTTTCCCCAATGGCTGAATGTAGTACCTGCCGCATCGGGCAATTCGGTAATACTTTCCTGTTTGCCGTTTATCCTATTTCCCGGCTGAGGATAGTATTTAAAGAATACCAAGAGATTGTCTTTGGTATCGCATGCCAATGACAAGGGTTGCCACGGCAAGTCTGCTATCAATGAAAGCTGCTCTTTCTCCGCATCCCATTTGTAAATGCGGCGCATACGCTGCTCACTGAAATACACATTTCCTTTACTATCGCGGGTAATGCCTTCGGCATACTCGAACCCCGTAGCCAAACGCTCTACTTTACCCGCCTCGGCATTCAAAGGATTCAGGCGTGGTTCATTGCCTGTTATCGTTAAGCGGGTAAGCTCCCACGGGCGAACATCCTGTTCCGTATTCATATCATAGCACATCAAATCCGTAGTGAAACGCATTTGTGTAAAGTTGTGCATATTATAGAACTCTATATTCCTGCAATTCCATGTGCGGATAGCATAAGGAAAAGGAGTATTTACACGAATAACGCGGAACAGATATAAGTTGGCAAACATCATATTGCTGCAATCCTGCAACTCTATCTGTTGGCAATCAGGGCTTTCACGGGTTTCTTCCTCTAGCTGCAAAGCATAGACTTTCCAATTAGATACCTTATTGAAACGAACTTCATTGCGAACATGATGCTCCACAGACATAGCATAGATACGGGCTTCGGTAGATGTATTGTTTACATACAGCCCACTGGTGGCATAGGTGCTTGCAGTCCATATATCTTTAAATATTCCACCTCCCCCATTGGTTACCCACAGGCTCCAATGCTGATTGTCCCAAGCCTGATCCTTTCCCAAATCGGCAACAGGTTCTGTTGGGGTGCTAATCTTTCGTCCCTGTCTGCGTGGTGCTTGATTCTTATCGGCAGTTCCTTTATCCATTGTACCATGAACACCCAAGAACTTTACGTCATTGAAATAGGAGTCTTTACCTGCCATCCACTTACAGCCCACTGCACGATAGTTATAAGCCCCTGTATTAAGACCTATACCCGAAACAAGATTCTTACCGCCCATTGAGGATTCCAATAAAGGTTTCGGAGCACCGAATCCACTAAAAGCCGGAGTGCTTTCCAAGAGTATGAGTTGAGTAGAAACAGGATTCAATCCAATCATGCAAGTGTTATCCTTCAACTTCAATGTTTCCGAAACAACATACCAGCCTTGCGGAACATAAACAACATCGTACCTGCCGATTGCCTGCCGGAAAGCCTCAGTATCATCGGTTACTCCGTCACCTTTCGCACCTAAATCGCGCACGCTTACCCAAGCCTTCATGGAAGGCAAAGCCGGAATATCATTCTTCGGAGCTTCCGGCATGCCTTTCAATGCTTCTATCTCGATATGCGTATCAAACACGGGAGTCGCAGCCATGTCTTTCACATGTATCCCATGAGAGAAGTCTTTCACATTATATATTCTTCCCTCACCCAAGATACGCTTACCGCTTTCACGGTACCGGATGAGGACAGGAACCTGATTACATACCACATTGCGCATACTCAACTGATTGGGAGAATATCCCTCATTCCCGATGACAATACCGGCTTGCTTCACTTGTTCAAAGGTACAATCTTCCATATAAATCTTATCCGAACGTTCGGGATTCACTTCAATTACTGTCGGGACTTGCTTTGCATGCAAGCGAACAATAGTAAGCCCTCCTTCCTGTGTACGGATAGCTGCCTTGCATTGTCCCTCAAAGTAGGTATTTATCATCATCATCTGCCAACTTGGGGAAGTCTTGGTAGTATAGATTCCATAGTCTCCACCAAAGAAGCGGACGTTTTCCATTTCATTGCCTACATCGAACAAACCTGCCTTGCCTTTGCCAATCCATACATCCACATTAGACACAAAGCTATGTTGGGCAAAGTGCGTACGCAAAGCAACCGCATGAGGATTGCCATCTTCTATCTTCAAGTCAACATTGGAGATTGCACTGTAAAACGTTCCTGCACCTGCATCTCTCGGAGCTTCACCCGGACGGACGATTGCCCCTGTGAACCAGAACATATAATTGGCTTTGCCTTTATCCTCTGCCACTTCTTTCTGATAACCCGGAGAGTTCTTAGCAAGAAACACAAGCGGACGTTTGGCACCATAGCCAATCAGGCGCACAGCATTAGGAACATAGATCGTCTTGCTGATCTTATACTTTCCTTCAGGCAGGAACACTATGCCGAAGTTATACTTTTCCTTTACCTGATTCAATGCCTTTTGCAAAGCATCGCTCACATCCATAGTCCCGTCCGCCTTGATACCGAAGTTCCCGGGAGTAAAGTAAACCGCTTCGGTATCAACAGGCTTTTGAGTATAGACCGATGCACTTCCGGTATCGGCAGCCCATCCATACCGACAGGCCACCGTTACTAAAAGACTGCATAATATAACTAATGTTTTTCTCATAATCCCGTTTATTTCAATGCATTCAGATGCGCATGCGCCCAAGTGTGGGACGGATTAAGCATCAAAGCCCGGTTATATTCTTCCTTAGCTTTATTCAAATCGCCCAAACCTTCATAAGCCAAGCCTGCATAATAGTGATTATTGGCTACACGCTTGTCGGAATCCTGATTACCGCCCTCGAACTGAGTAAAGAATGCTTCGCCGGATTTATTCATGTTATCCAGAATATCCTGCAATAACTGCTTTCCCTCCTGTTGCTTACCCAAAGCAATGAGAGCCATACCTTTATTAAAGTTATATTCCCAATCGCTGCGGCGGTCGATAGTTACATCGGCAGCCTTTTGGAAATACTCCTGTGCCTTAGCTGCATCGCCTTTCTTCTGATTGATGCAACCTGCAATGTAATACAAGCGTGCATAGATGGAACGGCCATAAAGCCCGATAGGGTAAGCCAAAGCTTTATCCATATATCCGAGAGCCTTATCATACTGCTTTTTACCGGCACACTTCAAAGCAAGCAACGCATAACTATCCAAGTAATTATCCTGCATATCGCGTGCACCTTCGGATTCAATGATAAAGTTATTATCCATTATGTTGATTGCTTCCTCATACTTGCCGTTCTCAACAGCACAGGTAGCAAGGCGCAAGGTTGTTTCCGAACGTGTCTTTGCCAAAGTTATGTTCTTTTTCAGGAAGTCATACTTCTCTTTCGGAGAAAGTTTGTTGAGGTCGTTCAGTTCATCGAGTTCGAACAGCAAACGGGCATCCTTGTTATTGCATGCAAATGCTTGTTGCAAGTAAGACAAAGCCTTCTTGTAATCGCGCTTCTCTTTATAAGCCCAGCCCAAATTACGATAAGTGATATAGAAAGATTTATCCAGATTCAACGCCTGTTCCCATAAAGCGATAGCTTCTTCGGGTTGATGCTCATAATACAAGTTTCCTAAATAATAGGGAGCACGGGCGTCTGCCGGATTCATTGCCATTGCGCTGCGAAGCATATAAATCTCCTCGAAACGGAACGGATAGCAATAATCGGAAGGCATGGAAGCTGCTTTCTTATAATACTCCAAAGCCTTATCCTTGTTATTCATCAATTCGGAATAATAGCCCATTGCATAATACAACATCGGGAACTTGTTCCCTTTCTGCTCCATACGGGCAAGCACATCAAACGCTTCCGGATAAGCACCTGCTTGCATATATTCGGTAGAAAGTTCAAGATAATCCTGCACATCATCCCGCATCAAGCGGTTCAGTTCATCCATATCCGCTTTGTTATTGCGAAGAATATATAGTTCGTTCAACGCCATGTGATTTATCTTGCAGGTATCAATGGTGGCACGCAAAAGAGTTTCCGCTTCTTCTGCCCTGTTCAACTTGCGGAGCACATAAGCCTTAAGGTTCCGGGCACGCATGTTGTCCGTATTGGTAGCAATGGAAAGTTCCAAGTGCTCCAATGCCGTAGGATAATCGCCACGCAAGCAATCCATCTCCGCCAACTGATAGTAAGCCGCCGTGTGCCAAGCCGATGACCATGAGGAACGGTACAAATTATCATAAGCATCGGCATCTTTGCCCAAAGCACGCAAGGTTATTCCCAAATAATACTGTGCTTCACCATCCTTCGGACGGGTATAATGTGAGGTAATACGTTCCACCGCCGTGCGGAAATATTTCTCGGCAGCCGTCCAATCATAAGCTTTCATGCTCTTAATGCCCAACTGAGTATTTACATCATAGTTTCCCGGATCGCGCTTCAATGCTTCCAGATAATAAGGCATCGGGTCCATGGAAGCATTATAGAACTGGTCTAGACGCAAGCCTGCCAAGTAAAGTTCTTCCACGGATTTCATTTCTTCCGGTGTGGAGAAAGGCTTCATCGGCTCAGGTTTATCATAACCGGGAGTAGGATGATCTGCCGGACGATATGCCAACAACACTTTGCCGTTCTCGTCATAAAGAGCAATATCCAAATCGTTCTCTCCCACCCCTGCCGGCATATTGCATGTGAACTTACGAGGCTCGGCGGGACCGATGCTAATCTTTTCATCAATCAGGCTTCCGTTCTTTCCACCGATAACCAAGCGTGCAGCTTTGTGAGGAGAAGTAGCATTGAGACGAACATCGAGTGCTTGTCCGTTTATAAAGTAATTCATTGCTCCGTGACGATTGGCATACTTCAACCCGTCCAACTCCCGGATAGGGAACCAAATCATCTTTCCTATCTTGGTTTCATAGGGTTGCAACCAACTGTAATCCGGTTGGTTATCGGTGTAGAAACCTGCCATTAACTCAATGTAACGTCCATCGGCATCGGTCAGTCCTTCGTTTGTTTTCAGTCCGTTCGGATTATTTCCGTCCGCCCAATACTTCATCCCGGGACAAATGTAATGATTGCCTACCCAAGCAGTACCGGCATGTTTGTTGTGATCATATCCGCCAAAGTAATCTTCGCGCGGGTCCCATGAGAAGAAAGAAGAAGGTACATGCGTATTCTTCCACCAACTGATGTCCATCCCCGTAAAGTCGTATCCGTTGAAACGGCTGTCGGCTATGGGCCATGCGGTCATTTGATTCTTTCCGTGAAAGGTGACATACTTCACCGAAGGCGGGAAAATTACCTGATAAGCCGAGTCGCAATGCACGGCAGGATTAGACCAGAACAGGAAAGAATTGGATATGGCTGTCCTGTTTCTCGGATGAATAGTCATTTCTATAATAGAAGAATTGGGATAAATGGAGTAACCCACTTCCACTTCGAGACGGTGGCGCCTGTCCCAACTCCGCACCCAAATGGTTTTGGTTCCGTCTG
Organism: uncultured Bacteroides sp.; assembly: GCA_902492205.1. Taxonomy (GTDB): domain Bacteria; phylum Bacteroidota; class Bacteroidia; order Bacteroidales; family Bacteroidaceae; genus Bacteroides. The sequence continues at coordinate 43,156 of CABUKU010000010.1, read as the reverse complement.
CCTTTTCCTCTACTTTATATCCCATGGACTCTACTGTATTAGGACCATGATGATGAGGATAACCCCAAGCCAAGCTGCCCGATACCCAGTTTCCGAGCATACCGATAAGCGAAGGTTTCACCACATGGTTATGATAAAGGTAATTGTAGTTGTTTGTTTTATCATCGGCGTAATAGATACGTCCGCCTAATTCGGGACTGATTGCCAAATCTATAAATTCATTCTCCACATGAATCATCGGATGTTCCCGGTCCTGTTTATTGGGAGTCAATCCGTCATCAAAGGGATAAGGGTAAATTCTGCGTTGCACTCCCTGATGGCTCTTGCCTTCATAGAAACGGGGCATTACATTGGGAGCTTTCTGTTCATAAGAAGGAATGGTTAAGTTTTTCTCTTCAAGTTTCACTTGTGCCGATACTCCTTGCGATGCAAGAAGCCCCAACAACAAGCATCCTTGTACTATCCATTGCCGGTTTTCTCTTTTAGTTATGTGTTTCATAAGCATAGTGATATTAGTCTTACCTTAAAGGCAAGATGATTATACAGGAAAGTTAAACATATTAATAAGGGAAACTTTGTCTTTTTATGCTTATACTTAAGTAACTTGACAGTTGTCAATTAATAACTTGACAGCTGTCAAGTATATACATTACAGCTGTCAAGTTATTAATTGACAACTGTCAAGTTATTTAAGTATAGTTTCAAAACAGTTTAATGATAAGGGCAAAAGGAACTAATGTTCCTTTTGCTTTATCTTAATATTCAGGGATTAATCGCCTGCATTCAGTTTCGCATTCAGCAATTCATCGTATTGAGGAATAGGGAATACGTAGTCTTTCTCGGTTATGGCATGCATAGGCTGGTTATCTTTCGGATCTTTCTTTGCCACAACGTCCTTTACGATTTCAAGACGAACCATGTCAAACCATCTTGAACGTTCGCCACAAAGTTCCCACGCACGTTCCTGAACACACTTATCGGCAAAGTCGGCTGCGCCTAAACCGGAATAAGTATCCAAACCGGCTCTCTGACGGATTTTATTCAAACATTGGTATGCTTGGGCATCCGGACCTTCCGTTGTACGTGCCTTTGCTTCGGCATAAGTCAAAGCTGTTTGGGTGAAACGCAACATACGCATCGGGATAGATGAATCATAAGCATAGTAATTAGGGGCTTTGTCGCTCTTCATCAACTTCTTGTAATACGGACGTTTGTATTTCAAGTCCTGCCATGCAATTACAGTCCCGTCTTCTTTAGTGACAGTGTAATTGAACGTTGCATCCTTGCGCACGCCTTCGGGGAATTCATTGAAGAAAGTAAGTTCGGAGAAGACCACGTCCCATCCGCCGAGTTCGCCCGGGTATGCCCAGAAACCATACATTGCATTAATGGTATTGCCATTCGCCTTATTACATGGGATGGTAAAGATGTCTTCTTTGTTTATGCCGGATTTCGTTTCGTCGTTTTCATAAAGTACATCATAAGAGTCTTCCCAATCGAATCCCCACTTGGCTTTATTGTCAAGAACTTCTTTGGCTTTGGCGGCTGCCTTTGCATACTTATCGGTTTCTTTCAACGGCCATCCTGCTTCCGACAGATAGACTTCTGCCAAAAGAGCAGCTGCCGAGCCTTTGTTCGGACGTCCCGGTTCATCGTTCCTGCGGGTGTCGCCAAGCATGTTATAGGCATCATCCAAATCTTGTTCTATCTGAGTATAGATGTCTTTCACCGATGATACGTCTTTTGTCAAATCTGCAAGGTCGAACTTCGCAGTAAGCATCAAAGGAATCGCACCGTGGCATCTTACCAGCCAATAATAACTGTAAGCACGGATGAAATGAGCTTCGCCCACTATATGCTTAACGACTTCGGCATCGCCTTGGCAGTTCTGATAATTCTCAAGAACGTTGTTGGCTCCTTGAATGGCTTTATAGCATCCCCAATATACGGTAGGCGAACTTGAATTACTGTTTTTCACATCATAACGGTCATACTCTTGTGTATTTCCTGTTCCCGGAGGACAAGTAAGGTCGTCACCTCCCAATGTCATTTCGGTAGCCCAGCCATTATTGAAACCATAAGTCCAGCAGTTAGCCCAACCTCTGTAAGCTCCAATCAAAGCTGCTTCCAATCCATTCTGGCTCTCCAATACATTATCAAAGACTTTACCTCTCGTGTCTTCATCGAGAAAGTCCGAACAGCCTGTATTAAACAATGTTACGGCTGACAATATTGCAGTATATAATATTTTTTTCATTGTTATAAACTTTAAGCGTTAGTTAAAAGGTTACGTCAAGTCCGATAGTATAAGTTCTCGAGTTAGGATATGCTCCGTAGTCTATTCCTTGCTGAATATCCGAGCCACCGCCGCCTAAGTTACTTGATTCCGGATCTATACCTTTATATTTGGTAATGGTAAACAAGTTTGTTGCATTCAAAGAAACTCTGATCTCAGCCAGTTTCTTTATTTTGAAATTATAGCCTAAACTTAAGTTTTTCATTCTCAAATAGTTTGCATTCTCCATGAATAGTGTAGACTGAGGCTCCCATTTACTTGTGGGACTCCATGCAGGCAGCCAAGCATCTTCCTGTTTGCCTGGAATATAACGATCTTTTGCTTCGGCAAGAGTGGCTTTACGGGCATCGCGTGAGGCCATCATGTGAAGACAACGTGTGTAGTTAATCTTGCTGGCTCCAAACATTCCCTGGAAGAAAGCATTCAATGTAAAGTTCTTGAATGTAACCGTATTGTTCCATCCCAGTGAATACTTAGGCATACCGTTACCAATAATCTGATAATCGGAACCGTCGATAGAGAAGTTACCGTCTAAGTCTTCATAATGTGCATCGCCCGGTATACATCCGTACTTAGCTGCTTCGGCAGCTTCATCTTTTTGCCACGGACCTAAATATTTCAATCCCCAGAATGAACCCAATGATTCGCCCACTTTATATATAAATTCCGGCTGACCATTCAAACCTGCTACATCAGGATGTGAAAATATCTGTTCTTCATCTCCTAAACTAGTCACTTCATTGTGAACGGAAGCGAAATTAAAGGTACTCTTCCAGTTCCAGTTCTTAGTAGAAATAACATCTGCACTGACACTCATTTCAAAACCTTTGTTACGGATGTTACCAACATTGGCAGTCATACTGCCGCCACCCATATAGTAAGGTACGGATTTATTCAAAAGCAAGTCACGGGTATCTTTGATGTAATAATCAAGTTCCACATTTAAGCGTCCGTCAAAGAAGCCAAATTCAATACCGAAGTCTTTCTGTTCTGTTGTTTCCCATTTCAAGTCTTTATTACCCGGATTACCCATTTGTATACCATTGGTTTTGCCGCCTGTATCAAAAGCATAATAAATGCTTGTATTATAATTGGAAAGAGTGGCATAAGGCTCGATAGCCTGGCTACCTGTCAATCCCCAGCTTGCTCTGATCTTCAATTTACTGAACACGTTCAGTTTCTTAATGAATTCTTCATTACCAAGATTCCATGCAATAGCTCCCGAAGGGAATGTACTGTATTTATTACCGTCGGCAAACTTGGAAGAGCCATCGCGTCTTACCGAGAAAGAGAACATATACTTATCCATTAATGTATAGTTGATACGTCCCAAATAAGAAAGCAACGCCCACATGGAATAATCGGAACCTGCGCTTACAGACTTAGCTTGTGCCAGATTATCATACTTCAACTCAGCAAACTTCAAATCGGAAGCCGATCCTGACAGGGATTCCCAATCATACTTTTGTGTTTCAAAAGCAACAACCGCATTGATATGGTGTATCTTTGCAATAGTTTTGTCATAAGAAAGCTGTGTGGTTGTTTGCAGTGTGACGGATTTATTACTTGATTTCGATGCACTCGGCGCATTATTTGAAGCATAGTTACCGCTCCAGTTCTTATTATTATAGAAACCAAGGTCGGTACCTGCTTGGAAGTCAACAGACAATCCCGGGATAATTTCATAACGGGCACCTGCCATTAAGTTGATAAATGTTCTTTCACGGATATTCTCTGTATCATAAATCATTGAAAGCGGATTAGTCTTAATAGAGCCAACAGGATCGGAAATAACATAACCACCTTCTCCATCGTAAGGATTGGTAGTTGGTGCCCATGCCAAAGCCTGTACCACCGGGTTACCTGCACCTGTTCTGCCTTGGTTGTTCTTTCCTATTGAAGAAGCACCGTTTGCATTGAAACGGAATGATAGCTTATCATTTACTTTCGTGAAGATATTGGCACGTACCGTATATCTCTTATAATCAGATTCTCTAACGATACCTTGTTGGTTCAAGTAGTTACCGGAAATACGATATTGGGTCTTTTCCGTTCCCCCTGCAATGCTCAACTGATGTTGGTTGGAAATAGCTGTACGGAAGATAGCATCCAAGTAATCAAAACCACCGTTTGCATAATAATCGCGCACTTCAACATCAGTGAATGTATGCTTAGCCACTCCCATTGCATCATCTTGTTCGTTTGCCAACTGGGCAAAATCACCGGCACTTAAAACATCATAGTTCTTCAATATACTGGAGAAAGATACATTACCCGAGTAGTTGACTTTTACTTTACCGTCTTTACCCCCACTCTTTGTAGTAATTAAGACTACACCATTTGCACCACGTGAACCGTAAATAGCAGTGGAAGAAGCATCTTTTAATACTTCAATAGATTTAATATCATCAGGATTCAACATATTAAAGTCGGCTCCTACGAAACCATCAATTACAAACAACGGACTATTATCACCCAATACAGAGTTTGTTCCACGAATACGGATACGGACATCACCCCCTGGCGCACCTACTGTATTAGAAATCTGAATACCGGGAGCACGTCCCTGCAAGGCTTGGTCTACACGGGTTACATTCTGTTCTGCAAACGATTCGCTTGTAACCTGTGACAAAGCACCGGTCAAGTCGCTCTTTCTTGCCGTACCATAACCGATAACCACAATTTCATCCAAAGCTTTTGTGTCTTCTTCCAACACAACTCTTATGGTACTCTGATTACCTACGGTCACAGTCTTATCTGTATAACCTATATAAGATACTTTAATGATACTACCTTTCTTTGCTTCTAAAGAAAAGTTTCCGTCAAGGTCGGTAATAGTACCGTTAGTGGTTCCTTGAATAATGACATTTGCTCCAATGATAGGCTCACCGTCAGCAGTGACAACCTGTCCTTTTATCCTATCATTTTGTTGAAGGAACGCATTTTCTGCTGTAATGGCTTTATCTGAGAGTATTATACTCTTATCAAGCACTTTATAAACAACATTTGTTCCTTTAAACACTTCATTGAGAACCTTAAATATGTTCTCCTTGTTAGCTTTTACAGAAACAGCACGATGAACATCAACTTGCTTATTATTATAAAAGAAAGTAAATTCGGATTGATGTTCTATTTCGCTCAATACCGCTTCTACGGTTTTATTCCGGGCAGCAATATCAAGCAATGTCTCCTGAGCATAACTATTGTTAGCAGACATAAAGCCAACAAAACAAAATAACATAAAGACCGACAATTTCATAACAAGTGGAATTTTGTTAATTCCCCTCATTAGGGAATATAATATCCCTAATAATTGGATAGAACTGTGTTTTTTCATAACTTTGTATTGATTTAGTAAAAAAATAAGGACTTTACCTGTCGCCAAACAGGTTCGTTTTTAAAGTTAACTTTTTCATACGGAGAAATACGCCAATATTTTTCCGTATGTTTTTGTTTTAAGGTGCATGTTCTCTCATATAGTATTATTTTAAAAGGTTAATAAACTTCTATCTTTTCTTTCTCCCGGTTAATATCTCTGTTACTCTCATTCATATATCTGAATTTAATATTCGATGATATTCTGAAATACTCTAATATCCTGCTTAATCGCTGATGCTCAAAGACTCCGGTAAAAGAGTATTCATGCAATTTGTCACGCTTAATCACGAAATCAACATTATATCGTTTACTAAGGCTTTTCAGCACCTCATCAAACGGAGTATCTCTAAATATCAGCTTACCATCTTTCCAAGCAATGTCTCCATCGACAAAGGTCTTCCCTAAAGTAACCGAACCATTACTTATATTATATTTAGCCTTTTGCCCCGGTTTCATTATTACTTCCTGTCTGCCTCCGGAAACAAAACTAACTTTACCACAAACCAAAGTAGTATTTACTACTCCTTCCTCGGGATAAGCCTCAACATTGAATGATGTTCCATAAACTCTAATTTGAGTGTTTCCCGGAGCATTAACAATAAATCTTTTGTTTTGGTCCTTCGCAACACAGAAATAAGCTTCACCTTTTAATGTCACATTCCTCGTTTCTCCATTGAAAGAAGAAGGATAAACCAAAGAAGATTCCGAATTCAAAATAACCACCGAACTATCGGGTAATACTACCGAAGTCAACATTCCCGGGTTCGTTTTTATTTCAATCATTTGTGCGCGTTGTTCCTTGGTTGGGCTAAAATAAGATACGCAATAGACTATTAAAAGAGGAATGAGTAAAACTGCGGCTACACGTTGTACCCATTCCCACCAAAGCACTTTCTTTTTACCTAACATCTTATTATTAACCTTCTCTAATGCTTTCTCTGTATCAACTTTGTTTAAGATCTCTATTGTATCAGTTACCACATGAATTGTATAAATCTGCTTAGCAATCTGTTTATTTTCGTCAGATAATGCAACCCATTCCTCAATCAATACCCTTTCTTGTTCTGAGACATCTCCTTCACAGTAACGTAAGAGCAAATCATCTGTTATTTCCAAATCCTGTTCTTTCATCTATTCTTTTTACCTTTTATTATTAAGACAAGTGAGAATAAAAGATTCCTAAACTAAATTGGGGAATTTTATAAAAAAAGGCTCAACTTTTAAATTAAATATATAATTTTGTTCTTAGAAAGAATATGTCTATGAAACACTATCACCCTACAGAAGACAAACATTTGCTTTCTGCCATGCAGGAAGGGGATAAAGATGCTTTTAACACACTATTCAGAAGATATTATCCTATGCTATGTGCATACTGTCATCGATTTGTCGATTTAGAAGATGCAGAAGAAATCGTTCAAGATATTATGCTTTGGTTATGGGAAAACCGAAATATACAGATAATAAACACATCATTAAGCCAATATTTATTTAAAGCTGCTTATCATAGGGCTATCAATAAAATTACCAAAGATGAAGTGAAGCATAGAGCAGATACCCTTTTTTATAAAGAGATGCAAGAAATGCTTGAAGATACCGATTTTTATGTCATTGAAGAATTAAACAAACGAATAAAAACCGCAATATCCAATCTTCCACTCTCTTATCGGGAAGCTTTTACCATGCACAGGTTTCAGAATATGAGTTACAAAGAAATAGCAACGACCTTGAATGTATCTCCCAAGACCGTGGATTATAGGATTCAACAAGCACTGAAATTATTAAGAGCCGAACTGAAAGATTACCTGCCGTTACTCTATCTTTATCTATTTCTGCGATAAGTTTAAAAAGTTGCCGTCACCCGTCACTAATTTATATAATATACACATTACTAACTACTTTAAGTATGACGGCAACTTTTTACTTACCGTCACTTTTGGGTTTTGCCGTCACCCTTTTGCGAAATTTTACCTAAAAACTGTCCAAAACATTCTATTTATCTGCTCCATTTCCAATGTTTATACATATCCGTTACAGGGCAAGTTCAGACTGAGTTATGCAGCAGAACAAACCACTTGACAGTTGTCGCGCAATCGCTTGACAACTGTCAAGTAAATGCTCGACAATTGTCAAGTGATTACGTGACAACTGTCAAGCGATCCGAAGTACAGCAGGTTTCAGACAAGCAATACCGTAACACCCCTTGCTCCATGTGCTCCCATTACCAAGGCCTGCTCTATGTCTGCGGTTTTAGACGGTCCGGAAATAAACGTACCAAAGCCATATTCACCGGTAGTAACACGTTTGTAAGCCTCTTGCATATTATCAACAATCTTATCATGTTCCAACAGAATCACCAAATTTTCGGATATGAAATACAATGCTCTTTGTTTAATATCCTGTTCTATCCATACAGCTCCATTTTCGGCAACTCCCAATCTCCCTCTTATAATAGCAACATCTGTACCGTCCAATTCTGCAGGATTGTCTATATCATTCGGATTAAAATTTGCACAAGTAATATCAGGCAAAGCAGAACCAATTTTCTTCGCATCGGGATAACGACTCATAATAAGATCATTTACATTCTCTTTGTCTTTCACTACTACGGCTTCTCCTCCCACTTGTTTCATTATCAGAATAAACTGTGCAATTTTATCGGGATAAGAAATCCCGTGAACAGCATTCAAATCGGGCATTTCATATTTCGTTCCGGTATGTTGCTTTATGCTATCCAATATTTGATTTTTACTACTCATAATCATTTGTCTGTTATTTTATCTTATTCTTTTTCCACATCTCATTAAATGATTCATTGCTGAATTCGGGTAGTTCACGACCTTCACCCCACGCATCGAAACGATTATATTTCATGAAACGAGGCAATTTATTCACAAGCGGAGACATCCACAATGCAGCATTGAACAGCTTAGGTCTTTCCATCAGGAACTCCATACCACCGGACATTACCTTTTTCATTTTATCCGCTTTGCCTATCCTATCCAAATCTTGTCTCCATAAATAAATTTGTTCGGCCAAATCTACTTTGACAGGACACACAAATGAGCAGGAATAACATAAAGAACAGGCAGAAACATTATCATAATACTTTTGCTCTGATTTCAACATACCCAAATTGATTCCGATAGGTCCCGGAATAAAATAGGTATAAGAGTAGCCACCACTGCGACGATAAACAGGACAGGTATTCATACAAGCTCCGCAACGAATACAGTTCAGCGTCTTGATATGGTCTTTCTTTGCTAAAATATCACTTCTTCCGTTATCGACTATAATAATATGAAACTCTCCCCCTTTGCGTGGCTTACGATAGTGGGAAGTATAAGTAGTTATAGGCTGACCGGTAGCAGAACGGGCAAGCAAACGGGTGAATATTCCCAATGACTCTTGATTGGGTACTATCTTTTCCAATCCCATTCCGGCAATTTGCAACTTGGGTTGGGAAGTTCCCATATCGGCATTTCCTTCATTGGTGCATACCACAACTTCACCCGTTGAAGCAACTGCAAAGTTTACTCCCGTCATGGCAGCTTGGGCATGGACAAACTTATCACGCAAGTTTTTACGCGCAGCATGTGTAAGATAGGTAGGATCGGAATTCCCTTTTTCCGTCCCCATCTTCTCTTCAAATAGTTTACCGACCTGTTCCCTCTTTATATGTATTGCCGGGAGAACAATGTGGCTCGGAGGCAATCCCATCAGTTGGAGAATGCGTTCACCTAAATCGCTTTCCACCACATCTATTCCTTTATCTATCAAATACGGGTTCAAATCGCACTCTTCGGCAAGCATGGATTTGCTTTTTATAAACTTGGTTACCTGATGGCTATGCAAGATATTATAAACAATTTCATTGAACTCATCGGCATCTTTAGCCCAATGCACAATCGCTCCGTTTGCCAAAGCATTCTTTTCAAACTCTTGCAGCAGTTCATATAAATGGCTGTTGGAATATAACTTTATATTCATTGTCGCTTCCCTCAACTCCTCCCATTCGGGAAGCTGTTTGCTCATTTTATCTCTTTTCTCGCGAACTTGCCAGAGAGTTTCATCTTGCCATTCCTCCAACTTCTTATCTTGTAGGAACTTGGCTGCTCTTATTGAATGTATGGTACTCATAGTTGTGATGCTAATATTTCTGCAATATGAATTGTTTTAATCGGACTCTTCTCTCTCTTTATTACGCCCTGCAAGTGCATCAGGCAAGAACTGTCGGCACCTACGATGTACTCCGCTCCCGTTTCCATATGCCGTTTCACCTTATCTTGTCCCATACACACAGACACCGCAGCTTCTTCTACTGCAAACATCCCACCGAAACCGCAGCATTCGTCGGGACGGTCGGGTTCCACTATTTCAATGCCTTCCACCAAAGAAAGCAAATCACGCAGTTTTGAGTAATATGGAACATTCAGTTCGCTTGCCGAAGAAAGATGAAGCAGACGAACTCCGTGGCAACTATTCTGCAAACTGACCTTATGAGGGAATTTAGCTTTCAAGCTCGTTGGTTTCACCACATCATGGATAAATTCACAAAGGTCGTATATCTTACCCGCACTGCTGCACTCATGCGTTTTTACCAATCGTCCGTAATTATCACGAACAAAAGCAACGCAACTTGCCGATGGACCTACAATGTAATCATAGTCTTTAAACTTCTCATCAAATTGTTTTGCCAGTTCTACCGATTCACCCTCGAATCCTGCATTTGCCATTGGTTGTCCGCAACAAGTCTGGTTAAGCGGATATTCAACATCCAATCCGAAGCTCTTTAGTAGTTTATACGATGCAACTCCCACATTGGGGTATATTGCATTGATATAACAAGGAATAAATAAGCCAATCTTCATAATTTCATATTTAAGTTTTACTATCAGAATTTGTCGTCAACTAAAGATAAAGACCATTATGCCCGCAATTACCACATAAGCCAAAGCATAAGGAATGGCAGCCTTTAATATTTCCCCTTCCTTTCCTTGTTCACTACCCGCCGAAGTTGCTATGGCAATACTTTGTGGAGATATGATCTTTCCACCTGTCGCTCCCACCGTATTTGCCGCAGCCAACCAATCAGGACTGACGTTAATTTGTCCGGCTACCGTAGATTGCAACTTTCCGAAAAGAATATTGGAAGAAGTATCACTACCCGTGATAAATGTTCCCAAGCAACCTATCACCGGGGCAAACAGCGGATAAAGGCTTCCGGTTGCTACTGCCAAAGCAGTGGCTATCACCCCTATCATACCGGATGCATCCATAATGGTAGACAATCCGACCAAGCAAATTACGGTTACAAACGTCTTTTTCAATTGTTTCACTGTATTCCATAGAACAACAAACAAGTCTTTAACGGAAGCTCCTTGAATCAGGCCCCCTACAAAAGTACCGATAAACAATAAAACCCCTGCATGCGTTAACCACGAAATTGTGTAGTTCATTAAAGAATCATTTATAGGAAGGCTGATTCTTGTCACCCAATTATTTTCCAATGTTGTGCGCAGCCCCGGAAATAACGGACTGGTAAGAATTATCAAGAATAGAATTAGCAGATAAATACTCCATGCATTCAATATTTCTCTCAGAGTAAGGTTGCTCTTATGTTCCTTCTCTTTTTTAGAAGCTGTAAGTTTACCAAAAGCAACGATTACGATAATGGAAGCAATGCTTCCAATGATAGCGGGAGACTCTGCACCCATATACCGCGCTGCCACATACTGACCGATAAAGGAAACTCCACCAACCAATAAAGCCAAAATTATATTTTTAGGTAAGGACTTTACCTTATGGTCTGTTAAAAACAATAAGACAAAAGGTATGAGAAACATTAATACCGAAAGTTGCAGTACTACATTGGTACTCAAATGAAGCACATCGAGATTAGTCTCTTTGGCAAGCACAAGCACAGGAGTCCCGATAGCACCGAAAGCTGTGGCAACACTGTTGGCAATCAAACTGACCACGGCCGAGAAAATCGGTTTAAATCCCAAGCTAATCAAAATAGCTGCCGGAATGGCAACTGCCGTACCAAACCCCGCCATTGCTTCAAGTAATCCGCCAAATCCCCAAGTAAGCAGTAATACCTGAATACTTTTATCTGTTGAAATAGATGAGAATTGTTGTTTGATTACCTCCATTTTCCGGGTTTTCAGCAACACATTGTAACTGAATATTGCCATTAAGATGATAATCAAAATAGGTGAAACCGCCTTCAATGCTCCATAAAGAAAAGAATAGAACAGATTACCAACCGAAAAGTGGAAGCCCAAAAGCGCAATAATCATCGTTACAATAAGAGAAATCACACTACTCTTATCGCCGGACATTTTGAAAAACGCCATTAATATAATAAGGAGTAGAACCGGAATAATAGCAAGTATAAGGGTCATAAAGGTATGTTTTAATAAATGAAACATTTAATAATAACATACTAATAACAAAAACCGACACGGTTTGGATTTCCGTTTATGAAGATTTTTTTATTTCCCTTATTGAATATTTATTAATTTATGTGTCTGCAAACTCAGTCTCCACTGAGGATGTTGCAGTATATAGCCAATCACTTCCGTTGTATTTTTCCCCGAACAAGGCTGTAAGAAATAATGTTTGGCTTTCAGACATGCATATTCCGACAAGTCTTGCCCTTCATACACAACCTTCACTTCATCTATGTGAGTAACATGAAGCTCTCCTCCTTGTTTCGGAGAACAAGTAACCCAATCCAAGTTCTTCGGAAGCAGCTTTGTTCCGTTCGTCTCGATGCTTACCCATTTACCCGCCCGATGCAGACGGTCGATAAAAGCCTCATCTATCCAAAGTCCCGGTTCACCTCCGGTAAGGATAACCATCTTTGCCGGATATTTCAGAACTTCTTCCACAATTTCATCATCCTCCATCATCACACCATCCTCATGTTTAGTATCGCAAAACGAACATTTCAGGTTACAGCCCGAGAAACGTATAAACACAGCAGGCGTTCCGGTGTGAAACCCCTCTCCCTGCAAACTATAAAAGATTTCATTAATCTTTCTCATAAACAGCAATATTTGATTCCGACTCCTGCACCTCTACTTTGAAGCAAGAGGGTATTTGGTCGCAAATCCATTTAGCCATGTTTTCGGCAGTAGTATTGAACGGAAGAACATCATTCAGGTTTTGATGATCGAGTTTGGCAGTCACGGCTTCCTTGATATGGGTAAAATCCACTACCATACCATCGGCATTAAGTTCTTTTGAACGGCAATAAACTGTGATAATCCAATTGTGACCATGCAGATTCTCACACTTGCTCTCGTATGACAGCTTCAAACTGTGAGAAGCTGATATTTCCAAGCGTTTAATAACAGTATACATATTTGCAAGAATTAAAAGATTCAGTACCTAATGTCACCTCGATACAGGGAGCAAAGATACTATTTTCAGCGTTTACTTTCGCACTTCGGGCTAAAAAACTATCTTTGCGGGCGATGAAAACATTGTTTATAATCCTCGGAAGCATCTCATTGGCATTAGGCATTATCGGGATATTTGTCCCTCTGTTGCCTACCACTCCCTTTTTGCTTCTCACCGCTGCCTTGTATTTCAAAAGTTCCCCCCGTTTATATAACTGGTTATTAAAACAAAAACATTTAGGGCCTTACATACGAAACTTCAGGGAGAACAAAGCCATACCTCTGCGTGGCAAAATACTCTGCATGGTGTTTATGTGGGGAACCATGCTCTATTGCATCTTTTTTCTCATTCCCTATTTATGGGTAAAAATAATATTATTCCTCATTGCCGTTGGCGTAAGCTGGCATGTGCTTTCCTATAAAACACTGAAGAAAGAAAGATAAGACTCCTTCGAAGGAGATAAAAAACAAAAATATCTTACCGCATACCTTGGTTATAAATACCGGGGAATACGATAAGATATATTATTTATATCAGGACAATATACTTGAAACCGTCGATTACTATTTGAGTAAAACAGTATCAATATACTTCTTCAATTGTTCCTTAGACAAAGCCCCTTGCACCACCTGAGGTTTTCCTTTCATCGGAACAAACCAAATGGTAGGAATACTGCGGATGGCAAAGTCATTAGCCAAACCACTTTCCTTGTCCACATTCACTTTATATACTACAATTTTATCCGCATATTCTTTTGCCAATTCATCAAGCAGCGGAGCAACCATCTTACATGGACCGCACCAATCGGCATAGAAATCTATAATAGCAGGCTTATCTCCAAGATATTTCCAATTCTTTGAATCGGCTTCATAATTATCTACTTTCTTCAAAAAATCGGCTTTAGTAATGTGGATCGGAGCTGCACCATTGTCAACTGCCGTTGTCCCTTCCGCACTCCTGTTACTTCCGGCTTGCTTGCCGTTGCAAGCGGTTACTCCCACAAATACAAGGAATAATGAAAGAATGAATGTTATTGATCTTGTTTTCATATATCTTCTAATTTTCTTTTTTATCGTTATCACTGCTTTTCACTCCCAGCAAAACTTCATCAATTGCTTTTTTAAATGAAGATTTAGGCATGGCTCCCTGAGCCATCTGAGGTCCTCCTTTCATCGGAACAAACAAAATACTCGGTATGCTGCGGATATTAAACACAGCAGCCAGTTCTTGCTCTTTTTCCGTATCTACCTTATAAATATCTATTTTCCCCTCATATTCTTCCGCTAGTTCCTCCAATATAGGAGCAACCATTTTGCATGGTCCACACCATGAAGCATAGAAATCTATAATAGCAGGTTTATCACCTAGAAACTTCCATTCTGTTGCATCTGCTTCAAAGTCGTCTATCTTTGACAGAAACTCTTTCTTCGTTAATTCTTTTACCTTCATAATTGTCTTTACTTTAATTAATTACTATCATTTTATTTCGCAGAGTCTTTCTCCCTCTTAAACATACTCAGCAGTAATCCTCCCATAACGGCACCCCATATAGAACTGTTTACCGGTGAAGAAGTTATAGGACAAGTACCCGTAGAGCAACCCACAAACCTCCAATACAAAAAGCCGCCTATTGCTCCTACTGCCACTCCAAGTATGGTAAGCCAGTGCCTTTTAAAAAAAACTGTTAGCATTCCGTCTCCTTTCTTCTTTATTCTTTTTAAATTCCAAAGGAAATTAATTCCTAAATCAATCAGTAGTGCAAACATATTATTTATTGTCATATTAAACAAATTTCCAAAGGAAAATATTTAATATATAACATTATTTCATTAAAAGCAACAGATACAAACAAAAGAATGAAAGGCAATATCATTTCAAACATCGGCAATGCCAAATACATCCAACGGTATAGTTAATCCTCTTAAAAGGCAAAATTAGCTCGCTTTATCCTTATTATTTAATAACTTGACAACTGTAACTTAATAACTTGACAGCTGTCAATTATATACTTGACAGTTGTCAATTTAATACTTGACAGCTGTCAAGTTATTAAGTCTTCTGCATGAAAAGACTAAAGGTGCGGGATTAATCAACTTAACTTATGCCTGTAATACCTTTAAAGACACTGTTGAATGAAATACATCCATGCTGAAAGGGATGAATGCGGAAAAAGGGCTCCCCTTTCATCTGAAATACTGTTATACAAACAGTTTCAGATAAAGCTGAAAGCAATGAAAGGAGATTTGCAATTTAGTATGGAAAGAGTATTTTAACCAATTAGGCTTAAATTATCGGGAAATATTTTTGTAATATCAGACTAAATTGTATTTTTGTGTACAATTTTGGTGTAGAATGACTGAAGAAGATAAAAAGTTATTAAGTACCTTTGAAGCAAGACTGAGACATTTGATGTATTTACACGAGGAACTGAAACGTGAAAATGCAGAAATGAAGCTTCTGTTAAAAGAAAAAGAAGCGGAACTGCAAGAGGTGCAAAAAGGCTATAAAGAACTGCAAGAAAGCTATGCCAACTTAAAAGTTGCAAAGACAATCAGTGTGAACGACAATGATGTTAAGGACACTAAACAAAGATTGTCGAAATTAGTGCGTGAAGTCGATAAATGCATTGCTTTACTTAACAGTTAAATGAAATAAAACAAAGCATTGTATGAGCGATAAGATAAAAATAAACCTGAGGATAGCCGATCAGAATTATCCGCTGACCATAAACCGAGAGGATGAAGAAGTGGTGAGAAAGGCAGCCAAGCAGGTAAACGATAACCTAAACAAGTATCGGACACATTTTCCGACATTAGAAAGTGAAAAGATATTGGCCATGGTAGCCTATGATTTATCTTTGAAGAACCTGAGAATGGAAAACAGAAACGATACATCACCTTTTACTGAAAAAATAGAAGAACTGACACAAGAGTTGGAAGAGTATTTCAGAAAAGAGTGACTTGTTATATATCTTTGAGATTAGAAAATTCGCGCACTACGTTATATCCGGGAAACAAGATTTCCGAGTATAAGTAGTGCGTTTTTATTTATACATTAATTTAATTACAATGACATTAACAGTAATAATAGCATCAATTGCGTGTTTCATTGTAGGCGGTATTTTGACTTACGTAATGTTCAGATACATACTGAAAGCAAAGTACGACAGCATTTTGAAAGAAGCACAGACAGAAGCGGAAGTTATTAAGAAGAACAAGCTTCTGGAAGTAAAGGAGAAGTTTCTGAATAAAAAAGCTGATTTGGAAAAAGAAGTTGCCATCCGCAACCAAAAAATTCAGCAGGCTGAAAATAAGTTGAAGCAACGTGAAATGGTTTTGAACCAGAAACAAGATGAAATTCAACGTAAAAAAGCCGAATCGGAAGCTATAAAAGAGAATCTCGAAGCTCAGATTGCCGTTGTAGACAAGAAGAAAGACGAGTTAGACAAACTTCAACAGCAGGAAAGGGAAAAGCTCGAAACTCTTTCGGGATTATCAGCCGAAGAAGCAAAAGAAAGATTGGTAGAATCACTGAAAGAGGAAGCTAAAACCACAGCAGCATCTTATATCAATGATATTATGGATGAAGCTAAGTTGACAGCCAATAAAGAAGCAAAAAGAGTAGTTATACAGACTATTCAACGAGTGGCAACAGAAACTGCGATCGAAAACTCGGTTACTGTATTCCATATTGAATCCGACGAAATCAAAGGTCGCATCATCGGTCGTGAAGGACGTAACATTCGTGCACTCGAAGCTGCAACAGGCGTTGAAATCGTGGTTGACGATACTCCGGAAGCTATTGTACTTTCAGCATTCGATCCGGTTCGTCGCGAAATTGCCCGTCTTGCTCTTCACCAGTTAGTGACAGACGGACGTATCCACCCCGCACGCATTGAGGAAGTGGTTGCCAAAGTTCGTAAACAAGTGGAAGAAGAAATCATTGAAACAGGTAAGAGAACAACGATCGACCTCGGTATTCATGGACTGCATCCTGAATTAATCCGCATCATCGGTAAAATGAAATACCGTTCTTCATACGGACAAAACTTGTTGCAGCATGCTCGTGAAACAGCGAACCTTTGCGCGGTTATGGCTTCCGAACTGGGACTTAATCCTAAAAAGGCCAAACGTGCCGGATTACTTCACGATATAGGTAAAGTGCCCGATGAAGAACCGGAATTGCCACATGCTTTACTGGGTATGAAGATTGCCGAAAAGTATAAAGAGAAACCGGATATTTGTAATGCAATCGGTGCCCACCATGATGAAATTGAAATGACAAGTTTGTTTGCCCCTATCGTTCAGGTTTGCGATGCAATCTCAGGAGCACGTCCGGGAGCACGTCGCGAAATTGTAGAAGCATACATCAAGCGACTCAACGACCTTGAACAGTTGGCAATGTCTTATCCGGGAGTAACCAAGACATATGCAATTCAGGCAGGTCGCGAGCTCCGTGTAATTGTCGGAGCAGACAAGATAGACGATAAAGCAACCGAAAGCTTATCAGGCGAAATCGCAAAGAAGATTCAAGATGAAATGACTTACCCGGGACAGGTTAAGATTACAGTTATTCGTGAAACACGTGCCGTGAGCTTCGCTAAATAAAGAAGAAAATCAGATTTTAGAAAAATATAACGAAGATAAGCGCCTACTATTAAGGAAAAGCACTTATCTTTGTTTCGTTTTACAGAGGTAGTGACCTCACCAGTTCGGGCTTGACTGGATTTGACAGCGGGTAGAAATGGTATGTAAGCATGCAGTGCGTCGGTAATTTGCACTTAAATATCAGTTATCAAAATTTTATCTGGCGAAAATAATTACGCTCTTGCTGCTTAATCGAATCATAGTAGATTAACTTTATCTCTGCATTAGATGCGGAGACGAGATATCACCCGGAAGCTGTTGTTCCGAAGCAATCCGAACCGGTGGTACAGTAATATCGGAAATAGTTAGGGTTCCGCCTCGTGACTCTCGCGAAACTTTAGAGGATAAGGTAGAGATTGATGGCTTTGGTTCTGTCTCTATTCGAAAACTTAGGCAAAGATAAGCATGTAGAAAGCGTATGGTTTCCTCGTTTGGACGAGGGTTCGAATCCCTCCAGGTCCACATTAAAGTTGCTTCAATCATTGATTGAGGCAATTTTGTGTTATAAATTCTCTATTGTGAAACCATGCTTGTGAAATACAAGTGTGGTTTTTATCATACTATCGCTATAAGTCAGACCGTTTCGCCACTCACGTTCTTCTCTGCACAACATACCTATTACATAGACAATAAAAAGTAAAGAAAGCAAAGCCATTAAAAGACAAACCCAAAACATTTTCCGTTCATCAGGAAGCATTTCCATTTTCATAATCGTATTTTTTTCTGTTTAACCAATAAGGAAGAAGCAAAGCTCCGCCAATCAAATATGAATAATATGTGATAATGCGCCACACAAGAGCCACAATTATCGTCACACCTGCCGTGGGAAGAAAATCTGAATAATATTCCTTAAACATATATTCTCCCAATCCACTACCACCGGGAGTGGGGCTAACCATCATTACCATCCAGATAACCAATTGACGAGCAAAAGCTAAAAATTGGTTTCCGGCAGCGGCAAAAGCAAACAACAAAGCATTAACCACCCAATATCTGGAACACCACGCCCACATGGTTACCAAAAAACATTTCAACCAAAAGCTGAAAGATCTCCGTTTCATTTCATCTGCACTTACAATCAAATCATCCGCCACCAAACGAATACTCTCTTTCCACTTCCGAAGAAAAGGAATGGAGAAAACAGCCAATAATAGTTTTTTTACCCAAACAGCCCTGTGAAACAAAGCCAGATAAAGTATGCAAGTCCAAACCGCCACAGCCGTACCTATTACTGCAAATAGTATTTTCATGCCGGAAGTAAAAACGGAAACTTGCCCGAAAAGAACATCCAAAGGAAAACATAGCAAAGCAACCGAACAAGCTAAGCACAAGAAGAACTCATCCAAAAACAAACACGAAATCATAATAGCAGTTCCTTTACCGGCCTTTATCCCTTCCTTATGAAGGTAGAGAACTATTAAACTGCTTCCCCCAACAGAAGACGGTGTTGCAGCAGAAGTAAACTCACAAAGCAAATTCACCCGAAATGCCTGTTTCCACGAAAGTGCCTTTCCACCCATCAACTTGAACCGCCACATAAGTCCTATATTCTGGCAAAGCATAAAAAGCACTGCTAAAAGAATCCCTACCAGCATCCTTGTATTAAAATGTATATCCTCAAACGTGGTTGCCTGAAAGTCCTGAAAGAACATAAAAAGGACAACTCCCACCCCAATAATAACGGGAAGCCAGATGTAACGGGGATTCAATATCGTATTCTCTTTCATTTCCGTATGCGCTCCATTAAATGTAAATAGCGGTCGGATACTTCATCAGCAATATCTTTCCACGAGCGTGCCAACGTATGAGAGGCACACTCCCCTATCTTCTCCACATTTCCCGAAAACACTGCTTGTTCTATTCTGTCAGCATATTCAGCCGGAGTATGTGCGGACAAGAAACCGTTTTTTCCATCAGCTATTATTTCGGCAGCAGTCGACTCTTTTAACAAGACTGAAGGTGTGTGCAATGCAGCTGCCTCACGAACCACTAACGGAGCATTATCATAAAGAGATGGGAAAAGAAATAAATCGGCAGCTAAATAATATTTTTTCAACTCTTCACGTTCAGTAATGGGACCATTAAAGAAAACTCTTCCACTCAATCCCAATTCAGAAACCATCTGTTTCAACTCATTGGCAGCATAGCCCGTACCAATGAAAAACATCTTAAAAGGAATGCGTTTTATTTCTTTTAGGGCATGTAACAGGAAAGCAATATTTTTCTCCCATATATGTTGCCCCACAAACAAAAACACTTTCTCCTGTGAAACTATTCCCAACTCATGTCTGATTGCACTTTTCAATTCCTCAGAATAGAGAGTATCGACAAAGTCATTACCATTATCCACGACTTCTACTTTGCCTTTATAACCATATTCCCGAAGTGTTTCCTCTACTGCAGCCTGTGGAATCCAAACCTCGTCTACCTGTTCATAAAAGCGAATTATATTCTTTATGAGATGATCTACCAGCATTTTACTGGGAATGATACGTTCAAAATCTGCTCTATATTTTGAATGAAAGGTAGCAATAATAGGAATTCTTCTCGATTTAGCAATATTCATAGCCAACGTTCCTGATGAAAAAGGGCAATGAGCATGTACCAACTCAAAAGGAATTGATTCTATTTGCTTATGAAAAGGCCAATCTATACGGGGAAAGCCCAAACGGTAAGGTTTTCTCATTGGAATAGGCATCGAAAGGTAACGATAAATAGGATAATCCTCATATTCCGTTGCAGCAGGAACACTGGGAGTAACCACACACACTTTCTGTTTCTTTTTACTCAACCAGTAAGCATAGTTACTCGTAGTTACCGATACACCGTCCATGATGGGCGGAAAACAATCATTGAAAAGTCCAATCATAATTTCACCTAAAACTTTTATCGTGTAAAGATGAAACAAGCATGTATATACAATATTTCTATTGAATTACAATGCCGTTACACATCTCTTTTACCGATAGATTATACATTACGGATACATCCGTTTGTTCTATCAACAAAAACCAAACGGTTTTGTTAGTCCGGTTTGGTTTTCTTCTATCCTGCGAAACAGATGCATATAAGAGCGGAAGGATTATTGAACGGCATTGTTGACATCCTTTATGCAAGACAATCAGATAAGGAAAATTAAGCGTTCATACGTTTCACTCTAAACGTCCTTACGTTTTAACGAAAACGTCCCTTCGTTTCAGGCAAAACGTATGGACGTTTTTTTCGTGCCTGATATATAGAATTATGACTATTAATATTTATTTTTGTAATCCATTTCGGAAAAGCAACATATCATTAGTAAAACATATAAAATATGGCAAAAGAATTAGCCTTGAAATACGGCTGCAATCCAAACCAAAAACCTTCACGCATTTTCATGCAGGAAGGTGAACTTCCCATTGAAGTATTGAACGGACGTCCCGGATTTATCAATTTCCTAGATGCGTTCAACAGTTGGCAACTCGTAAAAGAATTGAAAGAAGCCACGGGCCTTCCTTCCGCAGCTTCATTCAAACACGTAAGTCCGGCCGGTGCAGCCGTTGGAATTGAAATGAGTGACACACTCAAAAAAATCTATTTCGTAGATGATTTGAAATTATCTCCCCTCGCCACTGCCTATGCCCGCGCCCGCGGTGCAGACCGTATGTCTTCTTACGGTGATTTCATTGCATTGAGTGACACGTGTGACGAAGAAACAGCCCGTCTTATCAACCGTGAAGTTTCCGACGGAGTAATAGCACCCGATTATACACCCGAAGCACTTGAAATTCTGAAAAACAAACGTAAAGGAACTTATAACGTAATTAAAATAGATTCCTCTTATGCCCCTACCCCTATCGAACACAAAGATGTATTCGGCATTACCTTTGAGCAAGGACGTAATGAAATAAAGTTGGACGAGTCTTTGCTTACCAACATTCCAACAAAGAGTCAGCACTTCTCCGACGAAGCTAAGAGAGATTTGATTATTGCACTCATTACATTGAAATACACTCAATCCAACTCTGTATGCTATGTGAAAGACGGTCAGGCAATAGGTATCGGAGCAGGACAACAAAGTCGTATTCATTGTACACGCCTTGCTGGTAATAAAGCAGATATTTGGTACCTACGTCAACACCCGAAAGTAATGAACTTACCATTTAAAGAAGGGATCCGTCGCGCCGACCGCGATAACACTATTGACGTTTATATCAGTGATGACTATGAGGATGTCCTTGCAGACGGAACCTGGGAACAGTTCTTTACCTGTAAACCGGAAGTGCTTACGCGTGAGGAAAAGCGTGCTTGGCTTGATACACTGAAAGGTGTAGCTCTTGGCTCAGATGCATTCTTCCCATTTGGTGATAACATTGAACGCGCACATAAAAGTGGAGTGGAATATATTGCACAGGCAGGTGGATCTGTTCGCGATGACCACGTTATTGATACATGTGACAAATATGGCATTACTATGGCGTTTACCGGAGTACGCCTGTTCCATCATTAAATGCAGAAAACATAAAAGAAAAGGGGCAATATTAATTGTCCCTTTTCTTTTATACTTATTTACTTTTATGCCTCGTAGCCCGTTTCCGACGATATTCTGCTTTCATCTTAGCAGAACCCGAACCATGCAGACCGGTAATATAGGTCTTCTTCTTCGCTTTCGTCTTTACTTTTTCCTCTTTCTTGCCTTGCGGTGATTTACCTCCCTTAAAGACAATGCCTTCGGTTATCGCTTTTTCTATTTCCATACTTTAATTTTGTTACAAACTTATTTGTGGAACGAGCACAAAGTTAGCTTGCTGGAAGTATTTCTGCAAATAATTACGAATATATCTCTCAGTATCCTGCTGAATAATCTTATCTTCTCCCTCCGGAAAAAGGTTATAAGCTACAGTATCAAGCTTGATACCACGGTTACGGATAGCTTCAAAGCTGAGCAGAGTGTGGTTAATACTCCCCAATTTACCGGAAGTAACAAATATCAAGGGATAATTCTTCTGTTGAATATAATCTATTGTCAGAAAATCTTCAGTTAAAGGAACCATTAATCCTCCGGCACCTTCAACAAGAACCGTATCATAAATGTTACTCAATGCCTCGGTTGCACATTCAATCTTATTGAAATCAATCTTACGTTTATCGAGCATGGAAGCCAAATGCGGCGAAGCCGGATAAGAAAATATTTCAGGTTTGGTAAGTCCTTCTTTATCTTCCGCAGTAAGTTCCATGCCCATTATATTACGATGCAACTCTATATCTTCAGAATATCCCGGTTCATTGCCTGTCTGAATGAACTTTTGTGTGATAGTGCGGCGACCTTGTTCGTTCCATAACTTGGCAAGATAACCTGTGGCATAGCTTTTACCTATATTAGTATCAATACCACTGACGAAATAAACGTTTTCTTTCATATTATTCTATTGTTTCTTCCTTACTATGATATAAATAGGATGGAATGTAAGGTGCACTCCTCCTTTCACTGCAAATCTTCGGGCATACTCTTCTTGGAAATGACGCAAATCACCGGGAGTCCACGGCTTATCAGATATAGCATTTACTCCTGTATCTTTCAAAAGACGGAGTACATGAAAACCGGATGCAAACTTCTTTCTGATAACCTCCTGCTTAACCAGTAAGATTTCATAGTGGGAAGATAACATATGTGTCAATTCTTCGGGCGTAAGATATTCCAAACCCGCTCCCGTAATAGCGGTAACTTCTTCCATATTTCTTTTACCAAAGGTACTGAAAGCCAAATATCCTCCCGGAGCAAGCAATGAAGCGCATTTATCAAAAAACTTTGCAGGCTCGGCAAACCATTGCAGAGCCGAACATGAAATGATAAGGTTCTGATTGCCCGGGAAGTCAATCTGTTCTGCATCGCCGGGAATAAAAGTCACCCACTTTTTCGGAAAGTTTCTGAAAAACTCTTCCATTTTGGGACAAATGTCATTGAGCAGCAATGAATCAGGTTCTTGTTTCTCCAAAAGCAAACGGCTGAGGAAACCTGTGCCGCAACCAACTTCAAGTATGCGTCCGCCCCGCTTTGTATAATAACATTTCAGCAGGTAGCTCATTGTTTTGGCAATGTTTCGCTGCACGGTTGCCCGCTTATTATAAGTATATGCCGAACGTGAGAATCTCCGGCTTATTAATTGTTTATCCATTGTTCAACAGTTTCTCTTAATATGATTTCGGAATAATGCGCGATATTCTTTTCCGTTACCACAGTAGGCTCGGTAAAAGCGCGCAACTGATTATCGGCCGTAAAGATACGATCCTGCAAGCCAACCACAGCCTTATCCCACTTAAAAGATGTAAAAGGAAGCAGTTCCGACTGTTCTCTTATCTTTGCCAATTCTTCTTTCAATTCGCCGACAGGACGTTGGGGGGCTCGTTCCATAAAACCTTTAAACGACTCGGCCGAACCGCACATACGACGATAGAATTTCTGTAAAGTAGCATCAGTTAAGCCGTTAAGTGTACCTTCGAATATCATTCCGGGAATACCCCGGTTATCATCCACCGGATAATTTGTTCCGTTAACGGCAATGCTCTTCATAGTATATTCGCCCCCGGCAAATACCCGGGAGGCTGCCCATACTCCCATAGACCAAGCTACAAGACGCACTTCATCATAAGCGCCAAGCAACGAGTAATCGAAATCAAGTGTACGATAATCATAACAAACAAGCAAATCACTCTCCACAAGATGATAATCGGCAAAGGGACGGAAGTCCATTCCCCATCCGGTAAAGAACAGGGTGAGGCGGGAATGCCCCTCTTGTATAATAAAGTACTGTTTCATAAGCTGTCAATCAGTTGTTGTATTTCTCCTTCCGTAATACCTGCCGTCAGTGAAAAACGAATTCGGGAAGTACCCTCGGGGACTGTGGGCCGACGTACGGGAAGAGCATAAAATCCTTTTCGTTGGAGTTCTTGTGCCCGGATAACAGCAGCACGGCTGTCACCTACCACCATAGGCACTATGTGACCGGTGCTCGGACAGTTATAGCCACGGGCAACAAGGGCTTCTTTCAAACAAGTACTAATACGATACAAATGCCGGCGACGTTCATTTAATTCCGGCAGATGCTGAAACACAAAATGTGTCCAACGTACATTGACGGGCGGCAGTGCCGTACTGAATATCAACGGTCTCATTTTGTTGACAAGATACTCACGAATAACACTGCTGCAAACCACATACGCCCCCACCGAAGCCAATGCCTTGCCAAAAGTTCCGCAAAGGAAATCTATCCCGGCGATGCATCCCTGCTCCTCGGCACAACCCAGTCCGCGCTCGCCGCGAACTCCTATTGCGTGCGCCTCGTCCACATACAACATCACATTGGAGTAAAGGCTTTTCAGCGCAACCAGCCGCTTGAGGTCTGCTTCATCACCATCCATGCTGAAAATACTTTCCGTAACTATAATGATACGTTCATATTCCTTATTATAACGAGCAAGCAGCTGTTCCAACTGCTCATGGTTATTATGCCGGTAACGGATGCATCGGGCAGGTGACAGGCGGATGCCGTCAATGATACTCGCATGTACCAACTTATCGGCAAGAATCAGCGTATGTGAATCCGCCATTGCCGGAAGGATACCCAGATTCATGTGGTATCCGCTGTTAAAAAGCAGAGCAGCTTCAACGCCGAAACTCTTGCAAAGAAGTCCTTCCAAGGCTTCATATTCGTCAAAGTTACCCGTCAGCAAACGGGAGGAGGAAGCCGAAGGAAGGAATGTTTCACTTGTCAACGTTCTCAGGAACTCGGAACGGAAACATTCATCCGCTGCCAATCCCAAGTAATCATTCCCCGAAAGGTTAAGCATCCGGCGCCCGTCAATATCGATCCGGGTTCCTTCTTGCCGGGCGGGAACAAGCCGGCGCAGAGAGAAAGATTCCCGTAACGCTTCCAACTCTGCCGCATATTTCTTTTCTGTTTCTTTCATTCCGTTTATCATCAAATGGAACCCACGACTTTCACCAAGGCACTTGTCAACTTTGAAAGTTCGTCGGAAGAGATTATAAAGGGAGGCATGACATATACCAACTTTCCAAACGGGCGCACCCACACACCGGCATCAACAAAAGCACGCTGGACGACCGCCATATCCACGGGCTCGCGCATTTCTATCACTCCGATCGCACCAAGCACACGAACATCTGCCACACCGGGCAATGCGCGTGCCGGAGCAAGTTCACGCCTGAGTTGGGCTTCTATGCCCTTCACTTTTTCCTGCCAACCATACGAAAGCAACAATCTTACAGAAGCACATGCCACAGCGCAAGCAAGTGGATTCGCCATGAATGTGGGCCCGTGCATGAAAGCTCCGGGATAACCTTCGGAAATGGTATCCGCCACTTCATCCGAAGCAAGGACGGCGGAAAAAGTCATGTAACCTCCCGTCAATGCTTTTCCTATGCACATAATGTCCGGTTGTACACCCGCATGTTCCCATGCAAAGAGCTTGCCCGTGCGCCCGAAGCCTGTGGCTATCTCATCGAAAATCAACAATACTCCGTATTCACGGCAAAGCAGCTCTGCCTGCCTCAAAAACTCCGGATGATAAAAACGCATTCCGCCCGCTCCCTGAACAATGGGTTCGAGGATGAATGCCGCAAGCTCGGCATGATGTTCTTCCATAATCCGGCGCAGGGGAGTAATATCCTCCGCAAGCCATTCCCCGTCAAACTTTGAACTAGGAGTCGGCACAAAATAACGTACAGGAAGGGCGCTCCCAAAAATACTGTGCATACCTGTTACCGGATCACAAACTGACATGGCATTCCACGTATCGCCATGATAGCCTGAGCGGATAGTTACAAAGTTCGTTTTTTCTCCCTTTCCCTGTGCAACCCAATACTGCACCGCCATCTTCATGGCTACCTCTACCGCAACCGAACCGGAATCGGCATAGAATATCTTTTGCATGCGAGGAGGAACAATGCTCAACAGTAACTTGCCAAGTTCTATTGCCGGTTCGTGAGTCAGCCCTCCGAACATTACATGTGACATCCTGTCTATCTGCACTTTCATGGCTTCGTTAAGAACCGGATTATTATACCCGTGCACCATGCACCACCACGAAGACATCCCTTCTATAAGTTTCCGTCCGTCTTCAAGCTCTATGATACAACCTTGCGCACGCCTCACTTTATAAGTGGGCAACGGATTTGTTGTCGATGTATAAGGATGCCATAAATGCATCCTGTCGAAATCGTCTGTCATAATCAGTATGTTTATAATGTGTAACCGGCCTCTTCAATCAGTTTTTTATCCTCTGAAACCTTGGAGCCGAGAGTTGTCAGCAAATCTCCCACAATAGCCGAATTTATGCCTACGTACAGGGCACGTTTCACAGCCTCTTGCGATAACTGCGACCTACCTCCGGCAAAGCGCAAATAAGCAGTCGGGTTAATGAAGCGGAACAATGCAATCGTGACCAGTACCTCATCTTCCGTCAGTTTCCGGGCATGCTCCAAAGGTGTGCCGGGAATGGGTTGCAACAGGTTTATCGGTATGGACTGTACATTCAAGTCGCGCAAAGCAAAGGCAAACTCGATGCGTTGCTCCATGCTCTCTCCCATTCCAATAATGCCTCCGCTGCAAATGTCCATGCCGACCTGCCGGGCTGCACGGATCGTTTCCAGCTTATCTTCCTGTGTATGTGTGCTGCAAAGCGTGGGGAAGAAAGAAGGTGCGGTTTCCAGATTGCAATGGTACCGGTTCACTCCCGCATCATACAGGGCTTTCAAATCCTTTTTGTCCAATAAGCCTAATGAAGCACAAAGGCTTATGGTTGAATTATTTCTCAGATGACGAGCCGTCCGGCAAAGTTCCTCCATGTCCTTCCGTCCGGGACGGCGTCCGCTTGTTACCAACGAAAAGCGCTTCACTCCCTGATTTTCGTTATACATGGCATGATGAAGGCATTCTTTGCTGCTTTTCAAGTCATATTCCTCCGCATCGGTTTCGTAGTGTGCCGACTGTGCGCACCATTTGCAGTTCTCGGAACAACGCCCGGAGCGTGCATTGATGATGGAGCACATATCAAAAAAACAAGAGGCACACTCGTTTGTTATTTCATGTGCCGCCTCATACAATTCATCTTTCCAACATTTGCCTGCCAGCCATAAAGCTTCTTCCACGGAAATTCTCTCTCCGCGCAAGGCTTTTCCTTTTATATTGTCTAACATCATTCTTTAATTTTTCAGAGTTAATAAAAAAGCCGGATAGGAATATTCACATACTCCCATCCGGCACAATTGATCAGAAATGATTGAACTTAAAAACAAAGTTCTCTCTATAGTTACATTTTTTTCAAAACATAATTCATTAACTAAAAAGACATCTGTTTCCATCTCCCACCCGGTGTCCTCCTCTTCTTTTTCGGTATAGTCGGTAAGGAAACTCCATTCGGCAGGCGAAGTACAAGCATTAGCCTGTTTGCCCAAAGCGGCATCGGCAATACCCTTTTTCACACAACCTATGGTTACGCATTTTCCGATGCTTGCAAACATGGCATATGCTTTCCGGCTCCATTTGCGGAAACGCAGCACAAGCTTATTATTGAAAGTTTTTCTCATCGGAATACGTATTAATGCAGGCAAAGGTATATAAAATTCCCGGAAAGAGAACAAAAGGTTTAAAAACATTTCATATCTTTGCAGTCCCAACAAAACAATTACTGCAATGAGAATATTCTAAATTACACAAAGAGAGATTAACAATTCAGTATGCACTCTTTAACAGGCAAAGATGCCTTCCCACTACGAGTGCAGTTATCTTTATCCAAGTAATTTATGAGTATTTCAATAAACCAAGTGAGCTATGTCCACCCGGACAAAGAAGTTCTTTTCCAAAATATAAGTTTCTCGGCAGGCAAAGGAGAAAAAGTCTCTTTGATCGGCAACAACGGTTGTGGCAAATCAACATTGCTGCGCATCATTTCAGGAGAACTCACACCCTCAAACGGACAAATCGTTTGCAGTGACACACCTTATTATGTGCCTCAGCACTTCGGGCAATACAACGGTCTGACCGTTGCCGAAACCATGAAGGCGGATACACGCATCCGGGCACTTCACGCCATCCTCGAGGGAGATGCGTGTGCCGAAAATTTCACTCTGCTGAATGACGACTGGGAGATTGAAGAACGTTGCCTTGCTGCTCTTGCTGCATGGCAACTGGAACACGTGTCTCTCGAGCAAAGCCTGCAAACCCTCAGCGGAGGTGAAAAGACCAAGGTATTCCTTGCCGGAATAGCAGTACACCGGCCCAATGTCATCTTGATGGATGAGCCGACAAACCACCTCGACGGCAAAAGCAGGGAACAGTTATATCGTTTCATATCTGCTTCCGCAGCTTGCATGATTATCGTAAGCCACGACAGGCAGTTGCTGAACTTGCTTAACTGTACTTTTGAAATGGCACGGCACGGGATCACCACTTATGGCGGTAACTATGATTTCTATAAAATGCAGAAAGCACAAACAATAAATGCTTTGCAAATGCAACTCAGTGAAAAAGAAAAGGCTTTGAGACTAGCAAAAAAGGAAGCCCGCGAAGCTGCCGAACGGAAACAGAAGCATGAAGTAAGAGGAAAAAAGCAGAATATTAAAAAAGGCATTCCCCGTATAGTAATGCATGCTCTTCAAGATAAAGCGGAAAAGAGCAGCGGCAAACTAAATGACATACATACAAACAAGGTAGAAAGCCTGTCGGACAATCTTTCACAAATCCGAAATTCAATTCCTGCTATACCATCCATGAAGCTGAACTTCAACTCATCTGCTCTGCATAAAGGCAAGATGCTGGTAAATGCCACCGATATAAACTTTATTTATGATAAAAATGAACTATGGGCAATACCTCTGACCTTTAAAATAAGAACAGGAGAACGCATAGTTATAAACGGAAGAAACGGAAGCGGCAAAACAACTCTGTTAAAACTTATATCGGGCGACCTTGAACCGACTTCAGGAACAATGGAACGCACAGATTTTAATTCTGTCTACATAGATCAGGAGTATTCACTTATCCATCCTCAACTCACATTGTTGCAGCAAGTGGAACAGTTCAATTCACGTTTGTTGCCCGAACATGAAATCAAGACCATATTAAACCGTTATCTCTTCTCCAAAGAAGTGTGGGATAAAACCTGCGGCAAGCTGAGCGGAGGAGAAAAAATGCGTTTAATGTTCTGCTGCCTGATGATAAGCAATAACATGCCAGATTTATTCATACTCGATGAGCCGACTAACAATCTCGATATACAGAACATTGAAATTATCACTGAAATGGTGAAAGAGTACCGAGGCACACTGCTGGTTGTGTCGCACGATAAGTACTTTATCGGGGAGATTGGCATAACAAAAACGTTGGAATTATAAAACAAAACTTGGGAACAGTCTCACGACTGCTCCCAAGCTGCCTTTACCTAATTTACAAAGCTATTATTAATCCACTCAATATGTTATATCCTTCTGCATAAACTCCCAAAGAAGCATTGTCCCGATCGGGTACATCAATACTGACCTCTTTCGTCTCACCCGGAAGCAGGGAGAAGTATCCGTCCGATACATAAGCGGGAAGCACTTCTTCGTTCTTACTCATATCTTTTACCTTAATCTTAATGCCTATAGCAGTCGCCGAAGACGGATTAACTATTCTGACTACATAAGCTCCCTTGCACGTTCCTATACTTTGAGCATCCGGTCTGACCGGTTTCAAAGCATTGAACGCTTGGAAATTACCGTTAGTCCCGGTTTCCCAATACTCATTTGAAGACAGTAGTTCTCCACTTTTTGTCAACCGTAGCTTGATTATGTAAGGATTCACTTCTTCGGATAACTTCCGCATAAAGCTAAACGGCAATGTTACTTTACTGTTCTTCACTAAATCCAGTTCTGTTTTATCTTCAAACAATAACCTTCCGTCAAGTGAAAAAGCCTTAATTTCGGCCACAACACCGGGTATTGTACGTAAAGTAGTGTTGACAGCCATTACGGAACCGTCATGCCCGTTCATCTGAATGTGATACGCTTCGCATGCTTTCTTCACACCAAAGTAGGCACCTGTCGTTTCATAATCCCATGAGTAAGTCTGCCAAACCGTACTGGGCCATGCACAGTGAGACATCCACATAAGCACCCCTGACGCATACTCCCACAACCTGCTGTTCCAAGCTTCGAACATGGCACGGTGGCCGGCAAAATTGATAAGCTGGGCTTTCTTGCAATAATCACTAAGCGATGTGGCTTTTCCATATAGTTTCTCCAATGTATCGGTATAGTCCCCCTTCCCGTTCCAGAAATCATGGTAATACCATGTGTCGCTCACCGGCCAAAGATCTTCGTGAGCCATCATCTTACGCATGGAAGATTCCAAAGGCACAGCCATAGTTCCCACTTCGGTAGAGAATCCGTCTGCTATATCTGTAAAGTAAACCGATGCATCCTTTTGGTAATGCCAAGGACCACTGGTGCGCAGATTGATATATCTTGAATTACCGATATACAGACGTGTACCGTCTATCTCCGATGTAGCTTTGACAAGTTCTTTTTCCAGTTCGGGGCGCGCATATCCTTCATTACGGGGGCACCACACAGCTATTGAAGGATGATTGCGGAAACGGGTAAGCACATTACGTACGTTATCCATAAACAAGTCTTTATCCTTTGGTTCAAGATTGAAGCCTTCAGTGGAGTACCAGAAGTCATTCCATACCAGCATACCATATTCATCACAAAGCTCATAGAAGCTCTCCTGCGTACTCTCACCTGTCCAGTTACGAATCATGGTAAAGCCTGCATCGCGGTGCAAACGGACATAGGGTTCCAAACGGCTTTTCGACGTCCGCTTCATTCCGTCATCCATTCCCCAGTTTCCACCCTTGCAGAAGATTCGTTGCCCGTTCACTTTAACCACGAGATACGGATTCTCATCATCGGGAATAACCTCCATATCCTTTATATATCCGTCATCGGCAACAGTAGGTATATCCGTCGCCGGAATAAAAGGTTTCCTGTGCATGTTATCGAACGGATAAGTTTTATCTCTCAACCACGAAACCGGATTATAATCTATGCGATAATGTTTCTTTCCGTCTTTCCGGGCTGCCATCAATTCATAAGAAAGCTCACGAACCCCGAAACGTGTATTCAGTTCATCACTTCTCTTTCCTTGCACTTCCGCCACAACCTGCGCATTATAAAGATTGGGAGCGCCGTAACCATTGGGCCACCAAAGTTCGGGATTCCTCAAACACAAACCGAGTTCTACCGTTTTAGAAGAATGAGCCTGTAAAGTAACCCATTTGTTTACTCTCTTTCCCGCAATGTGGAGCATGAGTTTCGCCCTCACCGGCTCGGAGGACAAATTGCCGGCATTTACTTTTACCCGAATGTCTGCTTTTGCAGTGTCAGGCAAAGGTAAATCGGTCACTACTTGGGCATCCGACAGAACAACGCTTCCCGTAGACAGCAAATTCACATCCTGCCAAATGCCGATGTTACGATCCCTGATACCCGGAATCCAATCCCATCCCTCGGAAGAAATGAATGTAGGACCATCCAAACAAAGCATACCGCCGTTCGGTCCGTATTTGTTTGTACGAGGCGACTGCTCGTGCGGTATTCCGGGATGAGCCGGAGGATAGATAATGACTTTCAACACGTTATTTTCCTTCAACTGTTTGCTAACGTCAAATACTCCCCTCTTGAATGCTCCCGTGATATTTCCTATTTGCTCACCGTTCAAAAATATATCCGCACGGTAATTTATCCCGTTAAATACCAATCTGTGACAGCGGCTTCCATCTGCCGGACGTTTGAATTTCAGTTCGTAAATCCAGTTCTTACGGCAAAGGTCATCGGGAATCTTCATCATGTTCAGTCCGTAATAAGGGTTTTCGTACACTCCTCTTTCCACTAAAGTAGTAAGAACCGTACCGGGAACCACTGCATTATATTCCTCTGTCCCTGCCTCATCTGCTGAAAGAATCCAACCGTCATTGAGCGAATAAAGATGGTTTGAAACAAACTTTGCCTCATGAACAAGTTCCCTGTCCACAGGAGTATTCAATGAATCCTGCCGTGAGAAAGGAAGTGTGGAATGTTCCTGTGGTTCATTTAGCCCATAGTTTTGGGCTATTGTACCGGATGCGATCAGTAACCCTAAGATAACTGCCATATATTTTTTCATACCTATTACCATTAAATTTAATACTTGATTGCTTTCTTCAGGTCTTTCAATAAAAGTATCTTCGGATCTTTGCAGAACTTCACAAAGTCTTTATGTGCCACATCACCTTTGAAAGGCAAAAAGTGATGATTTTCCATCTCGTCATCATTACGCCAGAATACAATGAAAGACACTTCATTCTTTTTCAGGGTAGGAAGTATTTCTTCTGTAAAATAAGCGGGATACTTTACTCCCTCTATGCCAGTTTCAGTAACTCCACAAGGTTTGCGCTTTTCTTCAGATAATTCGGACATATTCTCAACGTTATTCTCAAATGCCTTCCACTTTCTTCCATGATAGCAATCCATGCCGAGAAAATCTACATACTCATCACCCGGCCAACGGAACAAATAATCCTGCTTTGTCAACCCCTCAGTATCCATCTGTGGAGAAATTGCGTAAATCATGTTATGAATGCCATGATGATCGCGCAAATAACCGACAGTAAACTTCCAAAGTCCTATGAACTCTTCCTGTGTCGCACACTTTCTGCCCCACCAGTTCCACGTTTGTGTATGTTCATGCCAAGGACGAAAAATAAAAGGGATAGGAGTTCCATTATCATCTTTCAATGTCTTGATATAGTCGGCTAGTCTGTCCATCCAACCTTTGAAACGGATATTCATTTCAGAGCCTTCACGCAGGATGTCACGCACCACAGTATTATCACTGTTATCCCATGACGTACCTGCGGGATAGGCTTCCCCTTCCTTATAAGTCTTCGGATTATCCACATGCCAGCAAATCATAATTACCTGACGTTGCTTATAGGCATACTTTACTATTTCTCTCATCTTATCAAAAGGAACCCTGTTTATATTGATAGTGTGTCCGTGTTCAATCTTTCCGAAATCCAATCCACATACTGCTTCTTGCGAGCCGGTCATCATCTTCACATCCGACTTTCCAAGTTCGTCTCTCCAGCCGTGTCCATAAGCCAACCCGTCATGATGTCCTAGAAGGGTATAGGCCTTTTGGATATTAAATAAGTAATTGTATAAATCCACTGTTTCCGGGGTAGCATCAGGATCGGTAGCTACAGACAGGCGTTGAGCTACTGCTATGGCATTTACTCCTAACAATGCCAGACAGATAATTATAAGTTTCTTCATGTGTAATATAGTTTATAAGGTATTGTTTGCATAGCATGATCAATACGATACAAAAGTATCCCCCGGCAAGGAAGATAACAAGTATTATTTTATCCGATACTGATAGTATTCCTACATACTGAGTGTGGATAGCAAGGCAATAACCAATACGGTTATTAACAGAACAAATATAGCAGGATAATATGCCACCGCTGCAATAAAGGTATATTTATGATAAACAGACAGCATCCGTCTGTTATAGTTTCTGTAGGCAATAAGACCAATGATGAGGGGCGCAAAAAGTATCAGATAGGTAATCAGAAGCGAAAGTATGCCCGACCACCGCCAAAAGACAGCAGTCAACACGATGGTGAGTATTGCACCGTAAGTAGCAAAAAGTATGAAAAGCGACCACACAGGACGGTGTTCCACTCCTTCCCGCTTCATGCGTTTCAATAACATGAAATAGAGTATAATGCCTGAAACAGGAAAAGTAAAGTGTATGAACAGTATTGCAAAAGCTGTCATTACCTCCTCCATATTACCTAGATTATTTCTTCTGCAATAATAAAGATTTAAGTTCAGATACCCAAACTTTATAGCCTTTCCTTGAAAGATAAAGGTTATAATAAAACTCTTCCACGAGCACACTCAACATGTGTTACAAGTCTTTCAAAGACCGTCAAGCGAGAGCAATAAGAGTTTCAAGGTGTTTGCTATTTTGGCATTTATATGCAACTATAGCAAATACCCCTTCTAATTAATAAAGACATATAGAATAATTAATGTATCCACTGGTATCTTTTAATCATTTCACATATGTGGAAAGCTCTTTTTACAGATATAGAAAAGTTATTCCACATATGTGAAACATCTATACCACCTATGTGAAACGATTAATTCGTCCTAATGATTTCCTTAAGTTATACCGATAAACGAAGCAAGCCAAGGGGAAGTAGACAAGACATTGTATCCATAACGTGATATATTCCAAGTTTATATCAGCCATGCTCGCTCCCATCGAATTAAGTTTCACGAATGCCAATGTAGCAGGAGCAGCAGGAATAATAAAATGAGCTGCACGCCAATACCAAGGCATCAGTTCCAAGGGATAGGAAACACCTGACAGGAAAATGAGACCTACGGAGAAGAAAGCTATCATCAGCAAGGGGGCTTCCGAGTCGGTGAAGAACAGCGAACTTGCCAGCCCGAAGAAGCCGGTTGCCATAAGGAAAGGTATCAGCAACATGATGATGTGCCACTTGTTGCCAATGTCGGGAAGGTTATATACCACAGGCATCAAGCCTAGAAGGAATAATGAGAAAACAAGATAGAGCATCAGGTAAACAAAAGTTTTCCCGATAACCACATACGCCATGTTACTCATCGTCACTCCCCCGGCGGCATACATACGGATCGTTCCTTTTCCACGCTCCGCCCCGCTCACCATTCCGATAACCATCATCAGGGTTTGGAAGATGATTACCATGAGAACGGCAGGTATCAGATAGCTGCCATAGCCTTCCGTATGATTATAAAGCGCTGTCCCGGCAACCGTTATTGCCTTGGACTGTGACAGTTGCACGGCATCATCCGCAGGAAGAAAAACAATCATTTCGGGACGGTAACGGTCATTCAAGGCAAGCATCGCGCCCGAAGAGGCTTCCTGTAAAGCAAGGTAATAAAGAAATGCAGTAGTACTTCCATACATGATGAAAGCAGACTCACTGCCACGCTTCACACGGGTTTCAAAATCATCGGGGATATAAATGATTCCCACAACCTCATTCTTCTTCATCAACTCCTTAGCTCCGGGGAAGTCCGTAGCGTTCGTATAA
The DNA here is from genome assembly GCA_902492205.1 of uncultured Bacteroides sp. Lineage (GTDB taxonomy): Bacteria > Bacteroidota > Bacteroidia > Bacteroidales > Bacteroidaceae > Bacteroides. Next base: position 7,255 of record CABUKU010000010.1, on the reverse strand, counting down.
ACCTTAACTTGCGGAGTGGCGTCTATCAACCGCGAATATTCCCGGCTGAGACTGCTGTGCGACATGTCGACAACCGCCACGGGAGCATTGCGGATAAGGTTTGGCTCATACATATAATTATAAAGCAAACCATAGACAAATATTCCTCCCATCAATACCAACAGTATGGCATAACTGGTGGAGATGGTCAGAAACTCGCTCCGGATAACCGTGGCAATCTCCTTTAATCCGACTGTTATTTTATTCGATGTTTTCATACTTATGACTTAATACAGCCCGTTTCAGATGCGGAAGCATCGGCAGGGCAACCAATATAAACAGGAACAACGCACTCACGTTCTCCCAAGTATAAGCAAAGCCATAATCGCCATAGAGCAAATTCTGGTTAATCTCCACGAAATGCCTTACCGGAAAAAGGAAAGATGCATAATATACCGCCGGAAACATGAACGGTGCCGGAAAGGTGACACCCGACAAGGTGGCTCCCAGCGAACCAACCATCGACACGATGCTGATAATGATGCTGATGGCGGGAAAAAGGGAGAACAAGAATACTCCCAGCGCTTGCGTGGCGATGACGAACAGTGCCGTCGTCAGGTTTAAAGGCCAGAATCCGCAGGAGAAAGGAATATGCATGATGCCGAACATCACATAATTACCCAATATCCCCATGAGGATAAAGATAACCGTGTAAGGCAGCAGTTTGCCTGCAACAGCAGTGAGCATATTTCCTTTTGCCGCTGCCAGCCAGCCGTCCCCCGTTTTGAATTTAATTTCACTACCCACAGCATAAACTGTAACCAGCAGAATAATCACCTGCAATAGGATGAAAAAGAACGGATTGCTCAAGTAAACGGAATAGTCGAGATCGGGATTGAACAACGGGTGGCTTTGGGCATTAACGGGGACAAGGAAAGTTTCTATCTCCTTTTCGTTAATTCCTAAAGCCGTGGCTTCAGACACAACAGGTGACACGGACAAGGTGCGCAACACGGTTTCGAAAGCTCCGCGCACTTCACCGCCCACACTAAGCAAAGCATAGTGATAATAGTAAGAAAGCACGGCATCCCTGCCTCCCAACACTTTTTCTTCAAAGTTGGGCGGAATGATGAGATAGCCGTAAATCTCTTTGCGCTGAGTGTCTCTGCGGGCATCTGCATCATTGGTATAGTGCTTGGTTACCTTGAATGTAGGTACTGCCTCCACCTGACGGGTGATACTCCGTGAAGTAGCTGTCTGGTCAAGATCTACGATGCCAATGGGAATATTCTCCATTTGTCCGCTACCAAAAATAGTGGACATGAAGAAGATGCAAAACAAAGGCAGCACAATGCACGTCCCGAAGTACAGTCTCCGGGAGGTCATCCTCACAATCTCTCTATGCAGCACTGCTCTGAAGTTCTTCATGTTACAGGGTATCGACGTTAACTAAAACAGACATTCCCGGACGCAAACCGGGCTGGGGCGATGTAGGCAAAGCATGTATCTCGAATGTTCTGAGGTCATAACTGCCCACTTGTTTCGTGCTGTGCCAGGTAGCATAACTGCCGAGCGGACTGATGTAATAAACCTTGAACTCAATATTCTTCTTATCAATGGCAGGAACGTCACCGTGGAAGGTTTCCTCCATTTTGAAATAAGGAAGCAAATCCTCGCGGACATTCAACACTACGTGAGCATCCTCCAACACAACAAGGCTCATAATCGGCATGCCTGCGCCAACCAGTTCACCACGTTTGGGATAAATTGTAGAAATCTGTCCCGTCTCGGGAGCAACCAAACGGGCATCTTGCAAAAGTGCTTCCACTTCTTCCACTCCGCCACGTGCTACGTTCACCAATGAACGGGCGCTTTCCTTATCCTGTTTCTGTGCGCCGTCCAAAGCCAGGAGGTACTGTTGGTGCGCTGCTTTCTCACCCGCCACGGCAACTTTATATAAGGCTTCTACTTCGTCCTTGCGCTGCGATGTTACCACACTGTCTTTGTATAATACCTGAATGCGGTCATAAGTGGTCTTTGCCAATTGCAAGTCACTCTTTGATTTGTTCCACAGTTGCAGCATGGATTCCACTATCTGACTGCGGGTTCCCTCGTCAATCTTCTGATTCTGAAACCTGGCGATGTTCTCCATTGCATTTACCTGTGTGTATTTGGCAAGGGCTTCGGGACTGTTGATGACTACCAGTGTATCACCCATCTTCACATTCTGGCCTTCCTTTACAAGAAATGTGTCTATACGTCCAGGCAGCTTACCGGATATGCGGATTTCCGTTGCTTCTATCTGCCCTTGCAGAATAACGGGTTTATTGCCCAGTAACAGTATTCCGAGAACTGAAACCACGACTACTATGACAAGTATTGCCACAAAGGCAACCACTAAAGATTTTCTTGTTCCGTCCATAACTTTTCTATTTATTCGCTGAATATATAATGTTCTGTTTTACCCTCCCGGCTATACCCACCAAATGAATCGGGCACTCCGCAAGCCGAAAGAAGATTGATTAATGCCACATCGTACTGGTAATAGGCAAGCAGGGAAGCAATCTGCACTTTGGACAGCATCACTTCTGCATCTACCACATCGGTAGAGGTTGCCATTCCTTCCACAAAAGACTTCTTGCGTATTCTTACCAACTCTTTACTCATTTCAATGGTGGTATTCAGTGCCGACACATTATCCAAAGCATTCTGCATCTGGGAATAGAACTTATCGACACCCACTTCCAAGTCATCAATGGCTTTTTCCCTGCCTAAAGCCAAGGTTTGCTTTTCCAGTTTGGCTTGCTTTATTTTCTTTTCACGGTCAAGCCCGTCGAAAATATTCCATGTAAAGCCTACACCTATCATTGTGCGAGGCAGCAAGTTCTTTTCTATCCCATGAGCGTACAATGTCTGCTTGCCAAACAATGCAATATCAGGCATATATCCGGTTCGGTTTATCTTCAGCTGATTACCTGCTATGTTTTCCTGCAAACGAAGGGTATTCACCAAATAGTTTCCACTGCCTATCATATTCTTATAGTAGAAAACCGATGGTAAAGAGTCGTTGATGAAAAGGGAAGTAACAGGAATGATATTCTCGTCCGTGTCCAGCTTTATCAAAGTCTTTAAGGCATTTTGCGCCACCTGTAAGTCTTTCTTTGCCGACTCCAGTTCGCGTTTAGCTTCGTCCATGTTCACTTGGACAAATAATCGCTCGGCTTTATTAATCATCCCGTTGGATTCAAGTTTCAATGCATTCTGATAATGCTTCTGCAATGATTTATAAGTTTCTTCACGGACATCGACCACCCGTTGCCCCAATCGTACGGCAAAATAACTTTCTACCAAAAGCATTTGAAGGTTTGCATCGGTTTGTTCTTTGTTCACCTGCGCAATAGACACCATTGTCTTGCCTATTTTATTGGCATAGATGCGTTTCCCTCCGGTAAAGACAAGCCATGTTACGGTAGCATCTACTGTAGTTAAGTTTTGTGGAGCCAATGGGAAACTTAAAGAGTAAGTTCCTATCTTATCGAGTATGGAAGAAATAATCTGGTCATCGGGAATAATGGAATGTACAAAATCTTTTGCCGGATCGGTGAATTGGTTTAGGGGTTCCTTTACTTCAATCTTATTAGACATGTGAACGTAAGCACCTGTTGCGCTGACAGAAGGATACCAAAAAGCATTCATCCGCTGATGCTCGTTCTTTGCCATCTCCACTTCTTTCCCGGCAATCTTCAGACTTTGGTTTCCTTCCCTGAGCAAGTGCATGGATTGTTCCAATGTCAGTTCCATTCCACCGTTTTGAGCATAGCCACCAAACGGAGTAAAGAAAAAAAGAAGAAAGCTGTATGTAGCAATATTCCTGAACATAAATAGTTACTGTTATTAGGTTAAGTTGCCATATAACAGTAAGAAAAGAAGATTGTTCAGGAGATTTTAGTTGTTTAGCAAGTTAGAAGTAATGCACTTCACCACCATCGGATCCGGCAAACTCTCTCAATAAAGATTGCATGTAGCCGGCAGCCTCTTTCAGTCCTTCGGCTCCACTATAACCGTTAATAATGGCAAGCAGGTGAGTTGTGCCAATATCCATTTTAGTTCGTTCATTATCGCTTGTCGGGGTTCCTATTCCTCCTATATTATCACGATAAACGGGCAATCCTTCAATATTCAACTCTCCGCGTCCTATTCCTTCATAAGGCTCGCCTGCCTTACCAATGCCAAGTATCAGAGTGTCACCGGATATCTTATCGGCATCAAATCCTCCGATTGAATAACCCGTAGCAATAGACACAAGATTTATTAAGTCCACTAAAGTATCTATCTGATACAAAGGAATATCACGTAAGATTCTTCTGCAAAGTGCTTCGGAAGAAGGACGGTAACGGCTGGGATCTTTACCACACGCCTTGTAAGCCTGCCGGGTTGCTTGTATCGGAAGCATGGTTTTGATGGAGTCAACCGTATATTTCTTTCTGTATTCTACTGTAAACTCATTGATCTTCTTCCATAATCCTTCGCTAAACTGAGTGTTCTTCACTTTAGCATATACAGCCGCCCCGCAAAAGTCCGGGCAAGCCTTTCTGATTTCTTCGGAAACTTTGATAGTTAGCATTTTATTTAGTGATTAGTGATTAACAGAGCATTATTCCGGAAAGTATTCTTCCCGATTGAATACCTAATCTTCTTGCAGAGAAAAACTGCTCATCACATTTATATGTACAGATCTCTGCAATCTCTATATTGCTGTAACACACTCCGGCTTCCATTAATAAGTATCTGTTTGCTTCCCACAAATCAATGTGCCAATTTTCCATTACCGTATGCCAAAAAGCAATCTTATCCATATTAAAATTTGCATTCCGGAAAGCATCATATACCTCCGTTCCTACTTCAAAAGCTTCCATGGAGATAGACGGACCTATACAGGCTATTACATCTTTCGCTTCTGTAGCATAGTTTTCTTTCATTACTTCCAATGTGCGCTGAGCAATCCGCGCAACTGTTCCCCGCCAACCGGCATGAATTGCCGCTACTGCATTATGTACAGGATCATATAAAAGTATGGGAACACAATCGGCGGTAGAAACGCAAAGACAGTAGCCCGGCTCATTAGTGACCAAAGCATCCAAGCCGTCCAATGACTGATATTCGGGAGTAATAACCCCCACTTCCGTACCATGCACCTGCTTAGGTATGACTAATTCTTTCGGTTGTTTGGGGAAAGCAGACAAAAGTATCTGGATATTGCTGCAAACGGATTCCATATTATCCCCGGAAAAAGGTGAACAATTAAAAGAAGAATAGTTACCAACACTGCATCCTCCCTGACGGGTAGTTACGAAATGAAAAATGTTAGGATATGAACTTAGCAATTCATATCCCAACAGGCTTTTATTATCGGTTAGGTTCTTCATCCTCCCAATCCTCTATTTCAAAATCTTCTTCATCAAACTCTTCTATATCATCGTCATCATAATCGGCGTAATCAAACTCTTCATCTTCGCCCATTTCTTTCAACTCCGCTTGTAACTTGGTAATATCCTTGGCACGATGAACTATGTTTTCCGCTTTTACACTTCTTTCTATCTTATTACTTTCCTTGTTCAATTCCACCCAAAGCAAATCTTTCAAGGTAGAAATACCCATTCCGGTAATAGAGGATATAAACAAATGAGGAATATCCGGCAAAGTTTTTTCAATTTCCTCCATCAATTCTTCATCCAGCATATCACTTTTAGTGATTGCAAGCACCCTTTGTTTATCGAGTAATTCAGGATTAAAGTTCGCCAATTCGTTCAACAATATCTGATATTCATTAGCAATATCATCGGCATCGGCAGGCACCATGAAAAGCAAGAGCGAGTTTCTTTCAATGTGGCGCAGAAAACGAAGTCCCAATCCCTTACCTTCACTTGCTCCTTCTATGATACCCGGAATATCTGCCATAACGAATGATTTCCCGTCACGGTAAGAAACAATGCCCAGATTCGGTTCAAGTGTAGTGAACGGATAGTTTGCAATCTTTGGTTTAGCAGCCGAAACAACCGATAGCAAAGTAGATTTACCCGCATTTGGGAAACCAACCAAACCAACATCGGCAAGGAGTTTCAACTCCATGATTACAGTCAATTCCTGCATCGGCTCACCCGGTTGCGCAAAGCGTGGCGCCTGACGTGTTGCTGTGCGGAAATGCCAGTTGCCAAGACCTCCCCGTCCCCCTTTCAGCAAGACAACTTCTTGTCCGTGCTCCGTTACATCGCAAATATACTCTCCCGTTTCGGCATTGTAAACTACTGTTCCGCAGGGTACTTCGATGATTCTATCTTCTCCGTCCTTACCAAAGCTCTTATTTTTAGAACCGTTTCCGCCATGAGTAGCAAAAGCATGACGTTCATATTTTAAATGAAGAAGCGTCCAATAGTTACGGTTACCTCTCAGGATAACGTGGCCTCCTCTTCCGCCGTCACCTCCATCGGGACCGCCATTCGGAATATACTTCTCACGCCTCATGTGCGTAGATCCTCTACCGCCCTTACCCGAACGGCAATACATCTTTACGTAATCAACAAAATTAGATTCAGCCACTTTTTTAGTGTTTAGTTATTAATGATTAGTGATCAATGATTAGCGATTAGTGATAAATGATTAGTGATAAATCATTAACGTTAATCACTAATCACTAACCGTTAATCACTATATTAAATCGTTTCAATAACATCAGCAATATTGGCAAAGATGTCTTCCATAGAACCTAAGCCATGAATGTGCCGATATTTTTCTTCTTTCTTATAATAGTCTTTCAAAGGAGAAGTCTGAGTGTTGTAAACCACCAAACGTTTCTTGATAGTCTCCATGTTATCATCGGCACGTCCCGATTGTTCACCACGTTTAATCAAACGCACAATCAGCTCTTCTTCCGGAACATCAAGGTCAAGCATTACGCTTACATCCTGTCCTCTCTTATTCAACATTTCTTTCAACGCCTCTGCCTGAGCAATTGTTCTCGGGAAACCGTCAAAGATAACGCCTTTGCTATCTTCGAAAGAATCCAATACACTTGCAAGGATGTCAATCATCAATTCATCGGGGATCAACTGTCCCTGATCGATATACCCCTTAGCCGTTTTACCAAGTTCCGTACCGTTCTTTATCTCAGCACGAAGCACATCACCGGTTGAAATATGGTTAATACCGTATTTTTCTACAATACGTTCGCTTTGTGTTCCCTTTCCTGAACCGGGAGCACCGAAAATTACAATGTTCA
>CABUKU010000009.1 GCA_902492205.1 uncultured Bacteroides sp. | reverse complement strand
AAAAATATACCTTTGTCGTGTTCCAAAAAACGTTCGTTTTCTGGAACACTTTCTTCTGATATAAGCTATTTCCATTGTACTTTTAGAAAACAGATTTTAGCGGATTTATTTGCTTTTTTCCTTTGTAAATGCTATATTTACGATAGAAAGGAAAAATAAATATGGATAAAAATATCACTCTCTATCAGGTGAGCGACAACGTGGCAAATAAGGTTTTTCAAAGAATAGAAGAGTTTAACCGCGGACGGAGGGATGATATGGGATATTATGCTATCGGTGTGGCAACTCCTTTCCGTGCTTATTATGCCTTGTGGCGGGTGTTCACCAATGTGTCTCCCATACCTGTATTTATACAGACACTTGCAGTGACATTTGAAGATGCCGTGCAGCGCAGTATCGGGTATTTACAAAACTGCAACGTGAAGTTGCTTATCAAAGATAACAGTTTCTTTGAACCCTATTATGGGATGAGCGCAGATATGGTGGAGTTTGGCAAATACCGGGGAAAGCGTTTATCGGAAATCTACCGAATAGATCCTCATTATGTTTTATGGTTGGCAGACAAATTCGAACCCCGTTCTTACAGGGACAGGAAACTTTCCATATTGGCAAAGGGATTTGCCCGTGTGCACTATGAAACGGCTATCAGGAAAAACCGCATACCTGCCGCAAGCAAGCATATAGGGGCACAAGGTGAAAGGTTGAAAGACTTGAACCTGACGGTGGTTGGCGTGAGGTATCAACTGGATTCTTATAAGAGGGGGTATTACGTAGACCAGAATGTGCTTGCCGTGGATGCCGACGGAAACCGCTTTTCATTTGTGGTAAAAGCTGCCGGAGAGAGTTTCTCTCCCGACATGCTGAATGTTTATACCCGCAAAGTGTCCCCACAGGAACATCTGCACATAAAGTCGGCAAAGGTGTTGTCACATTATGAAAGCAGGGGAGTGAAGAGCACGCGCATAGGGTATGTTAAGTTTTAAAATTCGGTAGTGGCGGAGTTACGGTATTTCATCCGGGTTTTGAATTTGCTTGGGGTAACTCCCGTTATTCTTTTAAAGTATCTTGTGAAACATGAAGGAGTAGGAAAATTCAACTCATAGCAAATCTCCTGAATGTTCATGTCGGACGAAACAAGCAGTGCTTTGGCTTCCATAATGACATATTCTTCTATCCAGTCTCCGGCAAGCTTGCCACTAACGTCGCGAACCAGTGAAGAGAGGTATTTCGGGGTAAGGCTGAGTTTACCGGCATAGAAAGATATGTCTCGTTCTTTATTGTGGCAGTCTTCTACCAGTTTAAGGAATTTCTCGAAAGTTTTCTCTTTGTGGCTCAGGTATTTATAGCTACCTGTGTTTACACGCTTCAGCAACAGGCGGCAGAACTCAAAGAATACTGCCTGAACGAGATATTGTATGGTGACATCTCGCAGCAGGTTTTCGTCATCTTTTGCTTTTTTTCCCAGTAAGGTATAATATATGTTTAGCAAGTCCACTTCTTCGTCACTGATTTGGGCGAGGGGGTGGCTCCTTAATGACAGGAACAGGGAAGTGGTTCTCTTAAAACCTTCCCGTATTTCGGAGAAATTATTGGATATGCTGGTTACGTGACCGTCAAAATCATCACTTGGCTTGTAGCTTTTAATGGTTTGTTTAGGCAGAATGACCAGAATGTGGTTTTTAGCTACAGTATACCTGATACTGTCTATCTCAATATCGAACGAACCTTCAAGGCAAAGGATAATAGTAGAAGAGTTGACTTTGTATGGTTGGTTGAACGCCCAATACTGAAGTACACCAACACCTTCGATACTTTGCCTTTTACCGACGTTAGTAAAAATGATAAAATCGTCGGAGTAGTAGTCCGGGTAAAAGGAATTAAGTGAATTCCAGGGATTTATACATTGCATATTTTTGCCGGTTATCTTTGGTGCAAAAATATATAATATTGTCGTATAACAATGAGTTTTCGACCTTTCGTTAATAATTCCCGCCGTTCAGATAACAAAAATCCTCTTCCCGGAAAGGAAGAGGATTATCAGGTTTTATCCGTTTACTTTTTTATAATCGGCAAGGAACTTTTCGAGTCCTATATCCGTGAGCGGATGATTGAGCAGACCTTTGATTGCGCTCAAAGGACAGGTTACCACATCGGCCCCCGCTTCAGCACATTGCATAATGTGCTGGGTGTTGCGGATGGATGCTGCAAGCACTTCGGTTTTATAATCGTAGAAATGATACAGTTCCACAATCTGGGCAACCAATCCCACGCCGTCACTGCATATGTCGTCCAGTCTGCCTACAAACGGGGAAACATAAGTAGCTCCCGCTTTGGCGGCAAGCAATGCCTGACCGGCAGAAAACACAAGGGTGCAGTTAGTGCGGATGCCGTGATCGGTGAAATATTTGATAGCTTTGATTCCGTCTGCTATGCAGGGAACTTTCACTACGATATGCGGATTGAGCGCAGCCAGTTCTTTTCCTTCGCGGATCATGCCTTCATAATCGGTGGCAATTACCTCGGCACTGACATCGCCGTTTACTATATTACAAATTTCAACGTAGTGCTTACGTTGGTTTTCCACTCCTTTAATGCCTTCTTTTGCCATTAGGGATGGATTGGTGGTTACACCGTCGAGAACTCCAAGATCGTTTGCTTCACGGATTTGCTCCAAATTTGCAGTGTCTAAAAAGAATTTCATACTACTACTTTTTATGGGAATTAATAATGATTTGTAAATGTGCCACTAAGCTACTGATAATAACAATGAAAAGCAAGCGAATGTTTGGATAATAAATTTCGTCTATCACCCTATAATTTTTATCAATTATAAATCTTTGGCGAGGAACATTTCTCCGCCTATCTTTGTTCTCGTTAAAACAAACAAGATTATTAATAAATAAAATTTTTAAGGTTATGAGATCATTAATAGGAAGAAAAGCTCCTCACATTGACGCAACAGCAGTAGTAAACGGACATGAAATAGTACAGAACTTCTCTTTAGACCAGTATCTTGGCAAAAAGTATGTTGTTTTGTTCTTCTACCCGATGGATTTTACATTTGTTTGCCCAACGGAACTTCACGCTTTCCAAGAAAAGATTGCCGAATTTGAAAAACGTGATGTAGCTGTGGTTGGTTGCTCTGTTGACTCTGAATATTCTCACTTTGCATGGTTGCAACAACCTAAGAAAGACGGTGGTATTCAAGGAGTGAAGTATCCGATTGTATCCGACTTGTCTAAATCAATCTCTGAAAGCTATGGTGTGCTTGCCGGATGCTACAAGGAAGATGAAACAGGTAACTGGATATGCGAAGGTGCTCCGGTAGCTTACCGTGGATTATTCCTGATTGACAAAGAAGGTGTTATCCGCCATTGTGTTATCAACGACCTTCCATTGGGACGTAATGTGGATGAAGCAATCCGTGTGGTAGATGCTTTGCAGCACTTCGAAGAAAACGGTGAGGTTTGTCCTGCAAACTGGAGCAAAGGCAAAGATGCCATGAAAGCTTCCGGCGAAGGTGTTGCCGATTATTTAAGCCACCACTAATAAGTTTCTTTATATATAAATAACGTCCCTGCGTTTATGCTAAAACGCAGGGATGTTTTTTGTACATTTGTACAATAAAACCGAATAGAGTATGAATTTGGAAGAAGTTTTGAATTACCGTCGTTCAGTGCGGGTGTTTGATAAAGGAAAACCGATAGATCCCGAAAAGGTGAAGTACTGTTTGGAATTGGCTACATTGGCTCCGAATAGTTCGAATATGCAACTGTGGGAATTCTATCAGATTACCAAACCCGAATTGATGGCGAAGATTTCGGAAGCGTGTCTTGGGCAGAGTGCCACAGCAACAGCTTCGGAGATTGTTGTTTTTGTTACCCGGCAAGACTTATACAGGAAACGGGCAAAATTTGTTCTCGATTTTGAAGAAGGGAATGTTCGGAGGAACAGCCCGAAAGAACGGCAGGAGAAACGCATCAAGGATAGGAAATTATATTATGGAAAGCTGATGCCGTTTATTTATGCCCGCTTTTTCGGTATTCTGGGAGGTTTAAGGGTTCTGCTAGCCAAGCTTATCGGCTTGTTCCGTCCTATGATGCGTGAAGTTTCGGAGAGCGACATGCGTGTGGTGGTGCACAAGTCTTGTGCTCTTGCTGCCCAAACATTTATGATTGCCATGGCAAATGAGGGATATGATACTTGTCCCTTGGAAGGCTTTGACAGCAAACGAATTAAAAAGTTATTGAAGTTGCCCCATAGCGCAGGGATAAATATGGTAATTGCCTGCGGAATACGGGATGGGAACAAAGGTGTTTGGGGAGAACGTGGCAGAGTTCCGTTTGATGAAGTGTATCATAAAATTTGATATTGCTGTGTGTCATTCCCGTTGAAGCCGGCAATGACACACAGTTATCAGGAATTCTTTCGGTAACTCAACACAGCCCATCCGTTTAAGATAACGGCAAAGGCAATCAATGCAAAGAATTGTGTGCTCATGTCGGCAAAGCTGCTTCCTTTCAGATAAATCATTCTCATTACCTGAATAAAGTATTTCATTGGGTTAATGGTGGTGAAATCCTGTGCCCATTGCGGCATACTGCTTATGGGAGTGAACAATCCGCTCATTAGGATAAAGATAATCATAAAGAAGAACATCACGAACATAGCCTGTTGCATGGTTGCCGAATGATTGGATATAATCAGTCCGAAGCCGGAAACCACAATGATGAACAGCATGGCAAAGAAATAAATAAGAGCTACATTGCCAATGGGAGTAATGCCATATAGCAATCGGGCTAGAATGAGGCAAATGGTGAGCACGACAAGTCCCATTATCCAATAGGGTATCAGTTTGGAGATGATAAACGAGAACTTGCTCACCGGAGTAACATTAATTTGTTCGATAGTGCCGACTTCTTTTTCACCTACAATATTCAGGGCAGGAAGAAAACCGCAAAGCATCAAAAGCAACTGTGCCATGAGGGCAGGAATAATAAATACTTTATAATTAAGGTGCGGATTGAAACGGCTCTGCGGATTAACCCCGATCGTGGGAACTACCTGACTGCCGGGCATCGTTTGTTTCCATTCATCGCGGATGTCATTGGCAAAGTCATTCATAATGGCGGACAGGTAAGAACCTCCCAAAGCACCTTTAGTACCGTTTACCGTGTTGACGGTGATAAGCACATTTGCTTTTCCGTCTTTAATCAGATCCCGTTCAAAGTGGGGCGGTATTTCCAATATGGCATCGGTCGTCCCTTCTTCAATGCTTTCCATTGCTTCTTCATAGGAGTCCGAAACATCTGTAAGGCGGAAATAGTTGGATGAACCCGCCTTTTGGATTAACCGGGTGGAGTAGGTGCCGTGGTCATTATTTACCACACTGAGATTGATGTTCTTTATTTCAAAGTCCGCTGCCCAAGGCATCAATAACATAATTATGACGGGAAACATGATGATAAGCCTTGGCAAGAATGAATTGCGAAGCATTTGTTTGAACTCTTTTTCTATCAGAAACTTTATCATAATCTTTTTTATTCCAATCGTTTGTTAAACTTCTTGAGACTGACTACTATCAATATCAGAGCCATTGCCGACAATATGGCAATTTCCTTAAATGCATAGGTAATGCTCAGACCTTCAATCATCAGTTTCTTTACTCCTACAATATACCATTTGGCAGGGATTATGTTGGATATGACTTGCAGTAATCCGGGCATGTTCTCTATCGGGAAAATCATTCCGGAGAGGAATACCGTTGGCATCATCATCACCATTCCCGAGATAAGCATGGCGGCTACCTGCGTTTGTGTCACTGTGGAAACCAATAAGCCTAATAACAGTGAAACAAGGATGAAAACAAGTGAGAGGAACGAAAGGGAGAACAAGCTTCCCGCCACAGGAACATCCAGCACATAGACCGAAAGCAACAGGATAGTTGCCAGATTCACACATGAAAGGACAAAGTATGGAACTGCTTTCGCTATGATGATAAAAATAGGTTTCATGGGCGATACCAGTAATATTTCCATTGTGCCCGTTTCTTTTTCGCGCACGATGGAAATAGAGGTCATCATGGCACATATCAGCATAAGGATCATTCCCATTACCCCCGGAACAAAGTTATAAGCGCTTTTCATTCCCGGATTGTAGAGTAGTTTTATCCGGGGAGTAATCTGCATGGGTATCTTGGCTTCCGCCAATAACTCTTGCTGATAGTCCATAATAATATTGTTGGCATATCCGGTCAGTGTTGTGGCATTGTTGGGATCGGTGGCATCTACGATGAATTGAATGTTGGCTTTGCCCGTGTGATGCAAGTTGTCATCAAAGTTGGGTTCAAAGGTAATAACAAGATCTGTTGCACCGGTTTTAAAAGTTTCTTCTATCTCATCGACAGAACTTAATACCTTATCTACATTAAAATATTCACTTGCATCTATCTTTTCAATGATTTGCTGTGTGGTTACATCCTTTGAAGGATTGAGCACCGCTACTCTGACATTCTTTACTTCTGTGGTAATGGCAAATCCAAATAGGATAATTTCTACAACAGGCATACCCAAAAGTATCAGAATAGTGCGCCTGTCACGGAAAATATGATAGAATTCTTTTTTGACGAATGAACTGAATTGTTTCATAATTAATCGGCTTTACGGGTTGCTTTTCTTGCTAATTGCTGAAATACTTCATCCATATCTGCTGCGTTGAAACGTTCTTTTAGTCTTTGGGGAGTATCCAATGCCTCGATTTTTCCGTCAACCATAATGGATATACGGTTACAATATTCCGCTTCGTCCATGTAGTGGGTAGTTACAAAAACGGTTATTCCACGATCGGCAGCCTGATAGATTAGCTCCCAGAATTGGCGGCGTGTTACAGGATCTACGCCACCCGTAGGCTCATCCAGAAAAACAATCTTTGGTTCATGGAATATGGATACCGAGAAAGCAAGCTTTTGTTTCCAGCCCAACGGAAGGGACTTTACCAACGTATTCTTTTCTTTCATAAATCCCAGTTGATTGAGCACTTCATCTGTTTTTGCGGCAATCTCTTTGTCTTTCATTCCGTATATTCCTGCGAATAAACGGATGTTCTCCCATACTTTCAGGTCTTCATATAGTGAAAACTTCTGGCTCATGTATCCGATATTCTTTTTCACTTCTTCATATTGGGTGCTTATGTCGAACCCTGCAACCTTTCCTATTCCCGAAGTTGGTTGTGAAAGACCACTGAGCATACGCATGGCAGTTGTTTTTCCGGCTCCGTTGGCTCCGAGGAAGCCGAATATTTCCCCTTTTTCCACGTTGAAAGAAATATGGTCTACTGCGGTGAAGTTGCCGAACTTTTTAGTTAATTCCTTTACTTCGATGGCATAATTGTTTTGTGCATGGTGTTCTTCCCTTTGCAGTCCCGGTGGGCACAGAATATGGCTGAACTTCCTGAGTATCTCTTCGGGAGTATCTATGCCTTGAATTTCTCCGTTATTGATAAAAGCAATGCGGTCGCACTGCCGGGCTTCATCCATAATGGGAGTGGAAGCAATAATGGTAATGCCTTGCTGTTTCAGCTTCTTCAACATTTCCCAGAACTCTTTCCTTGATACAGGATCTACTCCGGTAGTGGGCTCGTCGAGGAACAACACGGTAGGCTTATGAATCAAGGCGCAACTCAATGCCAACTTTTGCTTCATACCACCTGACAGCTTTCCTGCCCGACGCTTTTTGAACGGCTCTATCTGTTTGTATATGTCTTTAATCAGATGGTAGTTTTCTTCAATGGTAGTATTAAAAACCGTGGCAAAGAACTCCAGATTCTCTTCCACAGTGAGGTCTTGGTACAAGGAGAACCGTCCCGGCATATATCCTACGCGGTTGCGTATTTCCCTATATTCTTTCACTACATTAAACCCGTCTACCGATGCTGTTCCTTCATCGGCAAGTATCAGTGTGGTGAGAATGCGGAATAGGGTAGTTTTGCCTGCACCGTCGGGACCTATGATACCGAATATTTCACCTTCGGGAACATCGAAGGTTATATTCCGCAGAGCCGGCACGTTGCCATAGCTTTTACTTACTTGCATTACCGAAACTATATTTTTCATTTCTTGTTTTGGTCTTTGTTTCCTATTTCTTCATTTCTCCATACATGCCGATTTTCAGGTAACCGTCATTCTTGACTGCTATCTTGACTGCATATACAAGGTTTGCCCGTTCGTCTCTTGTCTGGATTGTTTTAGGAGTAAATTCCGATTTGTCTGAAATCCATGTTATAACTCCATCGTATTCTTTTCTGTCTTTTTTACCTAAATCGGAATAGACTTTTACCTTATCGCCTATTTTCATTTGGGAGAGTTGGTCGGCTGTGATGTAAGCACGGAGGAACATGTTTTGAATATCGGCTATTTTAAACAGGGGCTTGCCTTGTGTGGCGAGTTCGCCTTGTTCGGCATATTTTGCTAAAACCGTTCCTGTAATCGGGCTCGATATGTGGCACTTTTCCAATTGGTCATTGAGCTGTGCTACTTGGACGTCGAGTGCCGAACTTTCTTCGGTTACACTGGTGTTTCCTCTCTGCAAAGTGGATACTTGAGCTGCAAGTTGTTTCTCCAGAACAGCTATTTGCGAATCAATATCATCCAGTTGCTTTTGTGTGGCAGCATTTGATTTTATCAAGTTTTCCGTCCTTCTCTTCTCGAATTCGGCTTTGCTGATTTGCTCTTTGGTAGCGGCTATCTGCTTGGTGATGTCTGCACTTTTGCTTTGAACGGATTTTTGGCTTGCCAGAAGTTGCATTTTCTTCAAATATAACTGAACGGTGTCTACATAACCTATTTCTTTTCCGGCTTCCAGTAGTTGTCCTTCATCAACATTGAATTGAAGTAGCTTTCCATTTGCTTCGGAAGACACAATAACTTCCGTAGCCTCGAATGTTCCTGATGCATCATAATCGTTTTTACCGTTTCCACAGGCAGCTAATGTAATGAGGCTTGCAATGAACAGAGTATCTTTTATTGTTTTCATCTTCTTATCGGTTTATTGGTTAGTAGTATTCTTTAAATCATAAATAGCCATAAGTAATTGTACTTCGTGAAGAGATTTGTTTTGCTTGGCTACATCTTCGGCTGTAATCTCCCGGAGCATTTCGGTGACTGTCAATGTTCCGTTGGCAACTTTAGCCTGAGCCGCTTTCCGTATATTGTTACGCAATGCAATGATTTCTTCATCATGTTTCATGAGTTTTATAACTTTATCTATTTCGTTGTTGGTTTGCGTGATTTGCAAGTTGGTGTTGAACAGGAAAGTCTCTTTTTGTACATCCACACTGTTTTGGTTCAACGCTATCTGACGGCTTTCGTTCTTACGGGTGTACAGGTTACCGAAGTTCCATGAGAGGCGAACGCCTGCTATATAATAAGGTGTAAATTCATTTTTCAGCATGTTCAGTCCGGGATTGCCATAAGCGCCTTGCACAAACAGTCCCAACTTAGGAAGGTTCTTTGCTGCAAGCATCTTCCGCTGTGCTTCATATTGGTTGTTTTGAGCCGAGAACAAGTACAGTTCCGGACGGTTTATTTCGAGAGGCTCCTTTTGTTTCAATAAAGTGACGGCATCCGGTTGGTTCAGCATTTTGCCGGTTATCGGGTAAGGAGAGTTTATCATCTTTTGAAGCATTTGGCAATAAGCTCTCTGAGTGGCAGTCATTTCGTCCCGTTTCTGAATAGTGTTGAGTTGTTCCACTTTCACGGCATCCAAGTCTGCTTGGTTGGCAATGCCGTTTGCTACATAAGCTTCCACATTCTTATAGTTCCGTTGCAGTTCTTCCTGCAACAACTCGTTTTGCTGCAACTGTGCTTCGAGAAGCAGGATGCCAAAGAATAATTGGTTGACACGTTCGTTAATGGCATACATGTCTACATCCAATTTCTGTCTTTCCACTTCGGAACTTGCCCGGGTTATTTCCTTTTGTGCATGGATATTGCCTCCGTCCCAAACCGTTTGATTCAGTTCGAGCACTGCCTGATATTGGTCTTTGCGCATACCTTCTATGTCTAATCCCGGTATTTTGACCGGAAGTTCCGTAACATCGGATTGGTAGCTTGCTTTAGCCGACAGGCTGAGTTGCGGCAAGTAACCTTTGTTGGCATTGGAGATATTGAAATCTTTCAAGCTTTCAATTAAATTATATTGCTTTATCAAAGGATAGTTCTTTTGTGCCATTTCCTGACATTCCTCTATGCTGAGATGATTGATCTGTCCATGTATAAACGGGCAGGAGAGGAGTAAACCGAATACAATGAGTAATTTCTTCATATTTTCAGTAGTGTTTAACAAATTTGTTAATTGGCGGATAAAAAAATATCAAAGGCGAAGCCTGCTTAAAATAGTTTCTATGTTTTCTTGTTTCCTATGTTCCAAGATAGCTTTGTATTCTGCATCCCCCCCGTTAATGATCAGTTTAATCATCGGCTCGGCTACGAATACAAACATGTTCATTGAGATAATGCTCATCAATAAATCTATTGGATTGATGGGACGAATGGTTCCTTTTTCTATTTCCTTGTTTATGGCATCTGTCAGTTTTCCCAGTGTTTCACGAATGTTAGGCAGGATGATCTTACTGCAAAAATCAAATCTTTCCTCATTTCCCAGAATCTCATTAAAGATGAATAGAGGCAATTTAGGATTTTGGGCAAGAATATCGAAATGTATTTCAATGCCTGCTCTTATTTTATCAAAGAAAGGCAGGTCGTCATCCACTAATGAGCGGAATGAGTAGGCTAGCAAAGCTGATTTCTCCTGAAATACTTTATTGAAAAGATTCTCTTTTGTGCGGAAGTAATAATGCAGCATGGCATGGGTAACACCTGCCGCTTTGGCTATTTCGGTAGTTTTACTTCCGGCAAAACCTTTGGTAAAGAACTCTTCTTCAGCAGCTTTCAGTATGGCTTGTTCGGTATTGATTTCTTCTTCTTTCATGTTATCTTTAATGTTTAACAATCTTGTTAATGCTGCAAATATATGGAAGAGTTTTGAATAAACAAACTTTATGAGCTGTTTTTTTAGGCAAATAGTTTCTATAAAGAGTAGTATGCTTCTATAAAATTAAAAGTTTAAAAAGTTACCGTCACCCGTCACCGATTTAATGTAACTGCTTGCCATAAGTCGTTTGGAGTATGACTGTAACTTTTAAGTTGCCGTCACTTTCCCGGTTTGCCGTCACCCTTTTGCCAAATTACGGCAATTTTCTGTCCGTTAAATGGCAATGACAGGTTGATTCGTGCTTTGCGATAAACCACTCGACAATTGTCGAGTGTATGCGCGACAACTGTCAAGTGTTCGCTCGACAACTGTCAAGTGAGTGCGTGACAATTGTCAAGTGATTACAAGTACGGCATCTTTCTTCAGGCCTCTCGGCGGAAATCAATAGGGGAAACATCGGCTTTTCTTTTAAAGAACTTACCGAATGAAGATTGATCGGAGAAGTTTAGTTTGCTTGCAATCTCCTGTATGGAAAGTTTGGAGTGAGTCAGCAGGTTTCGGGCTTCGCTGTACAGCATCTCGAAGATGAAGTCGGAAGCACTTTGCCCTGTTACATGCTTCACTATCAATGTCAGATAATGCGGCGACATGCTTAGTTTGGAGGCATAAAACTCTACATTGTGTTCTTCCGTTCTATGATGTCGCTCAGGTCGAGATAGAAATTGAAAATATTATTCAGTACCTTTTCTTTATAATAGAAGTGGCGGGTATTGTTCAGTGTTTTGTCAATAACGGATATTCCTTTTACATAATGTGGCGGCATTGGAACGGTTGAGTCTGATTACCGGAGTGTTATACAGCCTCACTCCATACTTTACCCTGCGGTATATCACTTCTCCCGATAAAACCAAAATAGATATGAAAGCATCCGGATATATGGCAGATGAAAATTGAGTTGAGATGGTTTGATAATCAACTGTGATGCAGTTCACTCCGTTGTTGGTTTCATTATCGGATTGCCGCAAAAAAAATAATTCACTGATATTTTTAATGTGTATTCTGTTTTTCATGCTCCTACACAGCTTTATGTGTTTGCAAAGATAAGTAAAATTAGGTTTATATTTCAAACTTTAAGGAAGATGACCTGTTTTAGAATGGCACATATATTTATATACGTGTGATTAATAAATAAGAAATTATGAGAAAAAAAGAACTAGAGAAAGATGTAGTAGTGATAGAATTGTCACTTTACATGACGAGAGTGATTGAAGACTTAAAGAGGGACAGAAAATATCCGGCAGCGCATACTTATAGCAGTACGTTACGTTCTTTTATAAAGTTTTCGGGTGGCGGAGAGGTGATTATGCAAAAAGTGTTTACTCCCGGTCGGTTAAAGGAATATGAAAGCTGGTTATTGATGCAACGTGGATTGAGTTTGAATACGGTTTCCACATATATGCGTACATTGCAAGCCGTTTACAATCGTTGGATGCTGCGCGGCACTCCGGGATATAATCCCAAACTATTTGATGACGTGTACACTAAGGTCGAGTCTCAAACTAAAAGGGCATTGACTGAATCGCAGATGAATCGGCTGATGTATGCGGATATTTCCATGTTGTCTGAAAAACATAAAAATATATTTGCCTATTTTATGTTGATGTTTCTGTTTCGTGGAATGCCTTTTATTGATCTTGCACACTTGCGTAAAAAAGACATGCAGGGCGGTAAAATAGTGTATCGACGTCATAAAACGGGCAAACGAATGACAGTGAACATTCCTAAAGAAGCTATGCTGTTAATCCGGAATTTTAAGGATAAAGATCCACAGTCCGTTTATCTTTTCCCGATATTGGATGCGCAATTACGGGGCGAATGGCAATTATACAAATACTATCAGAATGCTTTGCGTCACTTCAATAAGTCATTGGGAAAGCTGATGCGAATATTGTTGCCCGGTATCAGGGTGAGTTCTTATACTGCCCGGCACACATGGGCAACGCTGGCTTTCCATATGGGAATGTCCGTGGGGCTTATCTGCCAGTCGTTGGGACATTCTGCTCTTCGCGTGACGGAAATTTATCTTAAACCTTTCGATAATGAATTTGTAGATAAAGCAAATCGCAAACTGATTTCCTCTGTTAGAAAATGTAAATGGGGAGATAAGGTGGTGCGCAATACATTGTAAAACATAGCCTTAGGAAAGAATTACTTACCAAGTAATGGCTCGTTTTGTCTACAAATATGCTGTGTTTTTATTAGAAATACAAATAAATATTAATAAATATTGAATTATATCTTAAATTTTCACTGAACGACACAATAAATATTACTCTGATAACATATTATCCTGTATTTCAGTTTTGACAAGTGCATGAAATGGTTTGTCCGCTTTAATTTATAAAAGTGGAATAGCCTCTTATTGTCCTTTATCGTATTGAAAAGTCCTTTATTTTCCCAAACAATGCAAATTGAGAACACTTTTTCGATTTGCATTGAATAGTAGTTGGGTGTTACTTGGTAAGTAACGACAAGGTGGTTTTGATAATAAAGAATTTGTTAATCTGAATTTATGCTGAAGGCATCCATTATATTATCTCTGTTTGTAATGCAAATACTTCCTCTTGTTGCACAAGAGAGAACTGATAGTATTTCTACTTTTCGTTTTCGTCTTCGGAAAGACTTTTTCTGGGCAGGATTTAAGGATAACGATTCACAAATAGAAACTCTTTTGAATTTTGTGGAACTGAATAAAGATGCTATTCTGAACAAGAGTATGCCTTTGCATGTATCGGGTTTTTGTAATTCGCTTCCCACCCGGAAAGCAAATCTTGCCATTGCCAAGTTACGTTCCAATCGTGTGAAATCCGAATTGATTGTCCGTAAGGGATTGAAGGAGGAATGTTTCATCACCCGTAACAGTGCGGAAAAGGGAGATTGGGTAACAGTATGGATATTTGTACCCGGAACGGATACCGTTACATTCGTACAGGACAAGCCGGCATTTCCTTTACCCAAGTCCGAATACCCTGTGCCTGTGCAGCCGTTTCAGTTGCCGTGTGATAATGTTCTGTCCGAGTGTAAGGAAGAAAAAAAATACTGCCGTTTCGCATTTAAAACCAATTTGCTGTATTGGGCGGCTTTGATGTTCAATGTCGAAACAGAACTTTATCTTAAAAAGCGTTGGTCGGTGAATATTGATTATCAATATGTGTGGTGGAGCAACCGGAGTAAGCATAAATATTACCGTATAGCGGCACTAAGCCCGGAAGTAAGGTATTGGTTTGCTTCAAAAGAAAATTTTCGGGGACACTTTGGCGGGTTTTATCTTGGTACAGGACTGTATGAGTTTATGGCAAAACCCACTTACGGGATTCAAGGTGAATTTTTTATTGCCGGGGGATTATCTTACGGTTACATGTTTCCTGTAAATAGGAAATTGCGTATGGAACTTTCGTTGGGAGCGGGGTATATGATGACGGAATACAGGCAGTATCATTGGGATAGGGGATGTTATGTTTATGAAAAGACACAGCGATATTCTTATTTCGGTCCCACCAAGGCCAAAGTTTCTTTGGTTTTGCCGGTTAACCTGTTTAAACGGAGGTCAAGAATAGGAATGTAATGAGAATAGTTATGAGTATATTAACCACATGCTTGATATTGCTATCCGGTTGTGACCGCAATGATTTGTGTTACGAACATCCGCATGAAAACCTCCATGTAAAGGTAGTGTGGGATTCCATACCGGAGGAATTGCAGGCTTCGCTGCCCGAAGGTGTGCGCATTTCCATGTTTCGAAAGGAAAAGCAATCAGGCTCCGATTATACTTATTATAGAGATACTTACGGGGGCGATATCATGGTGCAGGATGACACTTATGACTTTCTGCTTTTCAACAGTGATACCCAAATGATACAATTGCGCGGAATGGACAACATCCATACGGCGGAAGCTTATTTGACAGAACGGACACGCACTCCTTATTCAACGAGGGCTACAACCAATAAAAATATCTACTATCCTGCAACATCGAGAGCAAACAGCATGACTCGCAGTGAAAAGCTGATTACGGAGCCCGACCGCTTTTTTGCCACATACTGTTCGTTGGAAACGGTGAAAACATATGGCAAAACTGTGTCTGATACTATTTATGCCTATCCCCGCAGCCGGGTGTTGCTTGTGACGCTCACAGTGAAAGTACAAGGGCTTGAGGGAGCATCTTCCTGCCGGGCATCACTGTCGGGAGTGGCGCAAGGCATATCGTTGGCAACGGGGGAGTGCACGGATGAAACGGGAACTGCCATCTTCGATATGGAGAAAACAAGCGATACTTTTCTGAGCAAAGCCATCAATGTTTTCGGGTTGGTTCGCTCATCGGACAATATTTCCGAAGAAGAGCAAGTGCAGCACATTGTGCAGTTGGAGTTTGTAATGAGAGATAATTCCGTTGTAAATTATGAATTTGAAATATCGGAACAGATAGACTTTGATGCCATTGAGCCGGAAATTGTAATACCCATCGTTGTAGAAGAGGTGAAACTTCCCGAAGTGGAGATACCGGATAAGCCGGGCGGAGGGTTTGATGCCAATCTCAGCGATTGGGGCGAAGAAACTGAAATCATCTTAAATAACAGCAAATAAAAATCAGACAGAATACTGCAAGTAAAATGAAAGAGAGAAAATGATGAAAAACAGTAATCATTCTCACAGGAACAAGGAGGAAGTCACTCCCTTCATAACAATAAAGTGACACAAATTTTTATTTAATTCACAAATAACAGTAATATGAAAAAGATTATGATGATTGCAGTAATGGCAATCGCAGTTTTTACAGGCTGCTCACAAAGCGAAGTCGTTGATATTTCAGCAGGCAGAGCTATCGGATTTGAAACGTATGTAGGTAAGACAAGCACAAGAGGAGTACCTGTGACCGGAACTTCATTTGGGACCGGTGCTACAATGCAAGTATGGGGATTTTATGGGACAAGCCAGATGGGATCTACTTGGGATGCTTCAGCAGCAGCACTTCCCAATTTGGCGGGTGCGGAAATAACCAAAGGTGCTGATGCAAAGTGGTCTTATTCTCCCATGGCTTATTGGAAAGATAACAATGCACATACTTTCTTTGCTTGTGCCCCGGCGGTAAAGGCAGGCGTTACTTTCAACGAAGGGAAAATAACCTATACCGTTCAAGATTTGGTTGAGGACCAAGTGGACTTCATGGTAGCGGATGCGAAGAAAAATGAGGTTTGGTTAGAGAGCACGGGTACAACAACCCCACAGGTATTTGCATTCCGCCACGCTCTTTCTCAAATAAAATATGAAGTAAAACTAACAAACGATGATGCGACAAAAGCAACTGATGTTACGGTTAAACATATTTTGATTCAAAACATGTCGAAAGATAATGACGAAATTGCTTCTACCTTAGCTACAACAGGAGAGATTGATGTAGTGGGTAGAACTGATACTAATGCAGATATTGCATACGTGTCAGCAGCTACGGGAACGGCTAATAGCTATAAAGTAGAGCCTGATGTTGCTGTGGCGCTGGAGGCTGCTTCAACAACTCCTGAATATGTAGCTGTAAATCATAAAACGGATGATGTGTTGATGTTGATGCCTCAAACAACTACGGGTAAGGTGAAATTCACTATTAGTTTGGGGTATAAGGATAAGGATGGTGCTGACCAAACAGCTGAAGCATATTTTATCACAACTGCTGCACAAACTTGGTCACCCAATAAAATTTATACTTATAAGTTTGGTATCGACATGCCACAGGTATTGGGATTGATGCCTGTTGAATTTGGAGAACCTACTATTGAATCGTGGGATACCGCCGTTAATGAAGAAACTCCGACTCAAACAAAACCTTAAGATTTGTTTATACAGGCTGTAAGGGGTTGAATGTCCCCTTATAGTCACTACTGCCATTGCAGTGCAAAGAAAATTAATAAAAACTATATATGAAAACGAATCTATTTATTGGCATGAGCCTGATGGCGGTATTGTCGGGCTGTGTCACGGAAGAAGAAATCGGTCAGTCGGAATTTAAAGCCCTTTCCTTTGAAACCTTTGTGGGCAAAGGGACTACCAGAGCCATTCCCCAAACAGCTTTTGCCGATGGAGACAATTTTGGAGTGATTGCCTATACACATGGTGCAGAACCGTGGAAGGATGGAATTGCAAAAACAAAATTCATGGATAATGTGAAGGTATCCAGAGAGAGTGGAACATGGACTTATTCTCCCACTAAATATTGGGAAGAGGGCACAAAGCATACTTTCTTTGCTTATAGTCCGTATGACGGAGACTATATTTTTGCCGATGAACAAATTATAGGTATTACCACAACAGCAAATGCATCCGATCAAGTAGATTTGCTTTATTCCATACCCGAGACAGGCAGTAAAGACCTTGAGTGGACGGAAGGAAAGAAAGTGGTGATGACATTTAGGCATGCTTTGTCACAGATTAGAATTTCTGCTGCTACCGACCAAGATTACTCGGGGTATTACACGGCTACCATTAAAAAAGTGGAGTTAAAGGGTATTGGTGATGTAGGAAATTTGAATTTGAATACTGCCGATGCCGAAACATCCCCATGGAGCGGACAGGGAATTAAAGATGCGGCTGCCGGGTACGTTGCTTCCACAGGTACTCTTGCTATTCCCTTAACTGACACTGAAACTCTTTTAAATGCAGATGACAATCTTTTTATGCTGCTGCCGCAAGAGATAGCAAATACCGAAACGGCAACTCTTGAAATTACTTACGACATTCGGGCAGAAGCAGCCGGAAATGCTTCCAATAATGAAACAGATAAGGTTACTGTAATTAAAATTCCTATGATAACATGGGAACACAACCGCATTTATAATTATAAAATAAAAATGGATTTGCAGCAGTTATTGAACCTTAAACCCGTAGAAATTGCCGAGCCCGAAGTTGTGGAATGGGAAGTGGGGGGCGAAACCAAACTCCCGGAGGATTTAACTGTTACCATTGTACCGTCTGCTACCGGTGATGCTGAGCAGATAGGAAAGGGAAATGCCACACTCGGAATCACTAAAGGCAATGAAGCGGGAGGAACGCAAACGGTAAAAATAACAAATCCCGAAAAAGCAGACCAGTGGATTGTGGAGGTAGGTCCCGAAATTACAGATGCTACCGTTACTACCCGTGCAGGGAAAGAACCTCCCGCCGATTGGCTGAAAGTGTGTAAGGAGGGAGATACGGAGGGAGTGAGCAAGCTCTATGGGAAAGAGGATGCCACCGTTCAGATAAAGATAACCGAAGCTAATTCTTCACTTAAGCAGCGAAAGGCGGAAGTGGTAATTAAACGTGCATTGTCGGGGGTAACCCGCATTGTGGTAACACAGGAAAAAGCTCCTGCGGCTCTTATTGAAGCAAACTCCACTCAATTTACAATGGAGGGTGAAACGAATCGATTGACTATTATCAATACTGCTAATGCTTCGTGGACACTTTCGAAAAGCAAGGAAGCTGATTGGCTTTCATTGGAAGATAAAAACGGTAGCCCGGTAACAAGCGGAACTGCGGGACAAGTAGTTATGGCAAAGGCGGCTCCTAATTATACTACTGCTGTGCGCACGGCAGTTATTACTTTGGAGCGTGAAGGTCAGGATCCTGTGTTGGTGGAAGTAACCCAAGCTGTTTCCGAACCGATGATTGTATCGGAAACCAATTTCTTATTTCCTTATTCGAAAGCAAGTAAAACGCTGACTATTAGCAATCCGGAAGGAGAAAAAAGTGACTTCCGGTGGACTTTGGAAGGAACCGTACCCGATTGGCTGAAAATTAGTCAAACACAAGGAACAGCTACCACATCGGCAGAGAAGGTGGTTTTTGAAACAGTTGCTATCAACGAGAATACCGCCCCCCGCAGTCCTACTACTTTCACTTTGAAACGTCAAGGACAGGAAGACATTTTGATTACTGTCAATCAAGAGGGAGCAGTTGCCTCTACTTTATCTGCAACAGCAATCTCTGCAGATTATTCCGCCCAAAATAAAACATTTGACGTGATAAGTCCTGCAGGCATTCCGTGGACACTTTCAAGTAATTCTTCTTGGATGACATTTAATCCTGCATCGGGAACCGGAACTGCAGCGATAAATATTGCTATAACTGAAAATACATCGACAACCGCCCGTGATGGTACCGTTATCTTGACACGAAGCGGTCAGAGCCCTGTTACACTGACTTTGACACAAGGAGGAAAACCGGCAATCAAAACATCAATTAACCCTACGACAATTAATGAAAGAGGCAGTCAATCTTGGACGAAAGTTGTAACAGTAACTGCGGCACCGGGCACAACTTGGAAGGCTGCCATTGATCCGGCAGCAGCTTCATTTAAACTTTATCCTTATTTGTTTTTTTCAAATAATGAAAAATCAATAACCGGGACCGGTTCCGGTTCATTTACGCTTAAAACGCCTTCTATTCCCAGCGGGGATTCTTATATCGCCATTATCAGGATAACAAGTCCTGGTAATGATGAGATAAAGCTTGTTGTTGCTGTGAACTTGAAGTAGTTGTTTAATAAAAAATATTATGATGAAATCAATAGACGTAGAATTGGAAGTAGGCGATCGCGTTTGGGTTCAGGAGTATGATGTCTTTGGTGAGCCCCTACGGTTACGGTTTGCCGAGGTATTGGGTATCGTGCGGTTTACAAAGAAACCTTTTGAGATAATGGTGAATTATTTAGATGGTAAGCGGGAGGATAAATGTGTCTCTTTAGAACATATCAAAGAATATTGTAAGAAAGAGAGTTATTAATAATATAAACCTTTCCATTATTATTGCCGGCTCAACCGAAAATCTGTTGCTATATGCTTGGATTTCCGATTAAGTCGGCAATGTTTGTTTCAATATAATTATATCAAATTGAATCTTATGTCCAAATTAGACCAATTTTGTGCATTTTAAGATTTTCAACAATATTATTTTAAGACGAACTATGCGGCTGATTTTTAGAGAACGGTAAAAAGATTATAAATATCAGTAACATGAGTAGGAAGTGTATTTGCTTATTATATGTTTGCCCGGAGAAAATGGGAGTATAAAACAATGACAATAATAGCCTTTGCAGCTATAACAGGGTATTTAATGTACTTCTACTTTACCATTGATTATAATTTGCCTAAAGAAACTTTGGTCTTTCCATTATTCTTGCGGAGTTTTGGGTTCATGTAAATGTTCTTGCAAATTATGTTTCTAAAGGGGAACTTTATGGAATTTTGCAGCAGCAGGCATTATTGGTTTCCATGAAGGAAATTTATGGATGGCTTACTTTACTCAGTATCTTTTGCATAGTCCTGTTTATGCTGAAAGAGAGTTCTTTCCAGCCTAAGAAAGCATTACATCCTACTTATAGAAGTATTCGTAGGTTTGTTAAACATGAATTGAGGATGAACAGAGGGGCAATCGATTAAGAGAATTACTAATTTTATTATATAGTCTGATAATAAATGGGGCAGGCAAGTAGGTTGAGTGTTAACCGCTTGCCTATTTTTTTATCTCTTGATTTACTTGAAAAGCCTTAGTCTTAAGTATATTGATAAAAATGGATGAAATATTGAAGTTTTGTGATTATAATATGCAACTTTTATAAATAAAGTATTATCTTTGCAGCAGATAAATTAAGATACATTATGAAGATCAAACATTTTGTTTTCAGTATGCTTCTAGGAACAGCTTTAGTAAGCTCATGTTCTGATAGCGAGAATACAGTTGTAGGAACTGAACCGACAGATCCAAAGGTAGATACACCTGCTGCGGGATTTACTTATGCTACTAGTCGTAATGTAGAATTTGCATTAAAATCACAAGTAACGACTGTTGTTTCTGTGTATTCTATGTATTCGGAAAAAGATAAAAAAGTAAGTGGATTGTTGGTTGAGGATTTATTGGTTTCAAGTGAGGCGAAAAGTCTTGAATTAAACATACCGATAGGATGCAATAAGTTGTATATAGAATATCCTACAGCAAATGGAAAGAAAATAACTCCGTATGAAATATCGGATGTTTTAACCAGAGCTACGGCTGTACAATCACTTCCGGAAGACGCGGTAGCTGCTACTTCAGAACAGGATGCAGGTTTTACTTTCTTGCATAATACAGGTGTTGTTATGTTTGAAGATGAATGGCCCGAAATAGCACGTGATAATGACTACAATGATGTGGTTATGGAATATGACCTGAAAGTTACAGAGTGTAATGATGAATCATTGTTTGCAAGTCAGGGATACAAAGAAGGTTTGTTGATGACTATGGATGTTCGGGCTATTGGAGGACTCTATCCTACACAGGTAGGGGTTGTTCTCAAAGGTTTGGACAAGAAGTTCATTAAGACTATTGATGCGAGATTGATGAGAAAAGCGGGTAACGGTGTTAAAGTAGGATTTGAAAAGGTCAGCCACATTAATAACGGAAGTGGTCGTATAGAATATATAGAAGCAGACAGCCAAGATGGAAAAAAATACCATTTATATATAGATACTACTCAAGATGATCTTATTATTTATTTGGATGGTTTGAGAAATTTAACAGATCAAGATCGTTTTTATCAAGTAGATCCTAAAAAGGTAAAAGAAGGTATACCAATGGTTCGTGTCGAAATTGAAATAAAAGGAGATCTTCGTACTTCTTCTACCGATAATTCGGAACAGTGGCTTGCATATCGTAAGATGATAACAAAAACTGAAAATCAGGATTTCTTTATTAAAAAGAATATTGGAAAATCAGTGGAAATTCATATGAGAGGTTATCAACCAACTTATGAGTATGCTGAAAATTATTTTAAAGATGCCGGCGAATGGGCTAATGAACCGGTGAAGTATGCGGGTACCAACAACTTCACTTGGGGATTGAAACTTCCCGCCGGAACAAAACATGTACAGGAAAAAGTGGATATAAAAGACGCTTATCCTGAATATGCAGAATGGGTGAGTAGTGGAGGTGCTGAAAACAAAGACTGGTATCTGCATCCGGATCCGGAGAAAGTTATAAAATATTGGTAATAAAACTCTTTTTCTGATTAATATTAAAGATGAAAAGCGTTGTAACTCTCGTGGTTACAGCGCTTTTTTCATAGCATATATTAGTTATATCCGGCTTACTTTTTATACTTTTACAGCCAAATTTACCAAATACAATACAAATAATGAAAAAACTACTATTATTAATGGGCCTGTTGTTGGTCTTAACGACTTCTATGCGAGGGCAAACACCCCCTGATACAGTTCAATTTATGGTTATGGTTGATAATATTTCTCCTTTAAGGGTAGGGCAGAAGTTGACGTTAACCTATTTTGTTAATCGTGAGATAAACTTCTTTTCAGAACCGGACTTAAGTCAATTTAATGTGATAGAAGGAATGACAAAGAAACAGGCAAAACAGGCTATTCCACAAATAACCGGAGATAGTATTTATCAAACTTGGGAAAGTCGCGATTACACTGTTTCGGTGAAAGAGCCGGGTAAAGTAGTACTTCCTTCGACTACCATTGTGGTTGATGGTAAAAATTACACATGCCAAGAAAGAATAATGACAGCCATTCCTCCTGCCGATATAAATAATGTTTCGCACACATGGCATACGGAACCTGCACATCCAAATGTTGGAGAACCTTTCCGTTTCATACTGACATTCAATACGAAACCGGATGAAGTTATTCCTTTTGTTGATTTTTGGAAGTTAATTCGGGTGAATCCTACTCCACTGATTATTTCAGATACTTCAAGGCCGAATGAAGATTTTAGTTATTCTTTTTTAGTAAAGGCGGAAGAACGTGGGATATATGAACTGCCAAATATTTTAGTACATTTTTCAAATAAACCCTATGCCGTATATGATATTAAAATACAAGTAGGTAATTTCTATGAGAAATACATTGGAGCCTTTCTTATACTATTGCTGGGCGGAGTAGGTTTTGTCATATCTATCCGCAAGTTTAACAGGGAAGGGAAGGAGGAAACGGCTGCATTTGTTATTCGCACAGGCAGACTCAATCTGGACTTTTGGAGTGCCGGCACACATTTTGGATTTCCTGTTTTTCTGTTCTCTTTTCCTTTATTAGTGGTAGTTTTTGAACTATATTATACCTTCACTGACGATAAACAAATGATAGATGATTCTGTTTTTTTATGGATGATTGTATTGCCTCTCATCTTGGGTGTGATATTCACATATATTCAGTATCAAAAGCTCTATCTTAAGACAGTGAGAACGGAATTACCTAAGGAGGAATTATATAAGATTATAGAAGAAGTGGGTAAAACTCGTAAATGGATTTTTGACTATGTGGGTGATGATTGTGTAGTTGCACATACAAATCCGGGTAAGTTTGCTGCCAGTTGGGGAGAACAGATTTTTATTATTTTCGATCAGGGTAAAGTTTGGGTGAATAGTATCTGCGATTTGAATAGGCGCAGTTCGATCACTTCTTTCGGACGCACCACGGAGCATATTCAAGCACTGATGAAAGCAATAACAGACAAATCATAATTGGTTTGGCATAGATATAAAAGATGCTCTTATGTTTTTATTAAACTGTGCGGCAGTGCGGCGAACTCAAACTATTTTTGTATTTACCCGTAAAGCAGAATGAAGAATCTTTATCTGGATAAAAAAAGAATAAGCAAAACTTTATATCTAATTGAATTTTTGTACTTTTGCACTTTAAAAATTGAGACGATAAGAAAAAAAATAAATATATGAGTAAGAAGTTTGCTGAATATTCTCAGTTCGACCTCTCGCAGGTAAACAAGGATGTGCTGAAGAAATGGGATGAAAACGGAGTTTTCGCCAAGAGTGTAACAGAGCGTGAAGGCTGCCCTTCTTTTGTTTTCTATGAAGGACCTCCTTCTGCAAACGGAATGCCGGGTATTCACCATGTGATGGCTCGCTCAATTAAAGATATTTTCTGCCGTTACAAAACCATGAAAGGTTTTCAGGTAATGCGTAAGGCAGGATGGGATACTCACGGGCTTCCGGTGGAACTTGGTGTGGAAAAGGCTTTGGGCATTACAAAAGAGGATATTGGTAAAACAATCTCTGTGGCAGATTATAATGCAGCTTGCCGCAAAGATGTGATGAAGTTTACCAAAGAATGGGAAGACCTGACTCATAAAATGGGGTATTGGGTGGATATGAAGAACCCGTATATCACTTATGATAACAGATATATAGAAACACTTTGGTGGTTACTTAAGCAATTATATAACAAAGACTTACTTTATAAAGGTTATACTATTCAACCTTATTCTCCGGCTGCCGGAACAGGTTTGAGTTCGCATGAGTTGAACCAACCGGGATGCTACCGTGATGTGAAAGACACAACGGTGGTTGCCCAGTTTAAAGTGAAGAACCCGAAGCCGGAAATGGCAGAGTGGGGAACACCTTATTTCTTGGCTTGGACTACTACTCCGTGGACATTGCCTTCGAACACTGCTCTTTGTGTTGGCCCGAAGATTGACTATGTAGCCGTTCAGTCTTATAATGCTTATACAGGACAACCTATCACTGTTATTTTGGCTAAAGCCTTGCTGAATGCGCATTTCAATCCGAAAGCTGCCGATTTGAATCTGGAAGATTACAAACCGGGAGATAAACTTGTTCCATTCAAAGTGATAGCCGAATATAAGGGCCCGGAACTTGTTGGAATGGAATACGAACAACTTATCCCGTGGGTAAATCCGGGTGAGGGAGCATTCCGTGTAATTCCGGGAGATTATGTAACAACAGAAGACGGTACCGGTATCGTACATATTGCTCCGACTTTTGGTGCTGACGATGCTTTAGTGGCAAAAGCTGCGGGTGTTCCGCCGTTACAGTTGTTGAATAAAAAGGGAGAACTCCGTCCGATGGTGGATTTGACAGGTAAATTCTATACTTTAGATGAGCTGGACGAAGAGTTTGTAAAAGAACGTGTTAACGTTGAATTATATAAAGAATATGCAGGGCGCTATGTGAAGAATGCCTATGATTTAAATCTGACAGATAAAGATGAATCATTGGATGTGAGCATTTGCATGATGATGAAGGCTGCCAACTTGGCTTTCAAGATTGAAAAGCATGTGCACAATTACCCTCATTGCTGGCGTACCGACAAGCCGGTACTTTATTATCCGCTTGATAGTTGGTTTATTAAATCGACTGCATGCAAAGAACGCATGATTGAGTTGAATAAAACAATCAACTGGAAGCCGGAATCGACAGGAACCGGACGTTTCGGGAAATGGTTGGAAAACCTGAATGACTGGAACCTCAGCCGTTCTCGTTATTGGGGTACTCCATTGCCGATCTGGCGCACGGAAGATAATTCTTCGGAAAAGTGCATCGGTTCGGTTGAAGAACTTTATAATGAGATTGAGAAGTCAATCAAGGCAGGTTTCATGACTGAGAATCCTTATAAGGAATTCCAACCGGGAGTGTATTCGAAAGAAAATTATGATAAGATAGACTTGCACCGTCCTTATGTGGATGATATTATCCTTGTGTCGGAAGACGGAAAACCAATGAAGCGTGAAGCCGATTTGATTGACGTTTGGTTTGATTCAGGTGCAATGCCTTATGCTCAGATACATTATCCTTTTGAAAATAAAGATATATTCGATTCAAGGAAAGTGTATCCGGCGGATTTCATTGCAGAAGGGGTAGACCAGACACGTGGATGGTTCTTCACTTTGCATGCCATTGGCACTATGGTATTTGATAGCGTTGCTTACAAGGCTGTTGTTTCCAACGGTTTAGTACTCGACAAGAATGGTAATAAGATGTCAAAGCGTTTGGGTAATGCCGTTGATCCGTTCTCCACTATCGAGAAATATGGATCAGATCCGTTGCGTTGGTATATGATTACCAATTCCTCACCTTGGGACAACTTGAAATTTGATGTTGATGGCATTGAAGAAGTACGTCGCAAGTTCTTCGGTACATTATATAATACTTATTCATTCTTTGCATTGTATGCCAATGTAGACGGTTTCTCATACAGTGAGCCGGATGTTCCGATGAATGAAAGACCGGAAATAGACCGATGGATTCTGTCTGTTTTGAATACGCTGATTAAAGAAGTGGATGTTTGCTACAATGAATATGAACCGACAAAGGCGGGACGTTTGATTTCCGACTTTGTAAATGATAACCTTTCAAACTGGTATGTTCGTTTGAACCGCAAACGTTTCTGGGGAGGTGAATATACACAAGATAAATTGTCTGCTTATCAGACTCTTTACACTTGCCTTGAAACAGTTGCTAAACTGATGTCTCCGATCGCTCCGTTCTATTCGGATCGTCTGTATCTGGATTTGATTGCTTCAACAGGACGTGATAATGTCGTATCTGTTCATTTGGCTAAGTTCCCGGAATACAAGGAAGAATTGATAGATAAAGAATTGGAAGCCCGTATGCAAATGGCTCAGGATGTTACTTCAATGGTATTGGCTTTACGTCGTAAAGTAAATATCAAAGTACGTCAGCCACTGCAATGTATTATGGTTCCGGTAGTGGATGAAAAACAGAAAGCCCACATCGAAGCGGTGAAACAACTTATCATGAACGAGGTTAATGTGAAAGAAATCAAGTTTGTGGATGGGGCTGCCGGCGTGTTGGTTAAGAAGGTAAAATGTGATTTCAAGAAACTTGGTCCGAAGTTTGGCAAACAAATGAAGGCAGTTGCCGCCCAAGTAGCTGAAATGTCTCAGGAAGCTATTGCCGAGTTGGAAAAGAACGGAAAATACACTTTGGTGATTGACGGTGCGGAAGCTGTTATTGAAGCAGTGGATGTGGAAATTATCAGTGAAGATATTCCGGGATGGTTGGTTGCTAATGAAGGTAAATTGACTGTTGCTCTTGAAGTTACCGTAACAGAAGAACTTCGCCGCGAAGGAATAGCCCGTGAGTTGGTTAATCGTATTCAGAATATTCGTAAGTCAAGTGGTTTTGAGATAACCGATAAGATAAAGATTACATTATCTAAAAATACACAAACCGATGATGCGGTTAATGAATATAATAATTATATTTGTAACCAAGTATTAGCAAATTCGCTACAATTAGCGGATGAAGTAAAAGACGGCACTGAATTGAACTTTGATGACTTTTCTTTGTTTGTCAACGTAATTAAAGATTAACAACCATTTAATAGTATACAATTATGGCAGAAAAAACGAGATATTCGGATGCGGAACTTGAAGAGTTTCGTGCCATCATCATGGAGAAGTTAGAAAAAGCTCAGCGGGATTACGACCAGTTGAAAGCGAGTATCATGAATCTGGATGGAAATGACATCGACGATACATCTCCAACATATAAAGTATTGGAAGAAGGTGCAAATACTTTATCGAAGGAAGAAACTACAAGATTGGCACAACGCCAGCTTAAGTTTATCCAAAGTCTTCAGGCAGCATTGGTTCGTATTGAGAAT
Organism: uncultured Bacteroides sp.; assembly: GCA_902492205.1. GTDB lineage: Bacteria > Bacteroidota > Bacteroidia > Bacteroidales > Bacteroidaceae > Bacteroides. Next base: position 76,748 of record CABUKU010000009.1, on the reverse strand, counting down.
AAAACCTATGGAATTTGCCGTGAAACCGGTAAATTGATTCCTGCCGAACGCCTTCGTGCTGTTCCTCATGCTACTTTGAGTATCGAGGCAAAGGAAGGAAAACATTAATGAAACATAGTGATTAGGGATTTAAGTGATTAGTTTTAATGCTAATCACTGATCACTGATCATTAAACACTGTTTTACATGAAGAAACTACTTACTAAGGGACAACTCTCCATATTAATTGTCGTTCTGGTATTGGTGATTGACCAAATTATCAAGGTGTTGGTAAAGACTCACATGTACTGGCATGAGAATATCCATATAACAAATTGGTTTTATATCTTTTTTACAGAGAATAACGGGATGGCTTTTGGAATGGAAATATTCGGAAAGTTGTTTTTAACGTCTTTCCGTATTATTGCCGTAGGACTGATAGGCTATTATCTTTATAAAATCATCAAAAAGGGATTTAAAACCGGATATATCGTTTGCATGTCATTGATTCTTGCAGGAGCTTTAGGCAACATTATCGACAGTGTTTTTTATGGAATGATATTTAGTGAAAGTGTAGGAATGACTCCGGCTACTTTTGTCCCATGGGGAGAAGGATATTCTTCATTGTTTTATGGAAAAGTGGTTGATATGTTCTACTTTCCTATAATAGAAACTACATGGCCCACTTGGTTGCCTTTTGTAGGAGGAGAACACTTTATCTTTTTTAGTCCTATCTTTAATTTTGCCGATGCTGCTATCAGTTGTGGTATCATCGCCCTGTTACTTTTCTATAGTAAATATTTGAATGAGAGTCATCATCATTCAAAAATGAGAGAAGATGAGGAAAAAGCTAAATAAACTTGCACTGGGATGTATTGTCCTAATGTGTTGTTCATTGGCGGCTTGTAAGCAAGGAGTTCCTAAAGATGTTATTAAGCCTGATGCAATGGAAGCCATTTTATATGATTATAATGTGGCCAAGGCAATGGCGGATGAACTTCCGTATGATGAACGATATAAGCAGCCTCTTTATACGGATTATGTATATCGGAAACACCATATAACCGAAGCGCAGTTTGATTCTTCCATGGTGTGGTACACTCGTAACACAGAAGAATTATCTAAAATATATACCAATGTCACGAAACGCTTGAAAGACGATCAGGGTGCCATCAACCATCTGATAGCTGTCCGTGATAAGAAACCGAAGATGTCTGAACGGGGAGATACGGTAAACGTGTGGTATGATAAGAAACTTTATAAACTGACTCCGGCTTTTGCTTCCGACAGAATTACATTTACTTTGCCTACGGACTCTAATTTCAAAGCATATGATGAGATTCGTTGGAGAATGCGGTATGATTTCTTAAAATCGAGCTCCGATAAACAAAAAGTACAGGCTGTTATGGCTATGTCTTTAACTTTTGAGAATGATTCAATATTAGCGACAACTAAAAAGATTGAAGAATCCGGATGGCATACACTTAGTTTAAAGTCCGATTCTGCATATAAAATAAAAGAGATTAACGGTTTTGTTTATTTACCGGAGGATAGCATCAAGACTGCTCTTTTAGTGGATGAGATTAGTTTATTCCGTTATCATAGACCGGAGCAGGACAGCCTAAATAAGGAGAAACAAAAAATTCTATTAAGTGATTCACTTAAAAATGATTCCATAAAAAAGGCAAAAGATGCTGTTGCCAAGAAAGATTCCATAAAGAAGCAGGAGGCTGTGAAAGTGGAACAGGAACAACCTGTGAGAAGAAGTCCGCATGATATGGATCGTCCGCGTCCACGTAAAGGAAATAATAATAGGGAGGTGAGGAGATGAAAAGGTATGCTTCCCATTTCCTGTATTTGTCTTCTAATAAATGCTTAAAGCAATATGCCGTTGAGTTGAAAGGCGGATGTGTATTTCATGTTTTTCCATTAGTGGAAGAAACAGAATCTACTTTGTGGATAGGAGGGACGATTATTCTTTCTACATCAGAGTCTGCAATCGGTGATGTTGAAGTAGATACAGACGGCAATGTGTTGTCTGACTTACCCGTATATGCTTATCAGCTAATCAATGGCATTACTCTGAAACGCTTAGAGTAATGCTTGTCTTCTAAATTCGGCACAGACAACGGCTGTTGCAATTGCTACGTTCAAGGATTCGGAAGTTTCTCTTTCTTGTGGATAGTTAGGTACGTATAACCGTTTATTAATAAGTTTCTCTACTTCATGGCTCACTCCGTTTCCCTCATTACCCATTATAATTAAACCGTTTTTAGATAGTTGTTCCTTATAAATATTGTTTCCGTTAAGGAATGTCCCGTAGACAGGAGTATCACTCAGTTGACCTATTAATTCTGTGAGGGAACAGTAGTGCAGTTTCACTCTTGCAATGCCTCCCATTGTTGCTTGTATAGTTTTAGGATTATATACATCAACTGTATTCATTGAACAAAATATATGCTCTATGCCAAACCAGTCGGCAAGACGGATAATGGTTCCCATATTACCCGGATCTTGTACATCATCTAAAGCCAAACAGAGGGAATGCTTCACAACCGAAATATCAGTAGAGTAATCGGGTTGGGCGAAAACAGCAAGCACTTCCTGGGGAGTTTTTAAGAAACTTGCTTTTGTCAGTTCTTCATTATTTACTTCGATAACTTCTCCGGCTTTTAGTTTAGGATTGGCTCGCAGCCAATTATCGGTAGCTATAAGAAGTTTACAATCAAAGACTCCTAATAGATCACTGACGAGTTTATATCCTTCTGCAACAAATACTTTTTCTTCTTTACGATTCTTTTTTAACTCCAGTGAACGAATATATTTGATTTTGTTTTTGCTTAACATACTTCTTGAGTTTATCATTAAAATAATGAGGTAACAAAGCTAAAAAGATTTTTTTATTCGTTACCTATTTCCGTTAAAGAAAATATGGATTATATTTGTATGCTTTTTGCCATCTTAGGACAAACACGTATGAATAAAGGCTTTCGCAATTCCATATATTTTTTTCTATTTCTAGCATTAACTTCTTGTGCCGCTACAAAGTTTGTGCCGGAGGGCTCTTATTTGCTTGATGAGGTAAAAGTCATTTCGGATAGTAAAGAAGTAAAGCCTTCAGCTGTTAGGGGATATGTTCGTCAAAATCCCAATGCTAAATGGTTCAGTCTTATAAAGATTCCACTTTACACATATAATCTTTCCGGAAGGGATTCCACCAAGTGGTACAATAAATTCTTGCGTAGGATAGGAGATGCGCCGGTTATTTATGATGAGAGTGCAGCAGACCGTTCTCAGGAGGAAATAACCAAAGCTCTTAATAACATGGGATATATGGGTGCTTCTGTAAAGACTGAGAAAAAAGTGAGTAAGAAGAAAAAAATGAAACTTACTTATCATTTTGCAGCAGGCAGACCTTATGTGGTTAATAATATCAGATATAATATCAGTGACCGAAATATTGAACATTATTGGAAAAAAGATTCTGCGAATATAAAACTAAAACCGGGAATGCTTTTTGATGTCAATGTATTGGATGCAGAACGTGACAGAATTACCAATTATCTGTTGCAGAATGGTTATTATAAATTCAATAAAGATTTTATCAGCTATACGGCCGACACTGTGCGCAATACTTACGCTGTGGATATAACTATGCATATTTTACCCTATAAAAGTAATCCGGAAGATAAGCCCAGGGATCATTATCAGTATAAAATAGAGAATATAAGTTATGTAACGGATTACGATGGATTGAATACAAATTCTTTATCAGGCATAGATATTAATGATTCAATTCATTATAATGGCTTTCCTATCTATTTTAAAGACAAACTTTTCTTGCGTCCGAAAGTGTTGTTGAACAATACCCGTTTTTCTAAAGGGCAGCTATATAATGAGCATGCTGTACAAAATACGTACAGTTCTTTCGGAAGATTAAAAGCACTGAAATATACAAATGTACGTTTTGTAGAGAAACAGGAGGGAGATAGCACCAAATTGAATGCTTATATAATGTTGACTAAAGGCAAGTTTAAATCGTTTTCTGCCGAATTAGAGGGTACTAACTCAGCCGGAGATTTGGGAGCTGCAGCATCGGTCTCATTCCAGCATCGTAATTTATTCAAAGGTTCGGAAACTTTCACAATCAAGCTTCGCGGTGCTTATGAAGCAATAACAAGCTCCGATTATGGAAATGGTAATTATAAAGAATATGGGGTGGAAACAAGTATCAACTTTCCAAGATTTATGTTCCCCTTCCTTTCTTCTGATTTCAGAAAACGTGTAAAAGCAACTTCCGAAGTAGGAGTACAATATAATTCCCAAATCCGTCCGGAGTTTTCCCGTACGATTGCTTCTGCCTCATGGAGCTATAAATGGAGCCAGAAATTGAGGACACAGCATCGTGTGGATTTATTGGACATTAACTATATCTATATGCCGTGGATTTCTCCGAAGTTTCAGGAAGAATATCTTGATAAGGAAGGAAGCCAAAATTTTATCCTGAAAGAGAATTATAAGAATCTTATGATTGTAAAGACGGGATATACATTTAATTTTAACAGTGCAGGTGGAGGATATATCAATAATGCCACAACTTCCAATTCATACTCTATTCGTGCAAGTGTCGAATCTGCGGGTAATGTATTATATGGAATATCCAAACTTATTCATCAACAAACTACCGACGGGGCTTATTCTATTTTGAATATTGCTTATGCACAATATGTTAAGGGAGATTTTGATTTTGCAAAGAATATTGCCATTGATAAGCGAAATTCATTTGCTTTCCATGTTGGTTTAGGAGTAGCCTATCCTTATGGTAATTCTATTGTCTTGCCATTTGAGAAAAGATATTTTGCCGGTGGGGCAAACAGTGTACGTGGATGGTCTGTCAGAACATTAGGTCCCGGCAGCTTTAAAGGAAATGATGAGAGTATTGATTTCATGAATAAAACGGGAGACATCAAACTGGATATGAATGTGGAATATCGTACTCATCTATTTTGGAAGATAAATGGGGCAGCTTTTATTGATGCCGGAAATATATGGACTATCCGTGATTACAAAGATCAACCCGGTGGTCAGTTCCGCTTCAATACTTTCTATAAACAAATAGCAGTAGCTTATGGATTGGGAATACGTTTCGATTTCGATTTCTTTGTGATTCGTTTTGATGGTGGTATGAAGGCTGTAAATCCTGAGTATGAGAAGGGTAAAGATCGTTATCCTATCATTCATCCGAAGTTCAGTCGTGATTTTGCTTTCCATTTTGCAGTAGGTTATCCGTTCTGATTATAATATGGAAAATAAAAATAGGCTGTTTCATCGCGAAGCAGCCTATTTCAATATTATAACAACAATTTTTACATATGTATGTCAACTAACCATTTACCTTTTTCTTTTATCAGGTCTATTTCTTTTTCGGTTTCTTTATCAATGTGAGATTGATTGTCCAGTAAACTAAGTTTTAGGTAATTGGCTATTTTACATATAACTGTTGCAGTGGTTCCGTCTTCGTTTATATCTGCTTTTAGAATATCTACTTGAGCCTTCCCGGCTTTCTTTACCATTGAAAGATGTTCTTCTGACACATTGGAAGCAAGAAAATTAATAATTGCACTCGATTGTGAGGTACAATACTTTTGGGCTTTTTCAAAATCCAAATTATACAGAGCTTCAACGAATTCTTTGGTCACATTCTCTACTTCTTGTTCTGGTGTGTGTTTACATGAGAAACAAAAAGTAAGGCATAGCAATATTGACAGAAACCTAGCAAATGCTTTCATAAAACTATCTGACTGCAACGAATGAAGAGCCCATCATAGTGGCTTGGCGTGCGGCAATAGTTCCGTTAGCATCGAGAGTAACTTTCATTGTTGTTCCATCAGGCATGAACAAAGTGGCGGTACCGTCATTATTCATCTTCAATAATTCAGAGCTTACACCTTCTGATATAGCGCTCCAGGTTTGAGTTTCTTGGTTGAAGATTAAATCGGTGGTAGCAGTTTCACCTTCTTTACTGATAGAATATCCATTCTCTAAAGTTTTAACAAGATATTCTCCGTTCTCACCTTTTACTTTTCTTATATCACCTACGTTTGCCATAGGATTGGAACCGGACCAGAATTCGATTGAGTTAATGACTAAGGCATCGGCAAGGTAACATACTCCATACACGGGGATGATGTTTAAAGCCAAAAATACAAGTTCATTAACGAATTTGTTTCCGATGTGCTGGTTCCATGTAGCCATGCGGTTAAATAAACCGAACGAACCTACACATGAGCTGAATAAAAAGCTTCCGCTAAGAATAACTGCGAAAACAAGAGACATTTTACTTTTTCTCATTGCACTGGATTTTAGTTTATAAATTTAAATAATTAATGTACTAACAGTCTTATGAAATGAACATAATAACTGCTTTTGTGATGCAAATATATCCTTTTTAGCGTAAAAAAGATAATATTCATCAGATAATTTTCTTTTTACTGATGCTTCAATGCAAAATAACGGTCGATGGCAAATTTACCCGGACCGGCAATGTACATTAATATAAATATAACTAAATAGACGAAAGCTAATTCTTTAACAGAAAATGCATCTTGTCTATGAATGACGAAGAAAGCCATTCCCATAGTAAATATCATTGGAAGCATGGCAAGCCGATATAAGAAACCAAAGATAAAACCTAAAGAACAAAACAATTCTCCAAATATAGCTAGAATTAAAGATAATTTGTGTCCCACTCCTAATGGATCGGGGAATACTTGCGAAAGTTCAGTAAAATTCATAAGTTTCTGCACCCCGTGCGATAACAACAGGCAACCGAATATGATTCTCACTACAAGTAAAAATAATGAAACCCGTGTACTGCTCGGGCTGGCAGGGAATAAAAATTTGTATAACATAGTCATATTTATATAAAGTGATTAATATTTAATTTTAAACAAATTTACGCTCATAATAGTTCGTGTACATTTATTAATAATAGATAGAGAAATGAACAAAAAAGCCGATATGCAGTTTAGTGAATAGTTTTAATGAATAAAAGATAAATTATGGAAAAGATTAAAGCATTTGTCAAAGCAAACAAAGATAGAAAAGACCATATTGGTACTCTTTGTACAAAGCTGTTGAATGATAAAAAATTTAATGGTGTGCAGACGGAACAAGAGTTCATTAATTATGTTGGCAGCATTTCAGACGACCGCCCTGAACTTACCGATGCAGTTCTTGATTTGAAAAAAGAAATGGGACTTCTTTGAAAACTTAAAAGTTCTTATAATTGTTATAACGAATACAAGTAATAGTGTAATTATGATAAATAAAGTATTACGTTTGTATCCGTTATGGCAAAACATGTATTTTGTATATTGACAGGCATAATCCTTATGCTGATTTTAGGTGTGGCAAAGGATGAAATGCATGGACAGCACATGAAAATGGCAGCCCACGACTTTGCTGAACTCGGTTATACAGAATCATTTTGCCAAATTTCATCGGATACGGAAGCAAGGTTGGCATATCTGAATTTTGATTCTGTTTTCGATGGAGTTATGGCTACCGATATTAAACTTTGTGAAGGAACTTTCTCTGCACTTTCTTTTTCAAGAAATATATGCACTCCTAAAACATTAAAATTGGCTTCTACCATTCGTATTCTTTCTTCTTTGAATACTCAAGAGAAAGGCAAAAATTTATATTCAAATATCAATTATGTAAAGTCTTCATATAGGTATTTTGTCTATACCTTGAGGAATATTCTTATTTAAATCCAGATTCTTTTTACACGGAAATTACTATTTCTGCTTACAAGAAGTTGTCCGTTGCATATTGAATATATATGTAATGGCTTTTAAGCATGTACTTTTAAAATATTATATCTATGTTAAACTTATTATCGTCTACATTGGCTATGATGGGGCTTACTTTCATTATAGGCTTCGTTGTAGCAGCAGTCATTAAATTGATTGCAGTATCTGCCGACTCTATGGACTTTTACAGTTCTCACCAAATAGAACTGCAAAGATTAAGGAAATGGAAGAAAATGCGTGCCAAACTGGCAGAGTTATTAAAGAATGATGAAGTTGCCAATGAACTTGATTTACCTGATGATGAACGAGAGAATTGGAGTCGTGGTGTGAATCCGGATTTGGAGGGAATGCACCAGCCCGGATATTATCATGGAGTAAGTCACGGAGCTTCAAAACTTGATTTAATGGATTATTATTATCCTGATACAAAAATGATGTATTTGCACGAGGAGGAAGAAATGAAGAATCCACGCAATAAATACAACAATAAGAAATCTTCTTCTCGCAAGAAATAACATTAAATACTATTATAAATGGAAAATATAGATTTTGGAAGCCTGTTTCAAGGCTTTGGAACGATGATGCAAAGTGGTTATCTTTTGGCAAGTGCACGTATATTTCTGATAGCTTTAGGCTTTTTGCTTGTTTATTTGGGCTGGAAAGGAGTATTGGAACCTATGGTTATGATTCCGATGGGATTAGGAATGATAGCCATTAACTGCGGAACTTTAATCATGCCCGATGGTGCTTTAAGCAACCTTTTCCTTGATCCGATGTTGTCTGATACGGATGAACTGATGAATACCATGCAGATAGATTTCCTGCAACCTGTTTATACGCTTACTTTTAGCAATGGATTAATAGCCTGTTTTGTATTTATGGGTATAGGCACGCTACTCGATGTTGGTTTTCTTCTCCAGAAGCCATTTGCCAGCCTTTTTCTTGCTCTGTGTGCAGAGTTGGGAACTTTTCTGACTCTCCCTATTGCTTCCGCTTTCGGCTTGACAGATCAGGAAAGTGCATCTGTTGCTATGGTAGGAGGTGCCGATGGTCCGATGGTGTTGTTCACTTCCCTCGCTTTGGCAAAACATTTGTTTGTGCCTATTACCGTTGTTGCTTATCTTTATTTAGGTCTTACTTATGGCGGTTATCCTTATTTGGTAAAGCTGCTTATTCCGAAACGTTTGCGTGCCATTAAAATGGTAGAAAAGAAAGCTCCAAAGAACTATGATGCAAAAGTAAAACTGGCATTCGCTGTTATATTGTGTGCTGTTTTGTGTTTCCTTTTTCCTGTGGCTTCCCCTTTGTTCTTTTCTTTATTCTTGGGAGTTGCAGTTCGGGAATCGGGTATGAAACATATTTATGATTTTGTGAGTGGTCCTCTGTTATATGGTTCAACTTTCATGTTAGGTTTATTATTAGGCGTACTCTGTGATGCCAAACTATTATTAGATCCGAAGATTCTTAAACTGTTGGTATTAGGTATCACAGCATTACTCCTCTCCGGTATAGGAGGTATTATTGGCGGATATATCATGTATTTCATCAAGAAGGGTAACTATAATCCGGTGATTGGAATTGCAGCTGTCAGTTGCGTTCCAACTACTGCAAAAGTAGCCCAGAAGTTGGTTAGTAAAGATAATCCGGAATCTTTTATTCTTGGAGATGCTTTGGGAGCCAATATATCGGGAGTCATAACATCGGCTATAATAACAGGTATTTACATAACTGTAATTCCTTATCTTTAAATAAGATAAGAAATGGAAGGCGAAAAAATATGGAGATTTTTTAGAAGATTTCGTTGAAAGCACTTACCTTTACATATAATTAATGATTAAATCTATTGAAAGATGAAAAGATGTTATTTGTTAGGGATAAGTGCTATCCTTTTATTGTTTGCGGTATCATTAGCGATTAATGCTCAGGAATCTCGGAAGTTGGGAACTCACAATTCTATGACTTATTTGAAACCTGCCGGAGACTGGAAGAAAATTGCCATGTGGCCATTTGCCAAATGCCAAAGTTTGACTTATAAGCAGCAGTACAATTTTGGTGTTCGTTTGTTTGATTTAAGAATTCGTTTTATAAATAATACTCCATGTTTTGCTCATGGTGAGTTGGAATTCACTTCGGAAAATGCATATACGGTTCTTGACTTTTTGAATGAAAAAGGAGGTTGTGCTGTTATATTCGCACTTGAAAATAGTGAGAAGATTGGTACAAGCCAAGATGAGCAGTTCAAAGCCCTTTGCAAAGAATGTTTGGTAAAGTACCCGAATGTGCAATTCAGTGGTGGATGGGCTAAATACCCCGGTAATCATCCTACGATCTATCAGTTTGAAGGTTCTGGGATCGCTCGCAATGAGAACTATAAAGTATTCTCTAAATTGAATTCTGCTTTAGATGATGCTAAGGTAAAAGGTAAAGGCGATATCAAGGCACTTGGGGAAGGAATTAAAGAGTTTGCTCAAATGCCTGAAGGTTTTGCCAAACAGGATAATCCCGGTTATTGGAAAGAATGGCTGGATGATAGTTCCAAAGAAAATGTTATTCTGATGCTTGACTTTGTTCAGATCGGAGCTCCCGATTCATGGGTGAAGGCACATCCTGTTGGTAAAAAATAGAATCTACAAGAAAGGAAATAGAATAAAATAATGCTTTAAGGCAATCCTTGATTATAAGGGATTGCCTTTTTTATTGGATTCAACCTGTTAACTATAAGAAAACGTAAGGACAACTAAGGAAAAACGATGGGACATGTAAGCGAGTTACAGTAGTGTAACTGCCAAGAAGACGTAGTGTATCAGTCGAGTTGCAGTAGTGTAACTCGTGAGAAGACGTAGCGTAACTTGGGTTAGGTGAGGATATTATAAAAGGAACCGAAGTACTTAGGTCCTTCTTTTTCGTTCTGCTAATATACGAAATAATATCAGGATTTCCAAATTTTAGGCGTTTCATCGATTATTTTCTTATCTTTACGCTCAAATTCATATAAATAAGAACACGTAAATAACTATGAACAATTCCCCTAAGACGACCAAAAAAGGCTTTACAAGTGCCTTTTGGGTAGCCAATTCAGTCGAACTGTTTGAGCGAATGGCATATTATGCCATATTCATCGTATTAACAATTTATCTTTCAACTACATTAGGCTTCAATGATTTCGAGGCAAGTATGATTTCCGGCTTATTCTCCGGTGGTTTATATCTTCTTCCCATTTTCTCGGGTGCTTATGCTGATAAAATAGGTTTCCGTAAGTCAATGATTATTGCTTTTTCACTGCTTTCCATCGGATATTTAGGTTTAGGCCTACTGCCAACCTTGCTTGAAGCCAGTGGATTGGTGGAATATGGCAAAACTACCGTGTTTAATGGTTTGCAAAATACTCCCGACCGGTGGCTGATTGTGCCGGTTCTTGTCATAATAATGATTGGAGGCTCCTTTATTAAATCCGTAATCTCCGGTTCCGTAGCCAGAGAAACTACCGAAGCAACCCGTGCACGAGGTTATTCTATTTTCTATATGATGGTGAATATCGGTGCATTCACAGGAAAAACAATTATTGATCCATTGAGAGATTTTATAGGAGAGGAAGCCTATATTTATATCAACTATTTTTCATTCTCAATGACATTTATTGCTTTGTTGGCGGTTATCTTTTTCTATAAATCTACTCACAATGCCGGTGAAGGAAAAAGCATGCGTGAAATAGGACAAGGCTTTTTGCGAATCATCTGTAATTGGCGTTTGTTGGTTTTAATACTTATCGTTACAGGATTCTGGATAGTTCAACAGCAGTTGTATGCAACAATGCCTAAATATGTGATTCGTATGGCAGGTGAAACTGCCAAGCCGGGGTGGATTGCCAATGTAAATCCTTTCATCGTGGTGTGCTGTGTTAGTTTCATTACCCGTCTTATGGCAAAGAAAACAGCTATTACTTCCATGAATATCGGTATGTTCCTTATTCCTGTATCGGCTTTGTTAATGGCTTGTGGGAACTTGTTAGACAACGAAGTTATTTCAGGACTCAGTAACATTACATTGATGATGGTGCTTGGGATTGTGGTACAAGCTTTGGCGGAGTGTTTTATTTCACCGAGATATTTGGAGTATTTCTCCTTGCAGGCACCTAAGGGAGAGGAAGGTTTATATTTAGGATTCAGCCATCTTCATTCCTTCCTTTCTTCCATTTTCGGATTTGGTTTGGCAGGTATTCTGCTTACTAAATATTGTCCCGATCCAATCTTATTTGATAGTCGTGAAGCGTGGGAAGCTGCCAGCGTACATGCACATTACATTTGGTATTACTTTGCCGGAATCGGTTTGATTGCGGCATTTGCATTACTTGCATTTGCTAAAATAACCGAATCCATCGACAAAAAGAAAAAAGTATAAGCAATAAAAAGCTTTTTTATTGTATATTTGCCATCACTTTGCCTCAAAAGTGGTGGCATTTTTATTTTAAACAGACTGAGATGAAGATACGATTTATAAGCCTGGCAAGTGGTAGCAGTGGAAACTGCTATTATCTGGGCACCGCAAACACAGGAATATTGATTGATGCCGGAATAGGCATCCGTACTATAAAGAAGAGCCTGAAAGAAATTAGCATTTCTTTAGAGTCCATACAAGCTGTATTTGTAACCCATGACCATGCAGACCATATTAAGGCAGTGGGACATTTAGGAGAAAAATATAATATACCGGTTTATTCTACACAGAAAGTACATGAGGGGATTAACCGTAGTTATTGTATGACGGAAAAGCTTTCTACTAGTGTACGCTATATTGAGAAAAACAATCATGTATGTTTGGGAGATTTCACAATACATGCATTCGAAGTTCCGCATGACGGGACGGATAATGTCGGGTATTGTATTGAAGCCGACGGAAAAACATTCTCATTTCTTACCGACCTTGGACATATAACTTCCATAGCTGCGGAATATATTTGCCGTGCCAATTATTTGATACTTGAGGCAAACTATGATGAAGAAATGTTGAAAATGGGACCATATCCTTACTATCTGAAAGAGCGTATTTCCGGTCCTAACGGGCATATGTGCAATACCGATACAGCAGAATTCTTGGCTGAACATATATCTGAAAAACTAAAATACATTTGGCTCTGTCATTTAAGTAAAGATAATAATCATCCGGAACTTGCCTATAAAACCGTGGAATGGAAGTTACGGGAGAAAGGAATTGTAGCAGGAAAAGATGTTCAAGTAATAGCTTTAAAACGAAGTACCCCATCAGAACTCTATGAGTTTGAGTGAGTTGGAAAAATATGGCAAAAAAGCTAATTATTTGTTTGGTTAAATGAAATAAAAAGCCTACTTTTGCAACCGCAATTGAGAAATAAACAATGCACTCTTAGCTCAGCTGGTAGAGCAATTGACTCTTAATCAATGGGTCCAGGGTTCGAGTCCCTGAGGGTGTACAAAGTACCGACTCAATTGCAAATGCACTCTTAGCTCAGCTGGTAGAGCAATTGACTCTTAATCAATGGGTCCAGGGTTCGAGTCCCTGAGGGTGTACAGAATTGAAGAAAGATGGAAGTTATTTCCATCTTTTTTTGTTTTTTGATTACCAACACTCCAATTCGTCTTCAATATCTTTCATTTTGTCTTTTGTAAATACAGGACTACTGATACCGGCTTTTTTCTGTTGACGATAGTCTTTTAACAAACGGAATGCATATTTGCCCAAGAGTGAGATTGCTATCAGGTTGCAGATAGCCATTAATCCCATAGTGATGTCGGCCAAACTCCATGCAAGATTCAAGTTGGCTAAAGCACCAAACATAACCATTGCACCTGCCAATATGCGATAAATGAAAACATATTTGCGTTTGCGGGTTATAAACCGGATATTGGCTTCACCATAATAGTAGTTTCCCAATATGCTGCTAAAAGCGAAGAAGAATAAAGCAACAGCGACAAATATCCCTCCGATACTACCAATTTCATTGTTGAGTGCATGTTGGGTTAACTGTACTCCGTTGGCAGTACCATCAAGGGGAGCACCGCTGAATAAGATGATGAAAGCAGTGCAGGTACATATAATTAATGTATCGGTGAAAACACCCAAAGTTTGAATCAATCCTTGTTTTACAGGATGTGAAACATTAGCGGTTGCAGCAGCGTTAGGGGCAGAACCCATACCGGCTTCATTGCTAAACAGCCCTCTTTTTATTCCTTGCATCAATGCTGCACCGACACTTCCTCCGGCTATTTGTTCCCAACCAAACGCATTACCTACAATTAATTCTATAACATGCGGAAGTTCTGTTATATTAAATAGTACAATGCCTAAAGCCAGAAATATATAGCTCAATGCCATGACAGGAACAATAATCCCACTGACTTTTGCGATGCGTTGCACTCCTCCGAAAATAATGACTAACGTAAGAATAGTTAATATGATTCCCATGATAATATGGTCGAAATTAAAAGCGCTTTCGAAGGCTGCGCAAATGGTATTACTTTGTACCGAGTTAAAGGCAAATCCGAATGTTATTGTAATGAGCACGGCAAATAAAATACTCATCCACCGTAGCTTAAGTCCCCGCTGAATATAATAGGCAGGGCCACCGATGAATGAATCTTTTCCACGTATTTTATATAGTTGTGCAAGGGTAGATTCAACGAAAGCACTTGCAGCTCCTAACAGAGCAATAATCCACATCCAAAAGATAGAACCGGGGCCTCCAATAGCAATAGCTGTGGCTACTCCGGCAAGATTACCTGTCCCTACGCGGCTTGCCAATGAAATGGCAAATGCTTGGAAAGAGGATATATGTTTCTCGCCATTGGCATGTCCTTTGCTCCCGGATTCGGTAAGTAGGCGTAACATTTCTCCTATCATTTTGAATTGTACAAATTTGGTTTTGATGGTAAACCATATTGCACATCCCAAAAGCATGATGATAAGAATATAAGTCCACAGTATATCGTTTATGTTGCCAATCCATTCGTTCAGAATATCCATTTCGTATGAGCCATTTTATGAAATTACACAAAGATAACGGATTATCCTTTGATTTTGTTTTGGTCCTATCTTTCTTACGATTACTTAGTCTTTGTTTATAAACATAATGCAAAAAGTGTAAATGGGGGATGGTTATTTCCACAAAAGCAGATGAAGAAACAAAAAAATGGGCAACCTGCGAAACAGGCTGCCCGTAATATTTCTATTATGATTTATTCCGTTTAGAACTGGAAGAAGTTCTTTGCATTGTAATAACTTATATCTTCAATCATTTGATTAATGCGTTCCATTTCAGAAGAAGGAATTTCCCCGTTCTCAACGTCACGTCCAACAAGGTTACATAGCGTACGACGGAAGTATTCATGGCGTGGGTAAGACAAGAAACTGCGTGAGTCTGTCAACATACCTACGAAACGGCTCAACAATCCAAGTACGGAGAGTGCATTCATTTGTTTTTCCATGCCATCTTTTTGGTCGAGGAACCACCATCCTGAACCGAATTGAATCTTTCCCGGAACTGTACCGTCCTGGAAGTTGCCGAGCATAGTTGCAATAACTTCATTAGCACATGGATTCAAGTTATAAAGGATTGTTTTTGTCAATTTGTCTCTTGAATTCAAACGATCGAGGAACTTGGACATAGCTTTAGCTGTAGTAAATTCACCGATTGAATCGAAACCTGTATCAGGACCTAAAAGCTTAAACATCTTAGAGTTGTTATTACGGATAGCACCATAGTGGAATTGTTGAGTCCAACCCTTTTCATAATCCATTTCACCAAATACAACAAGCATAGCCGATTTGAACTTCAAGATTTCTTCACGAGTCAGTTCTTTACCTCCATATACCTTATTAAATATAGCTTTGATTTCTTCGTCAGTATAATCTTCTGCATAAAATTCTTCAATTCCGTGGTCGGATAGTTTGCAGCCTTGTTCGGCAAAGAAGTCATGGCGCTTACGAAGTGCAGTGATCATATCGTCAAAAGTAGAGATCCTGACACCGCTAACCTGAGAAAGTTTTTCCATGTAAGCACGGAAGTCTGCAGGAACTTCTACTGCCATTGCTTTATCGGGACGCCAAGTGGGAAGCATTTTGATTTCAAATCCGCTTTCACGTGTTTTGATGTGATATTCCAAAGAATCAATAGGATCGTCAGTTGTACAAACTGTTTCCACATTGTAGCGACGCATCATTCCCCGGGCTGAATATTCCGGTTGAGCAAGTTTTTCGTTACATTCATCAAATATTTCACGTGCAGTCTTTGGGCTTAAGATTTTATCAATACCAAATGCTGTCTTTAGTTCAAGATGTGTCCAGTGATATAACGGGTTACGCATTGTGTAAGGAACCGTCTCCGCCCATTTCTCAAACTTTTCCCAATCCGAAGTGTCGGTACCGGTGCAATAACGTTCATCTACACCGTTAGTACGCATTGCACGCCATTTATAGTGGTCGCCACCCAACCAGATTTCCGTTAATGAACGGAATTTATGGTCATCTGCAACCATTTGGGGAATTAAGTGGCAGTGATAGTCGATGATAGGCATTTTGGCAGCATGTTCATGATATAGCTCTTTTGCTGTCTCTGTCTGCAAAAGGAAGTCCTTTCCCATAAAATTTTTCATAATCTTGTGTTTTTAAGTATGTAAATGTTACTAAAATTTGAAATACACGTTTAATATAAGGTCAATAAGGCTGTTCTTTTCTTAATTTTAGTTTTATTAACCGTTATCGGACACGAAAGTAGGAAAATCATTTGGAATAACAAAATATTTCGTATATTTGCGGCTATTATTTATGAATTTTAAACTCTTTACTTTGAGAGTCTATTAAATACAATCAACATCTATTACTATGGAAGATAAGAACTACACAATAAAGGATATAGCTAAGTTGGCAGGTGTTTCTGCAGGGACAGTAGATAGAGTTTTGCATAATCGTGGAGAAGTTTCCGAAGTCAGCCGTCAGAAAGTACAAAAGGTTTTGGATGAGATAGATTACCGCCCCAATATGTTTGCGATAGGTTTGGCGGCAAAAAAGAAATATACGGTTTGTTGCTTCATTCCTAAATTCGCGGGAAACGATTATTGGTCGTCGGTAGCGGCGGGAATCGACAAGGCTGCGCAAGAATTAAAGCCGTTCAATGTAAAAGTTGATTATTTAATTTATGATCATAACAGTTTAGCATCTTACCAAGAGGCAGGCAGACAGTTACAAGCGAAAGCTCCCGATGCTGTGTTGCTGGCTCCAAACTTTCAGGATGAAACTTACTTGATAACGAAGGAACTGAATGAACTGAATATTCCGTTTGCTCTTGTCGATGTGAATGTAGAAGGAGTAGGGGCATTGAAATACATCGGGCAGGATTCTTTCCAGAGCGGATACATTGCCGCAAAGATTTTAATGCGCGAATATTCCGGGCAGGAAGAATTAGTATTGTTCCTCAATAATGAAAAAGCAAATCCTTCCGAGATTCAAATGCAAAGGCGTTTGAAGGGTTTTTTAAAATATCTGAATGAAAATTATGGTTCTTTGAAAATGCATGAGGTTATCCTTAATAAAGGTAACGAAAAAGGAAATGAACAGATATTGACCGACTTCTTTGAGCAACATCCGCAAGTAACCATGGGAGTTGTTTTTAATTCGCGTGTTTACGAAGTTGCAAACTTCCTGAAACAAAATGATAAAAGAATGAACGGTCTTATTGGGTACGACTTACTACCTCAAAACGTCTCATTGATGCAGGAAGGCTATGTTACTTATCTTCTGGGGCAGCGTCCCGGATTGCAAGGTTATTGCGCCGTAAAAGCATTGGTGGATAAAGTTGTCTTTAAGCAAGATGTGGAACCGTTGAAGTATATGCCTATTGATGTACTGATGAAAGACAACATTGATTATTATTTTGAATTCGTATAAACTCTAATTATATATTAAAATGAAAGCATTAAACAAAGAAACAGCTCCAAAGGTACAACGCCCGGAGCGTATTATCCAATTTGGTGAAGGTAATTTCTTGCGTGCATTTGTAGACTGGATTATCTACAATATGAACGAAAAGGCTGACTTTAACAGCAGCGTGGTTGTAGTTCAGCCTATCGATAAAGGTATGGTGGACATGCTGAATGCTCAAGATTGCTTATACCACGTTAATCTGCAAGGATTGGATAAAGGTGAGACAGTAAATAGCCTGACAAGAATAGATGTAATCAGCCGTGCTTTGAATCCTTATACTCAAAATGCTGATTTCATGAAGTTGGCGGAACAACCCGAAATGCGTTTTGTTATCTCTAATACTACCGAAGCAGGTATTGCTTTCGATCCTTCTTGCAAGCTGACCGATGCTCCTGCATCTTCTTATCCGGGCAAATTGACTCAATTACTTTATCACCGTTACAAAACTTTCAATGGCGATAAGAGTAAAGGTTTAATTATTTTCCCTTGCGAGCTTATCTTCCTGAACGGACATAAGCTGAAAGAAACTATTTATCAATATATCGAACTGTGGAACCTTGGTGAAGACTTCAAGAAATGGTTTGAGGAAGCTTGCGGTGTTTATGCAACATTGGTAGACCGCATTGTTCCGGGATTCCCACGTAAGGATATTGCTGCTATCAAAGAGAAACTTCAATATGATGATAACTTGGTTGTTCAGGCAGAGATTTTCCACCTTTGGGTAATCGAAGCTCCCGAGTCTGTTGCAACAGAGTTCCCAGCAAACAAGGCAGGTTTAAATGTGTTGTTCGTTCCTTCCGAAGCTCCTTACCATGAACGTAAGGTAACTTTGTTGAACGGTCCTCACACAGTCCTTTCTCCCGTTGCTTATCTTTCGGGAATCAATATCGTTCGCAATGCTTGTCAACACGAGGTTGTTGGTAAATACATCAACAAGGTTATGTTTGGTGAATTGATGGAAACATTGAATCTTCCGAAAGACGAACTTGAAAAGTTTGCAGGCGATGTTCTGGAACGCTTCAACAATCCGTTCGTAGACCATCAGGTAACTTCTATCATGCTTAATTCATTCCCTAAATATGAAACTCGTGACCTTCCGGGATTAAAGGTATATTTGCAGCGTAAAGGGGAGCTTCCTAAGGGATTGGTTCTCGGACTTGCTGCTATCATTACTTATTATAAAGGCGGAAAACGTGCGGATGGTGCAGAAATCACTCCAAACGATTCACAGGAAATTATGGATTTGTTGAAGAATCTTTGGGCTACAGGTTGCACAAAGAAAGTAGCAGAAGGGGTTCTGGCTGCCGATTTCATTTGGGGAGAAGACTTAAACAATATTCCGGGATTAACCGATATGGTTAAATCTTACCTTGATTCTATTCAGGAAAAAGGAATGCTTGAAACAGTAAAGTCAATCCTTTAAAGAAGATAAATCAGATATTGGTTTGATAGATAGAAGAGGTGGGGAAAGAAGTTTCTCTACCTCTTTTTTATTGTTTTGTATGCACAATCTAATTGATTCACCCAGGTAAATCGATTGCTCCACCTTGGTGAACCAAATGATTCACCAAGGTCAATCAATCGACTCACCCGGGTGAGTCGATTAGTTATTCGAAACAAAATGATAACTTTTCCTTGATTTCTCTTGTATGTTACCGTTCGGTAACTTATGTTTGTGCCCAACAAATAAGAAAATATGCTTTATGGAAAAAGAAGTAGTAAAGAGCAGGAATAGAGAAGTGACGGAAAGAATTCTGCTGGATGCAGTGGATGAACTAATCGAAGAAAAAGGTTTCGAGAACTTGGGAGTCAATGCTGTTGCTGCAAAGGCAAACGTCTCGAAGATGCTTATTTATCGTTATTTTGATTCATTGGACGGATTGATAGCCGCTTATATTAAGAGGCATGATTTCTGGATTAACTTTCAGTGGGAGTTATCGGAGCCGGAACAATTGCAGGAATTGATAAAGGAAACGTTTAAAAAGCAGATTTGTATACTTCGGGAAAACTATACTCTCCGACGTTTGTATCGTTGGGAGCTATATAGTACGAATAAGGTTGTGAAAGACGTTCGTGATAAAAGGGAAGCAAAAGGTATGGAACTTATAAATGAAGTTTGCCGCATATCGGGATTTTCACAGAGGAAGGTAGCTTCACTGGCTACGCTCATTACTTCTTCAATTACCTATCTTATTCTATTATCCGAGAATTGTCCTGAATTCAATGGTATATATATACAGGATGAAGAAGGATGGAAGCAGCTCGAAGAAGGGATTGACCGGATAGTGGATAATTGGTTTAATGATAAACAGAGATGAAAAAGATGTGTATGTTGACTTGGATAAGTATGTTTTTGTCGGTATTCTGTTCTTGCAATAACGACTTGATGGAATATGGCGATAATGATGTGAGAATAAGTATGGAACAAGGAGATGCATGGTTGCATGACTTTCCTTTGTTTCTGGGCATCAAGAAGAAAAATCCGCCTCAGATTGCTGTTTGGACGGAAGATTTAAGTGGAAAGTATCTCTCTACCGTGTATGTAACCCATAAAATAGCCACCCAATCTTGGCAGGCTGCCGGGAAGAATCGTAGAAAAGAGGCATTGCCGCACTGGTGTCATTCGCGGGGAGTGAAATATGAAGACGGTTTGTTTCTTCCGACGAAAAAAGAGCCTTTGACGGATGGAATAAGTGGTGCTACTCCTCGTGGAAGTTTTGATGTGAAAGTAACTCCTGTCAGTTATCTGAAACAGTTTGTGGTAAAGGTGGAAATTAATCATTCGACAGATTTCAATGAACATTATCCGGAGTCGGCAAAGGAAGGCGATTCCAATTATTCCGGTGGAGAGAAGGGAAGCGGGCAACCGGCTGTTATCTATGCGGCTCAGGTAGATTTGACTTCCGGTAAGAAAGAGTTTAAAGCAAGGTTGTTGGGGCATAGTAGTCCGGATGGGAGTGATGGATATATTTATGAAGACGTTTCCACACTAACTACGGCTTTACAGATTGTGAAACAAATAACAATTCATATAAAATGATTAAATATATAGCAGTACTCTTTATTTTATCGGGTTTCTGTCTGCCTCTAAAAGCACAAACAGGTAGTAAGGATCAATTCTTTTATACGGCTTCAATAAGTACAGGATTAGCCATGAGTACTCTTTCGTCCGTTCCGCTTATTTTGCGGGGAACAGCCGGATATTCTTTTGCACCTTCGAGCCGTGCAACGGGTGGTTTTTGCTTATCTCCTTCGGTGGGGGTACAAACTAAAATAACCGATAAAATGGATGTATTTCTTGCTGTCGGGTATGAAGTGCAGAATTTGAAACGGCTAAAAGAGCATGATGATATTTATTTCCATACGGAGCTTGAAGAAACCTTAAAGCATCATTCCATTACTCTGAAAGCGGGAATTGTATTTTAATAAAAAAGAGGAAGCCAATGCTTCCTCTTTTCATTTATTCTTTATCTTCTTCTGTCCGGAGTATGAAAGTTGTAGCTCCGATAGTTATGATAGCTCCGTCTTCCACTCTTATCCGGTCTTTATCTCCTAATATTTCATTATTGAGGAAAGTACCTGTCAAACTGGGATTATCCCTTAGCGTGTAAACCGGTTTTCCCTGCTTGTTGCGTTTGATGTTTATTACGCAATGGCGTCTGTCCATACTTATATCGCTCGTATCGATAGGAGTAGTAATATCCGTTCCTTTACACCGTCTGCCTATACTGTTGTCGCCTTCGTAAAGCGGGAGTTCTTGTTTGTAACCAAATACGTTTTCAATAACAGTAATCCTTCCCAAAGTTTCTTTCTCGGCAAGTTCTTTTTCTTCTTCCTCTTTTTGCTTGGGTTTTATACGGATGGCGAACTGCTTTTTACATTCCGAACAAATGAAAACCAAAGATTGTCCTTCTTGATATTTAGTTTCGTCAAATGTAATATAGTTATCGCATTTGGGGCAACGTATTCTTTTCATGTGATGGAATTTATTTGTTAGTTAACAACCAAGCGTCTTTATAGGTTTCGTTCTGCCTGATTTGTTTTAATTGCTTGTAGGCTTCCGATTGATTGGAATAAGAAGCCATACATACTCTTATCTTATTATCTTTTTCAATAACCGAAGCTTCCGGGAAACCTTTGCTCTTTAATGATTCCGACATCTTTTGGGCATCTTTTGTGCTGCCTACACTGGCAATTATAATGCAGTAGGTCTTGGCATTGCTTGCTTTGACTGTCTGAACGTCTTTAGCCGTATTGTTTGTTTGGGCGGCTACGGCAGGTTTACAAACTTTCTCTACTTTAACAGCTTTCGGTTTTAAGTTTTGATTTTTATTGCTTTGACTATTTTGTTTTTTATGCACCAAAGTCGTTGCAACAGATTGATCTTTAATAGTGTCAAAAAGGTCTGTTGAAATTAATTGGGCATAACTGTCTTCTGCTACATAAGTATTTTCCAATGGGGTAGAGAGGAAGAAGAATAAAAGAATAGCTGCTGCTACGGCAACGGTATTGCGTAACAATGAACGGTTTATTCTTATCTCATATACATTCTTATGCGACTTTTCTCCCGGAACAAGAACTTTTTCCGGCTTTGCTTCCGTAACTGTTGCGGTGCGGAGGTCTGCCAGTGTTTGCATTTCGAAAGAACTTAATCCATATAAGTCCGGTGTAAGCACTCCGTCTTCATTCGGGCAGAACTCATAAGTATTATGTATGGTGAGAGATAGTTCGCCTACGCCATGTATTTCTATTTTGCTTTCTTTGTGCAGGGTATTTACAAGTTCTTCAACAGCCTTTTCCACTCTTTTAGATGCATCGGAAAAGTCTGTATCATAAACATTCATATATGACTGTACCAATAATCCGTCATTTAGTTTCAGTTGCGGATTAAAGCCGATTGTGCGGGTGGGCGGAAGGAATAAATTTTCCTCCTCAATCCATCTTGCTTTAGAATGATGTGCAACAAAACCGCCGAATTCCGGGATAATAACGCAATCGTTATTTATTAATAATGTCTCTATATGTTGTGCTAATTCAATCATGATGCAAATTTAACCTTTTAATTGAAGATTCTTCTATGGACAGGCAATTAAATTATCAACAAATTATAAACAGATGTGCAATTTTATCTGTAATTTTGCAGCACTTAAGAAGAAGTTTAGAGCAAAAACAGAATATATGAATTACATACAGACAGAAATCAACGGAGTTTGGATTATTGAACCTAAGATGTTTAAGGATGAACGCGGCTATTTTATGGAAGCTTTCAAGAAAGAAGAATTTGAGGCGAACGTTGGTAAGGTGAATTTTATTCAAGATAACGAGTCGAAATCATCTTTTGGTGTGTTGCGCGGGTTGCATTACCAAAAGGGAGAGTTTAGCCAGGCTAAATTGGTACGTGTTATTAAAGGTACTGTGCTCGATGTAGCTGTCGATATTCGTAAATCTTCGCCAACGTATGGAAAGTATGTCAGTGTGGAGCTCAGTGAAGAAAATAAACGCCAGTTTTTTATTCCTCGCGGGTTTGCACATGGTTTCCTTGTGCTGAGTGACGAAGCTGTTTTTACTTATAAGGTGGATAATGCGTATGCTCCGCAAGCTGAAGCTTCGATATTATATAACGATGCAGATTTGGGAATTGACTGGCCTATCGCCGAAGAACAAGTGGTTATGTCTGCAAAAGATAAGCAAGCAGTATGCTTTAAAGATGCGGAAGTTTTTCAATAAATAAATTGACACGATGAAAATAGCAATAGTTGGTACCGGATATGTTGGTCTTGTAACAGGAACTTGTTTCGCTGAAATCGGTGTAAATGTTACATGTGTAGACACCAACCGGGAAAAGATTGATAATCTTAAAAAAGGAATTATTCCTATCTATGAAAATGGATTGGAAGAAATGGTTTTGCGTAACACGAAAGCGGGCAGACTGAAATTTACGACTTCGTTGGTGGAATGCCTGAACGATGTGGAAGTTGTGTTCAGTGCTGTTGGTACACCTCCCGATGAAGACGGAAGTGCCGATCTTAGTTATGTGCTCGAAGTGGCAAGAACTATCGGAGCCAATATGAATAAATACTTGTTGGTGGTTACGAAAAGTACTGTTCCTGTTGGTACTGCTAAAAAGGTAAAAGCTGCCATTCAGGAAGAATTGGATAAGAGGGGAGTTAATATTGATTTTGATATAGCTTCTAATCCCGAATTCTTGAAAGAAGGTAATGCTGTGGATGATTTCATGAGTCCCGATCGTGTTGTGGTGGGAGTGGAGTCTACGCGTGCCGAGAAGTTAATGAGTAAACTTTATAAACCGTTCTTATTGAATAATTTCCGGGTTATCTTCATGGACATTCCTTCGGCTGAAATGACTAAATATGCTGCTAACTCAATGTTGGCTACACGTATCAGTTTCATGAATGATATTGCCAATCTTTGTGAACTTGTGGGGGCGGACGTCAATATGGTGAGAAACGGAATAGGTTCGGACACCCGTATCGGAAGAAAATTCTTATATCCAGGTATTGGGTACGGCGGTTCTTGTTTCCCGAAAGATGTAAAAGCTTTGATTAAGACGGCAGAACAAAATGGATATTCCATGAAAGTATTGAAAGCGGTGGAAGAGGTGAACGAAGCACAGAAAAGTGTTTTGTTTAATAAGCTTGTCCGACATTTAAATGGTGATTTGAAGGGTAAATGCATTGCTATGTGGGGATTATCTTTCAAACCGGAAACCGATGACATGCGCGAAGCTCCGGCAATGGTTTTGATTAATAAGCTGAAAGAAGCCGGATGTGCTATCCGTGCATATGATCCGGCAGCCATGCAAGAAACAAAACGCCGCATTGGTGATTCTGTTTATTATGCACAAGACATGTATGATGCAGTGCTTGATGCCGATGCTTTATTATTGGTCACGGAGTGGAAAGAATTTCGTCTTCCTGCATGGGGAGTGGTCAAAAAAGCCATGGCACAAAATATTATAGTAGATGGACGTAATATTTACGATAAAAAAGAACTTCAGGAGCTTGGTTTTGTTTATTATTGCATAGGCAAATAATTAAGGGGAAAAAACTAAATGAGACATTATATAATAGTCATATTTTCTATTGTATCTTTATGTTCGTGCTCTGTGAAGAACAAAGATGTATCCGGTGCTGATGAAGATTTAACGGCTAAGGAATTGCTTCAGGGAATATGGCTTGACGATGAAACCGATACCCCTTTATTCAGGATAGAGGGGGATACTATCTATTATTCGGACAGTCAGAATGCACCGGTTTACTTTAAAATCATTAAAGATAGTTTGTATATGTATGGTAATGAGGTTTCTCACTATCAGATAGACAAACAGGCAGAGCATTTATTTTGGTTTCATTCACTGGCAGACAATATTATAAAGTTGCATAAGTCGGAGGATGAAAGCGACAGTCTTGCTTTTACAAAAACAATGGAAGTTATTCCAACTTATACGGAAGTTACCAAAAAAGACACGGTAGTAATGTATGACGGTACACGTTACAGAGCTTACGTTTATATAAATCCTTCAAAGATGAAAGTTATAAAAACCACGGTTTCGGAAGATGGAATCAGTGTAGACAATGTTTTTTATGATAATGTAATGCACATTTGCATCTATGAGGGTAGAAAGAGTCTTTATGCAAGTGATGTTGCCAAGAAAGATTTTGCGGGAGTTATTCCTGATGATTTCTTACAGAAATCTATTTTGGCTGATATGAATTTTATAAAAGTCAATGCTTCCGGGTATCAGTATCAGGCAATGCTTAATATTCCCGAAAGTCCTTTGTGCTACATTGTTAATCTGAATATAGGTTTTGATGGTAAAGTTACGATGAAATGTGTGAAATAACGATTTAATGTGATTTATAAAAATAAAATGCCTCATTATGAAATGAGGCATTTTTTATTTGTTCGGAGCCGGGCGCTTATCTTTAGCTTTTCCTTTCGTAAAGTTTCTTTTTCCTTTAAAATTCCTTTTAGGTTTATTCTCTGTTTTAGGAGTATATTCCGGAGCTTCACCTAAGTCTTCGGGAACCGGTATTTTATAAATATCTTTATCTAAGAAACTTTCTATTGCTTTAAACTTGGTTTGTTCTTTCTCGGAAACGAAGGTTAGTGCAACTCCGTCATTATTGGCACGGGCTGTGCGACCGATGCGGTGAACATAATCTTCACTATCATGCGGAACATCGTAATTAATGACTAATCGGATATCATCAATGTCGATGCCACGTGACACAATGTCTGTTGCAACTAAAATATTAATTCTTCCATTCTTGAATTCGCGCATGATAAATTCGCGTTGGGATTGGTCGAGGTCCGAATGCATTTCTCCGACATTGAGTTTCATCCGTTTCAATGCTATGGTGACTTCTTTGACTTTTATTTTGGAAGAAGCAAAGATGATAACACGTTCGGGAACCTGTTCGGTAAACAGATTTTGTATGATACCTAATTTCTGACGTTCATAACATATATAGGCAGCCTGTATAATCTTTTCGGCAGGTTTGGAAACAGCGAGTTTTATCTCTTCAGGATTTGAAAGGATGGTCTTGGCTAATTGTTGAATCTTCGCGGGCATTGTGGCAGAAAACATGATTGTTTGCCTTTCTTTTGGCAGATGTTTCACTATTTGCATAATGTCTTCATAGAATCCCATATCCAACATGCGGTCAGCTTCATCAAGAATAAAATAAGAAACTTTTGACAGATCTACATATCCCAAGTTTAAGTGACTGATTAAGCGTCCCGGGGTAGCAATAACTACATCCGCTCCCAATGTCAGCCCTCGCTTCTGCTGTTCAAACAGAACTCCGTCATTTCCTCCATATACAGCAACGCTTGATATAGGCATGAAATAGGAGAATCCTTCCATTTGCTGGTCTATTTGTTGAGCAAGTTCACGGGTAGGAGCCATAATAATACAGTTGATTGCATCTTCAGGATGGTTATCGGTCAATAAACGATTGAGTACTGGTAAAAGATAAGCTGCTGTTTTCCCGGTTCCGGTTTGCGCAACACCTATTAAATCTTTGCCTTCGAGTATAATTGGGATAGTGTGTTCTTGTACAGGGGTACACTCCTCAAAGTTCATGGCATCTAATGCCTGTAACACATTGTCACTTAGTTTTAGTTCAGAAAATTTCATTTTACAAATAGATTATAATTTTCCTCGTTCTTCCAGATAAGAATCTTTGAAACCCAAGAAATAAAGAACTCCATCGAGCCCGATAGTATTAATGGATTGTTTAGCATTTGCTACAACTTTCGGCTTTGCATGGAAAGCAATTCCCAATCCTGCTTCGGCAAGCATAGGAAGGTCATTGGCACCGTCGCCCACAGCTATTGTTTGAGCTATATCTACTTTTTCCACTTGAGCAATAAGTTTTAGCAGTTCGGCTTTACGTTTGCCGTCTACCACATCACCTAAATAATTTCCGGTGAGTTTGCCATCCATTATTTCCAGTTCATTGGCATAAACATAGTCAATGCCATATTTTTGTTTCAGGTAATTGCCAAAGTAGGTAAAACCTCCCGATAATATAGCTATTTTATATCCATATCTTTTTAAAACGAACATCAGACGATCCACTCCCTCTGTAATAGGAAGGTTTTCTGCTATGTCCTTCATCACTGATTCATCCAAACCTTTAAGCAAAGCTACACGTTCGCGGAAACTTTCCGTAAAATCAATTTCTCCACGCATAGCACGTTCGGTAATAGCTTTTACTTCGTTGCCTACGCCTGCACGTATAGCCAGTTCGTCGATAACCTCTGTTTCTATTAATGTAGAATCCATATCGAAGCATATCAAACGACGCATGCGGCGATACATATTATCTTGCTGGAAGGAGTAATCCATTTCCAGTTCGCTTGCTAATTTTAGTAATTGTGCTTGCATAACTGTTCGATCTTTGGGAGTACCGCGAACAGAGAGTTCAATACAAGCACGAATGTTGGCTTTGCATTCATCAAGTGGAATACGCCCGGTGAGGCGTTTGATGGCATCGATGTTCATTCCTTGCTCTGCTATGATGCGTGTAACAGCAGATATTTGTTTAGCCGATAATTTTCTACCTAACAGAGTGAGAATATATCTGTTTTTCCCTTGCATGTTTACCCAATTCTCATATTCTTCCACAGAAATAGGGTAGAAGCGAATGGTGATACCTAAAGAAGATGCTTTAAACAACAATTCTTTCATGATATGACCTGAATACTTTTCTTCTGTTTTGAAAAGTATTCCAAGTGAAAGGGTATTGTGAATATCTGCTTGGCCTATATCTAGAATAGTAACATCGTATTTGGAAAGTATTTCCGTAACAGATGCTGTTAAGCCGGGGCGGTCTTCGCCAGTGATGCGGATAAGTATTAACTCTGTATTGGTATTGCTCATAATTATCTAATTTCTTTGAAATGCAAAAGTAAGGAAAATAATAGTTCCATGAGGTAAAATCATTAATTTAATCACTGGCTTTATTGTTAAATTTAGGCCGTTTGAAAAGATTTTATGCTAAATAACATAAAAATATAGGGTGAAAAAACACCTTTTTTGCTTGTTTATTTGGAAATATAAACTATTTGTATTTACCTTTGCAATCGGTTTCAAAATTAAATGCTTTGATTTTCAATAGGTTCTCTGTTATAGAGAGGGTAAAAGCAAGATAATGTTCCGGGTAGAAACCACTGTTTAAGGGCAGTCCCGGATAGTATTAACTAAAACCGAATTACATGAAATATGTAAAATGGATTTTTGTTGTATTATTTATTAGTTCCTTGACTTCATTTGTAGAAAAAGACAAACCCACCGGTGGTTTGAGCGTGGGAGATGTAGCTCCGGATTTCAAGGTCGGAACTACTCTCGATGGAAAGCAGTTAGACTTAAACTCTTTAAAGGGTAAATATGTACTGCTTAGTTTTTGGGCAAGTTATGATGCGCAATCAAGAATGAATAACGTAAGTTTAAATAATGCGTTGAAAGCTACTTCCAAAAACGTAGAAATGGTTTCAGTTTCATTTGACGAATACAAGTCTATATTCGATGAAACCGTTAGAAAAGATCAAATAGTGACTCCAAATTGTTTCGTGGAAACAAGCGGCGAAGACTCTAAATTGTTTGAAACATATCGTTTAAACAAAGGGTTTAATAACTATTTATTGGATGAAAGAGGCGTTATTATCGCTAAGAATATTTCTGCATCCAACCTTTCTTCCTACCTAAATTAATATTAGGCGATTAATTAGGAAAAGAACAATACAACAAAAAGATAAAGTCCCGTTGATTTTCTGTCAAGGAAAATCGACGGGACTTTTTTATATGAATAAATTCTGAATTCTTTTATTTGGGAGCTTTCCTATATAAATAAACTGCAATTCCCGTATATAGAATATTGGGAATCCACACTGCAATCATGGGAGGCATACTGCCGTTGACTGCAAATGTCGACGAGACTGTTTGGAATAAGATATAAGAAAAGCTTAATGCCAATCCGATACCCAAGTGAAGCCCCATTCCTCCTTTGGTTTTGCGTGAAGATAAAGACAGCCCGATAGTGGTTAGAATAAATGAAGCAAACGACATGGCTATCCTTCGATAATATTCAATCTCAAACTCTTTGATATTGGCAAATCCTCGTTGTTTCTGTTTATTTATATACTCTTTCAGTTCCGGACTGGTCATAATATCTTGTTGCCCCTTCATAATAAGGAAATCGGAAGGTTCCATGACAATAGTTGTATCCAGTCGCTCACCCTTGCTTATATGCTCTTTCATGCCTTTTAGCTCACGAATCATATAGTCTTTTACCGTCCATTTGTGAGTAGAGAGTGTATCATATGTGATGCTTCGTGCAGTCATATGAGACACCAGCTTCTTATCAACAAACTTATCTAATGAGAAACGATAGCCAGTTTTATTGTAATCTTCATATCTCTCAATGTATGCAATAACACCTGAATCCACTTCCAATTGAACATTACGCACATAATCGGTTTTTCTTTTCTTGTAATATTTATCTTCGAATGCCAAACGGGTTACACTTCCCTTAGGAATAATGTATGAACCCAATCCGAAAGTGACAACTGAAATGATAGCTGCTGAAATCATATAAGGTCGCATAAGTCGTTTAAAACTCATGCCGGTAGAGAACATAGCTATGATTTCAGAGTTTTCTGCAAGTTTTGAGGTGAAGAAAATAACTGCAATGAAGACAAATAACGGGCTGAACAGATTTGCAAAATAAGGTATAAAATTCATGTAGTAGTCGAAAATAATAGCCTTTGCCGGAGCCTCATGTTCCATGAAACGGTCTACTTTCTCATTAAAGTCGAATACTACTGCAATAGAGATAATCAGTGCAATGGCAAATACATATGTTCCAAGAAACTTGGTAATGATGTAACTGTCGAGCCGTTTGATTAATCTGCCTTCGAATAACTTTTTCATTCTGTTCTGTCGTTATAATCTTGTTGATACACGTTTCACCATCATTGGTTTCCAGGTGGAGAAATCTCCTGCAATGATGTGCTTGCGTGCTTCACCCACGAGCCATAAGTAGAATGCAAGGTTATGAATAGAAGCTATTTGCATAGCCAGTAATTCTTGTGCATGGAACAAATGTCTCAGGTATGCTTTGCTGTAAAGAGTATCTACATGAGAGGCCCCGTCTGCTTCAATAGGAGAAAAGTCTGCTTCCCATTTCTTGTTTTTCATATTGATAATGCCGTCTTTTGTGAAAAGCATTCCGTTTCTTCCATTGCGGGTGGGCATTACACAATCGAACATGTCAACTCCCCGTTCTATTCCTTCCAGAATATTGACCGGAGTACCTACACCCATTAAATAGCGAGGCTTATCTTTAGGTAAGATTTCGTTGACTAATTCTATCATTTCGTACATTTTATCTACCGGTTCTCCAACAGCAAGACCGCCGATTGCATTTCCGTCACATCCTTTGGATGCGATGAATTCGGCAGATTTCTTACGCAGGTCGGGATATACACATCCTTGCACAATAGGAAATAATGATTGGTTATAACCATATTTAGGTTCAGTTTCATTGAAACGTTGAATACATCTGTCTAACCAACGATGCGTAAGTCCCAATGACTTTTTAGCATATTCGTAGTCTGAATCTCCTGGAGGACATTCATCGAATGCCATCATTATGTCTGCACCAATGATACGTTCAATATCCATCACTTTTTCGGGAGTGAAAATATGCTTTGAACCATCGATATGTGAGCGGAATTCAGCTCCTTCTTCTCTTAATTTACGAATGCCCGAAAGGGAAAATACCTGGAATCCACCGCTATCAGTCAACATAGGGCGGTCAAAGCCATTAAATTTATGTAAGCCTCCTGCCTTTTCCAATACATCTAATCCCGGACGTAAATAAAGGTGATAAGTATTTCCCAAAATGATTTGAGCTTTAATATCTTCTTTAAGTTCGGTTACATGGACACCTTTTACTGATCCGATTGTTCCGACAGGCATAAATATAGGAGTCTCTATCTGTCCATGGTCAGTGGTAATCAGTCCCGCACGTGCATTTGTTTTAGAATCTGTGTATTGTAGGTCGAAAGTCATAAATTTAATAGTTTAAGAAATAACGGCAATTAAAAACGGATATGATACATCTCATAATCATCCGGTTTTAATTGCCGTTCGTTATTAATTGGCAGTTTTATGTACGGTGAAATCTATAGCATCTTTTACTTTTTCGTTTGTCAATGCCAGAGCAAATACTTCTTTGATATCATTTACATAATGGAATGTAAGTCCTTTCAAATATATACTTTGAATTTCATCGATATTTTTTCTGTTCTCTTCACATAAGATAATTTCTTTAATTCCTGCACGCTTTGCAGCAAGAATCTTTTCTTTAATGCCACCAACGGGAAGAACTTTTCCACGTAAGGTAATTTCGCCTGTCATGGCAAGGTTTTCTTTCACTTTTCGTTGTGTGAGTGCCGATGCAAGGGAAGTTGCCATAGTGATACCTGCAGAAGGACCGTCTTTAGGAATGGCTCCTTCGGGAACGTGGATATGTATATTCCAATTATCGAAAATACTCTCATCGATATTCAGCAATGTTGAATGTGCTTTTAGATATTCCAAAGCCAGCATAGCCGATTCTTTCATCACATCTCCTAAGTTTCCGGTAAGAGTGAGTTTTCCTCCTTTACCACGGCTTAAACTAGTTTCTACAAATAGTATTTCACCACCTACGGCAGTCCATGCCAATCCGGTAACTACTCCTGCGTAATCATTACCTTGATATTTGTCTTTTGTATATTCCGGTGTTCCAAGAAGTTCTTGCAAATCTCCTTTTTTAATATCATGATATAGAATATATCCGTCTGTTGCATATTGACGTGCACATTTACGGAATATTTTACTGATTTTCTTTTCCAGTTCACGTACGCCCGATTCACGAGTATATGATTCAATAATTGCTTCGATAGCATCTTTGGCAATTTTGATTTCATCTTTTTTGAAACCGTTGGCTTCCATCTCTTTCGGTATAAGATGTTTGCGGGCTATTTCTATTTTTTCTTCCGTAATATAACCACTTACCTCAATAAGCTCCATACGGTCAAGCAGCGGTTGAGGTATTGTATTCAGATTATTGGCTGTCGCGATAAACATTACTTTCGATAAATCATAGTCCACATCCAGGAAGTTATCATGGAAAGCATTGTTTTGTTCAGGATCGAGCACTTCAAGCAAAGCAGAAGAAGGATCTCCCTGACGGTCGGAACTCACTTTATCAATTTCATCGAGGATAAATACCGGATTAGACGAACCGGCTTTAATTAAGCCTTTGACAATACGTCCCGGCATGGCACCGATATATGTCTTTCTGTGACCGCGGATTTCAGCTTCATCATGCACACCTCCCAAAGACATGCGGATGTATTTTCTCTTTAAAGCATTCGCTATTGATTTCCCTAATGATGTTTTACCTACCCCCGGAGGACCATACAGGCAGATAATAGGGGATTTTAAATCTCCCTTTAATTTCAGTACGGCCAAATGTTCCAATATACGTTCTTTTACTTTTTCCAAACCGTAATGGTCTTTGTTCAAAGTCTTTTCCGCACTTTTTAGATTGAAATTGTCTGTTGTATATGTGTTCCACGGCAGACTGAGCATTGTCTGCAAATAGTTTAATTGAACGTTATAATCAGGTGATTGAGGATGGGTACGTTCCAGTTTAGCTAATTCTTTTCTGAAAGTTTCCCGGATTTCTGCATTCCAGTGCATCTGATCACCTTTGATGCGCATTTCCTCAATTTCCTGTTCTTGTCCGCTTCCGCCCAGTTCATCCTGGATATTCTTTATCTGCTGTTGAAGGAAATATTCCCTTTGCTGCTGATCTATGTCTTCACGTGTACGCATCTGGATAGATGCTTTTATTTCTGCTAATTGCACTTCACGGTTCAATATCTCAAGCAAGCGATATGCTCTGTCTTGCAATGAACTCATTTGCAACAACTCTACCTTTTCATCCTTTTTTAAAGGAAGATTGGTGCAGATGAAGTTTATCAAAAACATTTTATTATTAATGTTCTTAATAGCAAATGCAGATTCCTGATGTAATATATCGGAAGTCTTAATGAAACGAATGGTAAGATCCTTGCATGACTCGACAAGAGCTTCAAATTCTCTGTTGTCTTTCGGTGGAAGAATTTCATTCAACAAGTTTACAGTTCCCATAGTGTAAGGGAAAGTTTCAGTAATGCTTGTTAGTTCCAGCCGTTTTAGCCCTTGCAGAATGACTGTTGTAGTCTGATCCGGCATTTCCAATACGCGAACTATTTTGGCAATAGTTCCGATTGTATGAAGATCTTCCAATGAAGGATTTTCAGTTTCTGCACTTTTCTGGCATACTACAGCAATATATTTATTTTTTTTGTCTGCATCATGTATCAATTTCAAAGATGATTTTCTTCCGATGGCTACAGGAAGAATTACTCCGGGAAACAATACCATATTTCGTAAAGGCAGGACAGGAAGATTTCCATCTATATCAATATCGGGCATCTGTTCTTCATTTCCGTCATAATCGGCTATTAATGAGAAAACATTATCGTTTGAATCTTCCAATTCGCTTAAATAACTCTTTTTAATCATTTTATTTGTTTTGTGATTTATGTAAAACTGACAGTTCTGTAAAATCGATTGCAAAGGTAATCTATTCTTTATTAAAAATAAAACACCTCTCGTAGAAATATACAATAGTTGTGCCAAATATTACCGGAATAGGGTAAGGTTTCCGATGTTTTTATCTATTTTTGGCGAAAATCTTGATTTATTAGCAATGCCGAATCCATATTTTCAATTCAAACAATTTACTGTGTGGCATGATAAATGTGCCATGAAAGTAGGTACAGACGGAGTTTTGTTAGGAGCGTGGGCAGATGTCTCCGATGTCTGCTCTGTACTGGATATAGGAACAGGAACCGGATTGGTTGCTCTAATGATTGCGCAAAGATGTCGGGCACATATAATGGCAGTTGAGGTTGATAGTGACGCAGTGGAACAGGCAAAAGAGAATGTTTCACGTTCTCCGTGGCAAGATAGGATAGAAGTAGTACAAGAAGATTTTATAAATTTTCATTTGGTAAAAAAGTTCGATTTAATCGTGTCGAATCCCCCTTATTTTGTTGATTCTCAGCAATGTCCTGATGAACAAAGAACAATGGCCCGCCACGCAGGAAATCTTACTTATTGGGATTTAGTTGAGAAGGCAAGCAAATTATTATCGGAAAACGGACGCTTTTCTTTAATAATTCCAACAGAAGCTGTAGAATCCATACAGGGTTTTGCATCCCGGAATGGACTGTATTTAATAAAAAAGACTTATGTAATCACTAAGCCAGATGCACTACCCAAGAGAGCTTTGCTATCCTTTAGTTTCCGGCAAACCGGATATAAAGAGGATGAACTGTT
Organism: uncultured Bacteroides sp.; assembly: GCA_902492205.1. Classification (GTDB taxonomy): domain Bacteria; phylum Bacteroidota; class Bacteroidia; order Bacteroidales; family Bacteroidaceae; genus Bacteroides. The sequence goes on along the minus strand of CABUKU010000009.1, from coordinate 42,029 downwards.
GGTAGAGATGGCGCGACATCAGTATAGTAAAGAATATATAGAACTGACTAAAGAGTTCTACCTTAAAATGTAAATTACATTTTAGTCAGTTTCTTGATAAATTCTTTATTCTTATTTATTAAAGCTTTGTTCTTGTTACTTATATCTTCTACTATTGTCTCGTTCATAGATCTGATTTCACTGATATACTCTGATATGAGCTGTAAGAAATTAGCTTCTTTCTTTTTACTTTTTTTCTTTTCGGGGATTACAACGTTAAGTCCGTGTGGTATAAGTTCTACATCAATTTCATTACCGGTCATGACAGGATCGCCGTCAAAATGAATAACTCCTGCTTTTTTTCGTTGAATGCGCAGCTTTTTACATCGGAATGTCTTGATCCGGCTATTCTGATCCAATGTTTTATTAAATAATTGGAATGATAAAGCAGGAATATCCAATACCGTAAAAGGTTCGAGCACAGTTATATCCATCAGTCCGTCGTTCAACGAAGCTTGAGGAGCGATGTAGGCATTATTGCCATACTGTGATGCATTGGCACAAGCTATCAGGAATGCTTTATATTTCATTGTTCCGTCTTCACTTATTATTTCATAAGTTTCGGGTTTGTAATTTAAACTTTCGTGAAGAGTCTTTTCCAGATAAGTTAGCGGACCACGTTTTCCGGCTTTGGCGAATTTAAGGCTGACAAAAGCATCAAAACCTACTCCACATGTACAAAAGAAAGGAATTTCGTTGATCTTACCATAATCTATACAGGCCACTTTACCATTATTAATAACATCGATAGCTCTTTTGGCATCCAATGGAATTTCCAAATGGCGTGCCAACCCGTTTCCCGAACCGCAAGGGATAATTCCCAAAGCTGTTTCCGTGTGGATAAGCGAACGCGCTATTTCGTTGATAGTTCCGTCGCCGCCAATGGCTACTGCCATGTACACATGGTTTGCTGCTGCTTCGGCAGCAATTTCTATTGCATGACCAGCTCTCTCGGTACGAATAATCTGGTATTCATACCGTTCTTTATCAATTCTATCATTTATTAAATTAAGTATAGCAGCCTTATTATGCGTGCCCGAAATAGGGTTTACAATAAATACAATCTGTTTCTTATCCTCCATGCAATATAAATTGATTTGCTGATGTGACAAAAGTAATATATTTCTCTAATAACATAGATATTAAATAATAGTTTTAATGGTAAGTGTGTATTTTTTCTTCAAAAAAGAACCACGGATTATATATTTTGCTATCTTTGCAGCCTGCTTTTTTATGAGAGATTATAACAAGGCGGAATGTATTAAAAGAATATACATTATTAATGTAAGCGATAGCTTAGTCAATTATTGTTATGGGATTATTACAAGACAAATTAGCAAAATACGACCTTCCACAGAGAGTAAAGGCGAAAGGCGTATATCCTTATTTTCGATGCATCGAAAGCGAACAAAACACTGAAGTGGTAATGAGTGGCAGAAAAGTCCTTATGTTTGGTTCCAACTCTTATCTGGGGCTGACAAACCACCCGAAAGTTATCGAAGCTGCTGTTGAAGCAACAAAGAAATATGGTACAGGTTGTGCCGGTTCACGCTTTCTGAACGGAACTCTCGATTTACATTTGGAATTGGAAAAAGAACTGGCAGAGTTTGTAGGAAAGGAAGATGCTATTATCTATTCAACAGGTTTTCAGGTTAATTTAGGTGTTGTTTCATGTGTGACAGGTCGTGAAGATTATGTCATTTGTGATGAATTAGATCATGCTTCAATTGTAGAAGGACGTCGTTTGTCTTTTTCTACTGCACTGAAATATAAACATAATGACATGGACGCTTTGGAGAAGGAATTGCAGAAGTGCAAACCCGACAAAGTGAAGTTGATTGTTGTGGATGGTGTGTTCAGTATGGAAGGTGACATTGCCAACTTACCGGAAATCGTTCGTTTGGCTAAACAGTACAATGCCAGCATCATGGTAGATGAAGCTCATGGATTGGGAGTTTTGGGAGATCATGGTCGTGGTACTTGTAATCACTTCGGATTGACTAATGATGTTGACCTGATTATGGGTACATTCAGTAAGTCTCTTGCTGCAATCGGTGGTTTTATTGCTGCGGATGAATCGGTAATTAACTTCTTAAGACACAATTCACGCTCATATATATTCAGTGCAAGTAATACTCCGGCTGCAACTGCTGCTGCAAAAGCTGCCCTTCACATTATGAAGACAGAGCCTGAACGCATTGAGCATTTATGGGATATTACAAACTATTCATTGCAACGTTTCCGTGATTTAGGTTTCGAGATTGGTCACACATCAACTCCGATTATCCCACTTTATGTGCGTGATATGGACAAAACTTTCATGGTAACAAGAATGTTGTTTGATGAAGGAGTATTTGTAAACCCGGTTATTCCTCCTGCATGTTCTCCGGAAGATACTTTGATCCGTTTCTCTTTGATGGCTACCCATTCAAAAGAACAGATTGACATTGCGGTTGACAAGCTTTACAAGTGCTTTAAGAAATTGGAAATTCTGAAATAATATAAATATTATTCTTTATGAGAAAGGGCTTTTTTCACAAAAAGTCCTTTTTTGTTATATGATATATTCTTGCTTTCATTGCTTTCAGGATTGTTGCAATTGCTTGCTACAAGTCTTTCCAGATGAAAGTAAAGCCCTAAAAATGCTTTCATCTCCTTTCATTGCTTTCATTGGAAATTGCTGTTACTTATTTTTCTAACATACGTTTATGTCACAAAAAACATGCAGTTGATTTTAAAAAACAATAGGTTGATTGAATGCAAACAACAGGTTGTTTTTAAAAAACAACTTGATGTTTGTAAATTCTCCCTAGGGAACTTCACCAACTTCCTTAGGGAGAATGAACAACTTCCCTAGGGAAGCCATCCGATTTCCCTAGGGAGATTTGTATTATAAAGATTGTTATTCCGACTTTAAACTCTTTACCGGGTTAACGGATGCTGCTTTATAGCTATTCCAACTGACTGTTAGGAAAGTTATGAGCAGCGTTACCAATCCTGCATACAAGCAAGTAATAATGCTAACGTTTACCCGGTAGATAAAACTCTCCAACCAGCGATTTAGCAAATACCAACTGACAAGACAAGCTATTGTAAATGCTATTCCTACCCAAATAAAGAATTGTTTGTTCAACATAAACATGATTTGAAACACAGATGCCCCGTTTACCTTTCGTATTCCTATTTCCTTAGTGCATTGCTCCGTTGCATATAAGGATATTCCGAAAAGACCGAAACAGGTTAAGAATAAGCTGATAAGCGAATACATAAACAAAAGGTTGGAAAGTTCAAATACTTTCTTGTTTCTGTCTAGAAAATCCTGATGCACATTTCTGTATATGAAGTTCTGATCGGGATTGTATTTTTCCCATACTTGTTTTATCCGGGTTAGTGCTTCTGTGTTGTTTTTACCGTTCATACGTATAATAAGGAAATTACATATTTGCGGAGGAACAAAGAAAAGCATGGCGGGGGAGAGTTCTTCTTCCAAAGAATTGATAAAGAAATCTTCCGTTATTCCTACTATCGTTCCTTTATTGTCCGAGGCTGATTTATCATAGTGCTTAAAGGGTTTTCCTATCGGGTTCTCTCCTTCGGGGATATATTTTTTGCAAAACATCTGGTTAATATATATGGGTTCTTCAAATATTTCGGTACTCTTTTCGTATTCTATTCCTCTTAATAGATTGACGTTCAGTGTTCTGAAAAGAGTTGGTTCACCCGCAAACCCTATATATGAACAGGGAATCTCAGTTCCGTCTTCTTTTTTCACCGGCATGCTCGTTAACCATGTATTCAGGAAAGATACTCCCGTTATTGAAGAAGAAACTATCCCGTTCATTCCTTCCAAATCCTTTTTTATTTGTACCATGCGGTCGCCATTGAGTTCTATTATGTTTTCATATCTTTCTCCACCGCTTTTTATCAGGTTTATTTGTTTGTTTATAGTAATTAAACCGATAATCAGGCATATTGAAACGGAGAATTGTGCTATAACCAAAATAGATACAATGATTTTCTTTTTCTTTCCGGTATAGAAGAGACGGTAATCGCTGTCCGACATAACAGACAACTTCCGGCTCATATATATGGTTGGTATTCCTGTTAATATACAGATAGATAATAAGATAACGGGGAATGTTTGTATGCTGAAAAGGAATGGTGCCTGTAAATTTGTTGTTATAATGGAACTGAAAAGACGGATGAGATCATGCATCAGTAGCAAAGCGATGAGAAAAGCTATAAAGACCGTAAGAAACGTATCTGTAAATAACTGCATGCGTATGTTCCTGATGTTTGCTCCCATTAGTTTTTCTATGGAAATCATTCGTACTTGTTTTACTACTCTGGAGAAGTTGAGGTTTACATAATTAAAGCAAGCTATCAACAATACCAGAATGGCAGAAATGAGGGCTACATTCAAAAGTCCTTTTTGCCCTCTCCGCATGTATTCAAGGCTTTCTTGCGGATAAGATTCAAAGTAGTTCTCTTTTAATGGTGAAAGATAATATTTTCCACTGCTAACTAACAAAGTGGGGATCTCTTTGTCCGCTCTTATTTTGTTTAAGAATGCGTTTATATCCGTTCCCTTTTGCATTAAAAGCATTACAGCACCGCCGGTATAATTTTCCTTGAGATTATCAACGGAAATGAATGTACTTAAATTAAGTATGGTTTGGTCATATGGTTGAAAAACGGCTCCTACTTTAAATGTTTTGTTCTCTCTCCCCAATAAATTGTTGACAGTAATTATTTTCCCCACCGGGTTTCCGTCTCCGAATATTTTCTTGGCAATTTCATTGTTTATGGCTATCATACCGGGCTTTGTCAACACTTCATTTATGTTTCCATATATAATGTTATAATCAAAGAATTTTGAAAATGATGAAGTTACTCCTGTCAGGTTTATATTATCATACTCATTATTATTGACTTGCAGCGTGCTGTATTGGATATATTGAAACTGCATGTAGTCTTTTACTTCGGCATATTTTGCTTTCAGTTTTGCCGGGATGCTTGCATCGATATAGGAAACCTTGCCGTCTGCCTGCATTGGGTGATCCTGAGTCAAACAATAAATCTGATCTCTGTTTGGGTTTTGAATCTCAATATTCGATTCATAAATGACAAATGCAATCAAAAGAGTTGAGCATGCAATTCCGATAGCAAGACTGATTAATGAAATCAGGGAGAAAACTTTGTTCCTCCACCAACTTCTCAATATGAGTTTAAAGGTAGCCAGTATAAGCATGCTTTATATTTTAACTTCGGTAACTACTTGTCCGTCAAATAAATTAATGATTCTTCCGGCATATCCGGCGTCATGCTGGGAATGGGTAACCATTATGATAGTAGTTCCTTCCTTGTTTAGTTCGCTTAAAAGATTCATAACCTCTTTTCCATTGGTAGAATCAAGGTTACCCGTAGGTTCGTCGGCAAGGATAAGTTTAGGGCTTGCCACCACGGCACGGGCTATTGCCACACGCTGTTGCTGTCCTCCGGATAGCTGTTGCGGAAAGTGCTTGGAGCGATGTGTGATTGCCATTCTGTCCATAGCTTCCTGTACCCGTTTTTTTCGTTCTGTAGTCGAAATTCCCATGTAGAGCAGGGGAAGTTCGATATTTTCATATACATTTAATTCGTCTATCAGATTGAAACTTTGAAATACAAATCCTATTACTCCTTTGCGTAGTTGTGTACGCTGAGACTCTACTAATCTGGAAACATCAGTTCCGTTTAGAAGATATTGTCCTTCGGTGGGATTGTCAAGTAATCCAAGTATATTCAGCAAAGTGGATTTACCGCATCCGGATGGTCCCATGATAGCAACAAATTCTCCATTGCTGATCTCAATATTTACATTGTTAAGGGCTAATGTTTCTACTTCTTCCGTACGGAAAACCTTTTTCAAATTAATGGTCTTAATCATAGTTGTATGTTTTTAGTAGTTTATTATTCATTCTTTATAACTTCTGCCGGGTTAATCCGGGATATTTTTAAAATACGGAAAATGATTGTAAATGTAGTAATGGAAGATACGGTTAAGAATATTAGAATCCAGAACCAGATATTATAATCAAAGAATGTGGTGTACATCTGTTTCCACACATACAAAATCAATCCGATTATAGGAAAAGCAATGAAAGCTGTTATTACGAGTAACCAAGCATATAACCGGATAAAGAGCATAATGATTGACTTTATCCCTGCTCCGTTTATTTTGCGGATAGCTACTTCTTTCCGACGTTTTTCCGTGTCGAAAGTTATGGTGGAATATACTCCTAAAAGAGTTATAATCAAGCATACACATGAAAGAAATAGTATAAGTCCTTTCATTTTGTTTTCGAAAGCTTGTTTCTGATAAATTTCTTGGGCTACGGTAATAACCGTTGGCTGTACGTTAGGTGGTAAAAATCTTTTCTGTATTGCTTCTATCCCTTGTTTCACTTCTTTTTCTTTTTGGGGAGTCGATTTTATGTAACAATGTCCTATATAGTTTTTATTTAAAGGGATGAAAGTTGATCCGATCCCTTCATTGTATACATCAGTAGTGAATTGTGAGATAGTGCCGCATATCGTGTAGCTGTTGGAGCCACTGTAATATGTTGTTCCTATTTCTGCATGGTGCTTGTCAATGAACTTTTTATCGACTAACATTGCATCCGAACTTTCCAAGTTCTTTCCTGCTATGATTGGAATATTCATAAATGAGAAGAAGTTGCTATCTATTGAAAGAACATTTGTGTCGAAATAGGAATCGGTATTTCCGGATTCTTTTTGCATGCCCGTTCCTGAAATCCCATTTAGATAGTCTACATCTGAAATCAGAATCTCTTTTATATCGGAATTCTTTCGCAGTTCATTGATAATGGCTTCTTTTTGTCCATTATTTAAGAAATAATAATTTAATGAAAGACTGAAAATACTTTCTTTTTCTTCTGCCGGTAGAGTATTAAAAATAGAATTGGTAGTTTTCTCCGATTGCAGGTATAGTGCTACTGTGAGTGAAATGAATATCCAACAAATGAAAAATTGTATTCCTAACATTATATTTTGTATATAGTGTTTATGGGATTGGTATTTTCCTAAAATACCGGTTAGTTCGGTTTTACTTTGGATTCGGGATGATGTAAATAAGCAAACAGTTGCACACAATATAGTGATAGCTAATAGATATTCACCGGTTTGTTTAATAAGTATTGTCTGTTCAATCTTTAATTTGAGATTTTGTATGCTGATATGTAAATAAGGAGATGCAATTTCAATGAACACTAAAAGCACTATTCCTGATAGACAGATAATTATGAATGTTTGTATAAATAGCATGCAGAATAAGTGTAATCCGTTTCCACCTATTACTTTTCGTATGCTGTATTCCTTATTACGGATATAAAATGAGCCTAACAAGAAATGAAAGAAATTAAGCAAGCCGGAGAATAGGATTAAGAGTCCTATGCTGAGAGTAATCATTCCTAAAATCTTAGTAAATGAATTATTTTTAAATTCAAGACCGATCTTTGAAAATATAGGTGAGTATTTTTGCTCGGATAAGCTGACTGAGAAGCTCTTTTTTAGGATTGAATGATTCACTTCTTCATCTTTTTTTCCGGGGTATAGCAATGCAAATGTATTGCAACCTGTTATATCTTTTAAATTTGTATGAAATAACCCTTCTGTATCATTGAGTGTGAGTATATCAATTGGTTTTAAAAAACTGAAACTGGTATTTAATGGTAGATCTTTAATAACGGCTTGAACGGTATATGTAATGCCTCCTTCCCGTGGAGTTGTTTCAGGGGAAGTGGGTAGCTTATGAGTGAGATACATACATTTGCCAATGGGGTTAACGTCTTTTCCATATACTTTTTGGGCTATGGACTCTGTGAGTATAACAGCATTAGGTGTGTGTGATGCCTGTTTCCACGAACCATAAATAATCTCCGGTGTAAATAAGGTATTATAGGAAGAATCGACTTCTATTGTTCTGAATTTGTAAGGAAGTAAACTATTATTCCCAGTTTCAACATTATATGCCCTGTGTCGTGCATATGAGATACGGCCATATGCCTGTACCTCTGTTAAAGATAAGTTCTGAAGTTCTTTGATTAGTTGAGTCGGAGTTCCGGAAAATGGGCTACCGGATTGGTATAAAGTGATATTTGTTAGCCGTGCATAGTTTGTAAAATGTTCGTCTATACTGTTGATATAGCGATTGCAATAAAAACAGATACTAAAACAGAATATTCCTATGGCAAGTCCGGCAATGCCGATCAAGTTTTGTGCCTTATATTTTAGAAGATTCCGTATAGCTATTTTCAGATAGTGTAGAATCATATATTTATTTCATTAATTATTTAAAACTAATTCTTCCGCTTCACCAAAAGTACTATATCCGGTTATAATAACCCAATCTCCGGGCTGCAAACCTTCTGTAATTTCATATTGTTGCGGGTTCTGACGTCCGATGGAGATAGGAGTTTTAACCGCTCTGGCTTTATTTTTATCTAACTTATAAATCCACTGTCCGTTTGTTTCTTGAAAGAAGTTTCCTCTTTGTATAACAACGGCTTGCTCGGGTTGTCCTAACTCAATCTGAATACGGAAACTTTTGCCTATACGTACATTATCAGGCATTTCACCGCTAAAAATGAGATCTATGTCGAAATTACGATCTTTAACTTCCGGAATTACTTTGGATATTTTTAAAGGATATTTTTTTCCCTGATAATTGATTGCTGCCGGTAGCCCGGTGGTTATTCTGTCAATATAATATTCACTAATGGATGCATGTATTTTAAAATGAGTCATCACTTTAATTTCGGCTATGCTTTCTCCGGAAGCAACTTGTTGCCCGAGGGTGACTTTTACAAAGCTTAATTGGCCGTCTATAGGAGCACGGACCACCAAAGCATCAAGCCGTTCTTTTGCTCGCTGATATTTCTTTTCTTCCCGTTTGAGGTCATTCTTCATTAAATCTTTTGTGATATTGGCTACAACAGAATCATGTTTTAAACTTTCCAGTTGCAAGGCTGTCTTTTTTTGCTTGTAGTTATATTCATCTTTGGACACTTCGAGTTCGGCCTTGCTTTTTATACCCATCTTGAATTCTTCTTGATCCAAGTCATAGCTTTTCTTCAGGCGGTTTAATTCATAAACCGCTTCCAGAGTTTGCTGTCTTAGATTGATGCTTTTTTGTTCCATTTCAATGGCTTTTTCCTGATAAGTAATTTTTTGTTTTTCCCAATCATCTTGTTGGTCTTCAATGGAACGCAGGAGGTCGGGATTGGATAATGCGAGTATCGTATCACCTTTATGGAGTATCGTTCCTTCTTCGGCTATAATCCTATCTACATTTCCGGCTTCCCGTGTATTGATTTTAATTGTTAGAATAGGTTGTATTACCCCCTCTATATCTATATATTCCAGAAATTTACCATTCTTTACTTCCACCATTTGAATATTCTCGGAATTAATTCTGAGTTTGCGGGGACCAATGGATGAAATAATCATCCATATAAGCAAACCGGTTATTGCGACTCCGCCTGCAATATAATATTTGTAGCGTATTAGTATATGCTTTTTCTCAATAGGTCTGTCCATAATATTTCTATTTTAATAGCAGATTGTAATCTTCTGTTATGGGAATATTCTTTTCAAAATTATATAGAGTAAGACTCCTTAATCCGTAATATAAAGTCCAGAAATTACTTAATGCACTTATATAGTCTCGCCGGGCTTTGTCTTTTTCGGTTATAGATGCATTCAAGTCTAAAATAGTAGACTTACCCAGCAGGTAAAGTTTGCGGGCTACGTCATGTCGCTTTTGGGCAGTAATGTCGGTTCTGGCAGCGATGGATACTTTTTGCCATTGTAAATTAAATTGTTTCACCATTTTACGTACATTCATTTCAAAGTTGATTCGTTCCTGTTCTACTTGTGTATATACCAGATCCCGATTTGATTTGGCAACTTTAATTTTACCTTTGCCGCGTCCCCAATCAAGAATAGGAATGGAAATACCTAAGCTCACATACTGCTGATCGAGTGGGTGTTTATAAGCCGCATGTATTTTCTCGGCTGTTTGGGTTAATCCGAATTGAACATATAAATCGGCTTTCAATCCGGTATTTCCTTTAGCCCGCGCAACATTACTTTCACTTTCGAGTTTTTTTCGTTTCATAGTTTCTATATCGGGGCTATTTTGATTAGCGAATCTGATAGCTTCTTCTATGCTTATTTTGAAATCGGGAATAAATTCTTCTATCCGGACTTTTAGATTGGTTTCTTGTACAATGCCGAGATAAGCTCTCAATTCCTGTATCTGGTTATCCATTTCAATTCGGGCATTCATCATATTGGTTTCTTCGGATAGTTTATTTATTTCCAACTGCAACATTTCATTTTCTGTGATTGTGCCAATGTTATATCTTCCTTGTGCGAAGCGATATAGGGTATCGGCATTGGCATAGTTGAAAGTAGCTATTTCATAATTTGTTTGGGCAGTAGCAAGCAGAAAATAAAGGCGGCTTGTCTCTGATGCTACTAATTCCAATGTTTCGGCATATTGCTTTTTAGCTTCCGTGAAACGTATCGGTTCTATGCGTTTGTCCCATTTAAGATAATTATATCCAAACAGAGAATGCTCATACCCTAATAAAAGAGGTGAGGTTTGATATGAAGTATATTTGTCACTTAACAAATCAATTCTTTGTGCACTGCTTTTTACGAATATATTTCCTCCTGTAAACCATATATTTTGATTGATAGTTAGTGTAAGGTCGGTATTTATTTGATTTTGACGGACAAAAGTTTCGGTTCCGTTGGGCAGGGTGATTTTATTAATATCCCTGTTTAGATTGGGATTAGATGTAAGTGTCAATGAAGGGAGATAATTTGCCCGGAAGAATTTATAATTCCAATAACTTGCTCGAAAAGAATGCCGGGCTACGATAGCATCAGGGGAACTTTTTTGTGCCAATTCAATCGCTTCCGGTAAAGTCAATTCTATACACTCTTTTTGTGCATATAATATATTGGATATAGAAAAGAGTAATATGATTATCAAATAATATTTCTTCATGTGTCTATTTTACATAAATTCATTATTTAATATTCAAAACATATGCCAGATTTATAAAGTGTTGATTATAAGTAAAATGTAAGATTATACGAACTTAATACATAGTGCGTATGCGCACAAAAATAGTGCGTAAGCGCACATACAATACAAGGAAATAAAACGTATCTTTGAAGCAAACCAAAATGTGAAATATCAAAGATATGAATAATCAAGGTAAAATATTGATTGTAGACGACAACGAAGATGTTCTTTTTGCATTGAATCTTTTACTCGAATCTTATGTAGAAAAGATAAAAGTGACGACTTCACCGACAAAAGTTGAATATTTTATGAGTACTTTTCATCCTGATGTCATTCTTTTGGACATGAACTTTAAGAGGGATGCCATTAGTGGACAGGAAGGATTTGATTGTTTGCAGGATATATTAAAGATAGATCCTCAGGCTGTAGTGCTTTTTATGACTGCTTATGCAGATACCGAGAAAGCTGTAAGAGCTATTAAAGCCGGAGCAATAGACTTTATTTCCAAACCATGGGAGAAGGAAAAGTTGCTGGCAACATTATTTTCGGCATTAAAACTCCGTAAATCACGTGAAGAAGTGGATACTTTAAAGAAACAGGTGGTGGAACTGTCTGCATCAGTTGTAGAGAAGAGTGAGATAATAGGAGAGTCTCTTGTTATGCAGGAAGTCTTTTCCACTATTGAAAAACTTTCCGAAACAGATGCTAATATACTGATTTTGGGAGAAAACGGTACAGGAAAAGATTTGGTTGCTAAAGCTTTGTATCATTCTTCGCTCCGTCAAGGAGCACCTTTTATAAGCATAGATTTAGGCTCTATCCCTGAAACATTATTTGAGAGCGAACTTTTCGGATATGAGAAAGGTGCCTTTACCGATGCACGTAAGTCGAAAGCAGGGCGTATGGAAGTAGCTTCGGGAGGAACGTTATTCCTCGATGAAATAGGGAATTTGCCTTTACCGATGCAAGCAAAGTTACTCACAGCCATTGAAAAGAAAGAAATATCCCGCTTAGGTTCGACTTCTACAATACCTATTGATGTAAGATTAATATGTGCCACAAATGCAAATATTCATCAAATGGTAGATGAAGGTTATTTTCGGCAGGACTTGCTTTATCGTGTTAATACCATAGAGATTCATATTCCTCCTTTACGCGAAAGGGGAAATGATATTCTTTTATTGGCAGATTATTTTTTAGCCCGGTTTACCAAGAAGTATAAGAAAGAAGTGAAGAGGCTGAGTCGTGAAGCAAAGAATAAATTACTCGATTATTCTTGGCCGGGAAATGTAAGGGAGTTGCAACATGCTATTGAGAGGGCGGTGATCTTGTCGGATAGCTTGCTGCTGAAACCGGAAAGCTTTATGTTGCATTCATCTGTAAATAAGAGAAAGGAAGAAAATGAAATTCTGAATCTGGAACAATTGGAGAAGCAGGCTATTGAAAAAGCTATCAAAAGGAGTGAAGGAAATATAAGCCGGGCTGCCGGATATTTGGGAATAACCCGTTTTGCGCTTTATCGGAAACTTGAAAAGTTGGGATTATGAAAAAATTATTTATACTTGTTTTCTCTTTTTGGATCATGCTATTGGTGTCGCTTTCTATTTCCGGATATATACTTTGGGAGAATGGATTATACTTTTGTACGGTATTTTGTATTTTTGTGCTGATATTGGTAGCCATTCATATTTATCGTTTGCAAACAAAAGCATTTGTCATAATGAGAAATGTGATTAACTGTATTCATTTCTCAGATTTCACGTTTACATGTTCATCAACTAAAAGAAGTAGATTATTGTCCGAGTTTACAGATGGGATAACAACAGCAATGGCTAAATTCAGGCAACGACTATATGAAGAAGAACTAAAACACCAATATTATGAAACACTGTTGGATACTGTTGATGCCGGAATCTTAGTGATAGATAAACAAGGAAATGTGGAATGGATGAATAATGCCGTAAACCATTTACTAAGATATAAAAGATTGAAACATATTGATGAATTAACCCTTTTAAATCCTGAGTTTTCTGCTGTAATACGTTCCCTTGTCCCCGGTGAAGTAAAGATGTTACGGATACAAAATGGTGATTTCTTTTCAGAATTGGCATTAACTTCAACTTTATTTATATCCAAGGGTAAAGAGCGCATACTACTCAGTTTAAAAAATATACGCTCTGTTCTCGAAGAAAATGAATTGCAAGCCTGGCAAAAGCTGATAAGGGTATTGACACATGAAATTATGAATTCTATTGCTCCAATCATTTCTTTGTCTGAAACTATGGGGGAACGAAACCTCCAAAATGAAACGAAAGAACGGGATTATGCTGTTATGCAACAAGCCATGCAAACTATTCATCGCCGGAGCAAAGGATTACTTAATTTCGTGGAAAACTATCGTAAACTGACTCGTGTACCGGTTCCTGTGCTCACTTTCGTTCCTGTTAATGAACTGTTTGCAGATTTAAAGAAACTGTATGCCTGTGATTATGTGGTTTATGAGTATATAGACAATCCTCATTTATGTATTTTCATAGATAGGTCACAGATAGAACAGGTATTGATTAACTTATTAAAGAATGCTTATGAAGCTTGTGAGATGAGGGAGAATCCTCATATAAAAATAAGTGCTAAATGGATAGAATCTTCTAATGTTGTTTATATTAACATTACAGATAATGGTGTTGGCATTTTGCCTGATGTAGTAGATAAGATATTTGTTCCTTTTTTCACAACTAAACTTTCGGGTTCGGGAATTGGTCTAAGCTTGTGCAAGCAGATTATGAATCTTCATAATGGAGGAATTTCAGTAACTTCGGAAGTGGATAAGGGAAGTTGCTTCACTTTAAAATTTGTGGGGAAATAAATTTATATCAATCTCACTATGGATTTATGTAACTGAATCGTTTATCATATATAGGAATAAAGTTTAATTTATAAAATCTCATAATATGAAAAGACATTATTATGTATTGATACTCTTTTTACTGGCTACATTTAGTGTGCAAGCTTCTAATTTCAAAGTTTTGGTTTTGACAGAAAGAGGAGGGCTTCACGAAGGTTTTGTTGTGGCTGCTCTTGATTGGTTGGAACAATTTTCGAAAGAAAAGAACTTTGAATATAAAGTAGTGAATGATGCTAAAAACTTTACTGATGATTCTTTAGCTGAATATCAGGTATTCCTGCAACTCAATTTTCCTCCTTATATGTGGAGTAAAGAGTCTGAAAAAGCTTTTATAAAATATATAGAAGAAGGTCGGGGAGGCTGGATTGGTTTTCATCATGCAGCTTTGTTAGGAGAGTTTGACGGTTATCCTATGTGGCAATGGTTTTCTGCTTTTCTGGGGGATATAGTATATAAGAATTATATAGCAGAAACGGGAAGTGGGACGGTGTGTGTGGAAGATATGAAGCACCCTATTATGAAAGGTGTTAATCCTGTATTTACAGTCGAAAATGACGAATGGTATATTTTTAATAAAAATCCCCGTCCCAATGTACATGTGCTTGCCCATGTGGATGAGGCAAGCTATCAACCTGCATCGGATATAAAGATGGGCGATCATCCCGTTATTTGGGTAAATGAAAAAGTTAAAGCACGGAATGTCTATTTTTTGATGGGACATCATGCCAAATTATTGAATAATGAGGATTTTAAGACAATGCTTGGCAATGCAATTATGTGGACTGCAGGTAAATAAGTCTATCTATTCATTATAACATAGCTTTTTGCAGTTCTTCCATGTTCAGTAGGTTGATCTTTTTTCCTTCTACTTCTATAAGTCTTTCCTTTATCATTTTATTGATTTCTTTGGAAAGTGCCGGGCGGGTTACACATAAATATTCAGCTAATTGTGCTTGGTTATGTACTATATTGATAGAATTTGAGTTAGGACGTTTATGCTCCAGTAGATAAGAAATGAATCTTCCCCGTACACTTTTGTAGGAAAGTGCTCTTAGGCGGGATACAGTACATTTGTTACAATTCCCGGTGACACATAAGAAATTTTTCAATATTCCGGGTTCTTCACTAATGAGCTTGAATAATGATTCTTTTGTGGCAGTCAGAAGTATTCCGTCTTCAAGGACAGTAAATGTAGCCGGTAAAGTATTGTCGTTACTGAATAGATGCGGAGTGGCAAAGGTTCTCGGAGCATCAATATATTCAATCAAGATTTCATTCCCTAAACCATCAATAATATCTGCACGCAGGCGACCTTTTAATAGAACATAAAGTTGCCTGCAAAGAGTGTTCTGTCTGAGAATAACTTCTTTTTTTGTAGTCTGATATATCTGAAAATCAAGTTTATCAAGTATATTTTGCTTTGCATTTGACGGTAGATCCCTGAATAATGGAATACTGAAAAACAGTTTTTTATATTCTTCTGTATTTGTAACTTGTTCCACGGTGATGTATTAAGGTTTTGGACAAAGATAGAAAGAATATTCAGTTTTTACTAAAAAACTTGCTTACTTCCGATAAAATGTAATCATGATTACACCTTAATTGTTTTACAATCTTTATTTTTGTGAAAAATAATAATTATATGAGATTGCAGGAATTTATAAATAGGATGTTGCCTTCCCGTAGATGGAAGATAATGGCGATTATTATTGCCGGAATCTTGGTTGGCGGAGGAAGTTTGTTCTTTTATATGCTTCGGGCGCATACATATCTTACGGATAATCCGTCGGCTTGTGTGAACTGCCATATAATGGCTCCATACTATGCCACTTGGTTTCATAGCTCCCACAGCAGGGATGCTACATGTAATGATTGTCATGTACCTCATGAGAATGCTGTGAAGAAATGGACATTTAAAGGTATGGACGGTATGCGTCATGTGGCTGCTTTTCTCACTCATTCCGAGTCACAGGCTATTCAGGCCAATCCTGAAAGTGCACAGGTGATAATGAATAATTGTATTCGTTGCCATACACAGTTGAATATGGAATTTGTGAAGACAGGCAAGATAGATTATATGATGTCACAAGTGGGAGAGGGTAAGGCTTGTTGGGATTGTCATAGGGATATTCCTCATGGAGGAATGAATAGTTTATCTTCAACTCCCAATGCAATAGTTCCTTATCCGGAATCACCGGTACCCGGCTGGTTAGAAAAAATGATGAAATAATAAATAAAATACATACAATAAAATATGATGGAAAAGAAACTTAAATCGTGGCAAGGATGGCTATTGTTCGGAGTATCAATGGTTATTGTTTTTTGTTTGGGCTTAATGGTTTCAGCTCTTATGGAAAGACGGGCTGAAGTTGCCAGTATTTTTAATAATAAGCGGGTAGAAATAAAAGGCATCGAAGCTCGTAATGAAGTTTTCAAACTTGATTATCCAAGAGAATATCAAACTTGGACGGAAACGGCAAAGACTGATTTCGAAAGCGAATTTAACGGTAATGTTGCAGTTGATGTCTTAGAGAAACGCCCGGAAATGGTAATCTTATGGGCAGGCTATGCGTTTTCAAAAGATTATTCTACTCCAAGAGGACATATGCATGCTATCGAAGATATTACTAATTCTTTGCGTACGGGTGCTCCGATGGATGATAAAAGCGGTCCTCAACCTTCAACTTGCTGGACTTGTAAAAGTCCGGATGTTCCTCGTATGATGGAAGCTGTGGGGGTAGAAGCGTTTTATAATAATAAATGGGGTGCGATGGGAGGTGAAATTGTAAATCCGATAGGATGTGCAGATTGTCATGAACCTGAGAATATGAATTTACATATCAGTCGTCCGGCTTTGATTGAGGCTTTTGCCCGTCAAGGAAAGGATATAACCAAAGCAACTCCACAGGAGATGCGTTCATTGGTGTGTGCCCAGTGTCACGTTGAATATTATTTCAAAGGAGATGGTAAGTATCTTACTTTACCATGGGATAAAGGTTTCACAGTGGAAGATATGGAAGCATATTATGATGAAGCAGATTTTGCCGACTATACTCATTCTCTAAGTAAGGCACGTATTTTGAAAGCACAACATCCCGACTACGAGATTTCTCAAATGGGAATTCATGCCCAGAGAGGAGTTTCATGCGCAGATTGCCACATGCCGTATAAGAGTGAAGGTGGTGTGAAGTTTAGTGACCACCATATACAAAGTCCGTTGGCAATGATTGACCGTACTTGTCAGGTTTGTCATCGTGAAAGTGAAGAAACATTGCGCAATAATGTGTATGACCGCCAGCGTAAAGCTAATGAAATACGCAACCGTTTGGAACAAGAATTAGCAAAAGCACATATTGAAGCTAAATATGCATGGGATAATGGTGCTACGGACGAACAGATGAAAGAAGCATTGGCGTTGATTCGTCAGGCACAATGGAGATGGGATTTCGGAGTGGCATCTCACGGTGGTGCATTCCATGCTCCGCAAGAAATACAACGTATCCTTTCTCATGGATTGGATAAAGCTTTTCAGGCACGTTTGTCTATCAATAAAGTTTTGGTAAAACATGGTATAACCAATGATGTCCCAATGCCTGATATTTCAACGAAAGAGAAAGCACAGAAATATATTGGTCTTGATATAGACAAAGAACGTAAAGCTAAAGAAGAGTTTCTGAATACAGTTGTACCTCAGTGGTTGGAAAAAGCAAAGGCTAACGACCGTATTGCAAAAATCTGATTTTAATATATATGTGGGAAAGACCTTGGGGATATAAAGAGGGATTTGTTATTTGTGCAGGTTTATTCCTGATAGGAATACTGCTTCAGATTACTATTGGTAAGATTAATTGGGAGATGGTGGCATCTCCCATAAATATAATTCTTCTTGTGATATATGTGCCGGCATTAATTGCCATGCACATAGGTTCATGCAAATGTTATCCGTTTTTGTGGATGAGTCGTTACACAGCAGTTATTCCGGCAATGATAGGTGTTGTTTTGTTGACTGTAATAATGGGGCTTATCCGCCAGTTGCAATTCCAACAACAAGTGGAGGGAGTGGAAGCGGTATTCGGTTTTTCCCAAATGCTGTCATCATGGCCGTTCGTATTACTGTTTACATGGTTCACTACTTTGTTGGGCATGACTACATTACGGAAATTATTTCCGTTTAGATGGAAGAACATCCCTTTTATTCTTAATCATTTAGGATTGTTCATAGCATTGGTATGTGCTGTTTTGGGAAGTGCGGATATGCAACGGTTGAAAATGACAACTTTTATTGGAAAAGCCGAATGGCGTGCTTATGATTCAACCAATAATTTGCTAGAACTTCCTTTAGCCATAGAATTAAAGAACTTTACTATTGATGAGTATCCTCCTAAATTAATGTTAATTGATAATGAAACGGGCAAGGCGCTTCCAGAAGGAAAGCCTGTCGATATTTTATTAGAAGAGAATGTGAATGAAGGACGTTTACTTGATTGGAATATTAAAATAGATAAAACTATTCCCAATGCTGCTACTATGACAACGGAAGATACGGTGAAGTTTGTAGACTTTCATTCGATGGGTGCAGCATATGCTACCTATATTAAAGCTTCAAACTCTGTGGGAAAACAAATGGAAGGTTGGGTGAGTTGCGGTAGTTTTATGTTTCCCTATAAAGCATTACGTTTGGATGAAAATACCAGTTTGGTTATGCCTGAAAGAGAGCCGCGCCGTTTTGCTTCGGAGGTAGTTGTTTATACAGAATCCGGTGAAAAGCTTTCTGCGACGATTGAAGTCAATAAACCTTTAGAAGCAGGTGGATGGAAAATATATCAGCTTAGTTATGATGAAAGTAAAGGCAAATGGAGTGATGTGAGTATTTTTGAATTGGTGCATGATCCATGGCTGCCGTTTGTTTATATCGGAATCTGGATGATGATAGCAGGTGCCATATGCTTATT
Organism: uncultured Bacteroides sp.; assembly: GCA_902492205.1. Taxonomy (GTDB): domain Bacteria; phylum Bacteroidota; class Bacteroidia; order Bacteroidales; family Bacteroidaceae; genus Bacteroides. The sequence continues at coordinate 23,032 of CABUKU010000009.1, read as the reverse complement.
TATTACTGCACAAAAAAGGAAGGAGGAAACGGTATGAGTTGGGATTACTTTTTGATTTTTGCCGTTGTGTCTTTGATATTATGGGGATGCGGTGCTTTTGCCGCATGGAAGAGCAAGAGAACGGTTGTCGTTTATCTGTTTACAGTAGCAGGATTAACAGTATTCTTCTCGTTTATCTTGGGAATGTGGATTTCTCTTGAACGTCCGCCAATGCGGACTATGGGGGAAACGCGGTTGTGGTATTCTTTCTTTTTACCTTTGGCAGGACTAATTACCTATGCCAGATGGAAGTATAAGTGGATATTGAGTTTCAGTACGGTAATGGCATTTGTATTTATCTGCATCAATATTTTTAAGCCCGAAATACATAATAAAACACTGATGCCGGCACTTCAAAGCCCGTGGTTTGCTCCTCATGTAATTGTTTATATGTTTGCTTATGCCATGTTGGGTGCTGCTGCCGTTATGGCCGTATATTTATTATTTTTCAAAAAGAAGAAAGCTGCTTATTATGAAATGGAACTTACGGATAATCTTATTTATGTGGGACTTTCATTTATGACTTTAGGGATGCTTTTCGGTGCTTTGTGGGCAAAAGAAGCGTGGGGACATTATTGGAGTTGGGATCCGAAAGAAACTTGGGCTGCCGCTACATGGATTTCCTATTTGGTTTATATTCATTTCAGGTTGCATCGGCCTCAGTCTTACCGCCGGTCTTTGGTTATATTACTTGTTTCGTTTTTATTATTGCAGATGTGCTGGTATGGCATTAATTATCTGCCTTCTGCACAAGGAGTAAGTGTACATACATATAATTTGAATTAACTATCAAAATCATTGAAATTATGAAAAATACAGTTTGGTTGCTATGTTTTATATTAGCTCCGGCTTTTGTACAAGCACAAGAAGCTGATAAACAAAACGAATTCAGTATTTCGGCCCAGATTCGTCCGAGAGCAGAATATCGGAATGGTTCTTTGACTCCTCGCTCGGAAGGAGAAACCCCGGCTACTTTCATTAATAATCGTGCCCGTTTGTCGTTGGAGTATAAACGTCAGGGATTATCTATGAAAATGTCTGCTCAGCATGTAGGTGTGTGGGGACAAGATCCGCAAATAGATAAGGAAGGCCGTTTTATTTTAAACGAGGCATGGGCAAAACTTGATTTCGGACAATATTTCTTTGTCCAATTGGGACGTCAGACTCTTTCTTATGATGATGAACGTATTTTGGGAGGACTGGACTGGAACGTAGCAGGACGTTACCACGATGCATTGAAGTTGGGATATGAGAATAAAAACAATAAACTGCACCTTATTTTTGCGTTGAACCGGAATGATGAGACACCGATAGGAGGTACTTATTATAAACCGGGCGGACAGCCTTATAAAAACATGCAGACAGTGTGGTATCACTACAAAGCAAATCAGCAACCTTTTAATGCTTCTTTGCTGTTTATAAACTTAGGTTTGGAAACAGGGGATAAGGAAACTCAGAAGTCTCACACCCGTTACTTGCAAACAATGGGAACTTATCTGACTTACAATCCTTCCGATTGGAATTTAAGCGGAACTTTTTATTATCAGACAGGTAAAAATGTGAACAATCTTTCAGTGTCGGCTTTTATGTGGAATCTGAAAGCACAATATAATTTCAGCAAACAATGGAGTGCTTTCCTTGCAACAGATTATTTAAGTGGCAATAAACCGGGTAGTGATAAGTTTAAGGCTTTCGATCCTTTGTATGGTACTCATCATAAGTTTTATGGTGGAATGGATTATTTTTATGCAAGTTCTTTTGCCAAAGGATTCAATCCCGGACTTTGGGACAATCAGTTAGGAATAGCTTTTAAACCAAGTTCTAAAGTTGGATTGAGTTTGAATTATCACTATTTCTCTACTACGGCAAAAGTTATAAAGGAGGATGCAAGTTATAAAAAAGGCTTGGGTTCAGAGTTTGATTTTCAAGTAGATTGGACATTGATGAAAGATGTGAAGCTGTCTGCCGGTTATTCTGTAATGGCAGGAACTGAAACAATGGATATTGTTAAAGGCGGCAATCATAAGTGCTGGCAGGATTGGGGATGGCTTTCAGTCAATATCAATCCGAGAATACTGTTTGTAAAGTGGTAATGTTGATATTTTTTATAGCCGACTTTTATATTGAAAGTCGGCTTTTTTATATAAAATGAAAAAATATTGTTTTATTCCTTGCAGAATTGAAAATAGTCACTATCTTTGCACTCGCTTTAAAAAAGCAATCAACAATAAACCTTTCGGGGTGTAGCGCAGTCCGGTTAGCGCACCTGCTTTGGGAGCAGGGGGTCGTGGGTTCGAATCCCGCTACCCCGACAGAGATAAAGTTGATGAGAAGTAATACAAGATTCGGGGTGTAGCGCAGTCCGGTTAGCGCACCTGCTTTGGGAGCAGGGGGTCGTGGGTTCGAATCCCGCTACCCCGACAAAAAAATAGAAAGCTGATGTCATTGCATCAGCTTTTTTTGTATATCATATAATAGCTTGTTGTCAATTTATGAAAATTTATATTGAAACCCCGAGATTAGTCTTGCGTGGGTGGAAGGAAAGTGATATTCAGCCCTTTTATCAGATGAACAGTAGCGAACGGACTATGGAGTTTTTTCTCAAACCATTGACGGAAGAAGACTCTTTGGCTTTTTATCATCGCATTCAAGATGAATTCGAAGCTTTTGGTTTTGGTCTTTATGCTATTGAGAGAAAAGATAACCACGAATTTATCGGTTTTACCGGTTTTCATCGGTTTGACTTCAATGTTGATTTTGCTCCCGGAGTGGAAATAGGTTGGCGTTTAAGGCCTGAAGCTTGGAGTAATGGCTTTGCGACTGAAGCCGCTTCGGCTTGTTTAGAGCATGCAAAGAAAGAATTGGATTTTGAAGAAGTCTTTTCTTTTACATCTTTACCTAATAAACGTTCGGAAAGAGTAATGCAGAAAATAGGGCTGAACTTTGTCAAAGAGTTCGATCACCCGCTAGTTCCTGCCGAACATCCTCTGCTCAGACATGTTTTGTATAAAAAAGAGTTGCGTAATAAATGATCCTTGCAAAATTGTATATTTGTAATATGCTCAACCCTATATCTTGCAATTTTACAAAATATGCTCTCATGCTCTCATAAACTTGCTGTATCAGCTTATAGCAAGCACTTTTAGATATGAGAGCATCATTTTTTTGCTCTCATTCTGCTCTCATTTCTGCCGGACAGGCAGTGCAGTTTTCCCGTTTCCATGCCATTGTAATAAAGAAACTATGTATGAAAGGGCTTTTCATAAGGAAAAACACTCCTAATCGTGCCGTGAGAATTTTAAATTGACAGTTGTCAACTCAAGGATTGACTATTGTCGTTTCATGGATTGACAATTGTCGATTAATGAAACGACAACTGTCGATTCAAAACTTCTTCAGCACGGTTGAGATTGTTTTACCGCACATTTATATAGTTTCTTATCATGTTTTGGAAAGATGTGGTTTCAGGCTATATAAACAAGAAGAAAATCTGTGGTGGAAATTATAATCTCAAAAACTCTGCCTTTACTTCAATTAATTAATAAATTTGTATAATTTTGCAAGCTATATAATGAAGTAATCTCTTAATTAATATAATATGTTTAGAACGCATACTTGTGGAGAACTACGTGTCTCTGATGTAAATAAGAACGTTACGCTTGCCGGCTGGGTTCAGCGTGCACGCAAAATGGGAGGAATGACTTTCGTTGACCTTCGTGACCGTTATGGTATTACCCAATTGGTGTTTAATGAAGCTGTAAATGCAGATCTTTGCGAGCAAGCTAACAAATTGGGACGTGAGTTTGTCATTCAGATAGAAGGAGCTGTTAATGAACGTTCCAATAAGAATATGAATATCCCGACAGGAGAGGTTGAAATCAATGTTTCTACATTAAATATTCTGAATGTGGCTGCAACTCCTCCTTTCACAATTGAAGATAATACAGACGGCGGGGATGATATCCGCATGAAATACCGTTATCTTGATTTGCGTCGAAATGCGGTGAGAAAGAACTTGGAGCTTCGTCATAAAATGGCTTTTGAAGTACGCAGCTATCTTGATAAGCTGAACTTCCTCGAAGTAGAAACTCCGGTTTTGATTGGTTCTACACCTGAAGGTGCCCGAGACTTTGTGGTTCCTTCACGTATGAATCCGGGACAGTTCTATGCTCTTCCGCAATCACCTCAAACATTGAAGCAGTTGTTGATGGTAGCAGGTTTTGACCGTTACTTTCAGATTGTAAAATGTTTCCGTGATGAAGATTTGCGCGCTGACCGTCAACCGGAATTTACTCAGATTGACTGCGAAATGAGTTTTGTGGAACAGGAAGATGTACTTAACTTATTTGAAGGAATGGCTAAACATTTGTTCAAGACCATTCGCGGAATTGAGATTACAGAACCATTCCAACGTATGCCTTGGAGCGAAGCAATGAAATATTATGGCAGTGATAAACCGGATTTGCGTTTCGGTATGAAGTTCGTGGAGTTGATGGATGTATTGAAAGGTCATGGTTTCTCTGTATTTGATGATGCTGCTTATATTGGTGGCATTTGTGCTGAAGGGGCTGCTACTTATACACGTAAGCAACTCGATGCGTTGACCGAATTTGTAAAACGTCCTCAGATAGGTGCCAAAGGATTGGTTTATGCACGTGTGGAAGCTGACGGAAATGTAAAATCAAGTGTAGATAAATTCTATTCGCAAGAAGTTTTGCAGAAAATGAAAGAAGCATTCGGTGCTAAACCGGGTGACTTGATTCTTATTCTTTCAGGGGATGACGCAATGAAGACTCGCAAACAACTTAACGAACTTCGTCTCGAAATGGGTAATCAACTAGGATTGCGTAATAAAGATAATTTTGCTTGCTTGTGGGTAGTAGATTTTCCATTGTTTGAATGGAGTGAAGAAGAAGGAAGATTGATGGCTATGCACCATCCGTTTACTTCGCCGAAACCGGAAGATATATCATTACTTGATACCGATCCGGCTGCCGTACGTGCTAATGCTTATGATATGGTAATTAATGGTGTCGAAGTGGGAGGTGGTTCTGTTCGTATCCATGACAGTGCTTTACAAAATAAGATGTTTAAGTTGCTTGGCTTTACTGAAGAAAAGGCTCAGGAACAGTTTGGCTTCTTAATGAATGCATTTAAGTTTGGTGCACCTCCTCATGCAGGTCTTGCTTACGGTCTTGACCGTTGGGTATCTTTGTTTGCCGGATTGGATTCTATACGTGACTGTATTGCATTCCCTAAGAATAATTCCGGACGTGACGTGATGCTTGATGCTCCGGCTCCGATAGATCAGTCGCAATTAGATGAACTGAATTTAATTGTAGACATTAAAGATTAATGATAAATTGTTTAGTGATTAGTCACTAATCACTAAACACTAATTCACTATATTGCATGCGTTTATCCATTGTAGTGCCTTGTTATAATGAAAAGGATGTTCTTTATGAAACATCCTCTCGTCTGACAGAAGTTCTGAATAAACTTGTTTCAGCAGGGAAGGTAAGTTCCGATAGTTTTGTACTGTTCGTTAACGATGGCAGTACAGATAATACTTGGGAGATTATAAAGGAGCTTTTTGAGAATAACAAGTTTATATATGGACTGAACCTTGCAGGAAATGTGGGACATCAGAATGCACTCATGGCAGGATTGATGACTGCAAAGGAGATGTGTGATGCAATGATTTCTATTGATGCCGACTTGCAGGATGATGTGAATATAATAGAGACTATGGTCGATAAATATAAAGAAGGTTTCGACATAGTGTATGGTGTTCGCAGTTCCCGTAAAACAGATACATTCTTTAAACGGAATTCTGCATTGGCTTTTTATAAATTAATGAAAGGGCTGGGAGTTCATTCCGTTTACAATCATGCTGATTATAGGCTGATGAGTAAGCGGGCAGTGGAACAATTATCTTGTTTCAAGGAACGTAACCTTTTTTTGAGGGGTATTGTTCCGTTGATAGGTTACAACACAACTTGTGTTTATTACGAGCGTAATGAGCGTTATGCCGGAGAATCGAAATATCCTTTGCGCAAGATGATTAACTTTGCGATAGATGGAATCACTTCTTTTTCCGTAAAGCCGGTAAGGCTGATAGCCGGAACTGGATTTTCACTATTGATTATTAGTGTGTTGGCTTCCATATATGTAATATATGCTGTTAGCACAGGACATGCGGTTGCCGGATGGGCTTCTATTATGCTTTCTATTTGGTTTATAGGCAGTATAATACTTATTTCAATCGGTGTGATAGGCGAATATATCGGAAAGATATATATTGAAGTCAAAGAGCGTCCCAGATATAACATAGAAACCCTGCTTTGTCACAAGGAAGATAAGAATGATTGATTTTAGAGATAAAAAAGAGATTATCAAGATTGTAAAATTTGGCATCGTAGGATGCATAAATACCCTTGTAACAGCTATTGTCATTTTTGTGATGATGAAATGCTTTTCTTGTGATTATAAAATATCCAATGTTTGGGGATATATAATTGGGGTAATCAATAGTTTTGTATGGAATAAGTTGTGGGTATTCCAATCCAGAAAAACGAATGTCTGGAAAGAAATGTTTTTGTTTGGAATAGCCTTTTTAGTGGCTTATGGCGCACAGTTCTCTTTTTTATTGGCTTGTGTTGAATATTGGGATATGAATGAATATCTTGCTACTTTCTTAGGATTGTTTATTTATGGAGGAATTAACTTTGTAATGAACAGAGTTTTGACCTTTACTTCTGCAAAAGAATAAAAAAAGAGAGTATCTCCGAAAAGGAAATACTCTCTTTCAATTTACTTATTACTATAGTCTGGTTTATCTTATCGGCAACAACAAGTTAGGGAAGATGTTCGGATTAGCTTTATATACATTAGATAAAGCTGTAGGATACAAGTTTCCGGTGAATGTCATTGTATTTCCTGTAAAGTTCGGATTGACAGTAACGCTTGCGCGGTTAGAATCCTTAGTTAAAATGATAGTTACGGTTGCAGAGATATTAACTCCCATTACATTCATATCAAAGAATACATTACCATCTTTATCAGTACTCATCCTAATACCGGATGCATTTCCTTCAACAGTAATACCACCAATCCCGTTAGGACCTCCATAACCATTGTTGAATGCGAACTGAACAGTTGCTTGGTCGTCATTCAATCCAACAAAGTTTGTTGAAGGAGAAACGAAACGCGTTACACCATTCCAGAAGATAATGTTATCAGCCTCCAATACGAATGATTTGTCTTTCAAAGCCTGATAAGCCTGATCGAAAGAAATCACATTTGCAATAGAGTCCTGAGCTTTTCTTTCCTCTCTTCTTTCTTTTCTTTCTTGTTTTTTGAGTTCATCTTTACTCTTTCTACTTGTCTGCGCTTGCGCCATGCCCACGAAAGAAACTAAAAGTAGGGCAGCTAAAAATAATACTTTTTTCATAATTAGGTTGTTTTTGTAAAATAGATATTCTTTTAAATCTTTTGTAAAACAACAGTATTACGAAAAAAATGTTTGATGAAGAGAAGAATTTATTTAATAAACAGAGATAATTAACATTTAGAGGAAAGTCCGTATTAGAGTAAAATATGGGCTAAACAGTGTTCTCAACGAGGTTTGAGGTCTGTTTGGCCCAGTAATGTTTGTTAATCTAAAAATCTTTTAGTAATTCCTTCATACTTGTCGATTCTTCTGTCACGAAGGAATGGCCACCAACGACGCACATTTTCAGAACGTGTTAAGTCAACTTCAATAACTATATTTTCAGGTTTTTCGTTCCCAGCTTGTGCAAGAAACTCTCCTTGTGGACCTGCTACAAAACTGTTTCCCCAAAATTCTATTCCGTTGGTTTGTCCTGAAGGATCCGGCTCATGTCCTACGCGGTTAACAGAAATGACAGGGAGTCCATTGGCAACAGCATGGGCGCGTTGTGAAATTATCCATGCATTTAGTTGGCGCTCTTTTTCATCTTCGGTGTCTGTACTTTCCCATCCAATAGCAGTAGGATATATCAGAATTTCGGCTCCTTTTAATGCCATGAGACGCGCTGCCTCAGGATACCATTGATCCCAACAAACCAATACACCTAACTTTCCTAAGGATGTTTGAATAGGTTCGAAGCCGAGATCACCGGGAGTGAAATAGAACTTTTCATAATAAGCCGGATCATCAGGAATATGCATTTTGCGATATTTTCCTGCAATGCTTCCGTCAGTATCAAATACAACAGCAGTGTTGTGATAAAGTCCCGGAGCACGCTTTTCAAATAAAGAAGTAACTAATACTATATTGTGATTTGCGGCAATCTCACTATAAAATCCGGTAGATGGTCCGGGAATAGTTTCGGCTAAATCAAACTTCTCGGTATCTTCGGTTTGACAAAAGTAAAGGGTATTGTGAAGTTCTTGCAATACCACCAACTGCGCACCTTGTGCTACACATTCTTCAATGTTTTTGTTTAGGCGATTCAGATTATCGTATAAGCTATCATTATTGGCTTGTTGAACAAGTCCGACTTTTATTTTTCTATCCATAGATTATTTTTTCACTTTATTTTAAAACATTCAGCGGATATTGCATAGTAACGCAATGTAATGAACCATGTTGTTTAATCAATGAGCGGCAGTCTATTCCTATGATTTCGTCATTTGGAAAAGCTGTTTGCAATACTTCTTGTGCAATCCGGTCTTTTTCAGGTTGATTATAAGTAGGGTAAAGAACTGCCCCGTTGATAATCAGGAAATTGGCATAGGTTGCCGGTAAGCGTTCACCATCTTCAAAAATAGCATCCGGCATAGGTAAAGGAAGTAGACGGAAAGGTTCTCCTTTTAGTGTGCGGAAACTTTTCAGTTGTTCTTCCATCTTCTGGAGCTCTTTAAAATGTTCGTCTTCTACATCATCACAATGCACGTAGGTAATTGTATGATTAGGACACAGACGAGCCAGAGTATCTATATGGCTGTCTGTATCGTCTCCGGCTAAATAGCCATAATCTAACCATAATATTTGTTCTGCATGAAGGTTTGTTTTTAGGTATTCTTCTATTTCTACTCTATTCAGTTCCTCGTTTCTGTTTGGGGAAAGAAGACATTCGGATGTTGTGAGTACGGTCCCTGTGCCATCGCTTTCGATGGAACCACCTTCGAGAACAAAGCCTAGTTTATTACTGTATTTTCCATGAAGAAAACCTTCACGAAATGCTTTACGAGTTATTTGGTTGTCGAGATTGGCAGCAAACTTCATTCCCCATCCGTTGAAGCAAAAGTCCAAAAAGAGGGGAGCACCTGTGTCTATTAAAGTTATTGCTCCGTGATCTCTTGCCCATGTATCATTTGTGTTACATTCAAGAAAACGAACATTTTCAAGATTGACTTTATCTTTAATTTGCTTTCTAACGCTTTCTATTTCGGGAGTAACAATAAAAACAAGTTCTTTTCTGGCAATTTCACGGGCGATATTTATAAAACATTCTTGTACTTCATTAAGCATATATGCCCAGTCTGTTCCAGCATGTGGCCATGTTAATTGTATTCCGCTTTGAGGATACCATTCAGCCGGAAAAATTGTTTTACGTGTATCTTCTTGCCCTGCTGCTCCAAAAGTAAGTTTTAAATCCTTTTCGGATCCACCGGGTAAACTGACTATTATTCCCATTTTTATTTATTATCTTTAGGTTTGCGGTCGAAAAAAGGATTTTTTGAAGATGCACTTACAGGGATAGCCATAACACATTTACAGTCAATCAACCAATTTAGACTTTGAGCAGCCAAACCGGCGGAAAACATGACACGTGTATCTACACGTAAATCAGCAGCAGTGGCGCAGGCGGAGCCAATTGCAATTCCCAAATCAATGCTATTGATAGCACATGGAACACTATCCGGTTTTTCTGTACAAGTAGCAAATCCGCAATGACCGCAGTTTAATCCCTGCACTTTTTCACGAGTTCCTAATAAAATAATAGCTTCAGCACTTAATATGTTTTCAGCATCGCGAAGAAAGAATTTCATTCCATTTTCCTTCTGCAACTCTAACATACGTTGCGAAAGCATTTCAATCTCTTCGTCAGTAATGACAGCTATTTCAACAATGTCAATGCCTTTCCCTTTAGGGGCAGTACGTGCGGCTGTCATTATTTGTTTGGCCACATTAAGCATATATTCGTGGCGTGCATCTCTTTCATTTACTATCATAATTGTATTTTGTTTACTTACAACGGAACAAAGATAATAAATAGCTTCAATTATATATGTTACAATGAAATTCTTTTAAGAAAAGATTACCGACAGTAATATAAATGCAATATTTTACGATAACTATTGTTAAATAAGGCTTTTTAAGGCAATTTGTTGACCTTTTGGGGTGTTCTTTTTGTTTATATTAGGCGTAAACATGCATATATTAATCTTTTAATAACAAACCGAAATATGGATAGAATAAGTATAGGCTTGAATGCAGGTAAAGTCTGGCATATCTTAAGTGACAATGAAAAATGGTGCTTTGATAAGTTAAAAACGAAATCCGGATTAAATGATCTTGAGTTGGCAGCAGCTATTGGATGGCTGGCGAGAGAGGACAAAGTATCTTTTGTGAATGAAGATGGGAATGATTATGTTTGCTTGTTACTCAATGTATACATAGGATAAACATATTTTTCGTATATTTACATCCGATTTTATTTGGATTGAGAGATGATGTTGGATGAGATACTTAAAGAGATTAGTGAAATAAAAGTTCCGGGCTTTTTTGTGACGGTAGATTTCGTTGAGGTATCTTCTGTTGTTCCTCCATTGGGAATCGAAAACTTCATTTTGCAGAAATATCAGTCTATAAAGAAGGGGACGAAAGGTAGAAAATTTTCTTACCAAACAAATGGTTGGAGAATGCATTTCACTTTTTTCCCTACTGATAGTGTGGTAGAACCTAAATATGCAATGATGAATAAATTTGTGACAGCTAAAAAACGTCCCTACATTTTGGATGAAACGTAAGGACGTTTTAGTTAAAACGTAGGGACGTTTCAAATGAAGTGTCGTTATGCTTTTTCAATTTAAAGTCTTGAGAAGGAAAATAATTGTTTTTTCAATTGAATAAATACATTTTTTCTTCTATCTTTGCACCAAGTTTTCTACATTTATGAAAATAAAGGAAATTGTAAGCGCCCTTGAGAGATTCGCGCCTCTGCCTTTGCAAGATGGTTTTGATAATGCCGGCTTGCAGATCGGATTGACAGAAGCGGAAGCAACAGGGGCTTTGTTGTGTCTGGACGTTACTGAATCTGTTATTGATGAAGCAATAGGGTTGGGGTATAATCTCATCATATCTCATCATCCACTAATTTTTAAAGGATATAAGTCTATAACGGGGAAAGATTATGTGGAACGTTGTATTCTTAAAGCCATTAAAAATGATATTGTGATTTACTCGGCTCATACAAACCTTGATAATGCTCAAGGTGGAGTAAATTATAAGATTGCTGAAAAGATTGGATTGAAGAATGTGCGTATTCTTTCTGAAAAAGAAGATAGTTTGCTGAAATTGGTGACTTTTGTTCCGGTGGAGCAAGCGGAAAAAGTTCGTACGGCATTGTTTAGTGCAGGTTGCGGGCACATAGGTAACTACGATTCATGTAGTTATAATTTGGAAGGAGAGGGCACATTTCGTGCTATGGAGGGAGCTGATCCATTTTGCGGAGAGATAGGTGAATTGCATTCGGAAAAGGAAATTCGTATAGAAACAATACTTCCGGCATTTAAAAAAACATCTGTTTTGCAGGCTTTAATAGAAGCGCATCCATATGAAGAGCCTGCATTTGATTTGTATCCGTTGAAAAACTCATGGAAGCAGGCCGGTGCAGGTGTGATAGGAGAGTTGGAAACTCCGGAAACGGAACTTGAATTTTTGAAAAGGATTAAGAAAATATTTGAGGTAGGTTGTGTGAAACATAACAAACTATCCGGTAGGTTAATCTCAAAAGTAGCATTATGTGGTGGGGCAGGAGCATTCCTTCTTCCACAGGCAATAGCTTCGGGTGCAGATATTTTCTTGACAGGTGAAATACGTTACCATGAATATTTCGGACATGAAAATGAGATTTTGATGGCTGAAATAGGGCATTATGAAAGTGAACAGTATACAAAAGAAATTTTTTATTCTATAATACGGGATTTATTTCCTAACGTGGAACTTCAGTTGAGTAAAGTAAACACGAATCCCATAAAATATTTGTAAACAAATTATGGCAAAAGAAACAAAAAGTAGCGAGCCGAAAGAATTAACGGTAGAACAAAAGTTGAAAGCTCTTTATCAGCTGCAAACAATGCTTTCAGAGATTGATAAAATTAAGACGTTGAGAGGTGAACTTCCTCTTGAAGTGCAAGATTTGGAAGATGAAGTAGCAGGTTTAAGTACTCGTATTGATAAAATCAAGAGTGATATTGATGAATTGAAATCATCTGTTGCTGCTAAAAGAATTGAAATAGAAACAGCTAAGGTTTCTGTAGAAAAGTATAAATCTCAACAGGATAATGTTAAGAACAATCGTGAATATGATTTCTTGACGAAGGAGATTGAATTTCAAACGTTGGAAATTGAACTTTGCGAAAAGAAGATTAAAGAGTTCACTGCTGAGATCACTACAAAAACAGAGGATGTAGATAAGAGTTCCGTGGAACTTGAAGAAAGAAAAAAAGACTTGGAACAGAAGAAAAACGAATTAGATGAAATCGTTTCTGAAACTAAGGCTGAAGAAGAAAAATTGAGAGAAAAAGCGAAAGTGCTTGAAACAACTATTGAGCCCCGTTTATTACAGGCATTTAAACGTATCCGTAAGAATTCTCGCAATGGATTGGGTATTGTATATGTTCAGCGTGATGCTTGTGGTGGTTGTTTCAATAAGATTCCGCCTCAGAGACAGTTGGACATTCGTATGCGTAAGAAAATTATTGTTTGCGAATACTGTGGTCGTATCATGATTGATCCTGAATTGGCAGGAGTTGAACAAGAACAACATTTAGATACAAAAACTAAGTAATAGTTAGATATTATAAAGACAGATATTAAAGAAAGGAGGCTCAAAAGCCTCCTTTCTTATTTATAGCAAAGTATAATCCGGTATATCTTTTAAAAAAACATACGATTGTTTTTCGTAATCCATTTTGCAACAATAATGATCTATTCCATTACTTACAATCAGATAATCTACTTTTAAAACAAGGTTGTAATTACTAATTTGAGTAAATACTTTTTGTGTGATTTCTATATGAGGTGCTTTATATTCAATAATCATTTTAGGGGATAAATCCTTATTGTAGAGCACAGTATCACATCTTTTCTTCATGCCGTTCAAATTGAGTAGCACTTCATTTGCCATTAATGAAGATGGATAATATTTGTATGAAATCAAAAAATGTACAAAGTGCTGGCGTACCCATTCTTCCGGGGTTAAAGCCACATACCGCCGACGGATAATATCAAATATAACATTTTTTCCGTTTCTTGTAGCTATTTTAGTGTTGTAGATGGGTAGGTTTAACGATAACATTTGCTAAATTTGCATTTCAATATAAACTGGCTAATTCTTTAGTCGCAAAGTTAATTGAAAATTATGAAAACGAAAGAAGAAATTGTAGCAAATTGGCTCCCTCGCTACACAAAACGTAATCTGGAAGATTTTGGGGAATACATTTTGTTGACTAACTTCAATAAATATGTAGAGATATTTGCCGAGAAGTTCAATGTACCTATTCTGGGACGTGATGCAAATATGATTTCGGCAAGTGCGGAAGGAATTACCATAATTAATTTTGGAATGGGTAGCCCCAATGCCGCCATTATCATGGATTTATTGAGTGCGATTAAACCCAAAGCATGTCTTTTCCTTGGTAAATGCGGAGGTATAGATAAGAAAAATCAGTTGGGAGATTTGATTTTACCAATTGCTGCCATTCGTGGAGAAGGTACATCTAATGACTATTTTCCTCCGGAAGTTCCGGCACTGCCTGCTTTTATGTTGCAACGTGCTGTTTCTTCTGCTATTCGTGACTATGCCCGTGATTATTGGACCGGAACTGTATATACAACAAACCGTCGTATATGGGAACATGATGATGCTTTTAAGGAGTATTTGAAGAAAACCCGTGCAATGGCTGTCGATATGGAAACTGCAACATTGTTCAGTACAGGTTTTGCTAATCATATTCCAACCGGTGCATTGCTTTTGGTATCAGATCAACCGATGATTCCGGAAGGAGTGAAGACTGATAAAAGTGACAGTATGATTACTCGTAATTACGTACAAGAGCATGTGGAAATAGGAATTGCTTCTTTAAAAATGATTATTGACGAAAAGAAGACAGTTAAACATTTGAAGTTTGATTGGTAAAGAATGACACAATTTATGGCAAAGCAAGAACTGACATGTGATGAGATTCTTAAAGAGTTAAGGGCAAAACAATATAAGCCTGTGTATTATTTAATGGGGGAAGAACCCTATTACATAGATATAATTGCAGATTATATAACAGATAATGTATTGTCGGAAACTGAGAAGGAATTTAATCAAACGGTTGTTTATGGTTCGGACGTTGATATTGCAACAGTAATCAATGCAGCCAAGCGTTATCCGATGATGGCTGAACATCAAGTTGTCATTGTTAAAGAAGCGCAGACAATCCGCAATATGGAAGAACTGTCTTTCTATCTGCAAAAGCCTTTAAATTCAACGATTCTTGTTATTTGCCATAAACATGGAGTATTGGACAGACGCAAGAAATTAGCAGCCGAAATAGAGAAAATCGGTGTTCTTTTCGAGTCGAAAAAGATAAAGGATGCACAGCTTCCGGCTTTTATAACTTCCTATATGAAACGTAAAGGTATAGATGTAGAGCCTAAATCAGCAGCTATGCTAGCGGAGTTTGTCGGGACAGATCTTAGCCGTCTTGTAGGTGAATTGGAGAAACTGATTATTACTCTGCCTCAGGGACAAAAGCGTATTACTCCCGAACAAATAGAAAAGAATATCGGTATAAGCAAAGATTTTAATAACTTTGAATTAAGGAGTGCCTTAATTGAAAAGGATGTCTATAAAGCCAATCAGATAGTAAAATACTTTGAAGAAAACCCAAAAACAAATCCACTGCAGATGACTTTGTCACTGCTTTTCAATTTCTTTTCTAATCTCATGTTAGCTTATTATGCGCCCGAGAAATCAGAGCAGGGAATTGCTACACAGTTAGGATTAAGAACCACTTGGCAGTCTCGTGATTACATGGCAGCAATGAGAAAATACAGTGGGGTAAAAGTGATGCAGATTATCGGCGATATAAGATTTTGTGATGCCAAGTCAAAAGGAGTAGGTAATTCCTCTTTGTCAGATGGAGATATTCTTCGGGAGCTTGTGTTTAAAATTTTGCATTAATTGATACGAATAATAAGTGCGCAAATAATTCTCAAAAAATAATAAAAGGGAAAGCTGCTTTCATTGCTTTCAGTTTCGCTGAAACTCTTTATAGTAAGTTATTATAGATGAAAGGAGAACCCTAAAAGTGCATTCATTCGCTTTCATTGCTTTCATTTCAAAAACTGTATTATCATTTTTCAATCAACAAGTTGATTGAAATAAACAACAGGTTGTCTAAACTAAATCAATAGGTTATTTAAAAAAAACAACCTATTGATTATTGAAATACCTCAGTCAGTGATTTAAAATTTATCCTAAGTAACTTCAAAATAGAAATTATCATAATGTCAATTCTTCCCCTATACTCTAAAAAATAGTATATTTTTCTATTTAAGGATATTCTTCCTCCAATAAATAATAGCATATTATTCTGATAATAAGCATTTTAGTTTAATAATAGTCTTCTGAGATTTTAATATTTATCTTCATTCGTAATTATGTGCGTAAATAATGTAATCTTTCCTCATTTTATTCTGATAAATTTTGATGTTAAATAAAATTAGGTGATAAAATAAGATTTGAATCCTATTTTCATTTCTATAGTACCTACCATAATAAAATCATTTATTTATTTTCTAATGTACAATTTACTTTTGTAATCATTAAGTATATTGTTATGCAAATATACTTGTGTATATGTATATTTTGACAATTAAAACATGGATACATTGGTAAGCTATTTATGTAGATACGATTCTAAACATTAAGATTAGGATAAAATATATAAGCTGATACAAAAGTTTATTTGTTATATAATAAATAGAAATAGAACTGTATAATGCACATAATATTAGATGTTTATATAGCAATCTTTATATAATTAAATAAATTGGTGCTCTATTTTAGATGAAACAAGTGTGAAATAGCTTTATTTATTTTAATATATATGATTATAATACATTGTAAATTAGTATATTATATAGTTAATTTAAAGTTTTACTTATATGTTGTATATAATATTTTTTTTACTTTATAGAAACATTTGTGTATAATTGTATTCGTTATGGTTACTTTTGTATAATATAGATTTATATAAATAAATTTGCAAAAGTGAATTGTAATATTTACATTTGTGCTCGAAGTAAACATTTGTATTATATATAATTGTAACAGGAAATGAAAGAGAGGATTGCAGAAATTATGAAAAAAGAGCAGCTAAGTCCTGCTTCATTTGCAGAAAGCATAGGAATACAGCGTTCTGCACTTTCTCATATCTTAAATGGTAGGAATAATCCAAGCCTTGATGTAGTGATGAAAATTCATCAGCGTTATGGTTATATTAATTTGGAGTGGCTCCTATATGGTAAAGGTACAATGACTTCCCAAGAAAATATAAAAGACGGTTTGCAAGCTTCTTTGTTTGATGAGAATGCGATAAACATGACCGAAAGTACAGAAGAATCGGAATATCGCAAGGAAATGCCTCCTAAAATGCCCGAATTCATACCAAAAGAGATTGTAAGAGAGCAAGTTAAGTATATTGAAAAGCCTCAAAGAAAGATTATTGAAATAAGAATTTTCTTCGATGATAATACGTTTGAGATATTCAAAGGAGATAAATAAACGATTTGTCTGGTAAAAACATTATCTTTGTACCTCAAACACGAATTTATCCTATATTCATGAAAAAATATATTTTAGACTTAACGGTTACGGCTAACATTAAGTTACATGAGAACTATGTGTTGCTGAAAATGACCTCAAACGAAACATTACCCGAGATGCTTCCCGGGCAGTTTGCGGAAATTAGGATTGACGGATCGCCCACTACTTTCCTTCGTCGGCCTATTTCTATTAATTATGTAGACAGGAAGCGGAATGAAGTCTGGTTTCTGGTGCAGCTTGTAGGCGACGGTACACGCTGTTTGGCTCAGGTTACGGAAGGAAATATAGTTAATGTGATATTGCCTTTAGGCAACAGCTTCACAATCCCGGAAAAACCTTCAGATAAGCTCTTATTAATTGGTGGAGGTGTTGGAACTGCTCCTATGTTATATTTGGGAGAACAATTACTCCAGGTAGGATATAAACCAAGTTTTCTTTTGGGAGCACGTTCTGCTAAAGATTTGTTGCAACTTGATGAATTTGCTAAAATTGGTGATGTGTACACCACTACCGAAGACGGAAGTCATGGCGAAAAAGGTTATGTAACCCAACATTCTATCCTAAACAAGTTACACTTTGACAGAATATACACTTGTGGACCAAAACCAATGATGGTTTCGGTTGCCAAATATGCCAAAGCGAATGAAATAGAATGTGAAGTGTCTCTTGAAAACACAATGGCATGCGGTATTGGTGCATGTTTATGTTGCGTGGAGAATACAGATGAAGGTCATTTGTGTGTATGTAAAGAAGGTCCTATATTTAATATAAAGAAACTACTATGGCAGATTTAAATGTAAACATTGGTAAACTACAAATGAAGAATCCGGTGATGACGGCATCGGGTACATTTGGATATGGTGAAGAGTTTGAGGACTTTATAGATTTAACGCGAATAGGTGGTATTCTTGTAAAGGGTACTACACTTCACAAACGTGAAGGCAATCCATATCCGCGTATGGCAGAGACTCCTTCTGGCATGTTAAACGCTGTGGGACTGCAAAATAAGGGTGTAGATTACTTCGTTGAACACATTTATCCGAGGATTAAGGACATTGATACCAATATAATTGTAAACGTATCGGGATCAGCGGTGGAAGATTATGTAAAAACGGCTGAGATTATTAATGAACTTGACAAAATTCCTGCTATTGAATTAAACATTTCCTGTCCTAATGTGAAGCAAGGAGGTATGGCATTTGGAGTGTCAGCTAAAGGTGCTTCGGAAGTGGTAAAAGCGGTACGATCTGCTTACAAAAAGACACTTATAGTAAAACTGTCTCCTAA
The DNA here is from genome assembly GCA_902492205.1 of uncultured Bacteroides sp. Taxonomy (GTDB): domain Bacteria; phylum Bacteroidota; class Bacteroidia; order Bacteroidales; family Bacteroidaceae; genus Bacteroides. The sequence goes on along the minus strand of CABUKU010000009.1, from coordinate 4,631 downwards.
CGTGACGGATATTACGGAAATAGCTCGTGCTGCCGAAGAATCGGGTGCCGATAGTATTTCTTTGATTAATACTATTCTCGGAATGGCTATTGATGCTGAGCGTCGTCGTCCAGTCTTATCTACTATAACAGGTGGATTAAGTGGTGCAGCGGTGAAGCCAATTGCTTTGCGCATGGTTTGGCAAGTTGCTAAAGCTGTAAAAATACCTGTAATCGGTTTAGGTGGCATTATGGATTGGAAAGATGCAGTCGAATTCCTTTTGGCAGGCGCTTCTGCTATCCAGATAGGTACAGCCAATTTCATAGATCCGGAAGTGACGGTAAAGGTTGCCGATGGTATAAATAATTACCTCGACAGACATGGTTATTCATCAGTGAAAGACATTATCGGAGCTTTGGAAGTATAACCTATATTTATAACGGAGAAGTATTTTATTATAAAAAGAAAGAGTGTTTCAAAACCTGTAAAGGATGAAACACTCTTTTTTATTCTCTTTGCCTTGATAGCCTTTTTAAAAATCTTCAAGTAAGTCCGGTCTTAATTGTTTGGTTCGCTCAATGGACTGTTGCAATTCCCATTCTTTGATCTTAGCTTCGTGTCCTGACAGTAAAATATCAGGAACTTTCCAGCCATTGTAATCTGCCGGTCGCGTGTAGACCGGAGGAGCAAGCAAGTTATCCTGAAATGAGTCCGATAGTGCTGATTGCTCATCGGAAATAACTCCCGGAATGATGCGAATGATTGCATCTGCCATTACTGCAGCAGCTAATTCGCCACCGGTTAATACATAATCGCCAATACTTATTTCTTTGGTAATGAGATGTTCACGTATTCTGTAATCAATTCCTTTGAAATGACCGCAAAGTATAATCAAATTGTCTGCTAAAGAGAGAGTATTTGCCATTTTTTGATCGAATTGCTCACCATCGGGAGTGGTAAATATGACTTCATCATACTCTCTTTCAGCTTTTAAAGCATTAATACAGCGTTCGATCGGTTCAATTTTCATTACCATTCCGGCACATCCTCCAAACGGATAATCGTCCACTTTCCGGTATTTATCGGTAGTGTAATCGCGAAGATTATGAATATGTATTTCGGCAAGGTTTTTGTTTTGCGCCCGCTTCATAATGGAGCAATTAAAGAAACCTTCAATCATTTCGGGTAAAACAGTTATTATATCTATGCGCATATTCTATTATTTTTTGCAAAAGTACGAATATTCTGTTTCCCGTCAGCAGTTATTCATCAATAAAATGCTTAATTTTGCCCGAAACAAAGCCTCAGATTATGACTGCAAAAGAAAAAATAGATCAACTCCGTGCTGAATTACACCAGCATAACTATAATTATTATGTGTTGAATACTCCTGAAATATCAGACCAAGAGTTCGACAAAATGATGCGCGAATTACAGGATTTGGAGGAGCAATACCCGGAATATAAGGACGAGAGTTCTCCAACAATGCGTGTTGGTAGTGATATTAACAAGGAATTTATCCAAGTCAAGCATAAATATCCAATGCTTTCTTTGGCAAACACCTATTCCGAGGGAGAAGTAAGAGAGTTCTATGAGCGTGTGAAGAAAGGATTGGAAGGTGAAGAATTTGAGCTTTGCTGTGAGTTGAAATATGACGGAACCTCTATTTCATTAACCTATGAAGATGGTAAACTGGTGCGTGCCGTTACCCGTGGAGATGGTGAGAAAGGTGACGATGTAACAGTCAACGTTAAGACTATCAGGAGTATACCTCTTGTGCTGCATGGTGATAATTATCCTAAGGAATTCGAAATAAGAGGTGAAATACTTATGCCTTGGAATGTGTTTGAGGGACTGAATGCCGAGCGCGAAGCACGTGAAGAGCCCTTGTTCGCCAATCCACGCAACGCAGCATCGGGAACATTGAAACTGCAAAACTCTGCGGTGGTGGCTTCACGTAAGCTGGATGCCTATTTATATTATCTTTTGGGAGACAATATCCCATTTGACGGACACTATGAGAATTTGAAAGAGGCTGAAAGATGGGGATTCAAGGTGTCTGGCGCTATGCGGAAATGCAAAACGCTGGATGAAGTCTTCGAATTCATCAACTATTGGGATGTGGAGCGTAAGAATCTGCCTGTCGCTACCGATGGAATTGTATTGAAAGTCAACTCTTTGCGTCAACAACGCCAGTTGGGATTCACTGCAAAGTCCCCTCGCTGGGCGATAGCTTATAAGTTTCAGGCGGAACAAGCCCTTACCCGTTTGAATGCAGTAACTTATCAGGTTGGAAGAACCGGTGCGGTGACTCCTGTTGCCAATCTCGATGCAGTGCAACTTTCGGGAACCATTGTAAAAAGAGCCTCTTTGCATAATGCGGATATTATAGAGGGGCTTGATTTACACCTCGGCGACATGGTTTATGTGGAGAAAGGCGGGGAAATCATACCTAAAATAACAGGTGTGGATAAAGAAGCACGGTTTATGATAGGTCCCAAAGTGCAGTTTATTACCCATTGTCCCGAATGTGGTTCAAAATTAATACGTTACGAAGGTGAAGCTGCTTATTATTGTCCCAACGAAACCGCTTGTCCTCCTCAGATAAAGGGCAAGATAGAACATTTTATCAGTCGTAGGGCCATGAATATAGATGGTTTAGGCCCGGAAACGGTAGACCTCTTTTATAATTTGGGAATGATTCATACGGTGGCAGACTTGTATGTTCTGCAAGCCTCCGATATTAGCGGACTGGAACGCATGGGCGACAAATCGGCGGAGAATATAATAAAAGGCATTGAGCAATCCAAGCAAGTGCCTTTCGAACGTGTACTTTTTGCTTTAGGTATCCGCTTTGTGGGTGAAACGGTTGCCAAGATATTGGCGAAAGCCTTTCGAAGCATTGACCAACTGGAAAGTGCAACGCTCGACGATCTTATTCAGGTTGATGAAATCGGTGGAAGGATAGCGCAAAGCATCATTAACTATTTTGCAGATGAATCAAATCGCCAACTGATTGACAGACTGAAACTTGCCGGACTTCAAATGAGCATGCCCGAGTTGGATATGAGTCAGTTTACCGATAAACTGAAAGATCAGTCTATCGTGATAAGTGGAGTTTTCAATCATCATTCGCGGGATGAATATAAGGAAATGATTGAAAAGCACGGAGGTAAAAACGTGGGAAGCATATCAAAGAAAACAAGTTTCATTCTTGCCGGTGAGAATATGGGGCCGAGCAAGTTGGAGAAAGCCGAAAAGCTGGGTGTCAGGATAATGAATGAAGACGAGTTTCTTACATTGGTGGGAGAATAACCATTTATTACAAAATACTTAATTATTGTAGATTTTATATAGGTAAAATCGAAAATATTAGTACTTTTGTAGCTTAAAAATACGAAGATTATTATTTAACCTTATGATACAGACAAGATTGAAAGGTATGGGAGTGGCTTTGATTACTCCATTCAAAGAGGACGACAGCGTAGATTATGATGCATTGCTTCGTCTGGTTGATTACCAAATTCAAAACGGAACGGATTTTTTATGTGTGCTGGGAACCACAGCCGAAACACCGACATTGACTGCTGACGAAAAGAAAAAGATTAAAGAAGTAGTTGTAGAGCGTGTAAACGGCCGCATTCCTATTTTATTGGGAATAAGCAGTAATTGTACCCGCACAGTGGTAGAAACTCTGAAAAACGATGATTTCACAGGCGTAGATGCCGTTTTGGTTGCCGTACCTTATTACAATAAACCTTCTCAAGAAGGCATATATCAACATTATAAGGCTATTGCAGAAGCAACAGAACTTCCTATTGTGCTTTATAATGTACCGGGAAGAACCGGTGTGAACATGACGGCAGAAACAACTTTGCGTATTGCACGTGATTTCAAGAATGTAATTGCCATCAAAGAAGCATCGGGTAATATTACCCAAATGGATGATATAATCAAAAACAAGCCCACTAATTTTGATGTTATTTCGGGTGACGACGGTATTACCTTCCCTTTGATTACTTTGGGTGCCGTGGGAGTTATTTCGGTTATTGGCAATGCATTCCCCCGTGAATTCAGTCGTATGACACGTTTGGCACTGCACGGAGATTTTCCCAATGCATTGGCTATCCACCACAAGTTTACCGAATTGTTCAGCTTGTTGTTTGTAGACGGTAATCCTGCCGGAGTAAAAGCTATGCTGAATGTAATGGGATTGATTGAAAATAAACTCAGATTGCCTTTGGTGCCTACCCGTATCACCACTTTTGAGAAGATGCGCACTATTCTTGATGAGTTGAATATTAAATGTTGAAGTTTTAAGTGAATTTATTGATATAAAACGTCTTTTCTTTCGATGAAAAGGCAGAAAAGGGACTACTATGAAGTAGTTCCTTTTTTGTTTATATATACATGTCAGTGTTATTCATCAGGTGTGTTAAGCATGAACATGGCAATGCTAAATCCTTTTATGCTCTATAATTAGTAACTTGACAGTCGTCACTTAATAACTTGACAGTTGTCACTTAATAACTTGACAGCTGTCAATTTAATACTTGACAACTGTCAAGTTACTAAGATGTCGGGATGAAATGGTTTGGGATCAATGAATAAACCTGAGGTGTAAATTTATAAATTGTTATCTTTGTCTCCCA
>CABUKU010000008.1 GCA_902492205.1 uncultured Bacteroides sp. | reverse complement strand
TCAAAGCGTTCAGGGCACAGTTCAGAGGAGTAAGAGATAAAGCATTTTTCTTGTACAGACTCGCTAAATTATATGCATAAAAAGAAAAGCCCTCAGACTTTTACATTGATCCTGTTATAATAGTTCATTATATAGGTATTATAAATGAAAAAAGGATTAGAAATATTATTCTAATCCTTTTATATCTTCTGAGGTTCCTGGCGGATTCGAACCGCCGTACACGGTTTTGCAGACCGCTGACTAAGCCACTCATCCAAGGAACCTTATTTCTGTTTTGCTTAGCGGTTGCAAAGGTACAATAACTTTTTAAATATGCAACTATTTGCAACAAGATTTTTTGTTTTCCTTTGGATTTTTCTCTTTACATTCTTTTTTCTTTTGGTCCATCATCCGACGGAGATCACATCCCGAACAACCCGCACAAGGATTATCATTGTTTTTGATGGAGCGGAAATAACTGAGCAGGCGCACACCTACGTAGTTTACGCAAAAGAAAACAATAGCTATGACAATTATTTCTTGTAGACTCATATTATTAAACTTCCTATTTGATAAACGCAGAAAGATACAATCCATGCCAAGGCTGTGGTATATATTCCTGCAAATGCCGCCCATTTCCAACTTCCCGATTCCTGTTTTATAGCAGCTAGTGTTGCTATACATGGAAAATAGATAAGTACAAATATCATGTAGCTTATAGCTATTAACGGGGTGATAGGTATGCGTTGTCCAAGTGTTGTGTCGTCGGCTTCTGCGTCATCGGCATAAAGAACTCCGAGAGTGCTGACTACTAATTCTTTGGCACCTGCTCCTGATATAAGTCCGATACCCAATTTCCAGTCATAACCTAATGGCTTGATAGCGGGTTCGATGGTTTTACCTATCTTTCCTATGTAGGAATTCTCTTGCTGTTCGGCAACCGTCTCATAAGCATTATGGTTAGGATAATATCCAAGGAACCAGATGATAATGGATGCTACCATAATGATTCCTCCCATTTTTTTGAGGTATTGTGCTCCTTTTTCCCACGTATGTCTGAATATGGATTTACTGGTAGGCATACGGTAAGGGGGGAGTTCCATAACAAACGGAGTATCATCTCCTTTAACCAATACTTTAGTGAACAGGCGTGCCATGACTACTGCAAGTAATATTCCTGTTGCATAGATACATAACAACACAAGGCTGGCATTGTTTGGGAAGAAAGTTCCTACCAATAATAAATAGATAGGCAGCCGGGCACTGCACGACATTAATGGATTGACAAGCATGGTGATTAACCTGTTCTTGCGGTTTTCAATCGTGCGCGAAGCCATGATTGCAGGAACATTGCATCCGAATCCCATGATGAGCGGAATGAAAGATTTGCCATGCAATCCCATTTTATGCATAATCTTATCCATGATAAAAGCGGCTCGTGCCATGTAGCCCGAGTCTTCCATGATAGATATAAAGAAATATAATATTAAGATATTGGGCAAGAATACGATAACGCCTCCTACACCACCAAGAATACCATCTATAATCATATCTTTGAGTGGTCCGTCTGCCATGAGTTCTTCCATCAGATTCCCTGTTTGGGCAACTAGCCATTCAATTCCCTGCATGGGATACTCACCTAGAGTGAATGTTCCCTGAAACATAATGTACATGAACAGGAAAAAGATGGGATAGCCCCAAATGCGGTGGGTGACAATGGAGTCGAGTACCTTTGTCATTTGCTGCTTTTCCAAATGGTTGTCGGTGAAGGTTTCTTTCAATGCGCCGCTGATAAATCCGTATTTGGCGTTGGTGATGGCAGATTCGCTGTCTTCTCCCAATGATGTTTGTATGCGTTTGACGGCTTTGTCACGTTCTTCAATAATATGTTTGCCATTAGGAAGTGTCAACACGAACTTCTCAATCTCCGGGTCCATTTCCAAAAGCTTGATAGCAAGGAAGCGGGTAGAATATTTGTGACGTATATTCTCATTCTCGCAGATAGCGGCTTTCACTTGGTCAATGGCACGTTCCAGCTCCGGTCCGTGATTGATGTGTATGTGCCGGATAACCGGAGCACCTGTTCTTCTCCCGATGTGGTCTTCTATATGTCTCTTTATGTCATTTTCACGCTTCTCGATATGTTTCACCACACGCTCCATGCGTTCTGCCCTTTCCGGGTGCTCTTTTAGCCGTTCTTCATTTCTTTCGATGTGCTTCTCAATGTGTTTTTCTATCTTTTGTTTCATCGGCTGCATCTTCATGGCAATGCTTTCGTTGATGAAATCCGCACCTTCATACACTTTAATAACCGTTTCAAAGAGTTCTTTAATGCCTATGTTCCTTTTGGTAACGGTAGGTATCATAGGCACTCCGAATAGTTTGCCCAGTAACTCGTAGTTCAGGGTGTTTCCGCTTGCTTCCAGTTCGTCGTAGATGTTCAGGGCTACTACCATCCGCACATTCATGTCTATGAGTTGCGTGGTGAGATATAAATTGCGCTCTAAATTTGATGAATCTACAACGTTGATAACCACATCGGGAGTTTCATCTATCAAGTGCCGGCGCACGTAGAGTTCTTCGGGCGAGTAGGCCGATAGGGAGTAAGTGCCCGGTAAGTCTACAATCTTAAAGGTGTAATCCTCGAACTCAAAGAAGCCCTCTTTGGCATCTACGGTGACACCGCTGTAATTCCCAACGTGTTCATGCGCTCCCGATGCAAGGTTGAACAGTGAAGTTTTGCCGCAGTTAGGGTTTCCCACAAGAGCTATATTGATAGTCTTGCGTTTGTCCAGTGCAATTTCTTTCAGTATTTCTTCCGGAAGTTCTGTGTCTTCTATGGAACCATGATATTGCTGTAATTCGGATTTGTGTTGGATAGCTTCCTGTTGGCTCATGATCTCGATCATATCCGCTTCTTGTCTGCGTAGCGAGATGTCATAGCCCATTATTTTGTATTTGATAGGATCTTTTAGCGGAGCGTTGAGGATGGCTTCGATGGTTTGTCCTTTTACAAACCCCATTTCCACAATACGTTTGCGGAATCCTCCGTGTCCCATAACTTTTACGATAATCCCTTTTTCGCCGGTTTTTAATTCGGATAAGCGCATACTCTTTTCAATTTGAATGCAAAAGTAATTCTTTTCATTTAGCTAAACAAATTATTTAGAACGTTTTTAAATTAGGACTATTTCGTGATACTTCCTTTACTCTTTTAAAAAAGATTTATCTTTGCACAAACTACAATATAATTCTTTATGAGGGAGAAAATAACAAACCATTCACATTTCCTGTTCTTGTTGCGAAGTCTGATGCTGTTTATTCTTTTATCAATGCTTCCGGTATCTGCTTTACGGGCTCAATTTGCTCCTGATATATTTCAAATGACAGAGGGTTATCATTATTTGTCCAACCTGCTCGATCCTCACTATAAGGAAGACGGAACTATTGATTATTATGCATTGGGGCATCTGTTACGTCTTCGCTATATCAATAATCAGGACGGTAAACCCGAAAAGGTGATTATGGACATGTGGGGAAAATATGATCACGACTGGGAGATATTTCAGGAGAAAAAATACATTTATGCCAATGGCAGGCTGAAAGAAGAGCAAGTGTGGCAACACAAGAAGCTGACAAATGACAATGATTATCCAAAGTTGATGGCGAAAAGCCTGCACTATTTCGATGAGGCGGAAAGAAAGGATAGCGTATTTACTACTATCCTGCGTTTGGATCTCGGCAGTACCAAATGCGACACGTTTGCGGTGGTGAATTGTTTGAACACGAACGATATGCCTGATTCCACACGGACATACAGGGCAACTAACGGTACTTTGAATCTTGTGGGCAGAAGTGCTATCACCTATAAGAAGGATAAGCCTGTTCTGATAATGACCGAATCTTATTGGAAATTGGGAGAGCAGAGGGAATATTCCGATGGCATGGTGGAAGTGTTTCCGATGGATGAAGAGAGTGAGGCTGAGGTGCTTGTGCAAAGGCAATATGTATGTATTAAATATTCCGGCTCCGGTTGTGAATACACATATATGTATGAAGACAAAGATAACCACCCTTATATGCGGCAAAACGTCAAGTTGGACTCCAAAGGAAGAATCTGCGGGGTAGATGTCTCGGTTGCCGATACGGCTTCCGTGTTGCATGCCGAATATAAGTATGATGACCGGAAACGTACCTCTGTGCATAAAGTAATAAATCCGGAAGCTTTGGAAAGCATGGCAGGATTGGAGAGTATAAAAAGCATACTTGGAGGCGGAAGGTTGATGTATGATGTGACTTATACGGATGACGGAACGCAGAAGATTGATTATTATCTTTGGAACAAGGCAGCCGGAAAGTTCGTTGATCAGCGGACTGCTTGGTTGCAGTATACGCCTTCAGGTAAAATAGCCATGGCGCAAACAGATTCCTATGACGGGAGCGAATTGGAGGATAAAGTAAAGGATGTGAAAACCTATAATGAGAAAGATGAGCTTGTTTTGATACTCCATTATGATTGGGATAAAGCGAAAAATGATTGGGCACTATGGACAAAGTATATATATGATTATGATAAATGGGGTAATAGAATTTTGCTGCAATATTACCACACAAACGATGCAGGAGAGAGTTGGTATGGTTCCGGCAATACGCAATGGGCTTATGATGATAAAGGGCATATGCTTTCTGAGATAAGTTACAGTTGGAGTAAAGAGCACTGGATAGGCAAGTATAAAACTGTATGGACGTATTCTCCCAGTGGGAAGATAACATCCGAAAAGAAGTATTCTTGGGATAATGATTATCTGAAAGATTGGATGAAGCGTACTTATTATTCCATCTCTTACGATGAGAATGACAGCATACAGAGTAAAACTGTTTATGAACCTTATCCTATAGAAACATCGGAATCGTTTCATTATTGGAAGAGTAAGTGGATGCCGGAGAAGGCATCGGAGTTTGCATATTTCCCGAATGGGAAACAAGAAACCACTTATTATTGGAAAAATGAGGTACGCATCCCTAACCGTTTATATAAATCCTATGCTGCGGCAGACTCTACATCGGAAAGCATTCTTGAGTGGAATCGGGATAAAAGTAAATGGGAAAACTACCGGACATATATAGAATATACCAAAGGAGATAGCATCAAGGTAGAAGAAAGATATGATTCGCAAAATGAATTTGATGTCTTTGCCGGTTATATAAAAAAAGTCAAGCGTATAGATTTGCCTTTCGATCATTCGGATGAAACCCACTACAAATGGGACTTTGATAAAAAAGATTGGGTGCCTTTCGAACGGTATGAAAGTCATTTCGATAAGGGAAAAGGCTATGTATACACAACAGAGTTTTATGACAAGGCCACCGGAACGTGGAAAATAAAACCGAAAGAGGAGGATGAAGAATAGAAAATTGAAAGATGCGGTTGCAGGTTTCATAGAAAAAGAAAACCTGCTTGCTGGCAATGAGAAGATTCTCGTGGCTTTGAGCGGAGGTGCCGACTCGGTAGCCCTCTTGCGGGTGCTGTTGCAGTTGGGCTATGCGTGCGAAGCTGCCCATTGCAACTTCCACTTGAGAGGAGAGGAGTCCGTGCGCGACGAAAACTTTGTAAGAGCCCTTTGCAGTCAGAGTTCCGTAATCCTGCATACCATTGATTTTGATACAGCGGGTTATGCGGCCTCGCATCATCTTTCCATTGAAATGGCTGCGCGTGAGCTGCGTTACAACTGGTTTGAAGAAATCAGGTTGAAAACCGGGGCTTCCGTCATAGCCGTTGCACATCACCGGGACGACAGTGTGGAAACTCTGCTTCTGAACCTTATCCGGGGCACGGGCATTAACGGCTTGAAAGGAATCCGTCCGAAGAATGGAGCAATAGTGCGTCCGCTGCTCTCTGTGAGCCGTGAGGAAATAACGGATTACCTGAGTGCGAAAGGTCAGGATTATGTGACCGACAGCACCAACCTGCAAGATGAATACACCCGCAATAAAATCCGTCTGAACCTTCTGCCCCTTATGGAAACCATTAATCCGTCGGCAAAAGAAAGCATCTTTGACACTGCCAACCGCTTGGCCGAGGCAGTCAATATATATAATAAGGTGATAAAAGAAGGGCGACGGAGAGTGATGCATCCGCAAGGCATCCTTATCGAAGCATTGATGCAGGAGCCGTCTCCTGTGAGTTTGCTGTTCGAACTGCTCTATCCGTTAGGTTTCAATTCCGGTCAGGTGGAAGATGTATATAACTCTTTGCAAGGGCAGGCAGGCAAGCGTTTCCATTCCAATGAATGGTGCGTGGTGAAAGATAGGGAATACCTGTTGCTGCAAAAGAATGAAGCATCTCCAATGTCCGAGCCTGAGTTGCGGATGGAACAATGTGTTTATTCCCGGGACTTCGTTATACCTAAGACGAAAGATACCGCGTGTTTGGATGCCGATAAACTAAAAGCCCCGTTGACACTGCGCAAATGGAGGGTTGGCGACCGTTTCGTGCCCTTTGGCATGAAAGGGAAAAAGAATGTGAGCGATTACCTCACGGATAAGAAATACTCCGTTTTCGATAAGGAAAAAGTATATGTCCTTTGCAGTGGTGAAGACATCGTGTGGCTGGTGGGTGAGCGCATGGATAACCGTTTCCGGGTAGATGACGATACAAAAAACATTCTTCTCGTTCATCTCAAATAATTACCCGGTAGTAATTGGCAAACTACCCCGCAGTACCCGCCCCGTTACCTTGCAGTAGTTGGCAAAGCACTGCGAGGTAGTTTAAAAGGAGGCCGCACAGGGCAAAGGAATGCACCACATACTTAAAAGAATAAAAAAAGTAGCAAATAAAATGTAATTATAAAATAAATATCTATCTTTGCATTGTTAAAGCATTTGTGTGTGCTTCATCAGAACATGACGCTGAATGTATTAATTCAAATTCAAAAATATATAATCCCGAAATTATTTATACGCTAACACTTGAATGAATGTGCTTATTGTGCGATTTGTTTCTGCGTTGAAGCGTTATAACATTATTTTAAAGACATTATACGTATATGTATAACATTATTCAATTAAACGACAAAGATCTGTCGGAATTACAAACTATTGCACAAGAACTTGGCATAAAGAAAGCATCTTCTTTTAAGAAGGAAGAACTTGTGTATAAGATTTTAGATGAGCAAGCCATTATGGGGGCAACCAAGAAAGTGGCTGCCGATAAGGTAAAGGAAGAACGGAAAGACGACAAAAAGAAACGTTCCCGCATCAGTGTAAAGAAAGAAGGTGCCGATAAGGTCTACACCGCCAACAAGGACAAAGCCGAAAAGGTGGATGAGCCGGCAAAACTGACCGTCGTTTCTCAGGTTAAGCCGGAAACAGCTCCGGCTGCAACGGAAGAAGCCAAGCCAAAGAAAGAAGCGGCAAAAGCCAAAACTGCGAAGGCAAAAACAACAAAGAAAGCTGCCGAGAAGAAAGTAGAAGAACCTGTTGTCGAGGAAACAGCACAAGAAGCTGCTCCGGTTGCCGAAAAGAAAGTTGTGAAGAAGCCCGTGCGCATTTCGAAAGCTGCACAGGAAGAAATGGCAACTGCCACTGAGGGCAAGGCGGCAACCACTCCGGAACTGGAACTTCCTTTGGATTTGGATGAAGACGACTTTATCCCAATCGAAGACCTTCCGTCGGAAAAAGCGGAACTGCCAACCGAACTGCTTGGCAAGTTTGAATCTACCAAGGCTACCCCTGCTCCTGCTGCTACTCCGCAGCCGGCTCCCAAAGTTATCCGTTTGCGCGATAACAACCAGAAAAACAATAATCAGCGTCCACAGAATAACAACAACCGTCCTGCACAGGAAAATGCAGATGCATCGCAAGCTGCCGCTCCTGCACCGGTAGAACGTAAAGTTATCGAACGTGAGAAACCTTATGAGTTCGAGGGCATTCTTACCGGAATGGGTGTGTTGGAAATTATGCAGGATGGCTACGGATTCCTCCGTTCGTCAGACTATAACTACCTTTCTTCTCCCGATGATATTTATGTATCGCAGTCACAAATCAAACTGTTCGGCTTAAAGACTGGTGATGTGGTAGAAGGCTCTATCCGTCCGCCGAAAGAAGGAGAGAAATACTTCCCGCTTGTAAAAGTGGAAAAGATAAACGGACGTGATCCTGCCTTTGTGCGCGACCGTGTTCCTTTCGATCACCTCACACCGCTTTTCCCCGATGAAAAGTTCAGACTTTGTAAAGGCGGTTACAGCGACAACCTTTCTGCCCGTGTGGTAGATTTGTTCTCTCCTATCGGTAAAGGTCAGCGTGCGTTGATCGTGGCTCAGCCTAAGACCGGTAAAACCATCCTGATGAAAGATATTGCAAACGCCATTGCAGCCAATCATCCCGAAGTATATATGATAATGTTGCTTATCGACGAACGTCCCGAGGAAGTAACAGACATGGCACGCAGTGTCAATGCGGAAGTAATCGCTTCTACATTTGACGAACCTGCCGAACGTCATGTGAAGATTGCCGGTATCGTGTTGGAAAAGGCAAAACGCATGGTGGAATGTGGGCATGATGTAGTTATTTTCCTTGACTCCATTACCCGTTTGGCACGTGCTTACAATACAGTGTCTCCTGCATCCGGCAAAGTGCTTTCCGGTGGTGTGGATGCGAATGCGCTCCACAAACCGAAACGTTTCTTCGGTGCTGCCCGCAACATTGAAAACGGCGGTTCGCTCACCATCATTGCAACTGCATTGATTGACACCGGTTCTAAGATGGATGAAGTTATCTTCGAGGAATTCAAGGGTACGGGTAACATGGAATTGCAGTTGGACAGAAACCTGTCGAACAAGCGTATCTTCCCGGCTGTCAACATCGTGGCTTCAAGTACTCGTCGCGACGACTTGCTGCTTGACAAGCAAACTCTTGACCGCATGTGGATTCTTCGCAAGTATCTGTCGGATATGAATCCTATCGAGGCTATGGACTTTGTGAAAGACCGCCTTGAAAAGACTAAGGATAACGAAGAGTTTTTAATGAGCATGAACTCTTAAAGGGGAAGCCTGAGAGAGTGAAACAATAGAAAAAGTCCTGTGGGAAGTGAATGAAACTCCCACGGGACTTTTTATAATATCCCACGAGAGTTTGTTGAAAACCCCGCGGGAGTTCTTTTTGTTAGAAAGGCAGGTCGTCGTTAGCGTCGCCGGAACTGAAGTCAACCGGAGCAGACGGAGCTGCTTGTGCCGCAGGGGCTGCGCCCGGAGCCGGAGCATAGGCTTGCGGAGCTTCTGCCGGAACTACTTTCCATGCACGGAGAGAGTTAAACCAACGTCCGTTCCATTCGCGTGCGTCGATGTCAAAAGAGACAGTAAGTTCCTGTCCTACCTGTATGTTGAATTGTGCAATCTTGTCTGCACCAAAGACGTCGAAACACATCTTGCGTGGATATTGGTCGTGGTTTTCTATTACAAATTCCTGACTTTTCCATTCGTTTCCGTTGCGTGAAGTACCTCCTCTTTCGGGGAGTACGGCAATAATTCTACCTGTAAATTCCATTATCGTTCGTTTAAATTTAGAGTGTGCGAAGGTACATTTTTCTGTGATATAAAACTAATAAATCGGTCTTTTTTGATGTATAAATTAGGAGATTATTAGTGCAAACTTGATTGCTTTTCGATGATAGATTGACCTGCTTTGGGTGAAAAGCTGATAGGTTTTAGCGGAAAATTAGATACTTTTGGATGAAAAGTAGAGCAGTTTTGAAAGAAAACGATTAATTTATTCATTTGCGAAATAGTATCTATTGTGCTGTTTGTCAGTGTTTTATTATTCTATCTTACGTACGCTGAGCGTGTAGCAACGCTATAGCAGTAAAGGAGAGGAGAGTAAAGTAAGTAAAGTAATAATAGAAAATAAATAAAAGAAAGCTGCTGCTAAAACGTCCATACGTTTTCCTCGAAACGTGCCTACGTTTTGACCGAAACGTAAGGACGTTTTTTCTTGGAAAAAGTGGGGTGATAGTTGTGCCGTACAAATCTTTTTTCGTAACTTTGTGCTTCATAATATTGAAATCTTAAAATAAAAATACAGATATGAAGTTTATCGTTTCAAGTACTGCGCTCTTTAGCCACTTACAGGCAATAAGCCGTGTTATTAATTCGAAGAATGCATTGCCTATTCTCGATTGTTTCCTTTTCCAGTTGGAAGACAATACGCTGTCTGTTACAGCTTCGGATAATGAAACGACAATGGTTACATCTCTTGAAGTTAACGAAAGTGATGCAAACGGCAGATTCGCCATTTCATCGAAGACTATTCTGGATGCTTTGAAGGAAATCCCCGAACAACCTTTGACTTTTGAAATTGATTTGGAGTCTTTGGCTATCGTGGTGAGATACCAGAACGGACAATACAGCTTGGTAGCGCAGAATGCAGATGAATTCCCTCAGTCACCGGCATTGGGAGAGAGTGCCGTGCGCGTGGAAATGGAAGCCGGCATTTTGCTGAATGGCATTAACCGTGCATTGTTTGCTACTGCCGATGATGAACTTCGCCCCGTGATGAACGGTATCTATTTCGATATTACTGCCGAGGATATTACAATGGTTGCTTCCGATGGTCACAAGCTGGTTCGCGATAAAACAACTGCTGCCCACGGAACTGAAAGAGCTGCATTTATCCTGCCAAAGAAACCTTCAACGTTGTTGAAGAACCTGCTTCCGAAAGAACAAGGCACGGTTGTGATTGAGTTTGACGACCGTAACGCTGTGTTTACGCTGGAAAAATACCGTATGGTTTGCCGCTTGATTGAAGGACGTTACCCTAACTACAATTCGGTGATTCCTCAAAATAACCCTCATAAAGTGACTATCGACCGCTTACAGTTGCTTGGCGCATTGCGTCGCGTGTCTGTATTCTCGTCACAGGCAAGCAGTTTGATTAAATTGCGTATGCAGGAAAACCAGATAATAATCTCGGCTCAGGATATAGACTTCTCTACATCGGCTGAAGAATCTCTTACTTGCCAGTATGCAGGAGCAGCAATGAGTATCGGTTTCAAGTCTACTTTCCTGATAGATATTCTGAATAATATTTCGGCAACAGAAGTAATAATAGAATTGGCAGATCCGTCACGTGCGGGAGTTATCATTCCGCTGGAGCAGGAAGAAAACGATGATCTGTTGATGCTGTTAATGCCGATGATGCTTAACGATTAATTTAATGGAAAGTTGAGAGTTGAGAATTCTCAACTCTCAATTCTCAACTTAATAAGAATGAAATTAAACCTGAAGAACCCGTTGGTGTTTTTCGATTTGGAAACCACCGGAACAAATATCAACTCTGACAGAATCGTAGAGATTTGTTATCTCAAAGTATATCCTAATGGGAATGAGGAAGCCAAAACCATGCGTATCAACCCTGAAATGCATATTCCCGAAGAATCATCGAAAGTTCATGGCATTTATGACGAAGATGTGGTAGATTGCCCCACTTTCAAGGAAGTGGCAAAAGATATTGCCCGCGATATTGAGGGAGCCGACCTTGCCGGATTCAATTCCAACCGTTTTGACATCCCTGTGTTAGCCGAAGAGTTTCTCCGTGCAGAGGTGGATATTGACATGAGCAAGCGTAAGTTTATCGACGTTCAGGTTATATTTCATAAAATGGAACAGCGCACTTTGTCTGCTGCTTATAAGTTCTATTGCGAAAAGAACCTTGAAGACGCCCATACGGCAGAGGCGGATACCCGTGCCACTTATGAGGTGCTGAAAGCACAGCTCGACCGTTATGCCGATTTGAAGAACGACATGACATTCCTTGCGGAGTATTCCAGCTTTAACCGGAATGCAGACTTTGCAGGTCGCATTGTCTTCGATGATAAAGGGGTGGAAGTGTTTAACTTCGGGAAATACAAAGGTCAGTCCGTGACTGAGGTTCTGAAGAAAGATCCCGGCTATTACAGTTGGATACTGAACGGCGACTTTACGCTCAATACCAAGAATGTATTGACAAAGATACGTTTGAGAGAGTTGACAGGAAAGTAGTATTTAATTCCCTTTCGAAATGCTTAAAGGAAAGAAAATAGTTTTAGGAATTACAGGAAGTATTGCAGCCTATAAAGCATGCTACATTATAAGAGGATTGATAAAGAAAGGTGCGGAGGTGCAGGTGGTAATTACTCCTGCCGGAAAAGAATTTATTACTCCCATCACTTTGTCTGCCCTTACAAGCAAACCCGTTATCAGTGAGTTCTTTTCGGGACGCGACGGAACATGGAACAGCCACGTTGACCTCGGTCTTTGGGCGGATGCCATGCTCATAGCTCCTGCCACTGCTTCCACGATAGGGAAAATGGTAAACGGGATAGCGGACAACATGCTCATAACTACTTACCTTTCGGCAAAAGCTCCTGTATTCGTAGCTCCGGCTATGGATCTCGATATGTTTGCACATCCGTCCACTCAACATAATCTCGACACCCTCCGTTCTTTTGGAAACCATATCATAGAACCCGGAGAAGGTGAGCTTGCAAGTCACTTGGTGGGAAAGGGACGTATGGAAGAACCCGAAAACATTGTCCGCATACTCGATGAGTTTTTTGACAAGCAAGGCGACTTGGCAAAAAAAAAAGTAGTGATAACGGCAGGGCCTACCTACGAGAAGATTGATCCTGTTCGTTTCATCGGAAACTATTCTTCGGGTAAAATGGGGTTTGCGCTGGCAGAGGAATGTGCTTCACGCGGGGCGGAGGTTACACTCATTGCAGGTCCTGTTCAATTAAAAACGATTCATCCGAATATTCACCGCATTGATGTGGAAAGCGCAGGGCAGATGTATGAAGCTGCAATGCAGGCATTCCCTATTTCAGATGCAGGGATACTGTGTGCTGCCGTTGCCGATTTCACTCCTGCGCAAGTAGCCGATAAGAAAATTAAACGGGAGGGAGACGATATGCACCTCACGCTGAAACCTACGCAGGACATTGCGGCTTGTTTGGGTAAAGTGAAGAAAGAAGGACAGCTTTTGGTAGGCTTCGCGCTCGAAACCAACAATGAACAGCAAAACGCACAAGGGAAACTGGAACGTAAGAACCTCGATTTCATTGTGCTTAACTCACTCAATGATAAAGGAGCCGGTTTCCGTCACGATACAAATAAGATAAGTATCATTGACAGGAAAGGGAAAACCGATTACGACTTAAAACCAAAAACGCAGGTAGCAAAGGATATTATAGACTATGTTGCAAAGTATCTACATACAGAATTACGCGCTGATTGACACGCTCGACATCAACTTCGGTAAAGGCTTTTCGGTCATTACGGGAGAAACCGGAGCGGGTAAGTCCATTATCTTGGGGGCTATCGGGCTGCTGTTGGGGCAGCGTGCCGATGTGAAAGCCATTAAGAACGGAGCATCCAAATGCGTAATCGAAGCACATTTCGATATTTCGGATTACAAGATGCACGACTTTTTCGAAGAGAATGAGTTGGAGTATGACGAAAATGAATGTATCTTGCGCCGTGAGCTTCAGGCTTCGGGCAAGAGCCGGGCGTTTATCAATGACACGCCCGCCTCGCTCGGCATGATGAAAGAGCTTGGCGAACGACTGATAGATGTACATTCGCAGCATCAAAACCTGCTGTTGAACAAAGAGGATTTCCAACTGAATGTACTTGATGCACTGGCTCACGATGAGGCTGAACTTGCCGCTTACAAATCGGCTTTTGCCGTTTATCGCGAAAATGTGAAGGAGCTTGCCGAATTAACCGGGCAAGCCGAAAAGAGCAAAGCCGATGAAGACTATATCCGTTTCCAACTGGAACAACTGGATGAAGCAAAGCTCACCGAAGGAGAACAAGAGGAACTGGAGCAGGAAGCCGAAACCCTAAGCCATGCCGAGGAAATAAAAGAAGGTTTATATAAAGTAGGGCAGACGTTGGTTAACGATGAAGGCGGTTTGCTGGTTGCCATGAAAGAGAGCATTAATACGTTGCGTAACCTGCAACGGGTGTACCAACCTGCGGCAGAGCTGTCAGAGCGTTTGGAAAGCAGCTATATAGAGTTGAAAGACATTACACAGGAAGTAAGCGGTGCAGAAGACGGTATCGAGTTTAATCCTGCAAGGCTGGACTTTATAAATGAACGCTTGAATCTCATTTATTCCTTGCAGCAAAAGCACAGAGTGCAGACATTGGATGAATTGATTGCACTGACGGAAGATTACAGAATCCGTTTGAATGCCATTACTTCTTTTGATGACCGTATTGCGGAACTGACAGCAAAGAAAGAAGCTCAATATAAGAAAGTAAAAGAACTGGCGGCCGTGTTGACAAAGAAGCGCGTGGCAGCCGGAAAAGATATAGAAAAACAGATGCATGCCCGTTTGCAGCCATTGGGAATGCCAAATGTGCGTTTTGTGGTGGAGATTACTCCCCGGAAAGAGCCCGAAGCCGGTGGAGCCGATAATGTGGCCTTTCTATTCTCCGCAAATAAGAACGGGACGTTGCAGAACATATCATCTGTTGCATCAGGAGGTGAAATTGCCCGCGTGATGCTCTCGGTTAAAGCTATGATAGCAGGTGCAACCCGGTTGCCCACTATTATATTCGATGAGATAGATACCGGAGTATCGGGTGAGATTGCCGATAAAATGGCATCTATTATGCAGGAGATGGGACAGGTGATGCAGGTTATCAGTATCACACACTTGCCGCAGATTGCAGCTAAAGGGGCGGCACATTATAAAGTGTACAAGCAAGATAACGAAACAAGTACAAGCAGTAACATCCGCCGTTTGCAGCAAGATGAAAGGGTAGAGGAAATAGCCCACATGCTGAGCGGGGCAACGTTGACGGAAGCTGCGATGAACAATGCGAAAGAATTATTAAAATAAGATGGAAAAGAACGAAATGATTTTCGGCGTGCGCGCTGTGATTGAAGCTATTCAGGCTGGTAAAGAGATAGACAAGATACTTGTGAAGAAAGATATTCAGAGTGACTTGTCTAAAGAGTTGTTTGCCGCTTTGAAGGGATTGTTGATACCTGTGCAACGCGTGCCGGTGGAAAGAATCAATAAGATAACCAATAAGAACCATCAAGGGGTAGTGGCTTTTATCTCTGCCGTTACTTACCAGAAAACGGAAGATATTGTCCCTTTCTTGTTCGAGCAAGGCAAAACTCCTTTCTTTGTGATGCTCGATGGTATCACCGATGTCCGTAATTTCGGAGCTATTGCCCGCACTTGCGACTGTGCAGGGGTGGATGCTGTTATCATTCCGGCAAAGAACAGCGTAAGTGTTAATGCCGATGCGATGAAGACATCTGCGGGAGCACTTCACACATTGCCGGTGTGTCGTGAGCAAAGCCTCACTGCTACCATAAAGTTCTTGAAAGACAGTGGTTTCAAAGTAGTTGCGGCAACCGAGAAAGGTGATTATGACTATACAAAAGCAAATTATAAAGATCCCCTTTGCATCATTATGGGAGCGGAGGATACCGGTGTGCCTTATGAACATCTTGCCCTGTGCGATGAATGGGTGAAGATACCATTGTTTGGCAATATCGGTTCATTGAACGTATCTGTCGCTGCGGGGGTTCTTATTTATGAAGCGGTGAAACAACGCGGATTTAACGAATAAAACAAATACCAACTAATAACATGAGAAAAATACTTTTAATCACTCTTTGCTTCCTGTCTCAGTGGGCAGTGGCACAGAAGGAAACTCCGAAATGGGTTGAGAAAGCCAAAAGAGCAGTATTCTCTATTGTAACATATGACAAAGATAATAAGCTGTTGAACACCGGAAACGGCTTCTTCGTGTCCGAAGATGGAGTGGCACTTTCCGATTATACATTGTTTAAAGGGGCGCAGCGTGCTGCCATTGTGAACTTTGAAGGAAAGCAGATGCCGGTTGAGGCTATTATCGGAGTAAATGACTTGTATGATGTAATTAAATTCCGCGTGGCAACAGATAAAAAGGTTCCTGCTTTGCAGGTAGCACCCGTTCCACCTGTAAAAGATGCAGTGGCTTACTTGCTGCCTTATTCCACCCAGAAAGACCGTTCGTGCACGGAAGGTAAGGTAACTGTCGTGTCTCCGCTTCCCGGTGGACATCACTACTACACATTGTCCATGGCACTGACCGATAAGATGGTGAGTTGCCCTGTTACCAATGCTGAAGGACAAGTATTCGGTGTGGCTCAGAAAGATGCTGCCGGTGATGGCAAACAGTGCTATGCTGTAGGGGCAAACTTTGCAATGGCTCTGGCATTGAATGCAATCTCTATCCATGACAGTGCTTTGGAAAGTATCGGAATTAAAAAGGCACTTCCCGAGACAGAAGAGCAGGCGTTGGTTTATCTGATGATGAATGCTACAAAAAGCCCTGAGGACTATCTGGCGCTGATTAATGAGTTTATCTCTCAATTCCCCAACAGTTCGGAAGGCTATCTTCGCCGTGCTACCCATTATGTATATAACTTCCGTGATGCACAACACTTTGCACTTGCAGAGTCCGACCTTGCACAAGCTATGAAACTCTCACAAAAGAAAGACGACATTCACTTCAATACGGCAAAACTGGTTTATGCAAACCAGATCATGCAACCGGAGTTCAAGTATAAGGATTGGGGATATGAGAAGGCTTTGCAACAGATTCAGCAAGCTATTTCGATAGATCCGCTTCCACTTTATATTCAGCAGGAAGGCGATATTTATTTTGCAATGCAGAACTATCCGAAAGCATACGAGGCTTATGATAAAGTAAATAAGTCGGCATTGGCTTCGGCTGCTACTTTTTATAGTGCGGCAAAGACTAAGGAACTGATGAATGCCGATTGGGGCGAAGTGATTGCATTGCTCGATAGTGCGGTTGCCAAATATACAGCTCCGATACCCGAAGAAGCTGCCGCATATGTTCTTGAACGTGCTCAAGCCAAGATGAATAAAGAATTATACCGTCAGGCAGCACAGGACTATGATACTTACTACTATGCTGTTAATGGAAAAGTGAACGATTTGTTCTATTACTTGCGTGAACAGGCTCACTATAAAGCCAAGAATTTCAAAGGTGCTCTCGATGATATTGACAAGGCAGTGGAAATGAATCCGAACGATGCTACCTATCTGGCAGAGCAAGGAGCGGTCAATCTGCGTGTTGCCCGCTATGATGAAGCTATCAAAGCATTGCAGGCAGCATTGGTTATTGATCCTAAGTTTGCAGCTTGCTACCGTTTGATAGGTTTCTGTCAGTTGCAACAAGGCAAGAAAACCGAGGCATGTGAAAACTTTGCCAAAGCAAAAGAACTTGGTGATGAAGCTGTGAATACTTTGATAGAGAAGAATTGTAAATAAAGAAACTTAAAGTAACCGGAAATGCTGAAGAAGATAATGTTTATCATAGAAAAGGTGGAGAGCGCGTTAAAGCGTTCTCCAATGGAGATTCTTTTGGGATGTGTCTTTTTCGTATTCTGGCTTATTGCACGAGGAAACGGCTTTTCTTCCGAGAGCGGGATAAGCAATATCTTATTCCTGTTCCCTGTCTTTTTTGTAGTCACCTTTGTGTGCAACAATCTTTTTAAAGGCGGTTTGAGGTTTCTTTATTACCTGTCCGGTCTGCTTTTCATCCCGTTTTTATTCATACCCATATATGATTTTATCCGTTCTTCGGGCTATTGGTTTTCATGGCTGATTGCTATTGTTGCGCTTGTTTCCTATGGTTGGCACAAGAATAATATCCGTTTCACTTGGAATGCGGTAAAGGTTGTTGTCGATTTCAGTTCGGCTGCTTTTATCAGTGGGACATTGTTTCTGGCGGTCATAGCCATTCATGCTTCCATTGCTTATATCTTTAATTTGGATGGAATGTTGTATTCCAACTTTAACCAGAACATGTTTTTACTTACTTGTTTCGTTATTCAGCCAATCTTCTTTTTGGCATTCAACGGTTACAAGATAGAAACAGAAAGCAGGGTAGAAGGGGGACCTGTGTTCAACATATTCATAAGCTACATACTTTCTCCGGCAGTTATTATTTACACTTGCATACTGTATGTCTATTTTGCCAAGATAGCCATTTTGTGGGAACTGCCTAAAGGCAACATTGCCTATATGGTCTTTGCTTTTATCATTAGTGCCATTGTGGGGCAGGCTTGCCACCAACTTTTGGAGAAAAGGAGATATGATTGGTTTTATAACTATTTCAGTTGGATTTCTTTCCCGCCTCTTATTATCTTCTGGATCGGTGTGATTTATCGCATCAGGCAGTATGGGTTTACGGACGACCGTGTTTATCTGCTTGTCTGTGGCTTGCTGATGACACTTTGCATCCTTCTTTTCCTGAACAAACATACCGGGAAGTATTCGTATGTGTCTGTTCTTACTGTTGTGTCTCTTTCATTGATAACGTTTGTTCCTCCCATATCGGCAGAACGATTGGGGCTGTATTCGCAGCAAAGAAGACTGGATAAATTCATTAAAGAATTGGGCATAGCAGGGGCCGATGGTAAGTTGGTAAAGATACATGCCGATAATGATACCATTCGGAAGAAAGCGTATAGGGAGTTTTATGAGGCTTTTGATTATGTCAGTAACAATCTCGACAGCAAACAGATGCTTGCAACTTATGGATATGACAAAGCTTATGAAATGAAAAGTGATGTCATTCCCGCTACTCTGTCTGAATATGTGATGTGGGGTGGTGATACATCTCTCCGCAACTCGACTTTCTGGATAAAGATGAAGCAATCGGGAGTGCAGAACATAAGCGGATTTAAGTATGTCTATCCTTTTGTGAATAATTATGATAAGAATAATCTGGATGTGTTTTATTACAGTTATTCGTTCATGTCGCCTGTCTTGGAGATAAAAAACAAGGAACTCGAAACAATTCTTAGCTTGGATATGAATGATTATCTGAAACAGGTTTTGGATGACAAAGTGTTGAAAGACAGGCAAAGTACCGATATATATACCGACAGTCTTTTCTATGATGCCGATTTCGGGCGTATTGTCTTTAAAGAGATAGAGTTGCGTGTAGATTCCGTATATGATATATATAGTATGGAACTTGATTATTTATTAACCAAATAATAATAGATTAACAATGAAAAAAGTAATTTTTACAGAAAAGGCTCCGGCAGCTATCGGACCTTACAGCCAAGCTATCGAGGCTAATGGTATGGTATTTATCTCTGGTCAGCTTCCTGTTGATCCTGCAACCGGCGAATTTGCTCCGGGTGGTGCTGCCGAACAAACAAAACAATCATTCGAAAACATTAAGAATATTCTTGCAGAAGCAGGTTTGACTACTGCAAACATCGTAAAGACTACCGTGTTCCTTTCAGACATGTCTTTGTTTGCAGAAATGAATGGTGTGTACGCTACTTATTTTGATGGTGCGTTCCCTGCACGTTCGGCTGTTGCCGTAAAGGCTTTGCCTAAGAATGCATTGGTTGAGATCGAATGTATCGCAGTGAAATAAATGAAAAACTACTTAGGGGTAATTGCTTGATTACCTCTAAGTAATCGACAGATTACCTTAAGGTAATTGATAAATCTTCCCGTAGTAATTGAGCTGTTGCTACGGGAAGACTTTTTTTATTTGTTTGCCAGTAAGTCTGCAACAATGAAGCTGCTTCCTCCCACAAATATGAAGTCTTCTTTCCCTGCTTGCACTTTTGCTGCGGCAAGGGCCGTGGGAACATCTTTATAGGTTTCGCCTTTTAATCCTGCTTGCTCGGCAAGCTTTTGTAATTCATCTTCCGGTAACGCACGTTTCACACTCGCTTTGGTGAAGTAGTAACGGGCATCTTTGGGTAAAAGGGCAAGTACTCCGCTGACATCTTTGTCGTTTACCATACCTATAATGATATGCAGGTTCTTGTAGGTTTGCCGACCGAGTTGTTCCACAATGTAACTGATACCGCCAATGTTGTGTCCTGTGTCACACATGATAGTGGGCTGTTCGCCAATCTTTTGCCAACGTCCCAACAGTCCTGTCATTTCCGAAACTTCGGCGAAACCTCGCTTCACGTCCCAGTCAAATAACTGATAACCCTTTTGTATAAGCTGACGAATGGCAGACAGAACGGTATTGGTGTTTTTTAATTGGTACAGTCCGCCGAGTTCTCCACGAAGGTCTGTGTAATCTTCTGTTTGATACTTCCAAAAGCCATCCGGTTCCTTTTCCCAACTGTGCAACAGTTGCTCTTCTTCTGCAAAGATAATCGGCGCACCTGCTTCTTCGGCTTTGTGCTGAAATACCGGTTTGGTTTCGGCAGTTGTTTCCCCGATAACCACAGGTATGCCTTTCTTAATGATTCCGGCTTTCTCTCCTGCAATCAGTTCGAGTGTGTTTCCCAAGAACTGGGTGTGGTCGAGACTGATATTGGTAATGATGCTTAAATCGGGGGTAATGATGTTGGTACAATCCAAGCGTCCGCCCAGTCCCACTTCGATAACTGCCACATCTATTTCATTATCGGCAAAGTACCTGAATGCCATTGCGGTAGTCAGTTCAAAGAAAGAAGGGGAGAGGGGTTCGAAGAAAGAACGGTGCTTGTCTACGAAATCCACGACATATTCTTCGGAAATAGTTTCTCCGTTGATGCGGATGCGTTCACGGAAATCTACCAAGTGGGGAGAAGTGTAAAGTCCTGTCTTGTATCCTGCCGCCTGCAAGATAGCAGCAAGGATATGCGAACAAGAGCCCTTTCCATTCGTACCGCCCACATGGATGGTTTTGAACTCTGTGTGAGGATGTTCGAAATATTCATCCAACCGGTGAGTATTCTCCAATCCCTCTTTGTAAGCCGATTTTCCAACTTGCTGGAACATCGGTACGCTGTTATATAAATAATCCAGTGTCTCTTGATAATTCATCATTTTTGTAATATTTAACTGCGAAGCAATCTTTTTTATCTGTTAAATCGTTATATTAGTTGCATCATTAACTGCCGAGGCAGTCCATGTGCGAAATAGATTGCAAATATCAACATTTAAATCTAAGTTAAGTATGGGCACAAAGAAAAATTTCGTATTAGACACAAATGTTATTCTTCATGACTATGATTGCTTGAAGAATTTTCAGGAAAACGACATCTACCTTCCTATCGTTGTCCTCGAAGAACTTGATAAGTTTAAGAAAGGTAATGAACAGATCAACTATAATGCCCGTGAATTTGTTCGTGAACTCGATTTGCTCACAGATGGTTTGGATTCGCTTAAAGCCGGTGTGAAACTGGGAGAAGGCATGGGCAAACTTTATATCGTTACCGATGGTATAGAGTCCGAAAAGGTGAGAAACACTTTTATGGAGCGCAAGCCCGATCATGAGATCCTCGCTACTGCCGATTGGTTGAAGAATAAAAACAAGAAAGTTCCCACCATCCTTGTTACCAAAGATGTGAACCTCCGCATGAAAGCCCGTTCCATTGGGGTGACGTGTGAAGACTATATTAACGACAAGGTGGTTAACATGGACATCTTCGAGAAGTCCAATGAAGTGTTTGAAAACATTGATCCGGCACTTATCGATAGGATATATTCTTCACGGGAAGGCATTGATGTCAGTGAAATTGACTTTAGGGAGTTGCTGCAACCGAATGAATGTTTCATAATGAAGAGTGACCGTTCCAGTGTATTGGCGCGTTACAATCCTTTTACCCATTGCATTCAGAAAGTAAACAAAACCAAGAATTACGGTATAGAACCTCGCAATGCCGAACAAAGTTTTGCCTTTGAAATATTGAATGATCCGGATGTAAAACTGGTTGCCCTCACGGGAAAAGCGGGAACAGGTAAAACTCTTTTGGCTTTGGCAGGGGCTTTGAGCCAGATGAACGATTACAAGCAAATATTGCTTGCCCGCCCTATCGTTTCCTTATCCAATAAAGACATTGGTTTCCTTCCGGGGGACGCACAGGAAAAAGTAGCTCCTTACATGCAGCCTTTGTTTGATAATCTGAATGTGATTAAACGCCAGTTTGCAGGAACTTCCTCTGAAGTGAAACGCATTGATGACATGCAAAAGAGTGAGCAGTTGGTCATTGAGGCGTTGGCTTTCATCCGCGGACGAAGCCTTTCCGAGACGTACTGCATTATTGACGAGGCACAAAACCTGACTCCTCACGAAATTAAAACGATCATAACCCGTGCTGGTGAAGGTACAAAAATGGTATTCACCGGTGATATTCAGCAGATAGACCAGCCTTATTTGGATGCTCAGTCCAATGGCTTGGTATATATGATTGATAAAATGAAAGGACAAAACATGTTTGCTCACGTGAACTTAGTGAAAGGCGAGCGAAGTGCATTAAGTGAATTGGCTAGTAATTTGTTGTAACAAGTAAGATTATACCCTGTTCTATGAATCAATAGAATAGGGTGTTCTCTTTTTATGAATTATTGGTCAGATTATAAACTAAACTTTAAATAAAGGCGTTATTCTGTAAAAGGAAAATTGCATGTAAGCATGTTTTTTATGGCATAAAAGCATCTCCTTTCAAAAAGGAAAGCGTATCTTTGCGAGGCCAATACAAATTATGTCAGTGAAATGAGAAATAAGTTTTTTCGTAAATACTTATCAGCTAAGGTATTTCCTATCTGGTCTATACTTTTGTTTGATGTATTTTTGGTTATCCTTTCTTGTTTGGTAGCCTATACCTTGCGTTACAACTTGCAAAGTCTTGTAACTAATTCTACTTCTGTTGAGATTTCTTTGCTTGTTACCATTTTAGTTAATGTTGTTTTCTTCCGTTTCTTTCGTACGTATTCAGGTGTGTTGAGATTCTCTTCATTCATTGATGTGATGCGTATCTTCCTGTCGTTGTCTATGAGTTATGCCATATTAATGGTGGCCAACCTTATATTCTACATGATAGAAGGTGTGAAGATGTTGCCGGATAGTGTAATCTTTATGGCCTATGTGCTTAATTTTGCACTGATGGCAGGTTCGCGCATTTCGGTAAAAGTCTTTTATGAACTTCTTAACTTCGATAACCGTCACAGCGTAAATGTGTTTATCTATGGCGCAAAGGAAGCCGGGATAGGGATTGCAAAGTCTTTGCGTGTAAACCTCAGAAATCGTTATCGCCTTCGTGGATTCATTGCCGATGAGTCGGAATTGATAGGTAAAATCATGATGGGAGCTAAAGTGTATGCTAATGACGAGAACCTCGTAGAGAAGATTATAGAACGTGAGGTGAATACGGTTATTATCTCTCCGGCAAAGATGGATCAATTGAATGCTTCCCCTTTGTTGGATATGCTGTTATCGCATCATGTGAAACTGCTGACTGCTCCTCCTTTGAGCGAGTGGGGAACTCAGATAATTGACCATACGCAATTAAAAGAAATTCAGATTGAGGATTTATTGCAACGTGATCCTATTCAGGTAGATTTACCTAAGATTGCCTCCCACTTGGAGGGTAAGAGGGTGATGATTACCGGAGCTGCCGGCTCTATCGGCAGTGAGATAATGCGTCAGGTTGCGTCTTTCAATCCTTATAAATTAATATTGGTGGATCAGGCGGAAACTCCTTTGCATGATATTCGCTTGGAACTGCAAGACAAATGGCGTGACATAAGTGCCGAAACGATTGTTGCGGACATCACTAATAATACCCGTATGGAAGCTATCTTCAAGGAGTACAAGCCGCAATATGTTTTCCACGCTGCTGCTTACAAGCATGTTCCGATGATGGAGGATAATGTTTCCGAATCTATTCAGGTCAATGTGATGGGAACACGCAATATTGCAGACTTGGCAGTGAAATACGGTGCTCATAAGTTTGTGATGATCTCTACCGATAAAGCAGTTAATCCTTCCAATGTAATGGGATGTTCAAAGCGTTTGGCAGAAATTTATGTTCAGTCATTGGCCAAGAAACTGAAAGCGGAAGGAAAGGACAATGCAACTCAGTTCATTACCACCCGTTTTGGTAATGTGTTGGGGTCCAATGGTTCTGTTATTCCTCGTTTTAAAGATCAGATACAGAGAGGAGGACCTGTAACGGTTACCCATCCCGAGATTATCCGTTATTTCATGACTATTCCTGAAGCTTGCCGCTTGGTACTTGAGGCCGGAAGTATGGGAAACGGTGGCGAGATTTATATCTTTGATATGGGTAAACCCGTGAAGATTGTTGATCTGGCAAAGAAAATGATTAGCTTATCGGGCAGAACCGATGTGCGGATTGAGTTTACCGGTTTGCGTCATGGTGAGAAACTTTATGAGGAATTGCTGAATGTGAAAGAGTTCACTAAACCTACTTACCATGAAAAGATCATGATCGCAACGGTTCGTGAGTATGATTATGATGAAGTGAAAGTCCGTATTCAAAAGATGATTGATGAAAGCTATTCATACGACCAAATGCGTATTGTAGGATCTATGAAAGAAATTGTTCCTGAGTTTGTGAGTAAGAACTCTTGCTTTGAAGCTTTGGATAATAAGAATGATAATTGATACTTTGATTAGATAAAAAAGTAAATCCCCGGTAAGCTGGCTTACCGGGGATTTCTTTTATAAGCAGTTCTGCTTTTGTTTAGTCGAAAAAACTTTTAAACTTCTTGAATATCTTGTCTTTAATAGAAGTATTCGGTTGGAAATTATCCGATTGTTCCATCTTTTCAAGAGTGTTTTTTTCCTCTTTGTTTAATGCTTCTGGAACATATACGCTTACATTTACCAGTAAGTCGCCTGTGCCGTATCCGTTAACGCTCGGAAGACCTTTGCCACGTAATCGAAGCACTTTACCCGGTTGTGTTCCCGGTTCTATTTTTACTTTTACTTTGTTATCAATGGTTGGTATTTCAACAGCTCCGCCTAAGGCTGCTGTTGGGAAACTTAACAATAGGTTATAGATAAGGTCGTTTTCGTCACGAATCAATTCCGGATGCTGTTCTTCTTCCACTTGGATGAGCAAATCTCCCGGCACTCCATTGTGTTTACCTGCATTACCTTTTCCTCCCATAGAGAGTTGCATGCCTTCGGCAACACCGGCCGGAATATTAACGCTTACTACTTCTTCTCCATAAACCACTCCTTCACCCGAACACTCTTTGCACTTGTTCTTGATAATCTTTCCTTCACCTCCACAGGTGGGGCAAGTGGAACGGGTTTGCATTGTTCCGAGGATGGTTTGCTGGTTGCGGATAACCGAACCGCTACCCTTACAGGTAGGACAAGTTTCAGCACCTCCATTTCCTTCTGCTCCCGAACCATGACAATGGTTACATGTTACGTATTTCTTGAGTTTGAATTTTTTCTCAACTCCGGTAGAGATCTCTTTCAAGTTCAGTTTAACCTTAACCCGGAGATCTGAACCACGGAAACGTCTTTGAGTTTGCTGTCCGCCACCGAAACCGCCAAATCCACCGAAGCCGCCTCCGCCATGTCCCCCGAATATGTCACCAAACATAGAGAAGATGTCGTCCATAGACATGCCTCCGCTGAATCCTCCGAACGGACCACCGTTTCCGGCAGCGCCGCTTACGCCTGCATGCCCGAATTGGTCGTAGCGTGAGCGTTTATCAGGATTGCTCAGCACATCATATGCTTCTGCTGCTTCCTTAAACTTCTCTTCTGCCTCTTTGTCACCCGGGTTTTTGTCAGGGTGATATTGGATGGCTTTCTTTCTATATGCTTTTTTAATTTCTTCCGCCGTTGCGGTTTTTGTTACTTCCAGTACTTCGTAATAGTCTCTTTTTGCCATGTTTCTGCCGTTATTATTGAGCCACTACTACTTTGGCGTGGCGTATTACTTTATCATTCAATTGATAACCGGGTTGCACGCAGTCCAGAATTTTTCCTTTCTGTTCTTTTGTCGGTGCAGGGACTAATGCAATTGCTTCGTGATAATCTGTGTTGAACTCTTGTCCGTCGGTTTCTATTTTCTGCAAGCCTTCCTGTGAAAGAACTTTGAGGAACTTGTTATATATTAACTCTATTCCTTCGCGCATGGCTTTTACATCATCGGATGTTTCCATTGTTTTCAATGCGCGCTCAAAGTCGTCAAGTATGGGGAGAATAGCGGCAATGGTCTTTTCTCCTCCGTTTTTGATAAGCTCGGCTTTTTCTTTTATCGTACGTTTACGGTAATTGTCGAACTCGGCAGAGAGGCGCAGGTATTTGTCATGTTGCTCTTCAATCTCCTTTTGAGCATTTTCCAAATCTTTTTCTAACTTCTCTTCGTTCGTCAATTCTTCTTCAGCTTCTTGCTGAGCTTCTTCGTTGAGGTTTGCTTCCTCTTCTTGATTCTTCAAGAGTTCTTCTTCTTTTGGTTGATTATTTTCTTTCGGATTCATATTAATTTTTTTGTTTTTCTTATTCTTGTTCATGACAGTTAGGGTTTTGGTTAATTTCTTCCTAACAAATTTCGTGCCTACTTGTTTCTGCAGACCAAATATTTTGCAAAAGTAGGGAAAATCTGCCACACTGGCACATATTTATGAATTAAAATGCCTACCTTTGCACACTCAAAAAAGAATAACTATATTTAATAAGGTATATTAGGATGATTACAGTTTCAGACTTAGCCATTCAGTTTGGTAAAAGAGTGTTGTATAATGACGTGAATATGAAGTTTACAAACGGAAATATTTACGGAGTAATCGGTGCAAACGGTGCCGGAAAATCTACTTTCCTGAAAGCAATATCCGGAGAACTGGAACCAACCAAAGGTTCTGTTACTTTAGGACCGGGCGAACGTCTTTCTGTTTTAAGTCAGGACCACTTTAAATGGGACCAATACACAGTTATGGATACTGTGATGATGGGGCACACCGTTTTGTGGGACATCATGAAACAACGCGAAGAACTTTATGCAAAAACAGACTTTACGGATGAAGACGGATTGAGAGTTTCCGAGCTTGAAGAAAAGTTTGCCGAACTTGACGGTTGGAATGCAGAAAGTGATGCGGCAAGCCTGCTTAGCGGATTAGGTATAAAAGAAGATAAACACTATATGTTGGTGGGTGACCTGAGCGGTAAAGAAAAGGTGCGCGTCATGCTTGCACAAGCTCTTTATGGTAATCCTGACAATTTGTTGCTCGATGAGCCTACCAATGACTTGGATATGGATACGGTGACATGGTTGGAAGAATATCTTTCAAACTTTGAGCATACTGTGTTGGTAGTGAGCCATGACCGTCACTTCCTCGACTCTGTTTGTACACATACTGTGGATATTGACTTTGGTAAAGTGAATATGTTTGCCGGTAACTATAGTTTCTGGTATGAATCGAGTCAGTTGGCACTTCGCCAGCAGCAAAACCAGAAAGCAAAAGCCGAGGAAAAAAAGAAAGAACTGGAAGAATTTATCCGCCGATTCAGTGCCAATGTGGCAAAGAGCAAGCAGACAACCAGCCGTAAGAAGATGCTTGAAAAGTTGAATGTGGAAGAAATCAAACCATCTTCACGTAAATATCCGGGTATCATCTTTACTCCCGAACGCGAACCGGGCAACCAGATATTGGAAGTGTCGGGTTTACGTGCCGAGACAGAAGACGGAGTTGTATTGTTCAATGATGTAAACTTCAATATAGAGAAAGGAGATAAAGTAGTATTCCTTAGCCATGATCCGCGTGCCATGACTGCATTGTTCGAGATTCTCAATGATAACCGTAAACCACAAGCCGGAAAGTTTGCTTGGGGAGTGACGATTACCACTGCTTACCTGCCGGTGGATAACAGCAGCTTCTTTGAATCCGATCTGAACCTCGTAGATTGGTTAAGCCAGTTTGGAGAAGGTAATGAAGTCTATATGAAAGGATTCCTCGGACGTATGCTTTTCTCCGGTGAAGAAGTTTTGAAGAAAGTCAATGTACTTTCGGGAGGTGAGAAGATGCGTTGTATGATTGCCCGCATGCAGTTGCGCAATGCAAATTGTTTGATTCTCGACACTCCAACCAACCACTTGGATTTGGAATCTATTCAGGCGTTCAATAATAATTTGAAGAATTTCAAAGGAAACGTCTTGTTTTCATCCCATGACCACGAGTTCATCCAAACGGTGGCGAACCGTATCATTGAGTTGACTCCGAATGGCATCATTGATAAGATGATGGAGTATGATGAATATATTACTTCCGATCATATCAAGGAACTTCGTGCAAGAATGTATGGAGATAACTAGTAAAAGGAACGTTTAAACGTTTTGGAATAAACGTCCTTACACTTTAAGCAAAACGTCCCTACGTTTCAACTGAAACGTAGGGACGTTTTTTCTATACTTTCCAATACTACTATTCGTTCTTATCTTTTGTCAGACTTTGCTTGTATTGAGTGGGAGTCATTCCAACCAATTCTTTAAATAGTTTGATGAAATAGCTCGTAGAACTGAATCCGAGTTGGAACGCGAGTTCATTGATAGATATGTTATTGTCTTCCCTGAGTATCTTTATGGCTGCTTTCAGTTTTGTGTTAATAACAAATTCGTTTGGAGTCAACCCTGTGATTCCTTTAATCTTTGAGAAGAATTTGGTTCTTCCCATTCCCACCTGTTGTGCAAGGAAATCTATGTTAAACATCGGATTATCGAGGTTTTCGTTGATGATGCGGATAGAGTCTTCTATTAGGCTTTGATCCAATGAACTGGTGGCAATCATCTCAACCGAGGTGTTGATTTCCCTGGCAAACTTTGCTTGCAACATCTTTCTTGAGTTGACCAGATTATTGCAACGGATAATAAGATGCTTAATGCTGAAAGGTTTTGTTATGTAGTCATCTGCACCTATTTTCAACCCTTCAATAATATATTCGGATGCAGTTTGCGAGGTTAATAGTATAATTGGAATATGAGACGTTTCTATGTTGGTTTTAATCTTCCGGCAAAGTTCCGTGCCCGACATTTCGGGCATTACCACATCACTCAACACAATATCCGGTTTTATATCGAGCGTCTTTTCATATCCTTCGGCACCATTAACGGCCGTTTCCACAATGTAGATAGGTTCGAAGATGGAAATAAGTAAGTTCCTTACTTCTTCATTGTCTTCTACAATGAGAATCTTGGAGTTTCTTGTGTTTGCTTCCTCTTGTTGCTTAATCAGTTCGTCGAAGAATTTCTCATCGGGAACATTGTTTTCCGAGTGGTCTTCCAGCCGGTCAAAATCGTTTAGAACAACATCCGCATCCGATTGTATCTGATCGGTAGGATATTCTATGTTTAGGGGCATTTCAATGATGAAACAACTTCCTTCTCCTTTCTTGCTTTTTACTTGTATCGTTCCTTTATGTGCTTCCACAATGTTTCTGGCAAAAGCAAGTCCTATGCCTGTACCGTATTTGTTGCTGTAGTTAGTGTCCTCACTCTGATAGAAACGGTCGAATATCTTGTTTATTTCTTTAGAACTGATTCCGATACCCGTATCAATCACTTTGATTTGGACTTTATCTGCATTCTTATTGATTTCTATGGTGATATTACCGTTATCGGGAGTAAACTTGAATGCATTGGAAAGCAGATTGAACAATACTTTCTCCATCTGGCGCGAGTCATAATAGAAAGACACATCTTCATCGTTTGTTTCCACTTTCAGGCTGATCTTGCGGGTGTCTGCATATTCCTTGAATGACAGGCTGATTTCATTAACCAGATTAACAATGTTGTTATAGCTCACATGTAATTTTAGAAAACCTTGTTCCTGTTTCCTGAAGTCCATAAGTTCGGCAATCAGTTTATTCATGCGGGTGGCATTGCGCCAAATACTTAACAGGCGATTGTATAGCTTGGGTGACAGGCTTCTGGATTGGAGCATAATCTCTACCTGACTGAATATTAAAGTAAGAGGGGTTTTAAATTCATGTGATATATTGGTGAAGAAACGCAGTTTGGTTTGATTCAGTTCTTCAATCTGTTTCTTCTGTTCCTTTTCCAGTTTTAATGAAGAACGCAGCATTAGTATCTGGTAGATTTCATATAAAATGAAGAAGCCGACCAGTATATATATAATGTACGCGATGCTGGTCTGATAGAAAGGAGCCTGCACTTCTATCTCTAAAATCCTTTCGGGATATTCGCCCGACGGGAGCTTTGACTCACCTTGAATACGAAGGATATAGTTACCGGACGACAGGTTTGTGTAAGTTATTTCGTTCAAACTGTTAGCACGCTTCCAATCCTTGTCCAGTCCTTCCAACTTGTAGCGGATGCCGCATTTCAGTTCATTGGCATAATTGTTGGTGAATACCTCGATAGAGAAAGAGTTGGCATTGTGGGATAGCTTTATCTTATCGCAAAGCAACAAAGATTCATTCAATATTTTGCTTGCATCATTCACTTCCACCTTCTCGCCATTCACTATCAGGTTGGATAAGTTCACCCGGTAATCCTGTGGTTCTATAAACAACTTTTCGAACGGGAATTCACAAAGAATGTTCTGCCCTCCAAGAAATACATGATTCTTTTTAGAGATATACAAGCTGTAATCTGTGATATTGAAAGTGGGGATAAACTTATTTTTATTGACATTGATAATCTCTTGGCTGTTTGCCTTTATGCAACTCAACCCGTTACCTGTGGCAACCAGGATGTCCCCTTTACTATTCTCTGCAATATCTACAATGAAGTTACTGTTCAACCCTTTCTCTTTGTCTATGTGTGTAAATCCGTTCTCTCCTTTGGGGTTGAGATACAATCCTTGTCTTGCTGTTCCTATCCAGATGTTACCATTGTTGCTTTCATATATTTTATTGACGGAGTAGTTTGAACCTTCACACAGATTGATTTTTTCCATCTGCTTCTCCGGTAAGTTATATCTGAATAGTTCGTTGCTGGTAGAAATCCAAAGCCTTTCTTTCCTGTCGAGCATAAGGTTTGTTATGGCTTTCTCATCCAATCGGTATTCATTTGCGGGAGACAGGTGCTCACAACTTCCTTTACTTTTGTCGAACACCCCGACACCGCTATGGGTAGCTAAAATGAGTTTATCCTTATAAGGTATGATTTTACGGATATTGTCATTGATGAGAGTTTCGTCCTTGTAAGTACGTACAGACTTGGTATTCAGGTTCAATTCCTTTAATCCTTCGAGTAGTGTGCCCACCCATAGAGTATTGTTTGAGTTGTCGAGATATAAAGTTTGTGCATTGTAGGTTTCTCCTTTTATGGAGAAAGGAACGAGTTTCCTGCTTTGGCTGTTGAATTGGTATATACCTCCCCGCTCGGCACAAATCCATAAGTTACCTTCCTTATCTTCGGTTGTTTTGCCAAACAGCAGGTTCTCATTCGAATTGATATGTTGTTCAAGTGGGAAGTGATAAGTGAATGTTTCATACTCCGGGTTGAAGAAGTTGATTCCTCCTATGAAAGAACCGCTCCAAATGGTACCTTGTTCATCTTTTGCCAGGCAGTAAATGGAACCATCGTTGGGGGTATAAAGGTTATCACTCAGATACTCGTAGTGAATGAACCTGTCATCGTTTCTTTGATATTTGTTCAGTCCGTTGAAAGTGGCAATCCACAAATTGCCCGAATTGTCTTCACAGATAGCCCGGATAATATTGCTTGAAATACTCTCAGGATTACTTGGATCATGCAAATAATTTTCTATCTGATTACACTTACCCAGCTTAAACAAACCATTTCGGCGTGTGGCAATCCATATGTTTTGCTCCGAGTCGAGCAATAGTTGACGTATTTGCTTTGTGTGGGGAAGAATGTTTCTGATAGTCATATCCTTTTCAATAAGGAACACTCCGTTATCTTTGGTCCCGATGCATATGTCCTGCTGCGGGGTTTCTATGATATAGTCGATAACGGAAGTGGAATCGGGCAGACTGTAATATTTAACCAACTGATTGTTGTCCCACTGGTAAACGGTATTCTTAATTCCTACCCATAATTTGGAATTACCGTAGTTAATGGTATTGGTATAAGGTATAATGTGGGTAAATTTGTTGGAACGTATATCCAGTTGGATAACTCCCGAACGGGTATCCAGATATATTTTTCCTTTTTTGTCGCCGCATATTCTCCGGATGAGACTCTCGGCAGTGGGCACATCCTGATACAGTTTGTCTATGTATTCCGTTTTGTTGCCGTCATATTTTATCAAACCGTTCTTCGTTCCGAACCACATGATGCCGAATTCGTCTTGGTAAATGGAGTAAACGGTGGTTTGATGCATTCCTTCATTTGTCTGCAAGTGTGAGGAATGTATTCTAATGTTGCTTTGTGCCCTTGTGGAGGAAATTGAAGTGAGCACAGAGAATAAGATAAAGAGGATAAGGCTTTTTTTCATATCTGTAATTTGTTGCAAACAAATATATAAACTTTTTAAGTTGAAACGATAATGATATTGTACGAACAATAGTGATATTGTACGATTGTCTTTATCTGCCGTCTTTGTATGAATTTAACATAAGTCTGAATCTGTGGGTTATTCCTTTAACGGTCTATCCTCTATCTTTGCTTTCGTCAAATATTCATATTTATGAAAAACGCAATTATCATATTATTTGTTTTAGCTTTTGCTGCTTTCCCAAAGATGAAGGCACATGAGAATTCAACTCCGGTAGCCGACCGGGAGTATTGGGTAAATACATTAATTAAAATAGCAGATCCTGTTATTCGTAATCTTAGTGAGGACAAACTCAAAGCGAGCATTCCCGTAGGACGCTCTTCATCTGCCAAAGCAAGTTCCCGTGAATTTGTTACACACATGGAATCGGTGGGAAGAACCTTTGCCGGCTTGGCGCCGTGGTTGGAGCTTGGTCCTGATGAGACTCCCGAAGGCCAACTGCGTGCAAAGTATATCAAGATGTCTTGCAAAGCGTTGGCAAATTCTGTAAATCCTGTTTCAAATGATTATTTCAACAGTACGGCTACCCGTCAAATCCTTGTCAACAGCGCGTTCCTTATACAAGGTTTGATGAAAGCACAGGTGCAGCTTTGGGGAAATCTCAATAAAGTTACCCGTGAAAGACTGATAGAACAGTGGAAATCTACTCGTACCATGAAGCCGGGAAACAATAACTGGTTACTTTTCTCGGCAATGGTTGAGTGCGGACTGAAAGAATTCTCCGGTGAATGGAACTTCGATGTAGTGAAACACGCTTTAGACTCTCATGCAGAGTGGTATAAAGGCGATGGTATTTATGGCGACGGAGCAGTGTTCCACTTGGATTATTACAACAGCTATGTAATTCATCCTTTGTTGCTTCAAGTGCTCGAAGTGACGAAAAAGTATAAGCCCGAATATCAAGAGCTATATGATAAGGAAATAACCCGCTTCAAGCGTTATGCCGAAATACAGGAACGGATGATTGCACCGGACGGCACTTATCCCGTCATAGGACGCTCGGTAACTTACCGTTTCGCAGCTTTTCAGGTCTTGGCACGCACGGCTTTGATGAAACAACTTCCCGGAACCATCAAACCGGCACAGGTTCGTTGTGCACTGACTGCCGTAATGAAGCGATTGTTTGAACAGTCCGGAACATTCGATGATAAAGGTTGGCTCACTATCGGTGTATGTGGCAATCAGCCGGAGTTGGGGGACGTTTACCTGTCTACTCCCTGTGTGTATTTGTGCAGTTTGGGCTTTGTTTCCCTTGGTTTGCCTGCAACTGATGAATTCTGGACAGCCGCTCCCGAAAACTGGACGAGCAAGAAAGCTTTCTCAGGCGAAGCATTTCCGATAGATAAATTTATTAAAGAATAAAAGACGAAATACGAGAAAACATGATGAAAAACGTAATCTGTAAGATATGCATTGCTTTGATGGTGATACTCTATCAAGCAAACATGGCGACGGCTCAGCAAACAACCGGGCAGCAAGACAGGGAATATTGGGTGAGTGTACTCACGAAAATAGCCGATCCTGTATTGGTAAACATGAGTGAGGGTAATTTAAAGAAAGCGATGCCTGTGGAAACCGTGTCGGGTGTCACGGATCCTCCGAACACCAAAACCACCCATTTGGAAGCATTGGGCAGACTTCTCACCGGAATCGCCCCGTGGTTGGAACTCGGTCCCGATAGCTCCCCGGAGGGAAAGCTAAGGGCAAAGTATATAGACCTGATGGTGAAATCCATAGCTCACGGCTTTGATTCCGCATCGCCCGACTATCTTAATTTCGTAAAGACACGCCAGCCTTTGGTTGATGCAGCTTTCTTCTGTC
Organism: uncultured Bacteroides sp.; assembly: GCA_902492205.1. Lineage (GTDB taxonomy): Bacteria > Bacteroidota > Bacteroidia > Bacteroidales > Bacteroidaceae > Bacteroides. The sequence goes on along the minus strand of CABUKU010000008.1, from coordinate 92,608 downwards.
AGGGATTACTTCGTGCACCGAAACAGGTTTGGGGAAATCTTTCTCCGAAAACCAAGCAGGATGTGTTGAATGCTTTGCAGGACATCAGAAAGATAAAGCCCATTGAAAGCAATTGGTTATTATTCTCGGCTACGGTTGAGGCTGCTGTTCTCGAATTTACCGGTGAGTGGAATCCTGCTCCCGTGGAATACGCACTGAAACGATTCAAGGAATGGTATAAAGGGGATGCTTGGTATGGAGACGGACCAAGCCTACATATGGATTATTATAACAGCTATGTTATCCACCCCATGCTGCTCGATGTATTGACCGTCATGCACAAACACAAGAAAGGTGAAGATGAACTTTTCAATCTCGAAAAGGTACGTTTCACCCGGTATGCAGAACAGCAGGAGCGTTTCATCTCACCGGATGGTTCCTATCCCGTGGTTGGTCGTTCCATTGCTTACCGCTTTGGTACGTTTCAGGTGCTTTCGCAGGCTGCACTTCTGGGCTATCTTCCGGCAAGTGTAACAGAAGCTCAGGCACGTTGCGGTTTGACGGCTGTGATAAAGAAACATATGAGTGTCTCCGGCAATTTTGACTCTAAAGGTTGGCTCACCTTGGGTTTCTGCGGACATCAGCCTGCCATTGCCGAAAGATATATATCTACAGGAAGCCTTTACTTGTGCACTTCGGTATTTGTTGCATTGGGACTTCCCGTAAACAGTAAGTTCTGGACAGCTCCTTATGCGGAGTGGACAGGCAAGAGGATATGGAGCGGATGCCCGGATGTCCGTTTGGATAAGGCGATAAAACAGTAAAGTTAAGGTAATAGATATGGATAGTTAAGGTTGTTTGTCCTAACGTTTTCTGCATACTCCGTACAGTATATTTAAGAAATGAGTAGACCTAAATGATATAAAGCCTACACTATGCTGGTAAAAGGTCTACTGCTTATAAAGAAAATGACGGGACAAATGACCTTAACCATAGGGACGAATAGGTTTAGGTATATAGGGTAAAAAGACTAAGTATAACCAAAGTTATGTATGTTACTATGAAAACACTGTTTATTTTGTTAGGTGGTTTACTGATTCAGAGCAGTTTGTTTGCAGCTTCATCCTTGCGGGAAGCAGCAAACATCCTGCCTGCTCAGGTTGAAGCTATCCATGCAAACCATCCTTATGGCGACAGGATAGCAAGCTTTTTGAAGAATCAAACCAGATGTGCCGGCTTCACTGCTACAGGGTTTGATAACAGGGAATATCTGGTTCAGATAGAGCGGCAGGTCAGAGCTTTCTATCCTTATCAGAACAAGGAAACGGGAGCTATAATCGATCCTGTTTATAAAATAGAATGGCAATACTCCACTCCGTGTTATGCCCTTTCGGTGGGTTTGCTTAATAAAACGGGTTTTGTAAAAGACGCCGTACTCCTTAAAAGCGGTATCAAAGCATTGGATTGCTCCATTGCCGAAATGAATGAAAACCGTTGTGCCCATCATCATGGAGAGTTCTTTATCCAACCCATTATGATGTCGCTCGATTTATACCAAGGATATGTATCGGAAGCACAGATGACCGTGTGGAAAGAGAAGATAGCCGAAGTCGATCCTTATCTGCTGTATAAAGATAACCTGCGGAGAAAGAAGTTCTGTTATAATCATAACGTAGTGGCTTTGGCGGGAGAGTATATCCGTATGAAAGAGAACATTGCCAGGGATAAGGACTTTCTTGAAATGCATTTTGAGCATCAAAAGCAATACATGTCTGCCAACGGACTGTACATTGACAACAAAACCAATCCGCCAATGGTGTATGACGAGTTTACACGTCAGTTTATGGCTTCCATTCTCGTTGAAGGATATAACGGAGCTTGCAAAGATTTCTATTCTCAGAAGTTGCTCGACGGGGCATGGACTTCACTGCTTATGCAGTCGCCTTACGGGGAAGTCCCCACAGGCGGACGGAGCGCACAGCATATCTGGAATGAAGCAGCCGCAGCGGTTACGTATGAAATCTATGCATCCCAGTATGCGGCTCAGGGGAAAATGAAAGAAGCGGGAGCATTTAAGCGTGCGGCTCACCTGTCATTGAAAAGCATTGCCCGCTGGAAACGTGGAGACGGCTCAGGCTTCATCGTTAAGAACCGCTTCCCGATAGAGGTGATGCACGGTTACGAGAGCTACTCGGCACAATCGCAATATAACTTGCTTGCCTGCTGGTTGATGTCTGTTGCCTACCTCTATGCCGACAACTCCATAAAGGAACTGCCTTCACCTGCCGATGTGGGAGGATATGTTATCCCTATGCAAGATGTGTTCCATAAGCTCTTTGCTAATGCAGGAGGTAATTACATTGAATATGAACTCAGCGGAGATCCGAGATATAATGCTACGGGATTGATTCGTATTCACTTGAAGGGCAGTAATCCTCAACTGGGACCTTCGGATGCAGTTCCGCATAAGTGGGACAATAAGAAGAAACAGGATTTGGGAGGAGAACTGTTATCGGTAGGTCCGGCTTGGTTCGATAAAGAAGGAAAGGAACATCGTATGGCGGAATATACTAATATCAGTTATCCCAATACGGAACTCTATTCGGCATACACGGATACACCGTTGCCTGAAATCAAAGTCACTATAAAAGAACAGACTCCTAAAAGAGTGAGATTTGAGATAGCTTATATCGGCAATTTCAACGGAGTATCCCGGATAACTCAACAGTTCACTATTGATGAAAAGGGTGTGACTGTGAAAGATAACTTGCAAGGAGAAGCACAATCCATGCGTGTATATTATCCGATGTTGGTAGATGACGGTGAAGAAATGACACGTGTGAATATGATAAGCAATAAAGTGAATCTTTCTCTGCGCGACGGAGAAACAACATTTGAAGCTCTTTCTCCCCGAAAGAGTGTAATGAGACGAAGCGGAATTGCCCTGTACAGCAGAAACGGTTATGCGGAAGCTGCCTATTTTGATGTGCCGGGGAAGGAAGCGGAGTATAGGGTGACAAATGGAAAATATTGATATGTAAAGAAAGGAGGATAATAATTACCGGTACCTATTATAAAGACAAAAGTTATTAACTCAACAAAGAATTATCTGAATAAAAACAAATGAATGCTATGACAGAAGAACACAAAGAATTGAATTTTAGAGCAGTATTTTTGCTCTTATTCATTGCAATAGCGCAAATTGGATTTGCCCAAAGTCAGGTTATAACCGGAAAGGTTACTTCGGCAGGCGAGGGAGTTATTGGTGCCACAGTGCAAGTGAAAGGAAGTACGGTGGGAGTGATTACGGATATGGATGGAAACTATTCGTTGACTGTTCCCAAACAACCGGCGGTATTGGTATTCTCTTATATAGGTTATCAAACTCAGGAAGTTGATACAAAAGGAAAAAGTCGTATTGATGTGGAAATGAAAGAAGACGTAGCTCAGCTCGAAGAAGTGGTAGTTGTAGGTTATGGTACTTTAAAGAAAAAGGATTTAACGGGAGCGATTACCCGTGTATCGACAGCGAATAATACTAATGCAGTAACTGACGTATCAGACTTATTAAGAGGTACGGTAGCCGGTTTTTCTTCTACTTTCGGCACTTCTGCCAAAGGGGGTGGAACAATGCTTATTCGCGGTGAGAAATCAATAAACGCAAGTAATGCACCTCTAATTGTATTGGATGGAGTAATCTTCAACGGAGAATTGGCAGATATTAATCCAAATGATATTGAATCGGTAGACATATTGAAGGATGGTAGCTCGGCTGCTGTTTATGGCTCACGTGCGGCTTCGGGAGTTGTGGTGATTTCTACCAAGAAAGGAAAAGAAGGCAAACCGGTTATTAATTTTGATGCCAAAATGGGTGTTTCTAATTTAACCTGTAACCAAAGACCTTTCAATGGACAGGAATATACAATCATGCGTAGAGATGAAAAGATTCGCAATAACCCTTCACGTCCGGCAGGCTATTTCCATAATCCGAATGAACTTCCCGAAGGAGTTGATTTATCCACATGGTTGGGATATACCGGTGCAGGAACGGATGCTAATCCTACGGAAATTTGGTTAAACCGTTTGGCTTTCTCTACTACGGAGATTGATAACTATCTTGCAGGACGCGAAACAGATTGGTATGACGAATCTTTCCAGAATGCTCTTCGTCAGGACTACAATGTAAGTATCTCTGGTAAAACAGACAAAGTTTCTTATTATTGGTCATTGGGCGGTGTTTTCAATGATGGTATTGTGGTAGGGGATAAGTACAGAACTATCCGTTCAAGACTGAATCTGACTGCCGATGTGACTAAATGGTTGCAAGTGGGCTTACAGGCACATTATGCCACGAGAGATGAAAGCGTGGATGAAGTTGATTGGGCGGAAGGTATTCAGGCAAGCCCATGGGGAAGCAAATATGAAGAAGATGGTTCGTTGAAGTTTTATCCTAATGATGATAACATGAGTACTAACCCGTTTGCTTCTTATCAGGAAAGAGATCGTTTCAATGTAACTCAAACATTTAATGCTACATTGACAGCCAAGGTGACTTTACCTTTCGGCTTTGTATATGAAATGAATTACTCCGACTATAATGACTGGAATAAGAACCATTATTTTGATTCTTCCACAAGTATAGCAGGCGAGAAAACGAAAGGAAAGGCTGTACGTCGTAATAAAAGTTCGCATTCATGGATGTTTGATAATATATTGAGATGGAATAAAACTTTTAATGATATTCATCGTGTAGACTTGACTTTACTGTTTAATTTAGAAAAGAACCAGTTTTGGTCAGACAATGCTACTAATTCCAATATCGTACCTTCCGAGGTATTAGGATGGCATGGTATAGGTAAGGGTACAAATCCAACAGTGTCTAGTGATGATACAGTTGATACAGGTAATGCAATGATGGCGCGTGTAAATTATGGTTTGATGGATAAGTATCTGTTTACCGCTTCTTTCCGTCGTGACGGTTATTCTGCTTTTGGTTCAAGTAACCCGTATGCCAACTTTCCTGCATTTGCTTTCGGGTGGAGATTGAGCGAAGAAAAATTTATGAAGAAAATAGATTGGGTAGACAATCTCAAATTACGTTTATCATGGGGTATTAACGGTAATCGTAGTATTGGGCGCTATGCTGCTTTGGCTAATCTTGACGATGAGAAATATCTTCATAATGGTAGTACTGTAATCGGTATTTATACCAGTACATTGGCAAATAAGGAATTGAAGTGGGAGAAGACGGAAGCATATAATGTCGGTATTGATTTCAGTATTTTGAAAGATCGCTTAAGCGGTAGTATAGAGGCGTATTACATGTCAACAAAAGATTTGTTGCTAGATCGTTCGTTGCCGGATATTACAGGCTTCTCCAGTGTGACAAGTAACCTTGGTGAAGTGCGGAACAAAGGTTTTGAGATTTCACTTAATTCAGTAAATATCGATAAGAAGAACTTTAGATGGTCTTCTTCTTTGGTTGCTTCACTCAACCGTAATGAGATAGCTCATCTTTATGGAGAAATGGTTGATGTTTTAGATAAAGAAGGTAATGTGATAGGTCAGCGCGAAGATGATGATATTCAAAATGGTTGGTATATAGGGCATGCACTTGATGAGATTTATGATTATAAAATTCTGGGTGTTTGGCAGGAGAATGAAAAAGAGGAAGCTGCCAAATATGGAAAAGAACCCGGTGACTTTAAAATATGGGATGTAAATGAGGATGGTGAATATTTGCCGGAAGATGACAAAGTATTCCAAGGATATAAACGTCCCCGCTTTTCTTTCGGTGTGGGAAACAATTTTGAATTATTCAAGTGTATTGATTTCTATTTCTTTATCCGTTCAGATTTAGGTCACAAGTCAAGTAACAGCCACTATGCACACGCAACAGACTATTATTATGATCGTGTAAATGCATATAAATATGATTATTGGACTCCTGATAATCCGACTAACGAATATGCACGTTTGTGTTCGAATACCAAATCGCCTTCATTTAATGTTTATAAGAATCGTTCCTATGTGAGGTTACAGGAAGTATCCTTAACTTACAGAATACCTAAGAATGCATTATCGAAATTTGGTATTTCTAATGCAAGGGTTTATATGAATGTATCTAATCCGTTTGTCATTACAGGATGGAACTTTTGGGATCCGGAATCGTTATCTCCGGCTCCACGTACGTTTACTTTTGGTGTTAACTTTACCTTATAATAACAATGATTATGAAAAATATAGTTAGAATAAAAAACATACGTAATGTTACTTTTACATTACTCTTGAGTTCTTGCTTGGTTTCTTGCAATGATTGGTTGAAACCTGAGCCGCTTTCTTTTTTCTCTCCTGAAAATACTTTAGTGACAAAAGAAGGGCTTGAAGGAGCTTTAGTTTCTTGTAGGGCTATGGTACGTCCTGAATTTATAGGAAACAATTCATACGCTTGTACCGAGTTAATGACTTCGGATGTAGCGGTTGCGGGTAATATTGTAGCGCAAACTTTGAAGAATTTCGATATTCAGTTGAAACCGGGTGCATATGGAGATTCCCAGATCGGAACATTTTGGAGCAAAGGTTTTGAAGCTATTCAAAAGGCGAATACTGTTATTTCAAGATCGCAGGAAGCAGATATTTCTGAAACAGATAAGAATGCGATTCTGGCAGAAGGATATTTTCATCGTGCATACTGGTATTATAAACTCGTTCATCAGTTTGGTGATGTTCCTTTTATTGATGGGGAGATTACTTCGCCTAAGTTGGATTTCTATTCTCATACTCGTAAAAGTATTTTAAACAGATTGAAGAAAGACTTGACTTTTGCTGTCTTACATTTGCCGGATGTAGCTCCTCATGGTGCTGTTTCAAAAGGAGCCGGATATCATTTGTTGGCAAAGGTTTGTTTGGCTGCTTGTGATTTCGATGGTGCCATTACCGCAGCATCTGCAGTTATTGGTGATTCTCACTATTCTTTAATGAAAACCCGTTTCGGAGTGAATAAATCAGATAGTAAGTATAACATAGTAAGTGATGTTTTTGCCCGTGAGAATATTAATTCTACTGAGAATAAAGAAGGCATCTTTTTGGTTGAAGATAAGATGCTGACAGAAGGGGGAACCTCAACAGGTTCTTATCGTATGAGAGATTTAGTTCCGTGTTGGTGGAATGCAAATACAAACAATGATCCTTCGGGCAAACGTGGTACTATGGATAAAGCTGCCGGTCAACCTCAAATAGGACAGGTAGGTAGAGGTATCGGCAGAATTCGTACAAGTGATTATTTCAATTATGAAATCTGGGACTCTCCAGCCGATTATAGGCATACGGCACCTAATTGGTTGAATATGGAAGATATGGTTTATAATAATCCTGCATCCAAATATTATGGTCAACCATTACAAAAAGAATATTGTGTGGATACTATCTATGCGTGGAGCCCGATGATGCATTATAAAACGTTTGTTCCCGAGGATAATAAACCCGATACTCCGCAAGGAGGATATACGGATTGGTATGTATTCCGTTTAGCCGAAACATATCTTTTGAGGGCTGAGGCTTATTATTGGAAAGGAGAATTAGGATTGGCTATGGCAGATATTAATGAAATTCGTAAACGTGCCAATGCAACAGAACTAACGGATAAGTCGAAAGTTACGATTGATTATATAGTGGATGAACGTGCGCGTGAGTTATTCTTTGAAGAACCCCGTAAATCGGAACTTACCCGTATATCTTACATTATGGCAGAAAAGAATCTGAACGGATATAGCCTTGACCGTTTCTCGGATAAAAATTACTATCATGATCGTATGATGGCAAGAAATAATTTCTATCGTGAGAAGATAAACCATAATGGAATAAATACGTATACGATCAGTGCTTACCATGTATTATGGCCGGTTCCTGATACGGCAATTGCTTCTAATTCGAGAGGTCGTATTAATCAAAATAAAGGTTATCCGGGAGCAGACAAGAATGTAGCTCCGTTGGAAGTAGAATAAATATTATTTTAAGTGTATAATTTATGAAAAAACAATTGGTATTGTCAATGCTTCTCATAGGAAGCTCCTTATGTGCGGCAAATCCTTTCTCGGGTAGTATGAAGAAAGGTGAGGTAGAAAAAGTTTGTAATGCAGTTGCCAAGTGGCAGATTGCCAACCATGAACTGGTGAAACATAATCAGCTAGACTGGACTAATGGCGCCTTATATCGTGGAATGACCGAATGGGGTAAAACATCGGGTAATCAGGATTGCTATAATTTTGTCAATGAGATAGGGGAGAAGTATAACTGGAATATGTGGGATCGTGTTTATCATGCCGATGATATTTGTGTAGGGCAGGCTTTCATTGAAATGTATCGCAAGGTGGGAGACAGACGTATGTTGCAACCCACACTTGAACGTGCATTTTATGTTGCCAATCATCCTTCAAAAGCTCCTTTACTGAAAACCGATGCAATCGGTAAAGATGAGCGTTGGTCGTGGTCGGATGCTTTGTTCATGGCTCCTCCGGTGTATGCTGCATTATATCAGATCACAGGCGAAAAGATTTATCTGGATTACATGGATAGTGAATATAAGGTATGTGTGGATTCACTTTATGATAAAGAGGAACATTTGTTTTATCGAGATTGTAAACGCATTCCTTTGAAAGAAAAGAATGGCAAAAAACAGTTTTGGGGAAGAGGTAACGGATGGGTATTTGGCGGACTTCCTTTGATTATTGATAATCTGCCTACAGGATGTGCCAGCCGTAACTATTACATCAACCTGTTTGTTGAAATGGCAGAAGCCGTGAAAGCTACCCAATGCAAAGGCGGTGATTGGCGTACAAGCCTTTTAGATCCGGATTCTTATGATATGCCTGAGAATAGTTGCTCTGCTTTCATGTGCTATGGGATAGCATGGGGAATAAGGAATGGTTATCTGCCAAAGAAAACTTATGGCAAAGTACTTGAAAAGGGTTGGGAGTCACTCGTAAGTGCAGTGCATGCCAATGGTAAATTGGGGTATATCCAACCGGTAGGGGCTGCTCCTAAAGCTGCGGGATATGATGCTACCGATGTTTATGGTGTGGGGGCATTTTTACTTGCAGGAAGTGAAATAATGAAGGGCTTGTAGTTGATAAATTCTCTCTTTAACAAAGAACGTCCCGATACTTCTTATTGAATGTCGGGACGTTCATCTTTATAGAGTGGACAGGCTTTATTTGTAAATCATACCTCCGGTAGAGTTATCAAAGATATTACTGTCTATTTTTATGGTCTTGTTACTTGGGGCAACTACGCTTCCAAGTTTGCTGCAACCCATGAAAGCACCATAACCGATTTCTTCGATGCTGGAAGGTAACGTAATGTCACCGGAAAGCTGGATGCATCCGCTGAAAGCACGTTGTCCGATACGTTTTAAGGTATTAGGCAGTTTCACCCGCATCAGGTAGTTCTTTTGTGCGAAGGTAAATTCGGGAATGATTTGCGTATTTGCATCCGACATATCTATGCCCACTAACTTTAGCATATCATTGCGTATTCCTTTAAAGTCGTTCAGGTCGAGGCTGCCCGATACAGTCAGGAAAGAAATCTCTTCCGGTCTTTTGCCCGTCTCTTTGATCTTATCCATTAATGTACCCGGCTCTGTTACATGGATAGACAGGGAAATAGGATCGCCTTCAACCAGATTGAACGGCTGCCATTTCTCTTTGGCTCTGTATTCATCTTTGCTTCCCAGTGGGATAAAGATAGCTGTTACTTTATTGTCGAATCCGTTTTCTTCTATTCCCGGAACTTTCTTTTTCTTTATCTGGCAGATTTGCAGGTTGCTGCATCCATAGAAAGCGTTTTGCTCCACGCTTTTCAAGTCGGGAGACAAGATAACCATTTTCAGTGTTTTCTTGTCGGTGAAAGCATAGGCCGGAATAGCATTTATGGCATATACATTCATTTTTTCTTTGAGATATGTTCCTTTCTTTCCTGCATAAATCTTAATCTTTGCATTAGTCAGGTCAAGGAATTCCAGCTTGCTGAAATCATCTCTCATCGCTTTGAAATCTATTGCATTGATATTGCCTGTCAAAGTGAGGTGCGTAATGTTCTTTGCTTCGTCTTCGGTTAGCTGACCTTTCAGGTTTCCTGCTTCCTCCACGTGGATTGTCTTTTCTACCTGTGCCGATGCTGTCCCGATACAGAGACACAGCAAGCAAAATAGCCACAAATGTTTCTTTTTCATATTTCTGTTTATTAATGTGTTATGCTATTGATACTGCAAAAGTAATAAATTATTGTATTCCGCGCATGGTTAGTTGCACACGTTTTCTTTCCAAGTCCACGTCTATTACTTTTACGGTTACGTATTGATGAATGGAAACAATCTCCGTAGGATCGGAAACAAACTTGTCGGCCAATTGGGAAACGTGTACCAGTCCGTTTTCCTTGATGCCCACATCCACAAAACAACCGAAGTTGGTAATATTGGTTACGATGCCCGGCAATACCATCCCTTCTTTCAGGTCATTGATTGTTTTCACGTTTTTGTCGAATTCAAATACTTTAATTGCTTGTCGCGGATCACGTCCGGGCTTGTCGAGTTCTTGCATGATGTCGTTCAGGGTAGGCATGCCGACACTGTCGGATACATATTTCTCCACTTTTATTTTCAAGCGCAGTTCCTTGTTGGCTATCAACTCTTCCACTGTGCAGTTCAAGTCCTTGGCCATTTGTTCCACAATGTGGTAGCTTTCGGGATGCACTGCCGTGTTGTCGAGCGGGTTCTTGGCTGCGGGGATGCGGAGGAAACCGGCACATTGCTCAAAGGCTTTTGCTCCCATGCGTGGAACTTTCATCAACTGTTTGCGTGAGGTAAAAGCACCGTTTTCGGCACGATAGTCTACAATATTCTGGGTAAGCTGAGGCCCTAAACCGGAGATATACGTTAATAAGTGGCGGCTTGCCGTGTTGAGGTTTACACCTACTAAGTTAACACAGTTTTCCACTGTCTGATCTAGAGCTTTCTTCAGTTTGGGCTGGTCTACATCATGCTGGTATTGTCCCACTCCGATAGACTTCGGATCAATCTTTACCAATTCGGCAAGAGGGTCCATGAGGCGGCGGCCTATGGAAACGGCTCCCCTTACTGTTACATCATAGTCCGGGAACTCGTCTCTGGCAGTTTTGGAAGCAGAGTATATGGATGCCCCGTTCTCACTTACTACGAAAACCTGCACTTTGCGGTCATATCGCAGGGAAGTGATAAACTCTTCCGTTTCCCGGCTTGCTGTTCCGTTGCCTATGGCAATGGCTTGGATGTCATATGCTTCCACCAGCTTCACTATTTTTCTTCCGGCAGCGGATTTCTCGTTCTGGGGTGGGTGAGGGTAGATAGCTTCGTTGTGCACCAAGTTGCCTTGTGCATCGAGGCACACCACTTTACACCCGGTTCTGAATCCGGGATCAATACCCAATACTCTTTTTTGTCCTAACGGGGCGGCAAGTAATAGCTGCCTCAGGTTCTCGGCAAACACGCGGATGGCTTCTTCGTCTGCTTTCTCTTTCGACAAAGCAGAATATTCTGTTTCTATGGATGGTTTCAGTAACCTTTTGTAAGCATCATGCACGGCTTCGGCTACTTGGCGCCCGCATTCGTTGTTGCTTCGTACAAACAACCGTTCCAAGCGTTCGTTGCTTTCTTCGTCATCGGGAGATATGCTTACTTTCAGTAATCCTTCGGCTTCGGCGCGGCGGATGGCAAGCAAGCGGTGAGAAGTGCACCGCTTCAATGGCTCCGAAAAATCGAAATAATCCCGGTATTTGGCTGCTTCTTCTTCCTTGCCTTTCACCACTTTGGCGGTAATTACTGCCTGTCGGTTAAATTGGTTACGTATTTGGTTTCGGGCACGTTCGTCTTCGTTCACCTGTTCGGCAATGATGTCGCGTGCTCCTTTCAGGGCTTCTTCTTCATCCTTTACTTCCCCTTTCACAAAAGCACTTGCCCGGTGGTGTATGTCTGCTTCCCGTTGCAGTAGCATGGTTACTGCAAGCGGTTCGAGTCCCTTTTGCCTTGCCACCTCCGCACGGGTTTTCCGTTTTGGTTTATAGGGCAGGTAAATATCTTCCAGTTCTGTGCTGTCCCAACTGTTTTCAATACGCTTTTTCAGTTCGGCGGTGAGCTTGCCTTGTTCTTCAATAGTACCTAAAATGGTTTCTTTCCGTTTGCTCAGTTCACACAGCTTGTCATATTGGTCTTTGATGTTGCCAATCTGCACTTCGTCCAGTCCTCCTGTGGCTTCTTTGCGGTAGCGGCTGATAAAAGGAATGGTTGCGCTGTCGTTCAGCAGAACCAAAGTGTTGTTTATTTGTTTCTCACTTATGTTGAGTGCCGAAGCAATCATCGTGTTGAATGATGTCATATCTGTATAAGCTGGTTATTCGTTAGTTTGCAAAAGTAATGATTATAATATAACCTTTCTTTATAAGGCATTATTTTTTATGATTGGCATATTACGAAAAAAGGCTGTACTTTTGTGCTCGAAAGAAAGAAAAACAATAATTATTAACTTAAAATAAGAACGTTATGAAATTCCTGACAGACGAAAAACTCACAATTATCGGTGCGGCCGGTATGATTGGTTCCAACATGGTTCAAACTGCTTTGATGATGGGATTAACTCCGAACATTTGCCTTTACGATCCTTATGCAGCCGGTTTGGAAGGTGTAGTTGAGGAAATGCGTCACTGCGGTTTCCCTGATGTAAATCTTACTTTTACTTCCGATATTAAGGAAGCATTGACAGGAGCTAAATATGTGATTTCTTCGGGTGGTGCTGCACGTAAGGCAGGCATGACTCGCGAAGACTTGTTGAAAGGGAATGCCGAAATCGCTGCCCAGTTAGGTAAAGACATCCGTTCTTATTGTCCGGATGTGAAGCATGTGGTTATCATTTTCAACCCCGCTGACATTACAGGTTTGATTACATTGCTTTATTCCGGTTTGAAACCTTCACAGGTGAGCACATTGGCTGCTTTGGACAGCACCCGTTTACAAAGCGAATTGGCAAAACACTTCGGCCTTCTTCAGAGTAAGGTACAGAATACCCGTACTTATGGCGGTCATGGCGAACAAATGGCTGTGTTTGCATCTACTGCAACCGTTGACGGCAAAAAGTTGGTTGATTTGATTGCGACACCTGCCTTGACAGAAGAACAATGGAACGTTATCCGTCAGAAGGTGGTTCAGGGTGGCAAGAACATCATCGACCTTCGCGGACGCTCTTCTTTCCAAAGTCCTGCTTATGTATCCGTTGAGATGATCCGCGCTGCTATGGGTGGCGAGGCTTTCCGTTGGCCTGCCGGAACTTACGTTTCATCAGGTAAGTTCGATCACATTATGATGGCTATGGAAACCAGCATCGGCAAAGACGGCATCACTTATAAAGTGCCTCAGGGAACTCCTGCCGAGGAAGCTGAACTGGAAAAGAGCTACGAGCATCTTTGTAAATTGCGCGATGAAGTTATCGCTATGGGAACTATTCCTGCAATCAGCCAGTGGCACACTTTGAACCCTAACATTAAGTAAGGTATAAATAAAGGTGCGGTGCTTTGAAATGAAAGCACCGCACCTTTAACATGAAAGCAGCCGCACTTTGATTTCAAAGTGCGGCTGCTTTTTTTATTGTAAGATAAGTTATTCCAAAGAATCATATACTCTTACCCGTTTTCTCAACCTGTGGAGCTCGTCCTGCATGGTTTGCATCTTGTCCAGCAAGTGCCGGATGGCGTCAATGCCTGCAATGTTTATGGAAAGGTCATAATACATGCGTGTGTACCGTTCCAACTCCCTTAGCTGCGAAGCGAGAATATACTTTTGGTTCTCTATCACCTGTACTTCAATCAAACCGTCTTCCTCCAGCAATAGGATGAAGGAGGGTTCGATATGGCATTTGTCGCAATAATCGCTGACAATAATTAAATCCGTTTGCATGGTTCATCCTTTCTTTTTAGTTAAGACTTTGAATTTCGCGGAACAACTCTTGCTGTTTTTCCGTTAGGCTGGTTGGTATCTGAACGGAGTAAGTCACAATCAGGTCGCCAAACTCACCTTCTTTCTTGTACACAGGGAATCCTTTGCCTTTCAGTTTCACTTTCGCTCCGTTCTGTGTTCCCGGTTTAACTTTCATTTTCACCTTGCTGTCCATTGTGTCCACGGTCACTTCACCACCCAGAACGGCAGTATAGAGGTCCACCGAAACAGTGACATACAGGTTATCACCCGAGCGTTTGAAAGTAGGATCTTCGGCAATTACGAAAGTGATGTAAAGGTCGCCTGCAGGTCCTCCGTTCACACCCGGTCCCCCGTGCCCTTTCAGCTTGATTATTTGCCCGTCGGCAACACCGGCGGGAACAGTGATTCGGATGTTTTTCCCGTTTACGTTCAGTATTTGTTTATGCGTCTTTGCTGCATCATATAGCGATAAGTGCAACTCTGCATTATAATCTTGTCCGCGGAATCCGGCATTTTGTCTGCCTCCGCTTCTGCCACGTTGTCCAAACAGAGACTCGAAGAAGTCTGAGAATCCGCTTGCGTTTCCTCCCATACCTTCAAAGCCTCCAAAATCTTCTCCGTTGGAAGAGTACCAGTATCCGCCGTCGCCTCCTCCTCCGGCTCCATGTTGTCCGTATTGTCTCTTTTGTGCTTCAAACTCATCAGCGTGTTTCCAGTGTTCGCCGTATTCGTCATATTTTTTTCTTTTCTCAGGATCGCTCAGCACTTCGTTTGCCTCGTTTATTTCCTGAAACTTTTCTTTGGCACTCGGATCGTTCGGGTTAAGGTCGGGATGATATTTGCGTGCCAGCTTTCTGTACGCCTTCTTAATATCATCCTGAGTTGAACTCTTATCAACCCCAAGCACTTTATAATAGTCTATATAAGCCATCTTGTCACTCCTTTTTAAAGGTTCATATTCTATATGTTGACAAACAAAATAAATGCCATTTTGGTTTCGTAAGTTCCTATTTTAATATTTATTATACAGAACTTATCTTCTTCCTGTTTGTTTCTTATAATGAACAATTTAATATTTAAAATTATGAGTAATTCTAAGATTATAAACTTGCTGGGCGACCAAGCCGAATACTATCTCGGGCATGTTTCCAAAACCATAGACAAATCGTTGCTTCACCTGCCTTCACCGCATACAGTGGATGATGTTTGGATTGAGTCAGACCGTAATGTGCAAACACTCAACAACCTGCAACGCTTGTTGGGGCACGGGCGTTTGGCAAATACCGGTTATGTTTCTATTTTGCCTGTCGATCAGGACATAGAGCACACCGCAGGAGCATCTTTCGCACCGAATCCTTTGTATTTCGATCCCGAAAATATTGTGAAACTTGCCATTGAAGGAGGGTGCAACGGTGTTGCTTCCACTTTTGGCAACTTGGGAGCGGTGGCAAGGAAATACGCACATAAAATTCCGTTTATCGTAAAGTTGAACCATAATGAGTTACTGAGTTACCCTAATACTTATGATCAGGTAATGTTTGGCACGGTGAAAGAAGCATGGAATTCCGGGGCGGTTGCTGTGGGTGCAACCATTTACTTCGGTTCGGAGGAGAGCCGCCGCCAGTTGATAGAAGTTTCCGAAGCGTTTGAGTATGCCCACGAACTGGGTTTGGCAACTATCCTGTGGTGCTACTTGCGTAACAGTGATTTCAAGAAAGACGGAGTGGACTACCACGCTGCCGCCGACCTCACAGGACAGGCCAACCACATGGGGGTGACTATCAAAGCAGATATTGTGAAACAGAAATTGCCTGTAAACAATGGCGGTTTTAAAAACATCGGTTTTGCCAAGTTCGATGAAAAGATGTATTCCAAGCTCGCTTCCGAACATCCTATCGACCTTTGCCGTTATCAGGTGGCAAACAGCTACATGGGACGTGTGGGGCTTATTAATTCGGGAGGTGAATCTAAAGGTGCATCAGATTTGAAAGAGGCGGTTACTACTGCCGTAATTAACAAACGTGCCGGAGGCATGGGATTGATTAGCGGACGAAAAGCTTTCCAAAAGCCAATGCAGGAAGGTGTTGAATTGCTGAACACCATTCAGGATGTTTATTTGGATGAAAGTATCACTATTGCGTAAGTGATTGGGAGTTTTTAAGTATATAAAATAAAAAAGGGTATCTTGCACTGAGCAGGATACCCTTTCTTTACTAATTAATATCTGTCACGACCACCGCCACGGTTGTTACCATAGCCTCCGCCACGATTGTTACCATAGCCACCGCGATTACCGCCACCGTAATTGTTGTTACGACGTGCGCCTTCTTCTCTTGGGCGTGCTACTGAAACGGCAAGTGTCTTTCCGTCAATTTCTTTTTCATTTAGAGCTGCAATTGCTGCATTTCCTTCTTCGTCATTTGTCATTTCTACAAAGCCAAATCCTTTAGAACGGCCTGTTTCTCTGTCCATGACAATTTTGGCTGAAGTAACTTCTCCAAATTCTGCGAATAATTCTCCTAAATCATCATTGCTAAGATTGTAGCTGATGCCTGCAATAAAAATGTTCATTAAAAATGTAATTAAAATAATTAATAATACTTGTTACGTTAGAGAAGTCTTAATAAGGAGATAAATTACTCTTTAAATATATCAGGCAATAAAACGCATCTTATCAGAAATCTTTAAACGGAGACAAATGTAGATATTTGTTGTCGATAAAAGAACAAATTCATCAATTTCTTTTAAAATTTAATTCATTTTCTCATTTTACCTTGCTATTTTAAGCTTTTACCTTCATGTTTTTATTCTTTCTCTATATTCTAATTGTTAACTTAAGCAACCAATCTGTTGCCATTGGCAATTTTGCACATTTGTCATTGCCGACTTGATCGACAATCTCAGCATCACGCTTATTCAGCTTTGTGTTAACAGATTGCCAATCAGGTCGGCAATGACAATAGTGTAGTTCGGCAATGACAAATGTAGGGAGTCGGCAATTACATTACTTCCGGCTTTTCGGGGATGCTATTCTTATATGTACATCATACCCCTTTTTGAAGAATTATGGAAGTTTTTGCAAAATAACCTGTTTTACATCCTTGCATTTTACTAAAAATAGTAGGAATAATACCTGTCTAGGGGAGAAAAGTGTTCCAGAAAACGAACGTTTTTTGGAACACGACAAAGGTACTTTTTTAAAAAATATTAAGCAAGGATTATTTGATATTATTTATACTTCGATATACTGTGCCTGTTAAGGTTATGACATCATAATGTATATATATTTCTTTCGCCCAAAAAGCCCGAAAAGTGTTCCAAAAAACGTTCGTTATGCGGAACGGCTATTTTTGACAAGAATGATAAAACTATTATGTATATTTAGATTGCTGATTATTAAAGTATTCGGTGTTTACATCCGTTGTCTTTTATTGTCGTACAAAATTAAACCGTGGATAAAACACACTTTGTTGTTACTTTTGATAGCATCAGCCTGCATCTTGCCTGTTCACGGGCAGGAAAGCAACACTTGTATTCACGGGCAAAGCACGGGAAAGAAGCATCCCGGTTATTCCCAAACAGTGTATTTCCGCTTCGATAAGGTCGATATCGACAGCATGTACACAAACAACCGGGATGCATTGCATGTGCTAGGCAGGCTTTTCACCGACTCTGCCCGTGTTTCATTAATTGATTCCATTCATATATATGCCTATTCTTCACCCGAAGGAAAGCAGGCATATAATGAGAAATTGGCGGTTGTTAGAGCCGGGGTAATGAAAGACTATCTCATTAACAACTACCCTTTATTGGAACACTGTTCCATTTATCTGTTCCCCCAAGGAGAAAACTGGGAAGGATTAAAGGAATTAGTGGAACAGGATGAAAATTTTTCAGAACGCGAAGAAGTATTAATGATTCTTGACAAAGTGCAGGATTCTCATAAGCGGGAAAGGCTCATTAAAAGACTGAATGGAGGAACGGCTTACAGGTATATCCGGAAACACATTCTTCCCTTGCTGAGAAATGCAATGGTGTGCAGTGTTTGTGTGGATGACAGGTTGAGGGATTCTTCCAATCTCCCCTCCTTATCGAGGAGGGGCAAGGGGGTGGCGGTAGATAACAATACCTCCGGAAAAACATTAATATACAGGTATTTATTGCCTGCCACCACCCCTAACCCCTCCTCGATAAGGAGGGGAACTGTTGGAAGATACTCCGCCCTCAAAACCAACCTAGCAGCATGGGCGGCAGGTTGCGTGAATCTAGCCTATGAAACACAAATAGGAAAACACTTCTCCATTGACATTCCGGTAATGTGGAGTTCATGGGACATAAGCCAAAAACATGCTTTACGTATTATAGCCATTCAGCCGGAGTTCCGTTACTGGTTAACCACTCCCGGAAAAGGACACTTCTTCGGAGTACATGCAAATGCAGCACGCTATAACCTGAAATGGAACAAGAACCGCTATCAGGATGTGAACAGACCATTGCTTGGCGGTGGGGTAAGCTACGGTTACTCACTACCCTTTAATGAAACATGGGGAATGGAATTCAATATCGGAGCCGGATATATGAACACCCAATACAACACCTATTACAATATAGAAAACGGTGCACGTATCAACACCCGAACAAAGAATTATTGGGGCATCACCCGTGTGGGAATATCCCTTATCTATAAATTGCCACAACCATGAAAAAGAGAAATATAATATTATACAGCCTTATTCTTCTGCTTTGTGGTTGCATACACCAAAACCCCGAAGCCGAAGGAACAGATCCCACATTAGTCAATGTCACCACAGATGTGGAAATAGACTTAGACCTTGTTTCCTTTGAAACCATATCACGTTCCTCTGAATTGGAAGGACACGAAAGACGGTTTATCATTGATGTGTACCGCGAAGGGAAAGTAATAGAAGAAAAAAGGATCGTTACTACCCAAGCGGAAGAAATAGAAGAAGGAAGATTTATCATTCCCGTATCATTAAAGTTGCATGCTTTGCAATACACCCTTGCCGTGTGGAGCGATTATGTGAAGCAGGGAACACAAGAGGATTTGCACTTCAATACGGAAGACCTGAGTAACGTCTCTCTTAACAATCCCTATCACCATGATTGTAATCAAAGGGAAGTCTTTTGTGGAACAATGCCGGTAGACCTCACTCCGTATCGTAACACATGGGAAGCACAGGTTAAACAACACATTACCCTGAAACGACCGCAAGCCAAGTTCAAGATAATAAGCACAGACACCGAAGACTTTATTACCCGCGTACAAACACGTGGGGACAATCCTAACGATTATCAAGTAAAAGTAAGCTATGAGTACTTCTTTCCCACAGCATACAATGTTACGGGCGATGTGCTTTGCGGTTCGCAAGTGGGAATGGGATTCACTGTCCCCTGCAATCTTAAAACGGATGAAAACGGGGAGTGCGAGCTGGCAAGCGATTACATCTTTGCGGGAAAGGATGCTTCCTATATATCGCTCACTCTGGAAGTGACGGACAAAGAGGAAAAAGTAATCAGCCGGGTAACGGGAATACAAGTCCCTTTCCGGCAAGGGCAGCTCACCACGGTGACGGGAAAGTTCCTCACCACCATGATGAAGCCCGGAATCAGTATAGATAACAGTTACGAAGGAGAATTTAATATTACGATACCATGAGGAAGAAGAAAGAAAATAGAGCATCTAATCTCCTCTCCTTATTGAGGAGGGGAAATAAGAAGATAAGAGATATTATCAAACAAAATAACTAATTATTAATCATTATTTTAAAAACAAGCAATTATGAAAAAGAGAAAATTAACATGGATGCTGGCGCTGATTATGGCGTTAATAGCAACAGCATGCAGCAATGATGAAAGCATTCCCGGCAGTGGCGGGAATGACAACGGAGTGATTACCTTCACGGTAAGTCCCGATTATGGAGTAAAGACACGTGCGGCATCTGCCATGCCCGCCGGTAAAGTATTGCGTCACATCTTGGAAGTATATGATGCAAGCAACAATGTGGTTACAGGTTCAAGACAGGTAATCCCTGTGGACGATATGGACTCTCCCGTTGAGTTCTCCGTGGAAAAGAAACCGGGGGCAACTTATACAGTGGTATTCTGGGCAGACTTTACGGATAATACCAATGATGAAGCAAAAAAGAAAGACCTGTATTACGATACTTCCGGAGGATTGGACAACATTACCTTCAATACCTCGAACACCACCGACTTCAACGGTGAAGCATTCTTTGGGAATGTAGCTGTCGATGCAAACGGCGAAGCGGCAACCACGGACATCACCCTGACACATGCCATAGCACAAGTTTCCTTGAAAACCACAACACAACTTAAAAACCTTAACAGTGTGAAAGTTACTTACGGTAGTGCAGATGACACGACAGCCCCTCTTTCTTCTTTCAGTGCAGTAACGGGAAAAGCGGGAAAAGGCAATAGAAAAGTGGAAAAGGTGAACACCGTAAATAAAAACGAGACGGCAACCGAAAGTTCTCCGTATAATTTCCACGCTTTTTACGCATTTGCACCCACAGATACAAAAGGAGTGGTTAACATGACAGTGGAAATGTGTACCGACGATAAAGGAACCACCTCCGTGCAAACCATCAACGTACCCAATGTACCTTTACAGACCAATTATAAAACCAATATCACAGGAGACTTTGCACTTGCACCCACCAAATTGAAAATCACTTGCGAGGCGGGATGGGCAGACAAAGAATTGGTTCCTGTTTCCGTTTGGGATGGTAAATGTCCTACAAAGCCAATAGACAATTATAAATATGGCGGAGGAACGGGAACAGAAGATGATCCCTATCTCATTACCAATGCTGCCGAATTTGTGTATATGACGTGGCATAGCCAAAATCCTGAGCGGTTTGAGTTGCGAACTGATATAGATTTGAACAATGTATCGTGGTATAATGGTGCAGGTAGAAGCAATGTACCCTTTTTGGATGGAAAAGGACATACGGTAAGCGGATTGAATGCAGATGAACCGGTGGAGGGCTATCTTGGTTTATTCGGTATTGCTAAAAATAATGTCATAGTGAAAAATCTGCATGTAAAAGGAACAATCAATTATACAAAGGAAGGTGATGGTATCCACTGTGCAGGAGGCATAATAGCCTATGACACTGAAGCCAACGGAAGCCTTATCGGATGCTCTTTTGAAGGGGATATTACACTGAAAAACGTAAGTTTCGTAGGAGGGCTGGCAGGTCAATTAAAAAATGCAACCGGCTGTAAGTATAAAGGGACTATCACTCTCACATCAAGTAATGGTAATAATGTGTATGTTGGCGGAATAATAGGATCATCAGAAGATTATGTTATAGCTACAGCTTGTTATAACGAGGGTAATATTAAGCTTATAGGTATGAACGAATGCTTCTACAGGATGGGTGGTATTGTTGGTCATAGCGGTAAAAGTGCAAAAGAATGCTACAACATTGGAACCATAACCGCAGAAGGTTCATTAGATACGGGTGGACTTATTGATGACATTAGCAGTATTGATCCTGGAGATGTTACAAATGGAGGAAAACCAACCTACACTACACTATTGGAAGGTTATGGTGCTCCCGGCGATCCATCCAGAAAAATTGAATTTGAAACAGCTTGGCCTATATGGAAAGCAGGTAGTAGCGCCGACGGGACAGAAGCAAACGGCTATTGGAAATCGATAGGTAGTTCACCTTCCAATTATCCTAAACTTTGGTGGGAAAAAGATTAAGGGGCAACTAATCAATGGCAATAGACAAGAAAAACGAACAATGATAAAACGAAGATTCATCAAGGTAACACTTCGGCAAGGAGAATCCCTGAACCGGGAGGACTTCAAAGACCGCACCTGCCTGCTGGTACTGAAAGGCTGCTTCGTGGTGTTCAACAACCGGGGAGAAATAGTCTTTCGCCTCACGGCAGGGGAAGCCAATGTGGTGAGCGGTCATTATGAACTTACAGGCACGGCAACAGTAGACGATACCGAGATGATTATTATTTAAAGATAAAATATTTAACAAGGAAAATTCCCTTTATACGTCTTAACCGAAACGTCCGCACGTTTCACCTAGAACGTCCTTACGTTTTGACCGAAACGTAGGGACGTTTTTTATATATGAATTATTCACTTATTTATGAACTTAAAAATTAGTTACAATGAAGGTAAAAAGTAAATTGAATTTAGATTTGATTGAAGTGGTAAATTCTATGGATGAATTGATTAAAAAAAAGAAGCACTGAGCAATGCGGAAAGTATAGTATTGCGCCGTGTGCTTAATCGCAGTGAAAAATTACTCAGCGATTATTCGGTGCTTTCCGATTATCAACGATGGAAAATTTCGGAAGAAGACTTCGAAGATATTCTTATCCTTGCCCAAAGCATTTACGAGTTGGTGGATAAAGACACTTCAGGCTATCTTTCTTTCCGCTTCATCAAATGGTTTTGCAAAGTGTTTCATTTTAATTGCAGTCTTAACGGAGTGCGTAAAGTGTTGGGAAAGAGCGCAATGGAAAAGTACAAGTAAAAACCGGTTTAAATAATAGAAAAAAATATAGAATAATCTTTTCAATTTAACAGGTTATATAACTTTTTATAATACACTTGTTTACGTATAAGAATGCCCTTAATATGGGCATTCTTTTTTTCTACTGCTAATAACATATATCTTACATTTGCATTGTAATAATTAAACAAATAAACAATGCAACAAACGCAGTACGTACCTCACGGTACAAACACAATGGGTAATGGTAAAATCATGGAACTGGTAGCCGAGCACGGCATGGAGGGTTACGGCATTTATTGGATGCTGATGGAGCATCTTTACCAACAGGAGGACGGTAAAAGCAGTATGAAAATCATCAAACTTCTCTGCAAAAAGATGGAGGTTTCCACACAGAAACTGAACAGGATTTTGCATAATTCCCGCTTGTTTTCCGTAGAAAACGACATGGTTTCTTCGCCGGAACTGGATAAAAAAATAGCGGTTTTTGAAGCCAGACACAAGAAACTCTCCGAAGCAGGGCGCAAGGGATACGAAGCTAAAACGTTGAAAAACAGGAGTAATACACCTTCCGAAAATTCAAGCCACCCTCAAGCTATATATATTACTGATGTTGATAATAATATTAATAATAACAGTAGTAGTAACAGAATAAAGATTCAAGGGTGGGAAGAAGCCATAGACGGATTGGCTCACGAGCAGGTATGGTGTGAATACATGGCAATGCGTTCGGAACTGGAAGAACGTTTCAAACAACAATATCCTGAAATCATCGCTTTCTTCAAACAACACATCATAAGCTATGGCAAAGAGGATACAATTCACTCCCTGAGCGATGCCAAGAACTATTTCAGCAATTTCATCGTACCCGGAAAACCACCCCACCGGCAATTACTTGAAAAGCTGAACAAGGCAAAGGAAAATGATCCCTACCGCTTTGAGGAACGCAACGCCAAAGGAGAGCGCAGCTATTACGGCCTCCCCATACCCGCCGATGCACCGCCACGGCCGAATGCAAATGCACATTGGAGCGGGGAGGGGTGGGACTGAATAAGCGATGCTGAGATTGCCGGTCAAGCCGGCAATGACAATAGTATATTTGCCAATAACAAACTCAGCTCTTTTCTTTTATGAACCCGTTGCGATAGGCTACCAGCAACTTTTGCAGGTCTTTAATCTGGGTAATCAGCACTTTCCCTTTATCGGTGTCTTTCACCATCATCCGTTGTGAGTTGAACTCTATGACAAAAGTCGTGGACTTAATATCCAGACCTTCTTCAATGGCTTTTTGTGCCGAGGTGAACGGATCGTGCTGTACCAACTGCATACCGTGAGAGTGGTAAACCAGTGTGTAACCTGCGATACCTGTTTCCGGCTGATAGGCTTTGGAGAATCCGCCGTCGATAACCAGCAACTTGCCGTTTGCCTTGATCGGGTTTTCCCCTTTGATGATTTTCACAGGAACATGCCCGTTAATGATATGCATATGCTGACCTGTCACTCCGAATTCCTCAAGCAACATGTCGCACACCTTTTCTTCGTTGCGCAAAGTGTAATAGTGTCCTTTGTTTTCTTTGTGCAGGCTTTTGTCTGTCAGAAAATAACGTTCAAAGGTCGCCATTTTGTCTTTGTCGAACGGAGGTGCATCCTTGCCGCACCACAAGTACCAGATGTAGTCCATTGCAAAGCGTTTTTCTTCGGTGTCGTCATCATCGAAGTAGGCCGTGCGGATAAGCTGGTCTACCTTGTCGAGCAGCTTCTTACCCCAGTATTCTTTCTTACCTATTTTTACATGCTTCATGGTCCCGTCTGCATTGAGGGGCACGGATGCATGGAAAAGCAGGTTTGAATTGGCAACCAGATACATGCTTCCGTAAGTGAAAAGGCAACGCATGTGCTTTTTCAGCTTTTCGCTGGAAACGAAAGAATGGTGTATTTTGTGTACCAGTTCCAGTTCTTCTTCGGTGAGCTTGTATGGATCTTTCGGATCTATGGTGGGGAAAGCGGTGTCACGCATTTCATATTCTTTTCCGTCGAGAATGAACACACCGCGTTCGAAATCTATCTTTTCCAGCAATTTGCGGTCACTCATCCCGAACTCGGGACGGCGGTTGATGATGTCCGCTTCGAGCTTGAACTGGATAATCGTGATAGCCTTGTGCATCTGCGTAATCAAACGGATGGTCTTTTCATTGTAAGATGAATCGGCAAAATTCATTTTGGGTGCATAAATGTCACAAGTGTCGTCGCCATAAGTGTCCATGGCAAAAGTAGCCAATGGCAGGAGGTTTATTCCATAACCGTCCTCCAGCGTAGCGAGGTTGCCATAGCGCATGGACATACGGATAACGTTTGCCATGCAACAATCGTTTCCGGCTGCCGCTCCCATCCAGAGAATATCATGGTTACCCCACTGAATATCGAAGTTGTGGTAATTGCACAGCGTGTCCATAATGATATGTGCACCGGGACCGCGGTCGTAAATGTCACCTACAATATGAAGTGAATCTATGGTGAGCCGTTGGATAAGGTTACACATGGCAATGATGAAATCATCGGAACGTTTTGTCGAGATAATGGTGCTGATAATTACGTTGATATACGCATGCTTGTTTGGCTCGACGGATGATTCGTGAAGCAATTCCTGTATGATATATGAGAACTCCTTCGGCAATGACTTGCGCACTTTGGAACGGGTGTATTTGGAAGACACGTTTTGGCACACTTTTACCAACTGGTTGAGGGTAATCAGATACCAGTCGTCTATGTCGGTTTCTTTGGCTTTTACCAAATCCAGCTTTTCTTCGGGATAGTATATGAGCGTGCAAAGTTCTTTTTTCTCACTCTCGCGCAATGTGTTGCCGAATATTTCGTTTACCTTGCGCTTCACTGCTCCCGAGCCATTCTTCAATACATGCTGAAAGGCTTCGTATTCTCCGTGAATATCGGTCAGGAAGTGTTCCGTTCCTTTCGGCAGGTTCAGGATGGCTTCGAGGTTGATAATTTCCGTGCTTGCATCGGCAATGGTAGGGAAACTGCGGGATAACAACTGCAAATAGCGCAAGTCGTTCAGTATGGTTTCCGGACTTATTTGATTATATGCATTCATTATTTTTGATAATTATAGTGTAATAATGCAAAGATAAACTCTTTGTTCATTATTTTGCTTATTTATAGGAAGAACATTAATATAACTTGTGCTATGATTACTCTGAGAAACATGCACAGGGGATAAACCGTGGCATAGGAAACCGAAGGGTTGTCTCCCGGTATGGTATCATTGGCATAGTTCAGCGCCATGGGGTTTGCCATGCTTCCGCAAAGCATACCCGCCACCGAACCGAAGTCGATTTTGAATACTTTGAAAGAGAAAATCCCCATAATAACCACAGGTACGAAAGTAATAACGAAACCAAGAACTATCCAAAGCAGACCTTCGGGACGGATAACCGTTTCAAAGAAATGCGCTCCGGCATCAAGACCGAGGCAGGCAAGATACATAGACAGCCCCAATGCCCGGAGCATCAGGTTGGCGCTTCGGGTGGTGTAAGTAATCATGTGCATGCGCGGACCGAAAGTGCCTATTAAAATACCGATGATGATAGGTCCGCCTGCCAAGCCCAGTTTCACGGGGGCGCTGATTCCGGGAATGGTGAAAGGGATGGCTCCCAAAGCCAATCCGAGGACAATACCGATGAACACGGCTATCAGGTTGGGCTCTTTCAGGCTCTTGACAGCGTTGCCCAATACTTTTTCCACATTGTGGATGGCAGCGGCTTCACCTACTACCGTCAGGCGGTCGCCCAGTTGCAAGGTGAGTTCCGAAGTGGCAAGTAGCTGTACTCCCGAACGGTAAACACGGCTTATGTTGATGCCGTAATGGTTTCTCAGTCTCAGCGAACCGAGCTTTTTCCCGTTAATCTCGGGACGGGTGACAACGATTCTCTGCGAAATGAGTTGGCTGTCTATTGCATTCCAGTCTATATCTTCTTTATTCCAGTCGGTGTTTTCCTGTTCACCGAACAAAACGGTAAGTGCCTGCACGTCTTTCTCGGAAGTGATAACCAGCAGACGGTCGTTTTCTTTAATGATTTTCTCCGAAGTGGGTATGCTCACATTGCCGTCTCTCCATAAACGGGAAATGACAAACTTGGGGTAGGAGAGGTGAGCGATGTCTTTGATGCATTTGTTGAAGATTGCAGGATTGTGAACCTGAAAAGCTGCAATATATGTCTTGTTGGCATCCTCTTTTTCTTTGAGTTCCAAGTCTTCTTTTTTAACGAATAATTTGCGTACGGCGAGAATGGCAAGGATAACACCGACTACTCCTAACGGATAGGTCACGGCACAGCTCAGCGCAGGGCCGTTGCTGCCCAATCCTAATTGCTTCAAAGTTTGCTGCGCGGCACCGAGGGCGGGAGTATTTGTAGTGGCTCCGCAGAGTATTCCCACCATGTCGGGCAGTGAAACTCCCGTAGTCATGCTGAATATAACGGTCATGGCAGTACCAATCAATACCACACCGAGGGCGATGGTGTTTAATTCCAATCCCCCTTTACGGAATGAACTGAAAAATCCCGGTCCCACTTGCAGACCGAGCGCATAGACGAAAACAACCAATCCGAAGCTTTCCGCATAGTTCAGCATCTGCGGATCAACGGACAAACCCAAGTGCCCTGCCAGAATACCGGCGAAGAACACGAACGTGACGCCCAGAGAAATTCCCATGATGTGGATTTTTCCCAGTCCCAGCCCTATTGCCGAGATTAGTGAAATTACGACTACAGCCTGAAGAGCGGAGTGTTCGATGAATAAACTAGTAAGCCATTCCATATTGTTCAACCGGTTATTATTTTGGGCTACAAAGATAGGAACTATTTCAAAAGAATGAGAACATTTCCTGCATATTTATGTGGGTAGACTTAGTGTACAAAGCCCTTTTTAGCCCATTTAAGTGAGTTCCAACGCCGTACGAAGATAATCCCCCGGATATTTTCATCGAGCAGGAAGGCAAACCACATCCCGGTGAGTCCCCAGCCCCAATGAATGCCAAACAGGTAACTGCATCCTACCGATATGCTCCACATCACTATCAGCCCTACATAGAAAGGGTAGTTCACGTCTCCCGTGGCACGCAGTGCATTGGTTGCAAAAATATTGATGGAACGGCCTATCTCCAACACTATGTCGATGAATAGAATGGTGGCTCCCATTTTGATGATTTCAGGATTCTGGGTGAGCCATCCGAATATGGTTTTGCCAAACAGCGCAAACAATAACGACAGGGAACAAGATATAAGGATAGACATTCGCATGACATACTTTCCCAAAAGATAGGCGGCATGCGGGCGTTTCTCGCCAATCAGGTGCCCGATACAGATTGCTCCGCCCTGCGCTATGGCTATGGTAAACAGATAGGTGAACATGATGATATTCACGCAGTAGGTACGTGCGGTCAATGCCTCATTGCCGAGCATGTTGATGAAGTAGGTTATCACTACCTGTGAGAAGCTGTAAGAAATTTGTTCTCCGGCAGAGGGCAGTCCCACTTTCAACAGGTTTTTCAGTTCGATGAAAGGGAACGGACGGAAATAAGCAATCGGAAACTTGGGAATGTATTTTTTGAAAAGGATAACGAACAGGATAATCATAGCCACTCCACGGGCGAAAGCGGTGGAGATGGCAGCACCCTCTACGCCCATAGCCGGAAAGCCGAATTTACCGAATATCAATGAATAGTTACCTATGATATTGAGGATGTTCACCACCACGGTGACCATCATGGGATAAACAGCTTTATTGGCACTGCGCAGGGAAGCGGAAAGTGTGAGCGATATGGCTTGGAAGAAAGCAAACGAGCCTACTATCTGCATGTAATCCACTCCGTCTTTCATCAGTTCGGGACGCAACTCCATGAGGTTGAGCAGATTTTCGCAGTTCAGATAAAGGAAAAGGCTCACGGCAAGTCCGATAACGATATTGACAAGAAGCGATACTCCCACTACCTGTACTACGTTTTTGTTCATCTTTGCGCCGATGTATTGCGAACAAAGCACGGAAGTTCCTAAATTGATAACTTCGAAAACGAGAAAACATAACATGATAATCTGGTTGACCACACCCACGGCAGCCACGCTGTTGTCCGAATAACGGCTCAGCATGACAGTGTCTACCGCCCCCAGCATCATAATGAGAAGGGTTTCTATAAAGATAGGGCCTGAAAGCCTTGCAAGCTGTGTGCGAATGCTTTTTGGGGGAGTTATGTTATTTTCTTTCACCTTTTTATCTTTTCGGGGCGCAAAGGTACATAAAAACGAATAAACCACGGCTTAACTTAAATCAATAATTTGTTTTAGGAAAAATAATTCAGAGTGTTAAATGTTGAGCTTTAGCTCCTTAGTGCATAAATGGAAAAAATGCTTCGAAAAATCATGGAAAAAGATTTGCGTACTTCAAAACTACTCCATATATTTGCACCGCGTTTGAGAGAAAACGCGGGTAAAGGAAGTTTGGGTGAGTGGCTGAAACCACCAGTTTGCTAAACTGACGTACGGGTAACCGTACCGGGGGTTCGAATCCCCCAGCTTCCGCCAATAAAAAGGAAGTAAGAGTTAAGTATATTAATACTTAGCTCTTTTAATTTCTAAACGGTGGGTTCGTCTAACGGTTAGGACACGTGCCTCTCACGCACGGAATACGAGTTCGATTCTCGTACCCACTACTTTTGTTTTTGATTTTGACAAGGGGGGAGCTGAGGATTAATCTTCAGCTCCCTTTCTATTTTACTTTGCTTTTATCCATGTCAGTTTGTGCCAAATACTTTCAAGCGGACCTTGCTTGTGCTTGCGAAGCCACCATTTGCAAAACTGTACTTGCAGCATGAAAAACACAATGCCTATGATTAGGCTGACGGTGTATCCGCAATAGGGAGCTAAGTAGAGTCCGAAAGGGAAGTAGATAATAGCTCCCGCAATGGATTGCGAAATGTAGTTAGTCAAACTCATTTTACCATAGAAGCGAAGGTTTCCGGTCAGTTTCTTGAATGTGTCTTTTTGATACAGCAAAACAAAAGAAGATACCAACACTGTGGTAAAGGCAAACTTCTGCCACATGTCGAGGATGGTTCCGATGGTTTGAGTGATTATAGCTGTTTCGCTACTGTCAACCAGTACTTTTAACTGATATAATGGAGCGTAGCAAATGGCACCGATAATGAGGGCTTTTACCCAGAAGCGGATATGCTTTTCAGAGTAGACAAAAAGCTGTTTTCTGCCAATGAGGTATCCCAGCAGGAACAAACCGGCAGTTTGAAAGAAACGTCCTGCCCCGATAGCCCAGTAAAGGCTTGCTTTCTGTCCGAGCGTGATGTTTTCCCATATAAATGTTCCGAAATTACCTTCTTTCGTGTAATTGGCTACTTCGCCGTACATGCTGCCCACTCCCAAATCGGGCAACGTATAGGAGGGATCGGATAAATTCATTATGTAATGAAACCATTCAATGGGTTGCAGCAACAAAATGACGGATGTAATTAGAACTGCTTTGTCACTCCATTTACGTACGATAAAAAGTGATATACCCACTACGCAGAACAACAATAAAACATCTCCGGCAGGGAAGAAAGCTGCATTGAGGGTGGCGAAACCGCCTAATAGCAGAAGGCGCCACAGGAAACGGTATCCGAAATCTTTTCCTTTTATCTTCTGGTTGGTATATTGCACATAGAAAGTGAAACCGAAAAGCAGGGCGAAAATAGCGTAAGCTTTTCCGGCAAACAGGGTGAATGTAGTGTTGAACACTATTTGATTCAATACATCCAACCATCCCGGCTGGCTTTCCGGATAAACGGGAAATATGAAATGTTCCAGACTGTGGACTAGTAAAATTGCCATTACGGCAAAACCGCGCAAAGCATCGACGACTTCTATACGTGGTGTTTTTGTGACTGAGTTTTGTTGCATGTGTTTTTATAGTCTTTTTTTAAAATTGATGCAAAGATAAGATTATTTATTTACCTTTGGAAAATACAATATCAAACAAACAAGACTATGACAAAACTACTTACTTTTCTGATAGCTCTGTTTCTCGTGGAAGCTGTCTATTCGCAACAGGTAATAGAAAATCCATCTTTCAGGGTTCGTGCCGGAAGTATTCTGACTATTAAGAAGATAGAACGTTCGGATGCTGAAACGAAACTTTATATACAGGCTGTGTTTCTCCCTCATTGGTGGATTACTTGTGATTCTACGGCTTATTTGGAAGACACGGTTACAAAAATAAAATATTATCCTACAGCCATAGAAGGCACGGAGTTCAATAAGCACACCGTTATGCCTGCTTCCGGTGAAATGGATATTGTGATTACTTACCCTCCTTTGCCACCAAATACGACAAGTTTGAATTGGATTGATCCTAATAGTACCGAGCATAATACATATGATATTTCTCTGTTGCCTTCAGAAAAGAAAAAGAAGGGGGTATTGGATGCTATTCATGGTAACTGGATTGTTCAGGACGGAACTGGTGAGTGGCTGGTTGGTATATATGATTCTCTTGCTATCTATGATAATAAGTGTTGGAAATATGGATCTGTCGGTAAAAAGGGAAAGAAGATATACTTGGATCTTAAAAATGAAAAGATTAAAACATCCTTAATCTTTGAACCGGATAAAAACGGAATGTACGTCATATCGGGAAGTAAAGGTGAAAAAAGACTTTGCGGACATAACAGAGATGAATCTCTCAAACCTGTTTGTACCGATGATGATTTCCCGGCTTCTACTTTCTTTCATCCGGACAGTACTTGTATTCAAGGCTATCTGGAGGGGTATGATCCCTGTTTGGGCTTTTCTACTGCAATGATGTATTTATCAAACTTAGTGACATATGAAGATTATCCGACAGTTTTGAATATATATCCTGACGGTCGCTTTGAAAGTAAGTTTTTGATTAGCCACCCGATTTCAAGCAGTATTACTTTGCAGCATATATGGATTCCTTTTTACATTGAACCCGGGCAAACACTCACTATGTATATCAATTATGAATCGGTAATGGAATCCCAACGTTTGAGAAAGACTTTTCCTTTCCCGGAAAAGGGGAGGGAATACATGGGAGAATCGGCTATGGTATGTCGTCAGATCGGAGGAAATCAAAATATGTATTCTGTTGGATATAACCAATTGCAAGCTGAAATGAGAAAAATGACTCCAATGGAATATGCACAAAATAGAAAAAAAGAGTTGGATCAGTGCATGTTTAAAGTTGATTCTATAAGTAAAACGGATGGTTATTGCCCTAAGTCGGCACATTTGCTCCGCAATAATATTTTATTGTCTTATGGAAGTGCAATGTTGGAATTCCCGATGATGAGAAGATATGCAAAAATGGATACGACTATCAGGGAGGAGAATTTAAGTTTTGGAAAAGATTACTTTAGCTTTTTGAAGCAGCTTCCTTTGAATGATGAAACAATTTTAGCTTGTAACAAAATAGGAAGTTTCATTAATATTTTTGAATATACAAACTTTAGAAATGATAAGATGGGATTTATGACTGTGGCAGGTATGAAAGGAAACGGAGAGGCTTTATTGGATATATTGGACACAACAGAATCACCGTTTGCATGGAAACTGGCATTGACAAGACACCTTTCTTATGTAATGGATATGTTAGGTAAAGAAAAAGCAAGGGTTTATTTGGATAGCATAAAAGGGCATATCGAGCTACCTTTTTTTATTTCGGAAGGAGAACGCATTTATGATAAGCTCTATTCTGAGACATCGGGCAGTTATGAACTTCCTCGTGGTAAGGGAACAGATATTATTCGTAAGATTACGGATAAATATAAGGGAAAATATGTTTTGATAGACTTCTGGTCAACAGGGTGTGGCCCTTGTA
This sequence comes from uncultured Bacteroides sp., assembly GCA_902492205.1. Taxonomy (GTDB): domain Bacteria; phylum Bacteroidota; class Bacteroidia; order Bacteroidales; family Bacteroidaceae; genus Bacteroides. The sequence continues at coordinate 60,205 of CABUKU010000008.1, read as the reverse complement.
AACGTGGTATAGAAGCTACTGCTGCTTTGCGGAAAAAATACCGGAATAGTAAAGATGTGGTCTTTGTTTATATAACGAGTGAAGAGGAATCTCCGAGAGAGACATATATTCAATATGTGCAGAAAAACCTTGAAGGTGAAGAAACATACTGTATTCCGTCGGGTGATTATCATCATTTATGCCAACTGTTCAGTTTCAATGCAATTCCACATCATGAAATTTTTAACCGTGAAGGACGTGTCTTGAGAAAAACTTTTTTTACCACCGAATTGGAAGCGGGATTAAAAAAACTTCTTGATAATGAGAAATAAAAAATTTAAAAAATAACTCTTTCAATTAGTGTAAGAACCTTTTTTAGAATAATTATACCGCATTTCTATGCTGTTTTATAAAAAATGAATACATTTAGCAGCGTTAATGAAGATTATTATTCATCTTAATAAATGAAACCAAACATGAAAAAAACATTGACATTTAATCCGTCTACCATAGAATCGACGGCGAGTAAGGTTAATCTTGAGGCTTGGGATGCAAGCCTTGAAGCTTATGAAAACAAAGAGTTTTTAAAATCATTTTATTCTTTTCTGGATTATCTGAACCCGGATTTCCGCTCCAAATATGCTAACGCAGACGGGACGGAATTTAATATTCCTCATGGTTCGATTGTTGTTAATCTGAAACTGGAAGACGGGCAATTAAAAATTAATGCTCCCTTCGTTTCCCTCCCCGAGAAAGGAAAGATTCCTTTGCTCAGACAAGTTGCCGGACTTAATTTCCGTAATATGGATTTGGCACGTATATCACTTAAAGATGATAAACTGTTTTTTGAATATGCCTGCCCGGTGGATTTGCTGAACCCTTATAAGATTTATTATATACTGGAAGAAATCTGTAATACGGGAGATCGCTATGACGATGAGTTTGAAACTAAATTCGGGGCAAAACGCATTTATGAACCCAAAGTTCTTCCGTATAGTGAGGAAGATGTCAATACGGTTTATGACGTGATTCAGCTTAGTTGCAAGGAATGCATGGATGCTGTTAGCTACTTTGAACCTGCACGCAAGTATAATCATATCTGGAATATTATTGATTCCACTATCTTAAAAGTATTTTATTATGCACATCCGCAAGGCCAGTTGATGAATGATCTCGATAAAGCCATTGTGGATATGGACCGCAACGATATTCCTTTGCCGGAAATCGTGGCACACGGCAAGGAAGTAATTCTGAAATTGCAGGGAATGTCTAAAGAACAACTGGCTGAAAACTTGTATTATGTGGAAACATTCATTCCCGATAAACGTCGTTCCAACCTGAAAAACATACAAGATAATTTTGAAGATACTTTTAATAAGGTTACGGCTGCTCTGGAAGGGGGCGATCCTATGGCTTGCTGCCTTATGATTACTTATAAATTCTATGAAATGTATTATTATAACAGTGTTCAGGATGATGTGAATGCTGTTGTCACTAAAGCCATGAAGAAAGCATCTGCCCTGCCATGGGAAGAAGCTGCTCCTGTGTTGCATGAGGCAATGGAAGCTATTATGGAAGGTGAGCTCGACGACGACGATGACGAAGAAGAGGAAGGCGGAGAAATGGATATGTCAGCCTACATGCAGAATGTTCAGCAATTACAGCAGCAAGCTATGCAAGCCATGCAGGGCATTGATATGGAGGAAATACAGAAATTGCAACAACAGGCCATGCAAAACTTTAATATGGAAGATTATATGAAGAACATGCAGGAAATGATGAAGCAGATGACAGGAGGCAATAATTCGGACAACAATAAATAAGACGACAAATTATGGAACAAAATAATATATTTAAAGTAGTATATAAAGTTAATCATGCAGGTGGTTGCGGAAGTTGTTTTTATGTGAAAGAGCATAACCTTTTTGTAACTAACTACCATGTAGTGAGCGGATTTCATAAAGTAGCCATTCAAGACAATGACAAGAATTCTTTTCTTGCCAATGTAGTGCTTGTCAATCCGGTTGCGGATGTGGCTTTGCTTAAAGCGGAGGGCGATTTTTCATTCCTGCCCGAAGTGTCTTTGGCAGAGGAGGGCTCCCTTTCTATCGGACAAAGAATTAATGTGGCGGGTTATCCCTATGGAATGCCTTTTACGGTCACTGAAGGAACTGTGTCTTCGCCCAAGCAATTAATAAAAGACAGCTATTATGTTCAGACGGATGCGGCGGTTAATCCGGGAAACAGCGGCGGTCCTATGTTCAATGAGCATAACGAGGTAGTGGCTGTTACTTGCAGTAAGCTCACTGATGCCGATAATATGGGTTTCGGCATACCTGTTGCAACATTGAAAAATATTCTTTCTCAGATAGAGAGTCTCGATACAAGCACATTTAATGTACAATGCAGCAGTTGTGAGGAATTTATCACCGATGAAGATGAATATTGTTCTTCCTGCGGTGAAAAATTGCCGGAGAATATATTTAAAGAACAAGGATTGACAGACCTTGCCGTGTTCTGTGAAAAGGCTATTGAGGCAATGGGCATCAATCCGGTTATTGCTCGCATGGGATATGAAAGCTGGGTATTTCATAAAGGAAGTTCGGAGATAAGAATGTTTGTTTACCAGCGTTCTTATTTGTTCTGCACTTCACCCATCAACCTTTTGCCGAAAAAGAATCTGGAACCTGTGCTTACTTACCTGCTTAGCTGCGAGGATATCAAGCCTTATCAGTTGGGGCTGGACGGAAGCCAGATATATCTGTCATACCGCATTCATATGTCGGATATATCTTCAGATCATGCGGAAGAGATTCAGCATAACATAACCAACCTTGCATTCAAAGCCGATGAACTGGATAACTATCTGGTTGAAACGTTTGGTTGCGAACTGTCTGAGTATGCTAAAAAAGATGCCTTTTGAGCATATATTCATTTGAGTTGAAATAAAAAGAGGCTGTTTTAATATCGGATTTAAGACAGCCTCTTTCATTAACCGATGATAAACTGCTAACTATTGGGCAGATATTTCTATTACACGGCTGAATGTCTGATTGGTGGTAAGAGCATCCAAACCGACTTTCATCAGGTAATCTCCCGAATAGATATTTCCATTTGCTGAGAGAGCGGATTTGGTTTCCGGCATCAGATTGATTTCTTCTACCTTGTACATCTTATCGGGGATAAGCCCTTGAAGCTTCACAGGAAGCAATTTTTCGCCAAAACGAGGATGAATATCATATGTATAAAGAACGGCTTTGTTCTTGTCTTTTGCTACATGCATCACAGACATATGGTTGCTGTCATATGGAGAAGCCAAACGGTAAAGGTCACCATCGAGAATGGCAGGTTTCAAGCGTTTGAAGTTGGCTACGGCTTGCCGGCAATAAGTCAGTTCGTCTTGGCTGAGTTCCTTTAAACCGAGGTCAAAGCCAAGCTTACACATGGATGCTACGTCTGTGCGGAACTTCACAGTTGTGTTTTTGTTCCAGCTTGTCACATGGGCGCACATGGCTTTTGAAGGGAAAATTTGTGAGAATCCCCATTGAATATAAAGACGTTCTATCGGATCTGTATTGTCACTGCACCAAAATTCGGTGAAGTACTTCAATGCTTCGTAATCACAACGTGCACCCCCGCCGGAACATAGCATCATCGGAGTATCGGGATATTTTTCTTTCACACGCTTCATCACATTGTACACACCGCGAACGTGGTCTATGTAAAGTTGCCCTTGTTTGTCTTTCAGGTATGGGGAATAGACATTGGTGATAGGGCTGTTGCAATCCCATTTAAAGAAAGCCACTTCCGGGTTTTCTGTTAATATCTTGTCTACTACGCCAAATACAAAGTCTTGCACTTTAGGGTTACTCAAGTCCAGTACCAGTTGGTTGCGGTAATAGTATGTATCGCGGTTGGGCAGGTGGATAGCCCAATCGGGATGAGCTTCAAACAAATCACTTTTCGGATTCACCATTTCAGGCTCAATCCAGATGCCGAATTTTACTCCAGCTTCTTTAGCTGAGTTTACTAAAGCAGGTATTCCACCGGGGAGCTTGCTTTTCATAGCTTCCCAATCGCCCAATCCGGCATGGTCATCGTTGCGGGGATGTTTGTTGCCAAACCAGCCGTCATCAAGCAAGAACATATCCACTCCGAGTTGTTTGGCTTCTTTCATCAACTGTCCCAATAACTCTTCGTTGAAATTGAAATATGTATTTTCCCAATTGTTCAGCAATGTAAGACGGTCGCCGTGCCCGTCTTTCAGTTGGTGGTTTCGTGCCCAGTCATGCAGGTTGCGGCTTGCTTCTCCTGTGCCGTTTTCGCTGAGTGTAAAAATGAATTCGGGAGTGGTAAACACCTCGTTTGCTTTCAGCTCATAACAGGATGCATAAGGATTGATAGCCGGGATAACACGTAGATTACCTACATTATCCACCTCAAAGGTGAAACGGAAATTACCTGTCCAGCCGATAGTTCCCAGCATAACATTTCCTTGCTGCTCTTGTGCGGGTTGGTCTAAACCAAGTTCAAAGAAAGGCTGCATGTGCATGGCTGCCCGGCTTCCCAACTTAGTATCGAGAATCTTTTTGCCAAATTGGAGTTGCTGTGTAGTCATGTTTGCTTCGCGTGCCCAGTCACTGCTGAACTCCGTCAGGAAATACTTGGAAGCGGAGAAGTAAAGCATTGTTGAAGAATAGCGTGACAGCATGACCGGCTTTTTTTCTCCGTGCTTAATTTCACTCCACGTCTTGATAACGTTTTCTTTCGGGTAGGCAATGTAGTGCAGGGTTACATTTACCGGGTACTTGTCGTCACGCAAGTTGATGATGGTTTCCATTCCTCCTTCCACTGTTTTTTGTTCCGAGGAAACATACCGGAGTATGGTACTGGGATTTCCGTCATTGTGAAGAATGGCGACAGCCGGTTCAAAGTAGTCTTCTGCTCCCGAACCTGCATATACTTCCCAACCACGTGGAGACACACCGCCATCGGAGCCTGCATATATGTAGTAAGGAAGATTTTGTATATCGGCTGCATTCAGCAACCTGTTTCCTAGGTATGACTGGTATAAACGCCCGTTTGGAGCAACTTTTAAAATCAAGTCTGTATGGTCCGTAGATATGCGGATTGTTTTTTGTGTGTCGGCATTTATTTGTGCATAGCAGCATAAAGCCAGTAGCAGCAGAAGTAGTTTTTTCATGGTATCATTGTTTAAAGGTTAGCATATGACTCCCCAAAGTAACGGAAACTTAGCCTTATTCGCAAATCTTTGATAACGGGATTTGGAGGTATATGAAAAAAACAGTCCACTGTTTTGCTCGAAACAGTGAACTGTTTAGCAAAATCAGCAGGCTGTTTTTAGGAATTTACCGACACTACTGACATTACCGACACTATGTCGGTATTTTCATTAAATGATTATTATCGGACATGCATTTGTTATTGTCGAACCCTACATTTGTTATTACCATGCTGCATGCCAAGTCTCAAAAGTAATTTCATTCCCCTCTCGAGACTACTCTTTCTATACATCTTTCCTTTCTTATTTTCTCTCCTCAATAAGGAGGGGAAATAAGAGATAAAACCTTATGTTGAAACAATGTGTAGAAAGAGCAGCTTTAGAGGGGAATAGATACTATTTGAATGAAAACAGAATTTAAAGCCTTCTTTTTATTCGAAATACCGACATAGTGTCTGTAATGTCGGTAGTGTCTGTAAAATGGCTTTAAATTCGTTTTATTAAACCTGCTTATCGTGTGGCTGATGTCTTATAATTTTATCAAATTATAATTCTCTTTCTTTTTTGAGCATGTAAATCAGCTCTTTTAATAATTCCGGGTTTTGTGAGTGGAAGGCGGCGACATACCATTTCAGATAGGGTAGGCTCATGCTTCCGTCCAGTGGAGTGTCCCAGATTTTTTCATCCCACCATTCGGTGATAAGGTCATGGAGTTGCTGTGCGTGGTAATATTCTTTCCCTTCGGGGAGTGGCATGCATTGATTTTTGCGGAAAGTGCTGATGTCGGTAGTTAGCGGTGACAGTTGGCGGATTAGTTTCCTGAAAATCCTGCTCTCCACTGCGGATGCTCCGATGCCCTCCTCTTTTTTTTTATGAGTGCCTTACTCAATTCTTCAGCGTGTTCCAGTGTTTGATTTTTCCTTTTGCTTTTTACGAAGATAATTGGTCCTCTTTTTACCATAATAATTTGTTTTTTAATTGGTTAATAATAAAATTTATTTTGAGAAAAAATGATTTTGTTTCCTTATTTCCCCTCTCTTGGTGTTACCGTTTAGGTTGGCGATGCCAAGAGAGGGGATGGATACATGTTGTTTATTTGTTACTTTTTTAATTAAGGTTGATTCTCGTTATATTTCATAACAAGAATTTGAGCTACTCCACTATAAGTACTATTAGTTGATATAGATGTACGCATGATGCTTCCGGATTTATTAAAAACGATTGCCCCAACTTCATAGTTTCCGGTTTTTGTTGAGGTAGCAAAGTATACCTTATTATTACCAAGACTTGGTATGTTGTTCTGAAATATCGAAGCATTTCTTTTAATGGGGTAATATTTTGTATAATCTTCTGATGTAAAATCGCTAAAAGCTTTCTCCATTCCTAACATTTGCTCAAATTCTAGCATTGTCGGATACCTCCAATTTTTGTTTGTAATCCAACCTTCTATGTTAGCTAAACCGGAGCCACTAGCCGCTGAAAGACCAAAGGATATTAGATAATCATCTATGGCGAATATTTGTGTTTTATAATTATTACCGGGTAGTTTAGGCAGTGCTATTACTTCAAACTCATCAGTTATTCCCATTTTATTTTTAATTTTAAGAATACCAATAGGTCTTTTTCCATTATCAGTTGCCGGTTTATATTTATTTGAGAGGGTAATTTTGACGTTTCCTTCTGTTGCTGCTCGTGTTACAGGTAAAATATCTTCTTTTTTTATCTCTATCCAATCTGTAACATTTCCTCCGGGATATTCTATTTTTGCCTCTTTAACATCACTAGAACTTGTTGCTTCCAATATAATAGATCCTTCTTTCGTGGAGGGATTTATGTACATAAACAGTCTTTTGGTTCTTTCTTGATAAACATTATTTGCATGATTGCCTGTAGCAGCCAATTTCAAATTCACTTTATTATCCGGCTCATAAATATCCACGTTATCCCCTTCATCCCATTCTTTCACAATGAAGTTAACCTTTAATTCGTATGGATTGGCTTCAAGAATCTCCACTGTGTAGCGGTGATTCGGGTTTATTTCAAGGTAAATTGCATCTGTTCCTTTCTTTTGCATGAACGGAATTTTATAGGATACTTTTTGCTTTTGTGTTTTGTTGATGTCATACCGTCCTATAAGTACCAATTCTCCGTGGTCGTCCTTACTGGAACCGTAAGAATAGAATATCGGGTACACTTTATCTGTTGGCTGAGCACCTGTCAGTGGGAGAGTGGGGTATTTAATCAGAGCATTCTCTCCTTCTCCTTTTTGTGCTTCGATGGGGAATAGGGTAGATACCGGGCGTCCGTTGAGTATGGCTACGGAGTCTATCGTGAATTTTGTTATTTCCGGGTTGTTCAATACATCGAAACGTGCCACTGCACGTACTAACTTAACTCCTTTAAGTAGGCGTGAAGCAGCCGAGAAGTCACGTAAGTCAATAGTAGTAAGTGTTGCTCCGGACATGACGAGTGCCGGACTGATATAACCTTTCTCATCGGTCGGATCTATCACTTTGGCAGTGAATTTCTTAAAGTCTTCTTCCGTGGGCACTCCGGGAGTGATTACATTTTCCATAGAGCCGGGAGCCGATTGGCTGAAAGCTTTGAAGTCGGTGTAGACTTTATATTCGAATTCACCTGTTCCGGCGGGATCTCCTCCTTCATCCGGTGTTTTCATTATTTCGCTTTTGATATAAAGTTCGGGTTGGTTTGCCACGCAATACAGTTTCACATACGTTCCCTTTTCGGGATGCAGAGTAACCGAGGGTTGTCCTGCAAGCATTTGTAACTTCACTTCTTCCGCATTGGCAGGAATAGGATTTTTTATAGGATCACTGCGGTAACTGTATTTTTTCATAAATGTATATTCTCCCGTTTCTGAGGCAGATGCAAACATATAGATATCTAATGTGCTGATTTCGTTTTCTTCATCGGTTGCAATGCCGCGTGTCACTACTCCGCTGCCCACTTTCAACTCTTTTTGCAGGGTGATGACTAGTTCGCGTTTGTTGGGATCTGTGTTGTCGGTATTGTTTTCATCATCCGGTGCATTCAACAGGTTTTCCGGGCTGCATGCTGTCCATGTTGTTATCATGAGCAGCGCCAATAGTTTATAAATTAATTTTTTCATGTTCATTTATTCTTTAGATAATTATTTCTTCCTTTTTCTTAAAAGTAATATTTAACGGGGTTGCATCTTTGATTGCTTGTTTAAACTCAGCGTTTCCTTCGTCAAAATTCACTGCTTTTTTGTTTACTGTTACCGTGTAAACCGTTTCTCCTGTGTTTTTGTCGAATGGCGTTTTCTCGGCGATAGTTAACCATCCCGGCACGGTTACAGGCAGAAGTGTTCCCTTGCCGGAACTTATTGTGAGGTCGAAGGTGTAGGTATCACTTCCATCTTCTGGCATGCCGTCCACATCTATTTCACATATGTTGCCTGTGAGTGTCACTTTTTCGTTGTTGATTGTAGCTTTCACCTCTTCCACCGGAATGTATTTTATATGTACAGTGGTTGTTTTCGTATCGTCTGCAAGGTTGGTCAAGATAAAATCTCCGTCTGTCGTGCTTAGGTCTGTAGCCATGTTATTTGTCGTGATTGTCAGTGTCTTGCTTCCCGCAGTGTAGGTTGGCAGGGTAAATGTTCCTGCGTTATCCACTTTGGTAATCGTAGTGCTGATGTCGTAATACGCATCTATCTTTAGTGAAACGGTATTGTTACCCGCAGTTTTGTACCAGTATATGACAGGATTTGCCGTATCTGTATTGTCTATCAGGTTCATGTAATCGTTTTCTGCGGCAGCAGTGTTCCAACTGATAGTTGCTTCTTCTACTTCCGGCAATGCTGCAATAAACGTTTTCTTAAATTCAGGATCTTCGGGAGCTGCCAAGTTGAAGAGTGTAATCAATGCTTTTTGCCCTGCAACTGCCAACGTTTTTGTGTTTGTGGTAGTGAATGTCAGTTGTGTCTGTTTCATTCCGTTTTCTGCGAGTATCACTGTTTTGTCTGCTTTGTCATTGTCCGTTGTGAGCCACGTGATTTCTTTTGCCGGATCTATGGGAGTTATGTTGGCATGCGTGGTTCCGTTTGCCTGTGCTGTGAGGGTAAATGTTCCGTCATTGTTAATCCGTATAATATCGTCTTCCACATTCTCTTCGAATGAAGGTGTTTCTCCTGTCTGGATTTTCACCACTTCCGGTTTGCTTCCATTATTTGGTTTTACAATCATTCCTCCTCCCAGTGTCCAGTCTTCAATGTCGAACAGCACGGTGAGTCCTGCTTCGCGCACATCCTTGATGCGCAATGTGTATCTGTTATTGGCTTTCACATCAATGAAAGCGGCTACAGGTTCGGGAACTGTCACTGTGGGTTCCGGAGTGGATGCTATTTTCACATTATAACTGACAGGTACGCCCGAATAATTTCCTTCAATGAGCAGTTGCATTTCATTTTCTTTATTGGTAGGAAATACATAGAGTGCTGCCGGTGTAGTACCGTTGTTGGCATTGTTTAGCTTGGTGTAATCCACTTCGGGATATTTCAATAAAGTGGCAAAATTATCATCTGCGAAAAAATGATGCGATGTACGTGCATTGAAAGGTGTAATTTTGGTAATGGTAAGATTTGTTGTTGCCGCATCATTCACAATATCGAAACGTGCCACTCTGCGCACCATTTCTACCGTAACCAATGAGTAATCGGATGAAATTGTGGTGGTTGCCACTCCTCCCATAGGTAGTGGGGTAGCAATGGGAGCATCGTCAGCAGTGATTTTTAAAGGCGAAGCCTCTTCTATCTCTGTACTTTTGCTTGCAGCAGCCGTATTATTTACACTACCGTTAGCATCAGCGGTCAGTGCTGTGAGTGTTATAGGTGTGTCTCCGTTTTTATAGATCTCTCCGTTTGCCACGCAATAGAGTTTCAGGTAAGGATATCCTTTGTACTCCGTTGGGAATATAGATGCTTTTCTGTTAACTCCCGCTCCTTGCAGTGCAAACTTCTTTGTGGCAGTATCGTCAGCATCGCCTTTGCTCCATTTTTCCACAAAATAATAAGTTCCTTTTTCTGCATTTGATGCAAATACATATACATCCAGCTTGTCAATCTGGTTTTCCACATCTGTTGCTATGGCACGTGTGTCGGGATATTCCGCCTGTGCCCCGTTTCCGTTGAACATGATCTGTATCTCTCCGGGTTGTCCTACCTGTGCGAGACTCACATCCTGTTCGTTTGTGCAACTTGCCGTTATCCCCAATAGGGTTAACAGCACTAAAAGTTTTCTCATTTTCATAATCATAAAAATTAGTAAATTAATAGTTGTTATAATAAATTATCCGATTAATCCTCCTTCTTCCCAGTCTGTTCCCGATACTTCCATGACCACTATCTTGTTGTCTCCGATGATGATGAGCAGGTGGAACTCCTGTTCTATGTTGTTTTCCATGCTGATGAACGATTCATGGAAGTATTCCCATAAATCAAGTTCTTTGACTACCTGCCTGTCTCCGCAATATAGGCTCCATAGCGGATGTGTGTCATTATTGAACCTACGTGTGATGAACTCTCCCGTCACATCTTTTGCATAGTCTTCATAAGCCGTTACCTCATGGTCTATGCGTTTGCTTCCCAGTGCGGGGAACAGGTGCGGGCCTGCACCATTGGATACCGGTATCTGCCAGCCGGGTGTGAAGCTGTAGAGTGAAGGGACGTTTCGCAGCCTCATTCTCAAAGGGCCATCCAGATTGGGACGGTCTGTGTGCCATGTCACTGTAATCTTTAAATCCACATGTGCATGAGAAACATATATTTTATGCTTTGTCATCCCTCCGTCTCCCACCGTGAAGCTTCCCGAACCGTAGTATAGCTTGGAACCGTTTGCCCGGTGCTTGGTATTTTCATGTTTGGGAAAAGATATGATGTTGTGTGTACTCAGCAAGGTATCTCCCTGCACCACCACGCTGTCTGTGGGATTGGGATAAAGGTTTCCCCATACCACTACGGTGTATCTTCCGGGCATGAGCGTTTCTTCATGCCCTGTGAGGCTGTCGTTCTTCAGTTCCCTGTTGCTCACCAGCTCCCCGCTTTCATCGAAAATATACTCTCTCAGCCTGTCCACTCTCAGGCGCAGCCTGTTTTCGAGGGCATATCCTGCATACCAGTATTCCAACCGTGTGTTGTATGGACACACGGCAGGTTCGTCTTCGAAGGTGCATGCGGTGAGCAGGACAAAGGCACTCAGCAATATGTATGACAATCCTTTTCTCATTGGTTCTGCTTTTGTTTTAAAGCCTCTTCCGCCATCCGCAGGTTTTTACGTGCTTTGTGGGGTTCCACTCCCAACGCTTTGCGGAACCATTCGGCTGCTTTTTCCATGTCTTCCTCAATGAATGCCAGCACTCCGAGGTTGTTCCATGCCCTTGCGTCATTTTCATAGCGTTGCAGGTAATTGCGTGCCGATACAAGGTCTCCCGTAAGTATTTCTGCCGAAGCTGCATTGATGTTTGCCACCGCATCATCGGGGAAATGGTGTGCTGCTATCTCATAAATCTCCCGGTATTGCTCCGTTCCGGGCCGGTAATAACGTGCCACCCTGTACATTTCTTGCAGGGAGAGCATTTGCGGACGGGTGTAAATCAACTCTGCCGCCTGCTCGTTGGTGACTTTATCCACATTGTAGTTTACTGTAACCTCGATACGCCTGAGTAAAGGATAAATGTTTTCACGCAGGTAAGCATACGGTTTCCCGTCCAATATTCCCTTCAATATCTTTTCTCTCCTGTCGAACGTGGGAACAGCCCGTATCACATCAAGTATTTCTCTGTATCCGAACGGTTGCTTTTGCTTTACTAACCGGGTGAGCGTGCTCCAGTCTTCGGGAACCCACGAAACATCAAAGAATGATTCGTGCAGCCGATAGGTGTCCAGCATGTAGTTCATGAAATAGCGTGCCCGGTTGGAGGAAAGCGCTTCATTGTGTTCATAGCTTCCTTCGGGAGAGGCATACCCGCAGATGCGTATATTCTCTATGTGTGCTTGTTTTTCTTCGTTTCGTAAAGGGCTCATCAGGCTGTCCAGCTTTTGTAGTTCCTTTTTATTACGCTTGTAGCCGGGTTGCAGTTCGTAACGGTCTGTGAGGTAGTCTATGTAGAGCGTTGCGCTTCCTGTCCTGTGCTTTTCCGCTTCCATATCCGGCTCCAGATAAGATACCATATCGGTATATGGGCTTGGCGGACATGGGGTGATTATTCCTCTCCCTGTATTTACTTTTTCCGTGCCTGTCGCTGCCCAATAGGTTTCTCCCTGTGTGAGTATGGCAATTCCTGTGATAGCCAAGTCCTGAATCAACTTCTCCACTCCGAGCAGTTGCATGTCACAGCAGTCTTTCACTTCCTGCATGAGTGAGAGTGATGCGTGTTCCATCCATAAGCCATAAGGTACCAGTATCTTGTAGTCCACCACGTTTCTGCGTTCCTTACTGTTCCCGTAAATGGTGTACAATGGTTTTTTGTATCCTTCCGGAGTAGAAAACAATACTTCCCGCCTGTCGAATTTCGCCCTCCGTTTGCCTGTCACCACCACGGCGGGGAGTACCATGAGTTTTCCCCTGTTTTGTAATATGGGGGTAAAGGTGAATGCCACTGCTTGAGTGACTTTCACCGCACTTACGTCCAGTTTCATTTCAATGCAAAGGCTGTCACCTTCGATATGTGCACTGACTCTGCTAATGCTTATATCTACCGCTGACACCTTTGCTGTTGAAAGAAAAAATAAAACCAAAGTAAACACAACTATATAATAAGCTTTCATATTCACTCCCTTTCTTTTTATCTGATGAAATACAAAACAGATATTCCTGCGCGGGTAATCCCGAAATAGTTCCTTTGGTAGCTTCCCAGCGGCTCCGCACAGTCTGCACATTGGTATTTGTCATATTTGAGGTTCATATATCCTGCCCCTATGTTCAGTTCCAATCCCCAGCGTGAGGCTATTGCCCAATGATACCCGTAAGACACTCCTCCGCCATAGAGATCGCCCCGGTAAAGAATGTTTTTCATGGAGGAAATGAATGGAATCATTCCCATGTTGAAGTGTGCAAAGTGCCCGTGTATTCCGAAAAAGTGCCCTTCGAATTTCTGACACGGCCAGTAACGCACTTCGGGTTGAATCATGTATATGTTCAGCTTCATTTGGTTTTTGAACTTCCATGAGTTATATGCTCCCCACAGTTCGGTTGTGAAGTGCCTGTTTATGGCAAATTCTGTTCCAAGATTGGGAGTTGTTGTAGCCCAATAAAGCATGTTTGTCTTTATTGCCACGCTCTGTGCCTGTGCAGTGACATTAATGGCACATACCAATATACCTATGAATATTGCTCTTTTCATCATTTAATCAGTTGCGGGTTATCTAAAATGGGGAAAAACAGTCTCATTAAATCTTCTTTCTCATAGTACACTCCGAAGACGATGAAGAAGTCGTCTTCGAATACTTCACATTTGCATCCTTTGTTTATGGGGTTTGTGATGAACTTGCGTACATCGTTGAGATACTCCCTGATAATGTTATTGAAATGCAATGCCGGAAAGGTGGATTTTATTTGTTTACCCTTTTCCGGTACATTGCTAACTGCAAGCATTTGAAATAGTTTTTTGCTATAAGTTTGCTTTATAGCTTGGAATGTTGTGGTTACTACTTCAGATCTTTCTATATAGGTTATGTCAAAATTAGAGTTACGTGGTATGAAGATTATTGTATCACTATTTGATATATATTCATGTTTTTCGTTGAGACATATTTTTATTTTACCTGATATAATAAACAGCATAATATTGCTTGAACAACTATTTGTTTTAATGTTAAATCCTTTATCTCGTATAATGTGCTTTATGCTTATTATATTGTTACTAATATCATGTTTTATGTGTGATAATGATATAAAATGTGTCGTTTTTATAGTCTTGTAGTTATTCATTTTGTGTGTCTTTTAAAACGATCGTTTATTGGAACACTTTTTTCGAATTTCTACAACTTTGAATTAAACATATAATAGCACTTTGGTATTTAGCTAAAAATAAATTATTTACGTAAAAATTATATTTTCCAATTTTTTTATTCGAAATATGATTTTTTTATTCTATTTTTGCTGTTCCAATAAACGATCGTTTTCTGACACATTCTTCTATGTAAAACGCCGTTTTAAGTATCTGTGGGGCAGTTTGTATGTTTCAGAAATGTTCCATTAATTGTTTAAATCTCCCATTTTTTCCTGAAACGCTCTGAAACGCCTATTTAATGGCACAAATTTTTTAGTTGATTTTATGTTGTTATATGAAACAAAAGAACAAGATGAAAACATTCGCTTAACTTTGTATAAATTTTAAATAGTTCGTATCTTTGCCTTTGCAAACAAACCATATCTATCATGGAAGATCGTATTAAGATGGCGAAAGCGATAGCCGATCCGCTCTATCCTTTGACGGGAGAACCATTGAAGCGTTTCTCTGAAATTCTTGTGTTGAAAGAGTATGATAAAGGTGAAATCATTCTCAATGAAGGACAAATATGCCGCCATATATGCTATGTGAATAAAGGATTGGTTCGTCAATTCTATTATAAGCATGAAAAAGACCTCACTGAACATTTTTCCACGGAAGGCTGTATCTTTATTTGTATCGAGAGTTTCTTTAAGCAAGAACCTACTTATTTAATGGCAGAAGCCCTTGAACCGGCCGAATTGTATTGTATTCCCCATGATCCTCTTGAAGCGTTGGCAGCAGAAGTTCCCGAAGTTGAAGTGCTTTATAGGAAAATTATGGAGCAGTCTTTGGTAGGATCACAAAGAAAAGCGGACTTTTTCAGGTTTGAAACGGCACGTGAGCGCTATGATAAGTTTATCAAGGCATTTCCTGAAGCATCTAAACGTGCGGCATTGATACATATCGCATCTTTTTTATTAATGACTCCCGAAACGTTGAGCCGTGTAAGAGCAGGAGTTTTATAACCGGATTCATTTTTTGATATATATCAATTTATAATTGAAATGGAACCTCTACCTTTGCAGCATCAATAGATATAGTTTGTTTGTAAGGTAATAAAGGTTTAGTTTTCAGGTTATTATAAGAGGCAATATGGATACTCCGCATTGCCTCTTATAGCTTTTTAGAAAGCATAATTCACACCTAAACGTGTTTCAAACGTACGGAAGTTTACATCTTCATGGTAAGAGTAGTGGGTGCTGCGGAGATAATAAGATGCTTCCATGTTAATACGGAAATGTTTATTCAAATTGATTTGAATAATGGGATTGACAACTGCAAGAAGCATGTTCCCTTTATCTCCCTGTGCATTTATATAGAGTGGATCTACATTTGTCAAATCCTTGTTTTCATAACCTTTCCATGTGAATATCTGATATTGTTGCAGATTAAATGTGAAACTGCCGAATTTGCCAAAGTCGAGGATAGTAGTGTTCTTTAAGCTGTATCCGCTTCCCATATTGTAATTGCGGTCTATCACATTATAATAGTCGGTGAGGCTTCCACCCAGCAAGATGCCCGATGCATAGATACGTTGCTCCAAAGTTACATAATGGTTTACCGTGGGGAATTTGAATATCATACCCGGACCGAAAGCGGCAGCTTCCGATATTTTATAGGGGATCTTTCCCGAACCGTCTATCACTTCCTCGGAATCGAAATAATTAAAGTGCTGGAATACACCGAACATCATTTCCATTCCGGTAGTGGTGCGGAGTTTCTTTCCCCATAGTTTGGCTGTGAGATTCACATCACTGATAAGAGGTTGATTACCTGTAAAATTGAATGTGGCATTCAGTGAGAAGTAGTCATACGGTTTGTTTTCTTCTTCATTAAATGCATCACCATAGTTCATGTTGAATTTTGCATAAACTGTGTGCTCACCGAAAAATAAATGATTGTCATCGGCAATATATCTGTCACCTAATCCAATAGAGAATTTCACCGGGAGGCGGTCGTAATCATGGTATTTGTAGTGTGATGCCCTGTATTTCCACATTTCTCCGCTGATAAGGCGGTTGAATCCCCGTACGGGAGAAATGAGTGTTCCCAGAAACTCACGGCAGAAGCGGTTGAATCCCCTTTTTGAATCATCAAGTACCAATAATGAAATGCGGTTGGTCACTTCACCCAGTGCAACTCCGCCGAATGTTGTTGCTATCAAATCGTTTATGGCAGGTGGTTCCCTTTCCCCACAGAACTCCCACATAAGGCTTCCTCCGAAAGAGTAGGGGATGGACTCCCAAAAGTTTAATCCGTTGCTGCGGGCTGTATTGAAATACAAGCCTCCATGATAGGGATGAGCAAAAAGATTGGTAGACATCTGGTCATTGTCCCACACAAAGCCATTCTTTATATTGTCTTTAATGGTATTGATGCTGATATGGGCGAACTCTTCGTTCATCACAAAGCGATCGAACCCCCATACAGCTACGTTTAAGCCAAATGTTTCGAGTGCTGCACGCCAAGGACGTTTTTTTATGTGGTAGGTACTATCGTTATACACATAAATAGAATCGGGAAGTTTGGCATTCACCGTTCCCAATACTGAAAGAGTGAGTAAGAGGTATAAGACAGTCCGTTTCATAAATCATTCTCTTTATTAAAACAATATGATACCGAATTCTACGATTGGTTTCTTTTCGTAGAGCTTATTCCGGTCATAGTATCGGGTGATTCCATATCCCCCTGAAGCAAAGATGCCGAACTTTTTGATAGGGTGGTATTCAAGGTTCAGTCTTGCTTGAAGCGAATACATTCGTTCCGGCACTTCGGAAGATTCGTTTTCAAAGTTTTCGATGTGTGCATAACCTAAATCACCACTGAGCAGGAGCTTTTCTTTGATAAGCGGCATGTAGAGTCCCGCACGATAAAAGAGTGAACCGGAAAACTTGTCGTTCATTCCCAGATAATGTGTTCCTACTCCGAGCATGGTGTAGCTCATGCGGTTCATAAAGCGGACTGCAAGGTTTAACTTAGTCATGTTTCCGCCAAAAGCCATCATCTGGATACGTGTTTTTGGAGTAATGTTCACCAGACCGATTTTAATGGCAGAAGTACTGTCTTTGCTGTGGTTCACCAAACCTATTTGAACTCCTTTAACTTTGCCTCCTTCACTGAGGTTGATTAAACCGATCTGTGCTCCACGCATTTCCGTAGTATAGTTTCCTATACCTAATTGTACACCGCGCATATCTTGCAGGCAGATATTGGTAAGGGCAATTTGCAAAGCACCTTTCGAATGGATAGCTGTATTCACTGCACCACTTAATTGGAGTCCGCGAAGCTCGGAAGCGGCAATATTGCTCAAACCGGATAATTGAACGCCATGTACATCCACACCCACATTGGCAAGAGCGGAAAGTTGCAGACCTCTGGTATAATCGCCGGTGATGTTTATCAACGAACTTATTTGTGCTCCCTGCATGTCTTTGCCACTGATATTCATTAATCCGCCGATAGCAACTCCGTTTGTATTCTCTCCGATAATATTGGCAAGTCCGCCTATCTCAATTCCGTTGGCATTCTTACCTATAATATTGATAAGTCCTCCCAAAGTGGCTCCATTGGCATTACGCCCTATGACATTGATACCGCCTGTGATGCCGGTACCTTCCATGTTCTGTCCGGTAATGTTGACAAGTCCGGATATGGAAACACCGTTTGAATTGTTTCCGTTTACATTTGTAATGCCTGAAATCTGCACACCGTCAAGATTGTTGCCTGCTATGTTGGCAAGCCCGGATATCTGTGCACCGTAAACATTGTTTCTCACCACACTCGAAATTACGTTTATGCCTACGCCGTTCAGTTGGTAAATGTTGGTTAATAAACCCAGATTGAAATAAGTCCTTTTTAGTGAATCGTTTGTTGCAGAGTTGATATTTAAAGATATGTTCGGCATATTCTTTTTGCCCTTTTTTACGTTTTTGAAAGGTTGGGCTTGCAGGGTTGAGGAACAAAATAATGCAATCACTAATGATATAGCAATGAATCGGGTATTTAACTTCATGTCCGTTTTATTTAGAATTTAGTGTGCAATATTACTTATTTTTGTTGAGGTGATTAACATTACAAACAGATTTTATGGGAGAAGGTTTAAAAAGGGAACACATAATCATAAAAAAAGGCGGAACAGATCCGCCTTCACTATGGTGTAATAAGTATTACCCTTTTGCTTCCTGATACAAGAAACGCTTGATACTTTTCTTCGGAGTTTTCTCGAACTCTTCGGGATATATCTTCATTTTGGCTATTTGAGAGTAAGCCGGAAGTTCGGCATTCAAGGTGATGCGGTTCTCTTCCATGACACGTTCAATATCGTCATTGTTTAAACCATGTGCAAAAGCATCATCGAAATCGGGGTAAACAAGTCCTACCAACTTTTCATTTTGCTGAACGATGATAGACTCGGCAACATAAGGCAGATTGTTTAGTTTGTCTTCTATCTCTTCCGGATAAATGTTTTGTCCTGACGGCCCCAATAACATATTCTTGCTGCGTCCCTTGATAAACAAATTACCTTCTTCGTCAATGATACCGAGGTCACCTGTATGCAGCCATCCGTCTTTGTCAATGACTTGTGCTGTGGCCTCTTCATTTTTGTAATAGCCAAGCATAACGTTAGGACCTTTGCAAACAATTTCTCCGACAATGTTTTGAGGATCGGGAGAAAGTATTTTTACTTCCATTCTCGGAGCAGCTATTCCGCACGAACCTGCTTTGAAACGTTTCCAATCGACGTATGTAATAATAGGTCCGCATTCCGTCATACCATAGCCCACAGTATAAGGGAATTCTATTTGTTTGAGGAAGTCTTCCACTTCATGGTTGAAAGCTGCCCCTCCGACAATGACTGCTGCAAAGTTTCCACCGAAACCGCTTATCATCTGTTCTCTTACCTTGTCTCGTATCTTATCATTAATGATAGGCACTTTCATCAGTATTTTCATAGTTGGAGTTTCCAACTTGGGCAATACGCTTTTCTTGATAATCTTTTCAATAATAAGCGGAACGGCTATAATAAGATTGGGCTTTACTTCTGCGAATGCCTGGAAGATAATCTTCGGGCTTGGCATGCGTGTAAGGAAATAAATGTGGCAGCCTACCGAGAATTCATAAAGAAACTCGAATGCCAAACCATACATGTGAGCCATTGGCAGCATGGAAACAAGTTTGTCACCGGGATTAAGTGTCAATACTTCATGGGCAAACTTAGTGTTCGACCAAAGGCTTCGATAAGGCAACATAACACCTTTCGAATAGCTGGTTGTTCCCGAAGTATAGTTGATGACAGCCAGTTCTTCCGGTTGGTCTTTGTGGTAGTTGATGTGTTCCGTACGGAAATTCTTCGGATACTTTTGTCCGAACAGTTCGTTCAGGTGCTCACGTGCATAAGTTAGTTTTTCTGTCCGTGATACCAGTACCGAGAAGTCATTCATCATCACCACGCCTTCCAGCAAAGGCATTGCCGCTTCATTAAGGTTTTCCCATACTACGTCACCCACTAAAAGCAATCGTGCTTCCGAATGGTTGACAATGTTGTGTATATTATCGGATTTAAACTCGTGAAGAATTGGTACTGCTACGGCACCATAGGTTAAAATAGCGAGGAAACTTACTCCCCAATGTGAACTGTTTCGTCCGCAGATCGCTATCTTATCTCCTTTTTTAACTCCGCTACCTTCGAAAATGATATGTAGTTTTTCTATTTTTCTCGCTACATCTTTATACTGAAGAGTTGCTCCGTCATAATCGGTCAATGCATCCAAATCCCAATTTTTCTTGATGCTGTCTTCAATGTAAGCAATAAAACTTTGTTCCATTCCTTTTTGCACATTTGTTTAAGTAATGTGCAAATATATACTTTTATATTTGTGGAACAAATAAAAGCCCTTATAATTTTGTTTTAAAAGATACTTTAATCTTTCATATTGGTGCAAACGAATTTGTGTTTTCACCCGGGTGTCAGCAAGTTTACACCCGGGTACTACGAAGTATTCGTCTGCATAAATAAAAAAGACCGCCTTGTTGTTTAAGGCAGTCTTTCTTTATGTTTATAAAATAGGAGTTATCACTTATTCGTGCTTTGTAAAGTACTTAAGGAATTGGGTACGTTCAAAGTTGTTAACCCCCTTAACGGAGTTGGCGTTCATCAAACCTTTGAACTGTTTGATTTCTTTATAGCCTTTGTTTATCATCCATTGTCTGATAGACGCTTTCATCGGTTCAATCCATTGGGAACCTCTTTGATAGATGCAACTGCATACTTCGACGGCAGAAGCTCCGGCAAGGATTGCTTTCACAACAGATTCACCATCATGTACACCACCTGATGCCGCATAGTCAATTTGATCTACGGCTGCCGAACTGATTCCAATCCAACGCAAGGAGGTGGATAGGTCGGAAGGGGTGCTGAATACATCTCCTGAGGTATATTCCATCTTTTCAATATTGATGTCCGGTTGATAGAAGCGGTTGAATAAAACAACGCCTGCTGCTCCGTTGGCATATAACTGGTTGATTAAAGCTACCGGTGCGGTCAGGTTGTTACCCAACTTCATGATGACAGGAATATTGACGTTCTTCTTTACGTGTTGGAGGATGTCGATGTGACGTTGTTCGAATTCTCCAAAAACACGGTTAAGACCAACTTGCACGGAAAGGATGTTTAGTTCGATGGCATCGGCTCCTGCAAGTTCTATTTTCTTGGCAAAGTCTGCCCATTCGTCATTGCTGTAACAGTTGATACTGGCAATAACAGGAATTTGACACACACGTTTGCAGTCTTCAATCAGTTTGAGATATTCTGCAAGATTGTGTGCACGTACATAGTTGGCAATGTATTCTGTTCCTTCGGGCAGATAAGTTGCATCTTCCATCTGCTCTGTCTGAAGCATGATTTGTTCTTCAAAAAGAGATTTGAGTACCACTGCACCTGCACCGGCAACTTCAAGTTTCTTTACTTTCTCCGCACTGTTAGTCAAGCCGGAGCTACTGATAATGATAGGATTATTTAATTTTAATCCTGCAAATGTCGTTCTTAAATCGCTCATAACGGTCGGTTTTAATAGTTTCTTTCACCAAATATCTTACTTCCCACACGGACTAATGTACTTCCTTCGTCGATAGCCTGATGATAGTCGTGAGACATTCCCATTGATAATTCTTTAAACGTAGGCTCTTCCGGGAAATAAATCTGCTTTATCTCTTTAAAGAACGTGTTTAAAGAACGAAATTCTTTATCTATTTGTTCGGTGGAATCCGTGTTTGTTGCCATTCCCATTAAACCACTGATGCGGATATTGCGGAGTTCTTTCCATTCGCCGGCAGCCAACATTTCTTTGCATTCTTCAAAGCTGAAACCAAACTTGGTTTCTTCTTGTGCTATGTGCATTTGCAACAGGCAGGGAATAATCCGGTTTACTTTGGCAGCTTGTTTGTTTACTTCGGCAAGCAGTTTATAACTGTCAATTCCGTGAATCAAAGTTACATAAGGAACCATGTACTTTATTTTGTTTGTCTGTAAATGACCAATAAAGTGCCATTCAATATCCTTGGGCAACGATTCATATTTCTGAGTCATTTCCTGCACTTTACTTTCTCCGAATATCCGCTGGCCGGCTTCGTATGCTTCCATGATCGCCTCATTCGGATGAAACTTGGAGACTGCTACCAGATGCGTTTGCTTCGGTAACTCAGAAAGAACATTTAGTAAATTGCTTTTTATACCCATTTCTTTAGTGTTTAGCGATTAGTGGTTAGTGATTAGCATTAATCACTAATCACTTAACACTAATCACTTAGGATTATTGTTTTGCTGCCTCAGGAAATTCAGGTTTCACATCCGGTTCTGCTTCATAAGGATAAACATCCATAATCTGTGTTTCGGAAACGGAAGCGATGATATAGTCTGCCATTGTTCCTTTCATTCCTTCATCTAGTTTCTTTACTGCATCACGAAGGTCGGCAGCCTGTACAAGTACTTGGGTGGATGTTTTCTTTTCAGCCCCGCTCTTTTCATCCAAAGTAATGAAAGCGAGTTTGCACTTGAACCAACGGTCGGCACTTTCTTCTTCGCTTGCAAACAGTTCGCTGTAGTTGGCACGTTTAATGTCCGATACGGTAAACTCTCCTGAAATAAATGGAGTGATTTCTTCAATGATTCTTGCTTCTGCTTCGGTAAAGCTAAGTGCATCAACTAAATAAGGTTCTGTAACCTTTTTATTCATTCCGTTCTCCATCATCTTTTCGTAACGGATTTTGCACTCAAACCATGTATGCATCATAATAATTGTTCCTTTCTTAAGTTTATAAATTGAGGCAAATATACATATTAATACGTTTACCTCGAAAGATAGAATCAAAAATTATTCGGTCCTTTTACATGAGTTGCTGGCAAAGAAACTATTCAGTTCTTTCTCATAATTTCCTTGAATCAGGATGTGATGATTGCCTAACGGATTGCGGAGGAAGTAGTCTACCGGAGAGTTCAGTTTGACTCTTACTTGGGTGCGGCAGGCATTTACGTAGTTTGTATTTTCCGTAAGCGAACCGGATGAAACGAAGTACTCGTCAAGGCATTCACCGGAACATTTAACTATTGTTACGTCTCCTGCAGGAAGTATTCCTTGAATTGCAACTCCGCTGTCGCTTTCAAAGTGGTTGCGGATAATGAATTGCTCGGTAAGTTTAGTTCCAATGGTGCAGTGGGCAAGCATCAGTTCATTATTCTTTTCATTTATTAAAGACGGGTTTGCCATAAATCCGGTTTGTCCGGTTACTGTTTTTACTGCAAGCAGGGTGAAGATGGATTGTAAGTCGCCTTCACATCCGGCAAGGATACCGTCATCATTTAATAAAGACAAAGTGAGGCATCCGGTTGTTCCGGTTTGACTGATAAGGGCAAAGCAGCTTAAAGTAATGGCATCCAGCTTTTCCCGTTTACAGATGTTGCGAACTGCTTTGTAAAGACGCATTGCCTTTATCAGATCTTCGGGAGTTGCTTCCCGGCAGGCAAGAGCACGTGATGCAAACTCAACACTTTGTCTGCCCACTTCGTCATCCGTTATTTCATCGTATTGCGCTATGATGTCTTTGAGTTGAACATCTATAAATTCTACTCCCCAACGGCGTTTGGCTAGTAAATAGTCTACGTTGCTGGCAATTAACCATGAAGAAGGAGTTCCCAGTACTCCGATCCTTTTCCCGCGTATCTCCCATTGTGATTTGAAGTTACTGTGGTATGCCAATATTTGAAGGATCACATTCTGTATTTCTCCGTGGATGATTTGTGCTTTCATTCCTTTGCTTCTCACCCATGAAGATATTTCGAGTGCAGCGGCAAGTGAATTTTGTAAACCATCCGTCAAGAGCATTACCGGATGGGGCAGGGATTCGAAATGTTGCACAAACAGTCTTTCCGTTCCTCCCGTAGCAATGAAGACAAGTTTAAAATCATCATTGCTCAATGTTCCAATATCTTTGTGATTAACAATATGCACGGTGAAGTATTTTTCAATCTCACTAAGCAACGTTTCATGTGATTTGTGAACGGATGCTTGTTTATGAAGTTCGGATGCGAAAGTTATTAAGTATAGATCCATCATGGTTGATTAAGTTTTTACATGAGCAAACGTACATATTTATTTTTAAATCTGGTACTTTGTTTAAAGATATCTGAGATAAGATAACATTCGTTGATTTTGTTAAGTATTTGTTTGCGTGGTTGGTAGTGAAGTTCTATCTTTGCAAGCTAAAAGCGAAAATATATTTAATATTAAAAAGTATGCCAACAATATCCATTCGAGGAAATGAAATGCCTGCTTCACCAATCAGGAAATTGGCTCCTCTGGCTGATGCCGCTAAACAGAAAGGAATACACGTTTATCATCTAAATATCGGGCAGCCCGACCTGCCTACTCCTAAAGCCGCGCTCGATGCGATACGCAATATTGACCGCACGGTTTTGGAATATAGTCCGAGTGCGGGATATAGAAGCTATCGCGAGAAGTTGACCGGATATTATAAGAAATTCAATATAAACCTTACTGCCGATGATATTATCATCACTTCGGGAGGTTCGGAAGCTGTGCTGTTTGCTTTCATGTCCTGCTTGAATCCGGGTGATGAGATTATCGTTCCGGAACCTGCTTATGCCAACTATATGGCGTTTGCCATATCTGCAGGAGCAGTTATCCGTACGGTGGCAACTACCATTGAAGAAGGCTTTTCATTGCCGAAAGTGGAGAAGTTTGAGGAATTGATAAACGAGCGTACCAAGGCTATTCTTATTTGTAATCCGAACAATCCGACAGGATATTTATATACCCGTCGTGAAATGAATCAGATTCGCGACATGGTGAAGAAGTATGACTTGTATCTTTTCTCCGATGAAGTATATCGTGAGTTTATTTATACCGGTTCTCCTTATATATCTGCCTGCCATTTGGAAGGAATTGAGAACAACGTCGTGCTGATTGATTCCGTTTCTAAAAGATATTCCGAGTGCGGTATCCGTATCGGAGCTTTGATTACCAAGAACGAAGAAGTGCGCAAGGCAGTGATGAAGTTCTGTCAGGCACGTTTGAGCCCTCCTTTGATTGGTCAGATTGCTGCCGAGGCTTCTCTTGACGCTCCCGAAGAATATACCCGTGAAACATATGATGAATATGTGGAACGCCGTAAATGTTTGATTGACGGGTTGAACCGCATACCGGGTGTGTATTCCCCTATCCCTATGGGAGCATTCTATACGGTAGCTAAACTTCCGGTCGATGATTCGGATAAGTTCTGTGCATGGTGCCTTTCCGATTTTAATTATGAAGGCGAAACTGTATTTATGGCTCCCGCATCCGGCTTTTATACAACTCCGGGCGTGGGAAGAAACGAGGTGCGTATAGCCTACGTTTTAAAGAAAGAAGACTTGACACGTGCGCTTTTCGTATTGGAGAAAGCTTTGGAAGCTTATCCGGGGAGAGTATTATAATTCATGGAACTATTTATTGCCAAACGGATATACAAGAGTAATGAAGGACAAAAGCAGGTGTCTAAACCTGCTGTCCGCATTGCCATGCTTGGTATTGCTATCGGTTTGGCGGTAATGATTGTTTCCGTAGCCGTGGTTATCGGCTTCAAACGCGAGGTTCGTGAAAAGGTTGTCGGCTTCGGTTCCGACATACAAATAACCAACTTCGATTCAAATCTGTCCTATGAAACCCGTCCCGTTGCTGCCGGAGACAGTTTGCTTTCTGCTATAAATACTAATCCGAAAGTAAAGTATACCCAACGTTTTTCTACCAAACCCGGAATGATAAAGACGGACACTGATTTTATGGGAATGGTACTTAAAGGAGTGGGGCAGGAGTACGATTTGTCTTTCTTCAAAAGCTATCTGCTCGAAGGTGAACTTCCTTCCTTTACCGATTCGGTGATGTCTAATGAAGTTCTCATATCCAAGACATTGGCAGACAAATTGAATCTCAAATTGGGAGATAAGATATATACCTATTATATACAGGACGACGTTCGTGCACGCCGGTTGACTATTAAAGGTATATACCAAACCAACTTCTCGGAATATGACAAGTTATTCCTCATTACAGATATTTATACCGTAAACAGGTTGAACAAGTGGCAGCCCGACCAAGTGAGCGGTGTTGAGGTGGCTATCGCCAATTATGATAATCTGGATGATGTTGCCGATGAACTGACCATGCAGTTGGAAAGACATCCCGACAGGTATGGTAATACTTACTATGTGCAAACCATACGCCAGATAAATCCTCAGATATTTGTGTGGCTCGATTTACTCGACTTGAATGTATGGGTAATTCTTATCCTGATGATAGCCATTGCAGGGTTTACCATGATTTCGGGTTTGCTGATTATTATATTGGAGCGTACCAATATGATTGGTGTACTGAAAGCATTGGGAGCCAATAACTTTATGATTCGCAAGATATTCCTTTGGTTTGCCGTGTTCCTGATAGGGAAAGGCATGCTTTGGGGAAATATAGTAGGCTTGGCTTTCTGTTTTATTCAATCGCAATTCGGAATATTTAAGTTAGATCCTGCGAACTACTACATTGATACGGTTCCGGTTGATATGAACATCGGATTGATTCTTTTGCTGAACATAGGCACATTGCTGGCTTCCGTATTGATGCTGATAGGTCCGTCCTATTTGATTACCCGCATTAATCCGGCAACCTCTATCCGTTACGAATAAGCATTTCACCGTATTTTTTCCAAATCATTTTATCGGCAGTCCTTTTTGCGGTGTATGCCACCCTTTTTGATGCCTGATGCCAAATGTTTTCGATTGCACTGACAAATCACTTGACAGTTGTCAAGCGTACGCTCGACAGCTGTCACTTACTTACTCGACAACTGTCAAGTGAGTAAGTGACAATTGTCGAGTGGTTTGTTATAAAGCAAGAATCGGCTTGTCTTTATGCATAAACAGCTTTGATAGTACTATTGGAAAGCCTTGAACTGCTTAATCGTTTTCCCAATGGAATTTTATTAAATCAAGCATCAGCGGAATATCCTTTTCCAAGATACCTTGTGCGAGCAAGTCCTCCTTGTCCTTGTTGAATTGGAGTGAGAATGTTTCCCAATTGTCACTCATGTAGTCGGCACAGGAAGTATAATATTTTACAGCTTCTCCCATGTTGCCCGATACCCATGCGGTGTGTCCCGCATTCAGGTAATCCTGAGCTTCGGGCTTTTCTCCCAATAGCTTGTTGTAATACCTTTTGGCTTGTTCATACTTGCCTGTGACAAAGGAACACCATGCAATGGCACGCCACACTTTGGCAGATTTGGAGTCGAAATATTCCACTTTAAAAAAGTAGGCAAGCGCTTCTTCATACCGTTTCAGGTCAGCAAGGCAATGACCTATCTGTGAAAGGAGAGGAAGGCTTTCGGGTTGCACCTCTTCCACTTTCTTATAATATTCCAATGCCTTTTCGCTTTGTCTTAATTGACGGTAGCACATGGCAAGGTGGCGGTTTGTCCACACATTGTCGGGCTTCAGCAAATCGGCTTGCAAGTAAGCATTGATAGCCCTTTGGTAATTCTTGAGCTTTTGCAGGCAATAGCCTATCTTTTGATATATTTCCGAATCTTCTGTGAATTCTTTCACAATGTCCTCGTAGAGCAGGCAAGACTCGACAAAGTAATTCTTATGAAAGAGATAACCGGCAACGGCAAGCTTATGACCGGTGTCTCCCAATGTTTCTTCCAGTGTTTTGCAGTATTGCAGGTTCAGCGATTCACGGAATATATCGTTAAACTCGTGCCGGCGCGGATATACCTTAAAGAAGCGGTATAAATCATGGATATATTGGTTGCTGATGGTTTCGGCTTCTTTGGCATAAGCGGCAAGCCTTTCGGAACGTTTGTTTTCGTTCATGGCATTGTTTTGTTCGTCAAGCTGTTGTGACATTATGTTCCGCTGTGCCTCGGGGATTTGCATGATAGTGAAACAGAACGAGTATTTGTCACTGTTGCAAAAGAATCCCGATTGCAGAATGCCATTTAAAAAGGTATTTTTCCTTTCCAATGAGTTCGATAAAGCATTCACAACGGCAGAGTGCTGTGTGTCAAACGGGTAGAACCAGTTTGATATTTCACGGAAGAACGGATAGCCTTTCAACTGGGCGAACGTACTCATATACACATCTGCACCCTCCATTTGCAGTTCACTCATTTCTTTCAGTTTGTCACTCATCCCGGATTGTTCCATCCAGTCTTGCCAGTCGGGATTCTTATCGTCTGCATTGCCGTCTTCATCGGATTCTTCTCCCATTTTAGGGTTGATGCGTCCCACGTTCCTCATCATTTCGGGGATGATTTCTTCGCGCATCTTTTTAGTGATCTTCTCTGTTTCCCTGCAACGTAGGAGTTGTATTTGCACGCGGCTCAGGTCGTTGACGAAGTTTGGCTTTTCCCCTAAATATGCCAATCTGTCGGCTACTTCGGGATATAGGTTCAAACGGTTGTCGTACAAGAACAGAATAAGCGCTATTCCAACAATGGCGCGCTGGTTTACTTCTGTGGCAGGGATGATATAAGCATCAAGCAGGAGTAAGAGTTTGCGAATATCGAACTGCTCCATCAAACTTAATGTCAGGGCACTGATGAAAAGGGATAGATCATTTACCTGAACCAATGGGGAAGTGAGGAAAGTAATGGCATCGGTTTCCTCTTCCTGCGTCCATTTGTCGGCAAGCCAAACGAGATTAAACAGCTCAACGATAGCATCTTCATGGCGTTTACGGATGCCATCCAACTTGCTTTCGTCCCTGCTGTCCCCATTCAGTAATTTCCCTACCGCCATATCTTCCGTATATGACTCCAACTCCATTTGGAGAACAGGTAAAGTGCGTAGAGGCACTATCTTATAGAAACGTTTTCTTTCAAAATAATGATAGGTGGAAACCGGAGTCAGCTTTGCCATACGTATCTTGTCGGCAAGTTGATAAGCCGTTATAAGCAGCTTTCTATACAGATTATCGCGTTCGGGATCTTTTATTCCTTGTTCCATGTACTGCAACATGTAGTGATAGGAAGTTTGGGCGTTTTCCAGCTCTGCTTTTATATCCCATTCGGGCATGTCGGATAAGAAAACACTGAGTTCTCTCAATGCATCCTTGAGCTTATGCTCGTCTATTAAACGATTAATGTTCTGATATTGTCTGTTGACTGTTGAATCATCCATATAATTATGTTATCCTTTCTTTGTTTTTACTTTTTTACCGGTAGTATTTCAATCCAGTAATCGTCGGGATCGTTGATGAAATACAATCCCATTTGGGTATTCTCGTAACAGATGCAACCCATTTCGCGGTGGAACTCGCGCACCTTGTCATAATCTCCTTCTACCCGTAGACAAAGGTGGCTTTCATTCTCACCAAGTTCATAGGGGGTATTTGCATGGTCGCGTAGCCAAGTGAGTTCCAACAAGAAACTAGTTTGGTCGTCAGTCAGATATACCAACACGAAAGAACCGTCGGAAGCTTCTTTGCGGTGGCTTTCTTTCAGTCCCAATGCTTTATTGTAAAAGTCTATGCTTCTGCCTAAATTGGTTACGTTGATATTGAAATGGTCAAATCTTCCTTTTATTTCCATTGTGTATTCCTTTTTTAATGTTTAAACTTCAATTGTTTCTCCCTTGTGAGTCAAACTTATGAAACGGCATCCATGTGCTTCGGCATATTCTTTGAAAGCGTTTGCTTTTCCATATTCTTCATCGAAGTGCATGGGCACGAATATTTTGATTTGGATACGGCTCACAAATTGTTCTGCTCCCCGCATGTAATCTTTTCCCAAACGGGGATCGACGGGAAACATGGCAAGAGCAAGCTGTGAGGTATATTCTGCTAATGTTTCCAACTCCCGGAGATAGAAATCTTCTGCTTCGCGCACTTCTTCGGGAGTGGATTCTTCGTTCCAATGCCAGTTGTTAAGATCGCCCGCATGAAATATCTTTTTGTCATCCACTTCTACAAGGAATGAAATGCCTGCATCTGTGGAACCAAAAGCTTTGATAAACAAATTGTCATCTTCGAATGTCTCTCCTTTATCAATGAATACGGCATCTTGCCCGCGTGCTTTCTTGCAGTCCAATATATCTTTGGATAGTATGTATTGAATATTGGATCTGCGTTGTTTCCATTGCAATATTTCTTTATTGAAGTGGTCATAGTGCGAATGTGAACTAAGCACATACAACTTTCCGGGGCGCATTAGCAAGTAATCATTCACTAGTCCGCTGTGAAGAGCCTCGCCGGAGTCTTTGAAGTAATCAAAGATTATGGTCAGTTTGTCTGTCTCCAAAGCAAAACAACTATGATAGATATACGTCAGTTTCATATGGTTATTATCTATAGCGATACAAATTTAAGGATTTGCATCCTAATTTTGTTAATTAGTTTAGTTAATAGGTGGTAAATCAATTGTTTCATTTTCTAAATTCCAATTGCTGACGGTAAAACTTCCGGTAGTGCTTTCCTCTGAGAATATTTCATTCAGAGTGAGAGTTAATGTCAGCTTGTTATTGGCTACAAACGGAGTATCGAGAGCTTGCTGGTAAGTCTTTACTGCTCCATTTTTCAAATAGATGAATATTTTGAGCTGTGGAGTTGCTACGGAGGGAAACAGCATTACTGTTGTGTGGTTAATCTCCGTGCTATCCGGTGAGATAGTCATCGGGAAGCTTATTGTAATGTTTTTATCATTGGGTTTTGCCGTATAGAAATTTAATCCTTCCGCTATTCCACCAATGTGAACGTTTACACTCTTTATGCTCTCGTTGAACTTCTCGCTGTTTTCATTTTTAAGAATCACATTGAAGCCTGCAACTGCCCGTTCCAGTTCTGCGGTCAGTTCATCGGTTCCTATCTTGACTTCACCTGTGGCGTGAACAAGGTCGCGCGCCGGGTAAAAAGTAGTGTCGCTGTTAGGACGCAGTGTGTAATAATAATCGGCAAGGTTTCGGTTAATGTCCACAGCCGGAGTGATGGGATAGGGAGTGCTGCTTGTTACAGGTGCATCAGTTATTCCCCAATATACCATGTTATATGTTCCGATAGGAAGAACAATAGGGTTACTTCCGTCAACCGCATAACCGTTTGATACATTGTAGTATCCACCGAGGTCAGTTAACGTATTATCAAAATAATTCCCATAGAAAGTGGAAGAGTTTTCTTCACAGGGGAATACATCCAGAGTACCGTTTAAGGGAGTACGGGAGACCAAACGCGCATATAGTTCGGGAGATACAAGATCTTTATCGGGAGTCTTCACCGGACAATCGTCATTTTTAGTACAACCGAAATATAGCAAACTGCTAAGGAGTAGAAGGCATATCTTTTTCATATCAAAAAAAGGATTATAAATGTTTAGTAACATTTCTAACGTTACTTACTTTATAAGGTTCCGTCATTTAGTATTTTTTGATATAAAACAAAGGTGACGTAAACTTTCTTGCCCTTTTGGTGTTTTATTAGCATTGCTAACAATATAAATAAAACAGAAATGAAGAAATTAAAGAGAAAGCATATTTGGTTGCTAATCGGAGTAATATTTGCCTGTGTCTTATTGTTATATTGGCTCTTTGAGGGAACCTATCTGGAAGAACAGTCGGATGATTTACAGGATGTGCCTCCGTTGATTGAGAATACAAATAATGGGTAATAAAATGAAGAACGCAGATTAATGAAGATTTTGAATCAACATTAATCTGCGTTCTGATTATATGGTTAAGAGTAACTCTTATCCTTTAATAGCAGCAATACCCGGAAGAACTTTTCCTTCGATGGCTTCAAGAAGAGCACCACCACCGGTTGAGATATAAGAAACCTGATCTGCCATACCAAACTTATTGATACAAGCTACAGAGTCACCACCACCGATAAGTGAGAATGCACCGTTTTTAGTTGCTTCTGCAATAGCTTCAGCGATAGCGCGTGAACCGGCTTCGAAGTTTGCAAATTCGAATACACCTGCAGGACCGTTCCAAAGGATAGTCTTGGCACCCTTGATGGCATCGGCAAATGCTTTGCGTGTTTCAGGACCTGCGTCAAGACCTTCCCAACCGTCAGGAATATCGTTTGAAGGAACGATTTGAGTGTGAGCATCGTTAGAGAATGCATCAGCAGCTACACAGTCGGTACCCAATACCAAATTAACACCTTTAGCTTTTGCTTTGGCGATGATTTCAAGAGCCAAATCAAGTTTGTCGTCTTCTACGATTGAATTACCAATCTTACCACCCTGAGCTTTAGCGAAAGTATATGTCATACCACCGCAAAGAATCAAATTGTCTACTTTATCCATCAGGTTTTCAATGATACCGATCTTGGTAGATACTTTAGAACCACCCATGATAGCTGTGAAAGGACGTTTGATGTCGCTCAATATGTTGTCAACTGCTTTCACTTCTTTTTCCATCAGGTAACCAAGCATCTTGTGGTCTGCATCAAAGCTGTCTGCAATGATAGCAGTAGAAGCATGTTTGCGGTGAGCAGTACCGAATGCATCGTTTACGTAGCAATCGGCATAAGAAGCTAATTTCTTTGCAAATTCTTTTTGAGATTTCTTCAAAGCATCTTTAGCAGCAGCTTTTTCTTCGTCGGAAGCAAATTCTCCACGTGGCTTTCCTTCTTCTTCAGGATAGAAACGAAGGTTTTCAAGCAACAAAGCTCCGCCCGGTTTCAATACGGCAACAGCCTCGTCAGCTTTCATGCAGTCGGAAGCAAAGTCAACCTTTACACCTAACTTTTCAGAAACAGCGTCAACAATCTGTCCCAAAGAATATTTCATATCCGGATTCTTCTTAGGCTTACCCATGTGTGACATGATGATTACACTACCACCGTCATTCAGGATTTTCTTCAAAGTAGGAAGTGCACCACGGATACGGGTATCGTCAGTGATTTTACCATTTTCGTCCAAAGGTACATTGAAGTCCACACGGACAATCGCCTTTTTACCGGCAAAGTTGAATTTGTCAATTGTCATCATAATCTCTATTTTGTTTAAAGTTATAGATTCCGTTTTTAGAATGTGAGGCAAAGTTATTAAATATTTCTTTTCGTCTCAACTAAATTTATTTAATTGTTAATCTCTTTTCGGTGCTTTCGTGTCCTTTTCTTCTATAAGAGTGACTTTGTTTTCCTTTTTGTAATATTTACATAGCAATTGCAAGCCACAATTCTCGCATTTGGGTTTTCTTGCCAGACAAGTGTAACGTCCGTGCAGGATGAGCCAGTGGTGTGCTGTCGGAACGATTTCCGCAGGTATGTATTTCATCAGTTCTTTTTCAGTGGTAAGCGGAGTCTTTGAATTGTTGGTTAAACCGATGCGGTTGGAAACACGGAACACGTGCGTGTCTACCGCCATGGCTGCTTTATTAAAGACAACTGCCTGAATTACATTGGCTGTCTTTCTCCCTACCCCCGGCAGTTTGGTCAAGTCTTCCAGATTATCGGGAACTTCGCTATTGAAGTCTTTTACGAGCATTTTTGCCATGCCTACCAGATGCTTCGCCTTATTGTTGGGATAAGAAACACTGCGGATATATTCATAGACAACCTCAGGACTGCTTGCTGCAAGGGCTTCCGGGGTAGGGAAGTCGTGAAACAGTTTCGGGGTAATCATATTTATCCGTTTGTCCGTGCATTGGGCGGAAAGAATCACTGCTATGAGCAGTTCGTATGGGTTAGCATAATGCAACTCGGTTTCCACTACCGGCATTTCCTTTTGAAAATACTCTATTACCTTATTATATAGTTCTTGTTTTCTCATATCATCTTAATTTGTTCTTTTCAAAATGTGGTCCTACCCTAAAATGAAAATATATAGCTGATATTACAGTCAGGCAAGCTCCGAAAAGATATGCCTTGTTAAAAGTGCTGACTTGTGCTATGTAACCGCCAAGCAACATGCCCATACCTATACCTACATCCCACGAGGTAAGATAAGTGGAAGTGGCGGTTCCTCGTTTACTGTTTGGGGCGAGATTTACGAACAGGGTATTAAATGCGGGAAACATCGTTCCGAAACCGATGCCCAGCAATAACGCCACACCAAAAAACATATAGGTGCTTGCCGTTGCATTCCACTCCATGAGGTAAGCACAGGCGGAAAGGGCAAAGAAACAAAAACATACGAGATACATCCCGAACATGATAACTTGAACGATTTTTCCTTTATCCACTTGTCTGCCGGAGAATAGACGGGATACCGCCATACCGATTGCCATGAATGTGAAGAAAAAGCCTGTTTCGGCAGTAATTCCTATTTGTTTGGCATACATGGCTATGTAATTGCTTGTCATTCCATAAGGAACGGATAAAAGAAGCAATACAATTCCGGCAGGGATGCCTTTTAGTAATATGAATCGGTCTAATGATATGGGTTCACGCTTCAGGGGTTCTTTCACCGGAGCTTTGACAATGCTTGCCATGATGAAACCCAATATACAGGAAAAGAGGGCGCAACTGAAAATCACTTCAAACGAATAAGCATCGTGCAGGAACAGCCCTACCATCGGACCAATGGACATGGCCGTGTTGTTCGTCAGTCCGTAATATCCCAAAGCTTCCCCTCTGCGTGAGGATGGGGTAATATCTATAACCAGCGTGTTTCCGGCAACTGTGACAGTACCAAAGGCAAATCCGTGAACAATGCGGAGCATGGTAAACAGGGTGAGCGTACTTGCCAGCAAATAACCTGCGAAGATGCAGGTAAATATAAAGTAGGCTACCAAATAAAGTGGCTTACGTGCAAGTGTATCAAGTAAATAGCCGGAGAATGGACGTATGGTCAGTGCTGCAATGGTGTAGCAGGATAATACGATACCGATAGTAGCATTGTCAGCCTGAAAAACTTCCAACAGATAAAATGGAAGTACGGGCATTAAGAGATAAAAACCGAAATACAGTAAGAAATTAGCCACAAGTATGTAGCAATAGCTTGCAGTTACAAGACGATCTTTCATACTTATCACTAATCACTTACCGCTAATCACTGTTTATTAGTATGCTGCCTCGAATTCTTTCAGGAATCGAGTATCATTTTCAGAGAACATACGCAGGTCTTTTACCTGGTATTTTAGGTTGGTAATACGTTCGATACCCATACCTAAAGCATATCCTGAATATACTTTGCTGTCTATTCCATTGCTTTCGAGCACATTCGGATCAACCATACCGCAGCCTAGAATTTCCACCCAACCGGTATGCTTGCAGAACGGGCATCCTTTACCGCCGCAGATGTTACATGAAATATCCATTTCGGCAGAAGGTTCCGTAAATGGGAAATAAGACGGACGCAAACGTATTTTGGTATCTGCACCAAACATTTCTTTGGCAAATAACAAAAGAACCTGTTTCAAATCGGTGAATGATACGTCTTTATCTACATAAAGAGCTTCTACCTGATGGAAGAAACAGTGCGCACGATAGCTGATAGCTTCGTTACGGTACACACGTCCCGGACAAATAATGCGGATAGGAGGTTGGTTTGCTTCCATTACACGTGTTTGTACGGATGATGTGTGTGTGCGAAGCACAATATCGGGATGTGCTTCGATAAAGAACGTGTCCTGCATGTCTCGTGCAGGGTGGTCTTCTGCGAAATTCAGTGCAGAGAATACGTGCCAGTCGTCCTCAATTTCCGGTCCTTCTGCAATAGAGAAACCTAAACGACCGAATATGTCGATAATTTCATTTTTAACGATAGATAGTGGATGGCGTGTGCCCAATTCAACAGGATATGCCGAACGGGTAAGGTCAAGTTCGCTTGCTCCTGTGTCTTTGCTGTCAAATGCTTCTTTTAAGAGGTTGATGCGTTCCTGAGTCTTGTTTTTCAGTTCGTTGAGCATCATTCCCACTTCTTTCTTCTGTTCGGCGGCAACGTTTCTGAAATCTGCCATTAATTCATTGATCGCTCCCTTCTTGCTCAAATATTTAATGCGGAGAGCTTCAAGTTCTTCGGCGCTGTTTGCCTGCAATTTATCAACTTCTTCAAGAAGCTGTTTAATTTTAGCTATCATATCTTTTGACTTTGTAGTTTTTCTTTAAACGATTGCAAAGGTAATGATTAAAAGTATATATTTTATATACTCTCCTTATTAATTTAATAAATCATGCTGTAAACTAATCATGTTTGCCGGGACATTTAATATTTTCAATAGGACAACTAAGGGAAAACGTTGGTACATCTTAGCTTGATGCAGTAGTGTAACTGCCAAGAAGACGTAGTGTAACTAGCGAGACGCACTACTGTAACTCGATAGAAGACGTAGTGTGTCTATATATAGATAATGCAAAAAGCGCGTCAAAAATAAGCAAAACAACGGTATGTTTCATGTATCAACTTTTCGTACAGCCCTTCTTATACGCCGTATAGACGTGTTGAGAAAAGGGAAGTCCTTGATAATGAGCTCTGCGTCAAAAATGAATTTAGGGGTTATAAAACAATATAATATACTTTGCAGTGCAGAATCAATGACAGATTTGCACGAAACAACGGTATGTTTCATGTGTGAACTTTTCAAGTACCCTTTGTTATACGGCTTTTGGGCGTGTTGCAAAAAGGGAAGTATTTGATAATAAGCGTAATGACAAATTTGTAATTTACCCCTTAAAAACATAATAATTATATTTTTTATTCCTTATATATAATAAGGTATAATAGTTGAGTTAACTTATTTGTCTTAATATTAAAAATATAGCTCTCTATATGTTAATTGTAAACGTGATATATAACTGTTGTTGCTTAATCTTGAGATAAATATTGGCTTAATTAATAAAATAATTAATAATATTTTGGTGATATAATAAAAATATATATATTTGTGGCAGAATAATATTGATTTAATATAAAGAAAACCTTGAAAGCAAAATGAAACACATTTTATTATCCTTTGTTTTAATCGCGAGTTTGTTTTTCTCATGCAAGCCTTCTTCAGATGCTCAGGTTGATGTGCTTATTATTGGAGGTGGTGCCAGTGGTATTGCTGCCGGAATTCAGTCTTCACGTATGGGTGTTAATTCATTAATAATAGAAAATACATCCTGGCTCGGCGGTATGTTGACTTCTGCCGGTGTTAGTGCAGTTGATGGTAACTATCATATGCCTGCAGGTATCTTTGGAGAATTCAGAACTGCTTTGGCTGATTATTATGGTGGACTTGATTCATTGAGGACAGGTTGGGTTAGTCACGTGCTTTTTGAACCTTCGGTAGGTAATAAGATTTTCCACGAGATGGTCGCTAAAGAACCTAACTTGAAAGTCTGGAAAAATACAGAAGTAGTAAATGTTGTTCATGAAAATGGAGTATGGAAAGTTGCTGTTAAAGATTCGATAGGTACGGTTAAGGAAATTGTAGCTAAGCGTTTGGTTGATGCGACAGAGTTAGGTGATATAGCCAAGGCTTGCGGGGTGAAATACGATGTCGGTATGGAAAGCCGTAATGTAACAGGAGAAGATATTGCGCCTGAAAAGGCTAATAACATTGTGCAGGATATTACATATGTGGCTGTTTTGAAAGATTATGGACGTGATGTAACTATTCCTCGTCCTGAAAATTATGATTCTTTGGTTTTTGCTTGTGCTTGCGGCGGTCCGCAATGTATTGCTCCAAAAGAACCGGATAGAGTATGGTCTAAAGACATGATGCTCACTTATGGTAAATTACCGAATAATAAGTATATGATTAACTGGCCGATAGAGGGGAATGACTTTTATGTGAATTTGATAGATATGACTCCCGAGGAGAGAACCGAGGCTTTGAAGTATGCTAAAGATTTTACAATGTGCTTTGTCTATTTTATGCAGCATGAATTGGGTTTGAATACATTAGGGCTTGCGGATGATGAATTCCCGACAGCAGATAAATTGCCGTTTATACCTTATCATCGTGAATCCCGTCGTATTCATGGTTTGGTAAGATTTGACTTGAATCATATTATGGCTCCATACAGCCAGCCGGAAAAATTATATCGTACTTGTATTGCAGTGGGAGATTATCCCGTGGATCATCATCACACCCGTTATCATGGATATGAGGAACTTCCTAATTTATATTTTCATCCGATTCCTTCCTACGGGCTTCCTCTCGGTACGTTGATTCCGCAAGATGTAGAGGATTTGATTGTTGCCGAAAAGTCTATTTCCGTATCTAACATAGTTAATGGAACTACTCGTCTTCAACCGGTAGTTGTACAAATAGGACAGGCTGCCGGAGCTTTGGCTGCTCTTTCAGTGAAAGAAAATTGTAAAATAGCAGATGTATCGGTCCGTGATGTTCAAAATGCGATTCTTGATGCCAATGGCTATTTGCTTCCTTACCTTGATGCTAAATTGGGAGAACCTTTATTTAAGCCCTTACAAAGGATAGGATCTACAGGAATTATGAAAGGAATAGGAAAGAATGTGGAGTGGTCTAATGAAACATGGTTCCGTGCGGATACATTATTGCTTGCATCTGAACTTGACGGATTGAAAGATGTTTATGCAGAAGCAGAAATTCCTCAAGATAAAACAACTTTAACAGTACAAAATGCTCTTGATATATTAGCTCAGATAGCTCAAAACGAGAACTTGTCTTTAAATGAACCGCTCGCTACGGTAGCAGAAAAACTGTGGCAGGAGTATGGTTTCGGGAAATTAGATTTGCAGGGGAATATAACCCGTGCAGAAATGGCAGTATTGATTGATAAGATCTTAGATCCGTTTAACAATAAGACTGTCAACATTAAAGGTGAGTTTATTCAATAGGTAGAAAAATATATTTAATAAAGACAACCTCGTTTTGATGCTATTAAAATTATAATACTATGGAAAGAAATGAACGCAGAGATTTTTTTAAGAAAGCAGCTT
This sequence comes from uncultured Bacteroides sp., assembly GCA_902492205.1. Lineage (GTDB taxonomy): Bacteria > Bacteroidota > Bacteroidia > Bacteroidales > Bacteroidaceae > Bacteroides. The sequence continues at coordinate 21,555 of CABUKU010000008.1, read as the reverse complement.
TGGCAGGAGCTTCGGCTTTGGTTATGCCTTCATTGTTTGGAAGTGAAAGTGCTAAAGGTACGGACTCCTTATTAGTGTCTTCCAATGATAGCAGTCGCTTGATTGTTCCGAAGAATAACGGATTACGGATTACCGGTACTTTTCTTGATGAGATATCTCATGATATTCCTCATCAGAACTGGGGAGAAAAAGAGTGGGACCGTGATTTTCAACATATGAAGAATATTGGAATTGATACGGTTATAATGATTCGTTCAGGTTATCGTAAATTTATCACTTATCCTTCGGCTTATCTTTTAAAGAAAGGGTGCTATATGCCATCAGTTGATTTATTGGATATGTATTTACGTCTTGCCGAAAAATATGGAATGAAGTTTTATTTTGGTTTATATGACTCAGGTAGGTATTGGGATACTGGTGATCTCTCATGGGAGATTGAAGACAATAAATATGTGATAGATGAAGTGTGGAAGAATTATGGTGAAAAATACAAGAGTTTTGGTGGTTGGTATATCAGTGGTGAGATAAGCCGTGCAACTAAAGGAGCTATTGGTGCTTTCCATGCAATGGGTAAACAGTGTAAAGACGTGTCCGGTGGGCTTCCTACTTTTATTTCTCCGTGGATTGATGGTAAAAAGGCAATTATGGGTACAGATAAGTTAGCAAAGGAAGATGCAGTGTCTGTGGAACAACATGAGAAGGAGTGGAATGAAATATTTGACGGAATTCATGACGTGGTAGATGCTTGTGCATTCCAAGACGGACATATTGATTATGACGAACTCGATGCCTTCTTCTCTGTAAATAAAAAACTGGCAGATAAATATGGAATGCAGTGTTGGACTAATGCTGAGAGCTTTGACAGGGATATGCCTATCCGTTTTTTCCCTATTAAATTCGATAAATTGCGAATGAAGTTGGAAGCTGCAAAACGTGCAGGCTATGATAAAGCAATAACATTTGAGTTCTCTCATTTTATGAGTCCACAATCTGCTTACTTGCAAGCCGGTCATTTATATGATAGATATAAAGAGTATTTTAATATTAAATAAATGTCATGAATTCTACATTTAATATAGGTTATATTATCTTTCTGTCTGTGGTAGCTGCTCTTGGAGGTTTTCTTTTCGGATATGACACTGCTGTAATATCGGGAACTATCACTCAGGTAAGCACCCAGTTCCAACTAGATGCGCTCCAACAGGGATGGTATGTGGGATGTGCTTTGGTCGGTTCGATTATTGGCGTGCTGTTTGCCGGAGTTCTTAGCGATAAATTGGGACGTAAAAAGACAATGATTATTGCTGCGACTTTGTTTACTATATCAATGATTGGTTGTGCCATTTGTGCAAATTTCCATCAGTTAGTGGTGTATCGCATTATTGGTGGAATAGGTATTGGTGTTGTTTCTATTGTTTCACCATTATATATATCGGAAGTTTCTGTGGCGGAATATAGAGGACGTTTGGTTGCTCTTTATCAGTTAGCGGTGACCGTAGGATTTCTCGGTGCATATTTGGTTAACTTTCAATTATTGAATTTTTCGCAGAACAGTGCTGGATTTGCTTCTCCTTTATTACATAAGATATTCACTTCTGAAGTTTGGAGGGCAATGCTTGGCATGGGAACAATTCCGGCTGTGGCATTCTTTATCATAATCTTCTTTATCCCGGAAAGTCCCCGCTGGTTGGTTTTGAAAAACCGGGAACCGCTTGCTGAAAAGATTCTTGGAAGAATTTACAATGTGAAAGCGGAGATAATGCGTCAGATTCATGAGACTAAACAGGTTGTACAGTCCGAATCAGAGAATAAATCCGATTGGGCTATGCTTCTGAAGCCGGGTATTATGAAAGCTGTATTGATAGGTGTTTCGATAGCTATACTCGGACAATTCATGGGAGTGAATGCCGTATTATATTACGGACCTACTATTTTTGAAAGTAATGGTTTATCCGGTGGTGATTCTCTGTTCTATCAGGTTTTGGTGGGATTGGTGAATATGCTTACTACGGTTCTTGCTATTTTTATCATTGATAAAGTGGGACGTAAACAACTTGTTTATTATGGTGTTTCCGGTATGATAATATCTTTGCTTCTTATAGGGTTCTATTTTATTAAAGGAGAAGCTTTGGGTATTTCAAGTATTTTTCTGCTAATCTTCTTCTTGTTATATGTTTTTTGTTGTGCAATATCTATTTGCGCTGTTATTTGGGTACTTCTGTCTGAAATGTATCCGATGAAAATACGTGGTTTGGCAATGTCTATTGCAGGATTCTCCCTTTGGATCGGTACCTATCTGATAGGACAGTTAACTCCTTGGATGTTGCAGAACTTAACTCCTGCCGGAACTTTCTTCTTATTTGCTTTGATGTGTATACCTTACATATTGATCATTTGGAAACTTGTTCCTGAAACTACTGGAAAGTCTTTGGAAGAAATAGAAAAGATTTGGACAAAAGATTGAAGTAAAAGAACTATAAAATATTGAAAATATGGATTTTAAGGCGTTGGCAGCACAATATAAAAGTGAGCTGCTGGATAGTGTATTACCTTTTTGGTTAAACAATTCTCAAGATGAAAAGTATGGTGGATACTTCACCTGCTTGGATCGTGAAGGAAAAGTTTTTGATACGGATAAGTTTATTTGGTTGCAAGGTCGTGAGGTTTGGATGTTTTCCATGCTTTATAACAAAGTAGAGAAGAAACAGGAATGGCTTGATTGTGCTATTCAAGGAGGAGAGTTCTTGAAAAAGTATGGTCATGATGGCAATTACAACTGGTATTTCTCCCTAGATCGCGAAGGGCATCCTTTGGTTGAACCATATAATATTTTCTCTTATACATTTGCTACAATGGCATTCGGGCAATTAAGCCTTGCCACAGGTAATAAGGAATATGCTGATATAGCAAAGAAAACTTTTGAAATAATCCTTTCAAAGGTTGATAATCCTAAGGGGAAATGGAATAAGGCTTATCCCGGTACTCGTAATCTAAAGAATTTTGCTCTCCCTATGATTCTTTGTAATTTGGCGTTGGAGATAGAACATCTTTTGGATCCGGAGTATTTGGAGCAAACAATGGAAACCTGCATACATGAAGTAATGGATGTTTTTTACCGTCCTGAGTTGGGTGGCATTATAGTGGAAAATGTCACTACAGATGGCGAACTTTCCGATACGTTTGACGGAAGACTTCTTAATCCGGGGCATTCAATTGAAGCTATGTGGTTTATTATGGATTTGGGTAAGCGATTAAATCGTCCTGAGTTAATAATTAAAGCTAAGAATATTGCTTTGACGATGGCAAACTACGGTTGGGATAAAGAATGTGGAGGCATATTCTATTATATGGATCGTTTAGGTCAACCCGTTCAACAACTTGAATGGGACCAGAAGCTTTGGTGGGTACATATTGAAACGTTGATTTCTATGTTAAAAGGATATGAATTGACAGGTGATGAAGAATGTTTAGTATGGTTTGAGAAGATTCATAATTATGTTTGGACTCACTTTAAAGATGAAAAATATCCGGAGTGGTTTGGTTATTTAAATCGTCGTGGTGAAGTATTGTTGCCTCTAAAGGGTGGAAAGTGGAAAGGATGTTTTCATGTTCCGAGAGGGCTTTACCAATGTTGGAATACTTTAGAAAAAATTTCATCTAAAATTGAAAAAGAAAATCTTCAGTATTTATGTGTGTAAATAGAATAATATATATTGGATTAATCAGTTTGTTTTTTTATTCCTGTTCCGGAATAAAGAATATAGGTGTGGAATCTGTTGATTACATAAGTTATGTTGATCCTTTGATTGGTAGTGGAGGGCATGGGCATGTATTTGTTGGAGCATCTGTTCCACATGGAATGGTACAATTAGGACCTAATAATTTATCTAAAGGGTGGGACTGGTGTTCCGGTTATCATGATTCCGATTCAACAATTATTGGTTTTTCACATTCTCATTTAAGCGGGACAGGAATTGCAGATTTGGCTGATATAATATTTATGCCAGTCACTCACATGCCCGACATTAAAAATAAATTATTATCACCTGAAGATTATGTTTCTACATTTTCAAAACATAATGAAATCGTATCTCCTGGCTATTATTCGGTAATATTAGATAAATATCGGATTAAGGTCGAAATGACAGCGACAGAAAGAACCGGATTACAGAAATATTCATATCCGGAAGATAAAGATGCTTATGTATTGATTGATTTGGATGAGGGAGCGAAGTCGTTGATGACTCGTAAAGGAACATTAGAGTCCTCTTTTCAACAATTGAATGACTCGGTGGTTAATGGATATCGAGTTTCAGATGAATGGGCTTTGGATCACAAGACTTTCTTTACTACAGTATTTTCAGCACCGATAAAAGAAGTTAAATTATATAAGAATGGTAATAAAATAAAGGTTGGTTTGTTTTTTGGCCGATTAAAGCAACCTTTGTTGGTTAAAACAGGCATATCATATGTATCGGAGAAAGGGGCCGGAGAGAATGTAATGGCAGAACTTCCCGATTGGAATTTTAATAAGGTTGTTGATGATGCGCGTAAACAGTGGAATCAAGCTTTAGGGGTAATAGATTATCATTCTGATGAAAAATCTATGAAGATATTCTATACATCCTTATACCATACAATGATAGCTCCTTCTGTTTTCAATGATGTAGATGGTAATTATAGAGGAGCTGATGGTAAAATATATAAAGCAGAGGGTTTTACTCCTTATACTACTTTTTCCCTTTGGGATACTTATCGTGCTGTTCATCCTTTGTATACCTTAATAGATTCGCGAGTTGAGGATTATGTAAATACATTACTTACTATTTATGACCAACAGGGAAAGATGCCTGTTTGGCATTTGGTAGGAAATGAAACTAAGTGCATGGTTGGTTTACATTCTATTCCTGTTGTAGTTGATGCTTGTTTAAAGGGTTTTAAAGGTGTTGACAAGAAAAGGGCGTATCTGGCGGTCTCCAGTATAGATAATATGAATGATGACGGATTATCCGCTGTGCGAGAAAAGGGATTCATACCGGCTGATAAAATACCATGGTCTGTTGCAAAAGGACTGGAATATGCAGTGGATGATTATTCTGTAGCACAGTTAGCAAAAGACATAGGGAATAAGGAAGGATATGACAAGTTTATAAAACGGTCGAAAAATTATAAACATTATTTTGATCCGTCAATTGGATTTATGCGTGGAAAATTATCTGATGGAACTCGTCGAAAAGAGTTCGATCCCTTTCATAGTATTCATATGGAGGATGATTATGTTGAAGGTAATGCGTGGCAATATACTTGGTTAGTACCTCATGATGTTGAAGGATTAGTACAACTATTCGGTGGTAAAGAACCATTCGTTAAGAAATTGGATAGCTTATTTTCAGTCAGTTCAGAATTGAATGAAGGAGCTTCGGTTGATATTTCGGGGATGATAGGACAATATGCTCATGGTAATGAACCTAGTCATCATATATTATATCTTTATCCATATGTCGGTCAGGCATGGAAAACTGCAGAATTTGTTCGTCAAGTTTACAAAGAATTTTATAAGGATGAACCGGACGGACTTATTGGGAATGAGGACTGTGGGCAAATGTCGGCATGGTATATATTTTCTGCTTTAGGTTTTTATCCGGTAAATCCGGTAGATGGCACTTTTGTCTTTGGTTCCCCCTTACTTAATGAAGCTACCATAAAATTAAATAATGGAAAAAGTTTTAAAATTATAGCACATAATAATTGCAAGGAAAACAAGTACATACAGGCTGTTAAATTGAATGGAAAGGAATATTCTAACTTTTACATTAACTATAATGATATTATGAATGGAGGCACTTTAGAGTTTGAAATGGGTACTGCGCCTACTAATTAATCTAAGAATTTATTAACTATTAAATTAACTATTATGAGAAAAAGATTTTATTTATTAGCGATGTTGCTTCTTATAAGTATCTTTTCAACAGCAACATTGTATGCCCAAAATGAAATATCCGGGCATGTTTCTGATGCTACTGGAATGGGCATAATTGGTGCCACTATTTTGGAAAAAGGTTCTTCAAATGGAACGGTTACTGATATTGATGGCAATTTTAAATTACAAGTATCCACCAAGAATCCAACTTTGCAGATCTCTTATATCGGATACATACCTCAAGACATAAAAATAGCAAATCAGAACTTCATTAAAGTCGTTTTAAATGAGGATACTCAAAAATTAGATGAAGTCGTTGTAACTGCTTTAGGTATTAAAAGAGAGAAAAAAGCTTTGGGCTATGCTGTTAGTAATGTTGATGGTGATCATCTTAGTGCTTTTTCAAAAGTTAATCCAATTGAGGCCTTGAGTGGTCAAGTGTCTGGGTTAAATATATCTTCTAGTGGTAGTGGAGCTGGTGGTTCTTCCAAAGTAACGATTCGTGGAGTCAGTTCTTTAACAGGCTCAAATGAACCTTTATATGTAGTTGATGGTGTTCCTATGGATAATACCGGAGGAGTCGATGGTGGTGCAGATGGTACCGGACAATGGGGTGGTACTGATTATGGTAATGCTGCTAATAATATAAATTCAGATGATATAGAATCAATTTCTGTATTAAAAGGAGGGGCTGCTGCTGCACTTTATGGTTCCCGTGGGCAAAATGGGGTAATTATGATTACTACTAAAAAAGGTGTTAAAAAAGAAAATGGACTGGGTATAAAATATGGATATCAACTTCAAGTAAGTACTCCGCTTATTAAACCCGATTTTCAAAATGAATATTCACAAGGATCTGCAGGTAAATATGGTGCAACAGATTATCAAAGTTGGGGAGCAAAGTTAGATGGCAAAGAGGTAGTTAATTTTTTGGGGCAAAAACAGAATTTGAATGCTACATCTCATCCTTATGATGATTATCTCCAAACTGGTTTGTCTAATAATCATAATGTTTCTATATCCAATAAAACAGAAAAAATGGGGGTGTATTTTTCTTATACCAACACAAATGAAAAAGGTATTGTGCCAAAGAATGAAATTAAAAAGAACTCTATTACTATGAGGTTCGATACAAAATTAGGTGGTTTCTTGTCTATCGATGCAAAGGCTAACTATATTGATCAGTCTGCACATAATAGACCAAATCTGGGAGGATCACCTGATAATCCAGTATATTCAATGTGGTATTTACCTCGTTCATTAAGTATGGATATGCTTAAGAATTATAGGACAAAAGCGGATTTGCCTATAATATGGACAGAACAATACAAGACTAATGAAGATGGAAATATTCTTGCACCTGAGTCTTTTACTTTTGCAAAGTCACCATTATTGAATAATCCGTACTGGTCTGAAAATTTGAATACTAATTATGATAAACGTAAAAGAATATTAGGCTTTGTAGAATTGAATCTGGATTTGAAATATCTTCTAAAATTGCCATTTGATTTGAATTTAAAAGCTAGAGGGGGACTTGATTATTACACGGATGAAAGACAGAGACAGACTGCTACCAATACTTACTTCAAAGCGAATGGACTTGCTACACTTCAATTTTCTGATAATGATTTTTCAGAAGAAAATTATGATTTTCTATTGAATGGGAACCATCGTTTTGGCAAATTTGGTTTGAATGCATCATTGGGGGGAAATCTGATGCGCCGCAATATATATAGTATGTCGAGTTCTTCCGAATCTGGTTTAATAAATAAAGAAGGAAATTATGTTGTTCAGAATTTTAATAATGTAGTAACTTCCCAAGGTATAGCTGAAAGTGAAATTCAATCATTATATGCATTTTTATCAATGGATTGGGATAGCCAAATATTTCTTGATTTAACAGCAAGAAATGATTGGACTTCTGTCCTGTCTCCTCAAAACCGTTCTATATTTTATCCTTCTGTAAGTGCAAGCTGGATTGTTTCAGAGACATTTAATTTGGGTAGCAATGTAGATCTGTTTAAAATCAGAGGTTCATGGGCTTCTGTGGGTAGTGGTGGAAATTATAGCTCACAAAGATATAATGTTTATGGTACGAGTCCTAATCAATTTCATGGTTTGCCATATGGATTTATTCCTGCTTCTCGTATAAATCCTGATTTAAAAAGTGAATTTACTATATCAACAGAAGTTGGTACTAATTTGATTATGTGGCAGAATAGATTAAATGTGGATTTGTCTTATTATACCACAGGAACAAAGAACCAAATATTTACTGCTCCGTTAGCACCGTCATCAGGCTATTCTTCAGGGATTATCAATGCTGGATATATACAAAATTCGGGTATTGAAGCTCAATTGAAGGGAGTTATTCTTAGAAATAAGTCATTTGAATGGTGGGTTGGTGCAAATATCAGTTACCAATGGAATAAAGTAAAAGAATTGCCTGAAGAGGTTCCTGTACTGACATTAGGGGGAGCCGACGGAATGACTATAAATGCCATGAACGGTTCTCCTGTAGGTACAATGCAGGGAACTGTTTTCAACAGGGACGAGAATGGACATTTGATTTTAGATGACAGTAATTTGCCAACTATTAAACAAAATGAAAATGGAGCAAATGATGTAAACCAAGAACTAGGTAAAATATATCCGGACTGGTTGTTAGGCTTCAGTACAGGATTTACCTATAAAGGTTTATCATTTAATTTATTGATTGATGGAAAATTAGGTCATAATATTTATTCTTATTCAAATAAAGTTGGTTCTGAGTTAGGTGTATTGGCTAATACTACTCAAGGTCGTGATGAATGGGCTAAAGCTAAAGAAATTAATCAGGAAATGGGAATATTGCCTAATATTGGTTATATGGTTGAAGGAGTAAAAAATGGAATTTATGGATCTTATGCAGTTGATCCTCAATTATACTGGCAACGCGTCAGTGGGGTTTCTGAAATGTGGGTTTATGATGCATCTTATATCCGTTTAAGACAAATAAGCGTTGGTTATAATCTGTCTAAACAGATACATAAAATTAAGTTTATAGATAACGTAAACTTTAGTATCAATGCAAATAATTTGTGCTATTTAATGAAGAAAGTACCTAATATTTCTCCAGAGTCATATATAACAACTGGCAATGCATCGGGAGTTGAAATATTTGGTATGCCGGAAACCATGCAATTCACTTTCGGATTGAATGTATCATTTTAATTAACACATAAAAATAAGATAAGATGAAAACAAAGATATTTATAAGTATTATTACATGCGGATTATTATCTTTTGGATGTACATCCGATTTTGATGAACTGGATTTTCCCAAAACAACTTCGGTCGTTATTGATCCATCTCCCATATTAACCAGATCTTTTGTTACGGGTTCTGGTATGTCTGTAGGGATTTGGCAAAGTACAAATCAAACAACCACTTTGGATTGGGTTCAATATGTCTCAACCATAAAGGCAAATTTCAATTCGGCTCATTATGAACCTTCACCTGTAAACGATGTATGGAAGTGGTGGTACTCGGAAGAAGCTTTTGCCGGTTTGCATTTATGTGAGCATGCCATTGAACTTTCACAAAAGATTGAAAATGTAAATCATGAAGCCGTTTCTCGTATTTGGCGTGCATATATGTTTCAATACTTGACTGATATGTATGGAGATATTCCATATACAGAAGCTTTTAAGGCTGTAGCGCCTAAATATGATACACAAGAGTTTATTTATAAAGATCTTATTAGTCAATTGCAAAGCGCGGTAACGACTTTGAAAACTAATAAAAACAGTGGCTATCCTTCTTTAGGGAACGCTGATGTTTTCTATAATGGAGATCTGGATAAATGGATAAAATTTGCGAACTCAATGCTAATAAGGTTGGCTATGCAATGTTCTAATGTGGCAGAATCTGAAATTACTAAAACAGTCTTAAATTCAATTAACATATCGGATTTGTCTGAGTATATATCATCAAATGAAGATAACCTGATGTTAATTCCTGATGCAGGAGGACCAACATACCATGTTAAAAACCCTTACTCTTTCGTTGCTTCATGGGATGAAATGCGTATTTCCAAAAATTTGTATGATCGTCTTAGGGTGAACAATGATCCTAGAATGCTGATTTATATGGCTCCTAACAATAGTGGCGAATATGTAGGTTTGCCTTCTGGACAAAAAATAGAAGATTTGAATGCAAATTATAAAACTGACTATATACCCAATTATTGCGATATAGGTAATTATTTTATTCAGGATGAAACACCATTTGTTTTAATGAGCGCATCTGAGATAGCTTTCTTGTTATCAGAAGCAGCTGCAAAAGGATATATCACAGCTTCTCCTGAAGCTTATTATAAAAAAGCAATCCAGTTATCTATGGAGTTTTATAATATATCTCAGGAAAAAGTGGATGCTTTTATTGCGAGTGTTCCTTATTCAATAGACAACTTATATACTCAATTCTGGATTTCTTTATTTCCTAATGGACCTCAAGGATGGAATTTGGTTAGGCGTACTGGGAAACCTGATATTTCTCCTCTGATTTACCATTGGCCAGATAATCCGGATATGCCACGTCGTTTTTCATATTCAACAGATGAAACTCGTTATAATCCGGTAAATGTACAAGAGGCGATTAAGCGTATGGGAGGTGATAGCCAATATACCAGAATATGGTGGGATAAAAAATAATTTCTTTAATCTTAATAAATTAATATTTATGACTCGAAAATTTCTTACTTTAAGTTGTTTGTTAGGTATAACAACTTTATTCTTTTCTTCATGCTCCGACAATGATAACCCTGCGGAAACTACAACTGTAGAGATCAACAGTGTATCAATCACTAATGCCGGAGAATCAGGTGATAGCAAAGCTGAAGGAATTCTGGATGGAGACACATTTAGAATAAAAGTCTCTCCATTAACAGATTTAAAAAATGCTAAGTTGGAGATTATAGCTAGTGAAGGAACTGTTACAACTCCTGCTTCTGGTAGTATTATTGATTTTGAAGCAAATGAAGGGAAGCAAGCACTGGTTGCATCAAAAGGGTTGGAGATTAAGAAATATGGAATAAAGGTTACGAAAGGGGAATATACGGATGAACTCGCTGTTTTAGGTTTAAATGTGAAAGGTGTTTATAATCCTGAAATAACCGTATCTCATTCAGATGGTAAAATTAATCTATCTTTTACAAATGTATTGGGTACAAAAGCGATTTTATCTGATTTCAAAATTAATCCATCGACTGCAACTATTAGTAGCTCAAATCCCGAAATTATCAGTAATGAGGAAGGGGATTATATGGAAGTCGATTTTTCCGATAATAGTGAAAAGTATATTACCATTGCTAATGGAGGCAAGGAAAAGAAATATGTGATAGTTGCTTCCATTGTAGAAGCGGGTATAAAGCCAAGTACTGCAAAAATTGTGTTGGATCAATCATTGGGATCTGGATTAAATCCTATTCTTGGAAAGAATTCAACAAGAGGTGCTTTCTTTGATGGGCGATATGCATTCTTCGCTTCACGCGAGGGTGGAAATAATATTTATTATTATGATATTCAAGATGCTACAAAAGAAATGAAGAGCTTGCAGATGGGAGAAGGAATAATTGACGTAACTTCTACAAATTGGGTTATTAGCGATGTGCGTGTAGCTGATAATGGAGGCATTTATGTTTGTTCTATGGCTATGGATAAAAATAAAAAATTCATTGTTTATTATTGGAAAGATGTGAATGCTATCCCGGAGAAACTAATTGAATATTCTATTGATGTTCCTGTTAGTCCTTCTACGGCGGTGCGTTTGGGAGATGCTTTGTCTATCATTGGAGATCCTAAAACGAATGGTTATATTGCAACTTCTAATTTCCCATTTCAAAATACTCAACAAGGACAATTTTATGTTTGGGAATCTAAAAACGGACAAATAAATCAAACACCTAAAGTGATTGATTTGGTAGGAAAATATCAAGCACCAAGTTCTGCGGACCTTTCTTTGGGACAATATGCACGTATTAACGGTATCCCAGGTGACAATACTCATTTTATAGCGACTGGATCAGCGGCTGGTACATTAATTTTGAATCAAAATTTTGATGTTGAATTTGAAGTTGAACGTGACACTCCTATACAAGGACGTGCAATGGACCCACACTTTTTTGAATATAATGGCGTTCGTTATTTAACTTATACTGTAAATCGTGAGTGGGCTGCAAATGATGCTTTTGTAGAAATTGTAGCATTGGTAGAAGGGGATAATTATGTGGAAGGTCTTAAAGCAATTTCTGAGAAGTCTATTGATGATATTAGGGTATATAAGCAAAATATAACTGCAAATGCGACAGGTGGAGCTGCATGGGTTTCAGCTTGTAATAGTGTAAAGGTAGTTAATGACAAAGTTTATGTATTTGGATATGTATGTGAATATGGTGGTTTAGTTATAGAGTTAGGTAAATAATTGTTAAATTAGCATCGAAGCTGGATTGTAATAAATGTTTTATTCAATCCAGCTTTTTAATTAATTACTATGAAGAATATATTTATATTAAGTTTTTTATTGTGTAGCATGTGTTTTTACTCTTGTTCAGATAGTGAGCATACAGAGAAAAACATTGAAATGCTTTCTATTTCTAAATTCCTAGTAAAAGTAGGAAATTCGGATATAGAAGGGAATATTGATCAGGATAAGAAAGTTATTATGGTTATGGTTCCTAACGGAACTGATTTAAAAAAGATTTTCGTTGAAGCTACTTATACCGAGGGGGCTACCTTGGAACCATCAAGCGGTTATTCTTATAATCTTTCAAATCCGGTGGATTTTATTTTATCAAAAAACGGAGCATCTGTAACTTATAAAGTAACTGTTGCAGTACAACCTGAAATGCTTTCTTTTGAGGTTGGGCAATACTATAAAAAAGCCATGATTGAAAATGATATTATTAAAATACAGTTTTCTTATGGAACTGACCTGACTAAAATTACTCCTACTATTCGGTTGGCTTCCGGATGTAATATTGAACCTGCATCTGATACAGAAGTCAATTTATCTGGAGAATTTTCATATACAGTGACGAATTCTGCAGGGAATTCGAAACTATATAAAGTTCAGGCAAGTGTGTTGCCACAAGAGAAACAAGTTCGCGGAGTATGGGTACCGGATCCTTCACACACAACTGTTTTGCATAATTACAAGAATTTGAAAGAATTCATTAATTTGTTGGATGAACTAAATATCAATGCTATTTATTTGGCAACTTGGGTTCGTGAAATGACTCTATTTAAAAGTTCGGTTTTAAAGAATAACACAAATTATGCTACTATAGAGGATGGTTGGTTATTAAACGGATTAAATTATGATGGACCTACAAATGATCCGATTAAAGATTTGCTGGCATTAGCACATGCAAAGGATATGAAGGTTTTTTTCTGGTTTGAATATGGTTTTATGCGAAGTGGAGGAGAAAGTCCATCTGCTGACCATCCTATTTTATCCACTCATCCTGAATGGGATGGTATAAATAGTTTTGGAAAAGCGGCTAATTACAATAGTACTGATTATTATCTTAATTCATATAATCCTGAAGTGCAGGAATTTATTATATCATTAATAGAAGAAGCAATAGATATGTATCCGGAGGTAGATGGGATACAAGGGGATGATAGACTCCCTGCTGCTCCGCGTAATTCTGGTTATAATGAAAGCACAAAATTACTATATAAACAACAGACAGGTAAAGAAGTACCTGTAAATTATGAAGATTCCCAATGGGTTAAGTGGCGTCTCCAAAATTTGAATGAGTTTGGAGAGAAAATGTATACGCGCATAAAAAATAAAAAAAATACAATCTTGGTAGCTTCCTCTCCTAATCCTTATCCATGGTGTGTGGAAAATTTAATGCAAGACTGGCCTACATGGCTGAAAAAGAATACTGTTGATTTGCTTTCTGTGCAATGTTACAGAGAAACAGTATCTGCTTATATGAACACTCTAAATGAAGCAGTAAAATATGTGAAAGGAAATACTGATAAAAATATATTAAATCCAGGAATTTATCTTAGAAATACGAGTGAGTGGGAAGATATTTTTGTTGGGCAAATGACAATAAACAGAGATAATAATATAAATGGAGAAGCTTTCTTTTATAATGAAGGTTTAAAGCGAGAAGTAAACAAAAAAGTTATAAAAGGATTTTATACCGGCAAGGCTATCTTTCCATTTTAATAATTTGAAATATGCAACGAGCTTATTCTTTAGATGCCTTGAGGGGGTATTCTATTATTACAATGATATTATCGGGAACGATTGTTTCTGGCATGTTGCCTGGATGGATGTATCATGCACAAGTTGGACCTCGCTCAAATTTTATATTTGACCCTGGCATATTTGGTATAACATGGGTTGATCTTGTTTTCCCCTTTTTTTTATTTTCAATGGGGGCTGCTTTTCCTTTTTCTTTAGGAAATAAATTACAGAAAGGAGTTTCAAAATGGAAATTAGTATGGGACAGTATAATCCGTGGTATAAAACTAACATTTTTTGCCATATTTATTCAACATATGTATCCTTGGATAATTTCATCTCCTGAAGATATTTCATCATGGATGCTTGCATTGCTGGCTTTTGCTTTGATGTTTCCCATATTTATGCGTATTCCCGCACCAATACCGTCTTGGATGCGAGTAGGAATAAAGTTATTGGCTTATGGGATAAGTTTTATCTTATTATTGACCATGCCATATGCTGATGATAGAACATTTAGTCTTTCATTTAGTAATATTATTATCTTAGTTCTTGCCAATATGGCTATTTTTGGTTCTATAATTTATATTTTTACGGCAAATAATAGATGGTTGAGAATCGGGATTTTGCCCTTTGTGATGGCAATATTCTTAGGAAGTTCGACTGAGGGTTCATGGGTAAAAGAAGTAATGGATTATTCTCCGTTTCCGTGGATGTATAAATTTTATTATCTCAAATATTTGTTTATCGTAATTCCGGGTAGTATTGCAGGTGAGTATTTAAGAGAATGGTTACAATTAAAAAATGAAGTCTCTAAAACGCAAAAGCAAGGTAATCAAACCTTATATATTTTGATACTTTCCATCTGTATTATTGTATTTAATCTGTATGGACTGTATATGCGATATTTGGTTATTAATTTGATAGGAACCATTCTTTTATTGGCTTGCCTCTATTTTTTATTGAGGAAGAGAGATGTAGATACTCATTATTGGTATAAGTTATTTGTTGCAGGCGCATATTTGCTGATGTTAGGGCTTTTTTTTGAGGCCTATGAAGGAGGAATCCGCAAAGATCACTCTACTTACAGCTATTATTTTGTAACAGCGGGGTTAGCTTTTATTGCCATGATAGTTTTCTCTATTCTTTGTGATATATATCGTTGGAGAAAATTAGTTCTTCCTTTGGAAATGGCAGGCCAGAATCCTATGATAGCGTATGTAGCCCCTCAGTTAGTAATAATGCCACTTTTAAATTTACTTGGATTAGGTCGTTATTTATACCTGTTTGGGCAAAATGCATGGTTGGGATTTTTGCATGGTATTATCATTACCACTTTATCTGTTGGGGTAGCGGTTATCTTTACTAAATTAAAATGGTTCTGGAGAACATGATGAAATGAAAAGAATTTTACTTCTATTTATAAGTGTTAATTTTATATTTAATTTGTTGTATGGGCAGAGAACAGTATCTGAATATACAACAAATGATGAGCGATGCTCATTTAGAACTATATGTACTGATACATATAGTAATATAGATTATGAAGATGAAAAGAAAATTCAGAAAGGACTTTGGCTTATGTCGGCTTTCAATCAGAGTGGTGAGAAAGAAGATAATTTCCTTAGGACATTGATTCTAAAATTAGATAACCTGTCGGCATCGATGCAATATAATCTTTTGGCGACGATAGCAGACAGAACAAATATAGATAAAGAATGCATACTTAGAAAAGTGTTACAAGAAGGTAATGCAAAACAGCGTACACTGGCTTATTCCATCTTATTGGCAGAGGGGAATCAACCTGTAACACCTCATGTTAATGATGCTGATTGGAGAAATATAGTTGAACAAATACATGATAATGTATTTAATACGGAGTTAACTATTGCACAGGTTACAGAATGTTTATCATTTATTTTAAAACAATACTCTAACCAATCTCATATCGTGGTATTGTTGCGCGCAGATCGCAATATTCCGGCAAAAGTTTATGTAGTTAATTCTACAGGTATAGGAGAAAGATTAAGTTTTTTAGGACGTTCAGCGTATAATATTCTTCCTTATTTTACAAATGGCAATACTCCTTGTGGCATTTTTAAGATAAAAGATAAGGTCTTTAGTGATAATAAATTTATTGGTCCGGTAAGAGCTGTACAAACGACATTACCTTTTGAAGTTTCTCCTGAAGAGTGGGGAATGAAAGAGTCGGACTGGGATACTTCTGTTTATGAAGCATTATTACCGAAAGGATTGAAAAAAGAACAATTGTTATGGCAGGCTTATTGGGCTGGAAAAGTAGGGCGTGGAGATATCATCGTTCATGGTTCGACAATTGATCCTCTATTTTTTAAGGATGAACGCTTTTTCCCATTGACCCCTTCATTAGGTTGTCTTTCTGCTTTAGAATTATGGAATGTAAATGATGGAAGTTTGCTGGAAAGTCATCAACAGCGATTAGTAGAAAGTTTACCTTCTGATAGAGATAAATTAGGATTTATGTATGTATTTCAAGTTGATGAAGCAACTTATAATGCAGGTTTAATTAATAAGTAAATTATATGAAAAATACAATCAAATTACTGTGTTTATTTTTAGGTTTATTTTTGTGTTGGCAAAGTAAAGCTGCGGAGTGTGGAGTTCGTGGTGTCTGGATTCCTGCTCCTCGCTTTACTTCAGTGTTACATACTCACCAAGGAGTAAAAGATTTTGTAAAGTCATTGGATGAACTAAATATGAATTCCATATTTTTAGTATCTTATGCTGAAACTAAAACTATATTCAAAAGCGAAGTATTGCTTAAGTATTCTACTTATGAAAACTCCGAAGATGGTTATCTTTTGGCAAAATATATAAAAGATTATCAGAGTGCCACCAATGATCCGGTACGCGATTTGATTGATGAGGCACATAAGCATAATATAAAAGTCTTTTTCTGGTTTGAATATGGTTTTATGGGAGAAGGACGTCCTATTGAGGCAAATAACCCCTTGTTGGCAAAAAATCCTCATTGGTTGGGAATAGATAATCAGCAAAAGCCTGCCAATTATAGCGGTCATGATTATTATTTTAATTCTTATAATCCGGCTGTGCAGAATTTCTTGATTGAACTGATAGAGGAGGCTATTGCCCTTTATCCTGATTTAGATGGAGTACAGGGGGATGACCGTCTGCCTGCCATGCCTCGTAATTCCGGTTATGATGTTTATACGGTATCACTTTATCAGAGTCAACATAATGGAATGCTTCCTCCATTAGATTACGAGAACCCTGATTGGGTAAAATGGAGATTAGATATATTGAATGCTTTTGCCCGTAGATTAAATGAGCGGATTAAAGCTAAAAATGAGAAAGTGATGCTTAGTTTTGCACCAAATCCTTATCCTTGGTGTGAGGAGAAATTGATGCAAGACTGGCCTCAATGGTGTAAGGATGGAGTATGTGATTTGTTGGCTGTCCAGTGTTACCGTTATTCAGGAGATGCTTATCGTTCCACAGTATCGGAGGTAATGAAATATATTAAAGATAATAATCCGACTCAATTATTTGCTCCGGGTATAATTTTGATGGAAGGAGGCAACTCAAAAATGACTCCGGAGATATTGCAAGAACAACTTCATATAAACCGTGAGTTAGGTATTAAAGGCGAAATCTATTTTTATAATGAGGGTATAAATATTCCGGCATTCAGAAAAGTGTTAAAGAAGGCCTATCGTACGAAAGTATTGTTTCCCGAAGATAATTAAGATATGAAAAAGTTTCTTTTTTTGTTCATCTTTATTAGTCAACTACTTGCTATCCGAGCGCAAATTACATATTATGACGCTTCGATGTTTTCATTACTTGGAAAAAGAGTAGAACATACATCTGACCGTTATTATCGTTTGCCGGATTCATTGAAGAACGTTTCCCGTCCTCCGGTGTGGAATTTAAGTTGTAACTCTGCAGGGATGGCAATTCGTTTCCGCACCAATTCGAGAAACATATCTGCCAAGTGGGAACTGCTTTTTGATAATCGTATGAATCATATGTCCGATACAGGAGTAAAAGGTCTGGATTTATATTGTTTGGAAGGAACACAATGGAGATTTGTTAACAGTGGACGACCTTCCGGAAAGGTTAATGAGAAAACAATAGTTGCAAATATGGAACCGAAAGAACGGGAGTTCATGTTGTATTTACCACTTTATGACGGAATAGTGTCTTTGCAAATCGGCGTGGATTCTTCGGCTGTAATTTCCAAGCCACAGGTAGGTTTGCCGATTCGTCAAAAACCGGTTGTTTTCTATGGAACCAGCATTCTTCAAGGTGCATGTGCCTCACGTCCGGGAATGGCTCATACAAATATAATTTCCCGCAAATTGAACCGGGAGATCATCAATCTCGGATTTAGTGGTAATGCCATGCTCGATTTGGAAATTGCCCGGGTTATGGCAGATATGGATGCCGGAGTTTTTGTATTGGATTTTGTTCCCAATGCTTCGGTTGAGCAGATGAACGAACGTGCTGAGACATTTTATCGTATAATCAGAGAGAAACATTCTGATGTGCCGGTCATCTTTATTGAAGATCCTGTATTTCCACATACCCGTTATGACCAGAGAGTAGCTAAGGAAGTTGAAAGGAAGAATAAGACAATAAATGAAATATTCCAAACATTAAAAAGAAAAGGAGAGAAACATATTTATTTTATTTCTTCAAAGAATATGTTAGGACAGGATGGTGAAGCAACTGTCGATGGAATTCATTTCACAGACCTGGGAATGATGAGATATGTGGATTTGGTTTGTCCTGTTATTAAACGGGTGTTACAGTAAAAGCTCCTGTACTTTAGATGCAAAGCTGCGGTACTTTAATGATAAAGTACCGCAGCTTTGAGTTATAAGTACGGGATAATTATTTCAACACCCCTAGTTCTTTTCCTACTTTAATAAATGCATTGATGCACTTATCCAAGTGTTCCCTCTCATGTCCGGCAGAAAGCTGAACACGGATGCGGGCTTGGTTTTTCGGTACTACCGGATAATAGAAGCCTGTTACGTAAATACCTTCTTCAAGCATTTTCTTGGCATAGTCTTGAGATAGCTTTGCATCATAAAGCATTACGGCACAAATGGCACTTTGTGTAGGCTTTATATCAAAACCGGCTGCCAACATCTTGTCACGGAAGTAGTTTACGTTTTCTACCAATTTATCATGCAAAGCATTGTTTTCTTTCAGCATCTTGAATACTTCGAGACTTGCACCGATGATGCCCGGAGCCAAAGAGTTGGAGAACAGATAGGGACGGCTGCGCTGGCGCAGTAGGTCGATAATTTCTTTACGTCCTGTTGTAAATCCACCCAATGCACCGCCGAATGCTTTACCTAACGTTCCTGTGTAAATATCCACACGTCCATATGTTTTATAAAGTTCGCTCACTCCGTGTCCGGTTGCGCCTACCACACCGGCAGAGTGTGACTCATCTACCATAACTAAAGCATCATACTTTTCGGCAAGGTCGCATATCTTGTCTAGCGGAGCTACGTTCCCGTCCATTGAAAATACACCATCGGTCACGATAATACGGAAGCGCTGTGCCTGTGCTTCTTGCAGGCATTTCTCGAGCTCGGCCATATCGGCATTGGCATAACGGTAACGTTTTGCTTTGCAAAGACGCACACCATCAATGATAGAGGCATGATTCAGTGAATCCGAAATAATCGCATCTTCTTCTCCGAACAATGGTTCGAATACACCGCCGTTGGCATCAAAACAAGCAGCATACAGAATGGTATCTTCTGTTTTGAAATAATCGGAAATCGCAGCTTCCAGTTCTTTATGAATATCTTGTGTTCCGCAAATAAAGCGAACAGATGACATGCCATAACCACGGCGGCTCATCATTTCCTGTGAGGCTTTGATAAGACGGGGATGATTAGACAACCCCAGATAGTTGTTGGCGCAGAAATTAATAACTTCTTTTCCTTTCACTGTAATGGCAGCCTGTTGAGGACCTTCAATCAGTCTTTCCTCTTTGTAAAGGCCTGCGTCTTTAATTTCAGAGAGAGTCTCCCTGAGATATTCTTGCATTTTACCGTACATAGTATTATCTATATTTTAACTGTTTATACAAAGTTCTACATTTTATCCGAATAAACAAACAATATTACCAAAAAAGTATCTATATTTGGCCCTGTAAATAACCTGATACATAACAAATTTATAGTATGAAAAATATATTGGTAATTGGAGCTACCGGACAGATCGGTTCGGAGTTGACTATGGAATTACGCAAACGCTATGGCGATGATCATGTGATAGCCGGATATATACCGAGCGCTATGCCCAAAGGCGAATTGAAGGCCTCAGGTCCTTCGGCCATTGCCGATGTGACAGACCGCCAATCCATTGAAGTAGTGGCACGTCAATTTAAGATTGATACGATTTATAATCTTGCCGCCTTGCTTTCGGTAGTTGCCGAGAGCCGTCCGGCGATGGCTTGGAAAATCGGTATCGACGGGCTGTGGAATGTGTTGGAAGTAGCACGCGAGTATGACTGTGCTGTGTTCACTCCGAGTTCTATCGGTTCATTTGGAGCAGATA
Organism: uncultured Bacteroides sp.; assembly: GCA_902492205.1. Classification (GTDB taxonomy): domain Bacteria; phylum Bacteroidota; class Bacteroidia; order Bacteroidales; family Bacteroidaceae; genus Bacteroides. Next base: position 806 of record CABUKU010000008.1, on the reverse strand, counting down.
CTCCCCATGTGATGACTCCGCAAGATACCATTCAGCGTCCGCGCACCATGTATGGAGTGACGAAAGTTACGACCGAACTGCTTAGCGATTATTATCATAATAAATATGGAGTAGATACCCGTGCCGTGCGTTTCCCGGGAATCATTTCCAATGTAACCCCTCCGGGAGGTGGCACAACCGATTATGCAGTCGATATATTCTATTCCGCCATAAAAGGTGAGAAGTTTATTTGTCCTATTAAGGAAGGTACATTAATGGATATGATGTATATGCCCGATGCCCTTCATGCAGCTATCACGTTAATGGAAGCCAATCCCGATAAATTAATCCACCGCAACGCGTTTAACATTGCTTCTATGAGTTTTGCTCCCGAAACTATTTTTGCAGAAATCAAGAAACACATTCCTTCTTTTGAAATGGAATATAATGTAGATCCGTTAAAGCAATCCATAGCCGATAGCTGGCCCGATTGCTTGGACGATACTTGCGCCCGTGAAGAGTGGGGATGGAAACCGCAATATAACTTGGAAAGCATGACTGTGGATATGATTGAGAAACTTCGATTAAGGTTGTTGAAATAGAAACACATTACATATTATATAATAAGAGGGACCGGCTGTTGCAAGGTCCCTTTTTTATTTTCCCGCTTGTCTTTAAGCACTTTTCAGCCGAATGCCAACCGTTTTCTTCTGCATGGTTAATCCTGTTTGTCTGCATTGTTTGATAACTTGACAGTAGTAAATTATATACTTGACAGTTGTCAATTAATAACTTGACAGCTGTCAAGTTATTAATTGACAACTGTC
>CABUKU010000007.1 GCA_902492205.1 uncultured Bacteroides sp. | reverse complement strand
TCCCTCTTGAGAGACTGTGTAAAAACTAGTTTTTACACAGTCTCTCAAGAGGGAAAATTTAAAATCAACTCTAAAAGTAGAATCCGAATCCTAACTTAAAGCCCACCTTGCTATAATCATGGTGGTCGCTGAAACTTTGGTCATAATAAACTGCCGGTTCGATAGTCACCGTGCGGCTAAGGAAGAAAGCATAACCTGCCTCAATGCCCAAAGCACAGTCATTATCTTTCCAGCCTTCCCAAGCATAATGCTTATACTTCAATCCTAAACCGAGGAATACTCCCACTTTGTCGAAATAGTAACGTCCGCCTACTCCCACGGTAGTTACATCCATTGCATTCTTAGCATAATCGCCACCCAGATTAAGCAGCAAGGCTACATTGTCCATTACAAAAGCACCTCCGTTGGCATCGAAGCCGAAGTGCGTTTTCTCCGAACCGCTATATGACAATCCCAGCCCGGTAGCCGAAGCATTGACAAACCACTTATTCTTTTCAAACTGAGCATGAGCGCCCAATGTGCATACCAAAAGTGCCAAACATGCTATTAACTTTTTCATAATTTCTCGTTTTACGGTTTATACTTATTTATTTAGAAATTCATTCTTTCTTCTCTCCAAATCCTTTTTTCTCTCGTCCGCCAACTTTTCTTTCCTGCGCAGCACAAACCACAAAAGCAGTACGATAACATAGGAAACAGCTACGGTTATGTATTTTTCCGTATCACTGGTTTCCGTGTTGCGAGGAACGAGATAAACTGCCATTGCCGTTACGTAGACAAGCAACAGAATAGTGAGCCAATTAGATTTTCTGTATCTTTTCATATACTTTAGTTTGTTTCTTATACCATATCATAAACCACATTGCTCCGACCAACACCGAGACTATTCCTATTCCGTAGCCAAGCGGAGCATCAAGGCTTAATCCTTCGGGAGCAACGCAGATGTAAGTGGTGCACACCGATGTCATAAACAATGCCGGAATCAGGGTTATCCAGTAATTCTTATTGCTGCGTGCAAGGAACACGGTGACAGCCCACAGCGTGAACACCGACAACGTCTGGTTGCACCATGCAAAATAACGCCACAAAACAGAAAAATCCATTTGGAGAATGATAAACCCTACAACAAACAGCGGTACGGAAATCATCAACCGCTTGAATATCGGTTTCTGGTTTATGTTCATAAAGTCGGCAACAATCAAACGGGCGGAACGGAAAGCCGTGTCACCCGAAGTTATAGGCGCTGCAATCACTCCCAGTATTGCAAGGAAAGCTCCCACCGTGCCAAGCCATTCCTTCGTAATGCTATCCACAATGACAGCCGCATTGCTCTCTCCCATTCCATTGTTATGGAAGAAATAAGTGGCAGCGGCAGCCCATATCAACGCAACAATACCTTCGGTTATCATTGCACCGTAGAAAACAGGACGGCCATATTTCTCGTTCGTCATGCAGCGTGCCATCAAAGGCGACTGTGTGGCATGAAAGCCCGAAATCGCCCCGCAGGCAATGGACACAAACATCATCGGGAAGATTGGAATGCCGGAAGGACTGGTATTCTTCAAACTCTCCCATCCCGTAATCTCCGGCAAAGCCGGATGATGCCAATACAGCATAACCAATATGCCTATCGCCATGAACAGCAAGGCTATTGCAAACACCGGATATATTTTTCCAATAATCTTATCAATGGGCAGTAACGTTGCAAATATATAATAAATGAACACTACACTCGCCCAAAATCTCAAGTCGAGATGTTCGGGAGTCAGCTTGGCAAGTAATTCGGCAGGTCCCGCTACAAACACCGCACCCACCAAAACCATCAGTACCACCGTAAACACTCTCATTACCTGTTTGGTTGTAAGCCCCAAGTAACGTCCCACAAGTTCCGGCAAGCTTTCGCCTCCATTCCGCAAAGAAAGCATTCCCGACAGATAATCATGGGTAGCCCCTGCAAAAATACTTCCCAAGACAATCCACAGATAAGAAGCCGTCCCGAACTTTGCCCCCATAATAGCTCCGAAGATAGGTCCGAGCCCGGCTATGTTTAAAAACTGTATCATAAAGATTTTCCAAGTGGGAAGCGGAAGATAATCCACTCCATCTGCCTTTGTTATGGCAGGTGTTTTTCTGTTGGGATCGGGACCAAATACCTTGGTTACATAACTCCCATAAATAAAGTAGCCTGCCACCAAACAAAGCAAGGCTATAGTAAAAGTAATCATAGTGTTTTATTTTTAACAATAACGCAAAAGTAAGCAATTATCGTTATATTATAACTAAATTTTAAAAATAAGAACTCATTTATTATCTTTTTTTATTATTACCTTTGCCCTGCCTATAATTCTATTGTTTATGCGTGTATTATTTATCTTACTTCTCTCTCTCGTCACCCTTTTGCCGGCATTTGGCGGGGTAAAACGTGAAGTACGTGCCGTGTGGCTCACCACTGCTTACGGATTGGACTGGCCTAAGTCCCCGGCTACCACAGAAGCAGGCATACGCAGACAAAAACAAGCTTTGTGCAACATACTCGACTCGCTGAAAGCAGCCAATTTCAATACGGTTTTGTTTCAAACAAGATTAAGAGGAGATGTGCTTTATCCTTCCAAGGTAGAGCCGTTCAATGAGATACTCACAGGAAAGGAAGGCAGAAATCCGGGATATGATCCGCTTGCTTTCGCCATAGAGGAATGCCATAAGCGCGGGCTGGAACTACATGCATGGGTGGTTTCCATGCCACTGGGCACACGCAAGCATGTTGCTTCGCTTGGCAAGCAATCGGTCACCAAGAAAAAGCCTGCCTTGTGCAAACAATATAAAAACGAATGGTTTCTCAACCCCGGCATGCCGGAAACAAAAGAGTATTTATTTTCCATTGTAAAAGAAATAGTCACCCGCTATGATGTGGACGGAATACACCTCGATTACATCCGTTACCCCGACCACCCGAAGAACTTTCCCGATGCAGACACATACCGTAAATATGGTAAAAGAAAAGAACTGCCACAATGGAGACGAGATAATGTAACCGCCATTGTACGTCACATTTACACCGGAGTCAAAGCACTGAAGCCGTGGGTGAAAGTGAGCAGTTCGCCTATCGGCAAATACAATGACACTTCGCGCTACCCGTCGGGCGGGTGGAACGGTTATCATGCCGTTTTCCAAGACACGCAAGGCTGGTTAAAAGAAGGTATTCAGGACATGATATTCCCCATGATGTATTTCATTGGCAATAACTTTTTCCCCTTCGCACTCGACTGGCAGGAAAAATGCAACGGGCGGCAAGTTGTGCCCGGACTCGGCATCTATTTCCTTCATCCGTCGGAAAGGGATTGGCCGCTCGGCGAGATAGAACGGGAAATCCACTTTACACGTGACCACCATTTGGCAGGACAGGCTTATTACCGCATGGAGTTTTTGCAAAACAACACCAAAGGAATCACGGACATGCTGAAACGGAAGTTCTATCAAACACCCGCCCTTCTGCCTGCCATGCACTGGCTGGACAGCATTGCTCCAACCACTCCCCACGCACTGACTTGCATACGGGAAGGCGGGAACGCTTATCTCAACTGGCAAGCCTCAACGGATAACGATACACAAAATGTACCTGTTTATGTTGTATATGCTTCCAACCGCTACCCCGTAGACACGGAACAGGCGGGAAACATTATTGCCACGGGGACAAAAGAAACGACTTACCGTTGCGCGGATACCAAAAGATATTATGCAGTTACAGCCATAGACCGTTATGGGAATGAAAGCACCGCTGCACAACTTCCTCCTCCCCTTAAACAAGAGAAGCAGAAGATAAATGCGGATTATATCTGCATAACCGATGCGGTGGGTGCCGTCCTTTTCTCCGAACCTTATACCGGAACTCTCCCTATGGACAGGCTTAAGGGAGGAGTGTATAAGGTGCTTTATCTGAAAAACGACAGAATCGTGGGAGAAGAAGTTATTTACTAACGCATCTGCCCATTCATAACCTTATCAACAAGTTTACTTAATCAGCCTTCACCCCGTTCACCTTGTCTGAAACATGTTGCAGCAAACCGTTTCGGGGTGAAGCCTGCAAATAGGGCAAGTGAAGCGGAAAGGAGCAGAAGAAACAACCTCGAAAATTTGGAAATCTCAGAAATATTTCGTATATTTACAGTATGAATGAGATGCCAAAAGCCTACGGTTCCATTCATAAAATCCCTGTCTAACCCAAGTTACACTACGTCTTCTAGCTAGTTACTGTACACCAACTACCGAGTTAGTGTACACCGTCTCACCTGTCAGTGTACACTGACAAGCTAACATGTCCCGTTGTTTTCACTTAGTTGTCCTTATGTTTTTTTTAAATGACCTGTTGTTTTCGATTAAACATACTGTTGATTGAAAAAAACATGCTGTTGATTGAAACATATCTTCGCCATTACCGTTCAAACCAGCTACAACAAACGGCTTCACCCCGAAACGATTTACTGCAAGGTGTTTCAGAAAGGTGAAAGCGGTGAAGGCTTAAAACCAAACTTTACTGTAATAGGTGTTTTTTCTGCCTCCGTGGCAGAAATGTAATGACAAAAAAGGGCTGCACCCTTGATAAGAGTACAGCCCCAAGAAACTAAAAATTTAAAGTCTGTTATGGGTTATGGTTGTTCTGTTTTTGTAACAGTTGCCCAAGTAGCACCTGCCCAAGTATTACCAAACGGGGTACCTGCAGAGGTTTTATCCACACTTACAGTTGCCAAATTTGTCGATGCAGCATAGAATGCATCTGCTGCTACAGTTTTAATTGGAGCAGTGAAAGTCAATGTATAACTTGCGAACAAAGCTCCTGCAAATGCTCTGTTTCCGATAGAGGCAGCCTTAGTAAAGGTAGCATTACCACCAAATGAACAACTTTCGAATGCACTGTCACCGATAGTTAAAGCTTCAGCAAAAGTAACAGTACCACCGAATGTCGTATTTTCAAATGCATTGGCTGCAATGTCTGTAACAGCAGGGAATGCAATATTACCGCTGAATGCACAATCCTTGAATGCACCTGCTCCAATAGTTGTAACATTACCAACTGAATTGTCACTAAAAGATCCACAACCTGCAAATGCTCCTTCAGGAATTGTTTTCAAAGAACTATCCATATCCGGAAGAGCAGCCAATGCTTCACAGCCTTTGAATGCATTGTTACCTAACTTAGTAATGCTGGCTAATGTAAGATTACTAGCTTTAACCAAAGCTGCGCAACCTTCAAATGCACTTTCGCCTATCTCTTTAACATTAGCAGCTGAGAAATGAGTCATGCCTGTACATCCCTTGAAAGCATCTTTAGGAAGTGCAGTTAATGAGCTACTACTGAATGCATAACTTGATATATCCGTAAAACCTACACAATCCATAAATGCAGCTTCACCAATAGTTTCAACACCACTAACTGTACCCAGATTAGTCAATGCAGTACATCCCTTGAATGCTTGTTTGCCGATTGTAGTCACATTAGCAGTAAGCGGTGCAGTAGCCAATGCTGCACAACCTTCGAATGCACTTTCGGGAATTTTTGTTAAGTTGGAGGTGTCGAAAGATACTCCGTTAGCCAATAATGTACAACCTTTAAATGCAGCCGTACCCAAATTCTTAACGCCACTAACAGTAGCCAGTGTAGTCAATGCAGTACATCCCTCGAATGCACTTGCACCGATTTCTATCAAACTTGCATTACCTTTAAATTCAGCCAATCTTGTGTTGCCCTTCAAAGCTTCCGCAGGTACTGCGGTAACACTTGTAGTGTTAATTTCCAATTTTGTGGCATAAGGATAGTCATTGATAGCTTTCCAGTCGTCAGCATTCATATCAACACTTCCTTTGACTACAATCTCATCTGTGAATGCGGGAGTTTCTTCACTCTTCAATGCTTTAGCTAAATCACCGGGAGCAGTAAGAGTAAAGTCTTGAGTAGTTTCTACCGCTTTCATTGTTACAAAGATAGAGCCTGCAAGCTTTTCTCCGTCTGCACTAGTCATGGTGATAGTCAGTTCGGCAAGAGCACCATTATCAAAGCCGGCATCGGGGGTTACTGTAACAATTGCATTTCCGTTTTCTTTTTTTACTGTAAATGTGGTAAATGCACCGGTGCGGGTAATAGCAGTTTGGTTCTTATCGTTGCTTGCAATGTCTGCACGTACAGTTGTTTTTGCAACGTCCCAACCTGCAGGAATAGCTACAGTATATAGATTATCTTTAGCCTTAAGTATAAAGCCTGCTACTGTACCTCCCTCTACGATTTCCAGTTCGCTCTTTGCGATGTTTACGGTATAGTTTTTACCTGCAAAAGTGAAAGTGATGGTACCGGCTTCTTCGTTAACCTCAGCATCAAACTTCACAGGTGTTGCATCGGCAGTTACGCGAACCATTGCGCCATGCTCGTCTTTCAACCATTCGCCGTCAATTTTCCAGTATTTATTACCATCATCGAATGTTTCTGCAGTAATCTCGGGAGTTCTTGATGCAGGTACTTTGTTTGCACCGTCTTTCAACCACTCTCCGTTCACTTTCCAGTAGAACTGTCCGTCAGTGTCTTGTGCAGCAGTCAATACCGGAGAAACTCCGTCTTTTCCGTCTTTACCGTCGGTTCCGTTGATGCCGTCTTTACCATTGGTTCCGTCTACACCGTCCTTGCCGTCGTTTCCGTTTACACCGTCTTTACCGTCAGTGCCGTTGATGCCGTCTTTTCCGTCGGTACCGTTGATGCCGTCTTTACCATTGGTTCCGTCTACGCCGTCCTTGCCGTCGGTGCCATTGATGCCGTCTTTACCGTCGGTGCCATTGATACCGTCTTTTCCATTCGTTCCGTTTGTTATAACAGCCACGGTTCCTTTGGAGAAAGTGATTTCGTATCCGTCCGTCACTTTCTTCACGCTCTTCACAAAGTCGTATCCCTCAATGGTGCTGATAGATGCCTGAATGGCGGCAATATCTGTTTTTACTTTTTCCTCAAGGGTGGTGACACGTTGGTCCAGGTCACTGATCTGCCCTTTGAGTACTGTGTCGTCATAATCGTCTCCGCACGAAGTGAATCCTGCGGTAAGAAGTGTGGCTGCGAGTGCCACTGCAATAATCTTGCTTGTTTTCATAAAATAAGTGTGTTAATTTTAAACTTAAAATACACGAATCGTTTTGTTTAATTGAATTGTCGGGCTGCGGGATGTGTTTTCGTAACTGCAGCCTCCTGCCTGTTTGTCCTTTCACGTACTGTCTGGTTCTTACTGTTATTCTGTTTGTGCTTTCCGTCCCTCTGGTCAGCGTGATACAATAAAAAAAGCGCAGGGACTGTTGCTCAATTATTTATTCACATTCCGGGCTCTCGCATGCCCACATCCCGAATAAATAACAACAGTCACCCGCACCTGTTTCGATATATCAAACTTCCTCCCTCGCCAATACTCAGAGGGAGACAGAATCTATAACAAAAGTGCGGGCGTTGTTGTTATTATCTTCGGAATTATTTCAAATTTGCGAGATTTGGAACGTGAAGATAATAACAAAACGCCTTTTCGTACAATAAATACGACTCTGCAGGAAGGATTATTTATGCCGACCGACAGAAATCAGAGGCAAAGATATATAAAAATACCGTTTCGCATTCAAGAAAATAAGATTTATTTAAAAAATATTGGCAAAGAAGCTTGGAGGGGGGAGAGGAAAGAGGGGAAATCCTACTATTCTTGATTATATTATTGTCAACCTTGCACCGGGCAGCCAATATAGAGTTGCCCAATGCAAGGTTAACCAATATAAAATCGAAAAAGTAGAGTCGTTATCTCATTATCTTACTGCCGGATTAGTTATTAGACTTATTGAGGAGATATGCCTCCATTTGGTTAGACATCATTCTCAATTCTTGGGATGTCACTAACTCACTTCTCTTAATTTCATTCTCCAACAACTCCAAAGAAAAGTATTCATCTTCCTTTCCGTCAATCCTGCCTTTAAAGTTATTATCAAAATGGCTATGAAACATAACAGGAGTCATTAATCCCCCCAAACCATAATTACCTATCACAATACACGGCTTTTGATGTAATATCCCATCGCGGGCCACATCTCCCGCCCCGATAATTAAATTTGCATTTTTGATGATCTCGGTATTATTCTGCCCGGATTCCAAATAGGTTACAGACACTCCGGCATTGTATTTAAAAGTATGCTTATTCTTAATCTTGTACGGGGACTGGTGAACCCTCCCACTACTATTTCCCGACTACAGTTCGGATCATTACTTCTTAAATCTCTCATTATTGTATATATTAAGGTTAAGGAATTTATTCTTTTGAATCTTATACAAAAATACACAAAAAAAATCAAGGTCAATTTAAAGCCGACACAGAAAACACTAATAGATAAGTTAAATAACTTAAAGAAAGAGCTTCTCTTATCAAGCCAATTTATTGTCATCTACACAAATATAAGCCAAGTATTGAGTATCATCCCCAATAGGTATCAACGGCAAATAACCGGATTTAACCCTGTTTCCATCCATCACTAAAGGATAAGCACGGTTCATCTCCGTATGTTTCCGCATCAATTCTACCGGAGTTTTAAAATATTCAACCCGAAAAACTCCTATGCTACCGGCGGACATATGATTTTCATATAATGAGTGTGCCACCATGCCCATATTCATACGCAAGTTCATTTCCACACAAGGATGAATGAGATACTCCAAAGAATCCTCATCGCGGCAAATCATCATATCCACACCCAAATAACCTGTATAATTCCCTTTTAGCAACAGTGGCAATTGCTTCAGCAACTGTTCTCTTACTGCGCCCAACTGCTCGAAAGGAACAAAGCGGGATAAACGGCTTTCTATTTCATCATCCGAAAGCAACAAATTGCCTTGGTAAGCTCCCCATTCATCGGTTACAAAGAGGGAATAACCGGCAAAAGAAACACTTCCGTCATTCCCTGCATAAAATTCCATGGCAAAGTCTTTCACCTTATTATATATAGGTTCGGCAATGATGCTGCCTTGCACTTTTATTACTTTCCGACTCCAGTGTTGAAGCGCTTCCGTATATTCACCTTTGCACCAACGAAGTCCTTTCCCACTTCCCGAAAGCGGTTCTTTCAACAGGAAAGACGGATGATTCCCTGCATAATGCCGAACATTCCCGGCAGAAGAAAGAACCACAGGTGAGCCACAAACAGGGAAAGAAAATGAGAGTGAACGAAACAGGTGAACGGAGGATGAGCGATGCGAAAGCCTACGCAACTCTTCCATTTGTCCGCTACCCGGCAAAAAAGCTTCATCCATACCCGCTTTACGAAACAAACGAACCAATCCGGGATTCCATCCCCACGGCACAGGAAGCAGTTCGGAATGGGCTTTTAGCTCGTCGAAACCAAAAAAATCACGGAAAGGATGCCACGAATCCCAATTTTTCAAACTATCTTTAGCCGCTGTTAGAATTGCCGCATCCTGTGGAGAGTACCAGCAAGGAAGTACCGACAAATCTTCGCCCATTTTCCTCGCCAACCGGGGAGTTATATAGTTTGGATCACCACCGGCAAGGGCAAGATCACTGTCCGGATTAAAAAACTGTAAGATTCTTTGCATACTTAGTTTATATTCATACCACAAAGATAAAGAATAAGTTATAAACTATAAAACAATGAATATTTTGCTATCTCTACTTTGCAATTCGAATAACTATTATTATATTTGCAGCCAATTATAATGAAGCCTATGGAATCATTCTACAGAACACACAACTACCTCATAGAACACACCAATGCTCCCGTCCGCCGTGATTTAATGGATGAGATTAATTGGAACGACCGGTTAATAGGTATTAAAGGAACCCGTGGTGTGGGCAAGACTACATTCCTGCTTCAATATGCCAAAGAGAAATTCGGCAATGACCGTTCCTGTTTGTTCATCAACATGAACAACTTCTATTTCTCCACACATTCTATCGTAGACTTCGCTTATGAGTTTCAGAAACGCGGCGGTAAAGTATTGCTTATCGACCAGGTTTTCAAGCATCCCGACTGGAGCCGTGAACTTAGAATGTGTTACGACCGTTTCCCAAACCTCAAAATCGTGTTTACAGGTTCATCCGTGATGAGGCTGAAAGAGGAAAACGTGGAACTGAGCGGCATCGTGAAATCTTATAATTTACGCGGCTTCTCTTTCCGTGAATATCTGAATCTTCAAACCGGAAATGATTTCAAACCTTATACGCTGGACGAGATTCTGACCAATCACGAGCAACTTGCCAAAAACGTATTATCGAAAACAAGGCCTTTGGATTATCTCCAAGATTACATACATCACGGATTCTATCCTTTCTTCCTTGAAAAGCGCAATTTCTCGGAGAATCTGTTGAAAACCATGAACATGATGGTGGAAGTGGATATTCTTCTCATCAAACAAATAGAGCTTAAATATCTTTCCAAGATAAAAAAATTATTATATTTACTTGCTGTTGACGGACCGGTTGCTCCCAATGTGAGCCAACTCGCTGCCGATATACAAACATCGAGAGCCACGGTTATGAACTACATCAAGTATCTGGCAGACGCGCGTTTAATCAACATGGTTTACCCCAAGGGAGAGGAATTTCCCAAAAAGCCATCGAAGATTATGATGCACAACTCCAACCTGATGTACTCCATCTTCCCGGTGAAAGTAGAAGAACAGGATGTGATTGAAACATTCTTTGTCAACACAATGTGGAAAGATCACAAAGTACATAAAGGAGACAAGAACGTCTCTTTCTTAGTGGATGAAACAATGCCTTTCAAAATATGTGGGGAAGGCGCAAAGATAAAGAACAACCCGAACGTGATGTATGCCCTGCACAAAGCAGAAATAGGGCACGGAAATCAAATTCCATTGTGGTTGTTCGGCTTTTTATATTAACAAAGAGAAATTTTTTACTTAATAATTCATTTAGTTATGACTAAACAAAAGAAATTCATCACTTGTGATGGTAATGAAGCTGCTGCACATATCTCGTATATGTTCTCGGAAGTTGCAGCTATTTATCCTATCACTCCGTCATCTACAATGGCTGAGCACGTAGACGAATGGGCGGCAGCCGGCCGTAAAAACATTTTTGGTGAAACTGTACTCGTACAGGAAATGCAATCGGAAGCCGGAGCTGCCGGAGCTGTTCACGGTTCACTTCAGGCAGGTGCATTGACCACTACTTACACAGCCTCACAAGGTTTGTTGTTGATGATCCCTAATATGTACAAAATTGCAGGTGAATTGCTTCCTTGCGTATTCCACGTATCTGCACGTACATTGGCATCTCACGCACTTTGTATCTTCGGCGACCACCAAGACGTTATGGCTTGCCGCCAGACAGGTTTCGCCATGTTGGCAGAAGGCTCTGTACAAGAAGTTATGGACCTCTCGGCAGTGGCTCACCTTGCTACTCTCAAGTCTCGTGTTCCTTTCATCAACTTCTTCGACGGATTCCGTACTTCTCACGAAATCCAAAAAATCGAAAAGCTGGACAACGAAGACCTTGCACACTTAATCGATCAAAAAGCTTTGGCAGAATTCCGTGCACGCGCATTGAATCCTTCCACTCCTGTTGCACGTGGTATGGCTGAAAACCCCGACCACTTCTTCCAACACAGAGAATCAAGCAATCCTTTCTATGATGACGTTCCTGCTATCGTAGAAGAATATATGAACGAACTTTCTCAAATTACAGGACGCAAGTATGGCTTGTTCGACTACTATGGTGCAGAAGACGCAGAACGCGTTATCATCGCTATGGGTTCTGTAACAGAAGCTGCACGCGAAGCTATCGACCACCTTATCGCAAATGGCGAAAAAGTAGGTTTGGTTGCCGTTCACTTGTATCGTCCGTTCTCTGCCAAACATTTCTTGGCTGCTGTTCCTAAGACTGCCAAACGCATTGCTGTTCTTGACAGAACTAAAGAACCGGGAGCTGTTGGCGAACCATTATACATGGATGTAAAAGACTGTTTCTACGGAAACGAAAACGCTCCTATCATCGTAGGCGGACGTTATGGTTTAGGCTCTAAAGACACTACTCCTGCACAGATCATCTCTGTATATGAGAACCTTTCTTTGCCTATGCCTAAGAATCAGTTCACTATCGGTATCAACGACGACGTAACATTTACTTCACTTCCTCAATTGGAAGAAATCGCTCTTGGCGGTGAAGGCATGTTCGAAGCTAAGTTCTTCGGTCTTGGCGCTGACGGTACGGTAGGTGCTAACAAGAACTCTGTAAAAATCATCGGTGACAACACTGACAAACACTGTCAGGCATACTTCTCTTATGACTCTAAGAAGTCGGGAGGTTTCACTTGTTCTCACCTTCGTTTCGGTGATACTCCTATCCGCTCTACTTATTTGGTAAATACTCCGAATTTCGTAGCTTGCCACGTTCAGGCATACTTGAGAATGTATGATGTAACCCGTGGTCTTCGTCAAAACGGTACATTCCTTTTAAACACAATCTGGAATGATGAAGAATTGGCAAAACACCTGCCTAACAACGTAAAACGTTACTTCGCACAAAAGAACATTTCAGTATATTATATCAATGCAACTCAGATTGCACAGGAAATCGGTTTGGGTAACCGTACCAATACAATCCTTCAGTCTGCATTCTTCCGTATCACAGGTGTTATCCCTGTAGACTTGGCTGTTGAACAAATGAAGAAGTTCATCATGAAGTCTTACGGTAAGAAGGGTGAAGACATTGTAAACAAGAACTACGCAGCAGTTGACCGCGGTGGTGAATACAAACAATTGACTATCGATCCGTCATGGGCTAATCTTCCTAACGATGAAGTTCCTGCAAACAACGATCCTGCTTTCATCAACGAAGTAGTTCGTCCTATCAATGCACAAGACGGTGACTTGCTTCCTGTATCTGCATTCAAAGGTATTGAAGACGGTACTTGGCATCAGGGAACATCACAATACGAAAAACGTGGTGTAGCTGCATTCGTACCGGAATGGAATGCTGAAAACTGTATCCAGTGTAACAAGTGTGCTTACGTTTGTCCTCATGCTTCTATCCGTCCGTTCGTTCTCGATGCAGAAGAACAGAAGGGTGCAAACTTCCCTATGCTGAAAGCAGTAGGAAAAGCATTCGACGGCATGACATTCCGTATTCAGGTAGACGTTCTCGACTGTCTTGGTTGCGGTAACTGTGCCGACATCTGTCCGGGTAATCCTAAGAAGGGTGGCAAGGCGTTGACAATGAAACATCTTGAATCTCAATTGGAACAAGCTCCTAACTGGGAATATGTAAGCAAGAACGTGAAGAGCAAACAACACTTGGTTGACGTTAAAGCCAACGTGAAGAACTCTCAGTTCGCAACTCCGTTGTTCGAGTTCTCAGGCGCATGTTCAGGTTGTGGTGAAACTCCATACGTTAAGTTGATTACTCAGTTGTTCGGTGATCGCGAAATGGTAGCTAACGCAACAGGGTGTTCTTCAATTTACTCCGGTTCTGTTCCTTCAACTCCTTATACTACTAACGAAAAAGGACAAGGTCCTGCTTGGGCTAACTCATTGTTCGAAGACTTCTGCGAATTCGGTTTCGGTATGGAACTTGCCAACGAAAAGATGCGCGCACGTCTTGTTAAGATAATGACTGAAGCTCAGGAATGCTCTTGCTGCTCAGACGAACTGAAAGCTCTGTTCCGTGAATGGATGGAGAACATGCTCGATGCAGACAAGACTAAGGAATTGGCAGACAAGATTATCCCAATGGTGGAAGCTTGCACTTGCGACATCTGCAAACAAGTTGCTTCATTGAAACACTATCTTGTTAAACGCAGCCAGTGGATCATCGGTGGTGACGGTGCTTCTTACGATATAGGTTACGGTGGTCTCGACCACGTTATCGCATCAGGTAAAGACGTTAACATCCTTGTTCTCGATACTGAAGTTTACTCTAACACAGGTGGTCAGTCATCTAAAGCAACTCCGGTCGGAGCTATCGCTAAGTTTGCTGCTGCAGGTAAGAGAGTACGTAAGAAAGACCTCGGTTTGATGGCTACTACTTACGGTTATGTATATGTTGCTCAGATTGCCATGGGTGCTGACCAAGCTCAGACCCTGAAAGCTATCCGCGAAGCAGAAGCATATCCCGGACCATCATTGATCATAGCTTACGCTCCATGTATCAACCACGGTTTGAAGGCAGGTATGGGTAAATCACAAGAAGAAGAAGAAAAGGCAGTAGCTTGCGGTTACTGGCACTTGTGGAGATACAACCCGGCTTTGGAAGCTGAAGGAAAGAATCCGTTCTCTCTCGATAGCAAAGAACCTAACTGGGCTGACTTCAAAGGCTTCCTGAAAGGCGAAGTTCGTTACGCATCTGTAATGAAACAATATCCTACAGAAGCTGAAGAATTGTTTGACGCAGCAGAAAACAATGCTAAATGGCGTTACAACAATTACAAGCGTTTGGCTAACCAAACTTGGGGTGAATAAGAATTAATATTCTTAACCAATAATATAAAGGCGATAACCTAAACCGGTTATCGCCTTTTTTGTTATATTTGTACATCAACTTTAAAAAAGAACTGCAATGCTTGAAGAAATTCTAAAATTCAACGAAGAGTTCGTCAAGAACAAAGGATATGAAAAATACCTTACCAACAAATATCCTGATAAGAAAATAGCTATTATCTCCTGCATGGATACCCGTCTGCTCGAATTAATCCCCGCCGCCTTAGGATTGAAGAATGGAGACGTAAAAATGATAAAAAATGCCGGAGGTATTATCTCACATCCATTCGGCAGTGCAGTAAGAAGTTTACTGATTGCCATTTACGAGCTCGGAGTGGAGCAAGTTATGATTATAGGTCATACAGATTGCGGTGCACAAAGCCTGAACAGTCAAAGCGTGCTTTCCCACATGAAAGAAAGAGGAATATCGGAAAATAACATCGAACTGATGAAATATTGCGGAGTAAACGTAGAATCTTGGCTACATGGATTCAGCAGCGTAGAAGAAGCAATCAAAAACTCAGTAGAGCTTGTAAAGAAACATCCACTTATTCCGTCGGACATTAAAATAAACGGATTTATCATTGACTCCGTCACCGGAGAATTAAAACTGATTATCTAAAAAGAATATACACATGAAAACACTATCAAACACTAAACTAACCATAAAAGTAGCTCCACACGGAGCAGAACTGAGCAGTATCGTTTCCAATGCCGACGGTAAAGAATACCTGTGGCAAGCAGATCCGGCTTTCTGGAAACGCCATTCACCCGTGCTCTTCCCCATTGTAGGCGGAGTATGGAATAACGAATACAGACATGAAGGAATTACCTATCCGCTATCACAACACGGCTTTGCCCGAGACAATGAGTTTGAATTAATAAAAGAAACTGAAAACGAAGTACTTTATCGTTTTTCCGACAATGAGGAAACACGGAAAGTTTATCCGTTTCCATTCTTATTAGAGATAGGTTATCAACTGACCGACAATAAAGTAAAAGTATTGTGGACTGTCAAAAATACCGGAACCAAAGAATTGCATTTCCAAATCGGTGCACATCCGGCATTTTATTATCCTGACTTTAATCCCGCCGTGCAAGGAAGAGGCTTTTTCACTTTCGACAAGACCGATGACTTAGACTACATACTTATCAAAGAAAAGGGATGTGTCTCTACCGATAAATATCCGCTACCTCTGATTAAAGGATTACTTCCTATCGACATACATACTTTTGATAAAGATGCGCTTATCTTTGAGGACAGTCAAATTAAAACAGTCACACTCTTGGATAAGAAACGTAAGCCCTATTTAAGCCTGCATTTCACAGCTCCTGTCGTGGGATTATGGTCGCCTCCAACCAAGAATGCACCATTTGTATGTATCGAACCTTGGTATGGACGTTGTGACAGAGTCAATTATACAGGAGAGTTCAAAGACAAAGACTGGATGCAGCATTTAGCTCCGGGAGGAATATTCCATGCAGAGTATATAATTGAAATAGAAGGCTTATAATCATTCATTTTTGCCAACAAGCAAATTATTTGTTTCAATCAACAAGTCATTTGCTACAATCATCAAGTTGTTTTTTACAATCAACAAGTTATTTGAAATAAACAACTTGTTGATTGAAAAAGCGATGCATTAACTTTTTAAATATCTTTCTTTAATCTCTTCTTCCCATGAAGATAAAGATATAATAAACCAAAGTTGCCAATGAACCAAGAGCCGCAACTACATATGTATAGGCAGCGGAACGCAAAGCGTCTTCCGCTTGTCGGTGATTGGAAGAATTAGTAATTCCTGCACTGCTCAACCACACTAAAGCACGTTTACTTGCATTGATTTCCACCGGTAAAGTGATGAAGCTAAACAAAGTAGTTGTAGCAAACAAAATAATACCCGCCAATAATAATTGAGGGAAAGATTGTATCATCAAGATACCTGCAAGTAATATCCAACTCATGATACTGGACGAGAATTGTACAATAGGTACTAATGCCGAACGCATCTTCAATGGAGCATAAGCACGTGCATGCTGAACAGCATGACCACATTCATGGGCAGCAACCGCAGCAGCAGCTACACTATTACTGTTATATACGCTTTCACTCAAATTTACCGTTTTATTCATCGGGTTGAAGTGGTCGGTCAAATGTCCGGGAGTAGATGTTACCGTCACATCATAAATTCCATTGTCATGAAGCATCTGCAAAGCTACATCACGTCCTGTCATACCATTGGAAAGAGGTATCTGTGAGTACTTTTTAAACTTACTCTGCAAATGTGCCTGAACCAGATAGCTCACAACGGCAATACCAATAAACAATATCCAATAAGAAGCAATCATAATCTTTTTTCTTTAAATAATTATATGTAGCAATAGTACAAATTGTTTGCCAAACTTTACAAAATTCCTAATAGTCTTTCACTAAAGCTGCTGCATTTTAAGAAGAATTATCTAAAAAAGTAAAAGGCTGCCATTTCTGACAGCCTTTACCAGTTGATTAAACAATCTATATCTCGTTTAGTTGTTTTCAGGACGAAGTTTACGAACAGTAACAGCTGTCTGCCACATTTCACTTTCACGCAATGCTTTCAATTCTTCTTCCAACTTTTCACGATAATCGGGTTTAGAGTTAGAATCAATAGAAATCTGAGCTTCGTTACCGGTCTTTACGCTATGATATAACTTCTGAACAACCGGTTTGATAGCATCATGGAACGGAGTCATCCAATCCAAAGCACCACGCTGAGCAGTTGTAGAACAGTTGGCATACATCCAGTCCATACCGTTCTTTGCAAACAGTGGCATCAATGACTGAGTTAACTCTTCAACAGTTTCATTGAAAGCTTCGGAAGGAGTATGTCCGTTTTCACGCAATACTTCATATTGAGCCAATAACAAACCTTGGATAGCACCCATCAATGAACCACGTTCACCTGTAAGGTCGGAAGTAGCTTCACGAACGAAAGTTGTTTCAAACAAATATCCCGAACCGATACCAATACCCAAAGCAATAGTTCTTTCCATAGCCTTGCCGGTATAATCCTGATAAATAGCATAAGATGAATTCAAGCCACGGCCTTCGAGGAACATAGTACGGAGTGAAGTACCCGAACCTTTAGGAGCTACCATGATAACATCAATATCTTTAGGAGGAACAACACCTGTACGGTCACTCCAAGTAATAGCAAAACCATGAGAGAAATAAAGAGCTTTTCCGGCAGTCAGATAAGGTTTCATAGTAGGCCATACAGACATAACAGCCGCATCAGACAGCAGACACATAACGATAGTAGCTTTTTCGCAAGCTTCTTCGATGCCGAACAAAGTTTCACCCGGAACCCATCCGTCAGCTACCGCCTTTTCATATGTTTTACCCGCACGTTGTCCTACGATTACATTGAAACCATTATCTCTAAGGTTCAATGACTGACCGGGGCCTTGTACACCATAACCGATTACAGCAATTGTTTCATTTTTCAATACTTCTCTTGCTTTTTCCAAAGGAAATTCTTCGCGAGTCATTACGTTTTCCGTAACTCCACCAAAATTCAATTGTGCCATTTTGTTTTTCTTTTTAACTATAAACTAACTTAAATAAATATCACTTTACTACGGCAAACGATCTCTTTGCCGTTCTTTTTAACTTCAATATCATAGGTGTTTCCATCAATTTCTTCTTTATAGAAAGAAAGGACATCGCCATAATAACTCTCGGCTACATAAGCCATTTCAAAACGTTTGATACGCTTTTCCTTAAACATCTCTATCGGGAAAAGGTCGAGGATATGCTCAATGTATTTGATACTGTTCACATGCCCGTTAATATCAATATCACTGTATTTGGTCTGATATTCCACAGGAGCTGCATTTTCCGAAACCTTTATGCGTCCCGCTTTCTCAATCGGGCACTCCTTGTCGCATACATAATCCACAATGCT
The DNA here is from genome assembly GCA_902492205.1 of uncultured Bacteroides sp. GTDB lineage: Bacteria > Bacteroidota > Bacteroidia > Bacteroidales > Bacteroidaceae > Bacteroides. Next base: position 117,310 of record CABUKU010000007.1, on the reverse strand, counting down.
TCCACCGTGAAGGGTAAGCAAATCGGCGGGTTTACGTGTCTCCATGCTTATCATAGCCCAAACAGAACGGGCGTAGCCTATCTCCTTCCCGTCTTTATTCAGAATGGCAAAGTTACGGTCGGTAAACAAACGATAAACATTCTCTACCCAAGTCTGAATGCTAAACGCCTCATATTGATAAGGCATTTCCTCCAATTCGACCGCCAAGCGTGAGAGCACCCATGTATAATGATTCTCATTCAACGAAGCTATGCCGAATCCTCTATCCGCAGCATGAAATCCCGCACAGTTCAACAGATGATTACCCAAGACACTCATTGTCAGATGTCCGGTAAAGTCTACATGAAAAGGTTCCGCCACGAAATTGTATGTTCCAACTTTGTTGTCCTCACTCATTATGCTTATTCTTTTTTACTGTTCTTATATTTTTCTTCCCTGTATGAAAGGAATTCGTTTACACGTTCAAAGCAACTGGTAGTGATAGCCACACGTCCCGAACGGACGAACTGCAACACACATCCCAATGCTTTCAGTTCTCCATAAAGAGAAGTAATATCTTCACTGATACCGTTCTTTTCAACAATGGCAAACACCGGGTTCACTTCCACAATACGTGCATTGTAGCGACGGATTACCTTCGACGCTTCGGGAGTCGATTGAAACTCGGGAACAGATACTTTATACAAAGCTATTTCATGGAAATAGATCTCATCATCCGTAAAGTAATGTGCCTGCAACACATCTATCTTCTTTTCAATCTGCTTCACCACTTTTTCTATGGTATCCTTATCTGTCCATACAGTAATGGTATATTTATGTACTCCTTTAATAGAGGACGCCGAAACATTCAAACTTTCAATATTTATCTGACGACGGGTAAACACTGCCGTAACCTGATTAAGCAAACCCGCAATGTTCTCCGAATGAACGATTAATGTATATAATGCTTTATTTTCCATAACGACTCTCCTATTAACATTCCAACAACATTTGGTTTACCGAACCACCCGGAGGTGTCATCGGCAACACGTTTCCTTCTTCAACCACACATGCTTCGAGCAAATAAGCTCCGTCGGTAGCTAGCATTTCCTCGATAGCTTCACTTAATTCCGCACGAGTCTTGACACGCTTTGCCGGAATATCATAAGCCGAGGCTATCTTTATATAATCCGGATTCAGCATCGGGGTAAAGGAGTATCTGCCGTTAAAGAACATGGCCTGCCACTGACGAACATTACCTAAATAATTATTGTTAAGCACAATCATCTTAACCGGAGCTTTTTGTTCCATAATCGTTCCAAACTCCTGAATGTTCATCTGCAAACCGCCATCTCCCATAAATACGCAAACGGTGCGGTCGGGACGTCCAAAGGTAGCACCTATGGCTGCCGGAAGACCGAATCCCATTGTTCCCAATCCGCCGGAAGTTATGATGCTGCGGTCTTTGCTATATTTGAAATAACGTGCAGAAATCATTTGGTTCTGGCCAACATCGGTCACAAGTACAGCTTCGTGATTGGTAGCATCGCTCACTGCACGTACCACTTCCCCCATGCTTAAAACATCGCTTGCCGGATGAAGTTCGGGCTGGATTACTTTTTCATCTTCTTCTTTAGCATAAGAAGCGAAACTATTGATCCACTCTTTATGATTGTTTGGTTGAAGCAGTTCCGTAACAGCAGCAAGTGTCTCCTTGCAGTCGCCAAGAACAGCCACATTCGTTTTTACATTTTTATCTATTTCCGCCGGATCAATGTCGAAATGTATAATCTTCGCCTGTTTGGCATAAGTATCGAGCTTGCCTGTTACGCGGTCATCGAAACGCATACCTACGGCAATGATAACATCCGCCTCATTTGTTTTCACATTGGGAGCAAGATTACCATGCATACCGAGCATGCCCATATTCAATGAATGTTCCGTTTTCAAAGCTGATAATCCAAGCAGCGTACAGCCAACCGGAAGATCCGCCTTTTCAATGAAAGTACGTAATTCTTTCTGTGCATTTCCCAGTTCCACTCCCTGACCGACCAATACCAGAGGACGCTTTGCAGCATTTATCAATTCGGCAGCAGTCTTCACTGCTTCAAAGTCTGTATCGGGAACAGGAACATAGCTACGGATAAAATCAAGTTTAGCCGGAGTGTATTCCATCATTTCTACCTGTGCATTCTTTGCAAAGTCGAGCACCACAGGACCGGGACGACCACTCTTGGCAATATAGAAAGCACGTGCCACAGCCCAAGGTACATCTTCCGCACGACGGATTTGATAACTCCATTTAGTGATTGGCTGGGTTATGCCTACCAAATCTACTTCCTGAAAAGCATCCGTACCGAGGAAAGCAGTTCCCACCTGACCGGCAATTACTACAATAGGAGTACTGTCAATCATTGCATCGGCAATACCTGTAACCGTATTTGTCGCACCGGGACCACTTGTTACCAAGCATACTCCCACTTCTCCCGAAACGCGGGCATAACCTTGTGCTGCATGGGCAGCTCCTTGTTCGTGACGAACCAATATATGATTTAAGCTATTTTGATGGTCATATAGGGCATCGAATGTGGGCATGATAGAACCTCCGGGATAACCGAAAATCGTACGTACGCCATGATATTCCAATGAACGCATCAAAGCTTCTCCGCCTGAAATTAATTCTTTACTCATAATACATAATATTTTAATGTGCTAATACTTACATGCTTAATTGGCACATTAACAAATTGGCAAATTATTCAATTATTCTCACTGCTCCCTTATCGGCAGAACTTACCATGCCGGCATATGCTTTCAGGCTCTTCGGAACATTGCGTTCACGATTCGGGGCTGTAAAAGCGAGTTTACCGCGTTTCAATTCTTCTTCGCGACGTGCTGCCAGTTCTTCATCGGTCAATTTTACATTGATTGTCCTTTCAGGGATATTGATCTCGATGATGTCGCCGTCCTTAATCAAACCGATATTTCCTCCTGCTGCGGCTTCGGGCGAAACGTGTCCGATACTTAAACCGGAAGTACCACCACTGAAACGTCCGTCAGTTATCAAAGCACATTCTTTACCCAAATGTTTTGACTTGATATAAGAAGTAGGATAAAGCATTTCCTGCATTCCGGGACCGCCTTTCGGACCTTCGTGAGTGATGACAACAACATCACCGCTAACGACTCGGCCTTTCAGAATACCTTCACAAGCACTGTCTTGTGAATCGAATACTTTGGCAGGACCGGTAAACTTCCAGATATTTTCGTCTACTCCGGCTGTCTTTACCACACAACCGTCCTGAGCAATGTTTCCTTTCAATACGGCAAGTCCGCCATCTTTTGTATAAGCATGAGCAACGTCACGGATACAGCCTTCGGCACGGTCTTTATCCAATTCCTTGTAATATGCACCCTGCGAACCGAGTTCCAGATTAAAGAACCCGGCAGCCGCACTTCTATATTTACGGATAGCTTCTTCGCAGACGTTAGGACTGGTTATGCAGTACTTATCAATAGCCTCCAGCAATGTCATACCGTCCACACGGTTTACGTGAGCATCAATCAATCCGGCAGCATCCAGTTCCGCCATGATTGAAAGAATACCTCCTGCACGGTTTACATCCTGAATATGGTATTTCTGAGTATTCGGAGCTACTTTGCACAAGCATGGAGTGTGGCGCGAAAGCGCATCTATATCATCCATCGTGAAATCTGCTTCGGCTTCGTGTGCTATGGCAAGTAAGTGAAGTACCGTATTGGTAGAACCACCCATGGCAATATCGAGTGTCATTGCATTAAGGAAAGCCCGGCGGGTAGCGATGCTTCTCGGAAGTACGCTTTCATCACCGTCCTCATAATATTTATAGGTGTTCTTTACGATTAATTTAGCTGCTTCCTTGAACAATTCCTTACGGTTTTCGTGAGTGGCAACAATCGTTCCGTTACCCGGAAGTGCCAAACCGATAGCTTCGTTTAGGCAATTCATCGAGTTAGCCGTGAACATACCCGAACAACAACCACAGGTGGGGCAAGCCGCATTCTCAATCTGAGCAACTTTTTCATCACTCACCGATTCGTCTGCCGACTTAATCATGGCATCAATCAAATCAAGATGTTCGCCATTCAGTTCTCCGGCTTCCATCGGACCTCCCGACACAAATACAGTGGGGATATTCAATCTCATGGCAGCCATAAGCATACCCGGAGTTATTTTATCGCAATTGGAGATGCAAACCATCGCATCTGCCTTATGCGCATTCACCATATACTCTACGCTATCTGCAATAATATCGCGTGACGGAAGAGAATAAAGCATGCCATCGTGTCCCATTGCTATGCCGTCATCAATAGCAATCGTATTGAATTCTGCCGCAAAGCAACCCAGTTTCTCAATTTCAGCTTTTACCTGCTGGCCTATCTCGTGTAAATGAACATGTCCGGGAACGAATTGAGTAAATGAATTGACGATAGCAATAATAGGTTTTCCTAATTGTTCTTTCTTCATGCCGTTGGCTGCCCAGAGAGCTCTTGCTCCTGCCATGCGGCGACCTTGTGTACTATACGAACTACGTAATTGCTTTTTCATTTCCATCTCTATTTCTTATTAATTAAAAAGCCTCTCTCAACTCAGTGAGAAAGGCTTCAAATAATATCTTTAAGTACGCTAATACATACACACAACCTTTCTCACGCTCTTGATGGTAGCACCACGAGACGAATGACGTTCACGAGAATCAGGTTAATGGATGTAATTGCAATCATACTATTGTTTCTTTTTTAATGATGACGCAAAGGTACAGCCTTTTTTGTAATCTCCAAACAATTTGAAGATATTTTTATTGCTAATATTAATAATCGTAAGAAAAAGAACGTTTTTTATCTTGTTTTATCACAAAACAAAGCTATTAATCATTAGTTCTTCATTATTTTATGTCTATTTCATTCAATAGCGATGTTAAGACTTCCATAGTGCTCTGTTAAACACCTTTATCCCTATGATTTAGTCCATTCATACAGAATAGTTAATAACTTGACAGCTGTCAAGTTACTAACTCATTAGTATAAAAGGCATTAACAATACTGAATAAATCACTTAACATCCGGCGGGAAAGTGCTTGCATAAGAGCACAAAAAAAGGAGGCCAAAGCCTCCTTCTTCTTTCATTTACCTATCATTTACAATTCAATGCCCCTGTTCTTCAAAGTGAGGTTCATCAATTCCAAGTATTTAGCATATTGCTCTTTGGATAATTCACCTTTCATCAACTTCAAATTACCATAAATGGCATTGTGCAACACATCTTTCTTTCTCTTTTTGCTGGAGTTCTTCACTGCCTGCATTCTCTCATTAAAATATTCACAAATAGAGGTAACATTTTCTGTTTGTTGTGAAGACAAGTTCAAGCATTTACTCAATTTACTTGCATCAACACTCAAATTTTCTGTTTCTGCACCTTTCTCAGCGAACACAGTAGTACACATACATAATGCTACTACAAAAACTAAGCTTAAACGTTTCATAATACCTACTGAATTAAATTGTTAAACCTAAAAACAAAACTTGTACCTAAAAACTAAATACCTTAAAAACTTAATACCTAATAAACTAATACTTTTACCTATATTTCTTCTTTATTACTCTGCAAAGATAGAAACATGTTTTATAGCATCAAAACATATTTCCATAAAACAGCTTCAATAAGCATACAAAATGTACATTATTTGATTTATATCAAGTTTAATATGTAACACAATCGTAACATTCACAATCATTTTGGAGCATATAATCACATATGCATTATATTAATTATCTTTGTGAATCACTTTAAAACAATGAATTATGAAATATAACTTCGATGAAATAATAGACCGGACAGGAACCGACTCTATAAAGGTAGAAGGCGTGCAGACTAATTGGGGAAGAAATGACCTTATCCCCATGTGGGTGGCAGACATGGACTTCCGCACCCCTCCTTTTATAATGGATGCCATACGCAAACGTTGCGAACATGAAGTATTGGGCTACACTTGCCCCTGCAATTCCTATAAAGAAAACATTATCAAGTGGCAAAAAGAGAGACATCAGTTGGATATAACTGAAGATATGATTCAGTTTACTCCCGGAATTGTGCCCGGACTTGCTTTTGCCATCCAATGTTTCACCAAACCGGGTGATAAGGTAATTATCCAGACTCCGGTTTATCACCCTTTCTTTCTTGTAACCGAAAAGAACGGACGCATCCCTGCATATAACCCGTTGATACTGGAGGACGGACAATACAAGATGGATATAGAGCACTTGAAACGAATCATTGATAAAGACTGTAAACTCTTGCTGCTTTGCAATCCTCATAATCCCGGCGGACGTATCTGGACAAAAGAAGAACTGGAAGTTATCGCAGACATCTGCCATGAGAATAACATTGTCGTTGTTTCCGATGAAATCCATGCCGATCTTGCATTGCCCGGACAGGAACATACGGCATTTGCCACAGTTTCGGAAAAGGCACGTTGCAATTCCATATCATTCATGGCAGCCAGCAAAGCATTCAATATCCCCGGCTTAAGCAGTTCTTATGCCGTTATCCCTAATAAAGAGTTAAAAGAAAGGTTCAGTGCATTCGTTGAAAACAGCGAATTGGGCAACGGACATGTATTTGCTTTCATTGCAGTAGCTGCTGCTTACAAAAACGGAAGCGAATGGTTAAGCCAAGTTACCGAATACATTCAAAGCAACATAAATTATCTCGATACTTTCCTTAAAGAGCATGCACCGAAGATTAAAGCTATCCGTCCACAGGCTTCTTATCTGGTATTCCTCGATTGCCGGGAGCTCGAACTGTCTCAGGAAGAACTGATTAAATTCTTTGTGGAAGACGTTCACCTTGCCATGAACGATGGAGCAATGTTTGGAAAAGAAGGAACCGGATTCATGCGCATGAACATCGGCTGCCCTAAAGGCACACTGCAAAAAGCACTTAATAATCTGAAAATAGCGTACAAGGAACGGTTCGAGTAGAAATTATTCGTATCTTTGCAAATTCAGAATAATCTGAAAATAACAATTTGACAATTAGAATAAATGGAAATTACACCAAACAGATTCATCAGTGTATCATACGATTTGTATGACAGTGATAAAGACTTAGTGGAAAAGGCAACTAAAGAACGTCCGTTCGAGTTTATCTCAGGAATGGGTACTACTCTTGATGCTTTCGAAGAACAAGTGGCAGGCTTGCAAGCCGGAGACAAATTCGAATTCACTATCAAATCAGAAAACGCTTACGGAGAATATAATGAAGAACATGTTTTGGATTTACCCAAAAACATCTTTGAAATAGAAGGCAAGTTTGACACAGAACGTATTTTTGCCGGTAACGTAGTTCCTTTGATGGACTCGGAAGGTAACCGTATGAATGCTACCGTAGTGGAAGTGAAAGACGATGTTGTAGTAGTTGACTTGAACCACCCGTTGGCAGGTGAAGACCTGACTTTCTCCGGTGAAGTTCTTGAATCACGTATCGCTACCAACGAAGAAATCCAGAATATGGTTAATGCGATGGGCGGTCACGGCGGTTGCGGATGTGGCTGCGGAGAAGAAGGCTGTGGTGACGGATGCAACGATGAAGGTTGCGGAGATAGCTGCGGATGCGGACACTGCCACTAATATAATGTTTAGCGGATTAGTGATTAGTGATTAATATCATACTAATCACTAAACACTAACCCGCTAATCACTATTTACTTATCATTATTTCAAGAACAAGTTTATCGGTTTCATTCATTCCCTTAGAACCGATCAAGGTCAGATTCCTGATGCACTTGTCTACATCATCATCAATAATACCTTCCACCGAAGTCACGGATTTATCTTCCATAGCGAGCATTGCAGAAAGAACCGCAGTAGAAACTCCACTGGTAACTTTCATGGCACAGCTTGGTTTTGCACCATCACAAATCATTCCGGTAATATTGCCAATCATGTTCTTCACAGCATAACAAATCTGTTCGTAGCTGCCACCCATTAAATAAGTGATGCCACAGCTTGAACCTGTTGCTGCCACTACGCATCCGCAAAGTGCGGATAAACGTCCTAAACTTTGTTTAATATAAATAACAGTAAGGTGGCTTAACATCAACGCGCGGATTAACTCTTCTTCCGACTTATGGGTATCTTCAGCATAAACCAATACCGGCATAGTTGCAGAAATACCTTGATTGCCGCTTCCCGAATTACTCATAACCGGAATCATGGCTCCTGCCATACGGGCATCGCAAGCACCTGAAGTATAAGAAAGAATATGAGAGAACACGCAATCGCCCATTATTTCTTTTTCATATTTACCGCGCATGGTTTTACCTAATGAATGGCCATAGTTTCCTTTGAAAGAACTTTCAGCGGCAGCTTTGTTTAAACGCGCCGTTTCAAGAATGAAACGGATTTCATCCAAAGGAGCGGTAGTTGCAAAGTCATATACTTTACGAAGGTTCAGCACCAAATCATCCCCGGCACATTCGCCTTTCGAAGATTGACATTTACTAAACAGCACTTCATTATTTTTAGCCACATAGATAAAGCATGTATGTCCTCCGGCAATGGTAGCCACGGCCTTTTCATCACCTGCTTCACAAATAGCTTCAATATATAGCTTTTCTTCTATATTATCTTTCAGACAGATATTGATCCGTTTTCCGGCTATCATCTCTTTGCCTTGCTCCACAGCCTGAGGAGTACTGTCTTTCAATACTTCAAGCTGATATTCCGATTTACCGATCAATGCACCGAGAGCCACAGCGATAGGCAAACCAATCATACCTGTTCCGGGAATCCCCACTCCCATGGCATTCTTCAAGATATTAGCACTCAAATACACAGTAATCTTCTCCGGCAAACGGCCTAAAGTTTCACTTGCTTTAGCTACAGCCAAAGCTACGGCAATAGGTTCTGTACACCCGATTGCCGGAATAACTTCGCGTTTTACTAACGCTATAATCTGTTTTCTTTCCGATTCGTTCATCACAAATATAGTCTCTGTTTGAGTTGTTTATAAGATTGCTACAAAGGTAATAATAAAATAAAATGTAACCACTTGTTAGCGAATAAATATTAATAAAACACTGAGATGCTTACACTTTGTTTGTCAACTAAAAAAAGTTATTTAACAAACAGTTGCAACGAATGATAAAAAAAAGAAGTACCTTTGCAGCCAAAATTTCGCTTTTTTATAGAAAAAGTGTCTAAACTAAAAATTTAATGAAGATGAAACTGAAACTATTATTATTCAACCTCATCCTTTGCCTCACCTTTGTATCTTGTATCAAAGATGAAGCGCCTAATGCCGAAGCGGATATTCTTACGTGTCAAGTTCCGGGAGATATTTTAAAGATGGATCCTATCATTACGAATGATAAAATTACAATCCTCGTAAAAAAAGATACTCCCATGGATAAACTTGCTCCCGAATTTACCTTGACACCGGGAGCCAGTATAGATCCTGCAAGTGGTAAGGAACGCGATTTCACTACTCCGCAGTATTATACCGTTACCTCACAAGATGGGAAATGGAAAAAGAAATATGAGGTAACTTTCATTGATGCCGGAATCAGTACAATATATCATTTTGAAGATTTCAGATTAAATGATAATAACAAATATCAAATCTTTTATGAAAAAGATGCTAAAGGCAACAATATCATGGATTGGGCAAGTGGCAATCCGGGATATGCTTTGACAGGTACGCCTGAGAGCAAAACGCCAAGCGGGTTTCCCACAGTTTCTGCTGATGGCGGGAAAGAAGGGAAATGCCTAAAACTAGAAACCAAATCAACAGGGCCTTTTGGAGAAGGTATGGGCATGCCTATTGCAGCCGGTAATTTATTTATGGGAAAATTCGATGTATTGAGCGCTCTTACAAATGCCTTAAAAGCTACAAAATTCGGAATGCCTTTCGAATTTGTTCCAACCTACCTTACAGGCTATTATAAATATAAAGCGGGCAGTGTATTTAGTGAAGATGGCAAACCAGTTGATAATAAAACAGATAAATGTGATATTTATGCCATTTTTTATGAAACAGATGATAAAGCTAAAACACTTGATGGAACAAATGCTCTTACAAGTCCTAATTTAATTTCCATTGCACGCATTGACAATCAAAAAGAAACAGATGAATGGACTCAGTTCTATCTTCCTTTTATAAGCTTACCCGGTAAAACCATAGATAAGAATAAATTGGCTGAAGGAAAATATAATATTTCTATCGTATTTTCTTCAAGTATTGAAGGTGATAAATTTAAAGGTGCAGTGGGCAGTACCTTATATATTGACGAAGTGCAATTAATGTATAAAGAAAACTAATCTAAGAGTACAAATAATGAAAAAGAATATATTAGCGTGTTTATTTGCCTTTGCATTTATCACTATTGTAAACGCACAAGAAGAAAGAAACCAGGGTATCATTTGGTCTTCATTAAGAGGGTTAGACTATGAGATTAAAGCAGGTTTCAATATTGGTGGAGTTTCTCCCATTCCATTACCTGAAGAAATCAGAGCTTTAACCGGTTATAGACCTACAGTATGTCTTTCTATTGAAGGAAATATAACCAAATGGTTAGATGCTCAAAAGAAATGGGGAGTAGCATTAGGTCTCAAATTAGAAAATAAAGGAATGGAAGCCAGAGCCCGCGTTAAGAACTATGGCATGGAAATAACCGATGGCGGAAGTACAGTTAAAGGTATGTGGACAGGTAAAGTGAGAACTAAAGTCAGAAACTCCTATTTCTCTATTCCTGTACTTGTCAAATACCAATTATCTCCTCGTGTTAATCTAAGTGCGGGACCTTATGTATCATTCATGACAAACGGTGATTTCTCCGGAGATGTTTATGAAGGGTATCTGAGAGAAGATAACCCAACAGGGGCTAAAGTTGTATTTGAAGGGGATAAAAAAGCATCTTATGATTTCTCCGATAACTTACGTAAGTTCCAATGGGGTGCACAAATAGGTACCGAATGGAGAGCATTCAAGCATTTGAATGTATTTGCAGACTTAACTTGGGGCTTGAATGATGTTTTTGAAAAAGATTTCCAAACCATTACTTTCGCCATGTATCCTATCTATCTTAATGTGGGATTTGGTTATGCATTCTAATTAAATCAATTATAAAATAGATTTATAATAATTATTATCTTACATATATCAAGACGCCCGTCATACTACTGTATAACGGGCGTCTTTAGTATATAATTCTAACCTGTAAAATGTGTCCGAATGAATTAAATCCATCCGGACACATAGCTGTCAATGAGCTACCTAACCAGCTCTACATTCAAATCATTCCGGACAACGCACAGCTTCCATCCAATCATTGTCTCCATGAGCTCTCCGCGCAATAGCATCATAACCATGACCTGTCATATCCCTAACAACAGTTTTACCGTCTTCTGTCTGATCCGAAGAATTAAACCTCCAATATGCCAATAATCCTTCTGAAGCAGGATCCACATAACATTTATTATTTGTCAATTCGGCAGCACTCAATACTCTCGTCCATACACGTGTTTCACTGATATATCCATCTAAGTAACGACCATTATATGAATACCCCATACGGAATGTACCGCCATCATATAAATTAACCGGGTTTTTACGGTTACTCATTTCTTTAGAACCAAGCAATACACCATCCAAATAAAGTTTTGTACTGTGACCGTCAAACACCGCAGCTACATGATACCATTTCTTCGTCACACAAGGAGATTCACTTGTAATCTGATCTCCGGCTGTAAGTTGTAATTGTCCCGGATCAAGACTGGCATCGCCAAAGCGTAACAAGAATGTTTCACTATCTTCAATACCAATAATAGAACTGATTCTCGGATCTCTCGGTTGGAAATTATTTGCATAAATGCGAGTTTCCATTGTAAATGCATTCAGAGCCTTCAATTCAGGATGTTCTTTAAACTTAGGCACCTCCAGATAGTTAGAATTCAAATAAGCAGCCTTTGTAATAATAGTCTTATTAATTACAATATAGAGGGTTTTGCATGATTCCAAAATATCAATTCCTCCCTCTGCATTAGTTATAGAAACAGGAACTACATAAGTTGCTCCTTCCTCAAAATCTTCTGCCGAAGTTAAGTCAAACATTATAGGATCGGAGACACTATATCCTGCCGGTATAACAGACTTATCTGTAGCCAAAGCATAACAACCTTTAGGTAATACTTTGTAATTCCTATTGAACTTTCGGTTATAAGCATCTACTAAAGAATTATCAATCGTAAAGTTTACAGCAACATCTTTGTCCAACTTTGCAGTACAAGTGGCACTCACTCCGAATGTTGCCGGTCCGTCTACAGTCATGTGTGCAGTAACATCTGTTTCTGCACCTGTAACAAATATAACATCTTTGTATTCATCTTCATTCTTACATGAAAAACAAAGAACCAGAACTGTTACAAGAGCTAATAAGTATTTTAATTTCATCATTATTCTAAATTTAGTGATTAAATAATTATACTATTTATACAAATTAATCAAGTTAGTACCAGTATAACCGGCTGGATTTGTGAAATTAAAACGTAGGTAACGAGCCTTGACCGGAGTATACAAGCTAACATAGTTAAATGCCGGATTACTTGCATTACCAGCCGCTTTTAAACTTGCAGCAGTAACGATTTCTTCATAAGTAATTCCGTCTTTACTTATACTTATAGTAACAGACTTTGCACTGTAAGTTGAAGCTGAGAATGTCCCATAATAAGGACAGAATGAGAATCCATTAATAACTTGCTCTGTTTTAATATCGAGATTTACAACTGGAGCAGCTGAAGATACAAACCAATAAGTAGCCGGATTATTATCGAGCAAATTATTAACGTTGCCCTCATAAATTCTGGCAGAAGATTCTATGCTCCAATCTTCAGTATCCATTAACTCGGCATCAGGAATTGCATCGGAACTATAGGTCATATACTTCTTATCAATTTTAAGATAAATAATATTCTTATCCACATCAGCCTGAACTTCGCTACCGCCTACCATCACTTTTGAAATGACAAAAGGTAGCAAATAAGTCTCGCTCAGTTCTAACGCCTCCGGTTTTGTTATTTCAACCTCAACCAAATCTTGCGTAGTCGCTTCTCCCTGTTTCATATTTACTGTAAAGTTCCTCAAAGCAAAACAAGAAGACTGAAGAGGTTTATAATTTGTCTTATGAACTGTATTATAACTTTCAACTAAACTTTCATCTGTTTCAAAAGAAATAACAGCATCAGCTTCAAATACTTCGGAACTGATAACCGGAAAATCAAACACATTTTTAAGGATACCTATAGGCGAATCGATCATAGTCATTGATACATCTCTTCCGATACTATTATATCTTTTATCTATTTTAAGATAAATAGTATGCAAATTCTCACTGATTTGAACTCCCTTATCATCCGTTGACAGGTTTGAAATAGTGAGTGGTAACAAATATTCTTCATCAAATTCCACTTCTTCGGGTTTTGTTATTTCAATTTTCACCGAATCTTGAGAGGAAAATTCCCCTTGTTTCATCTTTACAATCAAATTCTTTGCATCATAGCAATTAGGCGGAAGAATTTTATATTCCGTACTATTCCTGTCATTATAACTTTCCAACAAACTTTCATCTACCTTAAAAGAAATGTCGGCATCAACAGCCAATTCTCTGGAACTCACTACCGGAAAGCCTAATGTCCTTTTAATGATACCTTCAGGACTATCAACCAAATGAAAAGACAATACACCATTAATACCACTGTTTACATATACCCGCTGATCTTTTGAGTAAAGTTCGTCTTCCGAACAAGAAGTCAACAGATTACATGTCACACAAATTAAGCCTACGATATATAGATGTTTTATTTTTAATTTTCTCATAATATAATTCATCTGTAGTTATTATTATTGATTTGCCGGATTCATAATCTGAATGGCCTGACGCATATATTTATAATCCGGAGAAAGGACATATTCATTTTCCATGTGATAAGTTCCCGCTCCACCTTTCTTCCCTTGAGTCGGATGAAACCTTGCCATACCAATTAAAGAAGGCCAAGTGTTACCATAATTATCACGATAATCAGGATTTCCACCGGTAGATGCATAACTTTCAAAATTTTCTGTAAAGATGTATTGTTCCGGTTTCCATCCTACTGCATAAGCATCATTAAAACGTCCCTGAAGATCTCCATCTCCACTGCTATTATATGATTGTACAATTCCATAATCAAACAGTTCTGCTAATCCCATATTTAAAGCTCCGGGAACTCCATCAATAACAAATAACTTCCCGGTTCCTGATTTGGGTCCCAAATATTTACTGATCTCTCTTACCAAGACTTCCATATTATGCCTTCCAGCAGTACTTAGCGATGTACTTTCAAGATTATCCGGATCAATAAAATGCCCTTTACCTCCCCAACCCGGTTCATAGTCAAAGTCAAGTCCATCATAATTATACTTATTTACAGAGTCAACCAAAGCTTTTGCGTAAACCAAAATACCTTCATCTGTTGCAACAAGGTCTCCATCTTCATCTTCGACCAAAAACTCTTTTGGAAGTTCATGTGCAAAAGTGGTGAAAATAACTTTGGTTCCCTTCACTTGCTGAACATACTCTTTATCGGCAATCTGAGCCGGAGATAAATTATGCCAGTCGCCCCAAATAGAAATAATATCCATACTATCGGGAACATTATCAAGTCTTGTTGACATAGCAGAGCCTTCAGCCGTCCATAAGCCGAACCAACCGAATGCGACCTGATGATCTGTCTTTTTATATGCTCTGAGGTTTGCTAAATATTCTTCCGTCTTAACGAAAGGATGTTGCAATTCTTTTGGAGTTGGCTCATTTTGATTTTCACAAGCAGTGAAAGCAAACGGTAAAGCCAGACACAATATAATTAGTTTTATAACATTCTTCATCGTAATATTTCTATAATATTGATAATTCATTATTTCTTATCCCACCACAATTTAATATTACCCTCATCAATGGCGCCAGTTCCAAGCAGAGCGACTCCTTTTTCAACTTCGGCTTTATTAGTCTCATATTCCGTTTTAGGGAATGGAATACGATAAGGTATCTCATTTCTTTTCAAAGAACTGCTTCCACTTACATTAACTAATTCAAATATCTTCGGATATCCGGTTCTACGCATTTCCGACCATGCTTCTTGTCCATCGGGGTATATAGCCAACCACTTCTGAGTAATAATGCGTTCCAATTTTTTTTCAAATCCATCAGACTCTTCCCACTTTACAGTTATAGTAGAAGGTCCAAATGCCACATTGTTATTGCCGGTGATTGCATCCGAATATGAAGCAGGAATAGAAGTATCATCAGCCAAATATTCACCCACTGTTGCTCCCCATTGTGCAAAGGAAGTCTTAATGCCTTGCTCATATAAATCTTTGGGGTTGGATTCTGTTTTCCAGCGTAAAGCAGCTTCTGCTCTCAGGAAATACACTTCGGCAGCAGACATCCACATTACAGGAGTGGTTTCTTGGATATTAGGACATGAAGCTTTTACATAATTGCCTTTATTTCCTAAAATGATACCATTCCGAACGCCATGTAAGCTCTTTCCATCACCAAGTGAAGACAGACTAAAATATTTGGTTGCGCGGTCATCATTATATCCTAATAAATAAGACTCGATAGAAGCGCCCATCCGTGTATCTGTCATACCGTTCCAAATTACTTTCAAAGGATGGGAAATAACAATACCGTTACTTGAATGAAGGGCTGCATTATCTGTATTGTCAGTAATCACTCCACCGGCAATCGCTTCTTTTGCATATTGTTCAGCCAAATCGGGTTTCACGTAAGCTATGCGCATAGCCAATCTCAATTTCAATGAATTAGCAAATTTCAACCACTTGGTATAATCGCCTTCGTAGACAAGATCATATTTCTTCATTGGACGAGCTTCCGGAGTTTTATCGACAAACTCTTTCAATACGTTGATTGCACCATTCAATTCCTCAAAGAACATTGTATACACATCTTCCAAAGAATTGTAAGGAGAAAGTAGCTTACCAAAATCTTTATAAGGAATAGGACCATAAGAATCGGCAACTCGATGCATACCCGCCACTTTCAAAACTTGTGCTAATGCATAAGAAGTAGGATTCTCGGTTTCTGCTTTATCACGAACTTGTTTCCAACCCGCCATTACAGTAGTAAAGCCATTTGAGAAACATACATCATTCCAATCCGAATAATGAAGATAATAGTTCACATTATTTGCAGAGCCCCATGTTCCAATAGCAGCCATATAACCACAAAATGTATCTCCACTCAGGTTTTGTGCTCTTTGATAAGCATTAGCTCCTACATCACTTACAGGAACCACATCCTGTTCCATCTGTAATATAAAACCTCCAATACCCAAGTTATCGTGATTCAACATGTCGTCGGTCACTTCATATTGGTTGGTATTCAAATTCATATAATCGCCAGTGCATGAAGCAAACATAAAGGTTGCAGCAATCAATGCACTTCCTGCATGTTTTATATTGACTAATCTTTTATACTTATTCATATAGTAATATCATTTAAGGTTTAATTAAAATTGCACTTTCACACTAAAACCAATACTTCTCAAGCTAGGCTGCATAAAGTAGTCGATACCTTGATAATAAGTACTTGTTGAAGATGCCAATTCCGGATCGAAAGGTGCTTTATTGTAGAACATAAACAGGTTTCTACCGATAAGGGACAATGAAAGATTATCTATCTTATCATTAAACCACTTGCCAGGGAAAGTATATCCCAATGATGCTTCTCTTAAACGAACGTTGGTAGCACTGTAAACATACTGGGATAACACACCCGTGTTGCCACCACCAGTTACAGCATAATATTTCTCTGCATCAACCTTACCACCATGAATTTCTATGCCACCGTTATCACGTGCATCAGCAGATGCTTTAGACACACCGAACCTATCCATTAATGCCTGAGTTGCCGATACACCAATACCTCCGATACGAGCATCAATCAATACGCCAAGATTAAACCCTTTATAAGAGAATGTATTATTCCAACCATAGTTGAAACGTGGAGCGGCGCTCCCTGCCTTTATCCATTTATCAGGATCTGCCTGAACCGAACCATCCAACGGACTTACTTTAATATTTCCATGTTCATCTGTCAGAAGACCGGATACATAAATGTCATTCATCGTACCGCCTTCTTTCAATATCATAGTATATGTACCTACCGAACCAAATGGTCTTAATTCCGTAAAAGAAGCAGTCTCACCGGTTGGAGTAGTAAAGTTTTCCGGAATCAGTTCCTTAATTTTATTTCTATTTAATGTAAATGTTAGATTAGAATGCCAATTTACCGGACCTAAGTCTTGTTTGTAACCTATGCTCGCTTCAATACCCCAGTTACTTACTTTACCTCCATTGATATGATAGTTCTTCAAACCGGAGCTCGGATTCATTGCAAAAGTAAAGAGCTGATTGTATGTATTCGAGTTATAATAAGTAACATCCAAATTAATCTTATCATTCAATAAACGGATATTCGCACCAACTTCGAATGCTTTTGTTCTTTCAGGTTTCAAAAAATCTGCCGGAACCGAAGGTAATGTTTCTACCACACCGTTCTTAATGCCAAAAGTCGGAGTAGTGATGAAACGCTGAGGAGCATTACCTACTTCACTATATGAAGCTCTTACTTTCAAGAATGAAATATATGCTTTTGACAAATCGACCATTTCAGTAACTACACCTGACAAACCTACTGACGGATAGAAGAAACCAGATTTCTCATGCGCTGTTCCTGCCAAAGATGAGTACCAGTCATTACGACCTGTTACGTCCAAGAATAACATACTCTTATAACTTAACTGGAATGTGCCAAATACAGCTTGGTTATTATCATGATAACCATTTTCTATTGCTCTTGTTTCGGGATGAGTTGTGTCGATATTAGCAAACGTAAATAAATTAGCAACTTTCAGCAAGTGTCCTTCATAACCTGTTACATCCATTACTGCATCAGCGAAACTGCCACCAAGATTAGCGACAATACCGAAATTCTTAAAACGTTTGTCTATATTCAAGATTGCATCACCATAAGTATTCTTGTACTGTGTTCTTTGCTTCATATAATTACCATTTTCAGAAGCAAACAATAAACTTGAAGAAGCACTGATCTTTCTCTGGTATAAATCTTCGCTGTTATCTACGCGAATACGTCCTGTCACATTCAACCAATCAAGAATCTTATATCTAAGGCTTCCCGTATACATGTAACGCTGTTTGTTATTTCCCAAGTTTTCCCTGTTGATAGTCCAGTAAGGATTCTCCATTCCAAGAATATCACCGGCACCATAAGGCCAGAATTGAGTAGGGAAATTACGTTCGCTATTATAATGTTCATAAGTTTTATACTTATTCATATCGTCACCTCTCGGGAACAAATAAACTGCAACCAACGGATTATGGAACTGACCTTGAGACATCATGTTATTATTGTTTGAAATAATATATGAAGCACTTAAATCTAAAGTCAGCTTATCCTTGATTAGTTCTGTAGTATTTCTTACGGAAAAGTTATATCGATTATATGTGTTATTTGGAATAATACCTCTTGAATTTGTTGTAGCTGCAGAGAAATATGTTTGATTTCTATCAGTTCCTGCAGAAAGACTGAGAGAATTTGTTTCCGTATATCCGGTTTGAAAGAAATCCTTAGGATCATAATCTGTCGGAGTCTCTAATTTATCTCCCCAGCTTTCATAACTTCCAACCTTCGAGCCATAAGTGTTCTGGAACTTAGGCATAACAAAAGGACTTAAGAATTGAGTATCATTAGAATAGTTTACTTTTAATTTACCTTCTTTCCCTTTCTTTGTAGTAATAAGTATAACACCATTAGCACCCTGTGCACCATACAAAGCTGCTGCCGCTGCACCGGTCAATACTGACATACTTTCAATATCATCGGGGTTAATATTGGAAATGCCATCACTATCACCTCCGTCAGGAGTTTCATAGAATCCTTCCGGCTGTTCGCTTCTGATATTAGCAACCGGGATACCGTCGATTACATACAATGCATTGTTATCGCCGAATAACGATTTCGTACCACGCATAATAACACGAGTTGAACCACCGATACCACTTGCACTCTGGTTAATAGTAACACCGGCCACTTTACCCGCTAAACTATTAACAAAGCTTGCATCCTTCACTGTAGAAAGATCTGCTCCTTTCAACTCCTGAACATTATATGTCAAAGACTTAGCCGAACGCTTTATACCCAAAGCAGTGACGACAACCCCATCCAAAAGTACATTATCTTCATTCAAAGTAATACTCAAAGGAGCTCCGCTATTGACTGTTTTACTTTCAGAAATATATCCTGCATAAGAAATGGTCAAAATACTTCCTTTATCAACATTCAATTCAAAATTACCATCCAGATCGGTAATTGTTCCATTCGTTGTTCCTTTTACAGAAACATTGGCTCCAATCAACGGATCACCTTTCGAATCAACAACTACACCTTTAATCTTAACAGTATTAGATGATTGATTAACCTTATCTGTTGACAATATAATCTGTTTGTCAACTACTGTATATTTCACATTTGTACCGGCAAATATCTGGGACAACAGTTTTGATATTTTCGTTTCGGTTACATTCACAGATATGACACGATTCTTATTGATCGTTTTATCATTGTACAAAAATACATAATCTGAATTTCTCTCTATCTGATCCATTACTTGTTCCAAAGTAACATTAGAAAGAGAAACGGAGACTTTTGCTTTTTGCGCATATCCGTTCTCCGCCTGAATTTGGAAAACGGCGAAAAAGAGCAAGAATAAACTTATCTTCATAGCTAAAGAGAGTTTAAGATTTAAAGCACAAAATGGGTTTAATGCAATAAATTGATGATTTTTTTTCATAAATTTGCGGTTAACTAAAGTTTTATTTTTAATAAACTTGGTTCCGATATTCGGAAGAATTTGCAAGACTCATCCCGGATATCATCATTTCAATTAACTTGAGGAGGCCCTGGCCGGCTTCCTCTTTTTCATGTCCTTAAATGTTCTTCATAGGCAGTTTGTGTTTTTAAGTATTAATAAATATCTAATATAAAGTTACATGTATTCGCTTTCGTGTAAAAGATGAATCATCTTTTTGGACAGGCTCTTCTATTTCCCATTTCATCCTGATAGATTTGCTCAGGTAATCGAATATTTGTGTAATAGATTCATTCGTAAATGTTGCCCTATAACGATACTCTTTATTTGATTTATTATCAAGAGTTATCTCCACATTATAAGCCTTCTCCAATCTGTCCAGAATATCTTCCAACGTTGTGTTCCTGAAGATTAACTTGCCATCTTTCCAAGCTATTTTCTCATAAACATAGACTTCTTCTTTAGTCATGTTACGGGTATCTTTATTATATAAAAGCCTTTCATTGGGCGACAACACCACAGTCGTTTCATTATCGGGAGCTATTACATTTAACTTGCCCTCTTCCAAAACCGTTTCAATATAATTTTCTTCATCATAGGTATTTACATTGAACTTTGTTCCATAGGCATACACTCTCATTCCATTATTCATATTTACATAAAAAGGATGCTTTTTATCGGCATGCACTTCAAAATACGCTTCTCCTTCCAAATAAACTTCCCTTTCGGCAGAATCAAAACGAGAAGGATAACGCAATTTACTATCCGAGTTCAACCATACTACGGTCTTATCGGGCAACTCATATCTGGTAATAGTTCCGGGTGATGTAAACACTTCGGCATAGGCCATAGAATCTTTTTCACTTCCACTAAAATACAAATAGCCAAACACCATAGTGGATATAAGTAATGGAATGGAAAGAATTGCAGCATATCTCATCAGAGAATCAATACGGAAAGAATGTTTCCTCTTATCTACCTTACCCCAAACCTCTTCAAAAGCTGAATCCGTGTCAATAGCCTGATATTCTCTAATATCTGTATCGAGTGCCAATACAATACGAATATTATCCACCTCCGCACGTAATTCCTCTGATTGAGACAATGCTTTTTCTATCTCGTTTATATCATCTTCGGTACAAATACCGTTACAATAATCAAATAGTTTTTCCTTCGATATGTTATTCTTGATATTCTCCATTTACCAGATTCTTTTTATCCGTCTTTATATAATACACAGTTGAGCTTTACAAAACAGACAACATTTTCCTATTTTTTTTCAAAACTTTATTTTTTCCTGTATCTTTGGCACTCGAATAATAGATAAGCCTTAACTAATGGAAGCAGAATTTCTATTGCAGGAAATAGTTCAAAACAATAATGAGGGAGCTTTCAAGGTCCTATTCAAAAGATACTATCCTGCCCTTTGTTTATATTGCAAACGGTATATTGATGACAGGCACGTAAGAGAAGACATTGTACAGGAAGTCTTCATCACCTTATGGAACAAAAGGAATGAGATAGTATGGGATAATTCTGCTATTTATTATCTGAAAGCATGCGCAAAGAATAGTTGCCTCAACTATTTAACGCATCAAAGCTATGAACAGAAGTACATTGAAGACTACACGACAAAAACTCCAGCTTACGATAAAGACGGTGACAATGTATATACTCTTGCCGAACTGCAACGCCTACTAAGGGAAAGCCTGGAAAAAGTATCGGAAGAATGCAGAAAAGTCTATATAATGAGTTACATGCAAGGAAAAAGTAATATCGAAATAGCCGAGTTAATGGGCATATCCACCAAAACTGTTGAAAGGTATAAGAAGAAGTCTATTGAACATCTAAAGAAAGATTTAAAAGATTACCTGCCTTTGTTTTTATGCTTCACAGGAAGTTTTTTCAATTAGAACAAGATATAAATCACAAAATGAAAAGGCGAATTTAGCGTCCCACATATATGGGACGATCGTACCACAACCATGAGACGAACGTCCCACAATTATGAGACGATCGTTTCATAATTGTGGGACGCTAAATTGGTACTGACAAAACAGAAAATAGTCCTAGAGTTTATTCTTAAATATCTGCGCCATTACCTTATAATAACGGTTCTCCAGTTCCATAAAGCTTTGATGGCTTTGATAGATAACCGATATTTCAGTGAAATACTCAATCAAAGAAATCTGACGGGCATCGAGAGCTTGGCGAAGCAACTTCATATCACTTCCTTCCAATGCCTTATTATAATCTTTCATTGCAGTTCGCAAGGTTTCGGCTTCCTTATACAAACCATATAACACGGATTCCGCTTTTTCTTCAGAACCCGCTTTCTGCAAGTCTGCATATAAAGATTGTGCCTTAGCAGCTTTCACCTTATTTTTATTCTCGAACAAAGGAACGGAAACTCCAACGACAAAGCCATTGAACTGCTCTCCCTCACCGGTGTTGCGACGATAACCCAATTCCAACTTAGGCAACCAACCGGATTTATTCACTGAGATTTGTTTCTTTGCCACAGCACTCTCACTATTCAATGAGCGGAGAGTAATGTCCGACGGCAGAACTTCCTGTTTCAATTGCTCAAAACCCGTAAGCTCCTCTACCGGAGAATATTCAATATCGTTAAGTTCCAAAGGAATGTTGCCGTTCATGGCTATGAGTTCCTGCAACTTCGATTGACGAGCCGCTTCATTCATCGTCGCTTCTGTCTTGACATTCATCAACTCCAAGTTAATCTTGTTCGTTTCAAGTGCATTGGCATCGCCTGTTGCAAGACGGCGGGCATATACCTCGGATAGTGCTTCCGCATTCTTCAAACGTTCATCAATCAAAGCTTTTTGCTTGTTCAATTGAATCAAATCAATACAAGCCTCTTTGGCTGTCAATAACAGTTGTTGGCGGAATGCATCATATTGATAATCAAAAGATGTTGCCTTCAGTTTATTCAATTGATTGCGGCTTCCATATACTGTGGGAAAGTCAAAGCCTTGTGTTACGGTCAATTCACCGCTTTTCCCCAATTCCTGAGGATGCCCGAACTGATAACTGTAACTGATAGACGGATCGGGCAAGTTATTGTCCGTCTTTGCTTCCAACTTCTTGGAAACGGTAAGATGCTCGTTTGCCCGGAGTTCCTTATTATTCTCCTCAATGTTTTTAAGCACCCTTTCTATGCCCGATACTTGCGCCTTTGCGCCCACAAGCACACAAAGCATTGCTGCTAATATGATATTTCTTTTCATGCTTTTGCTTCTTTTGTTTTGTTCATTAATAAATAAACAATCGGAATAATGAATCCGTTCAGGAAAGTGGAAGTTAATAATCCACCCAAAATAACTTTTGCCATCGGGCTCTGTATCTCATTACCCGGCAAATCGCCACCCAATGCTAATGGAATCAACGCCAATGCAGAAGAAAGTGCTGTCATAAGAATAGGATTCAGACGGTCTAAAGAACCACGAATGATACTTTCGTGCAAGCCCATCCCCTGCTCACGCAAAGTATTGTAATGAGATATAAGCAACATACCATTACGGGTTGCAATACCAAACAAAGAAATAAATCCGATAATGGCAGGGATACTTATTTCCCCCGTAGTTATGAGCAACGCAAACACACCACCGATCAACGCCAACGGAAGATTTAGCAAAATGACTGCACTTTGTTTCACACTTCTGAATTCATTGAATAACAACAGGAAGATAACAACAATGGACATAATAGAAGTTAGCATCAAAGTTCGTGAAGCTGCCTGTTCGCTTTCGAACTGACCGCCATATTCCACATGATAGCCTTCGGGCAGACTAATTTTTTCATCTATTTGTTTCTGAATATCATTTACCACACCACGCAGGTCGCGGCCTGAAGTGTTGGCAGAAATAACAATCTTACGTTTCACATTCTCACGGCTGATAGTGTTCGGCCCCATTGCAGACTTAACATCGGCTACATAACTCAATGGAACTTTCTTTCCGTCGGATGTATCAATCATCAGGTTACGAACCTTTTCCATTTGGTCACGGCTGTCGTCTTTGGCACGAACCACCAAATCAAATGTCTTACTTCCTTCATAAACCTGTGACACCACTTCTCCCGACATGTTTACATTTACAAATTCGGAGAACTGAGGTAAAGTAATTCCATACTTGGCAAGTATCTCGCGCTTAGGAGATATTTTTAACTGCGGACGCTCAATTTGCTGTTCCACATTAAGGTCGGCAACTCCTTCCACTCCACTGATTGCATCTTTTATCTGATTACCCAGAGAGAACATTTTATTCAAATCGTCACCAAACAGCTTAATGGCAATGTTAGCTTTCGTACCGGAAAGCATGGCATCTATACGGTGAGAGATAGGCTGACCTATTTCAATGTTTGCACCCGATATGGTAGATAGTTTAGTACGGACATCGGCTACCAATTCTTCTCTGGAACGATCTTTCAGCTCGAACGGCGCTTCAATTTCGGAAACATTCACACCTAAAGCATGTTCATCAAGCTCGGCACGTCCGGTTTTGCGGGCAACGGTTTGAATCTCAGGAATACTCATTAACAGTTCCTCGGCACGATGTCCTATTTTGTCCGATTCTTCCAAAGAAATACCCGGCAAGCTACTTACATTGATAGTAAACGAACCTTCGTTGAAAGACGGCAAGAAGCTACGTCCCAAAGTAAAGAAGAAGCATAATGCAACAACAAACAGGCCAATGGTTGAACCAAGTACCACACGTTTATGATGCAGCGCCCACTCCAACATACGTCCGTACACTTTCTTCAACCAAACAGCAACAAACGCTTCTTTGGGAATACCGTCACCTTTTGTTTTGCCAAGAAGGTAACTGCACAATACGGGAGTCAAAGTCAAAGCCACAACAGTGGAGGCAAACAAAGCCACGATAAACGAAATGCCCAGTGGAACGAGCATACGGCCTTCCATTCCGGTAAGGAAGAAAAGCGGGACGAAGCTCACAACAATAATCAATGTAGAATTCAAGATCGGCATACGTACTTCCTTGGAAGCATTAAATACCACTTCAATCACACTCTGCCGTTCACTTTCAGGTTTCATCCTGTTTTCCCGGATATGCTTATACACATTCTCCACATCCACAATGGCATCATCTACCAATGAACCGATGGCTATCGCCATGCCACCCAAGCTCATGGTATTAATCGTCAGCCCCATATAATGGAGTGTAAGGATAGATACCAACAAAGAAAGGGGTAATGTTATCAATGAGATAACAGTTGTTCTCACATTGGCAAGGAATAAGAACAACACAATGATAACGAAAATGGAGCCTTCGTACAAAGACTTCTTCACATTACCGATAGAGTTCTCAATGAAACGGCTTTGACGGAATATGTCTGTCGATACTTTTACATCGGCAGGCAAGTTCTTCATTAAATCGGCAACCGATGCATCAAGTTTCTCTGTCAGGTCTATTGTGCTTGTATTCGGTTGCTTGGTAACGGTAATCAATACGGCAGGCTTTCCTTTTTCCGATGCTGTTCCCAACTTCGGTTCTTTATTGCCTACTTGCACATCCGCAATGTTCTCCAAAAGAACAGGCACACCGTTTACCACCTTAACTACGCCTTTCGCCAACTCATTCACATCATCCGTTGACAAAACTCCACGAACAATATATTCATTCCCATACTCATAAATCACCCCACCATTGGCATTCTGATTCATGTTACGAGTAACGGTCATGACTTCATCCACCGAAACACCATAATGCTTCATTCGTGCAGGATCAAGTTGTATCTGGTACTCTTTTATATCTCCGCCAATAACAGCAACCTGGGCTACACCTCCGGTAGAAAGCAGGCGTGGACGAATCGTCCAATCTGCCAATGTACGCAAATCCTGCATAGAGGTACTGTCGGAAGTCAATCCGATAATCAGCAATTCACCAAGAATAGAAGACTGAGGACCTAAGGTCGGCTTACCGACATTGGAAGGAAGCGCCTCACCCACAACCGACAATTTTTCTGAAACGATCTGACGGGCAAGATAAATATCCGTATCCCAATCAAATTCCACCCACACAACAGAGAAACCTGTTGTTGAAGAAGAACGGACACGACGGACATTTGTAGCACCATTCAAAGCTGTTTCCACCGGAAAAGTAACCAAACGCTCCACTTCTTCGGGAGCCATGCCGTTCGCTTCGGTCATAACAACCACGGTAGGCGCATTCAAGTCGGGAAATACATCCACATCGGTATGCATTGCCGTATACGTTCCCGCCACCAAAAGCAGGACTGCTGCAAACAGTATCACCAAACGGTTTTGCAGCGAATATCTTATTATTTTATTCAGCATAAAGCAACAGGATTAATGTTCGTGACTATGTGCCGGAATTGCATTACTTGCCGATGCCAGTTTCACCTGATAAGCACCTTTGGTAACAACCCTGTCACCCGGATTCAAACCTGTAAGAATCTGTACTTCCTTACCACTGTCTGCACCTAAAGTAACTTCTTGTTTCTTGTATCCTTCTTCATCTACCTGAATATAAACAAAGAACAAGCCTTGTTCTTCGGTCAATGCCGCATGAGGCAAAGCCAGAACATTGTTCATGGGAGAAGACAAAAGATAAACTTCAACGTAGGAACCG
Organism: uncultured Bacteroides sp.; assembly: GCA_902492205.1. Taxonomy (GTDB): domain Bacteria; phylum Bacteroidota; class Bacteroidia; order Bacteroidales; family Bacteroidaceae; genus Bacteroides. The sequence continues at coordinate 90,713 of CABUKU010000007.1, read as the reverse complement.
GGAATGACATCTCCCCGATTATCAAACTCGAAAGTCACCGGAACAAAGAATGAAGCTGCGCCCGATGCTTTTCCAAAGGATAACAAACGCCCCTTTAACTCCGGCAACTCATAAACCTTATCATCATAAGGAGTTTTGAAGTTAGCCGTTGTGATATTCTTCAAATAACCATAATATTTTTCTGAAACATCGGCACGGAGGAACAAACGTCTGTTTTGCGTGATGCTGACCAAAGGTTGCCCCACTTGCACATAATCGCCTTCACTAACCAAACAACTCTTGATAAAGCCACTCATAGGAGAAGTTATTACCTGTCCTCCTGCAGTTTGATTCTTGGCAACAGCCTCATAGCTGATACGGGCATTTTCATAACTTTGCTTTATCTGATTAAAATCTTTCTCTGAAACGATTTTGCTTTCCAACAATCCTTGGGCGCGTTCATATTCTTTCTTGGCTATCTCATAAGCTACCTTAGCACGCTGCACCGGATTGCCATCTATCATATCCTTTGAAGAAAGAACTAACAATTGTGCTCCCTGACGAATAGCCATACCATCCGTTACCGGAGATTTAAATGAAACGACTCCCGAAACAGTAGCAACTACAACCGTTTCATCACCCTGTGCGGCAAGCACCTGTCCACTGGTTTTAATAATTTGATGAAAAGTTTTAGGCTGAATGGTTTCCACTGTTACACCGGCAGCCTCAGCTTTAGCCTGCGGAAAAATAATTTCGTCGGAATGGGTTGCTTCGGCTTCATGCTCATGGTCATGGTCTTCACCTTCGTGGTTATGTCCTTCGCTCCCGTGATCGTGTCCTTCATGATCGTGTTCTGAGCATTCGGTGCCATGTTCATGGTCATGGTTATGATCTTTTTTTCCTCCGCATGATGCGAGCAAAAGAGTGCAAAAGAATGCACCTAATAAATATAATTTCTTCATTGTAATACTGGAATAATATTTTCGACAAAAATAAATGTATCAAGCTGCAACCAAATTGCAACTTTGTCTCCCCCAATAGTTTATGCTACTATCAGGTATAAATATTATGCCGAAAAAGGAGGGGCTCTTAACCCTATGGAATGGGTAATGCGAGTACTATGAAGTGACTCGAAATAATAGGAACTATATTGATGTGTTTGTTCTTCGGGAGTAAAAAATTCATTGATGATTGCCTCTGTGAAAAGAGTTACCACATGAGCAAAACAAGGCTGTACATGATTTTGATTATCGGGAACAGAACATTTAAAATTAGTAACGCAACACACTTTACACGAAGTACCTTTATTTTGCTTCTGTGAAGAAGAAGTACAAGATGTATCTTCAGTCAAATCATGTTGCATACATATTTTGCCATAATGATGATGATGGGGCAAAGTAGAGGCGGTCAGCATAACAATGCTAACCAACATAAGGAAGTATGATATAAAACGTTTTTGCCTCATCATTATTTAATCAAGTTGCAAAGATACTTCTTTCATACAAATAAACAAAAACGAAAAAGGTAAAAAAACATAAGGACGTTTTTCACAAAACGTAGGGACGTTTCAAGCAAAACGTCCTTACGTTTATACTGAAACGTCCCTACATAAAAAAGGCGGTAAGAAATGTCCTTACCACCTTTATTGTAACAAATATAATTTTACCAGATAGAAACTCGCTTATCCGCCGGGATAAACATCGGATCTTCTTCGGTAACATTAAATGCTTCATACCATGCACCAATCTGTGGAAGTGCACCATCTACACGCCATTTTCCCAAAGAGTGAGGATCCGACTTGGTATATACACGAATCTGTTCATCACGAATATTACCTGCCCATACACCTGCATAAGCAAGGAAGAAACGTTGTTCCGGAGTAAATCCGTCAACTTCTCCCAAAGGAGCATCTTTTGTTGCATTCTTAAATGCTTGGAAAGAAACCTGCAAACCACCGTGATCGGCGATGTTTTCTCCTAATGTCAAGGAACCATTGGCATTCAAATCAGGAAGAACTTTGATGCTGTCGAAGAAGTTAACCATAACCTGGGCACGTTCTTTGAAACGTTCTGCATCACCCGGAGTCCACCAGTCTTTCAAATTACCGTCTTTATCAAACTGACGTCCCTGGTCATCAAAGCCGTGAGTCATTTCATGTCCGATAACTACACCGATAGCTCCATAATTAAAAGCATCATCTGCATTCATGTCAAAGAACGGATATTGAAGAATTCCGGCCGGGAAACAAATTTCATTCGTTGTCGGATTATAATAAGCATTAACAGTTTGAGGAGTCATTCCCCATTCATCCTTATCAACCGGTTTGCCGGCTTTAGATATCATATAATCATAATCGAACTCATTAACGCGCTCTACATTTGCCCAATAAGAATCCTTATTGTCAATTTTCAATCCTGTGTAATCTCTCCATTTATCGGGATAACCTACCTTTACATAGAAAGTGCTCAATTTCTCCTGGGCTTTCACTTTAGTAGTGTCGCTCATCCATTCAAGGTTTTGGATACGTTCTCCCAAAGCTGTCTGTAAGTTCTTTACTAATTGAACCATACGTTCTTTAGCTGCAGGCGGGAAGTATTTCTTCACATACATTTGTCCCAATGCCTCACCCATAGAGCCATCTACTACGCCAACAGCACGCTTCCAGCGTGGTTTTTGTTCTTTCTTTCCCGAAAGAACTTTTCCATAGAAATCAAAACTCTGAGCCACAAACTCATCACTCAAATAGTTTGCCGATGAATCCAACAATTTCCATTGCATATATGCAATCTGATCTTCCACCGGAACTGTATTGATAATCTTTTCTACTTCTTTGATCGGCTCAACTTGAGAAATGCTTAAATCTTTCACATCTTTCAAACCTTGCGCCGCAAAATATTCATCCCAGTTGATTCCCGGAATCTGCTTTTTCAGCTCGTCCAAAGTCATTTTGTGATAGTTAGCTTGGGGATCACGTTGTTCAACCGCACTGAAAGAAGCTTTTGCTATGCGTGTTTCGATATTCATCACAGCTTCCATTTTCTTTTTAGCTTCTGCTTCAGGGAAACCTGCAAGTTCGAACATCTTCACAATATGTTCTTTATACTTATCACGAATTTCTTTTGTGTGAGCATCATCGTCAATATAATATTCTTTCTCTCCCAAACTGATGCCACCTTGATAAGTCTGAACAAGATTGCTCTTGCTATCCATAATATCAGCGCCGATATAAGTCTGGAAATAAACCCCTAATCCTTTACGGTTCAATTCAGCCATTAACTTGCTGATCTCAGCCTTATCTTTTACGGCAGCAAGCATCTCCAACTCGGCTTTAATAGGAGCAACTCCATCGGCATTGAGCTTAACGCTATCCATTGCCATGTTATAAAGATCACCGATTTTTTGTGCTATCGAGCCATCTTCATTCTTAGCAGCAGCCAGTTCTGTAATCAATCCCTTTAACTGCTCACGGTTATTTTCCGCCAACATATCAAACGAACCGAAACGTGAATATTCATCAGTCAAAGGATGCGTTTGCATCCATCCGCCACATGCATACTGATAGAAATCTGTTCCCGGAAGGGCAGTAGTGTCCATGTTAGCAAGATCAATACCTGCCGTCATTGCAACTTCTTTCTTACTGTTACAACCTGCTGCCATAACTGCAAGAGCCATTAATGGTAAATAATGTTTTACTTTCATATATCATATAAATTAGATAGTTTTATCTTTACGTGATTTATAGGTCGTTACTTATTTTAATTAATCACAACTCCCTGTTCTTTTTATTTATCCTTTTGCCTCTTCCAATTCCAGAGAAGCATTTTCCCATTCATCAACAACAACATCCAGTTCCTTCTTCAAACTTTGATGTTCTTCATATAGCTTCATATCCGATGCCCCCTCAGGAGTAGCCATCTTCTCTTCTACTACCGCTACCTTTCCTTCCAGTTCTTCTATCTTCTTCTCACAGTCGGCCACCTGTTTTTCAAGTTTCCGCAGTTTCTTATTCAATTCCTTTTGGGCTTCGTAAGAAAGTTTACTCTCTGATACCTGTTCCGGTTCATTGTTAACGGAAGCATTTACAGAAGTAGGAGAAGCAGATAATTGCAACTCATTTAAGTTATCCAGTTTCTTCTTCTGCAAGAAATCATAGATACCGCCTAAATGCTCTTTCACCAATCCACCCCCAAACTCATATACTTTAGTCACCAATCCATCTAAAAACTCGCGGTCATGCGAAACAATGATTACAGTTCCGTCAAAATCACGGATTGCATCCTTCAACACATCTTTGGAACGCATGTCCAAATGATTGGTGGGCTCATCGAGAATTAATAAATTGACAGGCTCAAGAAGCAACTTAATCATTGCCAAACGGGTTCGTTCACCACCTGAAAGTACTTTTACTTTTTTATCGGAAGCCTCACCGCCAAACATGAAAGCTCCGAGTATATCACGTATCTTAGTTCGTATATCTCCTTTCGCTACATAATCAATCGTATCAAAAACCGTTCTGCTTTCATCCAGCATCTGAGCCTGATTCTGCGCAAAATAGCCAATCATCACATTATGGCCGAGAGTCAACTTACCTTCAAAGTCTATTTCATCCATGATGCACTTCACCAAAGTAGACTTTCCTTCTCCGTTCTTCCCAACAAAAGCCACTTTCTCACCTCTGTTGATAGTCAGGTTCACATTGTGGAAAACTACATGACCGCCATATGCTTTCTTTACGTCCTCGCATATAACCGGATAATTACCCGAGCGCGGAGCCGGAGGAAATTTAAGATGCAGAGCTGAATTATCTTCTTCATCCACTTCTATACGTTCAATCTTCTCTAACTGCTTAATGCGGCTCTGCACCTGCACAGCCTTAGTAGCTTTATAGCGAAAACGTTCAATGAAATCTTCCGTATCCTGTATTTCTTTCTGTTGATTCTCGTATGCACGAAGTTGTTGCTCACGACGTTCCTTGCGTAGTTTCACAAATTCATCGTAAGAAACTTTGTAGTCATATATCCGTCCACAGGTAATTTCTATGGTTCGCGTAGTTACATTGTTAATAAAAGCACGGTCGTGAGACACCAATACGACTGCATTGGCGCGGGTAGCCAAGAAATTCTCCAACCATTGGATGGATTCAATATCAAGGTGGTTAGTAGGCTCATCCAATAAAAGCACATCCGGACGACGAAGCAACAGTTTGGCAAGCTCGATACGCATGCGCCAACCACCGCTGAATTCTGATGTCGAACGATTAAAATCGTCACGTGAAAATCCGAGCCCCATCAAGGTACGCTCTATCTCTGCATGGAAATTAGTTCCACCCATCATCAGAAAGCGTTCGTTGTCATGCGTAAAACGGTCAATCAGTTTATGATAACTTTCAGAATCGTAATCTGTACGGTCTGCAAGTTCCTGATTCATTTTCTCCAGATTTGCCTGAAGTTCAAAGATATGTTCAAAAGCCAGCTCAGCTTCTTCCATTACCGTACGTTCATCACTTAAGATCATCACCTGCGGCAAATATCCGATAGTTATATCCTTGGGTATAGCTACATTACCGGAAGTGGGCGTTTGTATTCCCGCCAATATCTTCAACATGGTAGACTTACCCGCACCATTCTTTCCAACAAGAGCGATGCGGTCTTTCTTATTTATTACATACGTAACATCTTCAAACAAAGGAGTTGCTCCGAACTCTATATGCAAACTTTCTACTGAAATCATCTTTTTCTATCATCTGTCTTTAGCAGTGCAAAGATACGTATTTAATGAATAAGATGTCAAGAAAGTATGAGAAAAGCAACAATACTACCTCCGGGGCTGGAACATGTTAACAATAGCCAGTAAAACAATGGCACCTACAACCGATGTTATCAAGTTACCTATTATCCCGATAGTGTAAATGCCAAGCAGCCCAAACAGCCATCCGCCAAGAACACCACCTACGATACCGACAATTAAGTTAACAACTAAACCAAAACCGCCGCCTCTCATAACCTTACCGGCTACAAAGCCTGCAAGAATACCAATTAAAATATACCAAATAAATCCCATAGCTAATTATTTTTCTGAGAAAACAATCGGCAGTCTGCTTTGTTCATTTATAAAAAGGTAAGACAAAACAAACAGTTATGACAGATATAAATATTGCAGACATCAGAAAAGAATATAGGAAAAACAAACTCAACCGAAATGACGTTCCCAATAATCCGATGTTACTTTTCGAGAAATGGTTACAAGAAGCTATTACTGCACAGGTAAATGAGCCTACGGCCGTCATTGTCGGCACTGCTACACCGGACGGGCATCCGTCTACCCGCACAGTGTTATTAAAAGAATTGATAAACGGTAAATTCGTATTCTATACCAATTACGATAGTAGAAAAGGAAAACAATTGACTGCTAATCCCTATGTTTCGCTATCTTTTGTGTGGCATCAGTTGGAAAGACAAATACATGTAGAAGGGATAGCAGAAAAAGTTCCGGCAGAAGAATCCGATGCCTATTTCAATACGCGTCCCTACAAAAGCAGGATAGGCGCCCGTATCTCTCCGCAAAGTCAACCGATAGAAAGCAGGATGCAATTAATGCGTTCGTTTGTTAAAGAATCGGTGAAACTCGTAGGACAGGAAATAAAAAGGCCGAAACATTGGGGAGGTTTTGCAGTAACTCCTACCCGCATAGAGTTTTGGCAAGGACGTGAAAACCGCCTACATGACAGAATCCTCTATACTTTACAAAAAAACGGAGAATGGAAAATCGAACGTTTAGCACCTTAAAACAAAAAAGGAGTCACGCCTGACTCCTATCTCTGTTAACTTTAAAACTCAATTTGCCTTCTCCTACAAATTATGCCAATAAAATGTTGCTTCTTGAGATTCCCGTTAACAATCAGTATTTTTAAATAGAACTTTTCCATAGAAGCCTGTTATTCTCATACAGTTTCTCCAATTTCTTTTTCATTCCCCTATCTCCTACTTCAAAACCTTCAGTATATCGCATACTCTTTTTGTCCTCAATGCCACTTGTTACATAGGAATACATTTCCTTTTGCAATAACATGATACTATAATGCAAAGCAGCTTGCCCGTTATATCCCGCCAAAGAATAAAGATTCAGCATCAATTTACATCCATGCTCTTTGAGTTGAGCAAAATCCTCCATGTGACAATATTCATACCTTTCCGGCTGAACCAATATCGGATTATAACCTTTTGCCACAGTATCATCAATCATCTCCCAAAGATTATCCGGCTTAGTTATGGGCGAAGCATCTGCCAACAAATAATTCCCTCCCACAGTTAATAAGTCATTATTAGTAAGATGATTTAAATATTCCTCATCCATTCTATACTTCGCAGCCAGTTTCATTTCTATCATATCCCCATATAAATCTTGAAATGAATTAAATTGCTGTTGCAGGTACTCACGAGTATTTTGAGCGAACTCGGAACGTATGGTTGGTGCACAGAATATATTTTCTATGCCGATACTTTTTAAATATAAGATAACTTCAAGAGAGTCTTTCGGCTTAATATCCCACACATCTGTTTCGGGGAGTAGATAGAATTGAAAATCGGTCATATTTTTGTTTATATACCTTCTCTAAGGTTTATATAGTTGTTTTTTTATTCCCCTCTGCTATATGGATATAAACAGAGAGGAATTGAGCTATTACAAATCAGCGCAAATACGGAATTTTTCCATATACTGTGCTCCATATTGACAATTAACAGTACCGCCGCCATTACCGGCATACTCATTAAAGCCTGTTGCATCCATTCTCAAAAATACATTAGGGAATTGAACAGATTCAAAGGTGTAAGTGCCGTCTTCTTGTTTATGCAATTTAAAGCGTTCATATTCTTTAGAGACAGCTTGACAATTAACTGTTCCCGAGCCTGCGCCTTCAAATCCCTTTACATTTCTACCGTCAATGCGAAGGAATGTATTTGGGAACGCCAATGATTCAATAGTATAAGTGCCATCATCATGCTTTATGAATTTGAATCTTTCCCAAGGACCAACACTTTTCTGGCAATTAACTGTGCCCGATCCATCCGGTAATTCTCTGACTCCATTACCGTCCATTCTTAAATAAGTGCCGGGAAAATGTACAGATTCAATAGTAAGTGGTGAAATAATTGTTTCCATAATAATTGAATTTTAGTTTAACATTTTGTTTAGAAAACATTTTAAAGGTATCCTTTTATAAATGGTAAAACAATTCTTTTGGGTAAATAACCCTTTTTAGTTTTCCAATAACCTATATATCATCATTTTTAGTCATTCCAAGAATATATAACTGTGAAAATACATCTTTCTTATGTTGCCTGCTGATAGGTATTCTTTCATTTCCAATAATCAAGAAATTTCCAATAAATGAATCTATACAATCTCTATTTACGGCGTAAGAACGGTGTACCCTGATGAATAGTTCAGCAGGCAGATATTTTACTATTTCAGTCAGCGAAAACGAAACCGTTATTTTATTATTTGTCTTTAAGTGAATGATACAATAACTACCAGATGCTTCTACATATAAGATGTTACTGAACTCTATTTTGTGGAAGTAATCTTTGTTTTTTATGTAGATGGATCTAGGAACAATTAATGGAGTTTTTGATTCTTCTTGATCTGAGTTATTTTCCATAAGAATTGATTTGTTTTTAATGAACACTTTTTCTAAGTAATTTTTTATATATGATAGTACGAGTATTATTAGGAAGAATTCTTAAAGTAAATCGTATAAAGATGTTGTACCATAAATTGACTGTATTTATAAAACCGATTTTTCTAAATTCTTTTTGCAATTTATACTCGTTAAAAGCATACTCCCATCCTCCCCGTCTTTTGAACATATCAGGAGAAAGACGAAAATAAAGTAAGCTTTTTTGTATATTATAGAATTGAGCTCCATTTTTAAGCATTCTAACCCATAAATAATAATCCTCAAATAAGGGAAAATGTTGATACCCACCTGCAGCCAATACAGACGACTTTTTAAACATTACTACAGGATGATTAACCGGGCATCGTTTCTTTGCATACTTATAAATATCTTCAGAGGTTTCAGGTAGTTTTCTTATTGAAATAATATTGGAAGGATTATTTTCAAATTCTTCAATCCATGCTCCTACAACATCAATATTTGGATATTTCTCAAAAATCTCTGTTTGCAGTTTGAATCGATCGGGTTTAGCTATATCATCAGTGTCCATGCGTGCAACTAGTTCATAAGAGCAATGTTTTAGTCCTTCATTTAAAGCTTTTCCAAGACCTTGATTTATAGATAGATTTATTATTTTTAATGTAGAAAATCTTTTTGTATATTCTTTAATAATTGTGTCAAGTGGGTTTGTTAAAGGACCATCTTTAACTAAAATTACTTCGTTGGGTAATAAAGTTTGATTAAAAATACTATCTAAACTTTGATGGAAAAATAAAGGATTTTCTTTTTTATAGATTGAAATAAGAACTGAGAACATAAATAATTAACTTTGATAAATATTTAATAATTGCTTGCGAATTATATTTGAATTAAATCTATCCATAACCTTTTTTACATCAACAGATTGTTGCATTGCTATTTTTATTTTTTTATAAAAATCATTTTTGTCACCATACTTAAAAATGGTAATTCCGCTTATTCCATTTAAGTGGTCTATTATTCTAACCTGATCGGAAATTAGTACAGGAGTTCCTTTTATTAAAGACTCTAGAACAACATAAGAAAAAGCTTCATATCGTGATGGGACTACTAGTAATGAAGTTTGTTCATATAATTTATTAAGTTCGTAATCTGTAATCTTTTTGTGAATAATGAAATCATTTCGTAATCTTCTTATTGAGTTTGTTACGCAATGTACTTCGTATTCTTTTGGTATATCTATTAAATATTCAGGAGATTTATTTCTATCATTTCTACCTACGAATAATATCATATTACTTTTGTGTTTTACTTTTATGGCATTGTAGTTTATTACTTGTAGCCAGTTTGGTATCATTGTTATATGCTTGTTGTATTTTTTAAAGAATAAAGTGTCTTCATTATTTATAGTAATAATATGATGTATCTTAGGGAGTATAGGTGATAAAAGAAAATAAAAAAAACATTTTCCTAAGAATGGGTTGTCTAATGTTTTAAAAGGATGAAAATGTCCTGTATATATCGTTTTCATATGTAATTTGAGTGCAGTCTTTAATACTTGATATACTGCTATGGAAGCAAAACCATGAATATGAATTACATCACATTGACTATTTATTATTATTTTTTTTAGTTGCTTCTTTTTAAATACAATTTTATTAATTCCTTTGATGTAATAATGTGGTATGTTATTTTTAGATATCATTGTTATTTCTACTTCTGAGTTATAAAATAGATTTATTATATTTAAACAATGACGTTCTATCCCCCCATATATACTTGGAGGATTTTCTGCAAATAGTAATACTTTCATTTTGTTTCTATTATTAAAGAAGCTTGCTTAATGATACTATTTTGTTATTTCAATAATTTGTCAATAAGTCTGCTACTACTTTCATTTATTTTCCTTGCAAAAAGAATATTAGGTTGTTTAATACAATATTTAATAATTTCTATATCTTCTTTATTTATATCTGTGGGTGATGATAATTTCCCTTTTTGCCAGTTTATATATCTTAAACATGTATTTTTAATCTCTGACTTATCGCATAAATTGTATACTAACGTATTAAATACTATTTCATCGGGAATTAAGGTCTCTCTGTGATAAGCAATAAAACCGGGGTGTTTTTCTATATATTGACATATTTTAATTATTGTACTATATGGAAGAATCCACCAAAATTCACCTCCATATGGTTTAATATGGGGTGGATGCTTTCTAATAGGATATTTTATCCATATGTTTATAGCTTCAAATAGTTTTTTAGGGCTTACTAAAGCAACTTTTATAAATTGTTTAAGATTGGTAAGATTGAATACTCTTGGCTCAATAGATGCTATTGATCTGGATTTTAACCGAAGTGCATATCCTCTTAATCTTAAATTTCCATTTCTTGTCCAGTTGCATTCTAATGATGGAAGAGGCATTCCTATAATAAAATTTTTTGTTCTATTTTGATGTAAATAATTGTAGATGTAATCATTACTTTTTACAGGATAATCAGAACCACTTAAAAGACAAATAACCTCTCCTTTGCATTGCTCTTTTATTTCATTACAGCAAGATATTAAAGTTTCAACAATAGAAATTCCTCCCCATTCTAGTGAACTTTGCCTTTGAGCAAAATGTACATTTGGAAGTAATTTCAATTTATTGAAATTATCAGTTGATTTTTTATCAATATGAATGAGAAAATCAACGTTTGGACATTCTAACCTCTCTATTAAGCGATATAAAAAGTTAGGATTATTATGTGCAAGAATAAGATATGTGATGTTCATTCTAGTATAATCTGTATGGAGGAAAAGCTGTTTTATATAATATAAACCATAAAAACATTCCTCCTAAAAAGATAGAGTTCATCATATTATTTTCTGACATACCGGAAATCATATAACTAACAATGACAGGTAATAATGGTGAATTAATATTTATCTTTTTTATGGCTTTAAAATATAAAGTCAAAAATACAATTAAGCCCAAAATTCCTGCAGTACATAGTAGGCTATAATAAGCTATATCAATAATTATATCATCAGGAATATCAAAACCTATAATATAATTTAATAAGGACATTGACTCTAATGCTTTTAGGGAATAACTGAAACGTAATGAGAATAGATTATCAATTATTGGATACTCAAAACTATGATAAGTGAAGAATAATATAATAACTATGATCCCTATAGGTAAGATGTATAATGCCGTTTTGCAAAAAAGTATATTTTTGATTTTTGTTTTTTGAATAAGTGATAAAAAGATAAATATTATATTTGATAATAATACAGTTCTTGATCCTGTTAAGTAATATGAGAAATATGCAATAGCAATTATAATAAAATATAACAAAGTGTTTTTTCTTTTGCAATAAAGATAGAGAGATATGGATATATAAAAAAGATAGAAAGAAAAAGTATTTGTGTTCCCATATCCGAAATCGGATAATATTTGCCCTCCTTTATAAGTTAAATCGTAATATTCTATATGCGCATATCCTAGTTGCATTATATAATAATTAAGAATAAAAAAGATAGAGGAAAGAAAAAAATTAAATCCAGCCAACCTTGTAATATCAATATATCTTGATAAATATGTTAATAATAGAATAAGTATCAGAGATAAACCATGAGTGGTTCCGAGAAAAAATAATATGAAAAATATTATTGCTAAACCTTCTATTCTAAATCTTTTAATGTTTATAAGACTGAGAGATAATAATATGATTATGATGGTAAAAATATTAGTTTTAATATCGCATATTCTTAAAACTGTGATTCTTAAATTGAATAGAAATGTAATGATTAACCAGAATATGTCATACACATTATAACTATTTATTTTACTCATTTAAACATGAACTATGGTTGATGAGAATATTTTTTAATCTGTTTGTTATTGTATGCACCTTAAATAAATATATTGTCAAACGAGGTGTGTAGTTCCATATTAAGTTTAATGCTTTATATAATAAATTGGAGTTTTTGTATATTCTATTATATCCATTATTTTTTAAATATATTATTGTCTGATTTCGTTTTGTAGAATAGTTAGGATTTGATAAATAATTAATACATAATCTAATACAAAACAATTTAATATCTTCAAAATATTCTGTGTTACAAAATTTATTATACTTATTTATCCAGTCTTGATATTTATCAATAATAAATAGTAAATCATCTATTATTTTTAAGTTAGTACGATTAAGTGTCGACTCTTTTCTTTGTAAGTAATTGTAGGCTATAATTGGAGAATATTGTATTCGATTTGCTTTGTGTATTAAAAAAGGAATAGATTCAATGTCTTCAAATATTATGTTTTCTCTAAATTTAAAAGAGTTTTCTATCAAAAAAGCACGTTTAAATATGAAAGCACATACATAAAAACATTGCCCAATTATATTATTTAAAAAATATTCTCCTGATACGATTTCTTCTTCTTTATTTTTTATAATTTTCTTTTCTCTTTTTAAAATTTCTCTTTTTTCATTAACTCTTTGCCACATCAACCATATTATTTCTAAATTAGAATGTAATAAAATATCCGTTATTTTAGCTAGAATATTCTTACTTATATAATCATCTGAATCAACAAACCATATATATTTTCCAGTTGCATATTTTAAACCAGTATTTCGTGCTGCACTAGCACCTTTATTATTTTGTAATATGATTTTTATATTAGAATGATCTTGAGCAATTTTATTTGCAATATGTACACTATTATCCGTTGAACCATCATTTATTATTATGATTTCATAATCAGACTCCTTCAAATCTTGGTGAATGCAACTATATAAACATTTACTTATATAATTTTCTACATTATATAGCGGAATTATAATAGATAAAATTTTCATTATAAAAGATATATTATTTAATATTTGTAAGTATAAAATGTAAATAGTAAATGGAAATTCTGCTTTTACGGATTATTCTTTGCAAAAAAGGATACTTTATTGATAATAGTATAAATCTTTCTTTAATACTTAGTTTGATGTCTTTTGAATCAATATAAATAGAATAAATCCATTTATCAAATTGATTAATTGTTATTTGAGCTTTTATTAAAGTATAAAGTTGACTTAATTGATAATGTGTGAATTCTTTGTTGTATTTCTTTAAAATATTGTTTTCAATAAGAATATTTTTAATGAACTGATTGTATTTTTTCTCATATTCTATAGATGTTTTATGAACATGCATTGTAGAGCTTTGCCTTTGATAATAACAATAAACGATTTTGTTCACATTACCAACAATCGTTATATATGTTGCCATTTCAAGGTTCATAAGCCAATCTTGCCCTTTTATAAAATTAGGAAATCTAACATTATATAAATTAAATAGTGAACGTTTATATAATTTTCCCCAAGGACTGCCTTGTATCTTATATGTTAGCAATTTTCTTATATATACATCTTTGTTGTAAAATTCATTTTCCGGATAATATTGTTTTTGAGTATTGCCTTTTTCCAGTAAATATCCTCCTATAGTAATATCAGTCTTATTGATTTCACTGTATTCTAATAAAATTTTTAAAGCATCTGCAGGTAAATAGTCATCAGGATCTACAAAGTTTATATATTTTCCTTTAGCTCTTTCTATTCCATAATTTCTAGCTTTTGCAACTCCTGAATTAGAGGTATGGAATATTTGAATACGTTTATCTTTATATTCGTCACAGATTTTACCTGAATTGTCTGTTGATCCATCATCTATTAATAAAACCTCGATATTTGTATAAGTTTGTTTTAATATGGAATCAATGCATTTTTGTAGATAATTTTCCACATTGTAAATTGGAACAATAACAGATATTAAAATATTTTCTAGCATTATTTTTATAAGATAATATTGTTGTTATATTGTGTCAAATTACTATTGATTATTTTCCCATTTATTATAACTTTCAAATTATCTATTTTTTGTGTAGGATCACTAACATAAATTGATTCTATCTTTTCATAATTAGGAATAAGCATTATAATCGGCTTATCAACAGATATGGATAATCCATTATAATCTAAACAACCTTTCTGGTAGAATATGATTTGTAGTATTTTAGTACTTTTGTTTACAACAGCCTGTATGTTTAGATCATTGTTTATGACTTCAATATTATGAATAGGATATGCGGTGAATTCTTCTACGCTTGTTATTCCGGGTACAATTGTATATATATAATTTTCATTTATTGGTTTGGAACCATGATTTATTGCTAAAGAGAAAATTTTATTAGAAACTTTTTCATCTGATGAAGATGAATTAATATCTTTCCAGCTTCCAATTCGATTTTCTATATTTAATTCGATATTAGAATCTTCATTTATGAAATATCCGATTTGATTATGTAATATCCCTATTACATTTTCTAAAGTTTGATTGCTTGTAGCTTTTATTATCTTATTATCTTTGTATAGAAGATTTACATCCGAGTTTAGTAAATTTTGTTCAATTGTCGTGTTTAATATTCCGTTAGTGTTACATTTTATACCTGCTCCTAAACACACAATTTCATTATCAAAGAAGAAATACCCTTTATGGGCTCGTACATCAAACTCATTATAGTCAAGAACGAAAGCTCCAACATTACCATTAGAAACACCACCAATAAATTCACCACTTCCTTTAGAACTCCATTCATTTCCTTTAATAATTGGAACTTGATCTTTTATAGAAGTAACTCCGGGTATTTGTGACCAATTCCAACATGGAAAAATATTAAAATATTCGTTTCCTGACACGCGAATCGATGTGCTTCCAGCTGAGACCAATACTCCCTTTAGATTTTCGCCATTTCCTCCAGTTTCCATTCTATTTACCCTTTCGGACGCAGCACGAACAGATGCGTTATAGGTTCTACGATTGTGAACCATGTAATCTGAACGCCAATAGCATTTATTATTCTCATAGGTTGAATCATAAATATGATTTTGAATTTGTTTTATAGCCCTTGTGTATTTCTCTTGATTTTTTTTATCTAATTGTTCTAGTATCTTCAGTTGTTTAATGAATCCACTACAATTTAGAGCATTTTTTCTTGCTATTAGTCTGCCACCAGCATTGTAATCTTTATAACTTCCTCTGAATATTGGCAAGAATCCGTTTAGAACGAATGAAGAGAGTATATCCATTTGATTTTGTTGAAGTGAATATTGACTGCCCCGTAAATATTGAGCTATTGCTAACATGCTTTCAATAAAAATATCTCCATAACCAGAAATATATAACTGTGGCCCATGTTGGTGATAGGAATTATCTATTTGAATGCCTTCTTCCTCTGTTTTTTTTATTTCACTAAAAACTTCTTGCGATGTGCTTTTTATAAGTATCTCATTACCTGTAAGCATACCTCTCATTAAATAGTGTAATGCAACATCTGCTTTGTTTGCTCCTGTCATTTCTTTCAGGTTACCTCTACTCATTAGCCTTATCACCTTGTTTTTTAGAGATTCTTTAATTAGGTTGTTTCTTTCTAATAAAATAAGAATTTTTCCTAAGTTTTGTGGTACAGCAATATCATTAAACCACCAATTGGTAGAATATGGAGTTTTTTGTGTCCAATAAGTTAGTCCTTGAACAATATTTTTTCCGAGTTCGGCATTGTTAAAATATATACTTTGTTTATTTGTATATGCTTGACTCATATCAAGTATTCGATTTAAATGAGTCTGAGGAGACCAATTTGCTTTTCCATAATCAACATATTTTATATCAGACCAACTACCGTTTGTATTAATACTTTCTATCCAATGTTTTGTGTTTTTATCTATGCCATTAATATCAATACTTTCTTTTATTATACCTTGTGCATTTATAATTAGTAAACTCATATCAATGGGCTCAAAATTATTTTCATTAATGCTTTTACTAGACGGAATATATGCTATTATTCCTATAATAACCACTGCTAACCTGCTTTTAATGCTCATGTTTTTATCTATTTTATTTATTTCCCAATCCCCCTATAAATAAATCCTTCACTTTCCACTTCCTTGTAATCATAAATGTTTCTACCATCCACAATCACATTCCCTTTCATCGCCTTCCTCACCACTTTCCAACTCGGAATCCTGAACTGCTTCCATTCGGTAACCAAAGCCAAAGCGTCTGCATCAATAATAGCTTCATACATATCTTTGCAGTAAGTCACTTTATTGCCAATTCTACGTTTGCATTCATCCATTGCAATAGGATCGTAAACATTTACTTTTGCGCCGCTTGCCAATAACTTTTCAATGATTACCAATGCCGGAGCTTCCCGCATATCATCCGTTTCAGGCTTAAAGGACAATCCCCAAAGAGCTACTGTCTTATCTTTTAAATCACCGTCAAAAGCACTAAGCAGTTTCTCAAAAACAATACTTTTCTGAGTCTCATTCACTGCTTCCACAGCTTCAATCACCCTCATGTGATAACCGTGTTCCTTTCCTGTGTGAATCAATGCTTTCACATCTTTCGGGAAGCAGGAACCACCGTATCCGCAACCGGGATAAA
Source organism: uncultured Bacteroides sp. (assembly GCA_902492205.1). GTDB lineage: Bacteria > Bacteroidota > Bacteroidia > Bacteroidales > Bacteroidaceae > Bacteroides. Next base: position 73,576 of record CABUKU010000007.1, on the reverse strand, counting down.
GGAATTTCGTACCTATACGGACATCAGCACCGATACCCCTGCGAACCATATCTACATCAGCTCCCACCAACTCGCAAAGGTTGGCAATATCATTCATGAAACTGATTCTTGTGGCAAGCATGGAGTTGGCTGCGTATTTAGTCATTTCAGCAGAAGGAATATCCATGAAAAGAATACGGTAGTTGTTTAACACGAACGGTTTATACAGTTTATTCATCAATTCCCTTGCACGTTCACTTTCAACTCCCACCACTACACGGTCGGGACTCATGAAGTCTTTCAATGCGGCTCCTTCTTTCAGAAATTCAGGATTGGAAGCCACATCAAAGTCAATACTTACTCCACGTTTATCCAATTCTTCCTGAATAACTGCTTTTACCTTTTTAGCCGTACCCACAGGAACAGTACTTTTAGTAACCAATACCAAGTATTTATTCATATTCCGACCTACGGTACGGGCAACCTCAAGGACGTACTTTAAATCTGCACTTCCGTCTTCGTCCGGTGGAGTACCCACGGCACTGAAAACAATTTCTACATCATCCAGACAATTTGCCAGATCCGTAGTGAAATGTAATCTGCCTGCCTCTACATTACGAAACACCATTTCATCAAGTCCCGGTTCATAAATGGGTATTTCACCGTTTTGAAGTTTGCCTATCTTATTTTTGTCTATATCCACGCAGGTTACATTGATTCCCATTTCAGAGAAACAAGTACCGCTGACTAAACCGACATATCCCGTGCCGACTATTGCTATATTCATAAATATTTATTTTGTATATAATAGATGTAGTTTCTTATTCTGATAAATCAAAGAGATGGTACAAAACAATTCTACTGCGATAGCAGCGAATGTGATTGTATAAAGAGTGATTGCATTAAACAGCCATAACAAAGTGATGACACACAGAAAGAACAGGCAGTTATTTACCATGACTTTCATATAGGTTTTCTTGTGTCCGAAAGGAATAAGTCTGTTACCCCCCATAAAATAATTGGCTGATGCTATAATAGCAGAAATTCCTAACATCCTGACTATTGTTATGGCATCGTCTATCACATTTCCGGTAAAGAATTCGATAATCCACTTGGTTGTAATAAACAGTATAATATATCCCAATATTGAAATCCCTACTACACCAAACATTACCTTATTCACAAAGGCAATGCTCTTTTCCCTTGCTATTTTAGGAAAAACCGCCTGACTGATCATACTAATCGGTATTTTCATTAAAGTCGTAATCTTTTCTCCCAAATCATAAATAGCAACTTCGGACATTCCAAGAAAGGAGCCGACAATCAGTTTGTTTATATTCAGATAGATTTGAATGGATGATAAGGAAACAAATAATGGCAAACTGTCTTTGAAATAATAAATTAGCTTGGCTTTTTCTATAATAGAGAAACGTATTCTTTCTCTTTTAAAGACCACATATGATGCTACCAATCCTCCCAATAAAGCTCCGATAGCATTAAGCAAAGGAATATAGACATAATCAGCCTGTTGTCTGACTACTATAAAAATGGCTAAAACAAAAAACAGTCTGACTGATATGTTGATATAAGTTATATATTTCATTTTTTCTATTCCCTGAAAGAACCAAATAGGGAACAATAGTTCGTTGAACGTCAGAAAGAAAGAGAAAAAGTATATAATGAAATGCTGCTTAAAGAAAGGGATAATACTTATTGCTCCCAGATATACAATCAGACATAGAAGCCATATGATAAATTTATTCAGATAAATAGAGGAAACAATCTCAGATAAAAGAGCTGGATTATCCCTGTTCGAAGCAATTTCCTTGGCTCCTGTTATATTGAATCCGAAATTGATAATTAAAGAAATATAAGTAACAATAGTTTGTGCATAAATAACTATTCCGTAAAGTTCTAACCCGACAGCCCTTAATAGATAAGGGTAAGTGATAAGGGGAAATAATAAGGTGAATATTTGGAGAATAGTTAAATAAGAGAAGTTAGCTAATATGGTCTTATTTCTATTTAACCGTTCTTTTATTTGTAACATCTGCGATTTTTAAATTATTCTTCAACTTCTTCCTATCCCTAACCCGATCAAACCAAACATTCACCCCAATCCAAACCACAATATCCCCCACAAACAAAACATTCACATTCACCACACTGACCAACGCAATATTCACAAACGCAAACACACAAGCCATTCCGATAATGCCCACCATTGCTTTCTTGTGGCTCAACCCCATGGCGAGGAACTTATGATGAATATGGTTCTTGTCCGGTTCAAAGATGTTTTTGCCTGTGCGTGCCCTGACCAGTATCACCCGGATCACATCGAACATCGGGACGATCAGCACCGAAAAGGAGATTACGATGGCACTGTTTACGTAAGGGGCTACCTCGAAATCATACATGGAATAGGTGACGGCGAGGAAGCTGATGATATAACCCAACGTCAGACTGCCGGTGTCGCCCATGAATATCTTTCGTCCCCGGTTCACGTTGCCGAATACGTTGTAATAAAAGAAAGGGATCAATACGCCCAGCGTGGCAAACGACAGCATGGAGAAAGCCCATAATCCCTGATGCATGAACAGGAACCCGAATACCAGCAGCGCCACACTGCTCAACCCCGAAGCCAGACCGTCTATCCCGTCTATGAGGTTGATTGCATTGGTGATGAACACCACCAGAAACATGGTAAAAGGAATACCGATAAAGGCGGGCAGGGCATGTATGCCGAACAGACCGTAGAAGTTGTTTATCCACAATCCCGAAACAGGCAGGAAAGCGGCAGCGACAATCTGTATCAGGAACTTCTGACGGTAGCGCACGCCTATCAGGTCGTCGGCAATGCCGATCAAATATAACAGGGTAAGCCCGCACACAAAGAGCAGGGCTTCGGGAACTATCTTCTGTGCGATGAATCCCTCCATCCGGTAATCCAGCAGATACCGCATAGCCATGGTAAAGGCTACGGAAAAGAGTACAGTGGGGAAGAAGCTCACACCGCCCAAGCGGGGGACAATCCCTTTATGTACTTTTCTGGAATCGGGTACGTCGAAAAGTTTCTTCTTGATGGAAATGAGAAGGATTCTCGGAATGATGATGCGTGCCACCATGACAGACAGCACAAAGGTTAAGGTTATAAATACGTAAATCATTATTTTTATTCCAACTTATTCAAGCAACTTATTGAGACACTTGCCATGACACAGCCGAACTTGTCCAACCGGATAAGGAACTTATATTCCCCCTGCCGTTCAATCAGTTCTCCGGTCAACCCTTTCAGCTTGCCTTTCACCACTTCCACCTTGTCGCCCACGGCAAGGTTCTCCCCGGTGAACTCCACCTGTTCCTCTGCATGAGTTATCATAAACTGAAGGTCGGCAATCACTCCGGCGTCTATGGGAGTGGGTTTGCTACCCAGTGAGAGAAATGCCGCCACACCGGGCACACTCTTTACAAACATGAAATCTTTGGGTTTGCATTTCACAAATACGTAGCTGCTGATAACCGGCACATCCACCTTCTTCTTCCGGTCGCTCCACAAGTGTGTCACCGTCTGTATCGGCAGGTAGTTCTGGTAACCTCTCAACTGTAACTGATGCTGTACTTTTTTCTCTGCTCTGGGAGCCGTGTAGAGTGCGTACCAATTATATTGATTCACAAGTTCCATAAAAATGTATCGGATGGATATACCAAAAGCTCCCTCAGTTACATGCCGAAGTAGCTTATCTGTTTGATATATTGGGACTTAATAAGATTTTAAGCATTGTTAAAAGAAAATTTGGTGTCCCAATAAACGTTCGTTATTTGAAACATAATTTTGGAATTTTTTCGTAAAATTCGCGAGGCATAAAAACTAGGATGAAATTCAGTTTTGAAAAGAAAAATTCAACAGCTTAAGAAGTTGATAATAAATGATTTATATATGATATATAAAAATATTACTAATTATTTGCAATAAAGTTTTGTGTGGTCGAAATAAAGGCGTTATATTTGTGGCACAAAACGAACGTTTTTTGGAACGGTTAATATTATTTATATTTATCTTCTTCCCTGTGTAAAAAACATTAATTCTTTTTCCTCCTTATTCATTTAGAAAAACGGACGACATATCTCCCTGTGATTCTTTCACTTCCGTACCCCCTGCGTAAGCCATGAGTTTCGGTTTTCTTGTTGCATACCGCTTTATATAGCCCGTTTTTCGTGCTTAATAAAAGTTAAAAGCCTATTTTTACCCTACCTTACTTCCCCGAAATCCCCCCTCCTGTTAACAAAATAAATGGAAAATAAAAACGGGAGTTTAATTTTGTTTCCGGTTTTAAAGAAGTTATTTCGCACCGGAATCGATTCTAATTATATCATTACAATTTAAACATGTTAAACAATCATGAATCAACGTAGAACGCCTTCCTGAACAGGTCACTTTAAAGACACATCCGAAGTGGGAAAAAAGGAAAATTGAGAGGATAGATATTTTTAATATCTATATATTTTTATCTATTTATTCTTTGTCGCCGGATGCCTTGCCGATGGTCTTATTAGTTTTTTTATAACAGGTTGTAATTTAATAGAATACAAATAGATTTGCCTCTCCGCCTGCCTGTCCGGTTTTTATGGGCAAATCTATTGCAAAACCAAACGGAATTAATCAATGAAAGAAGTTTTTAAAAATATCCGGTCGGAAGCCTATTCCAAAGGATTCATCCTTTTACCCAAAGTGGTACTGGAAAAGATGCTGAAAACCCAAACATGCGGTGTGAGCGATGTGGAGGGAATTATCATATTGCTGACAAATGTAAACCATGCCGACAAGACGGTCACCATCCACGGCAGGGAATACCTGTGCCGCCGGGGTGCGTCCTTGCGCTCCATGGCGCAGTGGGCGAAACTGTTCCACTGGAAAGTGGGAAAGACGAGACGTTTCATCGACGAACTTGCCTGCGAAGGCTTTCTGGAGAAAGTGGAAAACAAATACACCACCCACATCGTGATCATACACTATGAGTTTTTCACGTGCCGGGAAACAGGCGGCAAAAACGGCAAGAACCGCAGCGAGGAGATGTTTGCCGAGTTCTGGAACATGTATCACGGGCAAACCGGGCTGAACAAGACGGAGATAGGGGCGGCACGCCGTGAGTGGAGCAAGCTGTCCGTCAACGAACGCGAACTCGCCATTGCCAACATCGAAAACTATTATTACAGCCTCACCGATGTGAGGTTCTGCAAGAAAGCATGCAACTATCTTGCCGATAAATGTTTCCTGAACGAATTCGTGTGAAGCCGTGGAAATGAACCAACAGATGCCTCTTCCCTCTGCAACGGAGCTGGAAGAGGTGGTTATCGGCGCATTGCTGCTCGAAACCAAGGCGATGGTCATGGTGGAGAAGATACTCCGCCCGGAGATGTTTTACAACAAAACGCACCGTGAGATCTATGATGCCATTGCCTGCATGCACAGGGACGGGCGGGAAGTGGATATGCTCACGGTGACCGAAGAACTGAAACGGCGCGGGAGGCTCGACGGGATAGGCGGACCGTATGAAATAACCCGTCTTGCCTCGCGTGTGGCAAGCTCGGCGCACGTTGAACGCCATGCGCTCATAGTGAAGGACAAATACCTGCGCCGGATGCTCATCCGGGGCTTCTGCGAATTGCAGGCGCAGGCACAGGACGAAACGTTTGACACGGCTGAGGTGCTCGCATCCTGCCGCCACCTGCTCGACGGGGTGGAGGGCGACTGCGCATGGGCGCAGAACGTCCGCGGCATGGCTGCGCTTATGGACGATGCCATGCGCGAAGCCCGGGGGCGTGTGCAGAACAATGTGAACGGGCTAACCGGCATCCCCACGGGGCTGCAAGACCTGGACGACCTGACTGCCGGCTTGCAGCGCAAGGAGCTCATAGTGATAGCCGGACGTCCCGGGACGGGTAAGACCTCGGTGGCGATGCACATGGTGAAAGCCGCCGCCCGGGCAGGTTACCACGTGCTGGTGTGCAGCCTGGAAATGTCCGGCGAACGGCTGGCGGACAAGTGGATCATGTCCGAAACAAGGATAGATCCGCACTCGTGGCGCAACGGAAAGATCGGGACGGAGGAGATGGAACAGGCACAAGCCGCAGCGGTGAGACTCAGCGGGTTAAATATCAGGGTGGATGACAGCGCAAAAATGAGCATGGATTACATCCGCAGCGAAGCCCGTCTGCAGAAATCGAAACACGGCTTGGATGCCATTTACATCGACTACCTGCAACTGGCGGACATGGCCACGGGCAACCCCAACCGCAACCGTGAACAGGAGGTGGCACAGGCGGCGCATCAGGCGAAGCTGCTTGCCAAGGAGATGGATTGCCCCGTGGTGCTCCTGTGCCAGTTGAACCGCGACTCGGAGAACCGTCCCGGCAAAGTGCCCCAGTTGAGCCACCTGCGTGAGAGTGGTTCCATAGAGCAGGACGCCGACCTGGTGGGGTTGCTCTACCGTCCCGCTCTTGCCGGCATCGCCACCGACAGGGAGAGCGGGTATCCTACCGAGAACCTAGGTATCATCATCATAGCCAAGCACCGCAACGGGGCTACGGGAAAGATCTATTTCGGCCATGACAAGAGCCTGACGCGCATAGGTGATTATATTCCGGATTTGATTTAAGGGATGTTTCCAATCGCCGCGGACGTTATTTCAATCGCCGCGGCGATTGTTTCAATCAAGGCGGCGAATGGAACAATCACCGCGGCGATTGAAATAATGTCCGCGGTGATTGTTTTTTTAGGGGGGGCGAAAAACTAATTTCCCCTCTTGAGCTACTCTTTCTACACATCGTTTTAACATAAGGCTTTATCTCTTATCTCCCCTCCTTATGGAGGAGGGGCAGGGGGTGGTGGTAGGAAAGAATACCTTTAAAACATCATTAAATAGGAATCTGTTATCTACCACCACCCCTAACCCCTCCTCCATAAGGAGGGGAGATATAGATCAACCTTAAAACGGCTCTCCCAGATAATGTACAATCAGTCTGACTTCCCGGGCGGAGTAGGTACGTGTCTGAACCCTGTATCCGTATTCTTCCTTATTCAGTTCGCCGGACAGTTCCGAGCATTTCCTTATCCATCGTTTCAGCTTTTGTGCGGCAGTCTCCCGGCGCAAACCGGGGAAATACATCTGTGCCAGTTCCGACTTGCCATAACATTTCACCACAAACAGTTCCATCTCTTCCATTCTTCTTTTTACTGTAAATATACTCATTTTCAGCGTATTGCACAAGCATCCGAATGTAATTAATTTCTTACTGTTCATAGCTGTTCACTGCCATTCATCCGCCTTTGCACAAGCAGTATATTTGCAGCGTAACCGGTTACAAAATGTATCAATTATTCATTCTCAATTATTAACTGTAAATCAAATTAAAATGGCACAACAGTATGTAGTGGTTTCCCGTAAAAATCCCATGAATCCCGAAGCACCGAAAAAGTATTACGGTCTTTCACGTTCCTATCGTCGCATTTCGGTGGAGGAAATCTGCAAGCGCATCGGGGAGCGTTCCAGTTTCTCCACCGGTGAGTTGGAAGGGGCTATCGGTGAGTTCCTGTTGGAGATTCAAAACGTGCTTTCGGCGGGAGACATCGCCCAGATAGGCAAACTGGGGAATTTCCGTCTGGTTCTGCAAACCCATCCCGCCGTTACCGCAAAAGATTTCGGCAAAACAAACATCAAGGGCTGCAAGGTGAATTTCCACCCCAGCACGCAGTTACTCGACATGTGCCGCAATGTGAAGTTTATCCCTTATGTGGCGGATAACGAGAAGCAGGCCGGGGAAGCCGAAGGAGTTGCGGAAATGGGGGAATAGCCGCAAATCTCCCCTTTTAATACTAATCACTTATCACTAATTCACTAAACACTAAAAATCATGTCAACAACATCAGGAAAAAAATCAATCTGGAGTATTGTAATCAAGGTCATCATCGCCGTGGCAACCACCGTGGCAAGTGCTATCGGCATAACATCTTGTGTGGGATGAGACAGGACGGGATGTTACCTCGCGAGATTAAGATGCTCGTGATCCATTGCAGCGCCACGCGCTGCAATGCTCCTTTCACGGTGGAGCAGCTCGATGCCTGCCACCGCGGCAGAGGGTTTGACGGGACAGGCTATCATTTTTATATCACCCGGGACGGCGGTGTGCATGCCACCCGCCCGATCGAAAAAATCGGGGCACATGCCAAAGGATTCAATTTGCACAGCATAGGCATCTGCTATGAAGGAGGATTGGATGAAACCGGAAAACCTGCCGACACGCGAACATGGCAACAACGTTCGTCTTTGCGCGATCTGGTTTATGCCTTGCGACATGCGTTCGGGGATGTGAAAGTGCTGGGACATTATCAACTGAGTGCGGATATTCACAAGGCTTGCCCTTGCTTTGATGCGGAAAAGGAATTTGGCGTTAGGGTATAAAAAAAGGAGTCACGCCTGACTCCAACCTTTGTTAACCTTAAATCTAATACTATGAAAAACACATTGCAAAGATACGGACTTCTAACGAATCTCCAAATTAACCAAATAAAAAAGCATGTTTTGTAACATGATTTAAGAATTTAATCGGATTTGTTAAGAGATGACATCCGAATTATTAACACTTACAAAGAATATAATAAAATAACCTACTCACTTTGACGGTCGATTTTCTTTTAGTAACTTCGCATCTGCTTTTAGGGGAAACGCAATGATTGATCAAGCTACCATAGACAGAATACTGGATGCCGCACAGATTGTAGATGTGGTATCGGAGTTTGTTACACTCAAAAAACGGGGTGTCAACTATGTAGGCTTGTGCCCGTTCCACAATGAAAAGACACCTTCATTCAGTGTTTCACCCTCAAAAGGAGTATGCAAATGCTTTAGCTGCGGTAAAGGCGGGAATGCTGTTCACTTCATCATGGAGCATGAACAGATGTCTTACTACGAAGCACTGAAATATCTTGCCAAGAAATACAATATCGAGGTAAAAGAACGGGAGCTGAGCAACGAAGAAAAGCAGGCGCAAAGCACTCGTGAGAGTATGTTTGTAGTCAATGAATTTGCACGGGATTACTTCCAAAATATCCTTTACAATCATGTAGACGGACAATCCATCGGTATGGCGTATTTCCGGCACCGTGCCATCCGGGACGATATTATAAAAAAGTTTCAATTAGGATTCAGCACTTCCGGACATGATGCTCTTGCCAAAGAAGCCATCCGCAAAGGCTATCAGGCGGAATTCCTGACCAAAACCGGATTATGCTACACAAGGGACGACGGTTCTCTTCGCGACCGTTTTTGGGGCAGGGTTATCTTTCCCGTACATACCGTCACAGGAAAGATTGTGGCTTTCGGAGGTCGCGTACTTCAAACAGATGCCAAAACCGCCAAATATGTCAACTCGCCTGAAAGTGAAATATACCACAAAAGTAACGAGCTCTATGGCATTTACTTTGCCAAGCAAGCCATTGTAAAGCAAGACAAATGTTTCTTGGTAGAAGGTTACATGGACGTAATCTCCATGCATCAAAGCGGAGTGGAGAATGTCGTTGCTTCTTCGGGAACTTCGCTTACGACAGGGCAAATAAAGCTTATCCAACGTTTCACCAATAATGTTACTGTTTTATATGACGGCGATGCTGCCGGTATTAAAGCAAGCATACGTGGTATAGACATGTTGCTGAGTGAAGGTATGAACATTAAAATCCTACTTTTACCGGACGGAGACGATCCCGATAGTTTTTCAAAGAAACATAGCGCCACGGAATTCCAGCAATATATCAAAGAGCACGAAGTCAACTTTATCAATTTCAAAGCCAATCTTTTATTGGGAGAAGTAGGAAATGATCCTATCAAGAAAGCGGAGCTTATGTCTGACATGGTGAAAAGTATTGCCGTGATACCCAACAAGATAGTGCGCTATGCATGTATGCAAGAATGCGCTTCACTGCTGAAAGTAAGCGAACAAGTTCTTCAGAATGAAATAGGCAAACTACTGAAGCAACGGGATGACAGTTTCCTTGAAAAGATAGCAACCGAACAGAAAGTAGAAGCTCCTCCCCAGGCATTAGAAGAAATTTACGGAACATTCATCCCGTCCGATGGACAGGAAGAAAGGGAATTTTACAAAATAGAGCGATTGATTCTCCGATCACTGGTTCGTTATGGTGAAAAGGTTATGTGCTATGCAACGGCAGAAAACGGGGAAGAAATACCTGTAACCGTCATTGAATACATTATCAATGATTTAAAAGAAGACGATTTGGCTTTTCATAATCCTTTGCATCGCAAAATACTTGCCGAAGCAGGTGAGCATATCGGAAAAAATAATTTCGTTGCAGAACGATACTTTCTCGCTCATCCCGATCCGGTTATCAGCAAGCTCGCCGCCGAGTTAATCAGTGACCGCTACCAACTGAGCAAATATCATTCGAAAAATCAGAAAATAGTAGCTGATGAAGAGCGTTTGGTTGATCTGGTTCCACTATTAATGATTGACTTCAAAAATGCGATTGTTGAAGAAGAACTGAAACATACCATGCGGCTTCTTCAAGATCCCGAAACAGCTAAAAATGAAGAAAAATGTCAAGCCATTATGAAGAAGTTCAAAGAGCTGAAAGAGATTCAAAACATAATGGCCAAAAGACTGGGTGACCGGGTGCTTACAATGTAATTTAATCATTTATGTGTTATGAGATTCATAAACTCTTCACGTGTCTTAGCCTGATTAAAAGCACCTGTAAAATCAGAAGTTGTAGTAACAGAATTTTGTCTTTCCACTCCACGCATCTGCATGCACATATGTTTCGCTTCTATAACCACCATTACACCTAATGGATTCAACGTTTCCTGAATACATTCCTTTATCTGCAAAGTCATACGTTCCTGCACTTGCAGGCGATGAGAGAAAATATCTACCACACGGGCTATTTTGCTCAATCCTGTAATATATCCGTTGGGAATATATGCCACATGCGCTTTGCCGTAAAACGGAAGCATGTGATGCTCACAAAGTGAAAAGAAATCAATGTCCTTAACAATAACCATTTGGCTGTATTCTTCTTTGAACTTAGCCGAAGCAAGAACTGCATGAGGGTCCTGATTATATCCTCTTGTCAATGTAAGCATGGCTTTAGCCACACGTTCGGGAGTTTTCAGCAATCCTTCACGTTCAACGTCCTCTCCCAACAAAGAAAGAACCTGCTTATAATGACCTTTCAACTCTTCAATCACCTGTGAAGATGTTTCTTCCATTTCCAACATATTATAGAGATATATTAATTTGTTCCTTTACTATTGATACTTCTTTAAAGACACCTGTGCTTCTAAGTTTTCTCATCATGGCATCCGCTTCTTCCACACTTCTGTAATCTCCTACCCTGCATATCCAACGAGGATTGGAAAAACGTGTATATACAGCTAAATCCGGAAAATACTCTCTCACCTGCGCCGCTATATGTGCAGCTTCTTCCTTTGCAGTACGGGAATTGTTGCCTGCATATACCTGCACACGATAACCCGATGTTTTCAGGACTCTGCCTTCGACAGTTCCACTATTCGCAGAGCGGACACCTATCAAGGCTTCAATACGCGGATCTTGATACACATTCACCGTTCCCTGTCCCGGACGATTCTGTTCCAAACTCTTGATAATAGTCTGAGCCTGCACAGTAGTAACAGTGAATAAGGCAAACAGCACCACAAGAATAGAAAGATTTCTTTTCATAACGGATAAATTTTATTTCCCCTCTTGAAAGAGGGGAAATTGAATATACTATTAATTAAAAGCGTCGATGATACCCTTGAAGTCTGCAACTTTCAAAGCAGCTCCACCGATCAAACCACCGTCTACATCCGGATTAGCAAACAATTCTTTTGCGTTGGAAGGTTTGCAGCTACCGCCGTAAAGGATTGAAGTATTTTCAGCAACTTCCTTACCATATTTATCAACGATCAAAGAACGGATAAATGCATGGATTTCCTGTGCTTGCTCTGCAGTAGCAGTTTTACCTGTACCAATAGCCCAAACCGGCTCGTAAGCCAAAACAATCTTAGAGAAATCTTCAGCAGACAAAGAGAATACAGAAGCCAACTGAGCAGCAACTACTTCATTTTGTTTGTTTGCTTCGCGTTCTTCCAAAACTTCACCGATACAGAAGATAGGAGTCAAGCCGTTAGCCAAAGCCAATTTCACTTTTTTATCAAGGATTTCTACTGTTTCGCCATAGTAAGCGCGACGTTCCGAGTGACCGAGGATTACATACTTGGCACCTGTAGAAGCTACCATAGAAGCAGAAACTTCACCGGTATAAGCACCTGATTCTTTATCAGCACAGTTTTCTGCACCTACACCGATCTTTGCAGGATCAACGATAGGAGTTACAGAAGCAAGGTGAATAAACGGAGTGCAGATGATTACATCACAATTCTGCTTTTCGTTAGCCAAAGCTTCATTCAATTCTTTTGCCAGAGCAATACCTTCTTGAAGGTTTTTGTTCATTTTCCAGTTTCCTGCAACAATGTTTTTTCTCATTTTGTTTAATTATTAAAGGGTTAATTAAATTCCTATTTTATCTTTTCAATCTTTTTCCGTCTCTCGAGGCGTCTCACCACCAATATATCTATTCCCAAGAATATCAGCAAAGGAATGACAAACCACAAGAAAATAGCTCCCATTGTATGGGAAAGTACCCGGGGCTGCAACTTACCGATGGACAATTTATCCAATTTCCCGGTTAAAGCGTATTCATCCGGCAACTCGTTATGACTCCATTTATTCAGAATCACACCGTCTTTAATCAACATCAATCCGGGATTGGAACGAATAATTGTTTTAAGCGTAATATCGTCTGCTATGCAAAAAGGATATTCGGCACCGGTCTTGTCACGCCATTGTTCTATCTCATCATCGAGTGAAGAAGTGAGGCAATAGAATTTATAGCCGTTTTCCACACAATAGTCATAAATTTCATTGATAAGGTCAATATTACTGTCATCCGCCTGATCTATTCTATGGGCTATCAACAGGAATGTATAATTCTTATCATTCAAAACCTCCTCGGTAATATCTTCACCATCAGCAGTTCTGACAATAGAAAAATCATGGATGGGCGGTTCGTAACCTTTCTCTTTCAATACGGTATGTGTATCTATAAAAGTCCATGTGCTATCCGGATAATCATCTAATGTGAATTCTTTCTTTACGCCGTCTTTTTCAAGAATAAAAGTACTCTCGTAAACACTCTTTTTCGCTCCTTCGGGTATGATCATGCTTTGAGGAATATCAGTTCCTACCTTATAAGGACGAAAATCAATTACCGGCAAATAAGTCAAACAGTATAATGAAACCCCTATAATGAATATCAGTGAATAAAGGGCAATCAACCATTGTGAACTTTCACTTACGAGCCTGATGATTCTGTTTCCCCATTTAAAAACGGAAATAGCAGCCAGCAACAAAAATACATTCTTAATGAATGTCTCCCAATTCGTAAGCACCCATGCATCACCGAAACAACCGCAATCGGAAACCGGATTGGCTATTGCCAGATAAAACGTTAACGGAGTCATGAATCCCATTATTATCAAGGCTAAAGCCGTACTCAACTTTCTCCTTATCCCAAACAGGAAATAAACTCCGACAGAGAATTCCAGTGTAGATAATATGATAGCCACAAACAAAGGAAAGAATGAAGGAAACCATCCGGCGATGCCGAATGCTTCCAGATAATCCTGAATCTTATATTGTGAGCCAAGAGGATCGACCGCCTTCACAAACCCCGAGAATATAAAAACAAAAGCAAGGGCAAAACGGCAAACGTTTGTCCACACCCCTATCGTCATATTTAATTTTTTAGTCTCCAAACTCCAACTTAATCAAACCGAATACCGAGTAATTAATCATATCCATGTAGTTAGCATCAATACCTTCCGAAACGATTGTCTGTCCGGCATTGCTTTCTATCTGCTTCGTGCGATAAATCTTCATCAGAATCAAATCCGTATAAGAGCTGATACGCATGGAACGCCAAGCCTCATCATAATCATGATTCTTTGCCAACATAAGTTCCAAAGCTTCCTTTGCATATTTATCATAAAGAGCCAAAGCTTCTTCCGCACTCATATCCGCCGACTCCGCATATCCCAACTCCAATTGAATCAAGCCTATAATTCCATAATTAACAATGGCTATAAACTCAGAACGGATACCTTCATCCACCAAAGCTACTCCTTTGGTTTCAATACTTCTGATACGGTTCGCCTTAATAAAAATCTGATCGGTGAGTGAACTCGGGCGCATAATGCGCCAGGAAGCTCCATAATCGTGAAGTTTTTTCGCAAACAAGTCACGACAGACAGCTATTACATGCTCAAATTGTTGTTTAGTATCTTTCATCTCTTTATGAATAGGCAGCAAAGGTAACAATAATTAAGTGAAAAATAAAAAGAGGGTACTCTAAATTATATTAAAGTACCCTCTGTTAAATATCTTCTTTACGTTTTTATGAGCAACGCAATACTTGTCCGATCCTGAGAATAGTAGTTTTCTTAATATTATTCAGCTTACATAATCTATCAACGGAAACTCCACGTTTGGAAGCAATCCTCGATAATGTATCTCCACTGCGTACTTTATGGTATTTAACCGTACCATCGGAAGATGCACCTGCCGATGCCAAAGTACCTCTAACCGAAGATGCCTTTGAACTCTTGCTTCTGGTAAACAAATAAGAATCCGCTACAATATCCTGATTGGGGAAGTCAAACATATAAACCGGGTTAATGGCAACTCCAAGGAAGCGGGTTTCAAAATGCAGGTGGGAACCTGTAGAACGACCTGTATTTCCTCCCAATCCGATAGGTTCACCGGCTTTCACCATCTGATCCGGTTTCACTAATTGTTTCGAAAGGTGTCCGTATACTGTTTCCAAACCATTTTCATGACGAATGACAACGTAATTTCCATATCCTCTGCGTTCGTACTTAACGATACGTACTTTACCGTCGAATGCTGCAACAATAGTATCTCCGATATATACCTTTAGGTCAAGACCGTTGTGCATACGTCTTCTGCGAGGACCGAATTTCGAAGTAATCTTGGTACTTGGAGTAGGCATGCAAAAACCTGTCAGGTCTATTCTGAAAGTATCGGGGATAGCAACCGATTTGCCATAAGCATGTACATACTGATTATTCCAGTTGGGGTATAAGCTATATGCAGGATATTTAGATTGCTCGGCTTTGATTTGTCTTTGTAATGCCAAAGAATCTACTGCCTTTAGCTTTCTGTCGATAGGTGCCTGGCGAGCAAGTAAATCCTGAGAAAAGGAGTTTAAACTTACCATTGCCAATGCCGCTACGGCAAACGTTCTAATAAACTTGAAATTCATTCGTTTTAACTAATTTCACAATTAATATTCGTCATTTGCATACAGGTAATCGAATGTTGCCTGTTTGTAGTCGAATATCTCTTCCGGTTTAAAAAATCTGTTTAACTCTATAACTGCATTCTCGGGAGAGTCGGAAGCATGAACGATATTTTCCTGAAAGCTCATACTGTAATCACCGCGAATAGTTCCCGGAGCAGCCAAACGCCCGTTAGTTGGTCCCGCCAATGTACGGACTGTCTGAATAGCATCGACACCCTCATAACAACAAACGATAACAGGAGCTGTCATCATTGAATCTTTCACTCTTTGAAAGAATGGTTTGCCACTAAGGTGTGCATAATGTTCGCTCAACAACTCATCTGTCAACTGTATCATTTTCATTCCTGCCAATCTTAATCCCTTGCGTTCAAAGCGACGAAGTATTTCGCCAACTAGTCCTCTTTGCAGAGTACATGGTTTTAATATAACAAGTGTTCTTTCCATAAATTGACAAATTAGGTTGTTTTACAATGCCTTTTATAAAAAATTCTTTCAAAGATAGTAATTTCCGTCCAAACAGGAGATACTTTCTTAACCATTTTTCATATTAGGAGATGCCGATAATAAAGAAATAATTCCTTAAACCATTATAAACAGGGAAGATACGAAAGAATATGTTTTGCAGCATATTTTGCAAAAATGCCGTATATTTAAGCGTTTTTCAACTAATGGACGCCCAATTTATATTTGTTTTACGCAAAGCACGCAACTGCCTCCACAAGACTTCATTCCCGGGTTTCGTCTCATCGGGATCTTCATCTACTATTTTTTCTGCCACGTCACGGACATATTGCAATAATTGTCCGTCTCGTGCAAGGTCGGCTATTTTCAAATCGAATGCAATACCGCTTTGCTGAGTTCCTTCCAAATCACCGGGACCACGTAATTTCAAATCGGCTTCAGCTATTTCAAAGCCGTCATTGGTGCGAACCATTATCTCCAAACGCTTACGGGTTTCTTCGCTCAATTTATAGTTAGTAACCAGAATACAATAAGACTGGTCGGCTCCGCGCCCTACTCTGCCACGTAGCTGGTGAAGCTGTGACAAACCGAACCGCTCGGCATTTTCTATTACCATAACCGAAGCATTAGGCACATTCACTCCCACCTCAATGACAGTCGTAGCAACCATTATCTGTGTTTCACCATTGACGAATTTCTGCATTTCTTCATCTTTCTCGGCAGCTTTCATCTTTCCATGCACTTTACTCACCTTGTACTCCGGAAACTCTTCACAAATGTGCATGTATCCTTCTTCCAGATTTTTTATATCTATCTTTTCACTCTCCTTTATCAAAGGATAAACGATATATACCTGGCGTCCTTCTTCAATCTGTTTGCGAATGGAAGCATACAGGCTGGTTCTCCGGTTATCGAACTGGTGCATTGTCGCAATAGGTTTACGTCCGGGAGGCAGTTCATCTATAACCGAAACATCGAGATCACCATATAAGGTCATTGCCAATGTTCGCGGGATAGGGGTTGCCGTCATTACAAGAATATGAGGCGGCTGTATGTTTTTATTCCACAGCTTTGCCCGTTGAGCCACTCCGAAACGGTGCTGTTCGTCAATCACAACCAAACCCAAAGCGGAGAAATTCACCGTATCTTCAATAACCGCATGAGTACCGATTAATATATGTACGTCTCCGGTGAGCAAACCGGACAGAATGGCTTCGCGTTTCTTTCCTTTTATAGAACCCGTAAGTAGCTCCACATGAATATCCAAACCGAAAAGCAATTCCTTTATAGTTTCAAAGTGCTGATTGGCAAGGATTTCCGTTGGCGCCATCATGCACGCCTGATAACCGTTATCAATGGCAATCAGCATACTCATAAGAGCCACAAGTGTTTTACCGCTTCCCACATCGCCTTGCAACAGACGATTCATCTGTTTGCCACTACCCACGTCCTTACGTATTTCCTTCATTACCCGCTTTTGTGCACCGGTCAACTCGAAAGGCAAATTCTGCGAATAGAAAGAATTAAAGACCTCTCCTACTTTCCTGAATACAAAACCACGATATTTCTTTTGACGGTCTTTGCTGTAACGAAGTATGTTTAACTGAACGTAGAAAAGCTCCTCAAACTTCAAGCGGGTTTGAGCCTTACGCAACAGTTCCGGATTCTTAGGGAAATGTATATTTTGCAATGCTTCGGTCAACGGCATCAAGTGATGTTCCACAACAACCTGCTCACTCAGAGTTTCGGGAAGCGGAGATTCTATTTGGCCAAGAAGTGTTTCCACTAACTTCTCAATCGCATGAGAGTTGAGAAAACTCCTTTTCATCTTCTCTGTCGTATTATAATAGGGTTGCAGCCCCATTGCAGAGAGTGTCAGGCTTTCAGCATCATCAATATCGGGATGTGCTATATTTACCCGTCCGTTAAAAACGGTGGGCTTCCCAAACACAATATATTCCTGATTTAATTTATATTTGCCTATAAGATACTTGATACCTTGAAACCAGATGAGATCCACGACTCCTGTCCCATCCGAGAAATGCGCTACAAGCCTGCGCTGTCTGCCTTCCCCAAACGTTTCAAAGCTTAGTATCTTACCTTTTAATTGTATATAGGGCATATTGCCGTCAATCTCATGTGCATAGTAAAGACGGCTCCGGTCTACATATTTATAAGGGAAATAATACAGAAGATCGTGCAGGGAATAAACGTTCAACTCCTTGTTCAGGATAGCTGCACGCTGTGGCCCCACTCCGGGCAAATACTTTATGTCACGTGTAGTAATGTCAAACATCAGAGCAATGCCTCCGCTATTTTCAAATCAAAAGGTGTTGTCAATTTTATGTTTTCCCTGTTCCCTTCCACCAAACGAACTGTTTCACCCAAGGCTTCGACCACCGAAGCATCGTCAGTAAAAAGAGAAGAATAGGGTTGGTTATATGCTTTCTTCAAAAGTGGAACGGAAAATACCTGTGGCGTCTGCACCAACTTATAATCATCACGGTTAACAGTTATGCTTTTGCCGTCAGCACCTATATGGCGAACCGTTTCTATCATTCCGATAATAGGAATAACAGCGTGCTCCTTTTCCGCAACATCAAAGCAACGGGTTATCACTTCACGGGAAACAAACGGACGCACTCCGTCATGTACACCTACAAGCCCTTCTTCAACAAGTTCCAAGCCGTTCTTTACGGAGTGAAAACGTGTTTCTCCCCCGTCGGCCACCTTACAAGATATATCGAAAGAGTACTCTTTGCATAGCTTACTCCAATATTCCTGTTGCTCACGGGGAAGAACCAAAATAATATCCAACGAAGAATCATATTGATAAAAAGCCTCAATTGTGCGCATCAAGACAGGTTTGCCTCCTATCGGAAGAAACTGTTTGGGTATTTCTCCTCCCATGCGCAAACCTTTGCCACCGGCAACTATCAATACGGATTTCTTCATAATTCTTTATTTCACAAACATAGCTTCCGACAATTCTCTTGCTTTCTCTTTGCCGACAAGCATTTCCACGATGGCAAAAGCAAACTTCAAAGCAGCACCGGGACCGATTCCGGTAATCAGACTACCGTCTTGTTCAACCATTCCGCCTGTCGATTCCGTTCCTTCCAAATATTGTTCAAATCCCGGATAGCAAGTTACCACTTTGCCTTTCAACAAGCCCATTTTCCCAAGTACGGAAGGAGCAGCGCAAATAGCAGCTATCGGCTTATTATCGTTGGCAAATTCACGAATCAAACTGCGCAATCCTTCGTGTTTCCCTAATGTGGCAGCTCCGGGCATACCACCGGGCAGCACCAATATTTCGGCATCATCGAAATTATATCCTTCAAAGCGTGCATCACAAATTACAGGAATATCATGAGCACCCGTTACCACATCTTCATCTGTAACGGAAATCATTTCCACTTTCAGATTAGCACGTCTTAACACATCTACAATAGTAAGAGCTTCGATTTCCTCAAAGCCATCGGCAAAAAACACATAAACTGATCCCATTTGTCCTCCTTTTATTTTAGGTTAAAGTAATATGTAATTGTTCCTTGTTGATTATTCACTCCGTCTATCACATTAAAACGGGCTTTCTTCGCCGCATTTTCCGCAGCCCTGCGCAGAGCTGCATTTACCGTGTTTGTCTGTTTGTTGATACTTGTATTTATCACGACTCCGGCAGGGTTCACGGTTATAGTCACCACCACCTTGCCTTCATCTTGCACATTATATACCGGACGCGGAAGACCGCCTTCCCCCAATGAACGCCCATTAAGGTCGAATTCTCCATAACCGCCTACGCCGCTGGTCTTACCTGTGGAAGAATTACCGGTCGGACTACCTTGTACTCCACTGCCCGAAGCAGCATTTCCCTTGTTTCCCATTTGCGCTCCTTTTCCAAAAGCACCTGCAATCGCTTTATTTGCTGCAACCGCAGCAGCCTTTTCCTGCTCGGCACGCTTCTCTGCTTCGGTCTTTTCAACCGGCTTCTTCTGTTCTTTCTTTTTCGGAACTTTTTTTTTAGGTTTCGGCTCGGCTTTAGGCTTAATGGCAACAGTCTCCTCCTCGGTCTGAGTGATCATTTCCTGTTCCGTTTCCTGTGGCACCACCTCTTCGGGAGTTACAACAGGCTCTGGCTGAATGTCGACTTCCGTCATGGTATTGGGATCGAACATTCCTTTTGCCATTTCCACGTTACCCAACATGACAGGTACTCCGCTCTCTCCCGTCATATCCGGTTTACGAATAAACATCAGATATAAAAAGAGAATAACGGCAATGTGTACCGCCAATGTACCTACGGCTCCTATTATTTCACTTTTCCTTGTTCTCACCAATCGTAACTTTATTTTGTTTCGGGCGGACGGGTTGCCAAAACCATCTTAAAACGATTTTCGTTTGCAATATTCAATATCTTCACAATCTCTCTGTATGGAACTGTTTCATCGGCATAGAGCGCCACATACATTTCGGGTTCCTTATCGGCACATGCCTGAAGGAAAGCCGGAAGTTCAGCTAGATCTATCGTCTGTTCGTTTTCATTGCCGAAAGCAACGAAATAGTTCAGTTCCTTATCTATGATAACTCTTGTCAACGGTTTTGCCGATGTCTGCTGCTTTCCCTGCGGAAGAAGCACTTTAATGGCATTGGGCGACACTACGGTAGAAGTTATCATAAAAAATATCAATAACAGGAATATGATGTCCGTCATAGACGCCATACTGAAGTTCGGTGATATTTTTGTTCTTCTTTTTAATGCCATAGCAAATTATTTTTGTGCAGGTTCGTTAAGCAAATCCATGAAAGCAAGCGTTTTGGCTTCCATCTTGTTCACCACTCCGTCTACCAAAGTAACCAGATAGTTATAGGCAAACATGGCAATGATACCCACAATCAAACCGCCTACGGTAGTAATCATCGCTTCATAGATACCGCTCGACAAAAGTGTTATATCAATATTATTACCGGCATTAGCCATTTCCCAGAAAGCACGAACCATACCCGTTACCGTACCAAGGAAACCGATCATCGGAGCACCACCGGCAATGGTTGCCATAATAGGCAGACCTTTTTCCAGTTTGGCAACTTCCAGATTACCCACATTCTCGATAGCTACCTGCACGTCGTTGATAGGACGGCCTAAACGGCTGATGCCCTTTTCAATCATACGTGCCGACGGAGTGTTTGTGGCACGGCAATAGTTAATTGCGGCTTTTATTTCACCCGTCAGAATATAATCTTTAATTTTATCCATGAACATAGGATCTTCTTTACCTGCTTTACGGATAAAATACATACGTTCAAACAAGATATAAAAACAAGCTACCGACAGCAAACCGAGGACAATCATAATCCAACCGCCCTTGAAAGCCATGTCGAGCATATTCATTTCTTTTCCCGACGTCACTTCCGTCAGGTTTGTCATGTTTCCTATTGAGTCAATAGTTTGAGTCGCAGCTTGTGCGAGGATAAATAACAAAGTGTTCATTAGCGAAGACAGTTTTTATATTCCTGAATAGTTTTTTCAAGTCCCAGATATAAAGCGTCACAAATCAGCGCATGCCCGATAGAAACCTCATCCAGCCAAGGAATGTTTTCATACAGGTAATGCAAGTTCACGAGACTAAGGTCATGGCCTGCATTCAAGCCCATCCCAAGACTGCGGGTAACCTTTGCAGCTTCTACAAACGGAGCAATCGCAGCTTCTTTGTTTGCAACATAGCCACTGGCATAAGGCGCCGTATAAAGTTCCACCCTGTCGGCTCCCGCTTTAGCTGCATATTCTATTGATTCGGCTTCAGTACCTACGAATACGGAAGTACGGATACCTGCACGGTTGAACTCATCGAGCACTTCGGTCAAAAAGGACAAATTCGCTTTTGTATCCCAACCGGCATTGGATGTAATCTGACCGGGAGCATCTGGAACCAATGTCACTTGTTGCGGTTTCACCTTCAACACAAGGTCGATAAATTCGGGAGCCGGATAGCCCTCTATATTAAATTCCGTTTTCAGCAACGGACGCAATTCATAAACATCCGCACGTCTGATATGTCTTTCATCGGGGCGGGGATGAACTGTAATACCTTCTGCACCAAAAGCTTCACAATCCAATGCAACCTTTGTCACATCGGGCAAGTTCTCGCCTC
The DNA here is from genome assembly GCA_902492205.1 of uncultured Bacteroides sp. Lineage (GTDB taxonomy): Bacteria > Bacteroidota > Bacteroidia > Bacteroidales > Bacteroidaceae > Bacteroides. The sequence goes on along the minus strand of CABUKU010000007.1, from coordinate 51,529 downwards.
TGGCATTACGCAAGGTTGCCACCTTGTTTATATTCACACTTAATCTAGTCATAATCTTTTTACTCTTTCTTGTCCGGTCAAATTTACAAATTAAACTTCTAAACAAAAGGAAATTAAATGTTGTTTTGAACTTTTATAAATAAAATTGCTTGCCAACAAAAAAAAATTCCCACATTTGCACTAATCATACTGAAGTGCAAAAGTAATACGATTTAGTTAAATCTAAGACATTTGTTCCTAAAAGATTCTGATATTTAATTCCTTTAATAGTATAAAAGATGAAATTCGCTATATTTGGAAATACCTACCAAGCCAAGAAATCCACGCATGTAGAAACTCTGTTTTCCATCCTGAAAGAGTACAAAGACGAGCTATATCTCTGCAGGGAATTCTATAATTTTCTAACTAAAGACCTGCATATGCACATTGAAGTGAACGGACTTTTCGATCACTCCAACTTTGATGCCGATATGGTTATCAGTGTAGGCGGCGACGGTACATTCCTTAAAGCTGCCAGCCGGGTGGGAAACAAAAATATACCTATTCTGGGAATTAACACCGGACGGCTTGGTTTCCTTGCCGATGTGTCGCCAGCGGAAATGGAGGCTACTTTCAAAGAAATACACGAATTGAAGTACCGGGTAGAGGAAAGAAGCGTATTAAATATTGCCTGTGACGGACAACCCTTGAAAGGTTACCCTTATGCACTGAATGATATTGCCGTGTTGAAACGCGACAGTTCTTCCATGATTGCCGTGCATACCTATATTAATGGCGCCTATCTTACCACTTATCAGGCGGACGGATTGGTAATTGCCACTCCAACAGGTTCCACAGCTTATTCGCTAAGTGTGGGAGGACCTATCATTGTGCCCCATTCGGCAACGGTAGCCATTACTCCGGTTGCTCCCCACAGCCTCAACGTGCGCCCCATTGTGATCCGGGACGATTGGGAAATCAAACTGGAAGTGGAGAGCCGCAGTCATAATTTCCTTGTAGCCATTGACGGACGGAGCGAATCATGCAACGAAGGAAGTCATTTGATTATACGCAAAGCCGACTATTCCATCAAAGTAGTGAAGCGTTTCGATCACATCTTCTTTGATACGCTGAGAACAAAAATGATGTGGGGAGCGGACAAACGTATCTGATTTTCTCCCTAATCACTGCCATTACAAATAAATTCATTTCCTGCTTTCAGTGCTTCCGGCAAGTGCTGAAACCCGGTGTGCATAGGCGAAAGCTATGAAAGCAAACCTCAAATAACTGCTTTCCGGTGCTTTCATCGCTTTCATTTTTTTTATAATATCCATTCTTTCCTCTTGAAAATTAATACAGAAAATAACATGCTCCTAACCTTTTCAATAGATAATTAAACAGTATAAACTTTCTGAAACAAGAGCATATTTTTAGTTCCTCACAACTGTGAGGAAGTTTGCGCACAGCCGTGAGGAAACCTTCTCATAACTGTGAGGAACTTTCCGCATAGTTGTGAGGAACTAAAAATATAGGCATAAAAAAGAATAATCAATCAAGCGTTTGCACTATTTACACTAAATAATGATTATATTTTTTCGTATCTTTGTATGTACTATCAAAAAGTAAATCAATAATTTAACCATTTAATCCAATGAGTAAGAGGTTTAGTATTATCATTTTAGCTTTTATCGCTTTAGTTTTGCCTGTCACAGCACAAGTGAAACAAGGATTAGAGCAACAATTGAAAGATATAATAGCTAATAAAAAGGCGCAAGTAGGGATAGCCGTTATCATAAACGGAAAAGATACGGTAACTTTAAACAATGATGTCCGCTATCCTATGATGAGTGTGTTTAAGTTTCACCAAGCTTTAGCTGTTGCCAAACACTTGGAACAAAACAAGTTGCCTCTCACAACTTCCATGCACATCAAGAAAACAGATTTACATGCCGACACATACAGCCCTTTACGTGACAAATACCCACAAGGAAACATAGATATGTCTATTGGAGATTTGCTGGTTTATACACTACAACTGAGTGACAATAACGCTTGCGATATTCTCTTTAACAATATAGCGGGTATAAAGGAAACAGACAGCTACATACGTTCTTTGGGTATTGAGGATTTTTCCATTACCACAACAGAAAACAATATGCACCGGGACTTTCAGCTATGCTATCAGAATTGGACTTCCCCTCTCGATGCAGCCAAATTACTGGAAATTTTTGTAACCCGCCCTATCCTTGCAGAACCTTATCATTCATTTATTAAACGCACAATGACAGAGTGCGAGACGGGAAAAGACCGTTTAGTAAAACCTTTGCTTGAGACTAATGCCGTTGTCGGGCATAAAACAGGAACAGGAGACCGTAACGAGAAAGGACAGCTTATAGGAATAAACGATATTGGTTTTGTTTCCCTACCCGACGGACAAAGATATTCTATTGCCGTATTCGTTAAAGATTCGGAAGAAAGCAACGAAAACACCGCACAAATAATTGCAGATATATCCAAAGTGGTATATCGGTATATAACACAGTAGCAAGCAGAGCACACGATATGAAAGCAATGAAAGCGATGAAAGCAGAAATTTACGCTCTGCTTTCATCGCTTTCGCTTTACTGCAAGTGCTTTCAGAAACCCATGAAAGCACTGAAAGCAGGATTAAAACCTTTTTGTATAACGGTGGCAATAGGGTTCTGTCCCCTTGCGGTCATAATAATCTTGATGATAGTTTTCGGCAGGCCAGAAAGTTGTAGCAGGGGTTAACTTCGTAGCTACCTTATAACCCTTTTGCTTTAATATCCCGATCAGTTTCTCTGCCACTTCCTTCTGTTCGGGAGTGGTATAGAATATTTCGGAACGGTAGCGGTTACCCAAATCGGGACCCTGACCATCGGTTTGTTCGGGATCATGGATTTCAAAGAAACGTTTAGCCAGTGTTTCATACGACACCTTCGATGGATCAAATATCACTCTTACCGCTTCGGCATGGCCTGTCCTGTCTGTATAAACTTGTTCATAGGTAGGATTATCCACCTTGCCGCCTATGTAGCCGGATTCTACGGATAACACTCCGGGAAGCTGTTGCATCATGTGCTCCACTCCCCAAAAACAACCTCCCGCAAAAATGGCGGATTCTGTTTTTTCTTTCTTTTGCTCTTCGTCTTTATTCATAAATTCAAGTGATATGGAATTTACACAATGGCGGGTATTCTTGGGAGTAAAACCCTCTCCCGCAAATACGTGTCCCAAATGGGCGCCGCACTTGGCACAAACAATTTCGGTTCGTCTGCCATCGGCATCGGGAACACGTTTCACCGCTCCTTTTATCTCATCGTCAAAGCTCGGCCATCCGCAACCGGAATCGAATTTATCCGATGAGCGATACAACGGCGCGCCGCAACGCTTGCAAAGATACGTACCGTCTTCTTTAAAATCATAATATTTTCCCGTAAAAGGTCGTTCCGTACCTTTATTTACAATAACCCTTTCTTCCTCGGGTGTTAGTTTCTTCATATTCTGAGCCATTATCATATTACACATTCCGGCAAACACAAAAACTAAAAACAACTTGATGTTCATACTTTACCGCGTTAAGTTCTGAATGTAAAGGTAACATTTTGTTTGATAAGATGTTCACGACAAAGAATACAAAAAAGGACGGTTCAATTAAACCGTCCTTTCTGAAGAATTTATGTAATGCTATAAATTATAAAGCACCTACTTCTTTCAATGCAGCGTTTGTTCCGTGAACAGCTTTTGCGCTTGCAGCAAACTTAGCTTTTTCGTCAGCATTAAGTTCAAGTTCAACGATTCTTTCGATACCGTTCTTGCCAAGGATTACAGGAACACCGATACAAAGATCTGATTCTCCGTATTCTCCTTCCAAATAAACTGAACAAGGAATCATCTTCTTTTGGTCGTGAAGGATAGATTCAACAACGAATGCTCCGGCAGCTCCCGGTGCATACCATGCAGAAGTTCCAAGAAGTTTAGTCAAAGTAGCACCACCTACCATAGTAGCAGCAGCAACTTCGTTCAATTTTTCTTCTGAAATGAAGTTAGTTACAGGCATGCCTTTGTATGTAGCAAAACGAGTCAAAGGAATCATAGTAGTATCACCGTGTCCGCCGATTACCATACCTTCTACTTCGTTAGCGTTACAGCCGATAGCTTGTGACAAGAAGTATTTGAAACGTGAACTGTCCAAAGCACCACCCATACCGATGATTCTGTTCTTAGGCAAGCCTAAAGACTTCAATGAAAGATAAGTCATTGTATCCATCGGATTAGAGATAACAACCAAAATTGCGTTTGGAGAATATTTCAAGATGTTTTGAGCTACTGACTTAACGATACCTGCGTTAACACCGATCAACTCTTCACGAGTCATACCCGGCTTGCGAGGAATACCTGAAGTAATAACAACTACGTCTGAATTAGCAGTTTTTTCATAATCGTTTGTGCAACCTACAATTGTGGTATCAAAACCAAGCAATTGAGCTGTTTGCATCATATCCATTGCTTTACCTTCGGAAACACCTTCCTTCACGTCAAGCATTACTACTTCGTCTGCTACTTCATTGAAAGCAAGTACATTCGCACATGTAGCTCCTACGTTACCTGCGCCTACTACGGTTACTTTTGACATAATATTTATTTTTAAAAGTTGATAAAATTCTTTTCTCGTTTTAGTGACCGCAAATTTACAACGTAATTCTGTATTAAAGAAAAATTTCCATAATAATTTTCGTTAATAATAATTCACTATTCCACTAATATACTAATGTATCGGTTATTTCTTGTTTATCCACTTAAAAAGCATTACTTTTGCCGCAATTTATGGTATGTAATCAACAACCGACTTTAACATATATATAATATGGATAAAAAGAAAACCTGGACTACCGTAGCTATTGTTATTCTCATTATAACAACTGGTGTTTTCCTTTTCTTCTTCCTGCAACAGAAGAAGGCAAACACGGAAATGGCGCAACTTTTTGAGTTGGACAAGGAAGAAATGGAGAACGAATATTCGGGCTTTGCCAAGCAATATGATGAGTTGCAATTCACCATAACCAATGACTCTTTAATCAAGGAATTGGAAAGTGAAAAGATAAAAACCCAACGTTTATTGGAAGAACTCCGCACCGTAAAAGTTACCAACGCAAGCGAAATTGCCCGTTTGAAGAAAGAGCTGAAAACCGTGAGAGCCGTCCTGAAAAGTTATGTTGCACAGATCGACTCACTACACAGGTTAAACCAAGCACTTACTACGGAAAATAAAGAAGTGAAGCAAAAGTATAGTGAAGCAACACGCCGAATCAGTAATTTATCAGAAGAAAAAAAGAATCTGAACGAAAAAGTGGAACTTGCCTCGCAACTCGATGCTACCAATGTGTGGATAGAAGCTAAAAATAAACGCGACAAGAAAGCCAAAAAAGTAAAAGATGTAGTAAAACTGGCTATCGGCTTCACCATCGTGAAAAATATTACCGCCCCAACAGGCGAACGCACTTTATATGTCCGTATCCTGAAACCCGATAATGATGTATTGACAAAGAATGCATCTGCTACTTTCCCCTACGAAAACCGCAACCTTACTTATTCTATCAAAAAATACATAGAATATACGGGTGAAGAACAAGCAGTTACTGTATATTGGGATGTGAATGAATTCTTATATGCAGGTAAGTACCGGGTGGATATTTTCGCTGACGGAACAAGAATCGGTTCCGGACAATTTACATTGGAATAACAACCGCATTTATAATAAAGAAGGGATGTACTGGCAAATACATCCCTTTTTATTTATATATTCCTAAACTTTCCGTCCGGCATAAGTTCAATATCTCCATCGGATGTTTTAATTATTATAGGGCATTTCAGTACTTTGTTCCTTTTAGAATAATCGGGGCTTGGAGGATTGTTCTGCCGCCTCTCTCCTACCCTGTAAGTATCGAGCAAACCACCATCATTTCCCCGACTTACAAACACAGTAACCAGCTTCCCATTTACTCTTTCCACATAGAAGTAGAGGTCTACATTAGGATTAAACCAATTAAACGTCTCATAAGTGAAACAAGAAAGAATCAAACGGTAACCGTCATTATCTTCCGGATACCATAGCCGATAACGCTTATTTTCCTCAATTGCCATATAGATAGAATCTTCTTTATGCAGATATTCAGTATCAAAAAAAGGAGAAGAAAACTCAGCCCGCATCACCCCTAAAGTATCAAGCTCTCCATCAACTTTCAACTTTACATGAGTTTCTGTCTTGGAACAAATCGGAGTACCAAATCCTGTAGCGCTTTCGCTCTCTGCTACAGAATCTGTCCTTATCATAACCATATCCTTATTAAAATAAGTATTGGACGTAGAAGTACCTCCCTCACCTGCACAATCGGCACTTAACGGAATTTGATAGAGTTCCCCATCTTTCATTACCGGATTGCCATTTTTAAATAAGACCATGACATTATTTCCATAGCAGCGTCCATCGTATTCATCCATCTCAGGAGTATAATAATCATGATAATATATATATAAATCATACCCATTATAATCCAGTTTCTTTGCTACACCATATACTTTCTCATAAGCTCCTCCCTGCATTTCTTCTTCCGTAAAACTCTGATCAAAAAGAATTTTCGTAATATTGTTTTCAGGCAATAATAACTTATCATTTAATCCATCTTTTCCTAACTTTAAATCAGGAAAATATGACTTGAATTGTTCGTAGTCATCATTTATCGCCGACACTACAGTATCCCGTTCTATTTCCACAGATGGCGACAGAGCGGTTTGCGAACCTGTATTCTTCTTATTGCCACATCCTAATAATAATGCCACGAGTAAGAAATAAGTAATTTTCATTTTATGCATATCTCTCATGTTTTGTATTTAAAAGGTTGCAAAGTTAAAATAAGATTTATTCAATTATCAATAATATAGTATTTTTCACAAGCCTATCTTATACTTCTTGTTCTTTTTTTACTAAATTTGTAGAACTACCTTTAAATACAATACACCATGAATACCGATAAAAAAGAACTTTTCATTCATCTATGGAAGAAATACTTCAATAACAGTGAGCTTCCCATTGCTTTTTATTACGCGAATGATAATAAAGGTATTGCTATTGCAGAACATCCAGAAGGACACCGTTGTCTCATTGCCCAACTCAACAGGGTAAGAAAGGGGGAGTCTCTTTCTTTTAACTCTGACTCTATCGGCTGTATCGGTGGCAAACGATATTTAGGATATTCAGAAACATTCCGTCCCCGCTTCGAGCAATTTCTTTCACACGGAAATGAAAATGAAATATGCGAAAGGTATAAAAGCTCGCCCGAACTTGTAAGCGAGCTACTTGAAAAGATTCCTCCCATACCTGCCGAAGGTGATTACATAATCTTCAAAAGATGGGACCAGCTCACTGAAGATGACAAACCGATTGCTGTATTCTTCTTTGCAACAGCAGACGTCATAGCAGGATTATTTACGCTTGCTTCTTACGACTCGGCTGAACAGGATGCTGTAATTTCACCTTTCGGGGCAGGCTGTACCAGCATCATTTATCACCCGTGGCGGGAAGAAAGACAAGGAACAGGACGTGCTGTTATCGGTATGTTCGATCTTTCTGCACGAAAATGTATCAAAAAAGATATTATTTCATTTGCCGTCCCTACCAGCAAATTCATGAAAATGATAAACCAGATGGAAGAAAGTTTTCTTATTACCGATACATGGAGTAAAATACAATCAAGAATAGAGTGAAGAGAGGAATGTAAAAAAGATTAAATCATTTTGTTATTTCATAGAATCATTCTATTTTTGCATTGTTGTTTATGCAATTATTGTCTTTGCACATTATAAAGAATCATGTGCAAAAGCATAAAGTAAAGAACAAAACAGCTTTAACTTTTCAAACACTAAATAGTACCTATATAATAAGAAGATGCAATGAAAAGAATACTTAGTTTTGCAGCGTTACTCGGTTTTACAATCATGCTGAATGCACAAAGCATTCTCAGCTTAGATAGTTGTCGAGCATTAGCCATTGCAAATAATAAAAGTTTGCAGATTTCAAAAGAGAAAATGAAAGCTGCCCATTACGAAAAGAAAGCAGCTTTTACCAATTATCTTCCCGAGTTCTCGGCAATGGGAACCTATATGCGTAATCAGAAAGAGTTTTCATTATTGAGTGATGCACAAAAGAGTACAATCGGAAATATCGGAACTATCACCGGAGGACTTATCCAGCAAATAGGAGCAGATAATCCACTATTAGAACCGATTCTCAACAAAATAGCAGAACAAACTACTCCAGTATTAAATCAGGTTGGAGGCAAACTTGTTGATGATTTCCGCACAGACACCCGGAACATCTATGCCGGAGCAATCACATTAACCCAACCATTATACATGGGTGGTAAAATCAGAGCATACAACAAGATCACCAAATATGCGGAACAACTCGCAGAAACACAGCATAACACGGAATTGCAAGAAGTTATCCTGAATACCGATCAAGCCTATTGGCAAGTTATATCTTTAATAAATAAAAAGAAGCTGGCAGAAGGATATTTGAAATTACTTCAAAAGCTGGACAGTGATATAGATAAAATGATTGCCGAAGGAGTAGCAACCAAAGCCGATGGTTTATCTGTCAAAGTAAAAGTAAACGAAGCAGAAATGACATTGACTAAAGTAGATGACGGAGTAAGCTTGTCTAAAATGGTTCTTTGCCAACTTTGCGGGCTTCCGATTGATACGTCCATTCAATTAGCGGATGAAAATATAGAAGACTTAGGAGTTGAATCTGCTACCAACGCAGCAGTAGATATGAATGCAGCACTAAACAACCGTCCCGAGTTGCAAAGTCTTGAACTGGCTACGGACATTTATAAACAGAAAGTTAACCTCACCCGTTCCGAGCATCTTCCCTCTTTGGCATTAATGGGTAACTATATGGTGACCAATCCGTCTGTATTCAACAGTTTTGAGAATAAATTCAAAGGAATGTGGAATGTGGGAGTAATGTTGAAAGTTCCTATCTGGCATTGGGGTGAAGGTATTTATAAGGTAAAGGCAGCTAAAGCACAAGCGCGTGTTGCACAATATCAATTTACCGATGCCAAAGAAAAGATAGAATTACAAGTAAACCAATCGGCATTCAAAGTAAACGAAGCATCCAAGAAGCTTATTATGGCAGAAAAGAATATGGAAAAAGCAAACGAAAACCTGCGTTATGCAAACCTCGGTTTCGAAGAAGGCGTAATTCCTCCAAGCAATGTTCTGGAAGCTCATACGGCATGGCTATCCGCACACTCCGAGAAAATAGATGCACAGATAGATGTAAAACTGACAAAGGTTTATCTGCAAAAAGCTATCGGTACTTTGAATGTTAACAAATAATTGAAAATTAATAAGATAAAGATATGGACACTAAATCGCAAAACAGCAATATGCTATTGGCATTCCTCACTCTGCTGGGGGTAATCGTATTAGTTGCTTTAGTAGGTTTCTTCATGCTCCGCAAAGGACCGGACATGGTACAGGGACAAGCAGAAGCAACCGAATATCGTGTTTCAAGTAAAGTTCCGGGACGTATTTTGGAATTCAGAGTAAAAGAAGGACAGTCCGTGAAAGCCGGAGACACATTAGCCATACTGGAAGCTCCCGATGTTCAAGCAAAAATGGCACAAGCACAAGCAGCCGAAGCAGCCGCACAGGCACAGAATGAAAAAGCCATAAAAGGAGCACGCTCCGAACAAATTCAGGCGGCCTATGAGATGTGGCAAAAGGCCATTGCCGGACGTGAAATTGCAGAAGTATCTTACAAACGTATAAAAAGACTATTCGAGCAAGGTGTAATGTCTGCCCAGAAAGCGGACGAAGTAACTGCCCAATACAATGCAGCAAAAGCTACCGAGAAAGCAGCAAAAGCACAATACGATATGGCAAAGAACGGTGCCGAGCGTGAAGATAAGCTTGCTGCCGCGGCATTGGTAGATCGTGCCAAAGGTGCGGTTGCCGAAGTAGAATCCTACATTAAAGAAACATACCTTATTGCACAAGCCAATGGCGAAGTTTCCGAGATATTCCCCAAAGTCGGTGAATTGGTCGGAACAGGTGCACCTATTATGAACATTGCCCGCCTGGATGATATGTGGGTTAGCTTTAATGTACGTGAAGACCTGCTGAAAGACTTGACTATGGGAGCAGAGTTCGAGGCTTTTGTTCCTGCACTGGACAATAAGACAATCAAGCTGAAAGTATATTACATGAAGGATTTGGGTACTTATGCCGCATGGAAAGCTACCAAAACAACCGGACAATTTGATTTAAAAACTTTTGAGGTACGTGCTACTCCCGTTGAACCGGTGGAAAACCTGCGCCCGGGAATGTCGGTTATCATAAAGAGATAAAACAATGGATAACAAGCAAAAGAAGTATATCGCACTATGGTCTGTCATGAAGCGCGAATGTCGCCGCCTCGTGTCAAGACCGTTATATCTCTTTTGTATGGTGATTGCTCCTGCTTTCTGCTATGTATTTTTCACAACATTAATGGGTTCGGGGCTGCCAACCGATCTTCCGGTAGCCGTTGTCGATCTGGATAATACGGCAACCACCCGCAATATTATCCGCAATCTGGACGCTTTTCAGCAAACAAAGATTGTAGCTCATTATAACAGTTTTGCAGATGCAAGAATAGCCGTGCAAGAAAGAAAGATATACGGGTTCTACTTCATTCCTGAGAAAACGACACAAAAGGCACTCAGCAGTCGCCAGCCTACCGTGTCTTTTTATACAAACAACAGTTATTTGATAGCAGGCTCGCTACTGTTCCGTGATATGAAAATGATGTCGGAATTGGCTAACGGAGCAGTCATCCGGGAAACTCTATATGCGAAAGGAGCAACAGAAGATCAGGCAATGGGTTTTCTTCAACCTATCGTTATAGAAACTCATGCATTGAACAACCCGTGGCTTAATTACTCCGTCTATCTGTGCAACACCATACTTCCGGGAGTACTTATGTTACTTATATTCATGGTTACTGTTTATTCCATCGGCGTGGAAATCAAAGACCGCACCGCCCGTGAGTGGTTACGTATGGGAAATAACTCCATGTATATATCTCTTGCCGGGAAATTACTCCCCCAGACTGTTGTCTTTTTCCTTATGAGTATATTATATAATGTATATCTCTATGGATATTTACATTTCCCATGCAACAGCGGAATACTCCCGATGATATTTGCCAGTCTGTTGCTCGTGCTAGCGTCTCAGGCTTGCGGAGTAGTTATGATAGGAACATTGCCAACATTGAGATTAGGCCTTAGTTTTGCTTCCCTTTGGGGAGTTATTTCATTCTCTATCTCGGGATTCACTTTTCCGGTTATGGCTATGAATCCGGTATTGCAAGCTATGAGTAACATGTTTCCGTTAAGGCATTACTTCCTGATCTATGTAGACCAAGCATTAAATGGTTATAGCATGGCATATTCATGGATGTCTTACACGGCATTGTTAATATTCATCATGCTCCCTTTCCTCATTATGAACCGTTTGAAAGGAGCACTAGTTTACTATAAATATATACCATAATGAGAAATCAAACATTTAAAGATAAAGTGATTGAAGGCATCTACGATCTTTTCTATATATGGAAAAGTGAGTTCAAGATGACGTTCAAGGATCAGGGTGTACTGATATTCTTCATTCTGGTACCTTTGGCTTATCCTTTATTATATGCTTTCATTTATACCAACGAGGTAGTTCGTGAAGTTCCCGCCGTAGTAGTTGATGACAGCCGCACATCATTGAGCCGCGAGTTCATACGCAAAATAGATGCTACCGCCGACATCAACATCGTATCTTATTGCGCGGACATGAAAGAGGCACAGCAGGTTATGAAAGACGGTAAAGCATACGGAACATTCTATATCCCAAAAGAGTTTAGCGAAGATATTGCCCACGGCAAACAAACACATGTCAGCATTTATTGTGACATGAGCGGATTGCTCTATTATAAAGCCATGTTATTATCGGCAACCGATGTGTCATTGGAAATGAATAAAGACATCAAGATAGCAAGAGCCGGTAACACAACCGACAGGCAAGATGAAGTGAGCAGCCAGCCCATAGCATATGAGGATGTAGCCTTGTTTAACTCCCAAAACGGTTTTGCCAGTTTCCTCATACCTGCCGTACTGATACTGATTATTCAGCAGACATTGCTTTTAGGAGTAGGACTTTCTGTTGGAACGGCACGTGAGCACAACCGTTTTAAAGACCTTGTTCCCATCAACCGCCATTACAATGGAACACTTAGAATCGTACTGGGAAAAGGATTAAGCTATTTCATGATTTATGCAGTAATGAGCGTTTACATCCTTTGTGTTGTTCCCCGCTTATTCAGCCTTATACAGATAGGCCAGCCAAGCGTTTTCCTTCTATTTATGCTTCCCTATCTGTCAGCCTGTATTTTCTTTGCAATGACAGCTTCCATAGCTATCCGCAACCGCGAAACATGCATGCTTATCTTTGTATTCACATCCGTGCCGTTATTATTTATATCGGGCATTTCGTGGCCGGGAGCTGCAATCCCGGACTTTTGGAGATATGTATCTTACATCTTCCCCTCCACATTCGGCATCAACGGATTTGTGGCTATCAACAGTATGGGAGCCACTCTCGGCGAGGTAGCTTTTGAATACAAAGCCTTATGGATTCAAACAGGAATTTACTTTATCACTACCTGTCTTGTGTACCGTCACCAGATACTCATGAGCCGCAAACATGTGCTCGACAGATACAAGGAAATGAAAAAGAAGTGATTGGTGTTCTTCACCAATCACTATTTTTCCTTATCTTTGTCCACTATTACTAAAACATGAGCAATGAAAGAATTTATACATATACTTAAAAGATTCGTTCCCCCTTACAAGAAATACCTGATTTTAAGCATTATTGCCAACATCCTTTCCGCCCTTCTCAATGTCTTTTCCTTTACCCTTATCATCCCAATCCTGAACATCTTATTTAAAATAGACAGTTCCGTTTACAGCTTCATGCCGTGGGACAGTGCCGAAGGATTTAAGACGGTTATTGTAAATAACTTCAATTACTATGTGCAATATATGGTTGAAACACTGGGAGGAAGCACCGCACTGCTACTTTTAGGAATATTCCTTTCCGTTGCCACCCTGTTGAAAACCACCGCTTATTTCTTTTCATCCTTCTGGTTGGTTCCAATCCGTACGGGAGTTACGAGAGATATGCGTGTCATGATGTACAAAAAGATCCTTTCTTTGCCATTAGGATTCTTCTCGGAAGAACGAAAAGGAGATATTATCGCCCGAATGAGCGGTGACGTGGGCGAAGTGGAAAACTCTATCATGAGTTCGCTCGACATGTTGTTCAAGAACCCTATTCTTATACTATTCTTCCTCACTACCATGCTTATCACCAGTTGGCAGCTCACTCTTTTTGCATTGGTGCTGTTACCTTTAAGCGGATGGTTAATGGGAACTGTGGGAAAGAAGCTGAAACAAGGTTCCATGAAAGCACAGGAACAATGGAGCTTGCTTATGTCCCAATTGGAAGAAACGCTTGGAGGACTACGCATTATCAAAGCCTTCAATGCAGAAAAGAAGATGAGCCGACGCTTTGAAGAGGCAAATACCACATACCGTAAAACAATTACAGCCGTTGTTGCCCGTCAACAATTGGCACATCCGATGAGTGAATTCTTGGGAACCTGTACCATTGCCATTGTTCTGTGGTTTGGCGGTACGCTCATCCTGAATGGAACAGGCGGACTCGATGCAAGTACTTTCATCTTCTTCATGACCATATTTTACAGCATCATTAATCCGGCAAAGGAGTTCTCGCGTTCGGCTTATGCCATACAAAAGGGACTTGCTTCCGTGGAGCGCATCGACAAGATACTTTCTGCACCCAATAACATTAAAGAGCCCGAACACCCTGTCCGGTTAGGGAAGTTCGGAAAACAGATTGAGATAAAGAACGTCTCCTTCAAATATGACACCGCTTGGGTGCTCCGTAATATTGATTTAACCATAAATAAAGGAAAGACGATTGCGCTTGTAGGACAATCGGGATCGGGAAAATCAACTCTTGTGGACCTCATCCCGCGTTTCCACGACGTCACCGAAGGAGAAATCCTGATTGACGGAGTGAACATCAAAAACACCACGCTGTTCGACCTCCACAGCCTGATGGGTAATGTAAACCAAGAAGCCATTTTGTTTAATGACACTTTCTATAACAACATCACTTTCGGAGTGGAACACGCCACAATGGAGCAGGTTATAGAAGCGGCAAAGATTGCCAATGCCCACGACTTCATCATGGCAACCGAAAAGGGATATGACACCAATATCGGTGACCGTGGCGGTAAGCTTTCCGGCGGTCAGCGCCAGCGCATCAGCATTGCCCGTGCCATTTTGAAGAACCCTCCTATACTTATATTAGATGAAGCAACTTCGGCACTCGACACAGAATCCGAACGCATGGTTCAGGAAGCATTGGAGAATTTGATGAAGAACCGTACAACAATCGCCATTGCGCACCGTTTGTCTACAATCAAGTATGCCGATGAAATCTGTGTGCTTCACGAAGGAAGAATCGTAGAGCGGGGCAAGCATGAAGAACTTCTTGCACTCGACGGCTACTACAAAAAGCTTTGCGACATGCAATCATTCTAACTGCCTTTAATAATTCCCCATATAATCATAGCCGGATGCCTCTGCAATCCGGCTTTTTTTATTGGTTACTCCCTGCAACACTCCACATGGTTAAGCCTGTTTATGCCGTATGTTAAGACAAAAATCAAGCATAACTAAGCATTTTTTTGCTTACCATTAAATAACTTGACAGCTGTCAAGTATTAAATTGACAACCGTCAAGTATTAACTTGACAGCTGTCAAGTTATTAATTGACAATTGTCAAGTTATTAAAGTATAGTATTAAACAGGCTTAACTATCAGGTTGAATGTGCTTAGACATGCAGTGCAACAACCTTAGCAAACAGCTTCTTTCAAAGTAAGCGAGATGAATAATCCAATCGTTTAACATTATTTATCCTATTAATTATATGCATATTACGAAACATTCGTATATTTACGAAACAATCGTAATAAGTAATCATTATGGAAAAGCTGACAATACAAGAAGAAGAAGTGATGATCTACATCTGGGAACTGGAAAATTGTTTTGTTAAAGACATTGTTGCTAAATTTCCGGAGCCTCAACCTCCTTATACAACAATAGCTTCGGTGGTGAAGAATCTGGAGAGAAAAAGATATGTTTCTCCCAAACGGATAGGAAATACTTATCAGTACACCCCTGCCATTAAAGAACAGGAGTATAAACGAACCTTTATGAGTGGCGTGGTGCAGAACTATTTTGAAAACTCTTACAAGGAGATGGTTACTTTCTTTGCCCGCGAACAAAAAATATCGACGGACGACCTGAAAGAGATCATCAGCCTGATTGAAAAAGGAAAAGAATAACTCAAAATCTGATACTATGACACCCGAACTCGCATACTTTCTGAAGATAAACGTAGCAATCATTCTTTTCTACGCCTTCTACCGGTTGTTCTTCTACAAGGATACCTTCTTCCAATGGCGCAGAATCACACTCCTTGCTTTCTTCATCACAGCTTTCCTTTATCCTTTATTAAACATACAGGAATGGATAAAGGAGCAGGAACCAATGGTTGCCATTGCCAATCTTTACGCTACTGTGGTTTTACCGGAAATTACAATCCCGGCCGAGCCTCAACCAAATACCAATTGGTTTGAGTTGACTTTACAAAGCCTGAGCTACATTTACCTGGCAGGGGTACTTTTACTGAGCATCCGTTTCTTTGTGCAATTGATAAGCATTTGCCTGCTATCGCGCCACAGTAAAAAGACAGTTATATTGGGAACCAAAGTCCGCTTGCTCGATAAACCGTCGGGACCTTTCTCTTTCTTCAAATGGATATTCTTCTATCCCGGAGAACATTCCGAGAAAGAAACCGAAGAAATACTCACCCATGAATTGACTCATGTACGCCAATACCATTCGTTCGATGTTATTTTCAGTGAGATAGCCAGCATATTCTGCTGGATAAATCCGTTCGTATGGCTGTTAAAGCGGGAAGTACGCCACAACCTCGAATATATGGCAGATGACAAAGTGATCGAAAAAGGACACGACAGCAAAAGCTATCAATATCATCTGCTGGGACTGGCACATCACAAGGTTGCAACAAACATATATAATAATTTTAATGTTTTACCACTTAAAAACCGAATTATCATGATGAACAGAAAAAGAACCAACCGCATCGGAAGAACAAAGTACATCATGTTCCTTCCGCTTGCCATGCTGTTAATGTTATTCAGCAACATTGAGGCAGTGGCGCGCATTGCCACACAAATCTCTGACGAAGTATTCAATACCGATAACAAAGTAGAAGTAAAAGGACAAGTTGTTGATGAATCCGGCAAACCTATTCACGCCGTCTCCATCATCGTAGCAAAAACAACCAACGGGACATTGACCGATAAAGAAGGTAACTTCAAAATATCGGCAGAAGACAATCAAACCCTTATCTTCTCTTTCATAGGACTAAGAAGCGTTGCCATTCCAATAAAAGATGCCAAACTCCCACTTAAAGTGGTGATGAAAGAAGAAATAACCGAATATAAAGGAGAAGCCCGAAAAGGCACTCCGCAAATAGAGTCTGGCAACCCGGATGAACCGATATTTATGGTAGTAGAAGAAATGCCGAGTTATCCGGGAGGAGTGGACGCTTTAATGAAGTTTATCAATGATAATATTCAGGAAAACGCCAAAACCAAAGGGATTGCCGGACGGGTTATCGTTCAATTCACGGTAGCCAAAGACGGAAGTATAACAGATCCCAAAGTGATTCGTTCTGCTCATCCCGACTTGGACAAGGAAGCATTGCGCATTGTCGGCAAAATGCCTAAATGGAATCCGGGCAAACAGAGAGGAAAAGCAGTTGCCGTGAAATATACTGTGCCTGTTACTTTTGGTAAACCTGATAAAAGCAAGCAAGCAGGCAATGAAATAGTAGCTACAGATGAAGATCCAATATTCCAAGTAGTAGAGAAAATGCCTCAGTATCCCGGTGGTATGGAAGCCATGATGGCGTATTTAGGTAAGAATATTAAATACCCGGCAGAAGCTCACAAAGCAGGAGTGCAGGGACGTGTCATTGCCCAATTTATAGTCAATACAGACGGATCTACCTCCGATTATCAAGTAGTACGCAGTGTAAGTCCTGAAATAGATGCCGAAGCAATTCGTGTTTTAAGTCAGATGCCCGCTTGGACACCGGGATACCAAAGGGGAAAAGCAGTAAGAGTAAAATATACAGTACCCGTAACTTTCCGTCTGACAAACTCACGCCCCGCACTAAGCAGAATGATGGAAGGTAATGTTATCTACATTCTCGACGGAAAGAAAATCACAGCAAAAGAAGCAAGTGATTTGAATCAACACAACATAGAAAGCTTTGTTATGTACACTTCTCCCGACAAACTGAAAGAATATGGAGCCGAAGGTGCAAACGGCGTTGTGGTGATTACAACCAGAATATTAACGGAATAGACTACTATTACCATGAAAACACATTTATTTGTCTGCTGGATATTGTATCTGATATTCGGCTCATGCACGGCGACCAACAAACAGTTCACATTTGCCACAGATAACTATCTGCCGGTACCCAAGTATGACAAGGGTAAAGCAATATTCAGCGGACAAATAAAAGGTTATACTCCGGAGATGACTCCGGACATACAAATAGGCATCCCGCAAATGGTGATGGGAAAGAATGATGTTATATATGTTACAATCAATGAAGACGGAAGTTTCCGGGAAGAAATACCTCTTTACTATTCTACACAAATAAAGCTCATAGGAAAGGATATGGAACAATACATATTCCTTGAACCACACAAAGAAAGTTCTGCCAATATCAGTATCAAAGATGGAAAAGCTAAATTTGACTATACAGGTAATCTTGCCGAGTTGAACAATGAGTATAATAACGGACTGCTTATTACCGAATTTCCTCCGACCTATTCCAACAGTTTAAAAGAAGTGCGTGCCAAGCTCTACGGGAAAACTCCCGATGAATATAAAAAGTATTGGTTAGACGAATATCACAAAGCAATAGAACATAACAATCAGCAATCGGTAAGCAGTACTGCCAAAGATATGGCTAATATGTCATGTGCATTTTCTACTTTTCACAATATTACGACTTATATTTATTCCCAGATAATGGCTTACGGAGAAAAACACAATGCCACCCGGGAAGCTGCCTTTGCCAAATATATTGATTGCCATTTGCCGAAAGGGTATTATGACTTTATGAATGAATTACCTGTAAATAATCCTATGGCCTTATACTCTTATAAATATAGAGATGTAGTCGAACCCACTTATTATCGGACCAATGAAAATCCATTGAAGACACATTACAATTATCTTATGGATCATGATTACCTTACACAAGAAGAAAAGGAGTTGGTTTCAGAATATAATACGGCTTATAAGCAAGGAAAAGAATTTAATAAATTCAATGAACTGATGCTTATCTCCATTAAATATGATTCCATCATAAGTGTATGCCAAGAACAATTGTTTGCCAATATAAAAAAAGAGTATAGCCAAACTCTAAAGGAACATGATTACTTTCTTGAATGGGTAACAAGCAGATCATTCCGACCACGATTTCACAATTTCAAGTCCCTGACATCCAAACAGGAAAAACAATTGAGCGAACTCACCAACCCTATTGTTATTGGAATAGTTACCGATATGAATGAGCAGATGAAGCCTAAGATGAAACAAAACACCGGTTCCATAATCTGCAAAAATCCAACTGTTCCAATCGAACAGACTTTAGATGCAATCTTAAATGAGTATAAAGGGAAAGTCATATTTGTAGATTTCTGGGCGACTTGGTGTGGTGGTTGCCGTCAAATGATAAAAGAATATGCTCCTATCAAAGAAGAATTGGTCGGCAAAGATATTGCATTTGTATATTTAACCGGAACAACCTCTCCGCTCGAAACATGGGAAAAGCTAATTCCTGAAATAAAAGGTTATCATTATCGCCTGAGTTCGGAACAATGGGAGTATCTGTGGAAGAAGTTTAAGCTACAAGGATTGCCAATGTATCTCATTGTAGACAAACAAGGACAGATAAACCAAAGCTTCGTTCATGTGAATGTTAGTGGACTAAAAAGTTTGTTAGAAAGTGAATTAGAAAAATAATAGTAAAAGTCCCATACCTTCAAAGGTACAGGACTTTTCTTTATATTTAAACACCACTACTTATGCATTTCTACAATCTTAGTAGGTTCAAGTTCTTCATTCCTCTTATTCACCTGCTTCACTACATTATCGGCAAGTTCCATAAACGCCATTCCTGTTATAGAGTTTTCATCCAAAGCAACCGGAGTTCCCTTATCGCCTCCTTCGCAAATACTTTGTACGATAGGAATTTGTCCCAATAACGGTACGTGCATTTCCTCCGCCAATTTCTTTGCTCCTTCTTTTCCGAAAAGATAATATTTATTTTCTGGAAGTTCAGCAGGAGTAAACCATGCCATGTTTTCTACCAAACCAAGGATAGGCACATTCACCTTTTCGTTGGTAAACATATTAATACCTTTACGTGCATCGGCAAGAGCCACGGCTTGCGGAGTACTTACCACAATAGCACCTGTTACGGCAAGGGTTTGTACAATAGTGAGGTGAATATCGCTTGTTCCCGGTGGCAAGTCAATCAAGAAATAATCCAGTTCCCCCCAATCGGCATCGGCAATCAGTTGTTTCAATGCATTGCTTGCCATTCCCCCGCGCCACAAAGTAGCTTGGTCGGGATCAACAAAGAAACCAATGGAAAGGAGTTTCAAACCATATTTCTCAACCGGAATAATCAAATCCCTTCCTTCTACCCGTTCAGCATAAGGACGGGCATCTTCTACCTGAAACATCTTAGGCATAGACGGACCGAAAATATCTGCATCGAGCAAACCAACCTTGTAACCTTGTTTGGCCAAAGCCACGGCAAGATTGGCAGCGACTGTAGATTTCCCTACTCCACCTTTGCCGGAAGAAACTGCAATAATATTCTTTACCTGAGGTAATAACTTTGAAACTTCGGGACGTGCAGACTGCACCGTCTTCACTCCGATATTACCTTTAATATCCACATCTTTTCCCACATATGTAAGGATAGCTGTCTCGGCAGCTTTTATAACCGACTTCATAAAAGGATCTGTCGGCTTTTCAAAGATCAGTGAAAAAGATACCTTATTACCGTCAATGCGAATATCATCTTCCACCATTTCCGCCTCAACAAGATTTTTCCCTGTTCCGGGGTAACGCACTGTTGCAAGTGCATTCAATATAAGTTTAGGATAAATAGCCATATCTGTATTCTCAATTATAAATTATCTATTTTGATGATTGCAAACCGCTCCGTTTGCTACGGTTATAACTACGGTAAGAATCAAGTTCTATCTCTTTATCGGGTTCTACCAACTCTCCTTCCTGTGGCAAAACAAACTTGACATACTTAATATTTAATCCTCTGTCCAACCACTGTTGCTCATAATAAGTCTGAATACCCAATATATCATCTACCAAGCCGGAATGATAGAGGTCTTCTGTAACAAAGAGTGCCGGAAGTTTGTTTTCCTCAATCATGTATTTGGTATAGGTAAACATAAAGTTACTATCCGTCTTTACATGAATCACTCCATCCGGTTTCAGAAATTTACGATAACGGTTCATAAAATAAGTAGAAGTGAGGCGCTTGGTTGCTTTCTTCATTTGAGGATCAGAAAAGGTAAGCCATATTTCACTCACTTCTCCTTCACCAAAGAAACGGTCTATGATTTCTATGTTAGTACGTAGAAAAGCAACATTAGCCAGTCCTTCGTTCAATGAATCCGTAGCTCCACTCCACATTCGTGAGCCTTTAATGTCCACACCTATAAAGTTTTTATCTGGAAACATCCGTCCCAAACCGACAGTATATTCACCCCGTCCACATCCTAATTCTATGATTATCGGATTATCATTTTTAAAGAACTCTTTGTTCCATTTCCCTTTCATCTCAAAAGGAACGTTTTCTGCGACTGAAAACGGATATTCAAATACATGCGGATAACTTGCCATATCGGCAAACTTCTGTAGTTTATTCTTTCCCATTCAGTAATTATAATGAAGGCCGTGCTCTGCTTCCAAACCACGGCCATATATTAAATTCAGTATATTAATACTCTATTCAATGACAGTTACCCAACCAAATTTATCAGGTTCGTCACCATATTGGATTGCGCGGAGTCTATTATACAGCTTAGTAGAAATAGGTCCCGGCTTTCCGTCCTTTGATATAACATAAGATTTTCCTGTTTCCGGATCATCAATCCGTTGGATAGGACTGATAACGGCGGCTGTACCGCAAGCTCCGGCTTCTTCAAAAGTAGCCAATTCTTCTTCCGGTATAGGGCGACGTTCCACTTTCAATCCCATGTCTTCTGCCAAAGTCATTAAACTTTTATTGGTAATAGACGGAAGAATAGAAGTCGATTTAGGAGTAATGTATGTATTATCCTTTATTCCAAAGAAATTGGCCGCACCACACTCATCAATATATTTCTTTTCTTTTGCATCCAAATAGAATTCGCTGGTATAACCCATTTCATGAGCCATTTGATTAGCACGAAGGCTTGCCGCATAATTACCGCCCACCTTATAAACGCCTGTACCCAAAGGTGCAGAACGGTCGAACTGGCGAATAATTACATAAGGATTAGTTGAGAAACCACCTTTAAAGTAAGGACCAACCGGAGTAACAAATACCACAAACATATATTCATTGGCAGGATGAACACCTACTTGTGCGCCTGTACCAATCAGTAACGGACGGATATAAAGAGATGCTCCGCTTTCGTAAGGAGGAACAAAACGCTCGTTCAACTTCACGACTTTAATGATAGCCTCACGGAACTTTTCTGTTGACAATTCAGGCATCAAGATACCATTGCAAGTACTCTGCAAACGTTCTGCATTTCCTTCCAAACGGAAAATACGAATCTTACCGTCTTTGCCACGGAATGCTTTCAATCCTTCAAAAGCTTCCTGACCATAATGGAGACAAGTAGCTGCCATATGCATGTTGATATACTCGCTACTGCTTATTTCCAATTCTCCCCACTCACCGTTACGATAGTTATATCGAACATTATAGTCTGTCGGCATATATCCGAAAGACAAATTTGCCCAATCTATTTCTTTCATTGTGCTATTTATTGTATTAGTTTATTTACTCATTGAATTAGCAAAAATAAACTTTATATTTCACATTTCCATCTTTTAAGAAAGAATTTTGGCTCGCAGAGACTATTCTTCCACCTTTTGCTCCAATATCTTCTTTATTTCCCCATCTGCTTTATATAATTTATTCTTGCAAAAAGTAATAAGTTTCTGAGCTTCTTTCAGCTTCTCGCCCAGTTGGTCAATATCGAGTTCATTGTTTTCAATCTGTGCAACTATCTCTTCCAACTTATCCATAGCTTGGGTATATGTTTCTTTTTTAATAGCCATGTTATTTCTTTTTTAATGAATACAGTACTTCACTTTTTATCTCTCCTTTTGCCAAGCGGGTAACTAACACATCTCCTTTGTGCACCAATGTAGCATCCGTCACAGCCTTACCATCCTTTAAGGTTATGCTATAGCCTTTCTTTAATAAATGTTCGGGGGATGCCCCAAGTATTTGTTGGTTGAGCAACTCCAAACGATGTTTCTCATTAATAAAACGAGCCGATACAGCCGATTGCATCCGTTGGCACAAATTATCAATCTGATGTTCTTCCCTCAGTTTTCTCATCCCCACAAGTGAAGGTAGTTTTCCTGCCAACATTCCCAAATGAGACTTTTCAGCCTTCATCCGTGCCGACACAGATGTTACTATATAATCAGCCATTTCCTCCAACTCAACAGCCGTTTCCCTCCAATGATTAATCAGGAACTCGGCAGCGGCAGTCGGTGTCTTTACACGGGTATGAGCTACGGAATCAATTACCGTATCATCCCGTTCATGTCCGATACCTGTTATAATAGGTAAAGGAAACTGTGCACAATTAGCTGCAAGCAGATAAGTATCAAATCCCGAAAGATCGGACGTAGCCCCTCCTCCACGGATAATAACCACTACATCCCAATTATCCCTTTCTTCATTGACAGCATTTAGTGCAGCTATTATTGAGTCTTCCACCCTTTCACCCTGCATAATTGCGGGGAACAGCTTAGAGTAAAAGGCAAAACCATAAGGGTTGTTCTCCAGTTGGTTACTGAAATCTCCATATCCGGCAGCCGTAGCCGAAGATATTACAGCAATACGCTGGGCAAGAACAGGGATTTCAAGTTCCTTATTCAAATCCTTTACTCCTTCTTCTTCCAACTGCTTCAAAATCTCCCTCCTGCGCCTTGCCATATCACCAAGCGTATAAGACGGATCTATATCAATAACCGTTAAACTATAGCCATATAGTTCATGAAACTCCACTGTCACCTGAACCAAGACTTTAATGCCGGACACAAATAATTGTCCCGTTTCCTGCTCAAAGTAAGGTTTCAGCAAACGGTAAGTAGATGCCCAAATCGTACCTCTTGCTTTAGCTATCAGGTTATTACTGCTAGGATCTTTCTGAATAAATTCCAAATAACAATGCCCCGTAGCATTGGAACGAACATCGCTTAACTCCGCCTGTACCCAAAACTCCCCTGCCATACATTGATTCAATGCACGTTTCACTAAAGAATTGAGTTCAAACAAGGATAAAGCCGATGTTTCCATATCTGTTATTTTATGCCGTTCACTTTTTTATAAGCCGAATATACATCAGGGATTCCATATCCATAAATATTATCAGGATAATCAACCCTGTCACCCGACTCTCTGATTAATTCTATTAATTGCTTGGCAGTGAGCTTCGGACAAGATTGCCACAAGCAAGCTACCAATCCGCACATGGTAGGTGCAGCAAAAGACGTTCCGTTGGCATGTGTAATCGTACCCGGCGTATCCATTACTGCCGTTCCCAATCCAATTGCAGCAACATCCGGCTTCACTCTGCCGTCGGTCGTATTTCCCACAGAGGAGAAAGGAGCATTTACCAACGACGAATCGATAGCCGCCACTGCAATTACATTGAAAGCATCGGCAGGAGGAGTAATCTTTTTCCAGGGTTTCACGCCTTCATTTCCGGCACTGCAAACCACCACCATACCTTTATCGGCGGCCATGCCCGCCGAGCGGGACATTAAAGCAAACCTTCCATCCAGGTTTCTGTATTGGTAGTTCTTGCTTTTATCGTCAAACTCACGATACCCCAAAGAAGTATTTATCACATCCACGCCAACACTATCGGCAAACTCGATAGCCGATGCCCAATAATCTTGTTCTACCAAGTTCTCCGTATCCACATCCTCACTGCGAAGCAACCAGTAGGAAGCAGCCGGGGCAGTTCCTACTATCGAATAGGGTTGGTTAGTCGCCATACAGGATAATACCATCATACCGTGATAGTTTTCGGCATAAATATCGGAATGTGCATCAACGAAATCCTTTGTCCCCAAAATATTCACATCTTTCAATGCTTTCATTCCGTCCGCATTATAAAAGCCACCATCTATAACAGCAATGGTCATGCCTTCTCCACGAAAGCCTGCCGCATGCAGGCTGTCTCCTTTATGAACAGCTATCTGACGATATGCTGCACCATAGAAATTATCCGTCGTGGTGAGCTTATCGATTATTTCCTTCAATCTGTTCCCGTTTCTCGCAGGAATGGAATCGGGAGAAGTCCATACTTTCTCGGTTTCCCTGACGAAAGGAAGCGAAGCTATACCGTCAATCAATGTGGTATCTTCGCATTGAACGGTTACTGTATTGTTCCATTTACCCGTAGTTACAACAGAGACTCCTTTATCACGAATGGCATCTACATAGGCTTTGCAAACAGGCAGGTCGGTAGAGTCTACTTTCAAGCCTTGTTTAGCCCGTCTCTCCAATGCTTTTTCGGATAAATATTGTTCCGGCTTGTCCAAAGAATATGTCGTTGCAGCTTTGTCTTTCAAACTGATGCGATATTTATAAGCTTTCTGTGCCCCAATAGGCAATGATAGCAATACCGCTAATGTAACTATGGTTAATTTCTTGTTCATGTTATGTTTTTTATGTTATTGTTCTATCCACATTCCTATCCCCCGCTGCGAAGCAATCAATGCTCCTCCCAGTACCCTTTTGCCATCATAAAACACAGCAGACTGTCCCGGAGTAATTGCCGAAGCGGTTTCTCTGAAATGTATCAGCAGACGACCATCCTCCAAAGAACGAACACTGCAAGGTATTGGTTTACTTCTGTATCTGATTCTCACTGTCAGGCTATCCAGCGAAAATATCTCTTCCGGACTAACCAACTGCTGCTGTTCCACCAACATATAATCGGTTTCCAGTTTCGAAACCTCTCCCAGCATTACCGTATTCTTGGCAGCATTTATTTTCAACACATAAGCTGGATAGCCCAAAGCTATTTCCAACCCTTTCCGCTGTCCTATGGTATAATAAGGAAAGCCTTTGTGTTCTCCCAACTTTACACCTTCCGAGTTTACAAACATTCCTTTTCCTACAATAGAATCTATTTCGGGCAACTGCTCGCGGAGGAAATCACGATAATCCCCTTCCACAAAGCAAACTTCCATGCTTTCACCTTCTTTGGATTTCGCTTCAAAACCTTTTTCTTTCAGATACTCCCTCACTTTGTCTTTGGTATAATTCCCCAAAGGGAAGACACATCGTTTCAGCACATCTTGCCCCAACCGCCAAAGGAAATAAGACTGGTCTTTCTTCACATCGTCACCTGCAATTATATAGGTATATCCGCCGCGTTCTTCCAAACGGGAGTAATGTCCGGTAGCCATATAATAACAATCGAGTTTATCAGCCCATTCTTTCAGCATGCGGAATTTGAAAAGCGGATTGCACAAGGCACACGGATTGGGAGTACGTCCCTGCATATACTCATCCACGAAGTATTTCACGATGGCGTTTTTAAACTCTTCACGTTCATCCGACACATGATGCTCTATGCCCAACTTATCCGCCAGTGCTTTTGCATCCATTATATAGTCGGGGTATTCCTGTCCCGGAGAAGAAAATTTTGACGGTGAATCCCATGTGCGCATTGTTACCCCAAGCACTTCATATCCTTGTTCCTGCAACATCAGGCAAGCAGCCGAACTGTCTATACCTCCACTCATGGCGACTAAAACTCTTTTCCGGTTCATCTATGTATTCTTTTCATTTTTACGTGAATGCAAATATACAATAAGCGAAGCTATAATAAAAAGGTTTACCATGAAAGATTACCATAAATAAAGGATGAGCGGGCATTTGAAAAAAAATCTTAAATTATGTCTGCTTCGGAACTTTTTATTAACGTTCATGTTATTTAGGTATATTCGAAGAAACAGTACCTAAACAATAACTAATTTAACAAAAATGAGTATGAAAAAATTAATGTTTACTCTGGCGATTGCCAGTTTATCCTCCGTTGCTTTTGCGCAAGGGAATAGTAATGCTAACGGCATAGTGGAAGAGAGTACGGAGATTATGACCGTACCTGTGAATCCATACAAAGTAGAAACTAACAGTTTCTGGAGCAATTGGTTCTTCAACTTTGGTGGTGGTGTTCAAACTTTGTTCGGTGACGATGCCGATGCAGGTAAATTCGGAAAACGTATCAGCCCTGCTTTCAACGTAGGTATCGGTAAGTGGTTTACTCCGGGCTTGGGATTACGTGTACAGTTTAACGGACTTCATTTAAGAAGCTTCACTTATGGTGAATCTGCATATACTTACGGCGACCTTCAACCGGGTGGATACTACAAACAGAAATTCAACTACATGAACCTTCATGGTGATGTATTGTTCAACCTAAGCGCAATGTTTGGAGGATACAATCCTTACCGTGTTTATGAAGTTATTCCATACGTAGGTCTTGGATGGGCTCACTCATTTGACTGGGCTGAAAAGCAATACTTCGCAGCTAACTTCGGTATCATCAACAAATTCCGCTTGTCTAACGCATGGGATTTCAATATCGAATTGAGCGCAATGGTTACTCAAGACCAATTTGATACCAAAGTACGTGGCAAAGGCGCAGATGCTGTTGTAGGTGCACAAATAGGATTTACTTATAAATTCAAACAAAGAGGCTTTAGAAGTGCTCCGGACGTAAATGCTATCATGGCTATGAGTTCAGCACAAATGGATGCAGTGAACGCAGCTTTGGCAGAACAAATCGCTCAGAACAACAAGTTGAAACAACAGTTGGCTAACCAACCGACAGAAATCGTCAACGAAAAAGTTGTTGTGAAAGAAATCGCTCCGGCTCCTCAATCAGTATTCTTTGAAATCGGTTCTTCAGTTATTCCTGCAAGAGACGAAGTTAACTTGAAGTCTATCGCAGAATTGATGCAGAACAATCCTAACATGACCTTGTCTTTGAACGGTTATGCAGACAGTGATACAGGTAGCGCAAGCTGGAACAAACAATTAAGTGAAAATCGTGCAAATGCAGTTGCAGACGCATTGGTTAAACTTGGTGTAAGTAGAGATCGTTTACAAGTAAGCGGCAACGGTGGTGTGAACACATTAGTTCCGCCTTCATTCAACCGTAGAGTTATTATCGAAGCTCAATAATACTCTGCCTTGACCTAACACCGAGGTAAGCATGCCCCGTTATTCCCCCTAAAAGGAATAACGGGGTATTTTTTATGCAAATAAATCATTCAAAGCCTCGCTCATGCTTGGATGCGTGAAAATAAAATCACGAAGGAAAGTATAATGCTGCCCGGTTTTCATTGCCAAAGCAACGAGGTTAATCACTTCGCTCGATTCGGGAGCAAACAGCGTAGCACCTAAAATCTTACCTGTATTCTTGTCGATAATGGCTTTCAGCAAACCGTCTGCCTCACCTAAAGTTTTCGCTCTCGGAATAGCAGCCACAAGCAATCTCTTCACAATCACATCCAGATTCTTCTTATAAGCATCTTCTTCATTCAGCCCGATGCGTGACAAAGGAGGATCAATAAATACCGAATAGCTGACCGGTTCCCTGTCATTCACGGCACGTTCTCCCCTGCCGAACAAATCTTCACGGATAATGCGGTAATCGTCCAATGATATGTAAGTGAACTGCAATCCTCCTTTCACGTCACCTATGGCACGGATACTTGGATTGGTCGTTTTCAAATACTCGTCCACAATGATAGCTCCGCGTTCATTGACCTCCACGCCTGCCGCTTCCAGATTCAGCCCGGCAGTATTCGGCTTTCGTCCCGTTGCCAAAAGAACGGCATCGGCTTCAAGCTCTACCAACAAATTGGTTTGCGAGTCAAGATACGTCAGCACGGCTTTCTTATTATCAGATACCACTTTCTGCACTTTGGCATTCATATAAAAAGTAACACCTTTCTTTTCCAGTACCTCCTTAACACTCGCCGCAATATCCCTGTCCTCACGAGGGATAAGTTCGGGATAACCTTCGAGCACAGTCACCCGTGAGCCGAAAGAAGCAAACATGGAAGCAAACTCAAGACCGATATACCCACCACCCACAATAACAAGATTATGAGGCAGTTCGGTCAGTTCCATGATAGATGTACTGGTATATACGAAAGGATTATCCTTGATGCCTTCAATAGGCGGGACAATAGTTTCCGCACCCGTATTGATAAATATATGCTTTGATTTCAATTCAATCTCCTCTGCCGGAGTTTTAACCGAAACCACCTCGGAAGTAACAAAAGAGCCGATGCCTGTATATACGGTCACATTGGGATTATCCGCTAGGTTGTGATAGTTCTTTCCTCTCAAAGCACTTGTCACACCTTCTTTTATGGAAACAGCATTCTTGTAGAATTCCTTCCTTTCATCGAAAGAAGCATCGCTCATCCCCGAAGCTATTTTCGCCTGATGAACCAATGTCTTCGTAGGAATACAACCGATATTGATACATGTACCTCCATACATTTTATCGGAACGCTCAATAACAGCTACCTTCCAATCATGCTTTGCCAACTCTGCGGCAAGTGTCTTACCACCTTTACCGAAACCGATGATTATTGCATCAAACTCTTTCATAACTTTATTTCTTTAACTGATTCAACACTCTTTTTGCACTGTCGGCAAGCACCACAATGGCTCCGGCAAGGATAGCCGTATCTTTAATTACCAATCGCCCGGCTCCCGTCAGCAAAGGGAATCCATGCTCGCCGCTGCCCAAGTCGGGAACCCACACTTCGGGAGTGGTGACAAGGAAAGACAACGTTCCCAACGTCATTATTATAGCAAGCCCCGCACCTACCAAACCGATTTTCGGAGAGAAGATACCCAAGAAAGTCAGGATACCGATAGACATAATCAGGATGCCAAGCTCGTGAGAGAAACCGTAAGTATTGTTCTCCACATGCCACTGGTGCTTCGCTTCATTAAATTCTCCCTCTTTCAACTTATATTCTTTATATTCAGGAGCGCTTTTGGTGTAGAAGAAACTCATAAACGGACTGTTTGCCACAAAAGGAACAATACCTTCCGCTTCATAGTTCCAGAACTTCAATCCGCCAATCCAAACGAATATAACCAAAATCGATACACGTATCAGGTTGATACCTAATTTCTGAGCCGAAGCCGCTACATTCAGGAATGTAATAAACAAAGAATTTAATTTAGCCATTATCTTATCTATTTTAAAGGGTTTAACTTATGATGCAAAGGTCGCCGTTTTCACCCTCGTGCCAAATGGCTATTTTACCGTATAAGTTGGCAATTATTCCCGTTTCTCCCTTTTGCGGTATTCGGAGATGCTTTCCTTCGCCATTTTCTTAAAGAAACGGCTGAAAGCGGCAAGGTCTTCAAACCCCAGAATATCACCGATCTCTTTCGCACTTTTATTGGTGTAAAGCAACAGGCGTTTAGCCTC
The DNA here is from genome assembly GCA_902492205.1 of uncultured Bacteroides sp. Classification (GTDB taxonomy): domain Bacteria; phylum Bacteroidota; class Bacteroidia; order Bacteroidales; family Bacteroidaceae; genus Bacteroides. The sequence continues at coordinate 21,409 of CABUKU010000007.1, read as the reverse complement.
AGCCTCAATCCTTTCGTGGATAATCCGCAAAGGGGTGGGCAATCCGTATTCGGAAAATAAATTGGAAAGTGTTTTCGGAGAACGATACAGCATATCGGCATAGTCCTGCACCTGTTTCTTCTCCTTGAAATGATTATCGACCAGCACATAGAACTGGCGCACAATGTCAAAACTCTTTTCTTTTCCCTCGGGCACGGAATACTTCTCACGCGCCATGCGCGTACAGGTAATAATGAAACGTTTAAGGACTATGCGCAACATCTCTTCCTGCAAATCATCCTGTATGCCGCACTCACCCCGGAATATATCGGAAATGCTGTGCAAAACGTCCGATTGCAACGGTGTCAACTTCATCCGCATAATGTTTGAAGAACCGTTGAACAAAAGCCCGTTGCATGACACTTCGCTGTCGTGACCGTAAATGCAATAAAAGTTACTGTTAAACAGCAGGCTCAGATACTCCCCGTCCACTTCCTTAATTTCAACATGATGTAAAGGAGTCAATGAAACGATCTCGTCTTCTTCCAAATGCATCACCACGTGGTCTACTTCCACAATCAAGCTTCCTTTCTGTACCCATATAAATTTATACAGACTTTTGTTCTTCATCAAATCCTTGTTCTGGTGAAAGTCGTAAGTCATTGCTACATTCCCGTCGAGCTTCGTTTTCAAATAATATTCCATACCTATATTATATATAGCATCAAAGATAGTAAATAAAACCGAAACTGTGCAGAAGGATGGTTCATTTCCTCTTTTATCACTCTACACTATTGTCATTGCTAACTAAACCATTGTCATTGCCGAATACACTATTGTTATAGTCAACCCTACTATTGTCATCGCCGACCTGATCGGCAATCTCTGCATCACGCTTATTTAGCTTTGTGTTAACAAGATTGCCGATCAGGTCGGCAATGACAATAGTGTAGAGTGATGTGTAGCCGGCAATGACAATAATATCATTTCCGCCTTCATCCCTTCCAGCCCAAACTGAAAGTGCTTACTACAAGCAGATGCAGATGAAAGCAGACACTGTTTTTCTGCTTTCTTCTGCTTTCAGTGCTTTCATAAACCATAATATTTGCAAATAAATTCCTTGCCACTTCATTTAACTCATTGGTTTACATTATCTTTGTCATGCACCGAATGATTTAACAATCTATTTAGTAAAGATGAAGTATCGGTAATAACATCAATTTTCGCATCCATACCAACGGGAATTGATAATTTTTTTTTGTAATTGGTTATAAATCCATTGGGAAAAGAAATTTTCATCTTATAATAACCTTTTACAGGACTATTAGAGATTGACAAAACAACACCTTTCACGACTCCGAATTCATTCTCAACCTCAGAATAATTAGAGAAGCACACTATCACTTCTTGACCGATTTTCACTTTTCTAATTTGAGATGTCGGCAACAAGGCTTCTCCTATTAGCCTACGGTCAAATCCTAAGGGTTCGTCTCTATTTTCAAGTATTGTATGATCGTTGACCAAAGTCATTTCAAGTTGAATGCTATTTGGGTACTCAACAAAATAGCTTCCGACTAAAAGGATAACAATAATTGCTAAGATAAGTGATATACCCCATCGCACAATCCAAGAGGGAACTTTGCCAAGTACTTCCTGCACTTCTTCACTGTGTAATTCGATCTCTTTATGTTTGGTACTCTCCATTATTCTCCTAATTCAAGTTGATTCTTTACAAGTTTATAATACTCCCCTTGCTGTTTAGTTAATTGCTCATGTGTACCTTCTTCAACAATACACCCTTTATCCAATACAATTATATTATCAGCATTCTTTACCGTGCTGAGACGGTGGGCTACTATTACGACCGTTCTTCCTTTGTAAAAAGTCTGCAAATGCTTCATGATTTCTTTCTCGTTATTGGCATCCAGAGCATTAGTCGCTTCATCCAGAAAAATGTATTCAGGATTTTTATATATAACTCTGGCTATTAAAATACGCTGTTTTTGTCCTTGACTGATTCCACTTCCTTCACTACCGATAATTGTGTTATAGTTCAAAGGCAATGACTCAATAAAATCGCATATATTAGCCATTATTGCCGCATGATATAATTTTTCTTCATCAATAACTTCTTCGCCAATTGCAATATTGCGGGCAATACTTTCGGAGAAAATAAAACCATCTTGCATCACACAACCGGACTTTGACCTCCATAAATGCGGATTGATATTTGCTAAGAGGGTATCACCTACTTTTATTCTTCCTTTATTGGGCTCATAAAATCCCAGTAGAAGTTTTATTAAAGTAGTTTTTCCACTTCCACTGGCACCAACAATCGCTGTGACTTTATTTTGAGGAATGGTTAAATTTACATTGTCCAACACAAGATTGCGATCCGCTCCATTGTAGCTGAAACTCATGTTTTCAATTATCAAAGATCGATTTGCAGGTAAGGAGGCTACTTTTTGTGTTATTAACTCCTCTTCGTCTTCTTTTTCATGAATCTCACTTAATCGCTCCAAGCTGATCTTAGCGTCTTGAAGATTTCGAGAAAAAGCAATAATTTGTTCTATAGGTGAAGAAAGTTGCCCGATGATATAAGTGAGTGACATCATCATACCTAGGGTCATATTTCCCATCACCACTTCTCTCGCAGCAATAAAGGATATAATAATATTGGTTGTTTGGCTAAAGAATACAGAACCCAATTGTTGATACTGACCTATGGACAAACTCTTAATGCCTATATTAAAAAGATTTACCTGTATTCTTTCCCACTGCCAACGTTTCTGCGTTTCACAGTTATTAAGCTTGATTTCCTGCATTCCATTGATGAGTTGAAACAGATTACTTTGCTCTTTTGCAGACTGATTAAATCTTTTAATATCTAACTTTTTTCGAATACTCATGAAACTTTGAACCCAGATAATATAAAGAAGATTTCCCAAAAAGAATATACCTAATATGGTTAAATTATAATACGCTAAAACTATCCCGAGAATAATTATATTAACAAATGAAAAAAGAATATTAATGGACGAACCTGTTAAAAAGTTCTTAATACGATCATGGTCTTTTATGCGTTGTATGAGATCACCTATCATCTTAGTATCAAAGAAATGCAATGGCATTTTCATTAGCTTAAAAAGAAAATCAGAAATCAATGCTATGTTGATACGTACATTAACATGGAGAAGAATCCAGCTTCTGATAAAATCAATAGAGAGTTTAGCGATAAAAATAATAAGTTGGGATATTAAAATCAAGGTTATAAAGTTAAGATTATGATTTTTAATACCTTTATCCACAATAGCTTGGGTTAAGAAGGGCATTATCAGCAGCAGAAGACTGACAGTAATCATCCCAAGTATTAACTGAACAATCTCTTTTTTATATGGAATTAGGTAACGCGCGAAAAATAGAAAATTTTGTTTTTTATTTGCTCCCGTTTCACCCTCACGATTATAAAACTCCGGGCTCGGTTGCAACAGCAGTGCCAATCCTTTCTCTTTATTTTCGGTTTTTGTACTGATCCAACAACGTTCAAGTTCTTTTTCTGAATAAACAACACGTTGACTTGCCGGATCTGCAATATAGAAATTGAATACTTTTTTCCTCTTTCTAATTTTATAACACACAACAAAGTGATTTTGATTCCAATGGAGAATGCACGGAAGAGGTTGTTCCTTAACCAATTTACTTGGTGTAATCATTATGCCTGCAGTACGGAATCCAATTGATGTGGCAGCGTCACTCATTCCCAACATGGAGACGCCTTCACGTGATATGAATGACCGCTCTCTCAATGTCTCCAAAGAATAATTGCGACCATAATATTTTGCAATCATTCTTAGGCAAGTAGGTCCACAATCCGTAGCATCCAGTTGTGAATAATGAGGAAACTTTCTTATCATACAACCCCTCTTTTTGTCTTTTTCCCTTTATGAATGTATTGAAATGAAATTCATCAATCGGTTCGTTCCAATATATTTCCATTCCCTCTTTGCGCTTTAACAGAAATCTTATTTTTATCGAATATCACAAAGGATACTCTAAGCTGCACTCCTCTTATATCGCTTTTTCCGGTAGTGCCGGATACAATATTTAAGTATTTATCCTGTAAATTATTAAAGTTACTTCCACCCAACAAATCGGTTCCGTATAAATCGACAATTAATTTTTTCTTTAAAAAAGATCCTCTGATTCCGATATTCAGTCCGTTTGTTGCCTCCTGATAGGTTATCATGGATTCATTGGCACTATCATAAAAGAAATCTCCGTGTAGTGTGAACATCTCACTGAGATTGTATTCACAGTTTAAAGAGCAATTCCAGAAAGGTTTCTTTATTTCTCTGATTTCATCCAAGTATGGAACCTTCTGATTAGGTATTTCCATGCCTACGGAGGAGTAAACGCTGAGTCTCTTATTATGAAAAGAATATCCTAAATCGACACCATACATTTCTGAGCGGTCGAGGTTGATGGGGATCATTTTTGTGATATTGATATTATTCTTATTATCGCTAATAGCGGTTTGTATTCGGACATCTTTGATATTTGTATATGTAACAGACAGTGATATGTTTTTCCATTGACTTGATAGTGCTACTTCATTAAAATAGCTGGGTTTTACAAATGGGTTGCCACTTACATAGGATAAGGAATCTTCGTAAAATACGCTGGGATTTAGCGCCCTAAAGCTGGGGCGTCTTATGTATCGAGATAAATTTAATGATAAAGATAGATTTTTATTTATGGTATAATTCATTTCCAGTTTTGGAAAAAGATCGGAGAAAGAGCGATCCACAGTCGAGGTTGTGTCGGAAACGGTACTTCCTTTTGTTCTTGCATATTCATATCGTAATCCAAATTGAAGGTTGAAGTTACCCCACTCTTTATTCAGGCTGAAATAAGTAGCTGCTACCTGATCTTTTAATGAAGTGTAGCTCATATTGACTTCTACCTTATTGAGAACATTGTTGGTTTTAACTTCCGACGGATTGTTTACATTGGAGTATTGTGCCCCAATATCTGTTCGTATCTTATAAGGCAGTTCGAATTTGTATTTCAGTGATGCGGTGAAAACCTTGTATTTGCTGTCGCTCAGAATGTTCATCTTTGATGCGTTGGCTGTTGTTTCATTCACTTCGTCTATTACATTGTTTACACCGTTATTGACCGAAGCATAGTCGGCTACAAAAGCAAGGGAGGACATCTTGCTGATGTCGTAATTGTAACTTAAGCTGATACTATGCTTCGTGTTCTTTGATTCATTTTTCTGATTGATTATCTTGTTAATTACTCCTTTTTGGTCCTTGAATTCATTCTCATTGTAAGTATGCTCATCTCTTTTACTACTGCTAAAAAAATATTCCAATCCTATTCTGTTTTTGGAATTTATATCTATATCTGTTGCCCACAATCCTGAGTGTCTTTGAGAATTCGAATTTAATTTCACATTTGAAGTATTAGAAGAAGTATAAGCCGGATGATATATATATTTATAATACTTTTCTTTGACAACGCTATTCATGTCAGAGTAGTTATAATTCATCTTTGAGGATATGATTCCTTGCTTTATTTTAAATTGTAAGGCAGGTTCTGTTGACAACTTGTGGTTTGCCGATAATCGGTTGGATATTTGCATGTACATATTGTCTTTCATACGCTTAATTGTTTTTATATGTACAACGGCTTTTACGGAGGCAGAGTATGCGGATGAAGAAAATCTATCAATTTCAATACTTTCAATATCGTTCGAACTCATTACATCCAAGATGTCCCTGTCTTTTATCTCTTTGCCATCGACAATGATTTTTGGTTTTCCTCTACCCGGAACAATGATGCCGTTTTCACCTTTCCGAGCCAATCCGGGAGTTCGTTTCAGCATATCCATTACGCTTCCGGCATCGCTTAATGTTGAGTTTTTGACATTTACCGTTATTTTATTCGCTTTCATTTTTACTAAAGGTTGCTTTGCTACAACAGTCACTTCATCCAATGATATAGAGTTCGTTTCCAGCCTTATATCACCCAAATTGATTGTAGTGAGATTGTCCCGGTCGATGGATCGCTCCTTTATTCTATATCCCATGGAGGATAACCGAATGAGAAAATGATTGTTTTGAGGAACTACAATCTCGAAAGTTTTCGTTTGAAAAGATTGCCCTGAGATTAATACTGTATCCGGCAAGATTGCATATACCAGCAAATTGTACATATAGTCGGTATTATTGTCATCAAAGTTCACACGTCCTGTTATTTTTACGTTCTGTGAATTCGCGGAGACCGCAAAGCCAAGCAGTAATAACAAAATAACTTTTTTCATAGAAGTAGATTTTCATTTATTATACCTATATTCGTATAAATAAGGCAGCATTTCCGCCAACTTCGTCTTATATATTGAGCAACAATCAACGTCTTCTCCTTTCCCTTTCTTGATCCTATCTATGGGGCATCCTCCTCCACAAACCGGGAAAACCTTGCAGGCAAGACACTCATTATCCTCAAATGGATCCTCCTGAAAAGTGGTCATCACTATTTTCCTTTGTGAAATTTTCTTTTCCAGAACATTTCCGATTTTATAGTTGGGATTGCCTAAGTGTTCGAGACATTTATACATATCCCCGGAAGGGTCAATGCAGAATGTCTTGAGACATCTATACATACAAGGTTGGGCTAAATTAGGTAAGAACGGCGTTAAATCATTTCTTTTTCCTAGTTTTAAATTCTCTACTTTCTGTTTAAATATATCATCATTGGTATAGCAAACTGAATTCTGTTCAAATCCCGTTCTATCTTGTACAAAATTACACCCTATTTTTATTCGGTTATCTGTAAGATTAGGATATTTTCGTTTAAATAATATAAGAATATCATCAAATGCCGTATTATTTGTTTTGTCTATTGTTACTTGTATATGAAGAGGAATAGAAGTCATTTTTAGTAGGTTATCTATATTTGAAAGTATCACCTCAAAAGAAGGTGCACCACTCTTGAAGTATCTTCTTTTATCATGAATGTCTGCCAATCCATCCAGCGATATTTGTATATGGGATAAATGGAGAAGATTCAGTTTTTCTATTTTATCCTTTGTCAACAGACTTCCATTTGTAACCATTGAAGAACTAAACTTTATTTTTTTTTCATTTAGTTTATTTGCAATGGAAACTATTCTATCGAATCCCAATAAAGGTTCTCCGCCAAACCAATTAATGGATAGTTGATTTTCTTTATTGTTTTCAATATATTGTATAATGGCCTCTTCAACGTCATCCGCCATAATTGGGAGGTTTTTATTACCTTCCTCAAAACAGTAGAAGCAAGAGAAGTTACATATCATGACCGGTGCAATGCATAGATGAAGCCTTTGATTATTGAAAGCGTGCCTATAATATTTATATTTGTAAATTAGGTTCTCGTTCAGTTCTTCAGTTAAAATACCTTGGGCTAATAAAACTTTTCTGGTATCTATTTCCGCATCATTCCAAATCGCCTCATAAGTAGGATTTTCTATTTTTACGAATGCGTTTGTTAACGTATTAAAAATCCATGTCGAAGTACCATCTGTATGGATTACATTATATTGTGAGTATTTCATAATAAATAAAAGGTCAAGGTTAACTATAACGGGATTCTTCAAGTTCATATACAAGAAGAATCCCAATAATAATTATCACTTTAATTGTTGGGAGAATCCTCCTCCTTCTCAGCATCAACATCAATATCAGCATCATCCTCATCATCATCATCAAGTCCCGGCCCCTCATAACCACAAGCGCAATAATGTTTATCATACCCCTTCTTACACTTGACTCCACCCATTACAGAATCCATAGCTGCATCTTCCAAAAGATTCATTTCGTCACTTTGTCCTTCACGGAGAACTTGCATTTTTTCTTCAAAGTCTTTCATTTTTACAGTATTTTTAGTTAAACGTTTACAAATATGTGGAAAAAAGTTAGACGATCACTTACCGCTGAGTTAATATATGTAAAAAAAGAAAATAAATAAAGTTCGAATACACAGAAGAAGAGAGTATCGCAAGTAAAAGAGGGATATTTCAAGGAATGCCCATCACTTTCAAAAATACTTAAGGAGAAGTTAAAAACTATTTACCACACGCGCATCAGCTACCCGGAGTCAGCGAAATCAGGACTCCCTTTCGGAGAATTAACAATCTATATTACAGAATATTAAAGCAATTAGAATAAGTAATATAATTGAATGAATTTGATAATAATTATAATGCGTCAGCCATTTTTTTCCTCAGGGAAAACGCATTATAAAATCAGAATATATATTATTCATAAGCTCACATAATACATGATTCTATGTATAAATACTCTTAATAAGAAATCAAAATAAAACTATATATGCTTGACTTTAAGCAATATGAATACTGTTTTGATTAAAAGTATTGTAGTTTGTCATTATTTAAATGCGTTTTCTCTGTTTTTTTCCTTTCATTTTAGTTCCTCACAACTGTGAGGAAGTTTGCGCACAGCCGTGAGGAAACTTCCTCATAACTGTGAGGAACTTTCCGCATAGTTGTGAGGAACTAAAAATATGCCATCATTTGAATATAATTATCCTTGTGGTTGTTATTATTGAGTGCATTATTACTATAACCATTTAGTCTATTGTCATTAACAACTGTACTATTATCATTGACAATCCCATGAAAGCACTGAAAGCGATGAAAGCAGAAAAATGGCTTCTGCTTTCATCGCTTTCGCTTTGATACAAACACTTTCAGAACTTTATGGAAGCACAGAAAGGGAAAAATTCTTTGTTTATAGAGAGAACCTTTTTGCTTGTTCGGCAATCAGTTCCTTGTCATCGAAATAATTAATCTTCATCGCTTTTCTCACATCGTCGAGTGTAGCGGCTGCGGCTGCACGGGCTTCTTCACAACCTTTCTTCAACATGTCATAAATAGCGGGAATATCTTTTTCGAACTCCTTGCGGCGGTTGCGAATCGGTTCCAGTTCTTCTTGCATAATGGCATTGAGGAAACGTTTCACTTTTACATCACCCAAACCGCCACGCTGATAATGCGCTTTCAATTCATCGAGGTTAGGATAATCGGGCAAATAACGTTCGAAATGTTCGGGACGGCAAAATGCATCAAGATAAGTAAACACGGTGTTACCCTCAATCTTTCCGGGATCTTGCACACGCAAGTGGTCGGGATCGGTAAACATGCTCATCACTTTCTTCTGAACCTCATCGGCAGTTTCGGACAGGTAGATGCAGTTGCCCAAAGATTTACTCATCTTTGCTTTTCCGTCCGTACCCGGCAAACGCAGGCAAGCAGAGTTATCGGGAAGAAGTATTTCCGGCTCTACCAATGTTTCACCGTAAATATGATTGAAACGGCGAACGATTTCGTTTGTTTGCTCCAGCATCGGTTTCTGGTCTTCGCCTACCGGAACGGTAGTTGCACGGAACGCAGTGATGTCGGCAGCCTGACTGATAGGATAAGTGAAGAAACCTACCGGGATGCTTGTTTCAAAGTTACGCATCTGAATCTCGGTCTTCACTGTCGGATTGCGCTGAAGACGTGATACCGTTACCAAGTCCATGTAATAGAAAGTGAGCTCGCACAGTTCGGGTATTTGTGACTGGATAAAGATAGTTGATTTGGCAGGATCGAGTCCGCAAGCCAGATAGTCAAGTGCAACCTCGATAACATTCTGACGCACCTTTTCCGGGTTGTCGATATTATCAGTCAACGCCTGAGCATCGGCAATAAAGACAAATATTTTATCAAACAAACCGGAGTTTTGCAGTTCCACCCTTCTTTTCAGTGAGCCAACATAATGGCCGATATGCAGTCTTCCGGTGGGGCGGTCACCTGTCAACATTATTTTTTCTTTTCCCATCACTCTATATTTATTATCTTATATTAAAAATTACGCAAAGATAGGAATAATCTGCAAGAAACGATTAACTTTGGCTGTCGATTATATACATAATATTAATGAATGTTTCTATGGATAAGCTAAAATCAATCTTTAAAATAACATTTTTCCTTTCGGCAGTTTTGTTTATATCCGCCTCTTGTTCCGATGACAAAGAAGAGCCGGCTCCACAACCTTCAAGATTGGTGAAACAAGTAAGAATTTACCATAGTGCGGACGACACCAAGCTTCTCACTACGCTTACTTTTGATTATGACACAAAGGGAAGATTGATAAAAGTATATAGCAGCGAACCTCTTGGTGTGGTAAATTATACATATCCTGCCAACGACAAGGTGACATACACTTATGCTTCGGCAAGTTCCACACTCGTAGAAGTGAGTACCGATTTGGAGGACGGACGTTCTTATTCCTGCTCTTTCTCCGACAAAGAGAACGATACTAATTATTTATATGACAACGGTTATCTGAAAACCTCGAAGAACGGCAATCTGGAGTTGAAATACAGTTGGGATAACGGCAATCTGAAATCCATTGTTTCATCGCCCAGCGCTCTGTATAACAACAAGTTCAACGCTTCCGACATTGCCAACGATTACAGTATCGACCTCAACACGCTTCCGCAGTTAGTGGATAAAAGAGCCGATTACCAGTCTGTGGTAAACATTTACGGACAAATGGCAGGCATCCTCGGTGAAAGGAGCAAAAACATTATAGAAAACACGGAGTATCTGTATGATTACAGTTTCGACAAAGAAGGGCGCCTGAAACAGTTGAGTGTCGTAGCAGACGGCGAAGCCTATACTTTCAGGATTGCTTGCGGTGAGAATATTTTGGAATAAACTTCCTGCAATTACTTTGTAATATAAAAAATAAGTCGTTACTTTGCACAAACTTTGTAACGAGGATGTACAAACAGGAAAAAAGAAATAATTACGACTATCATTCGGGAACATGCAAGCCCGATAGCATTCATTTCTTTTTTTTAGAGCTTGATAATTTATTTATTTCAATATAATGCGTTAGACCATTTATTTGGGTAACGCATTTTTTTTAATACATAGACAACTTAAAACAATTCAATAAATAGAGATTTCAATGGAAAAAGAAATTAAAAAGGTTTTAGTCTTAGGCTCAGGAGCCTTGAAAATCGGTCAGGCAGGTGAGTTCGACTACTCCGGTTCACAAGCACTGAAAGCACTGAAAGAAGAAGGTATCAGTTCAGTATTAGTTAATCCGAACATTGCAACCATTCAAACTTCAGAAGGTATTGCCGATAAGGTTTACTTCCTTCCCGTAACTACTTACTTCGTAGAAGAAATTATCAAGAAAGAAAAACCGGACGGTATCTTACTCGCATTCGGCGGACAAACAGCCCTGAATTGCGGAGCGGAACTATACACAAGCGGCATCTTGGATAAACACGGTGTAAAAGTACTCGGAACTTCCGTTGAAGCTATTATGTACACAGAAGATCGCGACTTGTTTGTGAAGAAACTGGACGAAATTGAAATGAAAACTCCGGTAAGCCAAGCCGTGGAAAGCATGGAAGATGCTATCGCTGCAGCTCGCAGAATCGGTTATCCGGTTATGGTTCGTTCGGCTTATGCACTTGGAGGACTTGGCAGCGGTATCTGCGCTAACGAAGAAGAGTTCCTCAAACTTGCCGAAAGTTCTTTTGCATTCTCCAAACAAATCCTTGTTGAAGAATCATTGAAAGGCTGGAAAGAAATAGAGTTTGAAGTAATCCGCGATGCTAATGACCACTGCTTCACTGTGGCAAGCATGGAAAACTTCGATCCACTGGGCATTCACACCGGAGAATCTATCGTGGTAGCTCCTACTTGTTCTTTGGACGACAAAGAATTAAAGATGCTACAGGAACTTTCTACCAAATGTATCCGCCACCTCGGAATCGTAGGCGAATGTAACATTCAGTATGCGTTCAACTCCGACACAGATGATTACCGCGTAATCGAAGTAAACGCACGTTTGAGCCGTTCATCTGCTTTAGCATCAAAGGCAACAGGTTATCCATTGGCATTCGTTGCAGCCAAGGTTGCTTTGGGCTACACTCTGGATCAAATCGGTGAAATGGGAACTCCTAACTCTGCTTATGTTGCTCCGTCACTCGATTACTATATCTGTAAGATACCTCGCTGGGACTTGACTAAATTCGTAGGTGTATCACGCCAGATCGGTTCAAGTATGAAGTCGGTAGGTGAAATCATGTCTATCGGTAAATCTTTCGAAGAAATCATCCAGAAAGGTCTTCGCATGATAGGTCAGGGAATGCACGGATTTGTTGGCAATGATGATATTCATTTTGACGACATCGATACTGAATTGGCCAATCCAACCGACTTGCGTATCTTTGCTATTGCAGCCGCATTTGAAAAAGGTTATACTATCGAACGCATCCACGAATTGACAAAGATTGATCCTTGGTTCTTGGGCAAACTGAAAAACATCCACGATTATAAAAACAAACTTTCTGCATTTAATAAGGTAGAAGATATTCCTGCCGACATTCTTCGCGAAGCTAAAGTTCTTGGTTTCTCAGATTTCCAGATTGCACGTTTCGTTTTGAATCCGGAAGGAAACATGGAAAAAGAAAACCTGATGGTGCGCAACCGCAGAAAAGAACTCGGTATTCTTCCTGCCGTGAAACGCATCAACACAATAGCATCAGAACATCCTGAATTAACCAACTACCTGTATATGACTTATGCAGAGCAAGGTTATGACGTAAACTACTACAAGAATGAAAAGTCTGTTGTGGTATTAGGTTCAGGTGCATACCGTATCGGTAGTTCTGTTGAGTTCGACTGGTGTTCGGTAAATGCAGTTCAGACTGCTCGCAAACTGGGTTACAAATCAATCATGATTAACTATAACCCGGAAACAGTTTCTACCGACTATGACATGTGCGACCGTCTTTACTTCGATGAGCTTTCTTTTGAGCGTGTACTCGATGTTATCGACCTTGAACAGCCTCGTGGTGTTATCGTGTCGGTAGGTGGACAAATTCCTAATAATCTGGCAATGAAACTTTACCGCCAGTCTGTTCCCGTACTCGGAACCTCACCTATCTCTATCGACCGTGCCGAAAACCGTAACAAGTTCTCTGCAATGCTCGACTCACTCGGCATCGACCAACCGGCTTGGCAAGAGCTTACCAGTTTGGAAGATGTGAAAGGGTTTGTTGAAAAAGTAGGTTATCCTGTTCTTGTTCGTCCTTCTTACGTACTTTCGGGTGCTGCTATGAATGTTTGTTATGACGACGAAGAATTAGAAAACTTCCTGAAAATGGCTGCCGAAGTATCTAAAGAATACCCGGTTGTAATTTCTCAGTTCCTACAAAACACCAAGGAAATAGAGTTTGATGCTGTTGCACAAAATGGCGAAGTAGTAGAATATGCAATCTCAGAACACGTAGAGTTTGCCGGAGTTCACTCCGGTGATGCAACTTTGGTATTCCCGGCTCAGAAGATTTACTTTGAAACTGCACGCCGTATCAAGAAGATCAGCCGTCAGATTGCCAAAGAACTAAACATCTCCGGTCCTTTCAATATCCAATACTTAGCAAAGAACAACGAAGTAAAAGTTATCGAGTGTAACCTCCGTGCTTCACGCAGTTTCCCATTCGTATCTAAAGTACTTAAAAGAAACTTCATTGAAACAGCGACACGCATCATGCTCGATGCTCCATACAGCCAACCCGATAAATCAGCATTCGATGTAGACTGGATTGGTGTAAAAGCTTCTCAATTCTCATTCTCACGTTTACACAAGGCAGATCCGGTATTGGGAGTGGATATGTCTTCAACAGGTGAAGTAGGTTGCTTGGGCGACGACTTCTCGGAAGCACTTCTCAATGCTCTTATTGCAACAGGATTCAAGATTCCTTCAAAGGAAAAAGGTGTCATGGTTTCTTCGGGTGCAATGAAATCCAAAGTTGACTTGCTCGATGCAACACGTATGCTCGACAAGCAAGGCTACAAGATTTATGCAACTGCGGGAACAGCCAAATTCCTGAACGAAAGCGGAGTAAAAGCAGAAGCCGTTTACTGGCCCGACGAAAATGATAACCACGAAAACAATGTAATGAAGATGATTGCCGATCATAAGTTCGACTTAATCATCAACATTCCGAAAAACCATACTAAACGTGAGTTGACTAATGGTTACAAGATTCGCCGTGGAGCTATCGACCACAACATTCCATTGATTACCAACGCTCGTTTGGCAAGTGCATTCATTGAAGCATTCTGCGAATTGAAAGCATCAGACATCCAGATTAAGAGTTGGCAAGATTACAAGTAAGAAACATCTTACCAATATATTTTTATAAAGGGAGAACTAAAATAGTTTTCCCTTTATTTTTTGCCTGAACTCTTTCTATGATAAAACATTAAGCCTCCATTATGAATTCCATCTATCAGCTCATAGTTTATATCTATCTGATTTTCAATGCCGAATAATTAGGATATCACAATTAAATTCTTATATTTGTCATATAATTATTTAAACTCCTAAAAAGCAGTGTATGGAAAACAAAAAACTAACAGCAGCCAATGGCCGTCCCATCGCAGACAACCAAAACACACAGACAGCAGGTCCTCGCGGACAGGTTTTATTACAAGATCCTTGGTTAATTGAAAAGTTAGCCCACTTTGACAGAGAAGTTATCCCCGAACGCCGCATGCACGCCAAAGGTTCGGGTGCTTATGGTACATTCACCGTAACACACGACATTACAAAATATACCCGTGCAGCTATCTTCAGTGAAGTAGGAAAGAAAACCGAATGTTTTGTACGTTTCTCTACTGTGGCAGGTGAACGCGGTGCAGCTGATGCAGAACGCGATATTCGTGGCTTCGCCATAAAGTTCTACACAGAAGAGGGTAATTGGGACTTAGTAGGAAACAATACTCCCGTATTCTTCCTCCGTGATCCGCTTAAGTTCCCGGACTTGAACCATGCCGTGAAACGTGATCCACGCACCAACATGCGCAGTGCCAACAATAACTGGGATTTCTGGACATTGCTCCCCGAAGCATTGCATCAGGTTACTATCACCATGAGTCCGCGCGGTATTCCTTATTCATATCGTCACATGAACGGTTACGGCAGCCACACTTACAGTTTCCTTAATGCAGACAACCAGCGTATCTGGGTAAAGTTTCACTTGAAAACCATGCAAGGCATCAAGAATCTGACAGACCAAGAAGCCGAAGCTATCATTGCCAAAGACCGTGAATCACATCAACGCGATTTATATGAAAGCATTGAAAAGGGAGATTTCCCGAAATGGAGAGTTCAGATTCAGTTAATGACAGAGGAAGAAGCAGACAATTACCGCATCAATCCGTTTGATTTGACAAAGGTTTGGTCACATAAAGATTTCCCATTACAGGATGTCGGCATCATGGAATTGAACCGTAACCCTGAAAACTATTTCGCAGAAGTGGAACAATCGGCTTTCAACCCGATGAACATTGTGGAAGGTGTCAGTTTCTCTCCCGACAAGATGTTGCAAGGGCGTTTATTCTCATATGGCGATGCGCAGCGTTACCGCTTGGGTGTAAACTCCGAACAGATTCCGGTAAACAAACCTCGTTGCCCGTTCCATGCATTCCACCGCGACGGCGCTATGCGTGTTGACGGTAATTATGGTTCTACCAAAGGTTATGAACCAAACAGCTATGGTGAATGGCAAGATTCTCCCGAAAAGAAAGAACCGCCTCACAAAGTAGATGGAGACATCTTCAACTATAATGAACGTGAGTATGACGATGATTATTACAGCCAGCCGGGTGATTTGTTCCGCTTGATGCCTGCCGATGAGCAGCAAGCACTATTCGAAAACACAGGCCGCGCTATGGGCGATGCCGAATTGTTTATCAAACAACGGCATGTACGCAACTGCTACAAAGCCGATCCGGCATATGGAACAGGAGTTGCCAAAGCATTGGGCATAGATTTGGAAGAAGCATTGAAATCCACCAGATAAACAAAGCACATAATATAATGAAAGAGGTTCTTGGTTAAGAACCTCTTTCATTTAATATCTATATTTCAACACTTATTTCTGTTTATCCGCCCATTCCAACCGACGTGCATCCGGCAATTGCTTTACCTGAAAATCTTCAAAAGTTGCTTTGAAACCTGTGCCATCCGGACAAGCCCCCATTAAACCTACCATGACAGGACGGTTATCCTGCAACCAACAAGTGCGTATCATTGTATATTCCTTATCATCCAAAGAATAATAGACCTCTACCGCATCAAGGCGGCGAATAGCCTTAATCCACATAGAACGGGGAGCGTTATTCAGTTTCACTACACTCCAGTCACTCGTTTTGTGAGTAACCACTGTGCTTACATTCTGATGTCCGTCCACAAATTCCACTCCTGCCTTAATCCAGTTTTCATGATCCTGACGAAGCATCAGTCCCATTTGATCGAATGTAGTTACATAGTTTCCCGTAATTTTCACTTTTGCTTCAAATTCACCTCCGTAAGTGGCATAGTAAAAAGGAGCATCGTCCACCGTAAAACCATAATGAGCAATACGCCAATAATCTGTCTTTGCAGGAACAGTCATTTCAAACGTATGCTTATCCACGATTCTCCATTCCGCCGGTTCATTAAACCAGTTCATCTTTTCAAGACTCTGAGCTTGCACCGCACAAACAGCAAACAAGGCAATTATGCCGAAGAATAGTTTTTTCATACTTTTATTTAATTGTGTTTTTTATCACTCACTTCTTATACTTATTCCTGTCTGCCTCCGTTATTTCACGCAGCACCCGGCAAGGATTTCCTACTGCAAGCGAATTGGCAGGGAGATCTTTTGTAACCACGCTCCCGGCACCAACAACCGTGCCTTTACCTATAGTCACTCCCGGCATGATGCAAACATGCCCGCCAATCCATACATCATCTTCTATCGTAACCGGAAAAGCATATTCCAAACCTTCATTACGTTGTTCGGCATCGAGCGGATGTCCTGCTGTATAAATACCTACATTCGGAGCAATAAAAACATTATTGCCAATCTTCACCTTAGCCCCGTCGAGAACAACAAAGTTTGTGTTTGCAAAGAAATTATCTCCCACCTCGATATTGTAGCCATAGTCACAATAAAAAGGCGAGATAATAGTCACATTCTTACCCTTCTTTCCCAGAAGGGATGCCAGAATCTTTTCCCGTTCTTCATCCTGCAAAGGAGACAGGTTGTTATACTCAAAAACAATTCCCCTTGTAGCTTTCATTTCAGCTTGAAGGGTTTCATCATAGTTTGCATTATACAATAAACCTTCAGCAGCCTTTTCCTTTTCAGTCTTCATGGTTTATTTCTTTAAAGCCTCATCAATAGTATCCATCAACTTCTGAAACTCTTCTTCCGTATATCCCACTGAGTTATAAATAATCTTGCCTTCCTTGTCTACAAGAAATGCACGGGGAATATATTGCTTGGCAAACTTGGAAGTAACCTCACGTTTAGGATCGGGATAAAGAGGAAAAGTAAAACCTTTCTTCTCATTATACTTTTCAAGTTGGGCATCGGTATGTTCGCGCCCCACAACCAAAAGAACAAAATCCTTGTTATCTTTATACTTCGGCCATAAAGTACTTTGCACTTCGGCCAGTTCTTTCTGGCAAGGTCCGCACCAAGTGGCAAAGAGGCTTATCAACACCACCTTACCGCGCAAATCCTGAGAATTGACAGTTCCATACTTTTCAGAGTTCAGCGTAAATGCAGGGACTTTATCCCCATTTTTCACCAATGTATCTTCAGCGCCTTGTGCTGATATATTTAAAGACACAACTGCACAAAGCAGCAACAAAAATAGTTTCTTCATTGTTTTCATCTATAATACGTTAGGATAATCTTATTAACTAACACTTCTGCAAATATAAGTATTTTCCTATATTTGCAAAGAGTCATATAAAAAACAAAACAATATATGTTAGTACTTCTTTCATGTGCAAAAACAATGCACTCTGCATCCAAGATAAAAGCCCCTTTAGCCACTAACCCGCAGTTTGCCAAAGAAGCTGCAGAGATAGCCATGCATATGTCACAATTCACTGTTGAAGAATTAGAACACGCCCTGCGCATCAACTCAAAATTGGGAGTGGAAAACTACAAACGCTTTCAGGACTTCCACTCTGAAGACAATCACGCAGTGCAAGCTGTGCTGGCATATACGGGAATTGTATTCAAATACCTGAACCCAAAGGGATTTACAAAAGAAGATTTCATGTATGCACAGGATCATCTGCGGCTCACTTCATTTTGTTACGGGTTGCTCCGCCCTATGGACATGATAAAGAATTATCGTTTGGAAGGTGATGTAAAGCTGCCGGAACTGGGAGGGATAAGCATGTTTGAATACTGGCGCCCGAAACTGACAGACACATTCATTGCTGCAATAAAAGCAGCGGGCGGAACTTTAATCAATCTGGCAAGCAATGAAATGAAATCATTGTTCGATTGGAAAAGAGTTGAGAATGAAGTACGCATAATCACGCCCGAATTTAAAGTAATAAAGAACGGCAAAGCCGACACAATAGTGGTTTACACCAAAATGTCACGCGGGGCAATGACAAATTTCATTCTGACAAACCGAATAGAGAAACCGGAGCTTTTAAAACAATACTCATGGGAAGGTTTTGAATTTGACGAAACCCGGTCGGATAACAAGACCTATACTTATATCTTAGGAGGATAACAAAAGAAAGTTGCAGCTCTTGTCTATTTTCACAAATAAACTTTTGCCTGCAACTCTCACCACTCAAAACATATCTTGTTGTTCCTGTTCCTATTTGCCTCCGTTCAGGATACCGGAGTCACTATCTTGGTTGTTCAGCCTCTTCGAAGCAGATTCATATTTGCGTCCGAAAGAGAAATTATAGGTAAGCTTCAAAGCAAGCACATGGGAACTGTCTTTCACATAAGTCCAGTTCTTGGAAGGAGCATATTCATTCCTGCTTTCTTTTCCTATTTTCCAGTTATTTACAAAAGGATTAAGTACCATTGCTCCCACACTTAAGTTCTTGAATTTATACATTAAAGCAAGAAGATGATAATTCTCTCCATACGATAAAGTCTCTCCAAAAAAATCGTTCTTGTGGTTCTGTATCTGGAACATTCCCATCCAATTCTTATAAGAAGCCATTACCTCACCACGGAAATACAGGTTAGTATAGGTATGGTGATAATTATTTCCCCTGCTGTCAAAGTGGCTCAAACCTGTAACAAAGGAAACAGTCAATATATTCTTTATCGGGCCAAACTTCAACTCCAGTTCCGTATTCAGCTTTTGCCAACTCTTTTGATTGCCAACAGTCCTGATGAATTTATCCCCTTCCAATATGGTTTCCTCCATAATAGGTTTATGGTAATACCAATGCTGCACATTAAGATTGGCACTAAACAACCCCTTATGATAATCGTATACAAAAGAATTGACATAGTTCAACACCGGTTTCAGATTCGGGTTTCCACGGCGGATTTGCAGAGAATCAATCAGTTGCTCCACATTATTCAAATCGGAAAGAGAAGGCGCACTGCTAAACATGTCTCCACGATAACGTATGAAAGAATGTTCGTTGAAATTATAGGCAAGTTTCAATGAAGGACGGAAAGTATAGTTCTGGTAACCTTCACCTTCCTGACTGAACCATGAACGTGTTCCGCCCACTCCCAAAGAGTAATTGAACTTGTGCAGCTTGCCTTGGAACTCAGTATAAACATAAGTTTCGGATTGTTCCATTTTGGTTTTCGCATCCGTGCTGCCCATATACTCATTGTTCGTAAAACTCTGTGTATGTTTCACTCCCATGCTCAACCTGCCTGCCTTAAATCCTTTTTCATATACCCCTTCACCAATAATGGAATATTTCTTTCCTCTCACATCCGAATATATATCCGTCAGCACTTCGCTATTTTGCATCTCCCGGTAGGTTCTCTCTTTATGTGAACTGATGTAAGTCCCCACCACATTGAATACTATATTTTGTTCATTCTTCAACGAACGTTGGTAATAAATGTCGAGCGAAGGACTATTTTCTCCCGAATTCGTCCTATCCAGCATGTTCACCGCTTTTTCGGGCTGTCCCACAGGATAAAGGAGACTGTTAAAATACTCTTTCCCTAAAGGTTCTACAGAAAAATTCTCTCTCAATGATATACTGAGAAAACTTTTATCCGGCTCCATATAGTTATAATTCAAGGTCACATAATTCCAGTTGTTATACCATTTGTCCCGTATTCCGTCTTCCACACGTGTAAAAGAAGTACCGTCACCATAGTTGAAAGTTTCGGAATTTTCCCTCCACATACTGCCTATACCCCGCGTGCCGCCACTATAAGAAAGACCGAATTCCGACTTCTTATGATTTACTTTAGCCGTCACTCCCTGATTTGTGAAAATCAGATAAGGACAGGCACTCAAATCGAGAGCCACATAACCACCGGTTTCATGTCGGCGGGTAATGTAATCCAGAACCACCTCCGCATTTCCGTAGCGAACACCCGGATCATCGTGGTATTCTATTCTTAATATATCTTCGGGACGAAGCGCCAGCACTTCCTGTACATTGGAGGGTGCGCCGTTTATGCGAATCTGTACGTCGCCACCGCCGGATGCCGATATTTTTTTATCCATCAGATTGATTTGAATACGGCTTAATTTCATTTGTTGCAAAAGAGTCAATCCGTCTGTTGAAGCATGAAGCTGAAGGGCGGTAGGAAGAATTATTTTCCTATCTTGTTTGTTGATAACATTATTTGCCGTTATGGTCACTTCATCCAGAGCGATAGCAGTGGAGTCCATTTCCAATGCGCCCAAATCCACGTTCTTGGTAAAATCATCCAGAAACATATTCTTTGTTTGATAACCGATGCAGGAAATCTGCAAATTATATTGCCCTGCTTTCAGGTTTTCCATAGTGAAACGTCCTCTCAGGTCGCTTACGCCACCCGTTATAAAAACAGAATCTTTTGTCTGCAACACTACACTGGCATATTCCACCGGAGTATTTGAGTTAGAAATAATTCTTCCGCTTATCCGTAGCGACTGGGCAGAGACAAACTGGCAAACAGCCAATATGGTCAACAAAACTACAATTCTTTTCATCTTTAAAATCTAAATGTTCATTTCTTCAAGTTCAATTTTAGTTATCTCTTTGTAAGCGCTACATGAATTAGACGTAAAGCAAGCAGTAAAAAGTTGCATCAATCCTCAAATTATTTTCAGAAAGACATTTCCGGACTTTCCATGACAGATTGTTTATTGCTGAAACTCAGCACATTTCAAAGAATAAGAAAATTAAATTAAAAAATAATGTAGATTTTCTTTGGAGGTTTCGAGGAAAGCAGTATCTTTGCATCGCTTTTGAAACGGAAGTGTACGGGCGTTTAGCTCAGCTGGTTCAGAGCATCTGCCTTACAAGCAGAGGGTCGGCGGTTCGAATCCGTCAACGCCCAC
>CABUKU010000006.1 GCA_902492205.1 uncultured Bacteroides sp. | reverse complement strand
TCAGCTGTACCATCTCCCCCGGTACCTGCTGTTATATTTTTTAAGAATTGATCTTTACTCTGACCGGGTTTCAGCTGGATGACAATATTAGCACACTTTCCACTACCCCCACTGCCAATTCCGGCTCCTGACCACTTAGCATCTCCACCTTTGGCCGTTACGGTTGCCTTTACAATGTTTATATTGCCACAGCCTGCCCCTCCCCGGGAGCCGATACCTGCTGCAGTTTCATTAGCCTTGCCATTAGCATTGCCGGCAATTGCTGTGATTGTGCAATCATGTATTTCTATACTATAGGAACTCCTGCTTTCCTTTGTCCCTATTCCTGCCCCACATGTGGCACCTTTTGCAGTTAAACTTCCGTTACCTTGAATATAAAGGGTTCCTTCCGCATTATGAGCCAAGTTAATTCCAGCTATACCAAAATCTGTACTCTCCAAAGTATTGGTTCCTTCGAGAATGATAGTAGGAGATCCAGCGCCGATGTGCAAGGCCACTGAGGATTTAACGTTCAGGTTTTTTAGAGTCACGGTGGGATTAGCATTGGCGATGCTGATATGATTCCCGGTGGTTTGTGTTCCACTCTGGGTAATAAGATATTTATGACTATCTGTTATAGTTATATTTCCATTACTTAAATTTAAAGGTATAACTATATTATCTAAGCTCACAGAATAAATGTATTGCTTCCCGGCTTCGTAGTTTCTGCTTGGGAGATTTACCTTTAGCGCAGGCCAGTTTTCTCTGTTAAATGTCACGGTCATAGCTTTGGTTCCCGGGATGATGCAGGCTTTCCATTGACTTCCAGACCGTCTGTAAGCCGAAATCGTATTTGATGTCGCGCCACCTGTCGTGAGGGGCTGATTGAGTATTTTTACGTCTTTTACATCTGCCGGAAAGTTCAAAATAATCTTTGCAGTGCGGTGTTTGAAATCCAAGCTCATGCTGTTGCCGGTATTGTTCACCGTGCCTGTGGCATGAAGGGCATCGCTCAGGTAGTAGTTTGCTTCCGTGCTTTGGTCTTCGTAAACAGGCGGATTGGTATAATTTCCGTCATTGCGGTAAGGATAATAGGCATTCACGGTGAGGCTTCCTGTATTCCAAAAAATCTTTTCTCCTTTAGGTTTCAAAGTTCCGTCCCGATACTCGTATTTCATGTTGCTGTACGCACTGCTCCCCTGCACGCTCAGCCCCACCTCCGTGCCGTTTTGGAAAATGGTTTTCACCTCCGCATCTCCGCTCGCCGTGCTTCGGGTAACGGTGATTTGCGGGGTATCCGGGTAGCTATCCAACGTTACCGGAGCATCGTCTTGCGAGCAGGCGGTGAGAAGTGCCGTCAGCGATAGCAGAAAAGTTAGTTTATGGATTGCTTTGTTCATTTTGGTTATATTTGAGTGTTCCTGTAATGGTGTTTTTCTTCTTATTTCCCCTCCTTATTGAGCTACCCTTTATACACATCTATTTTTTTTAAGAAATAGGCACATAAAGAGTTAAATTAATTAAGGCTATTCATGGTAAGCATAGTCATTATTTAATCTTTTTTTTCCTAATAACACCTTTAAATATTCCAATTTGTAAGGATTTAAAGATGTGTATAAAGGGTAGCTCAATAAGGAGGGGAGGTGAGAGAACCTTATGTCATCCTATTGCAACACGGCATCACCTGCTCCGTCATCCAATCCCACTCCCCAATCGGAGATAGTCGATGCACTGATTATCAGTTCCATTTTCTTCACGGTGATGGTGTATTTATAATACTTCCCAGCTTCCATGTTTTGCCCGCCAAGAATCTTTATGCTGCGATAAATGTCACTACTACCCATCTTGATGCTTACTTCCGGGGCGTTTTTGTCGGTGTTTCCTACCGGAGTTTGCGGTGGCACAATGGCTACGAAAGTCATGGTCTTATCAGTGTCGGAACCCGCGGTGGAGTTACTCAATGTAAGGTCTGCTGCGCTGCCGGTTGCCGTCACTGTTCCATCGGCAAGGCTGAAAGTTCCTGCCGGTTTCAGTCCTTTCAGGGTGGGAACCATGGCTTTGAAAGCAGCATCGAACGATACGCCTTTGGCTTCATCAGGTTTGAATACAAGAATCACCTTTGCCATGGAGTGCTTGAACTGGAATTTCACATTGGGATCGTCTTTGCTGCCGTGGCTGTCGGCTGCTTCTCCTTGGTCGCTTTCTTTGGTGGAAAAAAGGAAGTCAAAAGCTTTTTGTCCTTCGGCACTCTGTGTGCTTGCATCCACAGTGATTGTCCCGTCAATCTTTCCGCCTGAACCATCTGTGATTGCGTTATCTTCCACCCACGGATAATACGCCTTGAATTTCACATCCGTAGACACGGGATTCTTGAAACGGTAAGCTTTTTCGCTTGTCCAAGCCGTGCCGTCTGTGGTAGTGTATTTTGTATTCACCGCCATGTTGGGAGGAAATCCCGTTCCGTCCAGTTCATCGTTCAAGCTGAAGATACCGATGTTGTCGTTACTTTCCCACGCATTGTCATGGGCACGTGTCTGCACCCGTTGGGCAAGGTTAGTGGTTAAAACTGCGGGCACTTCCCCGTTCAGATTCTCCGTGTCATCGTTGCTGCTGCATGCTCCCATCAGGAAAGTTGCCGTCAATAGTGTAAATAGATTTGTTTTCATTTGTAATGTATTTAATTGATAATTGTTTAATTCGCATCTGCCGTTCCGCTTCTTCCCTCTGTCCAATCCGTGATGTTGAAGCCGAATGAAGCATCGAGCATCAGTTCCAACTTGGCGCCGAGTGTGAGCGGTTCTGTGGATTGGTTGAATGTGGCGAACACTTCGCTCAGGTCTTGTTTCAGTATTTGCTGCTGACCGTCTGTTGCCGTTATGGTAATGGTGAACATTTGTTTTTCATCGGGGAATACACCTATCAGGTTCACCTCTGCGGTGAGCACTCCGTCTGCAAGGGTAAAGAAGGGCTTCACGGTGGCAGGTGCGCCTGTCAGCCTGTTGGTGCTCACGTTTATTGCCGGGGCAATGCCTGTGAGGGCGGCATCGGTGGATGCGATGATGGAAGCATCCCCGCCTTCGGTTGTCATTTTCAGGGTGAGCCTGCGGGTGCGTTGCTGCAAGGGCAGGGACACGCGCAGGGTATCGTCTTTCGCTACGTCAATCTGCATCACATTGCTGCGCAATTCCCCGGGTTGGGGAGTAAGCGTGCCGTCCGACAGGGTGTTTACGGAAACCACGCCGCCTGTGGCTGTCATGCCTTCGGGCATGTTGAAAGCCGCGAGGGTATAGGTAGCTTCATTGAGCAGGGCGGGGAATACATTCGTTTCACCCCGCACGGTAACGGTGGTTTCGTTTATCATCAGCCGGTGCATGTCCGGGCAGCCTGTGGTTACGGTCACTGCACCTTTGTCGGGATGCGGAGTATTATAGAGCGCATCGTCTATGTTGCAAGCTGTTATTGGTAACAACAGCAGGAGAGCTATGTGGGTTATACGGTTCATATTTATAGGGTTTTCATGTTTCATGTTACTGTTCTTTTTCTGCCGGCTACCACTTCCATACCAGTGAAACGCCCAATTGGTTTATTCCCCAATAGTTTTTCACTTCATTGCCCCGACGTACATTCACTTCGCCGATGCGCACGTATTTCTCATAATCGGCACGGGTACAGCCCAATGCTTCGTGAAGTTCGAGACTGAGTGCACCGGTCAAAGGCAGCATGTAACCGCCTGTGATGCCACCGCCTTGGTAATCGCCGGTCTTGCCTGTTTCGCCGAGCTTGTAGTTGAATTCTCCGGTATGGTACATGGCTCCGAGGAAACCCCGTTTTCCTTTTCCCATATAGCAGCGCACTTCGGGAGAGACTTTCCACACTTTATACCGGCGTGTCTTGTCTTTCCATCCCCAATTGGCGAATGTTCCATTAATGAGGATGCCCCAAGTGTCCCGGATGCGGTATTCCACTCTGAGGTCGGCAGTGAGTGTAGCCCAGCGAAGGATGTTGGTGCGGAGGGAAAAAGTATTCCCAACAACTCCCCTCCTTATTGAGGAGGGGTTAAGGGTGGTGGCAGGAACGGAGTCTGCTTCATTTGTTATATTGGCTGTATCAGTAAGGAGTGTTTCTTTACCGGTACTCTCGTCTGCCACTATCCCCTGCCCCTCCTCGATAAGGAGGAGAGGTAAAGTAACTTTCACATAATCTCCTTTTTCCCGGTGGTTGGTAGTGCTGAAACACTGTTCCATTAATCCCCCTTTGAGAATCATTTCCGTTTTCACCCGGTTGCTTCGTGTCTTGGCAAGGCGCAGATCGGTGCAATATCCGTCCACCGATACGATGATTTTACCCGAAAGGATATCTTCGCGATAGCGGTCAATGATGCCGAGAAGCCTTGTCAGAGCTTGTTTGTTACCTTTGTAAGGAACGTAAAACATGTTTCTTCCCTGTACGAAATTGAAAATGTAGGAAGAATCTGCTGAAACTGACTTTTGTGCTTTGCAAAAAGAAGTTACTCCAGCCAACAGGATAAAAAATAACAGCTTTTTTATCATACTAAGTTCTTTATATATAGATAATTACGGCGTTTTAGAAATGAATTCCAGAAAACGTTCGTTTAAAAACACAAAAAAACAGCTTTTTAGCATATCAAATTAATTTATCTGTATAAAAGGTATTATACCTTTAAGAATAGTATTTATTAGTTTTTCCCTTGTTATGCTTTTTTTATTAATGAAAAACGCTATATTTGTGTGTTTTTAAACGAACGTTTTCTGGAACACTTTTCTCCCTTAAACAGGCATTATTCTTACTGTTTTTTGGTAAAATGTGAGGGGATAAAACAGGTTATTTTGCAAAAACTTCCATAATTCTTAAAAAATCCGTAAGTTTACATCGTTAATCCTATGAAAAGAGAAAGTTATGCCCGATTTTGAATTAATGAATCTTCATACATTTAACTGCTTCCTCCTTGGCATGAGTGTAGTTGCTTTAATGGTATTTATTGCGTTATATTTCATTAAGGCAGGATATGGCATGTTTCGCACCAAAGGGTGGGGAGTGTCTATTAATAATAAGGTGGCGTGGATGTTGATGGAAGCTCCGGTGTTCATTGTGATGCTACTGATGTGGTGGGGTTCGGACAGGCGTTCTTTTCCTGTAATAGTTGTTTTCTTCCTGCTGTTTCAGTTGCACTACCTGCAACGGGCGTTTATCTTCCCCTTTCTGCTGAAAGGCAAAAGCAGGATGCCCGTTGCCATTATGCTGATGGGGATTACTTTTAATCTGCTAAACGGATTCATGCAGGGCGAGTGGATATTTTATCTCTCACCCCCTGCATATTATGATAACGGGTGGTTTGCCACTCCGCAATTCATTACCGGGACTATACTTTTCTTTGCGGGAATGGCAATCAACCTGCGCTCGGACTACATTATCCGCCACTTGCGGAAACCGGGGGACACGAAACACTATTTGCCGGACAAAGGGATGTACCGTTATGTTACTTCCGGCAATTATTTCGGTGAGATAGTGGAATGGACGGGTTTTGCCCTGCTCACATTCTCGCTTGCCGGACTGGTCTTTGCATGGTGGACGTTTGCCAACCTCGTGCCCCGTGCCAATGCCATTTGGCATAAGTACCGGGAGGAATTCGGGGTGGAAGCCGTAGGGAAGAAAAAGAGGGTTTTCCCCTATGTTTATTAGTTAATGTATTTGAATTGGTATATTAGCATATTGACACATTATAAAGATTATTTGTTATGAAACTGTTTACTCCTTGTAACATAGGCCCGCTCACACTGCGCAACCGCACCATCCGTTCGGCGGCTTTCGAGGGCATGTGTCCGGGTAATGCACCTTCACAGATGCTTTTGGATTACCACCGTTCAGTGGCGGCGGGGGGCATCGGCATGACTACTGTTGCCTATGCTTCCGTGACTCAAAGCGGGCTCTCTTTCCCGCGTCAGTTGTGGCTGCGTGATGAGATTGTACCGGGATTGCAGGAGCTGACCGATGCTATCCATGCAGAAGGTGCGGCGGCTTCCATACAGATAGGGCACTGCGGCAACATGTCTCACAAGAGTATTTGCGGTGTGCGTCCTATCTCCGCTTCGAGCGGATTCAATATTTATTCTCCTACTTTGGTCAGGGGGATGAGGAAAGAGGAAATACCCGAAATGGCAAAAGCTTATGGCAATGCCGTCCGGCTGGCTCGCAAGGCGGGATTCGATGCCGTGGAGGTTCATGCAGGGCACGGCTATCTCATCAGCCAGTTTCTTTCTCCTTACACCAATCACAGGAAAGACGAATATGGAGGTTCGCTCGAAAACCGCATGCGTTTCATGGACATGGTGATGAAGGAAGTAATGGAAGCGGCGGGAAGCGACATGGCGGTGCTGGTGAAGATGAACATGCGCGACGGTTTTAAGGGAGGAATGGAGATTGACGAAGCCATGCAGGTGGCAAAACGCCTGGAGCAACTCGGTGCGCATGCACTGGTGCTGAGTGGGGGATTTGTGAGCAAAGCGCCGATGTATGTCATGCGTGGAGCCATGCCCATAAAAACGTTGACACACTACATGGATTGTTGGTGGCTGAAACTGGGAGTGAAAATGGCGGGACGGATGATGATTCCCACCGTACTCTTCCAAGAGGCTTATTTCCTCGAAGATGCATTGAAATTCAGAAAAGAGATAAAGATTCCTTTGGTATATGTGGGAGGGCTGGTATCCCGTGAAAAGATAGACGAGGTGCTGAATGACGGTTTTGAGTTTGTGCAGATGGCACGGGCGTTGCTCAATGAACCCGGTTTTGTGAACCGCATGCGCCGTGAGGAGGATGCACGTTGCAGTTGCGGGCACAGCAACTACTGCATCGGGAGGATGTACACCATCGAAATGGCTTGCCACAAGCACTTGAAAGATTTGCCCCGCAAACTGGAAAAGGAAATAGAACAATTGGAAAATAAATAATGGAACGTAAAGTAGCAATTATAACCGGCGCCGACGGAGGTATGGGGCGCGAAATAACCCGTGCTGTGGCGGCTGCCGGATATTATGTAATCATGGTGTGCAGGGATGCTGTTCCTGCCATTCCCGTAAAACAAAAGATTGAAAACGATATTCCCTATGCCGAACTGGAGATTATGGAGGCCGATTTTGCTTCGCTAACTTCGGTTTCGGCATTGGCAGATAAATTATTGGTGCGCGGTTTGCCCGTAACGTTGCTGATGAACAATGCCGGAACCATGTGCACGGGTTACAAGCAGACGGAAGACGAACTGGAAACAACGGTAAGCGTTAATTATGTATCTCCTTACCTGCTGACACGTAAACTGTTGCCGTTGTTGGTTGAGGGTGCCCGTGTGGTGAACATGGTGTCTTGCACATATGCAATTGGCAGGATAGAGCAAGAGTTTTTCAGCAAAGGCCGCAAGGGCTGTTTTCATCGCATACCCATTTACAGCAACACCAAGCTGGCATTAACCTTGTTCACCTTGGAACTTGCAGAAAGACTGAAAGATAAGGGAATTACCGTCAATGCCGCCGATCCCGGAATAGTGAGTACCAACATCATAACCATGCACCAGTGGTTTGATCCCTTAACGGATATTTTCTTCCGTCCCTTTATCCGCACTCCCCGCAAAGGGGCAGATACGGCTATCAGGCTTTTGTTGTCCAATGACATTGCCGGAGAAACGGGAGGTATTTATGCCAGTGGTAAGCGGAAAAAAACGGCGGAAAGGATCGTGAATCATCCACAGCGTAAAAGCCTTTGGGAAGATACTGAAGAAATAGTGAAACGGTATTTGTGAATCGGCGTCGTAACTAATTTCCCCTCTCAAGAGGGGAAAGTTAGAACTATTGTATCCTCATGTTTTTTTATATTCTATCTTTATCAAAACCACTGGCTTTAGACCAACTGTATTTGTTTTTGAATATAGTATTTGTCTGAGTGTATATGGAATTGTCTATTGGAAAAGGTAAATAAAAAGACATGCCGCTGCCATATTCTTCTATTCTGCGCATAAGCTCTGCATTCTCTTTATCTTCCATATAGCCCGGAATAAAATAATATTGTATGACTGCCTTTTTTATGGCATCATAATATGCTTCTTTAAGTTCATCATTATTGGACAAATAATATAATCCGCTTAAATCATATAGAGCATTTCCATAATAATCTATTAATATACCGTTATCGACTAAAGAAGAGTACATGTCGTAATAACTCATATTCAGATCATCCAATAGTTTTGAAGTTGCAGAGGCAAATTTCTCCAATTCGGATGTCTTTATTACCGAAACAGTAAATCCGGAAAATAAATTACTGTCTATGTTAGCGTAGTCGAGTGCACTTTGATAAGCAACTTTATATAAGTCTGAATAGGGCTTGGTGTAGAAATAAGGTACTATTTTTTCGTATGGGTAGCCATATCCCGGAAGGGGAAGTGCGGAGGCAACTACATAGTTACATTTGTTACGCAATTGATAAACAGTCTCTATGTTTGCCATATTACAGGCATGGAACATGATAAAATCATATTTCACCGGTAGTATATCTGCCAGTTCGCATATTTCCAGTGTACTTCCGTAGCGGTCCGGACCGCTTAGAGCTCTGGTTTCGCTATCATATTTCACTTCCGGCAACCAACCATTCCCATGTGCCCCGATTATCAGTCCGTGTGATTTTGCAGGATAGAGTGTAATGGCATCGTTGAGTACTTTTTGCATAACCTTTGGATCGCCTGCATCTTGGTCATCGTATGCCTTGACTACTTTGCTTACAATCATGTCACTCTCATCGTGGGTGATTTCCAATAATACTGGTTGACCGAATTGTGTGAGATGGTGGGAATTATCGAGATAGACTAACAGGGTTCCGTCTATATCATTATTCCACCCTTCTTCCATATGGTTGACATCTTCTTCCAACCAGTTCCAGAGGCTCATGTCACCGACAAAATAGGCTAAGACTGTACGGTTTGTTTCAGCGTGTGGCTGAATGTAATCGGGATCGGGGGAGGGTTCATCGTCTTTGCTGCAACCTGTTAAAAAGATTGTGCCGAATATGCAAAGTATTAAAAAAGAATGTTTCATAAATATTAGGGAGTTTGTTGGCAACAAATATAATGAAAAAATAAAACCTTTCATGCAGTATAGTAAGAAATGCTGCATTTACTGTATATAAAGGCGTAATACATTTGTGAAGTTAGAGAGATAACTTTATGGAAACAAATTGTTGTTTCGCAGTTGTTGGTGTATATGTAAGATAGGGGTGACGTGTAAGTGATTATGTGTCACCCTTTCCTTTTCAGGCTTTCCGCTTTCAATGCATCCAGTTGGGCTTTGGATTTACTCTGTGTCACCACATATACTCCGATAAACACCAGAACAATGGCTGCGGCTTTACTCCAACCGAAAGTGTCCATGCCGATGGCAACGGAGAGGATGGAAGCAACAATGGGTTGCACGTAATTGTACATGCTTACCAATGTGGGGCGCAGAGATTTCTGTCCGATTACCACCAATAGGTAAGATAAATAGGTTGCCCCAAGCACAACAAAAGCTATTTCCAGATAAGTGGTGGTGCTGAGGGCGGCGAAATCCGTACCGGCAACATCGTGGAAAGAGAACGGAATGAAGCAAATGGAAGCATACATAAACATCCACTTCATAATGGTTATGGTAGAGTAACGTGTTATCAATCCTTTGAATACGGTGAGGTAGACGGCAAAGCTGATTTGCGCGGTGAGGCACAACAAGTCGCCCCAGATGTTTCCCGATTTTCCCGCAACAGCCCCGCTGCTCAATATCAGTATCAGTGCACCCATGGCTCCCAGAAAAATTCCGAATACTTTCTTTCCCGTAATAGGTTCTTTTAGGTAGAGTGCTGCTACAATCATGGTTACGATAGGGGCCATAGTGGTGACAATCGAGGCATTGATGGGAGAGGTGAGGGACAGCCCGAAAATAAACGTCCCCTGATTCAGCACGATGCCGAAAAGGGCGGCAAAGAACAATAACATCAAATCCTCGGACTTCACATGCTCGCGTTTCACAAACAGGGAAGTGATCCAGAAAGCGGCTGCCGCACCCACCATGCGGAAAGTGGTAAGGGTAAGCGCGCCTACACCTCCGTCGAGGGCTGCTTTTCCGATGGGTGAATTCAATCCCCAAACAATGCTTGCTACGAGCATTGCCATGTGTCCTTTATATTTCTTTATTTCCATGCTGTTCTTATTTCTTAATTTAAGATGTCGCAAAGTTATGAAAAAGGTTGCATTCTTAAAAAATATATATACCTTTGTTTGGAGCTTACGGACAAAAGAAAGGCAATCTGATTATGGGAAAACAAGCTGATTATATCAAAAGAATAGAAATAGATGCCCTTTGGGGACGTTTGAATGTTTCATGGGATTTGCGTCCCGATGTGAATATCCTTTCGGGCATTAACGGTATCGGGAAAAGCACCATTCTGAACACTTCGGTGGTGATGCTTACCAATGGAATTGAAAAAGGGGTGAAAATAACTTTTGAACCTGAAGATGCCGATTCCATCCCTTTCGATGTGATTCGCAGTTTTGACCGCCCGTTGCTTCATGCCGATTTATTGGAAAAGCTCGCAGACAAGAATGTGAAAACGGAACTGGACTGGCAACTCTACCAACTGCAACGCCGCTATCTCGATTATCAGGTGAACATAGGCAACCGCATCATTGAACTGCTAACCGAAGATACGGACGAGGCAAAAGCCAAAGCTGCCCGGGTTTCCATTCCCAAAAGGAAATTCCAGGATTTGGTGGACGAGCTTTTCAAAGATACTCATAAAAAGATTGACCGGAAGAAAAACGAAATACTCTTTATCCAGCAGGGCGAAACGCTGTATCCTTACCAACTGTCGTCCGGTGAAAAACAGATGATTGTTATTTTACTGACGGTTCTTGTGCAGGATAATAAGCATTGTGCCCTTTTCATGGACGAGCCCGAAGTGTCCCTGCATGTGGAATGGCAGCAAAAGCTTATTTCCATTATCCGTGAACTGAATCCTAATGTGCAGATTATACTCACCACGCACTCTCCGGCTGTGATTATGGATGGCTGGCTGGATGCAGTGACAGAAGTAAGCGACATCAGCAGTAATAAATAGGCGTATGGGTAAAAGGTTAAAAGATAATCTTAGTTCCAATTACATAGGAGCTGCTCAGAAACTTTATTCAAAGAAAGCACGACGGAAAATCATAGCATATGTGGAAAGCTATGAGGACATTGCTTTCTGGCGTTCGTTGTTGGGAGAGTTTGAGAATGAGGACAGATATTTTCAAATCATGCTCCCCTCTGCCACGTCACTTGCCAAAGGAAAGAAAATGGTGTTGATGAATACTCTCGATGAGACAGAACTGGGCAAACACATGATTGCCTGTGTGGATAGCGATTATGACTATTTGTTGCAGGGAGTGACTCGTGTATCGAGCAAAATTAACAGAAACCCGTATATTTTCCAGACCTATGCCTATGCCATAGAGAATTATCACTGTTATGCCGAAGGACTGCATGAAGTATGTGTACAGTCCACTTTGAATGACAGGCACATCATAGATTTCCCAGAGTTTATGAAGGAGTATTCCCGGATTGCCTATCCTTTATTTCTTTGGTCTATTTACTTTTACAGGATGCGCGAGTTATCTGTCTTTCCTATGATGGACTTTTGCTCGTATGTGCGCATTCATAATGTTAACCTTAATAATATAGGCTGTTGCCTGCACGACATGGAAAGAAAGGTAAACTCCAAGATTTCGGAGTTACGCCACAAGTACTCCGAAGCGTTGCCCGTGATTGAGGGAATGAAAAAGGAACTTGCTTCGTTGGGCTTGAAGCCGGAAACTACTTATCTTTTCATACAAGGACACCATATCATGGATAATGTAGTAATGAAGTTGCTCAATCCCGTTTGTACGGCGTTGAGAAGGGAACGCGAACAAGAGATCAAGTATCTGGCCGAACATAACATTCAATTTATGAACGAACTTACCTGCTACCAGAACAGCCAGTGCAGTGTGGAACTGATGCTCCGTAAGAATACCAACTACAAAGATTCTTTCCTTTATAAACGATTGGAGAAGGATATGGAAGACTTTTTGGACACACTGTAAAAACATACTATCTGTATAGTTCCCAATAAACGTATAAACGTTTTGCCGAAAACGTAAAGTCGTTTTTATCAAAACCTCCTTTTGTTTTATATAAAACGTCGGAAGGCTTTTTACAAACCTCCGGGGACGTCATTTTAATCTCACTTAAACTTTTAACTGATTTTTATCTTGTAATCATTACAATCTTTAATTAATTATTTATATATTTGCAAATAACCGGAAAAATATTAGAGTTTGTTAAACATAAACGATACGCGAAAGGTTATATATAATAGTACCTTACTAATTAAAACGACTTATCTGATGGCTTACGACATTGAAATGCTTAAAAAATTCTACTCATCGTTTGCAGCGAGAGTAGACCATGCAAGAGAGAAGCTGGGAAGAAAAATGACACTTGCCGAAAAAATCTTGTATGCACATTTGTATGATGAAAGTAAAATAACCGACTACAAGAGAGGCGAAGATTATGTAAATTTTCGTCCGGACAGGGTGGCAATGCAGGATGCAACAGCACAGATGGCTCTATTGCAATTTATGAATGCCGGAAAAAAAGAATCGGCTGTACCCGCAACGGTGCATTGTGATCACTTGATTCAGGCTAATAAGGGTGCGGCGGGTGACCTTTCTACCGCCCGTGAAACCAATAAAGAAGTATATGATTTCTTGAAAAGTGTGTCTGCCAAATATGGCATAGGCTTTTGGAAACCCGGTGCAGGAATTATTCATCAGGTTATCTTAGAAAACTATGCTTTTCCAGGAGGAATGATGGTAGGGACAGACTCTCACACCCCGAATGCCGGAGGACTTGGAATGATTGCTATCGGTGTAGGAGGAGCCGATGCGGTGGATGTGATGACAGGCATGGAGTGGGAATTGAAAATGCCGAAACTTATCGGAGTGAAGTTGACCGGGAAACTAAACGGTTGGGCTGCTCCTAAAGACGTGATCTTGAAATTGGCAGGTATCCTCACTGTGAAAGGTGCTACCAATGCCATTATAGAATATTTTGGTGACGGAACGGCTTCGCTGTCGGCTACCGGTAAAGCAACCATTTGTAACATGGGAGCGGAAGTAGGGGCAACCACCTCTCTTTTCCCTTATGATGAACAGATGGCGGAATACCTGTGTGCGACAGGACGTGCGGATGTGGCGGATATGGCAAATGCTTTAGCTTCTTATCTGAAAGCTGATGATGAAGTGAGTGCACATCCCGAAAAACATTATGACAGGATTATCGAGATTGATTTATCCACTCTCGAACCCTATATCAATGGTCCGTTCACTCCCGATGCTGCTACTCCTATTTCCGAGTTTGCGGAAAAGGTGATATTAAACGGTTATCCCCGTAAAATGGAAGTGGGATTGATTGGCTCTTGTACCAATTCATCCTATCAGGATATGAGCCGCGCAGCCTCAATAGCCCGTCAGGCTGTGGAGAAACATTTGCATGTGTCTGCCCCGCTTATTGTGAATCCCGGTTCCGAGCAAATTCGTTGTACTGCCGAACGCGATGGCATGATTGCCGATTTTGAAGCTATCGGAGGTGTAATCATGGCAAATGCCTGTGGCCCATGTATCGGGCAATGGAAACGTCATACGGATGATCCTACACGTAAAAACTCTATCGTGACTTCCTTCAATCGTAATTTTGCCAAACGTGCCGACGGCAATCCTAATACCTTTGCTTTCGTGGCATCGCCGGAGTTGGCTATGGCTTTGACTATTGCGGGAGATTTATGTTTCAACCCATTAAAAGACAGGTTGATAGATGCTCATGGCCGTAAAGTGAAGCTGAATCCTCCTACGGGAGATACGTTGCCTGCAAAGGGCTTTACAGTGGACGATAACGGCTACATTGCACCATCTGCCGAAGGTAAGAGTATTGATGTACATATTCATTCAGACTCCAATCGCTTACAGGTACTCGTTCCTTTTGCGCCGTGGAGCGGGGAAGATCTGACGGATATGCCGTTGCTTATCAAGACACAGGGTAAATGTACTACGGATCATATTTCAATGGCAGGCCCTTGGCTTCGTTTCCGCGGACATTTGGAAAACATTTCCGATAATATGCTGATGGGTGCCGTCAATGCTTTCAACGGACAGACTAATAGTGTGTGGAACGGTTTGAACGGGGAGTATGAATCTGTATCTACAGTGGCAAAACAATATAAGGAAAAGGGAATTTCTTCCATTGTGGTAGCCGAGGAAAACTATGGAGAAGGTTCGAGCCGTGAACATGCTGCAATGGAGCCTCGTTTCCTCAACGTGAAAGCAATACTTGCCAAGAGTTTTGCCCGCATCCATGAAACAAACCTGAAAAAGCAAGGAATGTTGGCAGTTACTTTTATAAATAAGGACGATTATGCCCGCATCCGTGAGCACGACAAGATTTCCATTACCGGGTTGAAAGACTTTGCTCCGGGTAAGAACCTGACAGTCATTGTACGTCATGACGACGGTACGGAAGAATCCTTTGAGGTGGCACATACTTATAATGACATGCAGATAGGTTGGTTTAAAGCCGGTTCTGCACTGAATGCAACAAAACGATAAAAACGGAATATTATGAGCAAAGTATCAATGCAAAACGGTAAGCTGGCGGTTCCCGATCATGTTACTATTCCATTCATTGAAGGTGATGGGGTAGGTGCAGAGATTACTCCTGTTTGTCAGGCAATAGTAGATGCTGCGGTAAAAGCGGCATATAATGGGAAACGCAGCATTGAATGGAAAGAAGTATTGGCGGGAGGGAAAGCTTTCGAGCAAACAGGTAGCTGGTTGCCCGAAGAAACAATGAAGACTTTTCGCGAATATTTGATAGGCATTAAAGGGCCGCTTACCACTCCTGTGGGAGGTGGAATCCGCTCACTGAATGTGGCTTTGCGCCAGGAATTGGATTTATATGTGTGTTTGCGCCCTGTTCGCTGGTTTAAGGGAGTAGTGTCTCCCATTAAAGAACCTCAGAAAGTAGATATGTGCATTTTCCGTGAGAATACGGAAGATATTTATGCAGGCATCGAATGGGAACAAGGAACTCCCGAGGCCAAGAAGTTCTACAACTTCTTGCATGATGAAATGGGAGTAAGTAAAGTACGTTTCCCCGAAACTTCGTCTTTCGGAGTAAAGCCTGTTTCCATTGAAGGAACCGAACGTTTGGTTCGTGCGGCTATCCGCTTTGCTTTGGAACATAATTTACCTTCTGTTACGTTAGTTCATAAGGGCAATATTATGAAGTTCACCGAAGGAGGCTTTAAGAAATGGGGCTATGAATTGGCAGAGCGTGAGTTCGGAGATGCTATAAAATCAGGAAAACTGGTAATTAAAGACTGCATTGCCGATGCGTTTTTGCAAAACACGCTGTTGGTTCCCGAACAATATTCTGTTATAGCTACGCTGAATCTTAACGGCGATTATATATCCGACCAGCTTGCAGCTATGGTAGGAGGTATAGGCATTGCACCGGGTGCCAATATCAATTATGACACCGGTCACGCTATTTTTGAGGCAACGCACGGAACAGCTCCAAACATTGCAGGAAAGAATATAGTGAATCCTTCTTCACTCTTATTATCTTCTGTAATGATGCTCGAATATCTGGGTTGGAACGAAGCCGCCAATCTGATTACTTCTGCTATGGAACAGGCTTTTGAAGCCGGAAAAGCAACGGTGGATCTTGCACGTTTCATGGATGAAGGTATGGAACTCAGTACAAAAGATTTTGGCAATTGCCTCATTGAAATTATTAATCAATAAAACTCACCCATATGAAAAAGGAATATATCGTGTATAAGCTCTCCGAGGAGATGAAAGAAGCTTGTAAAATTGATAATGAATTGTTCTCCAAGTTCGGAGTGAAACGCGGATTGCGTAATGAAGACGGCACAGGTGTATTGGTCGGTTTAACCCGTATCGGTAATGTGGTGGGGTATGAACGTGTGGAAGGCGGAGGTTTGAAACCGATCCCCGGAAAGTTGTTCTATCGCGGACATGATGTGGAAGATATTGCCCATGAACTGATAAAAGACAAGCGTTTCGGTTTTGAAGAAGTGGCCTATCTGATGCTTTCGGGAAAGTTGCCTAATAAAGATGAGTTGGCGGCATTTAAAGAACTGATTACAGACAACATGCCATTGGAGCAAAAAACAAAGATGAATATTCTCGACCTCGAAGGACAGAATATTATGAATATCCTTGCCCGCAGTGTGCTCGAAATGTATACATTCGATCCCAATCCGGATGACACATCGCATGATAACCTGATGCGTCAGTCTATCGACCTTATTTCCAAATTTCCTACGATTATAGCTTATGCCTATAATATATATCGTCACAGCACACATGGACGTTCTCTGCACATCCGTCACCCTCGTGAAGATTTGGGTATTGCAGAGAACTTTCTCTACATGCTGAAAAGAGATTATACCAACCTCGATGCCCGGGTACTCGACCTTTTGTTAGTTCTTCAGGCAGAGCATGGTGGTGGTAATAACTCTACTTTCACTGTTCGTGTAACCTCTTCAACAGGAACAGACACGTATTCTTCTATTGCTGCCGGAATCGGTTCATTGAAAGGTCCGCTTCACGGAGGTGCCAATATTCAGGTAGTGGATATGTTCCACCATTTGAAGGAGAATATCCATAATTGGGAAGATGTGAAAGAGATTGATGAATACTTCGGTAAGATGCTTCGCAAGGAAGTATATAATAAAACCGGACTTATCTATGGTATAGGACATGCTGTTTATACTATTTCCGATCCTCGTGCCCTGTTGTTGAAGGAGCTTGCCCGGGAATTGGCAAAAGAAAAAGGACGTGAACGTGAGTTTGCTTTCTTGGAACTGCTCGAAGACCGTGCTATTGAATGTTTCCGTAAGATTAAAAACAACGGAAAGACCGTATCGAGCAACATAGACTTCTATTCGGGCTTTGTTTACGAGATGATCGGTTTGCCATTTGAAATCTACACTCCGCTGTTTGCAATGGCACGTATCGTGGGTTGGACAGCACACCGCAATGAGGAACTAACCTTTGCAGGTAAGAGAATTATTCGTCCTGCTTATAAAAATGTGTTGGAAGAACAAGAGTATATCCCATTGGATAAACGCTGATAAACTGTCTTAATTAAAGAGGAGGAGTTATAGGGATATAGCTCCTTTTTCTTTTTCCGAACAAATAACTTTTATGGGTGTTTCATTATAATAACCTAAGTGTTGAGGAATATGGAGAATTTGATAGGATCGGTGAATCATGTGCTTCGTTCGATAGGCCTTTCACAATCAATGTCGGATGATTTGGATCAGATAATTATTATCCTGCTTATCATCGGTGTTGCTTATATAGCCGACTATATTGTCCGTACGGTAGTAATTAGTACTGTGGGCAGAATTGTAAAGCATACCAAAGCAACCTGGGATGATGAACTGTTCAACAAGAAGGTGCTTACTAATTTTACCCGTATTGTAGCGCCTATACTTATATATATCTTTTTGCCACTTGCTTTTGAGAAAGGTTCCGAGTGGTTGGATTTTCTGAGGCGTATCTGCATGATTTATATCATAGCGGTGTTTCTTCGTTTTCTGAGTAGCGTGATTACTTCCGTATTCCTTATATATGATAAAAAAGAGCAATTCAGGGACCGGCCGTTGAAAGGATTGATGCAGACCTTTCAGGTGCTTTTATTCTTTTTGGGTGGCATTGTCATTATTAGTATTCTTATCAATAAGTCTCCGGCTACTTTATTTGCCGGGTTGGGAGCTTCGGCAGCTATATTGATGTTAGTCTTTAAAGACAGTATTATGGGATTTGTATCCGGCATTCAGCTTTCTGCCAATAATATGCTTCGTGCCGGAGACTGGATTACAGTACCTGCTTATGGTGCGGATGGAACGGTTCTCGAAGTTACATTGAATACGGTAAAGATCCGGAATTGGGATAATACTATTACTACTTTACCTCCTTATGCCCTCATCAGTGGTTCTTTCGTAAATTGGAGAGGCATGGAAGAAAGTGGTGGGCGGCGCATTATGCGCTCCATCAATATAGATATGAACAGTGTCCGCTTCTGTACTAAAGAGATGTTAGATAAGTATAGGAAAATTTCATTACTGGCAGATTATATAGAACGGACTCAACAAGAGTTTGAGAAGTATAATGAGGAACAAAATATTGATGCTTCGGTAGTGGTGAACGGCAGAAGGCAAACCAATCTTGGTGTGTTTCGTGCTTATCTGACAGC
This sequence comes from uncultured Bacteroides sp., assembly GCA_902492205.1. Classification (GTDB taxonomy): domain Bacteria; phylum Bacteroidota; class Bacteroidia; order Bacteroidales; family Bacteroidaceae; genus Bacteroides. The sequence goes on along the minus strand of CABUKU010000006.1, from coordinate 119,361 downwards.
TTATTTAAAGAATCTTCCTGCTGCCAATAAGACCATGACTCTCATGGTGCGTTATCTGCAACCTGCCGAACAAGGCATTCCTGTGCAGCTTTATTTCTTTTCCGCTATTAAGTCATGGATACCTTATGAGGGTGTGCAAGCCGATGTATTCGATCATATTCTTGCCATTGTGCCGGAGTTCGATTTACAGGTTTTCCAGAATCCTTCCGGTGCAGATGTGCGCCAGTTGGTAAAAGCATTGAAGCCATAAGTGATTATATATGGTTAAAATGAGTGGTATTGTTTGGTATTAAAATAAAGTAATTTATATTTGTGGCCTGATACTTTATTAACACCCGATACCATGAACACACAATTTAATCACATTATCCGTGAGATAACACCGTTATCAGACAAAGACTGCTTTTATATTGCCGAGCGTTATAAAACAGAATTTACTTATCCCATTCACAATCATGCAGAGTATGAATTAAACTTTACCGAACATGCGGCAGGAGTGAAACGCATTGTTGGGGACTCTACCGAGATTATTGGTGACTATGATTTAGTGCTCATTACAGGAAAGGAGTTGGAGCATGTGTGGGAGCAGCACGAATGCACTTCAAAGCAGATCCGTGAAATAACCATTCAGTTTTCTTCCGATCTTTTCTTTAAAAGTTTCATTAATAAGAATCAGTTTGATAGTATCCGCCGCATGTTGGAGCAAGCTCAGAAAGGTTTGTGTTTTCCCATGTCCGCCATTTTGAAAGTCTATTCGTTGATAGATAAACTGGCTTCCGAAGAACAAGGATTCTATGCCGTTATAAAGTTCCTTTCCATTCTTTATGAACTTTCTTTGTGCAGTGAGGCACGTACACTGTCGAGCAGTTCTTTTGCCAAGATTGGAATTACTTCCGACAGCCGCCGTGTGCAAAAAGTACAGGACTACATTAATGAGCATTATCGTGAAGAAATACGATTGAACCAGCTTGCAGATATAGCAGGAATGACACCTGTTTCTTTCAGCCGTTTTTTCAAGATACGCACAGGTAAGAATTTGTCTGATTATATTATAGATATACGCTTGGGCTTTGCTGCCCGTCTGTTGGTGGACTCTACCGAATCTATAGCTGAGATATGCTATGATTGCGGCTTTAATAATCTTTCCAATTTCAATCGTATCTTTAAAAAGAAGAAAGGCTGTGTACCGAAAGAGTTCAGGGAAAACTACCGTAAAAAGAAAGTTGTCATTTGATAGAAAAGTATTAGTATTGGATAAATAAATGGTTGTGGAGGCGTATGCGATGCCCTACTTTTGCAACAGTAGATTTATATGTCCATTAATATTAATATTTTAAAGAAATATCATGAGTCAGTTTGATGACAGAGTCGCCCAACTTTTTGCAGATTACGAAAGGTTGATAACACGGGAAAATATGCCGGAAGAAAAAGGTAACGGCATCTTTACCCGTTATAAATATCCTGTATTGACAGCAGAACACACCCCGGTGTTTTGGCGGTATGATTTGAATGAAGCAACCAACCCTTATCTTATGGAGCGCATTGGCATGAATGCAACGATGAATGCGGGAGCTATCAAGTGGGGGGGGAAGTATTTGATGATGGTTCGGGTGGAAGGGGCAGACCGCAAGTCCTTCTTTGCAGTTGCCGAGAGTCCTAACGGAATTGATAATTTCCGTTTTTGGGAATATCCGGTAACCATGCCCGAAGATATAATTCCTGCAACTAACATTTATGATATGCGTCTTACTGCACATGAAGACGGATGGATTTACGGAATCTTTTGTGCAGAGCGTCTTGATCCGAAGGCTGCGCCGGGTGATCTCTCATCGGCTACGGCAACGGCAGGTATTGCCCGGACTAAAGATTTGAAGAATTGGGAACGTTTGCCGGACTTAAAGACCAAAAGCCAACAACGCAATGTTGTACTCCATCCCGAATTTGTAGAAGGCAAGTATGCACTTTATACCCGTCCGCAAGACGGATTTATCGATGCTGGTAGCGGTGGAGGCATTGGGTGGGCACTTGTTGATGATATGGCTAATGCTGTGATAACGGAAGAAAAGATTATAGACTTCCGCCATTATCATACAATCAAGGAAGTGAAGAACGGTGAAGGGCCACATCCTATAAAAACTTCTAAAGGTTGGCTCCATTTGGCTCATGGCGTGAGAGGTTGCGCTGCCGGACTTCGGTATGTTCTTTACATGTATATGACCGACTTAAAGGATCCTTCCAGACTGATCGCTGCACCGGGTGGATATTTCATGGCACCGGTGGGAGAGGAACGTATCGGGGATGTCTCCAATGTACTTTTTTCTAACGGATGGATTGCCGATGAAGACGGAACGGTTTATATCTATTATGCCTCTTCCGATACCCGTATGCATGTGGCTGTTTCGTCCATTGATAAATTAGTAGATTATTGTTTGAATACTCCGGAAGACGGTTTGGGTACTTATGCTTCGGTGGAAACACTAAAGAGGCAGATTGATAAGAATTTGAAAATAATACATCAATAACACTACTATGATAGCACTGAAAGAAAAAATAGGTTATGGTTTTGGAGATATGGCATCTTCCATGTTCTGGAAGATATTCGGCATGTATCTGCTTTTCTTTTACACCGATGTTTTCGGTTTGGCTCCGACAGCCGTGGGAACAATGTTCCTTATTACCCGTATCTGGGATTCATTTCTCGATCCGGTTATCGGTGTAATTGCCGACAGAACGGAAAGCCGTTGGGGAAAATTCCGTCCTTATCTGCTTTATGTAGCTTTACCTTTTGGCATCATTGGTGTGCTAACCTTTACAACGCCTCACCTTAGCCCAAGCGGTAAACTGGTCTATGCCTATGTTACCTATACGTTGATGATGATGGTTTACAGTGCTATTAATGTGCCCTATGCTTCTTTGCTTGGAGTAATGTCACCCAATCCGCAGGATCGTACTACGCTTTCTTCCTATCGCATGTTCTTTGCTTATCTGGGCAGTTTCATCGCTTTGATGCTTATAGAACCTTTGGTCGAATTCTTTTCCAGACATGGATCTGTTCAGCAAAGCTGGCAATATTCCGTGGCTGTAATTGCAGCCATGTGCGTTGTGCTGTTTCTTGCCTGCTTTGCTTTGACTAAAGAACGGGTAAAACCTATCCATGAGGAAAAACATTCTTTGAAAGAAGACTTGCTCGACTTGTGCAAGAATGGTCCTTGGTGGATACTACTCGGAGCGGGTATAGCTGCCCTTATTTTTAATTCCATTCGTGACGGGGCAACTATCTATTACTTTAAATACTATGTACTCGAAACAAGTTCGTTCCAGATTGCATCATTGGGAGTGACCGTGACATGGACTTCACTTTATCTGATGTTGGGGCAAGCCTCGAATATGTTAGGGGTTGCACTTGCTGCTCCTGTGGCAAACCATATCGGGAAGAAGAATACTTATATTCTTGCCATGGCTATTGCTACGGTGCTAAGTATCGCTTTCTATTGGTTTACTCCCGGTCAGTTGGTTCTGATTTTTGTATTTCAGGCTTTGATAAGCGTTTGTGCCGGTATTATCTTTCCTCTTTTATGGTCGATGTATGCCGATATTGCCGACTATTCCGAACTGAAATGCGGACGTCGTGCAACAGGGTTGATATTTTCCTCTTCCTCCATGTCCCAAAAGTTGGGCTGGACTTTGGGCGGTGCTCTAACAGGTTGGTTACTTGGATATTTCGGTTTCCAAGCAAATGTAGTGCAGACGGAAACGGCTGTTGTAGGTATTAAAATGATGCTGAGCTTCTTACCGGCTATCGGAACTGTCTTGTCCATCATATTCATTGCATTCTATCCGTTGAGTGAAAAGAAAGTGAAAGAAATAACAGCCGAGCTGGAAGAAGAACGTAAACAAGCTAAGAGTTGAAAACTATGGATATAAATAAATTGAAAGAAGAAGTTACGGTAATGCTGCAAAGTAATATCCTTCCTTATTGGATAAACAAAATGCAGGATACGGAAAACGGAGGATTCTACGGACAGATAACCGGAGAAGAACATCTTGTGCCCACTGCCGATAAAGGGGCTATTCTGAATGCACGTATTCTGTGGACATTTGCATCGGCTTATCGTTTGCTTGGTAAAGAAGAGTATTTGCAGGCTGCTACCCGCGCTAAAGAATATATCATTAATCATTTTTACGACAGAGAGTTCGGCGGCATTTATTGGTCGCTCAATTATAAAGGAGAGCCTGCCGACACGAAGAAACAAATCTATGCATTGGGCTTTGCTATCTACGGTTTGAGTGAATATGCCCGTGCCACAGGTGATAAAGAATCACTGGAGTATGCGGTTCGTCTGTTTCATTCCATTGAAAAATATAGTTTCGACAAAGAAAGTAACGGTTATTTGGAAGCGTTGACCAGAGACTGGCAACCGATAGAAGACATGCGTCTCAGTGAGAAGGATGCCAATGAAAAGAAGACGATGAATACTCATCTGCACATTTTGGAACCTTACACAAACCTGTATAGGGTGTGGAAAAATGAGGAGTTGCGTGCTCAGCTTGCCAATCTGATAAATGTTTTTCTCGATAAGATACTGAATCGGGATAGTTATCACTTGAGTTTGTTCTTTGATGAGAACTGGAACAATAAATACCGTATCCTGTCTTACGGGCATGATATTGAAGCATCTTGGCTGTTGCATGAGGCAGCTTTGGTGTTGGGTGATAAGGTAATTCTTGAGAAGGTTGAAAGAGTAGTCCCATTAATAGCCAAAGCTGCGGAAGAAGGTTTGCAGCAAGATGGCAGTTTGATATATGAATTCAATCAGGTAACAGGGCATAAGGACTTTGACCGTCATTGGTGGGTGCAGGCCGAGACTGTGGTGGGCTACTTGAATATTTACCAATATTATCATTGTGATGAGGCTTTGAATAAGGCAATGCGCTGTTGGGAGTATATCAAACAGCATTTGGTGGATAATGAAAACGGCGAATGGTATTGGAGCGTGAAGGCCGATGGAAAAGTAAATACGGTTGACGACAAAGCCGGATTCTGGAAATGTCCGTATCACAACGGACGTATGTGCATGGAAGTTGTAGATAGGTTTAAATAGTTGGTATTGATAGGTTAGTTAGGTAAAGAGGCATAATGCCGGGACTTTTTTTCTGCAAAGAGTGAAAGTTCCGGCATTTGTTTTTTGTCATTGATGCAGTGTCATTTCCGTATAGATACGGTTCTGTTTTCATAAACGAAGGCATTGATTTAGCGTCCCACAGTTGTGGTACGATCGTCTCACAATTATGGTACGATCGTCCCACATATATGAGACGACCGTCCCACAATTGTGGGACGCTAAAAAGATAAGGGGAAATCAGAAAATATAAAGGAAAAGGACGGAAATAGTTCCCGTCCTTTGATAAAAATCCGTGTGTGTTTTAATTAAGTTATAGATTATAAACCGGTGTATCCTGTCCATGTAAATAATGATTTGTCTGCACCTGTGTTTCCGGTAGTTATGTTTATTGTTGCATCCACATCGCCCGGATTCTGTTCTTTCCCTTTGAGGGGTTCTGTCAACTGATTGGTTATGCTGATGGAAGTACCGTTGGCTGCATTGCCTTTCCCGTCAGTGAGGTCTATCAGGTCTTGTGCAATGCCGTTGCCTTTTACCAAAGCATTGACAATAGTTGCTTTAGCTCCGCGACGGATTTTGATGACATCGTGCATGTAAGTTCTTTCTTCTGCTCCGTTGTTTGTAAATACGGAAGTGCAACGGTTATCGACTGTCATGTTCTCGATTCTGAAATCGCTTTGACCTTTATGGTCCGGTCCTTTTCCGTCCAGGTTACCGTCGGCTTCCACTCCGCGCGGATCTTCTTCGGACGTTTTGTAGCTTGCTTCCCAAATTCCATAGCAATTTTTGAGTGTTCCGGTGTATCCTTGTGTGAAGTCGAACATGTCATCATCCGGGTTTACTGCCAGAAGGTTGGTAACGTTTACGCTTCCTCCGAAGAACTCAATGGCATCATCGGCTCCATTGATTACATAAATGTTTTCAACTTTGGTTCCGTTGCCCACACCATTGAGAGTTAATCCGTTGTGTTCAATCTCGTCACCGTTGTTTGCTCCGGTATATAATAACTTGATGTAGGTTAGCTCACCGGAGTTATCTCCTGTAATTGTGCCGCCATATTTGTAATCGTTATTGATTTCGGTGGCTCCGGTTTCTCCTGTTGTTGCTCCGGAGATAGGTGCTTTACCGTTGATGATAAGTCCTCCCCATGCTCCGGGAGTTTGTGTTTCGGATGTGAAAACAACAGGCTTTTCGGCAGTTCCTTTGGCATAAATTTTACCGCCTTGGGCTACGAGGATATACTTGCTGAAAGCGTTTCCGTTTGTTGCTTTGATTGTGGTTCCGGCAGGTATGGTCAACACACCGCCGTCTGCAACGATAAGCGTGCCTTCAAGGGTATATTCTTTGGCTTCGAGAGTTGTTTCTCCGGTAATGGTTCCTTTGAGTGTGGTATTCTCCAAACCGCCTCCGTTGGTAGTTCCGTTACCTCCTTCGTCGTTACTGCATGAAGTGAATGTTGCCGCAGCTATGGCTGCAAACATGAAAAGTGTCATGAAAATCTTTCTCATCTTTTTAAATTTTAGTTGAACACTATTGAAAATATATTCTTGTTTGATTAGAAACTGCATGAAACGCCCAGACTGAGGTTAAGCCCTTTCTTATACTTGCTCAGCACTACTTCATTTCCGCCGTTGCCTTTTCTGGTAAGCCGGTGAGCCGAGTTAAGCAGGTTTTGCATCTTCAGGTTCAGTGTGATGTACTTGCCGAATTTCGCAGAAGATATGAAATCGAGAGTGGGAACTCCGTTTTCCATGATGTCTTGGTAGCCTCCCGTTCCGATGGTATATATTCTCTCACTGAAGTAATTAAAGACTAATGTGTTGATGAATGTTTTGCTTCCTGTATTGAAGTTGTGTGAAAGGTCGGCATTCACAATCCAGGGAGCGGCACCTTCGAGTTGGGAACCGGTTGGGTTTGTGGCAAACGGTACTTTGGCATGTGTATAAATGTATGAACCATTGAAACCGAAAGAAAGTCTGTTAACTTCCGTCTTACTGCCATTCGTTTGCTTATTGAAGATGTTTTTCCTTATTTCTATTTCAATACCGGCCGCAGTGGCTTTGTCTGAAATGTTTTCGTAGGATAAATAACCTCCGGCACTGTTTATCTCAATGCGTGAAATCGGGTTCTTTATGTATTTATAGAAAGCTGTAACAGAGAATACTTCACTCAGAGACGGGTAGTAGTCCCATTTCAAGTCGATATTATAGTTGTCGGATGGCTTTAAGTCGGGATTACCCTGACTGTTGAAGTTGATGTTTACGTATCTGAAAGGTGCAAATTCTTTGGCTTGGGGCAATGTATATGTCTTGCTTGCTCCCAAACGGAGTGATTGCTTCTTGGACAAATCGTATTTCAGGTTGAGGCTGGGCAGGAAGTATGATTTATCAATCTCTCGCGTACCGCTTCCGCTGTTAAGTTCATAGTCTATGCCCAGTGTGACGTTATCATATTTGATTCCTGCATTGGCAATGAGGTTGTGTGCCAGTTGGTAAGTTCCTTCTACGTATGCACTATGGATGTTTTTTGTGACTTCGTATGTGTCTTGTATTCTGTCCAAGGTAAACCATTCATCATCAAGGTGTGCCTGTGTAAAGTAATCATCGAACTTTATATCGTCTATGTCAATTACAGATTGTGCCATTGGCTTCATGTTATAAGCATTTGCTTCAAAGTTGTTTGTTGAGAAACGCCCTTTATATCCGGCTTTAATATTGGATATGCCGTCAAACGAATCCGGTAACTTGTAAAACAGTGCGGCATTTACATTCAGGTCTTTGTCTTTGAGAGTGGAGAAGAAACGTTGTTGAACTCCGTCGCCTTTGGTCGGTACATATCCTTGTTCTGCTTTTACAAGGTCGTTGATGCGTCTGTCCGGTTCCAAAGCATTGATTATATTGTAGGCTGCTCCGGCTTCAAAGTTTAACTTTTGGGTGAGTGCCCAGTTTGTTATCAGTTGGTTTACAAACAAGAGGTTATCATTGGTTTGCTGCCTCCTTGTGAAACCGAGTGCTTCGTCTGTTCTGTCATATTTGGCATCCATACCTTTATAATCTCCAACAAACCGGGTGTTGTTGTGTATCATCATAAAGTTATATTGAAGGGTGTGTTTGTTGTTTAGTCTTAAACCTGTATTGGCTAATATCAATTGGTTGGTATTTTCTGTATATTTTTGTCCGGTCTGGTCTCTTGATATTGTTCCGTCTGTCAAGGTATTCCTTATTTCCTCCTCATAGTAAGAATAGTCTTTGTTGTAAGTAGCTACAAGGAACAAGGATAGGGGATTCTGCTGTTTTCCCAGATACAGCCTTTTTCCTCCGGCTATTTTATAGCTTTGGTTTATTTGCAGGTTTTGTTTGGAAGGATCCAGCTTGTTCCGGAAACTGTAAAGTGATACATCATCGGAAGGTTTGGTATTGTTTGTAATGCCCAGCCCGTTAACACCGTCTGCTTTCAGGAAACCGGCAGTTAGTGTTTTAGTATTAAATCCTCCTGATACACCTATGCTCAGATTTTTGTCTTTGATTAGTTCTTTGGATGAAACATCTATGTTTGCTCCTCCTACATCACTTGTTCCGTTGGCATTGAAGACTTTGTTTACTCCTACGGATTGTATGATGTCCGTACTGAAGAATTCCAATGAAATGTTTTTGTATTCGGGATCTTCCGATGGTATGGGGAAACCGTTCAGAGTAGTTGTATTGTATCGGTCGCCAAGTCCGCGTACAAATACATTCTTTACTCCCGATTGTTTGGATATGCCCGATACTTTGGCTACTGCTGCTTCTGCATCGCCCACACCTTTGCGGGAAAGTTCCTTTGCTCCGACAGACTGGATGGCGACTATTGATTTCCTTTGCTCCAGAAGTGCCATATTCTCATTTTCTCTGTTCTTATTGGCAACAACTACAACATCCGATAACACATGATTGTCGCTTTCCAATTCCATGCTGAGGTCTATGAGGTCCCCATTCTTTATTTGTACTTTCTTGCGTATCTCGGTTTTATATCCTACATATTTAATTTCAACATCGTATATGCCTTCTAAAATACCTACAAGTTTATAGTTCCCGTCTATATCGGTAATCGCACCTTTATTACTTCCCAAAATACGGATAGTGGCTCCGATCAGAGGTTCTTTTGATTTCTTGTCTTTAATCGTTCCTTTGATGTTGATGTTTTCCGCTGCTACTTCTAACGTGCTTAATAATAGTAGTATGAGTACTGTAGCAACTGTTTTAAAAAAACTTTTTGTTTCCATTTTTCTGCTGTCATTTTACGTTTGCAAAGATGATAACGGCGCGTTACACGATTAGAACATCTTGGTGACGTTTGGTTGACAATCCAATGTCAAATATATTACACTGGAATAATACAGACATTCAAATAATTTTGCAAGTAAAAGACTATAAATTGAAGGATAATGACTATATTCGCTCAATAATTGCAAATACAATATAACACAGGGTAAGATGAGTGAAGGAGATGCAAAATTAAAAAAACTGTTATCTTTAGCCCGTGTGGGCTGGTGGGAGGCTGATTTTGGTAAAGGGATATATTATTGTTCCGACTTTATTTCCGATTTATTGGGTATAGAAGGAGATTCGCTTCCTTTCGCTGATTTTGCCAAGTTCATAAGCGAAGAATATAGAGAACGGATTTTGACCGAGTTCAGAGAGTTTAAAGCTTTGAATGTTTATGAGCAGATATTTCCAATTTATACGAGATATGGATTGGAATGGGTTAGTTCCAAAGTAGGTGAGAGCTCTATTGATGAAGAAGGTAATCTTCGCGTGTTCGGAATGCTTCAATGTTTATCCACTCAAAGAATGAGTACTGCGGAAGAATCTGTTCACCGGTTGAATGATTTGTTTTGCCGTCAAAACAGTATTTCCCGTTCTTTGCTCGATTTCCTTAAAGAAGATGATATTTCCAAAGTTATCAATAAGATACTGAATGACGTACTTGTTCAGTTCAATGGCGACCGTGCTTATATTTTTGAATATAACTATGAGAATGATTCCCAATCCTGTACTTATGAAAAGACTGCCGAAGGAGTGTCGAGTGAGATAGCTAATCTGCAAAACATGCCTGTTAATCTTCACATAAGTTGGTGGTCGGACCGTGTATTGGGAGGATACCCCATTATACTGTCCAATCTTGATGAAATTCCGAAAGGAATGATAGCTGACAGGCAGGTACTTGAGGCTCAGGGCATCAAATCTCTCATGGTACTCCCCCTTCAGTCAAAAAATGGTATTTGGGGATATATAGGGATTGATGTAGTAAAGGAATATCGTGAATGGATTAATGAGGATTATCAATGGTTTGCTTCTCTTGCCAATATCATTAGTATTTGTGTGGAACTTCGACGGGCGGAGGAAAATGCCCGAATGGAGAAACGTTATCTGGATAACCTTTACAGGCATATGCCGGTGGGCTATGTCCGTTTGAAACTTATTTATGAGAATGGAGTAGCGGTAGACTATATAGTATTGGACACCAATGAAGCATGTGATAATATTTGTGGAGTGCCATTTGATTCTTATGCCGGAATCACAGCTCGATCCATGAATATAGAACTGTATGAGCAATTACCTGCTTTTGAAGAAATAGTAAATACAGACAAACATAGAGAGCGAAACTTCCGTTTGGAGAATGTCGGGAAGATTTGCCATTCTGTAATGTATTCACCACAACAGGATGAAATCGTTATCTTGTTCTCCGATATGACAGAAACGTTTAAAGCACATGAGGCTTTAGACAGGAGCGAGAAAATACTTCGTAATATCTATGAGAATCTTCCTGCCGGCATAGAGTTATACGATAAGGATGGATTTCTTATTGATATGAATGACAGGGAACTGGAAATATTTGGGTTAGAAACCAAGGAAATTGCTTTAGGCGTTAATTTCTTCAGTAATCCGGTGGTTCCCGAAGATTTAAAGAAGATAATAAAAAGCGGGAAGTCTGTCGATTTCTCATTCAAATATGATTTCTCCTGTTTGGAAGGCTATTATGAAACAGAAAAGAGAGGAGTCATTGATTTAATAACGAAAGTAACTCCTCTGTTTGATTCGGAAGGTCATTTGACAAACTATCTGTTTATCAATATAGACAATACCGAAACATCGAATGCTTACAGCAAGATTCAGGAATTTGAGGATTTCTTCGCCTTGATTGGAGATTTTGCAAAAGTAGGCTATGCGCATTTTGATGCACTTACCCGTGACGGATATGCCATTAACAGTTGGTATAGGAATGTGGGAGAAAAAGAAGGCACGCCACTTCCGCAGATTATCGGAATTCATTCCGCTTTCCATCCTGAAGACCGTGCATTGATGCTTGCTTTTCTTGATAAAGTGTTGAAAGGCGAAGCAACCAACTTGCGTAATGATATGCGTATTATGCGTCCTGACGGGCATTATACATGGACACGTGTCAACGTTATGGTGCGCGATTACCGTCCGGAAGACGGAGTGATAGAAATGGCTTGCGTAAACTATGATATTACCGAGTTGAAAGAAACTGAAATGAAGCTCATCGAAGCTAAGAACAAAGCCGAGACTCTCGACCGCTTGAAGTCTGCATTCCTTGCCAATATGAGCCATGAGATACGTACGCCGCTCAATGCCATTGTAGGATTCTCCAGTCTGCTCGTCGATACGGAAGATATGGAAGACCGCCGGCAATACATTGCCATTGTGCAGGAGAATAATGAATTGTTGTTACAGTTGATTTCGGATATTCTCGATTTGTCAAAGATTGAAGCAGGCACTTTTGACTTTGTGCATAGCGATGTGAATGTAAATATGCTGTGCAGTGAGATTGTTTATTCACTTCGAATGAAAGCGCCGCAAGGAGTGGAGATATTGTTTGAAGACCATTTACCCGAATGCCATATCTGGAGTGATAAGAACCGGTTGACACAAGTTATCACTAATTTCATTAACAATGCATTGAAGTTTACTACTGCGGGAAGCATATCTTTGGGATATACTTTGCCGGATGATAAGGAACTCAGGTTTTATGTGCGTGATACCGGCACAGGTATTCCCGCCGATAAAGTAAATTCGATATTCGATCGTTTTGTGAAGCTGAATACTTTTGTTCACGGCACAGGGTTGGGATTGTCCATCTGCAAAAGCATTGTGGAGCAAATGGGAGGTACAATCGGTGTGGAGTCCGAAGAAGGAGAAGGTTCTTGCTTCTGGTTTACTCATCCTTATATACAAGGTACTGTTGAGAATGTTGTTGAGAATAAGATGCAAACGGTTCGTGCCGAATTTAAAGGAATTACCAGACCTAAAGTTCTGGTTGCAGAAGATACCGATAGTAATTTCTTGCTGGTATCATCCATTCTGAAAAAGGAATATGAAGTGCAGCGTGCTTGTACCGGTGTAGAAGCTGTTACGCTTTACGCTACTTTCCATCCCGATATTATATTGATGGATTTAAAGATGCCCGACATGGATGGCTTGGAAGCAACTGTCGCCATCCGCGAAAAGGATAAGAATGTTCCTATCATTGCGGTCACTGCATTTGCTTTCGATCAGGATAAACAGAGGTCTATGGATGCGGGTTGTAATGATTATCTTGCAAAACCAATCGAAGGATCTTTATTAAAAGAAACTTTGGAAAAGTGGCTCTGTAAATAGAAAAGTATTTTGTTATTGCCTTCATCCCTTTCACCTCCTCTGAAACTGTTTACTAAAGGAGAGTAGCGGGTGAAGGCAATAACCATTTACAGATGAATCATTATGTCTTCAGTAATCAGTTCTGTTGTCAAATGGTTTTCACGAAGGAAATCCTCTATATCGAAGCGATCGGCAAATTCCTTCTTTGCTCCGAAGTTCAGCACTTTCATATCGCTTGCACCATAGTACCGGGTGATCTTTTCACCGAAACCACCGTCCAACATACCATCTTCCAGTGTTACAACTAACCGGTGATTTGCTTTTAACTCATTTAAAAGTTCCTCATCCACACCTGTAATGTAACGGGGATTGATTAACGTTGCATCAATACCGGCTTTTTCTTTCAGTTCTTGAATTACCGACTGTCCTAACCGGAAAAATGAACCCAATGCTAAAACAGCAACCTCTGTTCCATGCTTTTCAACCTTATAATGATTCAGATTGCTATAATCTTTTTCAACAGCTTCTCCATTGGTAATCACGCTATTGGTAGGTACGCGGATTGCAACAGGATGTTCGTTCTGCCTGATTCCCCATTCCAGCATGGCAAAATACTCCTCTTTACTGGTAGGTGCCAGATAAACCATGTTCGGAATATTGCTGACGAGTGGAATGTCGAAGAAGCCGAGATGGGTTACATCATTCATAATGGATAACGATCCCCAGAAAACCAGAATAACAGCCGGATTATTGTTGATACAAAGGTCTTGTGATAGTTGGTCGTAAGTGCGTTGGATGAAAGAACTGATTACTCCGTAAACAGGTTTGCCTCCTGCGGCTGCAATGCCCGAAGCCAGTGCCACCGCATGTTCTTCGGCAATGCCGACATCTACAAATTGCTTTCCCGCTTCGGCACGCAGAGTGGGAGTGAAGCCTAAAATGGAAGGTGTGCCCGAAGTTATGGCTACTACCCGGGGATCTTCTTTCATCTTCCGCAGCAGATAATGGGCTGTGAGGTCTGAGTAATCTTCCTCTGTGCCGGCTTCCGATTTCGGTTTTCCTGTTTCAACATCGAACGGGGCGGTGAAGTGATAACTTTCTTTATCCTGTTCGGCAAGCACATACCCTTTACCTTTTACCGTATTGATATGAACAACTACCGGATGCCGGCTGTCTTTTACTCCGGAAAAAGCTTTTATCAATGCTTCTATATCGTTTCCGTCTTTCACAAAGACGTAATCCAGCCCCATTGCTTTGAAAAAGTTACACTCATATTGCCCGTCACTTTCCCGTAGTTTCTGTAAATTACCGTATAAACCACCATGATTCTCGGCAATAGACATTTGGTTATCATTGACAACGATTATCAGGTTACTTCCCAACTCCGCTGCATAGTCCAGACCTTCCAAAGCTTCCCCGCCGCTCAGCGAACCGTCGCCTATTACCGCAATTATGTTTTCGCTGCCGCCTTTCAGGTCACGTCCTTTGGCCAGTCCGCTTGCAAGGCTCACAGAAGTAGATGTATGCCCGATAACAAAGAAATCGTGTTCACTTTCTTTGGGTTCCGAATAACCGGATACTTCATCATACTTTTCCGGATGAAGAAAAGCATCCTTTCTGCCTGTCAGTATTTTGTGCACATAGCTTTGGTGAGATACATCATACACAATTTTGTCTTCCGGCGAATTAAATACATAGTGCAGGGCAATGGTTGCTTCCACCATTCCGAAGTTTGGTCCGAAATGTCCGCCATGTTCGCTGAGTTTCTTCAACAAAGCGCTGCGGATTTCACTGCCGAGCACATTTAGCTCCTCTATTGACAGTTTCTTAACGTCGAGGGGAGAATGAATTGTTTCTATATACATACTATAATCTTTAGTGAAATATTTATGGTTGCAAAAATACTTGAATGCCACCAATCATATCGTATATAGATTACTGCTTTTGTTACCATTTTTACAGGTCGGAAAAATAATGTCCGGCAGATAGCCAACCGTTATAAACTTATCTTATTCCTTTCAATTCTTCTTTCATCCTTCCTTTTAGATGAAAATAAGTCAGCACGCCAAGAGCGCTGAATAATGCGGTTTCATCTTCATTGCGCCCTAATGCCTTATAGAATTTTGTGACATTCCGATAAGCCAGAATTAGAAAGATTAAAGAAACAATAGCCAAAACGCCTCCACTAAGCACAAGGGTACAAATGCCTATCAATGAATTTCTACAGTATGCTTTATACTGCTTTTCGGCTTCATCATAATCGTGGTTTGCCAAATAACCGAAGTGTTGTAAATCTTCTCTGCTCCAGCCTCTCTCTCCCAATAAGTTGATAGCATAATCACGAAGTTCGTCATCATAACCATAACGTTTGTAATTTTTCACTACGTCTATCAACTTGTCATTATCGAATCTATTTAGAACGTCAAACTCTTCCATACTACTTTATTTATGTTTGCTTTACTTCCTGTTGACAAATATATTAATTAATATATAAATGTATCGTTTGTATATCTTTTTTCTTGATAGTTAATAGCATTAAAGAGCAAGGTTAATTGTTTTTATGCCTATGATTAAGTATCTTTGTAGGTAGTATTAGATAACTTGACAATTGTCAAGTATATACTTGACAGACGTCAATTAATAACTTGACAGCTGTCAAGTTAATAAAGGACAGTTGTCAAGTTATTAATTAATGAGAATAAATTTACTTAACCGTCAGCTTGGAAAGACTTAATCTTGCTGATAAAAACACTTAATAATACCGTCTTATGGCAGCAAAGTATGATTTATATGAGAATCCGAATCCGGAGAAATCCGAAGAGCAACAATCACTTCATGCACGTTTCGTGCCTCGGGGAAGAACAACAACGGAAAAGCTGTGCGAGCGGGCAGCAAATGGAAATCCGTATAAAGCCGCCGAAATACAGGCCATGTTGAAATCTCTTTCAGATACGATTGTTCAGGAATTTGAAGCGGGCAATGTGGTGGAACTTGGTGAGATAGGTACATTGTCCATTACTCTCGACTCACGCCCCGTTATGGAAAAGGATGAAATCCGTTCGGCTTCGGTCAGGGTGAAGAACATGACTCTCCGCACTTCTGCCGAGATGAAAAGAAAATTGCTGGGAGTACATCTTGAACGCAACCCTCATGCATGGCAAACGAAGAAACTGGACGAGGCAACGATTGAAGAACGCCTCACAAAGTTCTTTTCCGCGAATATGATGATGAGGAGCAAAGACTATTTTAACCTTAGAGAATGTAAACCGAGTAAAGGTTTGGAAGAACTCAATGCACTTATTGCAGAGGGCAGGCTGATGCGTAACGGAAAGAAAGGCTCGTCGGTGTATTTCCCCGCTCCGGGAAGCTTCGGACGGTGAAGATGATATAAACCGGAAGAAAGAAGCCTTCACCTGCTTTCCCCTTGCTGTAAACTGTTTCAGAAGGGTGAAAGCGGTGAAGGCTTCTTTGTTTATTACTTGTAATGTGCTTTTTATACTGAAACTGAAGTTTAATGTGTACCGATATATCTTTCTATTTAATTTGTTGAAAAATGAAGCATACTTTTTCCTCGCTTGGAAAAAGCATGCTTGCTTAGAATAGAATGAAAAATGACATCTGTTATAGATGGGGAATCACTACTTTCCATATTCTCACGAACCGGTAAGATGGTCCAGCCTGTAAAAAACAAACGGGGAATCATTTCACAATGATGTACCGCTAAAAACATCTAATGACCACTTTTATTACATGATAAAAGCTTTATACTATTTCATTCTATCTATTTGTTTTTAATAATTATACTCGTCTTCGTCTTCCCGGAACAGTGCGTATTTTTTTACCAATACCGATAGCTCGGGATCCAAGTTTGCCCGGAACTTGATACTGCCATCCATGTCTTGTGCGGCAAGTAGCAGCAATACCGCTTTCTGTTCATCTCCCAGACGTGCCTGCAAGATAGCTTGCAAATATTTCGATTCGGCATTCTGCGGCAGTTGTTCCAATATCCGCAGTGCTGCCTTGTCATATCCCAGTGACATGTATGCCAGTGCTGTATTCTTGTCTTCGTATTTACGCAGTATGTCCAGCGCCTGTTGGTATTTTCGCTTCTCAAGATACTTCACGCCTCTTTCATAGGCAGTGTCGAGTTCGGTGGTAAACACCGTATCTTGGCGCATTCCTTTCCTTGAAAGGCTGAAACGGAAATCCACTGCACGCATAGCGGGGTATAGCTTTTCTCTCATATATGCATATTGCCCCGGATATCTTCTTTTGATGAGCAGCTCCCTCCTGTCGGGATTTGACTCTTTCATAACCAACTCTATGATGTTATTCTTGTTTCCCGGGAAATTGGTATCTTCATTTATGAGTCGTATCAGTTTATTCCAGTCTTCGGGGATGATTCGTATTTTAACCAGTTGGGGCAAATTGGGTATGTCTTCCTGCGCGTCGCGTTGAATGGTATTGCCTTTCTCGTCTATTTCTATGGTTGTTCCCACTGCCAGCGAGTCATAAAGGAGTGTGAAGTCCTTTTCCAAGAAGCTTTTGATAGACTCTGCTCTTTTTCGGGCTATTTCCCCGTTGATGTGCCAGTTTCCTTCGGGTGAGGAGGTGGCAAACAAGGTAAGGCTGTCTATCCTGTAAACGGGGTCTGTCATAAGCGCCAAAGTAATGTCATGGATTTTTTTCAATCCTTGCTTGTTCTGTTCAAAAGTATTGTCTAATCTGAACCTGTTTCTAGGGAATGTGAAGTCTACACTGGTGTTTGCCTCTGCATCACGGGTGAGTATCTTTCTTACATAACGCGGTGTCTTGTCCACGAATTTTGTCATTGAACTGACTAAGAACGTCAGGGTGTCCGACATGGGCAGTGTGTATCTGGTGCCGTTGCTGCTTGTCACATTTCCTGTGAGGAATACTTTCAGGCGAGATGAGTTTTCGTCGGCCTCTATGTTCTCCGAATAAAGGAAATGAACTTTGTCTGCTGCATAAATTATTGTATCCAGTCTTGCTCCCGGATTAAAAGGGAATCGTACAATATCGCGGAACTTCTCATCTCTAATGGCTTTGCGTGCCTCATTTCTGGCTATCTTCTGGGTGTTGTAGAACAGCTTGACAAGATTTGCCGAGTCTAGTGAGTTGATTCGTCCTATCTTTTCGCCTACTTGCTTTTGGCGGTTAGCATACTTTACGGCAGGCGGGTGTATGTTGCATAACTCCCTTTGATAGCGGTATTGGGGATAAACGGCCCTGAGTCTTTGATAACGTCTGTCATACCGTGCTATAATGCTTGCCGAGTCGAACAGGCTGGCTTCGAAGTCACGTACCGTCTTCATGTTTGGAATCTGTCTTTGTACGGAGTCGGGGAGTGTTCTCCTGAATGTGTATATAGGGAGCAGACTATGGAGAAAGTTAAACCGTGCGGTATAACGTTTCCTGATAGCTGCGGTGTCTGTTTGGGTGGTATCAGGTTGTATTTGTCCGATGTAATGGTCTTGTATTTCCTTAGGAGAGAATTGTGCCAGCCTCAGTCGGCGTGTGTCGGCCGTGTCTCTCTTGCCGGTAAGCCATGAGGGTGGCAGGGTATCGCTTTCCGGGCGACGGAAATGGAACATGGGAAAGAAGTCCCTGATTTTTTCATATCTTTTTGTATATTTTTGTGCAAGTTGGCTTCGGTCCAGGTAAGCAGATGAGGTGTCCCTGCCTGCCATGATGGCTTTTATGAGTTTAACACCTTCTCCGCTTTCGGCACGTGCGCCTTTTACCCTGAAATACATATAGAGTTTTCCGGCTAGTTTCTCCATTTTATCGTTGAAGAAGATAAAACGGGGATAATAGATTTCCGGGTTCACTCCTTTAATATAATCGGAATGTCCCTCTTCACTCAACGAAAGGTAGAGTGCCTTGTCATAGAAAAATTGTTTACGTGTAGTCATGTTTTCGATAAGACGGCTTTTCCGGTTCAGCATCAGTGCATAATCCCGGCTTGCCCATGTCGAATCAGCATAATGTCGGAAATCGACCAGTTGTATTTTGTTTGTGTAACGTTTCTTGAGACGGTTCTCCGCCTGTTCGCCTTTTTGGTTAAAGAAACGGAAACGCTCAGGAAGGTACTTCTGTATGTAAGCCAGGGTATCGTTCATGGCTGCCCATGCCCGGTCATAACGCCATTGCTGACGGTCTGTCATCCGCATAGCATATAAATTCATGTTATGCTGGAGCAGACTGTCTTTTCGGGATGCTTTTTGGTTGAACATGTTAAAGCGGAGCATCAGGGGATCGGGGCGCCGTCTTTTTGCGTCCAGCACTGCCCATCGGCGTTCCAGTCCGCGTTTATACCATTTCAGACGTTCGAGGTAACGTTCGAATGAGCGGTAATCGACGAAGGTATGGTAAAAGTTGACCGAGTCGGGTATGATGCTTTCCAGAAAGCGGTCATACCTCCGGTATTGTCTCTCTTGCGTTTCGCGAAACTCGGGGCCTGTAAAACGAAGTTCTTTGAGTGAGTCCTGCTCTTCTCCCTTGAGCAGTATAGGTCTGACATCCACCATCCAGTTTTCTGCCTGAAGTTCTTTGGGAACCGTAACCACAAATTCCACGTTAATTTTGCCGTTCCGTTCAGCTGTGTTTCTTACCGAGGTGGCTGCGATGACTACCTCGTCCATCATGACGGTGGTAATGTTTTCCTTATTGATACTGTCCCATTCGGCAGAAACTCCGACAGGTACCGAATCTCCGTTGGCACTGACAAACAGGAATCCGGGGTTGGCTGCGGGCTGTGGCGTGGAGTCACGTTTTATCGTGGGAGGGGTGTACATGCGCTGTTTTGCCGGCAGTGCCAGTGTGACACGCGGCTGCTCCTTGCGCAGCCTGCCGAACTGTCCGGCACAGGCGGTGAAGACCAATATGCAAATCAGGAAACAAACACTTTTAATACTTTTCATATACCTGTGGGCTGGCTGTGGAGCGTATCTTTAGAATAAATAAACGAAATTTACTGCAAGTTTGGGCATTGGAAGGTAATACGTGCCGGTACTGACTTTGTCCCCGCAGCGTTCACATTGGTATTTGGAATAAGGAGATATGAGAAGCCCCACTCCGGCTTCCACTTCGATATTCCATCGTTTACTCAGTAACCACGAGCGTCCGTAAGTCATTCCGGCGCCGTATCCCCATCCCTGATAACGGTATTTACTTTCGAGACCAAGAAATTTATCCCAGCCTACATTGTAACGTGCCCCCATGGCATACATGCTGATGAAGTTTCCTGCATACGCTTGCCAGAACCAGTACCTGGCCCCCGGCTCCACGAGCCAGTGTTTTATTTTTTTTGTATCGCTGAAGTTCCACGGGTTATAGGATACGCCCATGTTCAATGTCCAGTGTTCACTTAGCAGCATACTTCCTTCCAAGTTGAAAGTTGTTGTGGCTGCTTTCAATGCGTTGGTCTGCACCGAGTAGAACTGCGCATATGATTTATTCACGGCTGCCCCGCAAGACAGCAGGAGCAGGAACAGCAGGTAGTATCGTATTGTTTGTTTCATCTATCTTTATAATCAAGTATTGTTACGTTATTTTCTCCTTCTTGCAATCTCTGTTAAGATTTTCCCCGGTTTGTAACGCAAAGTCTTTACAGCTTTTTGCATGATGATTTCTCCGGTTTTGGGATTTCGTGCCCTTCTGGCTGCCAGTTCACGGATATATATTTTGCCGAATCCCTGGATTTTGATATCCTCGTTGTTTGCTATGGCTTCTTCCACGAGTTTCTGGAATCCGTTTATGAATTTAAGTGCATCCGAAGTTGTACAATCCATTTGCAGGGATAGTCTGTTTACCAGTTCTTTTTTGTTCATGGTTCTTTTATTTTTAGTTTGTTTGTAGCATGACAATTGTACCGCACCATTGGTCGAATTCATTTCTGTGTTGACATATCACAGTGGGTACTTCAATTCTTATGAAATCATCGTCTATCAATGTCTTGCAGGATTCCAACAGTTGTGGAAATAAGTCTTCGGGTACGGGTATGCTTACAATGTGCATGTCATAAGAGGGATCATATTCTTTCATTACCTTTAAAGAAGGCAACAGCAGGTTCAGAAAGAAAGCTGAATGACTGAAAGCCCACCAGGTTCCTTCTTCATTGTAATAGAGATAAATATAGGATTTATTCTTTACTTCGTTTTGCAAAATTGTTTCTAGTTCAATCATATCGGTTCGTTTATTTGGCTGAAAATTAATAATCGCTTACACACCTTACATTTGCCGTATTTGTTTTAGGCTGCCAAAAGCAGTGGGGAACATCTTGCTTGAAGTCGACGATCCAAGCATTGTCGGCATCCTGTTCAGTGGAAGCCCAGTAGTTTTTTGTAGATACATTTTCCATAGCTCCTGATGGGTATATTATACCGATAGGGGCTCGGAAGAGCCACATCAGTTGCAGTTCCCGTTGGGTGGGTACACGCCATTTGCGTGAACCATAGTTGTAGCCGTTGCATCCTGTACCTGTATTTGTCGTCGTAAAATCGGCATTCAGGTTTCCGTTGCCACCGGTTACACCTCCGGCTTGCATCCAGGTTACATTAGCCACATCTTCGGGTGCTACAATGAAACGCATCGGAATCTTGTCATTGATACTCGGATTCCCACCGTTTCCTTTGGATACCCGATGACGAATGGTTGCACCGTTTCTCGTCATCTTCATTCCCGCTTCCCATTTGGCTGCTCCTGCCAATCCTTCCGAATAAATTATGGCATAGTCTTTGGCGTTGACAGTTTCTTTCCGGAGATATTGTCCGAAAGCTTCCGATGGGAATCCGAGACACACCAAAACAATTAACAGGGTGGAATAGTATTTGAAACTCATAGTTCTTATTTTTTTAATAGAGTTATATTCTTTACTTTATTCTTCATTGTGTAACGTCAACTGCTGTTTCGGGATCTCTTACACCTCTTACATAATGTCGGTTCGTGTCATTATTATCGGCGGGTACAAGTTTCACTTCTCCCTGTGTGGTTATTATATAGGCTGTTTTAGAGTTATCACTGGCAGCAGTGGACGACCAGTAGCTCGGGCTCAGTGTGGGTGCTGTGCTTGCAGAGGAAATCCATGTTCCTATCAGTTCTCCTATGGAAGGCAGATACCATTGAAAGTTGCTTTGACCTCCAGAGACTAGTCCGTTTAATCCTTCATAACAGGCCTCTGCTGCCGGGTAGTTTACAAAATACGCGTTACTACCTGTTACGTCATTGCTTTGTAATTTTTTAGTATTTGCGAAACCATCCATAAGTGAAGTGGCACCTAATTTATCGAAACTGTTACCTGCATACCATCTTAAGTCTGTTCTTACCAAACCGTCTAAGTTCGGTCGGGAATAATGGGCATCCGAATAATAGGCTTCTATCCTTTTCGCGTATTGCCATTTAACGGCTGCTCCATCGCTGATTGATGTTAATGCCTTTCCACTTGAGTCATATGCCGTAAGTGCTCCTGAAAAATATCCCGGAATAAACCTTATCACATTTGAATCATTCTCGTCCCTTCCTTTCAGTGTAATGTTATAAGCAAGGTTATAATTGGGATAAATACTGTAATCGGTAGTAAGATTCTTTCCTAGGAAAATCTGATAGATAACGTAGTCTTTTACTATGGGTATAAAAGAACCGCTTTCTTTCATATCCCTCCCCATAATTTGCAGGTAGGTACCTCCGACCGGTGCATGGTCGCGCCGGGAATAGGTTGTTGCAGTATTGACTGTTTTCTGGAGATTGACCGGTATGTATGCGGATTTCCCTACCAGTGACGATATAGGATCACCACCCAAATCACTACTACTAACTGGGGCTTTGGTGAGTAGTTTGCTCCAATAAGAGGTGGCTTTGTTCATGGTGGTCATGTCCGGGAAAACGGCGCTTCTTCCCAATGTACTGAAGTAGCTTCTGCTTGGAATATTTATTAGTGCCACGTCCCACTTTTTGAATTTATCGAATGCCTGATTATCTGTTTTTATATTAAAGGTAACTTTTGCCACCGTGCGTTGCAAACCGACAGCAATCTGTTGGTCAGGTCCGGTAATGGCGGCGTATGTCATTCCGCACATAATCATTGCATTTTTCTGTGCTCCATCCTGAAGAGTGACTTGATGCAAAGGAAAGCTGGAATTTGCCGACCATGAAAAAAATATGTTCTGCAAGTCCGAATATTTGGCAGAGCCTTCGCTCAATCCGGTAATATCTTCAGGGTCGATATTTGCTAAAATCACAAATCTGTGTTTGACATCTGGTCCTCCGGTTGTCAGGAACTCCGCCACTTCATCTGTTTTGATTATGCCATTGGGGCAGTTGTATGTACCCTTCTTTACTAAGGTGGCACCCTCTCCTGTTCCGTTGAATTGTAGTATAATATACTTGTATACGGCATTTTCTTCAGTGATGCCTGCTACCGGAGCCGCCCTTGTGACAGGTGTCTTTACCAGTTCTATATCCATATCCGGATAGGAGGCTGAAAGCACCGGGCTGTCTCCTGCCGAACGTGTTTCCCCTACCGGAGAAGTGTTATAATCTTCTATGCCGAGATTCAACTTTACAGTAACTGTTTTCTCGGATAAAGGTATTTGGGATGCAGGCAACACATTGTCGTCTGTACATCCTCCCAATAGCAAACATGTTATGCATATTGAGAACACCAGTTTTCGGATATTAAGAATATTATTCATTTTCATATGGTTCAATATTGTTGCTTATTCAATAAACTTCACGGACACAGCGTACGGCAGCTTTCTCTTTTTTATTTTGTGGATGTATTTTGGGTCCTATTTCCCTATTACTTTGACCATTCCTATAAAAGAGTATACCCCACGCTTCGTTCTTATTCACCTCGGTTGCTGTCCAGTATACTTTATCTCTATACGAATCTGTGTCAAACCATCTTACGATGTCACCGTTCATTGAACACAATATCATTATGGCTCTGAGCTCGGAAGCTCTTGGAAGTCTCCAATTATCATTGTTTCCTCCATTGTATTTTTTACAAAGTTCTTTTGCAGTTAATTGTCCGTTTTCATCCTCCCAAGGTACGGTTTCAACAGAAACATCACTTGTGGTCACTTCAAGTCTCGGATATACTTTTTCCAATTTATATATGTTTTCATCGTCTTCGATAATATAACCGTCTGGCGGAGGAGTAGCAGTTACTGGTTTAGGTACTATATAATCTGCATTATTGCCATATTCCACAGTGGTAAGGTAACTTTCGAATGTATGATCATTCAATGATAGAAATGTAGGCTTAGGAAGACCGCTGTTACTACTCCAATATTTCTCGTTCAATTTTAGTTTCTCAAAATTTTGGGGAATGGTAAGAGGGTTTCCAAAATTGCCATCTATTGGGACTGATGTCCAGTCTAAAAGATTCAGGTTGAGACGTGAGTTATTGAATACCAAGTTATAAGTATTTTTATATCCCTGTCTAAAACCGTATGAGTTACCGTTTTTGTTAAGGTGCCCTCTGTTCAGCATAAATACTTCTCTAACCCCGTTGATCATCATTGATATCATAAGATTTTCATCTTTGACACCGGAGTCCATGAACGAGGGAACCAGAAATTCGTATGTTACGGGGATATCTACCTTCAGTGGCTCAGGATTTCTTGTTTCCGATATCGGTCCGGCAGTGGCTCCGTCGGTCATCACTAACCCGGTTTCGGGATCGATCTTTCCTGAATTCTTGATCCATTCTCCGGCAAGGTTGTCTATGCTTACACTGGTGAGCTTGAAATCTCCTTTATTAATGTATTTCGTCACATTGATCACTATCCGCGAATAGGCGTGTTGAAAGCGTAAAGGTATCGCAGCCTTTTCTGTTGCGGGTGATGCTGTATAGGCAGTATTGATGTTGTAAAGGATCTCTGTTTGTTTCTTGCTATCGCTTGTGTTTGTGAAATCAAATGGGATTCCGGTGGTGAAGGCATCGGTTACTTTATCTGCTGAATAGTAGGCAATCACCTTGAGTTCTCTCCCTGTCGGAACTTTTGGGTTTTTTATCAGTGTGTTATCACTATTTCTTTTTAGCATCCAGCTCCACTCTCCACCTGAGGTGAGCGGAGGATTGCTCATTGTTGCCGTCATATCACTGGAACCTTCAAAAACTTCATTGTTACTTTTAGTGATTGATATTCCAAAACTATAAGAGTCTTCGGTGAATCCTTCTATGGGAATGATACCTCTTGTTTCCGTAACAGCAGTATTTGTTATGGAAGCATTGAAAGTAAGCGGCACATCCTTTGCCGGTGGTGCTTCTGTT
The DNA here is from genome assembly GCA_902492205.1 of uncultured Bacteroides sp. Lineage (GTDB taxonomy): Bacteria > Bacteroidota > Bacteroidia > Bacteroidales > Bacteroidaceae > Bacteroides. The sequence continues at coordinate 94,303 of CABUKU010000006.1, read as the reverse complement.
TCAACCCGGTCGTTGTTATCACATGCTCCTGCCAGTAACAAACAGCATGCTGTTATTGCAATTGCATTCAAGGTATGTTTTTTTTTAGTATCCATAGTTTGTTGTTATAATATTCTTTCAATTTACTTAATTTGCCGTACGCAACGGATTTTATGTTGAACTGTTTTTAAATCATGTATTGCATTGCCGGGATTAGTGCCGTTGAAATCTACGGCCCAGGCCTGATTGGATTTCTTTCTGTCTTCATCTGAATTGCTTACTAAGTATTCGCTGCCGCACCAATAAGTTCCTTCCATGGGGATGAAACCCCTCATTCCTTCCAGAGCAGTTTTGTTTAAATAGATCAATGCCAGTTCTGATAACCGTGGGAGTCTCCAGTCATTGTATCCGCTTCCATTATAAGCACGACAAATATCAAAAGCAGTGAGGGCATTCCCGGTTTTCCATGCAATTGTTTCGTTACCTTGCACATCGATAATATCATCTCCGGAGACCATCAGGGAAGGATATGCTCCTTCTAAGTTAAAGGCGTTCTCTACTGTAGGATAAAGTTTCCCGTTTACTCCTCCATTTGGGATATCCATGTAATAAAAGTTACTTGTTTCATAGTAAAAAGTGTTATAGTCGAATGGCCAGTATTGATTACCATCCCATCTATCTTTCTTCTTAGGAATAGTGAGTCCGGTATTTGGATTCCATAACAGGTAATCACTGTTAAACATTTTATATGATATGTAGTAGCCGATGGTGGAAGGTACATCGACCGGATCGGATGTAGTCCACGGCACAAGTTCAGCGGTGAAGCCTATTTTTTGGAGTACACTGTTATATGCTTCACTGGCAGTGGTATACCCCGGATCTGTCACGCTTTTTATGGTGAATTGGTAAATATGGTTACGCAGTATGTTCATTTTTGTTTGGGGATTATCATTGATGAAGTCCACACGGTAAAATGTTTCTGTCTGTGAACCGTTATATTTACCTCCTACAATGATTGCCAATCGGCTGGTGTGTTTGGTGTCATACACATCTCCCCATTGTAAGTCTGCTTCGGGCAGGTAAATCTGTCCTGCACAAAAAGTGGTGTTTGTAATGTGTGCATTGCCATAAGTTTTTGTTTCTATTGTTCCGGTAGGAGATGGGTTGTTTATTGTCAATGTACCTCCCACAGATGAAAAGTTGTTCTCTGCGGGCATGTATGCATATTGTTTCCCTGCTTTCCATATCTGTATCTGTGTCATGTTAAACTTCACTGTCCCTTTTGTCCATGTGCCGTTATCGTTCTTAGTCCCGACACCTATATCCACGCGCGCCACTGCACGTACCAGCGACACACTACCCAGTGAGCTGTTTTCCTCGATCAATATGGGAGTACCGTTGTTGACTATTCCGAACATCGGGAATGGGGTATTTCCATCAAAAACCGGTATGCTGCCGGAACCGGTAAGTTCCGCACTGAGGCATGCCTGTTGCACTTGCCGGTAAGTTTTGCCCACCATGTTGTAGAGAAGACTGTATCTGTCTCCGGGAAGATTGGCAAGTATGATTAATTTGTATTTGTCATCGTTGTTTACGCTTTGCATCAGTGTGGCTGTGTATTGTCCGCTACCAGGGGAAGCTTCATTGCCTTTACCCACATGTCGCAGGGTACCGAAGTTGTTTCCGTTTGCATTGAATTGAAGAATACAAATAGACTTGATAGCCGAAGCGGGATCATTGTTGGTATTTGCCACTCCGTTGTCGGAAGCCGATACAGACAGTTTTACCATGGCTGAATCCGAGGATAGGATATATGAATCTTCCTGCTGGCAAGAAGATAATAATATCATCATCACCGCAGAAACTGTCATTGCTAATTTACTCAGCTTCGATATAGGATTATTTTTCATATTCTTTACTTTATTCTTCATTCTATGCTAACTGTTCCGGAGAAATCAGTTGTATTCTTTCCAAATGTATTCTTCTCCCCAGCCTGTAATTGCCACCTCTACGCTCACATTGAGCTTGAAGTTCAGCAATACGTTGAGTGTTTTGCCTACTACGGGGATGATAGGTTGGTTGCTGTTGTCTGTGCTTACACTTCTCAGCAGACTGCCGTTATGGTATATGTCTATAATTAACCCGCTGCCTCCAATAGTGGGAAATAAATTGAAGGGCGAAACCGTGTAGTCTTTTCCCGCTTCCATGGGGGATGAGAATCTGAAGGATGCGGGATCGCCTCCGTAACGGCCTTCAAAGTCCACGCGGCTGGCGGTTTCGTGTACAACGATGGAATAATCGCCCTTATCGCTTCCGCTAAGCAGCTCCAGTCCGCGTATGGTTATGTTCATTGACGCCACCATTCGGGAAACAGTCATGTCCTGTTCCTCTATATGGTTGGATGTCGAAGTATTTTCTATGTTAAGCTCTCCATAGAATAAATCGGTGGGAGAGGTGAATATGCTCTTTTCTGCCCTTGTGGGTGCAGAGGATTTCAGTGAAATGAAACCATCGGAGCGTTGATCGCCTTTTTTCATGGGGCTGACGAGCATTGTTCCGTCCTGCGTGTTGCACCAAGCTACGCAATGAAGGTCGGGAATGCCCGGATAGTTTAGTATGACAGGTTCGGAACTGTTCACAGGTAGTATGTCCAGTAATAAGTCTTTGTCATCGAAGACATAGAGACTCATATCTTTTATTGTTTCTGCGGGAATATCTGCAGGAAGTTTCACTTTCAGAGGAACGCCCTTGAAGCAATCGTCGTTATTTTCAGCTATGCATCCCGATAACAGCAATAGTGTGAACATAAAATATAATATCCCCGGCACGAACCGGAATTTGTAGTCACCTGTCATAATGGATATTCTTTCTTGTTTTTAAATCTTTGGTTGAAAACGGTAGTGTACCCGGAAGCGGATTGACAACCGGGCACTTACCGATTAAAGGAAAAAGTCTGTAAAATGATGATTAGTTGAAATTTTTATCAATTGTAACATTGGCTGTCCAAGTAGCAGGAGTCACAGTTACTGTAACATTTGCGTCTACACTTGGCTTGGTTGGGTCGTCGGTACCACCACCACCGGTTCCACCTGCGGGATCAAAGCTGCCATTCAGTGTCAAACCGATATCATAAGTCTTTCCTCCCTCGATATTAGCCTGATTACCTGCTGCTCCTGTTTTCTTTTCTCCGAAATACACTGTAAAGTATTTGGTTTTCTTTTGCGCTACACCCTGGTCATTATTGACATTACATACAACTTCAAGAATTACTCCGGTTGGATTGCTGGAATTGTTTTCAAACACATACCATGGCTTATCGCTAAGAATATTGGTTACAGCGTTACCTGCTGAAGCAGGGATAGTAGTATCCAAATAATCGGTTGCTTTAACAGGATTAGTGCCAGCAGGAGCAGTCAGCCATGGAGCGGCTCCCCATGCTAAACCACCGGCATAAGCAAAAGCACTTGGTGTAAAATCGCCTGTCCATGCAGTAGCTGTGGCGGTGCTGGGTATAAGAGTTGAATTGGTCTGTGCCATCATCAGGTAAGCCTGTTTGATAGTAAACCATTTATCTCCTGTAACAGCACTTTCATTTTCTGCATAATGGTCTTGGTTTGCGGTTCCCCATGAAACTTTTAATGTTTTGATTTTTGCAGCTACGAAATGTAGAGTTACAGCGGCTGTACCTGTATTATCAGTAGTATTCATGGTAATAGCTCCCCATCCGCTCATCGTTAAATTGGTTGCCGTCTGGTTAACTGGAGAGTTACCACTTGCTGGTGTACCAAGAGAAGATACTATAAATTCTTTCAATTTGGTAATGTTAGTTACACCGGTAAAATTAGTACCTGTTGCTGTATTGGCAACCAAAACCACCTGACTGGCATCCGTAGTGGTAGCAAGTGTTATTGTTGTGTTTAGTTTGTCGTTTGCTACAGGAAGCGGAGTTTTAATAAGTGCTCCTGATGAGTTAAAGAAAAATGCGGTTAGGTTGTTAACTTTAGCATCATCAGTTCCAATTGCTCTTGTAGCAGCTCCGTTTCCTGCAAAGTTGATGGTTACTTTCGCTTCCGGCGCATCACTTCCTGTCGGAGCAGGTGCATCTTCATTCTGTGAACAACTTGCCAACGCCGCTATCGCACACATCGACAAAAATAGGTCTTTTACTTTCATTCGTTAATCTTTAATTTAATAAATAGGATAATAGTTATCTGTTTTGAATTTATATTCTGTTTTTATTATTTATTTTGAAGCTCTACTATGAATAGAGATATTATTAGTGGGTATATTATTTTAAGTATTTGAATAACTGTGGATTAATTTATTAATTATTGGTATAATTCACTGAAAATGAATTTCATTCGATTGTATTTGAAACAAAATACATACTTAAGATATTTATATTCAATAATATAGAATGTTTCAGAATGAAACATTACTGAAAGATTGCTGAAAATAGAAAGAATACTATTACTAAAACCGATCCTAATATGACTAAAAGTTTATTACTAAATGAACTACTTTATATCGACGAACACCGTTCATGCAGGAATTATTTGAAGGAAGTGGAGTGCGGGTTTAAATATATTGAGTTGGAGCAGGACACCCATATCAATGAAAAATGTGCCAAATGGAACTATCTCCTCCTTTTTGTGGAGGGAGAATTCATCATCAGTATGAACCAGTTTAAAAAACATAAGTTTTCTAAAGGTAGCATGGTTTTATTACCCAAACATTCAAAGTTGAAAGGCTGGGGAAGTTCGGGTGCAAAGTTGATTTCCCTTTCTTTCGATATACCCAAAGGAAGTTGTGACTTGCTCATACTGGAGTCGTTAGCCGATATTTGCCATACCATGAACTATGATTTTACTCCGACTCTTATCCGTTATCCTATATTCCCTTATCTGGATACACTTAGTTATTGTTTAAAAAACAAGATGAACTGCGGACATTTTCACGAATTGATGGAAAAAGAACTGTTTTTTCTGATTCGGGGATTTTATACGAAAGAGGAAATAGCCCAATTGTTTTACCCTATGATAGGACAAGATTTATCATTCAAGAAAATGGTCATTGAGAACTTTCAAACGGTGGATAATATAAATGATTTGATTACAATATCAAATATAGGTAGAAGCAAATTTTTTACCAAATTTAAAAATGTATTCGGGATGACAGCAAAGCAATGGATGCTGAAACAAAAGAATATTCGAATAATCGGTAAATCGATGCAACCGGGCATTACAGTAAAAGAACTGATGCAAGAATGTATGTTCGATTCCCAACCTTATTTTACTTTATATTGCAAGCAACATTTCGGATGTACACCGGTTGAATTAATACGTAAAAATCAATCTGAAAATCAGTAAATAAGGTGTTTTTTGCCCTTTCGTACAAATAGTGAAAAGTATTGGACTTTTTTATATCGGCTATGTAAATAAAACACGATATCTTTGCAACGTGAATTTTATATAAATTACATAAATATAAACAATGTATCTCTATTCATAGTAGATATGAATATTTACAAATATATAGATATTATTTTAATAAACAAAATATGTTCTGTTTTATCTATAAATTACAATAAGTTATTCATTCTTTCATTTATTTTTTTAAGATAATCAATGTCAAGTTCTTTGAGATATACCTGTGTCATGCTTTCTGTTGTATGCCCCAATCCTGCACTGATTGTGGAAACTGGAATCCCATTTTCGCGAGCAAGGGTTGCCCATGTGTGGCGTGCCACATAAGTAGTCAAAGGAATACTGATTTTTAACTCATCGGCTATTTGTTTTAGTTTCCGGTTAATATGTCCGAGAGCCGAACGGTATTGGTTGTATTCGGATCTTTGCTCAAATTCCTGTGGGTTTGTGTTGATGATTGGAAAAATATAGCCATCATTTCCTATTGTGTTTTTATCAGTTCCGTATCTCTCAAATAATTCTTGTATTTGCGGTGTTATACCTATTTTGATAAGTTGCTTTGATTTATGCCTTGTGTAACTGATTATTTCACCATTCACGTTTTCCCATTTTAAGAAAACAATATCTACGAAAGACATTCCTTGAGTATAGAAACTGAATAAGAAGAGATCCCGAGCAAACCGTGCTGATGACTTCTCGGGTAAGGGAAAATGTAACAGGCGGGACATTTCTTTTCTACTTAAAGCCCGCTTAACCGTTTTGCATGGTTTAGTGTGTATGCAATCAAAAGGATAACTTACACGTGGAATGAAGCCATCTTTCATGGCAAGATTATAGAAGGTGCGGAAGTTACGCATATAGAAATTCACCGTATTGTCTGTTGCTCCCCCGTTTTTTAAAAAGTCCATGTAACGGATAACGAATTGTGAGGTTATTTGTGACATTCGTATATCTTGGTCTCCAAGAAACCGGGAGAGAGACAATTTAGTACTGCGATAGGCTGCTCCTGTACCCTCTTTTCTACTTTCTTTTTTCCATGCTATCTGGCTGTCGATATATTGCAATAAATAGAAGCTTTTTACAGACTTGTGACGTGCAGCCGATAAAATATCATCTACTGTGTAGTCATCATCCGACAGTTCCAGTTCTTGAATGCGTTCGTTAAGTTGCCTGCGTATTCTGCGTATTTCACGATTGATTTTCACATTCATTCCCCTATTGGTAGAAACTGTGGCATTTTCTTCGTCAAGTTCTTCTTTTTTTATATGGAACCCTGTATAAAACAGTTTTTTGCGCCTGTTGTGAATTATTTGAAATACAAGTGGATAAGTACCGTTTTTTAATATCCGGCTTGTATTTAACATTAACTTAACTGATGCCATAACATATAATTTAGTAGATAATACTTTCGTTTATAAATATCGGATTGCAAAGAAAGCTTATGTATTCGATATTTGTAGGCTACAACAATAACTAAATTAAAATGTTATATCATTAGTTACATTTAACAAGGAGCTTAAATCCTATGTATGAATCATAAAAAACAGCCTTTACCACTTTCATCTATCTCAAAATTATTTGTTATAGATAGAAAGCTGGTGAAGGCTGTTTTTGAGGCACTTAGTAATATACTTTACATGCCGAAACTGAAGAAGTTTATGCTGTCATATACTGCACTGATTATTCCAAGTGCCAATACTCCGGCAATACACAGGGCAAGACTTATTTTGGTGTAAGCATCGCTTTTGAATGTTGCTATTGGGGTATCGTTGGGTTTGATATACATGGCTTTTATTACCAACAGATAGTAGAACAGGGAGATAACCGTGTTTACCAAAGCAATGAAAACCAACAGGTGGAAGCCTGCACCGAAAGCAGACATGAATACAAAGAACTTGGAGAAGAATCCTGCAAACGGAGGAATACCTGCCAGCGAGAACAGAGCCAGAGTCATGATGAGGCTCAGTTTCGGATTGGTTTTATATAGTCCGTTATAATCGTCCATTTCCACTTTCCCGCTTTTCTGTTCGATGACGGAGATCACTCCGAAAGCTGCAAGATTGGCAACCATGTAAACCAATACATAATAAACCAATGAAGACATACCCTCTGCACTTGCACTGATAACGGCAAGCATAATGTAACCTGCTTGCGAGATGCTGGAGAATGCAAGGAAACGTTTCAGGTTTTGCTGGCGGATGGCAAACAGGTTGGCAATGGTGATGGATGCAATGATGATCCAGAAAAGCATCTCCTGCCATTGGGCAACGATTGGAGCGAATACTTTAATAAGGATAGTCATAAGCACAAATACCGCAGAACCTTTGGAGATAACGGACAGGTAGGAAGTAACCGTGGTTGGTGCTCCCTGATACACGTCGGCTGTCCAGAGGTGGAACGGAACGAGTGAAATCTTGAATCCCATGCCTGAGAAGAAGAACACGAATGCCATGATTTGAATCGGGCTGCCCGTAACTCCGTCAACTACATCGTTGAAGTAAAGCGTACCTGCCGTTCCGTAAATCAATGAGATACCGTAAAGCATCAAGCCCGATGAGAACAAAGCGGAAAGAATGTACTTTGCACCTGCCTCGGCAGAGTTGTGACGATATTTGTCAAAGGCTACAAGACATGCCATCGGTACGGATGCAAGCTCCAGTCCGATGAAGAACAAAAGGAAGTTGCCCGAACTGATCATGAAGAACATTCCCAAAAGGGTGGACAAGGTAAGTATATAGAATTCACCTTGCTTGAATTTGGTATCATCACGTCTGAGCCATTCGTTGGCTTGCAGGAAAACAATAAGTGTGCCTATACTGAGGATGCTTTTCACGATAGTCATCATCGGAGTATATTGGTACATGCCGCCGAATGCTTCGGCAGGTTGTCCCGGTATGATGTTGATGAGTATTTGCACTCCCATCAGCACACAGGCAAGCGGTTGGAAATATTTACGTGCCTTTTCGCTTGCAAAGAGGTCGAAAAGGAATACTATCAGAAGAATAACTATCAATGACAGTTCTTCTTTCATATATAAAAATTGACTGTAATCCATCTTGTTTAGTTGATTAAGTGTGAGACAACCGGTATTACACTCTCATGAATCATGTTGCTAATCCACCACGGAGCCATACCCAATCCGGCAACGGCAATAATCAGACAAACAACTGCAACGCGTTCATCCCAAGTAGCATCCGTCAGTTGCAAATGGTGCTTGTTTGTGCAAGTTCCGTAAAGTATCTTTCCCACTACGCGGAGAATATACACTGCCGTAATAACGATAGATGTGCAAGCGATGATAGTCACTGTGCGGTGGAAAGTATCGTTATCCATGAATGCTCCGTTGAAGATAGTCATTTCGGCAACGAATCCGCTTAATCCCGGTAATCCGAGGTTGGCAAGACCGGCAATAACATATCCTGTGGCAAGGAAAGGCATAATCTTCATTAAGCCGCCAAGCTCACGCACGTCACGAGTGTGGGTACGTCCGTATATCATACCGATAAGCGCAAAGAACAAGGCTGTCATCAATCCGTGGCTCAACATCTGGAGGATAGCTCCCGTACTTGCCACGTTGTTCATCATCAGAATGGCGAAAAGTACCAATCCGCAGTGGGAAACGGAAGAATAAGCGTTGATGTATTTTAAGTCGGTCTGCACACATGCACTGAAAGCACCGTAAACCACACTGATTGTAGTGAGGATAATGAATATCCAGCTTAACTCTTGTGCTGCTTCCGGCATCAGGTACATGGCAACACGGAAACATCCGTAACCTCCCAACTTCATCAATACTCCGGCATGAAGCATGGATACAGCGGTAGGAGCGGAGGCATGACCGTCCGGGCTCCATGTGTGGAACGGGAACAATGCACCCAGCACTCCGAATCCCAAGAAAGTAAGCGGGAAGAAGATGCGTTGCATTTCAATAGGAATATGCAGTTTGGCTATTTCAAGTATATTCATGGTAGTAGCTCCCGCACCGAAATAAATTCCTAAGATACCTATAAGTAGGAAGGCGGAACCGCCCATCAACATCAATGTCAGTTTCATCGCTGCATATTCTTTCTTTCCGCTTCCCCATACACCGATAAGAAGATACATGGGGATAAGGGCGATTTCGTAGAACATGAACATGGTAAACAAGTCCACAGTGATGAAGAAACCGAATACTCCGAGAGAAAGCAGGCAGAACCAAAGGAAATATTCTTTGGTTAGCGGTTGCAGCTTCCACGAAGCAAATGTTCCTGTAAATACGATGATAGCCGATAGCAGAAGCATGGCAACCGAGATACCGTCCACACCGATGGCATAATGTATGTTGAGTGGAGCATACCACACGTAACTGTCGGTGAAAAGCATTTCGGCAGTATTTCCCGCACTGCGTTCACCGAGGTAGGCAAAGACCAGATATACCGCCATGAGAAGCAGTATGGAGGCTCCGGCTACCATCACCCCGCGTATTTGTTTAATGTTGCGGCTTAACCAGAGACCTAACATCATCAAGGCGGGGACTAATACGAATAATGATAAGAAATTCATATCTATTCTGTGTTTAGATTAGTAGTAATAAAACAATGGCTAATGCACCGACAAGGAATACCCATGCATATTGCTGAACTTGTCCGCTCTGCAAACCGCGTATCTCGTCGCTTGTAGCTTGTGTGCTCCATGCAAGGAAGTTCATGAATCCGTCGATAACATGGCGGTCGAACCAAGCAATGGGGGCAGAGATACAGGCAAAGATAATCTTGTGTGTAACGAACTGATACACTTCATCAATATAGAAGCGGTGATAGGCGGCAGTGTGCAAGCCTTTAAACGTATGTGCCAGTTTGTCGGCAATAGGTTGCTTTGCACGTGCATACATGAGAGTTGCAATAGCGATGGCAATCACTGCAATGCAGATGCTTGTCAATGCCACTTGCATATCCAGATGAATGGTATATGCTTCACCGTTGCTGCTGACGAAATCTCCGAAAGGAATAAATCCTGCCACACAAGTCACGGCCGCAAGGAATATCAATGGAATAGTCATTGCTATCGGTGCTTCATGGGGTGTATGTGCCGCATGGAGTTCTTTGTTTTCCTTTGACCAGAATATACAGTAGTATAAACGGAACATATAGAATGCCGTCATGCCGGCAATAATTGTCATTACCCACCCCATTACCGGGCTGAATTGGAAACAAGCTGTCAATATCTCATCTTTACTGAAGAAACCACTGAACGGATAGATACCCGAGATAGCCAAACAAGCAATAAGGAATGTGATGTGGGTAACAGGCATGTATTTGCGAAGTCCGCCCATAGCACTCATTTCATTACTGTGAACTGCATGGATGATACATCCTGCACCGAGGAACAGCAATGCTTTGAACATGGCGTGTGTAAACAAATGGAACATGGATGCCATGTAACCCAATCCGCCTTCGTGGGGATTCATGGAGGTGCAGACACCGAGTGCCACAATCATAAATCCGATTTGTGAGATGGTAGAGAATGCAAGCACACGTTTAATATCCGTCTGTACACAAGCTATGGATGCTGCAAAGAATGCGGTAAATGCTCCTACGTAACCAATCCAGTGAAGTACTTCGGGTGCATAACCGATGTAAAGCGGAAACATTCTTGCTACGAGGTAAACTCCGGCAACAACCATTGTTGCAGCGTGTATCAATGCGCTGACCGGTGTAGGTCCTTCCATTGCATCGGGCAACCAGATGTGCAAGGGGAACATGGCGCTCTTACCGGCTCCACCGATGAACATCAATCCTAAAGCAAGAGGTATCATTGCCCCGGCTGCCGCAAGTGCCTGAAGCTGTGGGGTGAATGAGAACGTTTCGGCATAATACCCGTAAAACAAGATACCGATGAGGAATCCCAAGTCGGCAAAACGGGTAACGATAAATGCTTTCTTTGAAGCGGCAATGGCTTCCGGTTTGGTATAATAGAAACCGATCAGCAAATAAGATGACACACCTACTAGTTCCCAGAACAAATACATCTGGAAGATATTGGTTGCCACAACCAATCCCAGCATAGAGAAAGTGAAGAGGCTCAAAAAAGCATAATAGCGTTGGAAGCCTTTCTCACCTTTCATATAGCCGAAGCTGTAAATATGTACCATGAGTGACACAGTAGAAATAACAACCAACATCATGATAGAGATAGGATCGAGAAGGATACCTAAATCTATATGAAGTGTTTCGGTCATTGGCAACCATGTCATGTTGTAAGGTATCAGTGTGGGATATGCTCCGTCTGCACCGCGTCCGCCTGTAAAATAGGCAATGGCAGTGACATAGGAAAGTATGGCTACTGTCGCCAGCACTGTTGTTCCGATAGCTCCCGCTACGGAGTTCTTCATCTTCATTCCTGCTAATCCCAGTACAAGGAAGCTGAGGAAAGGAAGAATCAGTATCAGTATTGTATATTCCATATTCATATATTAATGTTTAGTGTTTCATCTCATCCATGTTCTTTACCTGGATGTTTCGTATGTTACGATAGATGTTAATGATAATGGCGATTGCCACGGCTGTTTCTGCTGCCGAGATACCGATGGCAAACAAGGCGAAGAAGAAACCTTCCAGTTCTTCGGGGAATAAGAAGCGGTTGAACACGGCAAAGTTTATGTCTACCGAGTTCAGCATCAATTCCACGGAAATGAGCATCGCCAACAAATTGCGGCGTGTGAAGAAGCCATATATTCCGGCAAACATCATGATGGTGCTCACCACCAAATAGTATTCCATGTGTACCATAATGCGTTATCTTTTACGTGCAATCATTATACCTCCCACAATGCAAGCAAGCAACAGAATACTGATTACTTCGAAAGGCAATATATATTGATATTTTTCACTTCCCATGAGCGCATGTCCGATAACCTGTACATCCAGTTCTCCATGCTCGAAGTGCGAGGGGAGGAATTGGTTCTTCAATGTCACGAACAAGCAAATAGCAAGTCCGGCAATGGTTGCAACCAGTCCGGCAAACATCTTGCTGTTTTTCAGTTTCTGTGCTTTGTCACCCTGTGATGATGTCAGCAGGATTGAGAACACATACAACACCGTGATACCACCTGCATAAACAAGCAACTGAACAGCTCCTAAGAAAGCATAGTTGAGTTGGAAGTAGATACCTGCCGTGCCGAAGAGGACGAACAACAGGTAAGTAGCCGAACGCAGGATTCTCGAAGTGGTGACCGTCAACACCGAACAAACGGTAATGAACAGCCCCAAAATGATGAATACGATTAAATTAAGCGTTATTTCCATAATAGTCTGTTATTTCTTTTCGAGTGTTGAACCTTCGTGGTTCAGCTTCATTACTAACTTGCTGCGATCATAAACAGCATTCTCAAACTCTGTGTCGAACTTGATTGCATCATGCGGACAGGCGTTGACACAAAGCTGACAAAACATGCAACTGCCGAGATCATATTGATAGGTTATCAATACTTTCTTCTTTTTACCGTCTTCACCTTCCTGCATTTCACCGGTTATCTTGATGGTGTCATTGGGGCAAGCCATTTGGCACAATCCGCATGCAACGCAGTGATGTTCGTTGTTTGCATTGTGAGGCATAGTCAATTCTCCGCGAAAACGGTCGAACATCTGTAATGTCGCCCGGTTTTCGGGATATTGCTCGGTCACTTTCTTGGTGAAGAACTCGGTGATGGTCACCTTCATTCCTGTAAGCAGTGTACTTACCCCGTGAACCAGTCCTCCTAAATATGTATATTGTTTATCTTTCATATTTCAATCCTCCAATTAAAAATGCCAGCCGAATACGACAATGATTACCATTAATAACAGGTTCAGCAAGCCTATCGGAACGAGGTATTTCCATTCCAACGTAAGAATCTGGTCGATACGTAAACGTGGGAAAGTCCATTTGATCCACATAAGCAGGAACACTACAAAGAATGACTTGCCAAAGAACCAAACGAAGCCGGGAATATAATCCATTACTTGATTGAAACCGTCTAAGCCGGGGATATGCAAAGGCATCCAGCCACCTAAGAAGATAGTGGCGGCTACGGCAGCAATGATGAACAGGTTAACGAATTCGGCTACATAGAATAATCCGAAGTGCATACCCGAATACTCGGTGTGATAACCGGCTGTCAATTCGGATTCGGCTTCGGGAAGGTCGAACGGACCACGGTTTACTTCCGCATTGCCTGCTATGAGGTAAATGATGAAAGCAATAACTGCCGGTATATGACCTTTGAAAATGAACCAACCGTCGGCTTGTCTTTCTACGATTTGTGAGAACTGCATGGTATCGGTCAATACTACGATGGTAAGAATGCTTAGTCCGATGGAAAGTTCGTAACTAATCATCTGTGCACCGCTTCGCATGGCACCGATTAATGAATACTTGTTATTACTACTCCATCCTGCCAGCAAGATACCTACCACACCGATAGAAGAGGCAGCCATGAGGAAGAATACACCTACATTGAAATCGAGCACTTCCATACCTCTATTAATAGGCAGGCAACTGAATGCCATAATGGAAGCAAGAATTACAATGTAAGGGGCAAGGTTGTAAAGAAACTTATCGGAGTGGCGAATGGTAATAATTTCCTTGATAAGCATCTTAAATACATCGGCAAATACCTGAATGGTTCCCCACGGTCCTACACGGACAGGCCCCAAGCGGCATTGGAATGCTGCACAGACTTTACGTTCCATGAATATCATAATGATAGCAAGGACGGCGTAAGCCAGCATGATACATACTCCGATAACTACACATTCCAAGAATACTGCCAATCCATTCGGCATCACGGAAGTGAGTATTTCGTGTATCCAACTTGTAACTATACTAAAGTCAAACATATATTTTTAGTGTTTAGTGTTTAGTGATTGTTGATTAGTTTAATGCTAATCACTTATCACTAATCGTTAATCATTATCTATCAATATCGGGAACAACATAATCCAGTGTTCCGCCGATAGCAATTAAATCGGCAATCTTGGCACCACGGCAAATGGTATCCATACCGGAAACCAAAGGAAGTCCGGTGCTGCGGAACTTCATGCGGTAAGGAAACTTATCTCCACGGCTTTCAATGTAGACACCGAATTCTCCACGGCTACCCTCCACAGCAGAGTAGTAACTGCCTTCCGGGATGCGGATAATCGGTTTCATCTTCAGTTGATAATCTCCTGCGGGAATGTTGTCAATCAATTGTTCGATAATCTTCATGGATTCGATAATTTCATCCATACGTACCATATAGCGGGCAAAACAGTCTCCTTCATTGTAAACTATTTCGTTGAAATCCACTTTGTCATATACTCCATAAGGCAGACGTTTACGAACGTCACAAGCCCATCCCGATGCACGTCCCGTACCACCGGTTGCACCGAATGAAATCGCATCTTCTCTGGAAAGAACACCAACGCCTTTCAAACGTTCCTGTGCGATAATATTGCCTGTAAATACATCGTGATATTCACGCAACAACGGACGCATATAAGCGATAAAATCTTTAACTCGCTTCACGAAGTTAGGATGAATATCTGCTTGCACGCCACCGATGGTGTTATAGTTTTGGATCAATCGTCCGCCGGTTGTTTCTTCTAATATATCCAGAATCTTTTCACGGTCACGGAATCCATAGAAGAAAGCAGTCAAAGCGCCCATATCCATGCATAAGCAAGAGAAGAACAATAAGTGTGAGTCTATACGTTGAAGCTCATCCATAATGGTACGGATGTATTTCACACGGTCGGTTACTTCTACACCAAGACCTTTTTCAATGCACATACACAGAGCATGACGGTTTTGCATGGCTCCCAGATAATCGAGACGGTCTGTTAATGCAAGTGTTTGAGGATAGGTGAGGCTTTCACACATTTTCTCTATTCCCCGGTGAATATATCCGCAATGTACATCCAGTTTCTTGATAATTTCACCTTCGAGTGATACACGGAAACGAAGCACACCATGTGTTGCCGGATGTTGAGGGCCGATGTTAATAACATATTCATCATCTTCAAACAGAACGTTCCGTTTACGGATAATACTGCCATCTGGAAGTAGTTCAATTGTCGGAGTATCGTCTTTGGCTACTTCATTGCTCATACGAAGCGGATTGATTTCTTCACTGTCATCGTAATCTTTACGCAAAGGATAACCGACCCAGTCGTCACGTAAGTATAGACGGCGCATATCGGGGTGGTTTACGAAACGGATACCGTAATAGTCGAATACTTCACGTTCGTTAAGTTCAGCGGCTTTCCATATATCGCAGACAGAAGGAAGACCGCACTTTTCACGACTTGGAGTGAGTGTGCGTAGTACCAACTGATGTCCGAATTCTGTCGATTCCAGATGATATACAACTCCCAATCCTTCTTCTCCCCAGTCCATTCCGGTGAGACTGCGCAGATAGTCGAACTTTAAATCTTTGTCGTTTCTCAATGTTACGGCAAAGTCATGGAATTTCTCTACCGGTATGGTAAATATTCCGTCACCCAGTTCCGAATAAGTAGCTTCGGGAACTAATGCCGTAATTTTATCTTTTATATTTATGCTCATTTGCTTTCTCCTCCTTCTTCCACATTCAGTTCGTTCTTTTCTGATATAAGATCTTCTTGCATCAGCCTTTCATATTCTTTTTCACTCACTTGCTTGTTCACTCCTCCGAAGAATTTTTCCAGTTTCACCTTACGTTGCAATTGCATCATTCCGTAAAGCATGGCTTCGGGGCGTGGAGGACAACCGGGAATATATACATCAACAGGTAGTATTTTATCTACTCCGTTTACTACATGGTATGATTTTTTAAACGGACCTCCCGAAATAGCACAACCTCCTACGGCTATTACATATTTAGGATCTGCCATTTGGTCATAGAGACGTTTTAATACCGGAGCCATTTTATTGGTAATGGTTCCTGCCACCATAATAAAGTCTGCCTGACGAGGGCTGGCACGGGCTACTTCAAACCCGAAACGGGCAAAATCATAACGTGCGGCGCCAACCGACATGAATTCGATTCCGCAACAACTTGTGGCAAAAGTAAGCGGCCACAGAGAATTGCTGCGTCCCCAGTTGATAAGATCATCGAGACAACCCACGATAACATTTGTTCCGTTGGCGTTAAGCTCTTTGACCATTGCTTCCAAGTACTCATTATCTTTGAAGTCTTCATATTGCATGGACTTTATTTTCGGTTTCTTTATTTCCATTCCAATGCTCCTTTCCTCCAGGCATAAGCAAGTCCCAGAACTAAAATGATTAAAAAGAACAGAATGCTGACAAGACCGTATACTCCGAGACTTTGTACAACTACGGCCCACGGAAACAGAAATACGGTTTCAACGTCGAACATAAGGAAAAGAATTGCAAACAAGTAATATCCTACCTTGAATTGCATCCATGATTTTCCTCTGGTCGGAATACCACATTCGTATGCTTCCCCTTTTTGGGAATTATAAGAACGGGGCGAGATAGCACGGGCAATACCCAATGCAACAGCTACCAAAGCGATTGCCGTTAAAATTACGACAACTAACAATGTAAAATTCATAACCTAATATGTTTTAGATTAATATATTAAATATGAGAATAGACGGAAAACGCTTTTCCGTGTACCTATCAGGTATTGAAATTGAAGTAGAGCTTTATCAAATAATGATTTTCCTCAACGTGAAGATATAATAACCGATAGGATCGGGGTGAAGGTGAATTAAGAATTCCCTGTCTGCCAAGAAAGTGGCGACAACATTATTTTGATATTCTTTTATCTTTGAAGAATGGCGAAGAATTGTCTTAGAAAAGAAAGATTGCGTGTCTGTTGTTGCTATAATTATTTCACGTGGAGAGTGTGAATAAATAAAACAGAGATGGCAGGCGGCTTTCTTTGTGGCTTGCTCTTGTGAAATAAGGTAGGAGCAAGTGGGAGACTCATTAACCATTACATCTCCTATGGTGATGTGTGCCTTTGCTACCACAATATTGAGGAGCATAAACACCAAAAGAAATGAGTAGTATTTGAGCCGTAGTTTCATAAATTTTTCTTTTGAGACGGCAAAGATACAATTAATTTATGTGTAATTGCAATCTCTGTATGACAAAATATAACTTTTTTATTCATTTATCAATTCTTCTTCCAGAATCCGGGTGTAAAGAGTAATAATACAGTGAATATTTCTAAACGTCCCACTAACATCAGGAATGACAATATCCATTTGGCTGCATCAGGTAAAGCATTCCATGTATAAGCCGGTCCGCAATCTCCAAGTCCCGGCCCTACATTGCCAATACTTGAAACTACAATACCGAAGGATTCGGAAAATCCTACACCTAATGCCATCATTGTAAGCCAACCTATCACTACTATACTTATGTATATGCAGGTAAAAGCAAGGACGGTAGAGATAATAGGGCTTGATACTACCTGTTTGTCTACTCTCACCGGCAATACTGCATTAGGATGTACAATTCGCTTAAATTCATTCTTGGCAACTTTTCCCAATATCACCATGCGGATAGATTTCATTGCTCCCGCTGTTGATCCGGCACAACCTCCGAAAAACATGATAATTGCCATTAATGCCCATAAAACCGGAACCCACTTCATATAATCCGCCGAGGCAAATCCCGTAGTGGTTTGCAATGAAACAACCTGGAATATGGCTTTGCGGAAAGACTCCTCAATTCCCATCGGACTGGTCAGTATTAATCCAATGGTAGTAATAAGTGTGAAGAGGATGACGGTTGCCGCATACCATTTCAATTCCGTGTTATGAATTACCTTTTGTACTTTTCCTTTTATAAATAACAAAAACAAGAGTGTAAAGTTTATTCCGGACAGAAACATAAATATGGTAATTACATATTCTATGTATGCCGAGTTATAGTAAGCAATGCTGGCCTGCTTGGTGGAATATCCTCCTGTGGCTGTGGTGGTGAGCGAATGGCATACACTGTCAAACAGGCTCATACCTCCAAACATTAAAAGAACGGTTTCCGAAAGGGTTAAAACAATATAGATAGTCCATATCCATTTGGCAGTGACACCGATGCGCGGATGAACTTTATCATGAGTGGGACCTGTTGCTTCGGCTGCAAATAGCTGAACGCCGCCTACTCCAAAAATAGGCAGTACGGCAATAGTGAAGAATACAATTCCCAAACCACCTATCCATTGTGTCATACTCCGCCAGAATAATAAACCGTGAGGGAATGATTCTATATCATCCAAAACACTTGCTCCCGTAGTAGTGAAGCCGGACATCGTTTCAAAGAAAGCATTTGTGATGTTGGGAATATACCCGCTTATATAAAAAGGGAGCATTCCGAAAATTGAGAAGATAAGCCAAGCGAAACTTACTACCACATAACCATCCCTGCGGTTAAGATGTTTCTCCGCTCCTTTTCCTAAAATGGAAAGTACGATGCCAACGGCAAAGGTCAGCCCGGCTACCATGAGAAAATCATTCAGGTCATCTTCCCGGTAGATAAGGGCAACTCCTGCACAGAGTAATAGGAACACTGTCTCTATGTACAGCAGGAACCCCATAATCCGGTATATCATTTTCAGATTAATCATCCTTATAATATCAGTTAAAGTACTTTTCTACTTTCTTTATCATCATTCCCAAACAGAAAACCACTACATGGTCATCGGCTTGTATCAGTGTGTCACCTGTCACCACGATACCTTCTCCTTTGCGGATAAGTCCTCCGATTGTTACCCCTTTGGGCAACCCCAGATCTTTCACTTTATGTTTGGTTATTTTTGAATCTTCTTTTACGGTAAATTCGGCAACATCGGCGTTGGCGAATGTCAGACATTTTACATTAGATACGTCGGCATCAAGCATCATTTGATAGATATGGCTTGCTGCAATCATTTTTTTGTTGATAACTGTACCAATATCAAGACTTTCCGCCATACTGATATAGTCGATGTTTTCCACTTCGGCTACAGTTTTGCTGACTCCCATTCTTTTGGCTGCGAGACAGGCAAGGATATTTGTTTCCGAATTTCCGGTCAATGCAACAAAAGCTTCGGTATTTTTCAATCCTTCTTCTATCAACAAATCCATATCACGTCCGTCTCCGTTGATAATCATTACTTTATCGTCAAGAAGTTCGGTTAGGCGGTTGCAGCGATTGAGGTCGTTATCTATGATTTTTACCTGCATGTAGTCGGGCACATATTGTGCAGTTCTTACAGCAATGCGGCTTCCGCCCATTATCATTACATTACGCACATCGGCATAACTTTCTTTTCCTGCAATTTTACGGATATAAGGAATATATTTCTTGGTAGTAGTGAAATATACAATATCATGTAACTTAATCACATCATCTCCACGAGGGATGATTGTATCATTGCCGCGTTTGATGGCTACAATATGGAATGGAGTGGAAGTATCGCTTAGCTGGGATAACGGAACATTAAGTATTTCGGCACTTTCCCTCATCTTTGTACCGATAAGGATAAGAGCTCCCCCGCAGAATTCCCACCATTGGCGTACCCAACTCATTCGCATGGATGAAACTACTTCTTTGGCTGCAAGCATTTCCGGATAAATAAGGGAGTCTACTCCCAGTTTTCCGAAGAACTCTTTATTTTTAGGAAGGAGATATTCATAATTATCAATGCGGGCAACGGTTTTCTTTGCTCCCAAGTTGGTGGCAAGCATGCAAGCCGTCATGTTGCGGCTTTCGTCCGGAGTGACAGCTATGAATAAGTCGGCACTGGCTACGCCTGCATCTTTCAATCCGGCAATGGAGGATGGTGAAGCAATCACCGTCATCAAGTCAAAATTAGAATCCAGTTTGCTTAGCTTTTCTTCGTCATCATCCATCAGGATAATATCTTGCTTTTCACCCGATAACAATTTAGCTAAATGAGTGCCGACAGCTCCGGCTCCCGCAACGATAATTTTCATAATTAATAATTATTCAATGTGCCAATATGCTTCATAATTCCTTCTTCGTCCATGCCGCAAAGGTGATAGAGCTCTTTTATGGAACCATGTTCCACAAAATGATTGGGCAATCCGATGCGTTTGATGTGCGGATGATAGTCATTATCCGACATAAACTCAAGAACCGCACTTCCCATGCCACCTTTTAATATTCCGTCTTCAATGGTTATTATGTTTTTGAAATTCTTTCCCACTTCATGAAGCAATTCTTCATCCAGCGGTTTGAGGAAGCGCAAGTCATAATGTGCAATGCTTATATTTTGCTGCTTCTCTGCTTCTATAATAGCCTTTTCTGCCAAATTACCGATAGGACCAATGGTGATAATTGCCAAATCCTTGCCGTCTTTCAACTTGCGTCCTTTGCCTACTTCTATTTCTTCGAGTGGGCATTTCCAATCTACTTGTGTGCCTCTGCCACGCGGATAGCGGATAACGAACGGACCTTTATCGGGCAGTTGTGCGGTGTACATTAATCTACGCAATTCGTGCTCATTATAAGGTGAAGCAATGGTGAGGTTTGGAACAGAACGCAAATAAGCCATGTCGAAAGCTCCGTGATGAGTTGGGCCGTCTTCTCCTACCAAACCTGCGCGGTCGAGGCAGAAGACCACATTTAACTTCTGTATGGCAACGTCGTGGATAATATTATCGTAAGCACGTTGCATAAAAGAAGAATATATGTTGCAAAATGGTTGTAAACCCTCTTTTGCCATTCCTCCCGAGAAAGTAACTGCATGACCTTCGGCTATTCCTACGTCAAAAGCCCGTTCAGGCATAGCTTTCATTAGGATATTCATGGAACATCCCGACGGCATTGCAGGTGTTACGCCTACTATTTTATCATTCTTTTCCGCCAACTCAAGCAATGTGTTGCCAAATACATCTTGGAAAAGCGGAGGCAAACCTTCGGTATCTGCAATGATACGTTCACCTGTTCCGGGATCGAACTTACCGGGTGCATGCCAAATGGTGGCCGCTTTCTCTGCCGGTTCAAATCCTTTGCCTTTAATTGTATGCAGATGCAGGATTTTAGGTCCCTGCATGTCTTTTATGTCTTTCAGTACGCGGGCTACATTCTTCACATCGTGCCCGTCAATAGGACCGAAGTACCGGATGTTCATTCCCTCGAATATGTTCTGTTGTTGTGCAGCCATTGATTTCAGGCTGTTGGCAAAACGGATCAGTGCTTTGCGACGTTCCTCGTTCAGCAATCCCATTTTGAACAACATCCTGGATAGTTTGAATCGCAACTGATTATAGCGGTTCGAAGTAGTGAGGTTGAACAAATATTGTTTCATTCCTCCCACACTGCGGTCTATCGACATATCGTTATCATTCAAAATGATAAGCAGGTTGTTGGGAGTAGCGGATGCATTGTTCAGTCCTTCGAATGCCAATCCTCCACTCATGGAACCATCACCGATGACAGCAACCACGTGGCGGTCTTTTTCCCCTTTCTTGTTGGCTGCCACAGCCATTCCTAATGCTACCGAGATAGAGTTGGATGCATGTCCGCAGGTAAATGTATCATATTCGCTCTCTTCGGGTGAAGGGAACGGACGAATGCCTTTAAACTTACGGTTGGTGCAGAATATTTCTCTTCTGCCTGTAAGTATTTTATGCCCGTAAGCCTGATGCCCTACGTCCCATACAATCCTGTCATAAGGAGTGTTGAACACATAGTGCAGGGCGACGGTCAACTCCACTACTCCCAAGCTGGCAGCAAAGTGCCCCGGGTTGCAGGAGAGCTCGTCAATAATATCTTGCCTCAGTTCTTTACATACCTCAGGCAAAGAGTCTACGTTTAATTTCCGTAAATCTTCCGGGTAATGTATGCCATTTAGCAAGCGATATGTTTGGTCATTCTTCATTATCGGACAAATTTAGTGGCAAAATTAGTATAAATAAGTGGAAGATACTTGCTTTTGCATATAAAAAATTATCAGGATAGTCTTTTCTCCCTTTGCGGACTGACGTAAAAACTTGAGGGATTTTTATTTTTTTATGTGATTTAAAAAAGTTGCTCTCATGCTCTCATAAATTTGCTGTATCTACTTGTAATAAACTGTTATAAGTATGAGAGCAAGCTTTTTTTGCTCTCATTCTGCTCTCATTTGCTCTGATTCCTGCCGGACAGTCAGTGTAGTTTTCTCATTTCCATGTCATTGTAAATAAAGAAACTATGTATGAAAGGGCTTTTCATAAGGAAAAACAGTCCAATTGTGCTGGAGAAGTTTTGAATTGACAGTTGTCAACTCAAAAATTGACTATTGTCGTTTCATAGATTGACAGTTGTCGATTTATAAAACGACAACTGTCGATTCAAAACTTCTTCAGTACGGTTGAGACTGTTTTACGGCACATTTGTCATTGTCGACCGGTTCGGTAATCCAAACATAATGCTTATTTACAGCAAAATGAGGGCAGTATGAGAGCATAAAAAAGCTTGCTCTCATACTTATAACAGTTTATTACAAGTAGATACAGCAAATTTATGAGAGCATGAGAGTAACATTTTTAAAATATTTCATAGTTATTGCAAGCATTATTGTGCCCTTTGCAAGGATTCGTCATTCACACTATTCTTTCTAAATATGTTTTTATATTGATTGAAGATATAAGCAATACCTATCTTTACTCCCTTTTCATGAAGGTTTTGATAACGTTCTTCATAGAAGTTGCCATAACGCGACCAAGATTTAGGATGGTTATAGATGAACAGACTTTCAAAAGAAAATCTGAAATTTTTATAGGGATAGGTACATGTAAAACGTGCATTGTAAGAATCTTCTTTTCCTCCCAGCGCATTTTCTCTTCTTGAAGTGTAATTACCCGATACGGATAAAAATAAGCGATTCTTTAAATGAATCGCATGCTGCATAAAGAAATTAAAACCCGGTTTGGATATATTGTTCTCCTCTCCTAAATAGGGTATTTTAAAAAAAGACTGATTATAACCTCCCGAAATCGCAAACATATAAATACCTTTGCCTAACGTATAGCTCATATTGGCACTTACATAATTTGTATTAAGATTTACATAGCTCATTTTTGTTATTTGCGGATTATTCTCATCGCTCATTATTACTTGTCTTGTGCCATTGTGTATATAGCCATAAGAAGCATTGAATGAAATGAAATGCGGTAAAGCCAAACGGTATGATAAAGTATGGTTATTGGATGATTTTAAATTAGGGTTTCCTGCAACGTACATGTATTTATTTATATAAGTTATTGAAGGGTTCAGAGCTCCTAAAGAAGGGTTCTTTACAAAATTGCGATATTGCAATTGCATATTTACAGTTTTAGAGAATTGGTAGTTTAAGATGGCGACAGGCATCATATTGAAATGATGAAAATTGTTCTCTTCATTGTATTTGTCTTTTCTTTCATTATATTCTCCCCGGATGCCCAATGAATAACTGAATTTTTTAAATCCCTGTCTCAGGTTTAAATAGGCAGCTCCTGTATGGTCGTTATTCAAAGACTCATAAGAATTTGTATATTCGGTGTCAGTATCATAAAGATTCGAATTGTTGTAATGAATATAAGAATAGTTAATTCCGGTATTCAAAGAAATTTTCTTCCATAATAATGTGTTGTATTCCGCATTTGCAGAGTAAACATGACTTCTATACCGAGTATCTAAGCCAGTTGATGAATTTACGTTATTGAAATTTTCTTCTATATCCTGTCTTTTATTATTTTTATTGGTGGAATAACCAAAATTAAAAATGAGATTGGAGTTATCGGAGAATTCGTAATTGTAGCGTGCTGCTAAATTGTGATTATATGATTTCTCATTGGATGTTGATTCACTTTTAAGCAATTCATTCAATGTCTGCAAATTGTTTTTACGTGTATTGTTTGTTGTGATAAAAGAATGAGTATCATTAAAACTGAGGTTGTATTGCAAATCTACAAAACTCTTATCTGTAATCTGATATTTAGGGCTGACGGTTAAGGAATGATATAATGTTTTGTGCTTTTCCTCTTCTTCTTCCTTTTTTGTAATTATTTCATCTGGTAAATGTGTATCGGAAAGCGTGGGAATATTTACTTGATTTTTATGGTAAGTATAATTATAACCTAAGTATCCCGTAAATTTACCGGATTTGGTATTAACTGAAACTGAAGGAGCTTCATCCAAATTTACATCGTTAAACTCTAATTCATTTCCTACCCGGGCACTGATATAATCTTTTAATTTTTTCTTTAAACGAATATCAATAATCCCGACAACCGATTGGGAATATTTGGCAGAAGGAGCACGATTGACTGTTACTTTTTCTACTTGGTCTGGCGTAATCATTTTTAATTCTCCCGGGCGGGGTGCAAGCCCGTTGATTGTAAAGATGGGTGTTCCCGTTCCGATGATACTTACTTTTGTGCCTTCTACATACAAGCCCGGCAATCTGCTGAGCATGGTTTGCAAAGAGTATTCGCTTGACAATACGCTGCCTGATATTTTAAACACATCATCTCCGTTTACAATGTCATGTTGCAACCTGTCGGCTTTAATGACTACTTCCTTTAATGCTTGTGAAAGTGGAGATAGTTTAATGGTTCCGATATTTCCGCTTTTATGAGTAATGTCTACATACTTATCTTTATATCCTAAAGAAAAAATGTAAAGAAGGTATTCCGTCTCGGGTTGCTTTTGGTAAGATAGCTTAAAAGCTCCTTTGTCAAATTCTCCTCCGCATACTTTGGTCATGTCTTTTTTATTCACCACCAATACGGTACTGGGCTGAGTAATACTAGTTCCTAATGAATCTGTCAGTGTTCCTGTTAAAGAGATTTGTGTTTGTGCTAAAATAGGATAACTTATTACAATAAATAATAGGAATAATATGTGTTTTTTCATTGTGTCTTAGTTTTCATAAGTTGGTAATCTTCATAAATCATTTCAAGTACAGCATCTATATTTACTGATTCATAAGGACAAATATCATGCTGCTGTTCGTTATTCAATGTTGTATAGCGATGTTGTGGACATCCTCCGGAGCATACGGGAAATAGAAAACATTCTTTGTATTTGTCATCGCTGAACTTATCCATGTTCAAAGCATAATGAGCCAATAACGAGTAATTTGTTAGTTTTCCATCTATAATGGAACCAACTACTTTGTCTTTTTTCCCTAGATCAGACCAACATTTATATAAATCGCCATTAGCGGAAACAACGTATCCGTTTTTGCTATTGGCAACACATAGGCTTAAACTGCTTCTCGGATAGAAATTACGGGAATTGATATGATACTTTTCACGTAGTTCACGAATGAATTTTATTTTTTCTTGACTGTTATAGCAGTCTACATCGCACATTCCGTAATCTTCCACAAATGAAAAATAAATGGATATATTTTTTAAATCTTTCCATCGCTTTCTTCAACATATCTGCAGGGGCAAGAATTACTTCAAATAGCTTTTCGTTCTTCATGATCATTTAATTTAAAATTGAACATTTATATAATTGATAAAAGAATATTTTAAATTAAATTTCTCTACTTTGGAACAAATGTAAAAGATAAAAAAATAATAAGCAATAATTAGTTCATTTATTTAAGAAGAATAATTTACTTTATTAATATTTGTCTTGTAGTATATGTTGGAAAATACTTTTACTTTTAATTTTTAGATTGATACTATCATTAATTTCATATAGATACAACTGCTTATTGCTTATGATAGCATCAGGCAATTTAGATACTTTTATATTTAAAATGTATTGGTGGTCTTTTATTAGAATATTTGTATCGATTTCGGCAATGTAAGCTTCATAAATACTTCTTTTATCTTATATAAAACAACAAAGTATCGTTGTTCCCAATGCAAAATAATGGGTAATTGAGCCTTTATTAAGGTGGTAACAGTTACTCTTCCTCCTATTGTTCTAAACCCTAACGATTCTAATGTATCTGCAATTCTTTTTAAAGAAACTCCTTCACGAGTTGGCTGACAATTTTCTTTTAATTCGGGGATATTATAATAAAGATGATAGTATTGTGTTATCATTGAAATACAAGCAATTCCACAATCCATAGAGTCTTGTTGAAGGCAAATTGGAAATTTCTTCATTGTTTACAAATTGAATAATGTTTTAAAATAAGTCTTTTTATTTAGAATATCCAAATTTTGATTGAAATAAATTTAAATTTATGCTACTCTAATTTGTTTTATTTACATTATTATTTCTTGTAAAATGAGGTAAAAAGAGATTAAACTAGAGTTGTATTAAAAAAGATATTATACTTTTGCATCGTAATCAATCGAGTAGGGAATGGATTTTCGTACACAAGTAGAATTGCCAAAAAAAGGATTGGATATTGCACATGACAGCAAAATATTGTTGTTAGGCTCTTGTTTTGCCGAAAATATAGGAACAAGACTGCTTGAGAATAAGTTTCGTTGTGATATAAACCCTTTTGGGATACTCTATAATCCGATGTCGATACTTGCAGCGTTGCAGCAAATTACAGCAGGAAAGGAGTATTCAGGGAAAGAGTTGTTTGCCTATCAGGGACAGTGGCACAGTTTTATGCATCACGGGAGTTTTTCGGATGTTTCTCGTGAGGTTTGTTTGGAAAATATTAATTCCCGTCTGCGGCAGGCTTCAAACGATTTGAATTCATTAGATTACCTGTTCGTTACATTAGGAACGGCTTATGTTTATAGGCTGAAAGAGAATGGAATGATTGTATCAAACTGCCATAAATTACCGGAAAAGAGTTTTGAAAGAAGAATGTTGAAGGTGGAGGAAGTTGTGAATGAATACACATCATACCTTAAATCCTTGTTAAAGCGAAATCCGGGGGTGAAAGTCCTTTTCACTGTAAGTCCCATCCGCCATGTGAAAGACGGAATGCACGGGAACCAGTTGAGTAAGGCTACCTTATTATTGGTGATAGATGCACTAAAAGTAAACTTTCCCGAGCATGTTTTTTACTTTCCATCTTATGAATTGATGATGGACGAACTACGTGATTACCGTTTTTATGCCGATGATATGCTGCACCTTTCAGTGGTGGCTGTTGATTATCTTTGGGAGTGCTTTTCTTCATCCTATTTCTCAAAAAACACTTTGGATATACTTGTGGAATGGGGAGAAATTAAAAAAGCTTTGAATCATAAACCATTCCGTCCGGACTCGGAACAATATATTAAATTTTTAAGTCAAATAGTGTTAAGAATAAAACGACTTAAAGAAAAATGTCCGTACTTAGATGTGGAAAAAGAAATAAAACTATGTCATATTCGATAGAGACTATTACTAAACTGACCGGGGCGAAACGCACAGGTGACAGAGAAGCACAAATTGATTGGATTCTTACCGATAGCCGTTCTCTTTGTTTTCCCGAAGAGACTCTCTTCTTTGCATTGAAAACTAAAAGAGATGACGGACACAAATATATACCGGAATTATATACATTAGGAGTACGCAATTTTGTAGTGGGTGCTCTTCCCGAAGAGATGGAAAACTATGGAGATGCTAATTTCCTTGTAGTAACCAATACGCTGAAAACTTTGCAGAAGTTAGCGGAAAAACATCGTGAGAAGTTCCAAATACCTGTTGTCGGCATAACAGGCAGTAATGGAAAAACGGTGGTTAAAGAATGGCTGCATCAGTTAATCGGAGCCGGTAGGATGGTGACACGTTCGCCCCGAAGCTATAACTCGCAAATAGGAGTTCCCCTGTCTGTATGGCAGATTGATGAAAGGACTGATTTGGCGATTATTGAAGCAGGCATATCTGAAATGGGTGAAATGAGTGCGTTGCAAACCATTATTAAACCCACTATCGGGATATTAACCAATATTGGTGGGGCGCATCAGGAGAATTTCTTCTCGGTGCAAGAGAAGTGTATGGAAAAGCTTTCACTGTTTAAAGATTGTGACGTAGTAATTTATAATGGAGATAATACTTTGATTTGCGATTGTGTAGCAAAGTCAATGCTTACTGCTCGTGAAATTGCTTGGTCGAAAGTGGATAACGAGAAACCTCTGTTTATAAGTTCCATAGAAAAGAATGACACGGAGACAACAATAAAATACCGTTATTTGGGTTTTGAAAAAGAATATCGTATACCTTTTATAGATGATGCTTCCATTGAAAACTCTCTTAATTGTCTGGCGGTGTGTCTTTATTTGATGATTCCTACGGAAGAAATAGCAGAGCGAATGGCTAATCTTGAGCCTGTTGCAATGCGTTTGGAAGTGAAAGAAGGAAAAAATAATTGCTTACTAATTAATGATAGCTATAATTCAGACCTTGCTTCGCTTGACATAGCACTCGATTTCCTTTATCGACGTTCTGTTTCAAAGGGATTGAAACGTACGTTGATCCTTTCCGATATGTTTGAAACGGGACTTGAAAACGTGTTGCTTTATCGAAAGGTGGCGCAGTTAATTCAAAGTAGGGGAATAGATAAGTTAATCGGAGTGGGAAAGGATATTTCTGCATGTTCCGGTCGGTTCGAGTTAGAGAAATATTTCTTTCCGACAACGGAAGCATTACTGAAGTCAGATATATTTGCATCGTTGCGTAATGAGATAATATTAATAAAGGGATCACGTGAGTTCCATTTTGATGCAGTATCCGAACAGTTGGAACTGAAAGTTCATGAGACAATCCTTGAGGTGAATCTGAATGCTTTAATAGATAATCTGAACTATTTCCGTGATAAGTTGAAGCGGGAAACTAAAATGGTTTGCATGATTAAAGCATCTGCTTATGGTGCAGGTTCTTATGAAATAGCCCGTACATTGCAAGAACATCGTGTGGATTATCTGGCAGTAGCAGTAGCCGATGAAGGTTCGGAACTACGTAAAGCGGGTATTAATAGTTCTATTATTATTATGAATCCGGAATTGTCGGCTTTCAAAACAATGTTCGATTATAAATTGGAACCGGAAGTATATAGTTTCCATTTACTTGAATGCCTGATTCGTGAAGCTGAGAAAGCGGGAGTAACAAACTTTCCTGTTCATATAAAGCTTGATACAGGGATGCATCGTTTGGGGTTTGCTCCTAATGAAATACCGCAATTGATAGCACGGCTTCAGAAACAATGTTCCGTGCTTCCCCGTTCCGTATTTTCCCATTTGGTGGGTAGTGATGGAGAACAGTTCGATTCTTTCACCCGGTATCAGATAGAAACATTCGAGAAAGCCGCACAGGAATTGCAAAATGCTTTTCCTCATAAGATATTACGTCATATTTGTAACTCGGCGGGTATAGAACGCTTCCCCGGTGCACAGTTTGATATGGTTCGTTTGGGTATCGGACTTTATGGCATCAGCCCGGTTGATAATTCGGTTATCCATAATGTCAGCACATTGAAAACTACCATTCTCCAAATACGCAATGTCCCGCAGGAAGATACGGTAGGATATAGCCGTAAAGGACGATTGAATCGTGATTCAAGAATTGCTGCTATTCCGATTGGATATGCCGACGGATTAAACCGTCATTTGGGAAATGGTAATGCTTATTGCTTGGTGAACGGGCAAAAGGCTCCTTATGTAGGTAATATTTGCATGGATGTGTGCATGATAGATGTTACGGATATTGAATGTAAGGAAGGCGATAAAGTGATTATCTTTGGAGATGATTTGCCTATTTCTGTTTTGTCCGACAAACTGAATACTATACCTTATGAAGTCTTGACCAGTATTTCGACAAGGGTGAAAAGGGTATACTTTCAAGATTAAATAATAATCCGTTTTCAGTTTTCAATTAATTGAATTACATTTGCGAAACGTAATCCGTTATTAACTTTTTAAATAAAACTGATATGATGAATACTTTGTTATTCTTAAATCTTGGCGGAACTGAGATTCTTGTCATAGCTCTTCTTGTAGTATTGCTCTTTGGCGGGAAAAAGATTCCCGAATTGATGAAAGGACTTGGTAAAGGAGTGAAAAGCTTTAAGCAGGGAATGAATGAAGCTGAGGCTGAAATCAAGAAAACCAAAGAAGAAATAGAAAAGCCCGAAACCACAGATAAGAAAGAATAAGCACATGGCAGAAATGACGTTCTGGGATCACTTGGATGTTCTCCGCCGTGTTCTTTTCAGAGTGTGCGCTGTGTGGTTTGTGCTGATGGTAGCCTTTTTTGTGGCTATGCCTTACTTGTTCGACCATGTGATTCTTGCCCCTTGTCACAATGATTTTATTTTTTATCAGTTATTGCATAAGATAGGTGATTGGCTCAACCTGTCAGGAGATTTTTTTACCCAACAATTTGAAGTCAAATTAGTTAATATTAATCTTGCGTCCCCTTTCTTTATTCATATATCTACTTCTTTTTGGATGGCGGTAGTGTTGTCTGTTCCTTATTTATTATTTGAGATTTGGCTTTTTATAAAACCTGCCCTTTATGAAAATGAGATTAAGAATGTGCGTATGGCACTCTGTGTAGGTATGGTTATGTTTTTTTTAGGTGTATTGTTGGGGTATTTCATGGTATATCCCCTTACACTACGATTTCTTGCAACTTATCAACTTAGTCCCGATATTGTAAATCAAATATCACTCAATTCTTATATTGATAATTTCATGATGTTGATTCTTATGATGGGGCTTGTTTTTGAGTTACCTTTAGTGACATGGTTACTTTCACTTATTGGGATTATTAATAAAGGGTTTCTTCGTAAATATCGTCGCCATGCTATTGTTTTTATCTTCATTTTAGCTGCGGTCATTACTCCGACCGGTGATCCGTTTACGCTTTCTGTTGTGGCTATTCCACTTTGTTTGCTTTATGAAATGAGCATACTTATTATAAAGAACAAGAGGGTAGAAGAGGTGGAAGAAGTTGTTTCTGAAATTAATTAACTTAATAATAGGCAAATAAATCCAATATTACTTTTTTGTTCAACAAATCGTCGATTGATGATGTTGATTTGCAATATTGTAAAAGTGATATGGGAAAAGCTTTATTGTCTATATTAATAATCACTTTGTTGGGAGGCTTAGCTTCTTGTACAAAGAACGATTGTCCTACAGGATATTTAATAAAAGTAACTGTAAAGGATAAAAATTATTTTAATGCCGATCAGTTCTCTCAACTCGAGAAGAAAGATGAAACTCTACCTTTTCATCAATTTATAAAAACTGTATATTACACTCTTCGCGATACCAAAACCGGAAATCTGGTTTATCAGTCGGATGTTGTTAATGTGGAAGAAGGTAAAGACTTCTATCCGATAACTGTTGATGGCTTTTCTGTCGGCGAGTATGAGTTAACAGTTTGGGGAAATAGAACTCCGGATGTTCCAAGTGGAGAATTACATTATAATGGTCAGGAACAAACTGATATTTATGTAGCAAGAACAATTCTGTCTTTTCCTATGTCGTATAAATCTGTTTCTCTTGCGTTGGAACGGGCGAAAGGTAAATTAGTTATATTTTGCAGTAATTTCCCGGCAAGTATAGGTAGTTTATCCCAGAAGGTAAGTTCCATTTATGAAACTGTAGATTCGCAATTGGAATATACGGGGGAAGCTGAAGTCAATAAAGAGGTTGCTGTGAATAATATTATAGAAACTTATCTTGCGCCGACATCAGCAGGTAAAATCTCCAAATTGAACTTAAACTTCTTTTCTTTGACTAGGGCAGCTTCGAGCCCTACATTGACACTACCCGAAATGGAAATAACAATTCACCGTAATGAGATAACTGCAGTAAAGGTGGATTATAATATTATTTCCGGAAATTGGGAGATATGGCTTAATATTGATGGTGAATGGATAATGGTTCATCACCTTAGTATAAAATAATATTACATTCTTTTTTATTTATAAACCAAACTAGTTTAACTGTCATGAAAAAATTAATGTTTTTTGCTTTGGCAAGCGCATTTATGTTTGCTTGCTCTGATGATGATTCTGTTCCTAATAATGCTCAGGAAGGTACAAATGGTACCCTGACTTTTGAGATTTCAGCAGTCAATGATTTGAATACAGGTGTTACCCGTGGTCCTGTATATAGTCAGGCACCCGACCAACATGTAACAAGAGTTAGTGTATATGCCTTTAAAAGTGATGGCTCTCAGTATTTGTATACTAAGACTTATGACATAACCGGATGGACGGATGGAACGACTTTTAAGAGGTATGAAGTCGCTTCTTCTGATAATTTACCCGCTGGTGATTATAAATTATTGGCAGTTGGTCGTGATGCGTCCGATCAATATACCGTAACTGCTCCTACCGCTGCTACAACATTTGAGGGTATGGCTGCTTCTATTGCAGCATCAGGTAATGAAACCGAAATATTTGCTGGATCAACTGCAGTTACGATTGCTTCAGTAGGTAATCGTGTTTCTATTCCGATGACTCGTAAAGTAGCAGGAGTTCTGGGATATTTTAAAAATGTACCTCAAACGTTGAATGGAAAAACCGTAAAATATCTTCGTTTGAGTGTTAGTGCAACCAATACAGCAGTAAACTTATCTACTAGTGTCGGGAGTACAGCAGGAACAGCTCCGTTTAATCTGATTGATATAGATCTTTCTACCCAAGCAGTAAGCGGTGAAGTATATGCAGGAAATGATTTAACAGGACAAGGGGTAGTAAAATTGGATAAATCGCAGTTGGGTGGTGCTTTCTTATTACCTGTAACCAACGTGAAGCTGACATTAGGACTTTACGATAGTACAAATGCTGCTATTAAAACATGGGTAGTAAAGGATAGTAATAATGGTGGTTCTGATACATTTAACATTACCGCTAATCATTTCTATTCATTAGGTACAAAAACTCAAGTAGGAAATACTAATGGAGGTACCGGTGGTGATACCGGAGATGACGATGCTGCAATAGATTTGCTGACCGACCAAAATATAGTAGTTACTATCAGTCCGGCATGGGATGTTATCCATAATCTGGTAATCCAGTAATTTTATGAGTAGCGCAATCCATAAAGTGTTTTTTCTTGTGAGTATTGTTATCTTGACTTTGTACGGATGTTCATCCGAAGATATTGAATACTCACAAGAAAATAGAGTCGCCGTCCGTATTGAGTTGGATGGTGGTCAAACTAATACCCGTGCTTTAGGAGATGCGACTTTGTCAGTGAACAGAATCTTGATTTTACCATTTAAAAAAATAAATGAAAGTGCAACCAATGATGCTACCAATTTTATAGTTGATTATAGTGCTGCAAAGCAATTGGATATTAATTCTTTCCCGGCTATAGTCACTATGCTGAATCTTTCGTCATCAAGTACTTATCAATTATTGATTTTAGGGTATAACCGTACTGATTTTGATTTTACTAATCAGGGAATAGCCTCACAGAAATTTTCTATAGGCCCTTCTGCTTCGGCTACTTTGGCTAGTTTTTATCTTCAACCGACAAGTGTACCTGACGTTACCGAGTTCTTTTCTTGTTCCGGATATGGTTATCAGGGAAGTACATTGGTGGGTACAACTTTTAAGCCGGGGAATATAAATAATATAAAAGGTACTTTGAAGCGTTTGGTGAGCGGGTTTAGTATAGAAGTATCAAATGTTCCTGCATTCGTAACTTCTATGACTTTAGTGGCGGAACAATTAGTCACTTCCATAAAGGGTGCAGATGGAACACCATTAACTTGGCAAACACCTGGAAGTGATGTATCGAGAAGTTTTGGAGCTCAACCTCCATTGTTAGGAAAAGTGACTTATAATAAGTTTATGTTACCTACACAAGATGCCCGGAAAACTTTGTTCTATTTGGATGTATTGATTTATGGAGTGACTCAAAGATATACGGTGAAGGTTCCCGATTTAGGCGGGGCTTCGTCTGGAAATAGATTTATTTTTACTCCCAATCAGTGGATAAAAGTTACCGGGGATTATTCAAAACTTAATTTAGGATTCCAAATTACCGGAGTGATTAATCTGGATGATAATAATTGGGATGGATTGCAATGAATTGTATAACAATTTAATGGAGATGAAAAGTAGTATTCTGTTTGTCGTTGGATTTTGTTTCCTTGCCCTTTTCGCTAGTTGCGATAAAGAAATGGATGAGGTGATTGAAAAAGAAGTCGTGGATGCTGTTCCGGGCGAGGGAACTTCGGATATTCCCGACGGATATTTTGAGGTTGTTTTTGTTCCGCAAACCGGAACAACTCGTACGGCAGTAAACGGAACAGATGGACGAATACGTCATCTCCGTTATGTTGTTTACAAATCTACAGGTGAGTATGTTAAAGAGAAAGTAGTGGTACAAACAACGGACGCTACTCCTTCATGGCCTTTGAATGCATTGAAGGATACTCTCCCTAAAGGACAGTATACTGCTGTTTTTTTAGGGAATGTGGAAAAAACGTTGTTTCCGGTTCCGTTATCGGGAGGAGGTACCGCTTACTCTGATGTATTATTAAACTACAAATCAAATTTGGCAAATGCACGCATTGCGCTTCCAAATGCTGAGTTTTCTGATACTTCGGAATATTATTGGGCTAAAGTCAATTTTTCTGATACATCGGCTCAACCTACGGTTTTATTACAACGGATTATATCTGTGTTTAAGTTACACCGTAACTTTGTAGATGCTCAAACTGCATTGGATTTGTTAGTTGACCATGTTTTAAATGCAGTAGATAATGATGAATATAATGCTTCAATAAAGACTATATTGACATCTACTGTTGGTGGAGTTCCATTGATTGGAGCATTATTAACTCCTGTTGTGAATGCCTTGTTGACACCTGTAACAGCAGCGTTGAGAGTTGTGCTAAAAGATTTGATTGTGAATCAAATAGCAATTGCTCTGACAGGAAATGCCGATCAAAATGGTACACTGTCTAAGTTGGGAATATTATTGAATCCGTGGTCACAAAATAATGCAGGAGCTGCTATTGTTACCATTCGTAATTTCCCGAAAACGATAGATTTTAGTTTTGCGGTACAAAGTTACTATACCGGTGATCAACGCTTTAGGTATGCATTATATTCGTCAGGTGGAGTACATAATGAGAAAGATGTTCTTATTAAAGGACTGAATACAACTTATGATGTACGTAAAATAAACGTTGTCGGACCTGGATTGATTACGGGAGTAGTAGTAGATCAGGTTATAGATACTTGGTTACTTACCGGAATGTTTGTCGATGTAAATGATCCTATACAAACTGTTGCTTCTGCAAACTATAGATATAAAGCGGATTATTCGTTTGTGGATTTGAGGTTGAAATCTTATACCGGACAAAATTCTTTTAATATTTCAGTGAAATTAGCAAATATCGCAAATATAGATGGAATATTAGGTGGAGTATTAGGAGCACTTGGTTCAACTTTGCTATCACCTATCAAAAATCTAACGATTACTGTTCCTGTAAAACTTCCTTTATTAGATATAAGTAATATGGAAGTAACGGGCGGTTGGAGTGCAGTTACTACTTATTAATTAACCGGGCTTTATTTAAAATATTCAAGAATAGTAGCTTTTAAGTTAGCAATATTAATAGGTTTGGTAATAAAACCGTTACAACCAATCGCTAGAGCATTGCGCTTATCATGGTCAAAGGCAAATGCGGTTAGAGCAAGTATTATCACGTCCTTATCAAATTCCCTGATAAGGCGTGTTGCTTCCAGACCATCCATTTCAGGCATTCGTATGTCCATTAAAATCATCTCCGGATGTGTTTCTTTGCACATACGGACTGCCTCTTTTCCATTTTTTGCCCAACTGGTGTTATATTCTTTTTTAAGAATTGTATTAACGAGTAAATAATTACTTTCAGTATCTTCTGCTATAAGAATAGAATGTTTATCGTCCATACTAATAAATTTTTGATGTTATTAGATGCAGCAAAGATATATAATTATTTTTACTTGTTTGTAATAGGTTCAAATTTTCTGTAAAAAAGAGTGAGTAAAATAAATCCTACAAAAGCGAATCCGGAACCGATCAAAGCGGGATATTGATAACCTAAACCTGCTTCAAGAGGTATTCCTCCGCAATACGCTCCTATAGCGTTTCCTAAATTGAAAGCTACCTGAACGCTTGCTGCTCCCAGTAATTCACCTCCTTTGGAGAAACGGATTAGTAAGATTTGTTGTGGACTCGACACTGCAAAAAGACAAGCTGTAGTGAGACACATTAATAAAGCGGATGCAAGAGAATATTGGGCTAAAAAGAAAATGAGCAGTAAAGTGATACATGCTGTTCCTTGTGCTCCGGCGGCCACACGTCCCGGTGTAAAATGGTCGGACATGCGTCCGCCAATAAGGTTTCCTACTACCATACCAAAACCGGCAAGTACCATTAATACA
Organism: uncultured Bacteroides sp.; assembly: GCA_902492205.1. Taxonomy (GTDB): domain Bacteria; phylum Bacteroidota; class Bacteroidia; order Bacteroidales; family Bacteroidaceae; genus Bacteroides. The sequence continues at coordinate 57,655 of CABUKU010000006.1, read as the reverse complement.
CTGATGCTGTTGTGAGAGAAACCGGATACATGTGTGAGTAGGGGACTGATGTAGCTATACCAGCAGAATATACCTCCGTTTCCTAACATGGTTGCAGCGATAATAAACCATGGGGCAGATGTTTTTAAGAATCGGAATTGTCCTTTGAATCCGGTATCCGGGAGATTTTCTACTTGTGGAACCCAACGCCAGATATAATAAAGGACAATAACTCCCCAACATCCTACCAATAAGAAAGTAACCCTCCAAGAGATCATGGTGCTTAAAGAGGTTCCTAATGGTACTCCAAAAAGGTTAGCAATAGTCATGCCTGCAATCATGATGGAAACAGCTTCCGAACCTTTTCCTTTATCGGCCAGTTTATCGGCAACAATAGAAGCCACTCCGAAATAGGCTCCATGTGGCAAACCGGAAATAAACCGGGCAAGCATCAGAAACCAATAATTAGGTGCAATCGTTGCACAAACATTTCCTATAATAATAAGAGCTACTAATGCTAATAATATATGTTTTAACGGATGCTTACGGGCAAGAATCAGTACAGGTGCCCCAACACATACTCCTAATGCATAGGCTGATATAAGATGACCTGCTGTGGCTATGCTAATATGTAAATCATTTGAGACATAGGGTAGGATACCCATCATTACAAATTCGGCTATACCTAACCCCAAAGTGCCGAATGCTAGTGCTATGAGACTCTTCTTCATTTTCCTGTTATCTTTTTACCGGGCACAAAATTAGTATATTCTATCATATACTTTTTTATTTCCAATGCCTTTTTTACTGCTTATTTTGATAACAGAAACAAATTCTTTTAGTTCATCTTTTTTTTACTGTCCAGCTTAAGGGGAGTGGATACCTTTTTATTTCTTGTTCTCCTTCTTTAATGGTAATCATCGGTTGATAATTGCCGGGAGACAGATTAGGCAGAAACATCACGACTTTGCCTTCTACGGCATGATAAATTTGTTCAATGGGAATCGGACCTTCTCCTTCTTTGTTTGACAATAAATAGAAATACGTTTGTCTTTTGTCTTTGTTACATATCAGGTTTACTCCTTTTATAACTACTGGGCTACAAGGAGTTATTGTTCCATCTTTCTTTTGGCTGATGGTATCAAAAACTTCATCAATACGGGGAGCATCCGATAATTCTTCAGAATTTATCATTATATTTGTGTCTTTGACTTTCTTATCTTATATTCTTGTCAAGAAATTGTTCTTTCTCTTTTCATGGCAAATATAAAAAAATTATTCAATAACTTACTAATTATATCCAATATATTATTTAAATGTTATATTTGATTAAATAACCTGTCCAATATGTATAGCGGTAAATGCTGTGTTCTATGCATAAAATATGTATTTTTGCCGTATGGAAAATAGGGCAAACGAGTTTTACGAATCACTTTGGGAAATACATCACGGGACTGATACTTCGTTAGTGGTGAAGTACAGACTTTTACGTGAATTAATTGAACGTTTGTGCCGTTCGCAAATGCAGAATGTAAGTTTGCAAATGACGGATTTGTCTGCACGGATCAGTTTTCTTTCATCACGAGTGGGAATGGAACATGCGGAACAAAACAGGTTGCATACTTTTCGCTTGACTTCGAATGATATATTGAATGATAGGCTGGAACCGACCGAAGATTTGTATTTGAGGGATTTGAAAACCCTGTCGTTTACGGTGCGCAAGGTTTTCGGACAGGACATACCTTTAGACTTATACAAAGTGTTGCCTAAATCGGAAATTATTCCGATAGGGAAGAAAAACAGTGGCTTGTTTGTGAAACGAGTAAGGGTATGTTTCTTATATGCCGATGAGAATTTTCTTTATGTGACTCCCTCTGATACGATTGTAGATGAACCAATTAAAGTACATTATCATGTATTGCAGAAGAATGAGGAGTTCAATAAAACGGTGGAGTTGCTTTGGAAACATGCACAACTTAATTTATTGGATGTTACCATAGATGAAGAAGGTAATTATACTCCTGAATTTATAGTTCTTGAACCCGATTATTTGATAGATATAAGTTCCCTTGCCGAATGCTTCAGGGATTATGGAAATCATCCGGCTAATTATAACCTCAGTAAGTTAGTCCCTATTGAAAATGCCCGGCCTTTGTTGTTGGGAAACATTGCCAACCTGTTTCTCGATGAGTGGATTCACGCCGATGAGGAAGCGGATTACATCACTTGCATGAAAAAGGCATTCCAGAAATATCCTATTGAGATTGCCGCTTGTGAGGATTTACTTGATAGGAAAAAGGAACTGGATTTCTTCAACGACTGCAAAATGCACTTTGAGCATATACGTGAAGTAGTAACCGATACATTTCATGCCCCGGGTTATGACTTGCACACGGAAGATGCAGTCCTTGAGCCGGCTTATGTTTGTGAAGCACTCGGTTTGCAAGGACGTTTGGACTATATGCAACGGGACATGAGCAGCTTTATAGAAATGAAATCGGGCAAAGCAGATGAATATGCTATCCGTGGAAAAGTGGAGCCGAAGGAGAACAACAAGGTACAGATGCTTCTTTATATGGCCGTATTGGAATACAGCATGGGACAAGAACACCGCAAGATGCGGCCTTATTTGCTTTATACCCGTTATCCGTTACTCTATCCTGCACGCCCGTCGTGGGCGCAGGTGAAACGTGCCATTAACCTGCGTAACCTGATTGTAGCCGGGGAGTATGGAGTGCAACTTCATAATAATACGGAATATACAGCGACTCATTTGAGAGAAATCAATGCAGAAACGCTGAATGAAAAAGGATTAGCCGGTAGATTTTGGGAACAATATCTGCGTCCTTCCATTGATAAGTTCGGTCAAAAACTGGAGAGACTTTCTTTGTTGGAACGTGAATATTATTATACACTTTATAACTTCATTACCAAAGAACAATATACTTCCAAATCGGGTGACATAGATTATGAAGGAAGAACCGGAGCTGCTGCTTTATGGCTTTCCACACTTGCCGAGAAACGTGAAGCAGGCGAGATTCTATATGATTTAAAGATTATTTCCAATCATGCAGCCGATACTCATGCTGCTTATGTCACTCTTTCTGTTCCTGAGTATGATGACGAATTCCTGCCTAATTTTCGCGTGGGTGATGTGGTAGTACTTTATGAACGGAATAACGACAATGATTTGGTAACTAATAAACTGGTATTTAAAGGGGCTTTGGATAGTATTGCTCCCAATGAAATAAAGGTACGTATACGGGCTACGCAACGCAATACCTCTGTTTTACCCGAAAGCAGCCTTTATGCCATTGAACATGATACGATGGATACTGCATTTCGCTGTATGTATCAAGGTTTATATGCTTTTGCAGATGCAAACAAGGAACGTAGGGATTTGCTGCTTTCTTTGCGTAAACCTCGTTTTGACAATCATTTTGCGGAACAAATAAAGAATGCGAAAGATGATTTTACACGTGTCGCACTGAAAGCACAGTCGGCACAAGATTATTTTCTTTTGGTAGGACCTCCGGGAACGGGAAAAACGTCGAGAGCACTCAAACAGATGGTGGAAAATTTTTATGCTAATCCCGATTCTCAGATATTGCTTCTGGCATATACTAACCGGGCTGTGGATGAGATTTGCAAATCCCTTTCTACCATTTCACCTGAAGTAGGTTACATCCGCGTGGGTAGTGAACTGTCTTGTGAAGAAATCTATCGGGAACATTTGATAGAGAATGCGTTGTCCTCCTGTGGCAGACGGGCGGAAGTTTATGATGTTATTGCCCGCAATCGTATTATAGTGGGAACAGTTGCCGCCCTCTCTGCAAAGCCGGAATTGTTTCGGTTAAAAACATTTGATGTGGCGATTGTGGATGAGGCTACACAGATATTGGAACCCCAGTTGCTTGGCATACTTTGTGCCCGTAACAGGGCAGGAGAGAATGCCGTTGATAAATTTATACTGATAGGCGACCATAAACAGCTTCCGGCAGTGGTACTTCAAAATGAGGAGCAATCTTGTGTGCATTCCGAACTGTTGCGGGAGGTAGGAATAACCAATTTGAGGGATTCGCTGTTCGAACGTTTATACCGTAATCTTCATATGGAAAAAGATTCATGGGCGGTGGATATGCTTTGCCGTCAAGGAAGAATGAACCCGATTGTTGCACTTTTCCCGAACAATGCCTTTTATGGCGGTAAGTTACAACCTGTTGGCTTGCCGCATCAGACGGATGAATGGTCGGAAGATTCACTTGTAAATAAACGTGTGGCATTTATTCCGTCAGAGCCGGATAGAAGCGGAACATCTTGTAAAACCAACCGCAGTGAGGCGAAAATAGTGGCGGAGATTGCAATGAGAATATATGAAGCCTATCGGGATAAGTTCGATTCATCCAAAACATTGGGGGTTATAACTCCTTATCGTAGTCAGATTGCTTTAATCAGAAAAGAACTTGTGCGTTTGGGTATTTCTGCACTCAATGAAATATTGGTTGATACGGTGGAACGTTTCCAGGGAAGTGAGCGTGATGTGATAATCTATTCGTTCAGTGTGAATTACCCTTATCAATTGAAATATCTTGCTGCAAATGTAATTGAGGAAGACGGTATGATGATAGACCGTAAATTAAACGTGGCACTTACCCGTGCCCGGAAGCAGTTGTTTATAACCGGGGTACAAGAGCTTCTGGAGCGTAATGAGATTTATCGAAATTTACTTATATTAATAAAAGATAGGGGCGGTTTTACACATTTATGCACTTCTTAATTTTTATTCTTTCTTTATTCATTTTCATTAACACCTATCAATACTCAAAAGCCTTATATTTGCACTACGTTTTTTTCATAGAGATTTAGATTTAAGGTTAGAAGAATTGTGGAAGTCGGGAGACTTCCCTTTTTTTTGACCTTTTTTTCTTTCCATAACCCCGTTGTCATAGAATTGATTCATTTCTGCTTTCAGTGCTTCCACAGATTGCTGAAAGTGCTTACCACAAAGAGTTACAGATGAAAGCAGAGCCATAAAAAGTGCCTTCATCCGCTTTCAGTGCTTTCATTTTCTTTCAATCACCGCGGTGATTGAAAACAATCAACCTGTTGTTTGAAAAAAACAGTAAGTTGATTTTTCCAAATGACTTGTTGTTTGTAGCAAACGACTTGTTCTTTGAAAACAAAGCTGCCGTGCTTTGCACTTAAAGCCCACGAGCTTTGTCGGAAAAGGTCCATACGTTTTGCCTAAAATGAAGGGACACTTTGGTTAAAACGTATGGACGTTTTTTATGAACTTTGAATAAGACTAAAACATAGAATTTCCCTTGGGTGATTGGATAATTACCCAAGGGAAGTTATTCAATCTCCCAAGGGAAGTTGGCAAACTACTTGTGGGAGATTTTGCATGTTATTTTTATGAAAGCACTGAAAGCAGATGAAGGCACTTTTGGTGGCTCTGCTTTCATCTGTAACTCTTTGTGGTAAGCACTTTCAGCAATCTGTGGAAGCACTGAAAGCAGAAATATAACAGCTTGCTGAATAGGATAAAAAAGAAGCGTTTCCCCGGTGAAAGAGAAACGCTTCTTACTATTTTATGACTTAACTCGGAATGAATTATTTTAATACAACAGGTTTGTATTTCGGAACTAATGCTTTCATTACAATCCAACCAATGAGGTAGGCAACGGAACAAATACAGAAGATAATAAAGTAACCTGCAGGTTTGCCTTCGAAGCCCATGAACGTCATATGCACTTTGTCTGCATGTACAAACAATTCACCTGCACTGTATTGCAATAACATGGAACCTATACCACCTGCCATACCGCCAATACCTGTAATAGTTGCGATTGCAGCTTTAGGGAACATATCACCTACGGTAGAGAAGATATTGGCAGACCAAGATTGGTGAGCTGCACCACCGATACCAATCATGATAACCGGGAACCACGGAGAGATTGTGCCCAATGGTTGAGCCAACAATACCAATAACGGGAAGAATGCGAAGATTAACATCGCTTTCATGCGTGCGGCATAAGGATTGAGTCCGGTTTTGTTGATAATGATAGTCGGAAGTTTACCTCCGTAGATAGATAGCATGGTGATAGCATAAAGAGTAAAGATAAGTGCCACACCTAAACCTTCAGAAGTCTTGATTCCAAACTGGGTATTCAAATAAGATGGAGTCCAGAACAAGAAGAACCACCACACACCATCGGTCATGAATTTACCGAAGGCAAACGCCCATGTTTGTTTGTAAGTGAAGCATTTCAGGAAACTCATCTTCTTTCCTTCTTCTGCTTCTTCTTTCACTTCTTCAAGTGCAGATTCTTTATCTTCGTGTTTATCTTGTTCGATATATTCAAGCTCGGCTTCATTTACATGTTTGCTCTTTGCAGGAGCACTGTACATAAATACCCAGAGTCCCATCCAGATGAAACCGAGAGCACCGATTACGATAAATGCCATTTCCCATCCCCATATTTTGGCAAGGAAAGGAATTGACAGTGGAGCGATCAAAGCACCGATAGACGCGCCTGCGTTAAAGATCGAAGTTGCATAAGCACGGTCTTTCTTTGGGAAGTATTCGGCTGTAACCTTGATTGCTGCGGGAAAGTTTCCTGCCTCGCCAAGTGCTAGGATACAACGTGCAACCAAGAAAGCATACATACTGATGGTAGCGATAACCACCACTGTGTCACCCGTAGCAGCAGCCAGTTCGGCAGCAGAGTGAAGTCCTACCTGAGCTTCTGTTACCACTCCGCAGAAAGCGTGAAGACATGCGCCGGCAGACCATACGCCAATCGCCCAGAGATAACCTTTCTTGGTTCCCATCCAGTCAACGAAACGTCCGGCAAACAGCATACATACTGCGTACACAATAGAGAATACGGAGGTAATGATACCGTAATGTGACTCGTCCCAATGAAATTCCGGTTTAATAAATTCGTCCCAAGTAAGGGATAAAACCTGACGGTCTAAGTAATTTACTGTCGTTGCGAAAAAAAGCATGGCACAAATAGTCCATCTGTAATTTGTCATCTTCTCGCCAACTTTTTGAAATGCATTCATGATATTAAAATTAATAGTTGTTTTTCTAGTCTCAAAAATACGCTTTATCTATATATATAGTGTAGCTATTTTGTTCAAAAGTATGCTATATTTGTTCTAAGATGTGTGCTTCGTGTGCGAAAACGATGCAAAGATAGGGCTAATAATCAGAATAATCAAGAAAAAAAGTAAAATGTGTGCGCGCACGAATTGAGTGCTTCGTTGTCAATGTATTGTATATTAGCATCTTAGCAAAGATATAGGTGGGTAAATAAATTATTTTTATGTTATGTAACATGGATTTGGTGGATAATTCTTTAGTTTCCTGTCAAGGCTTATTATGGCTTTGATCGGTCTTTATATTAATTAATCCACGTTTCCTATCAATAATTACACATTTCTTTCTTCTGTCTCCTGTATATTTGTATCATTAGATAACTCTTAAATGTATTACCTATAAATGAAAAGCAAAAAGATGAAGAAAAACTTTCGCAACCTCTTGTTGGCAGGAGCACTATTATTCTCCATTCAAATACAGTCGCAACAAACAGTATCCACAGATTTACCATGGTCGGTGCGCATGGTGGAGTCCGAAATGATTCGTTGCCCCGAATCCTGGCAACTTGATTTTCAACCGGCATTGAAATGGGATTACTGTCACGGTTTGGAGCTTCAGGCTGTGCTTGATGTGTATGATACTTACGGAAACGACAAGTATTTCAATTATGCTTTGGCTTATGCAGATACAATGACGAATGCAGATGGAACTATTGTTACTTACAGACCGACGGAGTTGAGCCTCGATCGTATTAATTCGGGAAAGTTCTATTTCCGTATCTACGAACAGACAAAGGAAGAAAAATATAAAAAAGCTCTTGATTTGTTACGTAATCAGTTCGATAACCAACCCCGCACGAAGGAAGGAGGGTTTTGGCATAAGAAGATCTACCCTCACCAAATGTGGCTTGACGGAATTTATATGGCATCACCCTTTTATGCGGAATATGCTTACCGCAACAATCGTCCGCAAGATTATCAGGATGTAATACGCCAGTTCCTTGTTATAGCTAAGCATACTTATGATCCGGCAAATGATGTCTACCGTCATGCATGGGACGAAAGCAGCAGTATGCCGTGGGCAGATAAAGTAACGGGACAGGCACCTCACAGTTGGGGGCGTGCAATGGGATGGTATGCCATGGCGTTGGTCGATGTGCTCGATTTTATTCCTAAACATGAAGAAAAGCGTGATTCGGTCTTAATGATTTTAGATAGAGTTGCCGGTCAGATTAAGCGTTTGCAAGATCACAAAACAGGTTTGTGGTATCAGGTTCTCGACCGCAGTGGCGATAAAGGCAACTATCTTGAATCTTCTGTTTCCACCATGTTTGTTTATTCTTTATTTAAAGCTGTTCGTAAGGGCTATTTGGATAAGAGATATTTAGAGGTGGCGGAGAAAGGCTATCGTGGCATTATCAATGATTTTATTGAGGTGGATAAAAACGGGCTGGTATCTATAACACAGGTTTGTGCGGTTGCCGGATTGGGAGGTAATCCTTACCGTTCGGGTGATTATGATTATTATATTAATGAGAAAATCCGTTCCAATGATGCCAAAGCTGTCGGTCCTTTTATTATGGCAAGTTTGGAATGGGAACGTTTGTGTCCTCAGGCACGTAAATCTTTAAAAGTAATTAGATAAAAAGTTATAGCTATGTTGATGGATAGATTTTGGAAGATATTCTTTCTTTTGATAGTGGTACGAACAAGTTTATTGGCGGCCAATTATCCGTTGGCAGGTGATACGGTGGTTGTTTCCCGGGATGGAACGGGAAACTTTCGTACAGTGCAGGAAGCAGTGGAAAGTATTCGTGCATTTATGGATTACACGGTAGTTATTTATATCAAAAGTGGAACTTATAAAGAAAAGGTAGTAGTCCCATCGTGGATTAAGAATGTGGAAATCGTTGGGGAGAACGCTAAAACAACAATTATAACTTACGATGATCATGCCAATATAAATAAGATGGGAACTTTCCGCACTTATACTGTAAAGGTAGAAGGGAGTAATATTACTTTTAAGGATTTAACAGTAGAAAATAATGCACCGCAATTAGGACAAGCGGTGGCTTTACATACGGTAGGGGATAGATTGATGTTTGTTAATTGCCGGTTTCTTGGCAATCAAGATACAATTTTTACCGGAGCAGAACGTACACATTTGCTTTTTACCAATTGCTATATAGAAGGTACGACTGATTTTATATTCGGTCCTTCTACTGCTCTTTTTGAAAATTGTATAATTCATAGTAAACGTGATTCTTACATTACGGCTGCATCCACTTCGCAAGAGTCTGAATTTGGCTACGTTTTTAGAAATTGTAAACTTACTGCCGCTGCCGGAGTAACAAAAGTATATTTGGGACGTCCTTGGAGACCTTATGCAGCAACAGTCTTTATGAATTGCGAAATGGGCAAACATATTGTGCCTTCCGGTTGGCATAATTGGAAAAATCCGGAGAATGAGAAAACAGCTCGATATGCAGAATATAAGTCTACCGGAGAAGGTGCATCTTTAAAAGAAAGAGTAAAATGGAGCAAACAACTTACCGATGCAGAAGCACGAAAATATTCTGTGGAAAATATGTTTAGCGGAACTGCTGATTGGTATCCTTATAAATAAACTAAGATATTGATTATTAGTGAATAAAAGAGTGTGTGAATAATGTGCAATTTTTTGTATTATCAGAAAATCTACATTAAATAACAAAATCTACACATACTAAATAATGTTTCTTTCTATGTTTGTGCTCGATAACGAGATGTAATATCCTTAAACTAATTAAAAATTAACTATAAAAAACACTGAGTATGAATTTAAATGAGCTTATCAAAAAAGCAACAGTTACTCTTCTTATGAGTGCTCTTTGCTTGATTGCATTCGCACAGGGACATCAGGTTTCTGGTACTGTATTAGATGGTACAGGAGAACCGCTTATTGGAGTAAATGTGTTGATAAAAGGTACAACAAACGGAACAGTAACCGATTTGGATGGTAATTTTATTGTTTTTAATGTAAAACAGTCCGATATTTTGGTTGTTTCCTATGTTGGCTTTATACCACAAGAAATTAAAGTTGGAAATCAAACTAAATTTAATGTTACATTAAAAGATGATTCCAAAGCTTTGGATGAAGTAGTTGTTATTGGTTATGGGACAGCAAAACGTAAAGATATTACTGGTTCTGTGGCTTCCGTTAATTCTGAAACATTAGCGGCTGTTCCTGTAGCATCTGCTACCGAAGCCTTACAAGGAAAGATGGCTGGTGTGCAGATTACTACGACGGAGGGTTCACCAGATGCAGAAATGAAAATCCGTGTTCGTGGTGGTGGTTCTATTACTGGAGATAATACTCCTTTATTTATTGTTGATGGTTTTCCTGTTGAATCTATTAATGACATTCCAGCTTCTGATATTGAAGATATTACCGTTCTGAAAGATGCCTCTTCAACAGCTATTTATGGTGCTCGTGGTGCTAATGGTGTAATTATTGTTACTACAAAAGGTGGCAAAGAAGGTAAATTAAGTGTTAATTATAATGCTTATGTAGGTTGGAAAAAAATAGCAAAAACTTTGGATGTTTTGGGGGCTCGTGATTATGCTAATTGGCAATATGAGTTAGCTTCTTTAAAAGGGAGTGTTAATAATTATACGAAGGTATTTGGTAATTATCAAGATATAGATCTTTATGATAATATAGCTACTAATGACTGGCAAGATCAAATTTATGGGCGTACAGGATTTACATTTAATCATAACCTCAGTGTTAGTGGTGGGACAGAAAAGATAAAGTATTCTGCAAGTTATAGTCATATTAATGACAAGGCAATTATGCAGAGTTCTAAATTTAAGAGAGATAACCTTAGTTTGAAGTTACAGCATAAAATGACTAAGCGTTTAACCATGGATTTGTCACTCAGATATGCCGATACCGAAATAAATGGTGCAGGTGTGACGGAGACTAATCAGGCTTCTTCTGCTGATTCGCGTTTGAAAAATTCTCTTATTTATCCAACTATTCCGGTGGGTGAATTGATTGATGCTAATGTCAATGATGATGAATTTAATTTATATAATCCATTAGTTTCATTAGCAGATAACGATCGTTATCAACGTCGTAAAACATATAATTTAAATGGGAGTTTAACATGGGAAGTGATTGATAATCTTCGTTTGAAAACAGAAGTAGGTATGGATGATTATAGAAACAAAGACAATCGTTTTTATGGAAATACGACTTATTATGTAAAAAATAAACCGGGAAAAGATGCTCAGAATGTGCCTGCTGTAATTATGAAGAATACATCTCGTAAAAGTTTCCGTAATACAAATACTATTTCTTATGATTTCAAGAAGTTTTTGAAAAAAGAGCATCATTTGAATATATTGTTAGGTCAGGAAAGTTTAAAAACGGAAGAAGAGATAATGACAAATACGATGCATGGTTTTCCTTCTCAGTTTACATTTGGAGATGTACAGAAATTAACGACATTGGCTACAGAGTCTTTTACGGACAATAATATGAGTCCGGATAATAAGTTAATCTCTTTCTTCGGACGTGCGAATTATGATTTCGATAGTAAATATATTCTTAGTGCTACGTTCCGTGCAGATGGTTCTTCTAAATTTGCTCGTGGTAACCGTTGGGGATATTTTCCATCAGCTGCTGTGGCTTGGCGTCTTTCATCAGAGAAATTTATGGAAGGTGCAAAGAATTGGTTGGATGATTTGAAACTTCGTTTTAGCTATGGTACCGCCGGTAACAATAATATTCCTTCGGGACAGGTAACTCAGGTTTATGAATCTAAAAATTCTCTTTGGATCAATGGTTATGACAATTATTTAGCTGCATCACAGAATATGGCTAATCCAAATTTGAAATGGGAAACAACTATTACGCGAAATATTGGATTAGACTATACTTTATTTGGTGGCAGATTGAATGGTTCTTTTGAAGTTTATTTAAATACAACAAAAGATTTGCTGATAAAATTCCCTGTAAGTGGTACCGGATATTCTTTCCAATACCGGAATATGGGTAAAACTGAAAATAAAGGTATTGAAGCTACTATTAATTGGACAGCTATTGAAAAGAAGAATTATGGGTTAAGTTTTAATTTTAATGTAGGCTTTAATAAGAATAAGATTAAATCCTTAGGCATAATGGATGACTTCTATCAGGATTCAGGTTGGGCCGGTTCTGAAATTAAAGATGAATATAGAGTTGCTGTAGGAGGACAAGTTGGTGAAATGTATGGATATCGTAATGATGGACGTTATGAAGTCAGTGATTTTTCAGGCTATGTAAATGGTAAGTGGGTTTTAAAAGAAGGGGTTGTTGACTGTTCTTCTGTTATTGGAACAATTCGTCCGGGTTCTATGAAATTAAAGAATCTAAATGGAAATGAAGAAGGGCTTGTTAACCCAGTTGTTGATGTCAATGATCGTGAAGTGATAGGTAATGCTAATCCTACTTGTACTGGTGGTTTCATGATTAATGGACGTATTTATGGCTTCGATATTTCAGCCGGATTCAACTTTAGTATTGGTAATGATGTGTATAATGCCAATAAGATTGAATATACTACTTCCGGTAAATACTCTTACCGTAATATGATTACGGAAATGGCAGCAGGTAATCGCTGGAATAATTTGAATGCTGATGGTACCATATGTAATAATGGAGATGAATTGGCAGCTATGAATGCAAATACTACTATGTGGTCTCCCTATATGGATAGAATGGTCTTTAGTGATTGGGCAGTAGAGGATGGTTCTTTTCTGCGTTTGAATACATTGACTATAGGTTACACATTACCTAAATCTTTGTTGAGTAAAGTGAAAATTCAGAATTTGCGTTTTTATGTGACAGGCTATAATCTGTTTTGTTTGACTCATTATTCTGGTTTTGATCCGGAAGTTTCCACCCGTCGTGACACATCATTAACTCCGGGTGTAGATTATTCTGCATATCCTAAGAGCCGTTCCTTTAATGTAGGCTTAAATTTAACATTCTAAGAACTTTAAAAGAGAAAAAAATGAAGAGAAAAAATAATATAGTAGTGTCATTAGCTGTTGTAGGTTTACTTCTCACTACTTCATGTGAGGACTATTTGGATGCACCGGCTAAATCAACGATGGATAAACAAACCATCTTTTCTAATCCTGATTTGGCAATGAATGCGGTAATGGGTATTCATCAATCTTTCGCTGAAACGAATTCTTATCGTGGACGTTATACAAAATATTATGGCTATAATACAGATATAGAATGGAATACGGCAGTTGAGGATGTAGCAGGAGCTAAAGGCATGTTGGGAAATTATAATACAGGTGCCAACAATTCTGAAATGGATAAAAGTGATAACGCCTACGGCAAATTGTATGAAGGTATTGAGCGTGCTAATCAGGCGATAGATGGTATACGTACTTATGGAAATCCGCAGCCGGGTAATTTGATGGGGCATATCTTAGGAGAAGCTTTGACTATTCGTGCTATCGTATATGCGGATTTAATGAGAGCATGGGGAGATGTTCCCGGACGTTTTGAGCCTGTTTCTACAGAAACAATGTATATCCCGAGAATGGATAGGGATGAAATGTATAAACAATTAATTGCAGATTTAAGGGAAGCTTCAAATTTATGTGGTTGGCCTAATAGTAATGTGTATACAAATAGTATTGAACATGTGAATAAAGCTTTTGTATTAGGTTTGAAAGCTCGTTTGTGCATGATGGCTTCCGGCTATAGTTTACGTCAAGACGGAACGGTTCGCCGGAGTACAGATCCGGAATTGACAGTTGAATTGATGTATGATGAGGCTTTAAAAGCATGCAAGGAAGTTATTACTAATCATATGGCTGATTTAGAAGATAAATTTGAAACACCATTTAAAAATAATTTGCAGGATAATGTAGCTGCCGGAGGAGAAAATCTATGGGAAATACCTTATGCTGATGGTCGTGGTCGAGTTGTTTTTGATAATGGTATTCCTCATGCGGGTAAAGATAAATATACAGGACAAGCTAAAGGTGGTCAGTATGGTTGTCCGCTTCCAACAGTGTTTTATGATTATGATCCACGTGATACGCGTCGAGATGTAACTACAGTTCATTATCAATGGGGTGAACCGGCAAGTGAATCTTCTGCTATACAGGTTCCGACAGAAGATGTTAATAAGTGGTGGTTTGGAAAATATCGTTATGAATGGATGAAAAGACGCGTTACTTCAACCAATGATGATGGCGTGAACCGTTTATATATGCGTTCTGCCGAAATATATCTGATAGCAGCAGAGTGCGAAAATGAAATTGGTACTTTGGATGCTGCCAAAAGTTATTTGAGAACAGTTCGTAACCGTGCTTTTGCACCTGCAGACAGACAGGAAATGGTAGAAGATTACTTAAGTGCCATTACTTCAAAAACACAAATGTTTAATGCATTGGTTGATGAAAATGCTTGGGAATTCTGTGGAGAAGCAATCAGAAAAGAAAACTTGATTCGTTGGAATTTACTTTCTGCTAAGTTGGCGGAAGCAAAGATTAAATTAGCTGAATTATCCAATAATACAGGACGCTATGCAGGAAGAATGCCTCAATTTATGTATTATAAGATGGATGGCGAGAATATTATTTATTATGGCTTGGAAGCCGATGAAGTAGCTCAGCTTGAAGCTGGTAATATTCCTGATGGTTTTGCTCCGGTTCAGAAAAAAAATAGTAGTCAAGTCTTAGAAAATGTAAAGTACAGAGGGGGCATTAAACAAGCTAAAATTGATGGGTTGTATGTTGCAGATCCCGATAAGAATATGTATTGGCCTATCTGGTCTACATTTATTAGCGGTAGTAACAACTCTTTAGATAATAAATTCTTAAATAAGTAATAAACAGACTAATACTCACATAGATATGAAAAATATATTCAGATATTTAATAATGGGGATGGGGTTGTCATTGACTGCGCTTACCGTAGGATGTGGTGATGTAGACTCTGAGATTACGGAGCTAAACACAACTCGTGCGTTTTCTCCAACGGGTATGGATGTACGTATTGTTGATAAAACAGGAGTTCGCTTACAATGGAACGTAGTGGCAAGGGCGAGTTCTTATGTTATTGAGATTTTGAATGGCGAAAATGTTGTAGTAACCAAGGAAGGTATTACTAATGCAGATATTCCTTATGTAATTACTTCCTTAGAAGGGGAAACGACTTATACTGCACGTATAAAAGCAGTAGGCACAGGAGTAGAAGATTCTAAATGGGTTGTTAGTATTTTCACAACAGATGCTGAAAATATCTTTAAAGCAATTGATCCGGAGAATGATTTACAGGCAAAACAAGTGACTTTGAAGTGGCCGGCTGGTGAGAGTGCAGATGTCATAACTGTGACTCCTGTTTCAAATCCAGAAGCAGCAACTGTAACTTATACTATAAAAGAAGCAGATATAACAGCAGGTGCTGCAACTGTTGCTGGGTTAACTCCCGAAACAGACTACAAAGCAGTAATGACCAAAGGTACTAAAACACGTGGTATTACGACTTTTACTACTCTTGTTGATTTGGATGGTGCAACTCCTATTTATGCTTCGGCAGATCTTACGGCAGATGCAATTAAAGCTGTTTTTGATGCCGCTGAAGATGGTGCTAAAATCTGTTTGCTTCCATCAGAAGATGGTACAATGAATGCTTTTCCTTCTACAAGTATTGCGTTAGATAAAGAAGTGGTGATTACTGCCCTTTCAAATAAACCTGTTATAGCTGATTTTTCATTTAGTATAGAAGGTGCAGGAAATGTTGTTTTATCAAATATTACATTTAATGCTTCAGATGCAAAAGCCTTTATGGAATATAAGTCTGCGAAAGCTAATTCGGATATGACAATTCAAAATTGTGTATTTACCGGTAAGTATTCAAAAGTTATGACCGAAAATAGTAGTGCAACTGAAACTCAATTGGGCACATTGGCAATCACTGAATGTACATTTTCTGATTTGACTTTAAAAGACAGATTTATCGACTTCCAAGGTAAGAAATTTAATTTCTCGACTGTGAATGTGAAAGATAATACATTTGACAATATTGCAGGAAAGGACTTTATGAGATTTGATTATTCGGCTAATCGTGTAACTACTTATAATATAGAAAATAATACATTCTATGATATAAAAGTTACAGATAAAGGAGTGTTTTATATTCGTTCGAATAAAGCCGAAGATAAATATTTTACTTGTAATGTTAAAAAGAATATATTCGTATATTCAACGGAAACAACAGATGTAGTTTTTAGTGGAGATGCTAAAACTGATAATTTAATATTTAGTGATAATTATTATTTTAATGCATCTTCGTTATTGGATAGCTCTAAAAAGGCTTATGATGCATCTGGTAATGTTCTTAATTCTAATCCATATAAAGATGTTGCACAACATGACTTTACTATTGTAGATGATGATTTAAAGGCAGCTAAAGTAGGTGCAAAGAAATGGTACGAATAACAAATAAATAATCTATCTTAGGGCTGTTCTTGGAAAGAGACAGCCCTAATTGTTTTACATAAAGAATTTATGAATCTAAAATATATTATGATGCGTTTACCGATATTATTAGTTGTATTTGCTTTTGCTTGTGGTGGAAGTAATGTTTCAGGAGAAGAACCGGTGTTACCTCCTGTTACCCAACCCACCGAACCTACTCTTACAACATATCCTGCTCCTGACCGTTCTACAATTCCTGCTTTTCCCGGTGCTCACGGTGCAGGACGTTATACTACCGGTGGAGCAGGTGGAGCGGTTTATGCAGTAACTTCGCTTGCAGACGATGGATCGGAAGGAACTTTGCGCTGGGCAGTTAAGCAGAAAGGAACTCGTACCATTGTGTTTGCTGTGAGTGGTATTATTGAATTGCAATCGGCATTGAAAGTTGAAAACGGAGATGTTACTATTGCAGGACAAACTGCACCGGGTGATGGAATATGCTTGAAAAATTATACTTTTTATGTGGCTGCAGATAATGTAATTGTTCGATATATCCGTTCTCGCATGGGGGATGAGCATAAAACAGAAGATGACGCCATGGGGGGACATACTAACCTGAGCAAGAATACAGAAATGAATCGTAATATTATTATCGATCATTGTTCATTGAGCTGGTGTACCGATGAATGTGGAAGTTTTTATGATAATGCAAATTTTACTATGCAATGGTGTATTTTGAGTGAAAGCCTTACACATTCTGTGCATGAAAAAGGTTCACATGGCTATGGGGGGATCTGGGGAGGTGAACCGGCTACTTTCCATCACAATTTACTGGCACATCACAGCAACCGTACTCCTCGATTATGTGGAAGCCGCTACACAGGTAAACCTGATATTGAGAAAGTCGATTTGCGCAATAATGTAATTTATAACTATGGTAGTGAAGGAGCTTATGCAGGGGAGGGAGGAGTTTATAATATCGTTAATTGCTATTATAAACCCGGACCTTATACTGTAACAAAATCTACGTATAACCGTATTTTTACGGCATATGCAGATGATGGTACAAATAAGAATGTAAAAGGAATATATGGGAAATTTTATGTAAACGGAAACTATTTTGATGCTACTTGTTCCAAACTATCCGATAAACAAAAGAATTTATTGGAAGAAGTTAATCTTTCAAATAAAAAAGGTTTTCATAGGAAAGATGGTGTAGGGGAGAATGCTTTGAGTTCTGCAGAATTTTCTATTGCAGAAACGGGCTTTACGGAGACTGCAAAAGAAGCTTATCAGTCTGTTTTGAAATATGCCGGAGCTTCACATATGCGTGATGCTGTTGATAAACGCATTGTGGAAGAAACTCAAAACGGTACATATACTTATCAAGGTTCTAATGGAAGTACTAACGGATTAATTGATACGCAAAAAGATGTTCAGGGTTGGCCGGAATATAAACAAGGTACAATTCTTGTGGATTCGGATAAAGATGGAATGCCTGATAGTTGGGAGAAAGAGAATGGCTTGAATCCAAATGATGCTAATGATGGAATTAAGTATAATTTAAGTCCGGATTATACAAATCTGGAGGTGTATTTGAATAGTTTGATTTCAGATACTTTCCCTGAATCACAATTGAAATAAAATAGTGGATACGATGAAAACAAAGTTATTACTATCGCTATTTATACTCCTTTTGTTATCTGCTTTCAAGTCAGAGCGTGTTATTACGGTCTTTATGATCGGAGATTCCACTATGGCTGATAAAGTTTTGACCGGGGGTAATCCCGAACGTGGTTGGGGACATGTACTTCCGGGGTTCTTTACGGAGGATGTAAGGATTGAGAATCATGCCCGTAATGGTCGCAGTTCAAAGAGTTTTATTAATGAAGGTTTATGGAAAACAGTAGTCGATAGGATAAAACCGGGAGATTATGTTTTTATTCAGTTCGGACACAATGATGAAAAAGCGGATGAGAGCAGGCATACAGATGCAGGAACAACTTTTGACGCTAATTTGCGGCGCTTCGTAAAAGAAACCCGTGATAAAGGGGGAATACCTGTTTTATTCAATTCCATTGTTCGCCGTAATTTTCGGGAGAACAAAGATGCAGTTGCCGAGGACGATGTGCATCGTGACCAGTCTGCACAAGTAAAACAGGCAGAAGGGGATGTTTTAATAGACACTCATGGCAAGTATCTTGATTCTCCACGTAATGTTGCACAGGAAATGGGGGTGATATTCATAGATATGAATAAAATTACTCATGATTTGGTTCAGGGAATGGGAGCGGAAGCATCTAAAAAACTCTTTATGTGGGTTCCGGCAAATACAGTGGCAGCCTATCCGAAGGGACGGGAAGACAATACGCATCTGAATGTGCATGGGGCGAGAGTTATTGCTTCCCTGACTGTGGATACTATTGGTAAGCAGATACCCGAATTGTCGAAATATGTTCGTCATTATGATTATGTGGTGGCAAAAGATGGCAGTGGCGACTTTTTTACAATTCAGGAAGCTATTAATGCTGTTCCGGATTTTCGTAAAGAGGGGCGGACTACTATCCTTGTTCGTCCCGGAGTATATAAAGAAAAGCTCATTGTACCGGAGTCTAAAATACAAGTGTCACTGATAGGACAGACCGGAGCGGTGGTTTCTAACGATGATTATGCTTCAAAAAAGAATGTGTTTGGTGAAAACATGTCCACATCCGGATCTGCAACCTGTTATATTTACGGGCATGATTTCTATGCTGAGAACATTACTTTTGAAAATACTGCAGGAAGAGTAGGGCAGGCGGTAGCCGCTTTTGTAAGCGGTGATCGTTCTATGTTTAAAAATTGCCGTTTCTTGGGTAATCAAGACACTTTATATACATACGGTAAACTGAGCCGTCAATATTATGAAGATTGTTATATCGAAGGAACGGTCGATTTTATTTTTGGTTGGTCAACGGCTGTATTCAACCGTTGTGTTATCCATAGCAAAGCGGAAGGATATTTAACGGCACCTGCCACCGATAAGGGTAAAAGTTGCGGATATGTTTTCTATGATTGCAAGATGACTGCCGATGAAGGAGTAAATAATGTGTTTCTTGGTCGTCCGTGGCGTCCTTATGCACAAGCGGTTTTTATCCGTTGCGAACTGGGCAAGCATATTGTTCCTGCAGGATGGGATAACTGGAGAAATAAGGAGAATGAAAAAACTGCATTCTTTGCTGAATATGAAAGTACGGGCGAAGGAGCTAATCCACAGGCGCGAGCTAAATTTTCCCATCAATTGAAGGATTTGAAGAAGTATGATATAGAGAGAGTATTGGCAGGAGAAGATGGGTGGAAACCTTCGGAGGATGGTTGTTCCAAATTCTTTAAATATTAAGTAGAGAGAATATATACTTCTTTTTGGGGGAAATGCCCTGTTGTTTTTAATGAAACGGCAGGGCGTTCTCTATATAATGATAAAAGTAGTAAAAGAAGATTTTGTTTCTTCCTTCAAAAAGTGTATTTTTGAAACAGAATAAACTCACGTGAATCTAAGACTATGAAATATTTAACCGTTATATTCTTCTTCTGTCTTTTGTCTTTGACAGGCTATTCCCAACCGTCTTGTCTTTTTACTGAATATTCATCCGAAAACGGTCTGTCGCAGAATACGGTCATGACAATGTTGCAAGATCATAGAGGAGTTATATGGCTGGCTACATGGGACGGGATCAATAAGTTCGATGGCTATACGTTCAAAACCTATAAAGCACGTTCCGGTAATCTGATTAGCTTGACAAACAACCGTGTGGACTGTATGAAAGAGGATAAATACGGATATATCTGGGTAATGACTTATGATAATCATGCCCATCGTTTCGATCCGCGTACCGAGACTTTCGAGCAAGTTCCTTCTTCGGGCTGGGAAGCTACCGTGAATATATCCACTATTGAAATCTTGCCCAATGGAAGTGTTTGGCTGCTGACTGAAAATGAAGGTGCTATCCGGGTGATTACGGATGAAAAGACACATGAACTGTCTACGGAGATTTATTCGATTAAGTCCGGTCCTTTTCCCGCAAAGAAAGTATATAAAGTGTGTTTGGATGCAGCCGGAAATGAATGGATGCTTACCAATAACGGATTGTGTGTGATACGTGAAGGTGGTAGTGCTCCGGTTTCATATTTTGTGGAGTCGCAGGAAACTCATCAGGGATTAATCCAGTCTTTTTATTCCTTTCTCGATTGGAAAGAGAATATCTACTTCGGTTCCGATAAAGGGCGTATGTGGGTATATCAAAAAAAGGACGGACGATTTCATCTGCAAGAGTTCCCTGTAAAGGGAAATATCCTTTCTATAGAGTATGTAGGTGAAGATGAACTGGTTATCGCTACCCGTTCCGAAGGTTTCTACATTTATAATTTGAAAAATAAAGAGCTTGTTTCTTATAACAAACAGACTCATAAAGATTTTCCTGATGCCGTAATCAGCTCCGTATATAAAGACAGATATGATGAACTATGGTTTGAACTGCATGAAATTGGTGGCATACTTCATTTTAATCCTTTGACAAAAGAGTTAAAACATGAAATAGTGCCGGTGGAGAGTAGCATGGCTTCCCGTGCCCAACCGGCTTTTCATATTCTGGAAGATATTAAAGGACGTTTATGGGTACACCCATATGGAGGCGGACTTTCTTACTATGACCGCACAAAAAAGAAACTGAGCCCTTTTTATAATGCACCCGGAGCTTCCGACTGGAAATTCTCGAATAAACTGCACTCTATCTTGTCCGACCGTCAGGGAAATCTTTGGATGTGTACTCACTCGAAAGATTTGGAGAAAGTGACTTTTCTGGATAATCAGTTTGATTTAGGTACTCCTTTTCCCCATGATTATGAAACGCTCGATAACGAGGTACGTTCCATCTGTGAGGACAGGGATCGTTATTTATGGGTTGGTTTTAAGGGAGGTAAAATCATAAAGTATGACCGCAATAAGAAAGATTATGGATATTTGACGGAAGCGGGGACTTTTTCGCATTCGGGAAAACCTTTGTATGGTGTGCCATATAGCATTATTCAGGCAAAAGACGGTGCAATGTGGATTGCAACAAAAGGAGAAGGTATTGTCAGAGTGGAAAGAAACGGCGATAACAGCTACAAGCTGATGCGGTTCAAATATGATGCGGATGATATTTATAGTTTGAGCAATGACAATGTGTATTGGTTGTGTCAGGATGCAAAAGGAAGAATCTGGGTTGCAACCTTCGGAGGCGGAATTAATTATGTTGAGAAAGACAAGAATGGTAAATACATCTTTATCAATCATCGCAACAATCTGAAAGGGTATCCTATTGACCAATGTTACAGGGCTAGAAATGTTGTTTGCGATTATCAGGGAAACATCTGGGTAGGCACTACGACAGGGGTGGTATGTTTCAAAGAGGACTTTGTGAACCCTGAGGAAGTTGTTTTTCAACATTATTCGCGCGATTCGGAAGATGCCAACAGCTTGAATAACAATGATATTTATTCAGTTCTTCCGACAAGGGATAAAGATGTTTATTTTGCCACGTTCGGCGGAGGATTAAATAAGTTCATATCTCCGGGGAAGAGTGGCAAGGGAGAGTTTAAAGCTTATACTGTGGAGAACGGGATGCCGTCTGATGTACTTATGTCTTTGCAAGAAGACAATACCGGGAACTTGTGGATGAGTACGGAGAACGGTTTATGCAAATTCATTCCTTCGCAAGAACGGTTCGAGAACTATGACGATGAGGGCTTTGAACAGAAAGTGAGGTTCAATGAAGCTGCATCCGCCAAATTGAGTGATAACAAACTTGCTTTCGGGGCAAATAGCGGATTGTTGGTCTTTACTCCCGATTCAATAAAAAAGAGCACTTACGTTCCCGATATTATATTTTCCAAATTGCTTCTTTCCAATATTGAGGTTATTCCGGGAGACGGTTCGTTGATTAAAGCGGGGTTGGATTATCTGGATAAACTGGTACTTTCGCATAAAGAGAATATTTTCACTATACAGTATGCTTCACTGGATATGAGAAATTCGGAGAATATCCGTTACGCTTATATCCTTGAAGGCTTTGAGAAAGAGTGGACTTATGTGGACAAACAGCGTTCTGCAACTTATACCAATTTGCCGAAGGGCGACTATGTATTCCGTGTGAAGTCAACCAATAGTGACGGTGTGTGGGTGGATAATGTACGTAGTCTGCCAATAACGGTTTTACCTTCCTTCTGGGAAACACCTTGGGCTTATTTGCTTTATGTGTTGTTTATCGTGATTATTATTCTCGTTGCGGTTTATATTCTGTTCACCATTTACCGTTTGAAACATGAAGTTTCCGTAGAGCAGCAAATATCGGACATTAAATTGCGTTTCTTCACCAATATATCTCACGAACTGCGTACTCCGCTTACTCTTATCTCCGGTCCGGTGGAGTATATATTGAAAAACTCCAAACTCCCCGACGATGCCCGTGAACAGCTTAAACTGGTGGAGCGTAACACAGACCGGATGCTCCGTTTGGTTAATCAGATACTTGATTTCCGCAAGATACAGAACAAGAAGATGAAGATGCGGGTGCAGGAGATAGAAGTTATTTCTTTTATCCGGAGAATTATGGACAGCTTTGAAACATTGGCGGCAGAACACAAGATAGCTTTCGTTCTCAAGAATGAAAACGGGGAGATTAACCTATGGGCGGATGCGGATAAACTGGAAAAAATCATATTCAATTTGTTGTC
The DNA here is from genome assembly GCA_902492205.1 of uncultured Bacteroides sp. GTDB lineage: Bacteria > Bacteroidota > Bacteroidia > Bacteroidales > Bacteroidaceae > Bacteroides. Next base: position 34,339 of record CABUKU010000006.1, on the reverse strand, counting down.
GAATGCTTTCAAGTACACGCCTCATGGCAAGAAGATAACGGTGTTTGTGGAAGAACGCGGGGAAAACATACTGATAGGAGTACGGGATCAGGGAATAGGCATTGCAGAAGATAAACGCAATTCTATCTTTGTCCGTTTTGAGAACCTGATGGATAAGAACTTGTTCAATCAGCCGACTTCGGGCATTGGCCTGTCATTGGTAAAAGAGTTGGTTGAAATGCATGGGGGAACCATTACCGTAGATAGTAAATTGGGTGAGGGAAGTTGCTTCACTGTGTCTTTGTTGAAAGGTAAAGTACATTATGATGAGTCGGTGGAATTTATATTGGCAGATTCATCTGCTGTGCAAAGTGTGGAGAAAGTTGTTCCGGATGAAGTGGCGGATTTAGATATGAAAGAGGAACAACAGGAATGGAACGAAGAAGACAATTCAAAAGAGCTGATGCTTTTAGTGGAAGACAACACGGAGCTTCGTTTCTTCCTGAAAAGTTTGTTTGTTTCATCCTATCGCATTGTTGAGGCTGCCGATGGTGAAGAAGGATTGGAAAAGGCGTTAAAATACATCCCGGATATTATCATTAGTGATGTGATGATGGACAGGAAAGACGGCATAGAATTAACAAAGGATTTGCGTTCCAATGTCACTACCAGCCATATTCCGATAATCTTGCTGACAGCCAAGTCCAATATAGAAAGTAAATTGGAAGGTTTGGAACTCGGAGCCGACGATTATATAACCAAACCGTTTAGTGCAACCTATCTGACGGCACGCATACAAAACCTGCTTGCCCAACGCAAAAAGTTACAGGAGATATATTGTGCCAACCTTATGGTTCCCAAGAGTGAAGACTTGCCGCAAGAACCGGAAATGTCGTCACACGACCGCAAGTTCATGGACAAACTGCTGGAACTTATGGAGAAGAATATGGATAACGGTGAATTGATAGTCGATGATTTGGTGAGAGAACTTGCCGTGAGCCGTTCGGTATTCTTTAAGAAACTGAAAGTCCTGACAGGTCTTGCTCCGATAGAGTTTATCCGCGAAATGAGAATCAAGCGCGCAGCCGGGCTTATAGAGACGGGTGAGTATAACATGACACAGGTTGCATACATGGTGGGAATTAATGATCCCCGCTACTTTAGTAAGTGTTTCAAGCAGAAGTATGGAATGACACCTACGGAGTATAAAGAGAAAGTGCATCCGGTAAAAGGAGCCTGAACTTAGATTTATTTGTCATTGCCGATTTAATCGGCAGTGACAAAAGCTAAAATCTCCTCCGGACTATCCACCATATAATCGGGCTTGAACGCTTCCAGTTCGGTACGGGGACGGAAACCCCATGTCACTCCGCAGGAAGTTACTCCGCTGTTAATGGCAGTTTGCATATCTACTCCCGAATCACCTACATAAAGCACATCTTCCTTGTCTGTCTGGGCAATGGAAAGAATATCGTGAACAATGGTAGGATCGGGCTTGGGGGTGATACCTTCCCTTTGTCCGAAGACTGCAACAAAACGGATAGCGGGGAAGTAGTGCGCAATCAGCTTTTCCGTAGCCGACTGGTATTTGTTGGAAGCAACGGCAAGCATAAGTCCTTTTTCCTGCAATGTTTTTAAAAGCTCCGGGATGCCGGGATACGGAGTACTGAAATCTGCATTGTGCCGGTCATAATAAGGAACGAACTCTTTGCGTACTCTCAATATATTTTCTTCACTTTTTTCTCCTTCGGGCAAAGCACGTTCAAACAGTTTGTTGATGCCGTTGCCCACGAAAAAAGGATATTTGCTCGTTTCATGTTCCGGGAATCCGCATTGTTTCAAAGCATGGTTGGTGCTGCCTGCAAGGTCGGCTATGGTGTTGAGCAATGTACCGTCTAAATCAAATATTACCAGTTTCTTCATAATCTTTTTCTTTTTACCAATGCAAAGATAAGGAATTTCATTCAAAACTTCCTTTCTCTATAACAACACATTCAATTTTTCCGCACCGCCACACAGGGCACTTAACTTGTTGTGTATCATATCGTAATGTGTGCCACGACCGTGTGAAAGTATAATTTGTTTCCCGCACTGTAAAATTTCACAGCATAAATTAAGTGGAATATTCTGTCTTTTAAGTGGTTATACACCGAAAACTAACCGGATTATAAGGATGATTTATATGTTTCACTGCAATGGAATAAGCGTTTCTCTGCAGTGAAACAATCATTCCACTGCAGAGAAACGCTTATTCCACTGCAGTGAAAAGGTTAAAATGAAAGGTCAAACGAATTAATTATTAAGGTTTAATGAGATAAATAATACTTCGGAAAGGAATAAATAGTACTGATAATAACTCCGGTTTGAATAGTGCTTTTTAGAATATATCCGTATATTTGCAACTCTTTTTTACCGTCGGTGAAATTAGAAAACCTGCTTTCGTTTACAGCAATCATTTTTGGTGTTTGCATGTTTATATAGGCGGTTCTGCACCCCTGTGTGGAATGTTAATGCATCCACTTACCCCTTGGTAGAAGAGCAACGGGACAGGCAGAACCGCTTTTTCCTACTTATGCATAGTGCTCTTTCGTAGAAAATAATCAAACAAACTTAAATAACTCTGGTTTGTATCGTGCTTTTTAGAATATATCCGTATATTTGCAATCCTTTTTTACTGTCGGTAAAATTGAGAAATCTGCTTTCGTTTACGGCAATCATTTTGGGTGCTTGCATGTTTACATAGGCGGTTCTGTACCCCCGTGTGAAGAGTTAATGCATTCACATTTTAATCCCGCCGTGGAGAGAAAGAGCAACGGGACAGGCAGAGCCGCTTTTTCCTTCTTAATGTTCTTTCGTGAGAAATAATCAAACAAACTTAAATAACTTTGGTTTGTATAACGCTTTTCAGAATATATCCGTATATTTGCAGCGCTCTTTATTATCAGTAGGGTAGGGAAACCTGCCTGCATTTATATCAAGCATTTTTATGCTTGAGCATTCTGCATAGGCGGTCCCGCACCCCCGTGTGGAATGTTAATGCATCCGCTTACCCTACTGGTAGAAGAGCAACGGGACAGGCGGGACCGCTTTTTATTTCCTGCCTATAAATATAATGCTCTTCTTATGGAAAATTATCAAACAAACGGTTTAACCGAAGAATTGTTGAAGCAGTTCTCACTGCAAGAAAGTTTTAAAATGTTCCCTACCTCTTTTTCTGTTAATGAATTTACCGAAACGGATAAACTAAAGTTGCTTCGCGGCAGGTTGAAACACTTGTTGGAACTGCTTGGCATGCTTCACCACTATCCATTCTCTGAATCTCATAAAATGGTAAAAGCTATGGGAAGATATATGATTGAAGAAAATGTGTCTAAAAAAGAACGCGTGAGGGTGAACGAACTGATGTCTTTGCAGATGCAGCTTACAACTAAAATAGGAATTACAAATAACCTTATTTCGGCTATGATTTCCTATTATACCGAACGCTATGATGAAATCAATGAATTGATTGATGCAGAAGAAAAACTTTCGCAGGTGTGCGACAAGTAATAACTTACACTCACACGCTCGTGGCACAGGCTATGCTTTGATATGCAACGAATTATATAGCTTGTGCCACGGTGCGGTGAAGTTGAATATGGTTATTTGGAGGTAATGCGGAACCAGTCTACATCACTCCAACCACCGTCATTTGTTTGGATGGCGGGACGGGTACAGAAAGCTCCTATCTTGGCTCCTATCCATTTGCCCTCACGGACTTGGAACGGTTCACCGAAAGGAGTGTATTTCTTTCCGTTGAGGCTGTAACTGAAACTGCACAAAATAACAAGATCATTTCCTCCCTCGCTCTCCTTTATCTTTTTACCTGTGTTGCGGAAAGTGGCTTTCAGGTAAACTGTTCCGTCTTTTAAATTGACGTTTGCATTCACTTGTTCGGGAGTTCCCTTGTCCGCATTCTTACATTCTATTTGAGATAAAGTCAGTCCGTTGCTTGTGTTTTCAAGAATAAGCCCGGCATAATCCATACCCATGACAATCAATCCGGTGCGTTCGCCTTTATATTTTCCGGTAGGCTTGAAAGTAAGTTTCATGGTTGCGGTAAAGTTATCCGCAGGAGTCTTTTGGAGTAACAGATTGGCTACATTCCATAAATTCTTATATTCTTTCACAACGGGATAGGAGTAGAGGCGGACAATGCTTTGCTCTCCGGCATAGTAAGCCCATTTCTCATTGATGTTGGCGTGCCATTGCCATTGCGGGGAGAGGGTGAAGCCGTTGAATTCATCGCTTTCCTGCGGTGTGCAGATGGGATAAGTCTTGCCTACATCCGGCTTTTTGTAACTTAATACAGGCTCGCCGCAACCGTCACCGTCTTTATCTATGCCGATTATCGGCCAGTCGTTTATCCATTTCATAGGTTGAAGGTGCACCACCCGTCCATAAGCTCCCACGTCCTGAAAGTGGAGAAACCAGTCTTCGCCCGTAGTGGTGTCTACCCATGCTCCCTGATGAGGGCCATTGACCGGACTGTTACCCTGTGCCAAAACGGTTTTCCACTCGTAAGGGCCATAGACGTTTTTGGAGCGAAGCACTACCTGCCAGCCTGTGGGTACTCCTCCTGCCGGATGAAAGATGTAGTAGTAGCCGTTGCGTTTGTAGAATTTGGGGCCTTCACAGGTTTCGTGTGCCTCGTGTCCGTCAAATACAATCCGTGAGGGTGTAATGGCTTTGGTGGCTTCGGCATTCAACTCGCAAATGGAGATAACACTTTTAAGTCCGGCGCGGCTTCCGGCATAGGCATGTACCAGATATACCCGTCCGTCGTTGTCCCAAAGGGGAGTGGTGTCGATAATTCCTTTTCCGGCTTTAACCAAAACAGGCTCGCTCCACGGGCCTTTTACGTCTTTGGCTTTCACCATGAAAACTCCTTGGTCGGGATCTCCCCAAAAGATATAGAATTCACCGTTGTGATGGCGGATGCTCGGCGCCCATACACGGTTGCCGTGTTCGGGACGTTCCGGCATGCTTGCAGGAGAAAGTGCATAAGGAATGGCAGCACCTGCGATGCTCCAGTTCACCAAGTCTTTGGAGTGAAGTATCTGCAAACCCGGAATGCAGTTGAAACTGGATGAAGTCATGTAGAAATCATCGCCTACACGGCAGGCATCGGGATCGGAATAATCGGCATATAGAATGGGGTTGCGGTACGTTCCGTCGCCTTTGTCGGCTACCCAAACTTGCGATACGTAATTTTTCTGTGCCAAAGCAGGCAGGGAAAAAAGAAAGAGCATGCAAAGGCATGTTGCCTTTGCTGCTCTCATGGCTGTGCATGGTTTTCTTTCCATTCTATTGTCTGATTTTTACGGTGCAAGGGTGTTCTAGTTCTTCCTTCCATTCCCGGACAAAGGCAAACCACGCTTCTTTGGTTTTGTAGCCGAAAGTTTCTTTCATGGAAGTGAACGTAATGTTATAGTGAAAGGTCTTTTGTCCTTTGGCTCCTATGACATATAAATAGTTGGCTTTGTCCGTACTTTCTTTTTGTACATACTTTTGCGGAATGCAGGTGGCAAGCCCGACGGTTTCTTTGGCATATTTAACCGTGTCATTGACAGGCCAATCAGTTCCCCAACAAGCTATCAGTCCTTTGTGGTCAGAGAAAGAATCCGAGCCTTTAATGTTTTGCACTCCCGTGCTGAATGTTTCGCTTTCGAGAGGCTCGGAAAAAGAGACTTGCACTTCTGCGTCACGATGTCCGGCATAGAGGATGTAACGGTTTGTCATGTTCAACTCTTTGCCTTGATATTGCCACTTGTTTACTTCTACATCTACCACTGTGCGGATAGGTCCGTAGGCTAATATCTTCTCGGTGCGTTGGTCTACCGGTCCTATGTGCAGGGCTTTCTTACCGTCCCAGCCTTTCAGGGTTCCCAGTCCGCAACTTCCGCTTACACGCAGCACATCATCGCCGAAACCTTTGGCTAGTTGCTCGTCATTCGGATAAAAGCCGCATGCTTCGAGTTCCAGTCTTTTGTGGAACTTGCCATATATGTCAACGGTTTGCTTCTTGTCGAAGTAAATGCGGTAAGCTGCAAGTTCCGATTCGAAAGCCGGACCGTGATGATGCAATAAATTATAAATGTCGCTTGTACCGGGAACGGTAAGGGAACGAATGGGCTGATGTTTCTTTTTGCCGCTCAACAACATATCTGCATAGACTCTTGCAGGATAATGGTTCTCTTTCTTTTCGGAAGAAAAGATAAGCCTCAGTGTCTTAGTGCTTTTAGCGGGCATGTCGATAACAAAAGCAAGTTCGTCGGTCTTTTGGTCACTGTCGAGGTCATCGAGTTGTGAGGGGATTTCTTTGTTTCCGTCCCAAACGACCAATGAATTAACTGTAAATCCGGGATTGATTTCCGATAGTTTAATAGCGACAGGCACATCGGTTTTATCTTTTGCCCGGCTATTGTTTATTTCGATGGTTACTTCTTTTTTTATTTCTTGTGCATGGGCTGCAGAAAAATATCCGCCTAATAAGCCTAAAACAAGAACAGTTAATTGTTTCATGAGTAAGTGTGTTTTAAATGATGAAGGCAAAATAACTCAAAAAGTTGGAATGTTACTAGTATTTTTTGGTAGAAAACAGGTAATATTTGAATAGTATAAACTTAAAAAGCTCCTCTACATGGCATAGAGGAGCTTTTCTCAGTTATAATAAGACGGTTATTGAAGATTAATAACCTTTCCCTCGTTGTCTATTTCTTTGTAAGACTCTCCGTTGATTGTTATATCTTTAGAGTTTTTTACTTTTACCAAGTCACCTCCGGTGGTTACTATTTTAATGTTTTCCATTACTACACCGTTAGCCCGGCTGATTACTGCTCCTTCTTTGGCATCGGTCATCACAACGTTTTTAACAGTGACGTTGCTGATTGGCATTTCGGGCAACCCATTGAAGAACATTGCCCGTCCCGAACCTTTGCAGTAGATGTTGGAGATATGGATGTTTCTGAATGAAGGAGTTTCTTCCGTTACAGGAGGAATATCTGTTTTCATGCGTTTCAGCAAATCTTCTTCTGTTTCTTCTCCGGCTCCTTTGCCTCCATAGAATAAGTCGAACAATAACGGTTCGGCAGGGATATTAATCATGTTGATGTTGTCGATATAGATGTTTTCTACAACACCTCCGCGTCCTCTGTTACTCTTGAAACGGAGTCCGACGTCGGTTCCGAGGAATGTACAGTCGGCTACATAGACATTTTTTACTCCTCCCGACATTTCGCTGCCTACAACAAATCCGCCGTGTCCGTGAAGAACGGTATTGTTTTTAACGATTACGTTTTCGCAAGGTTCACCTCTTCTACGTCCTTGTTCGTCTTTACCGGATTTAATGCAGATAGCATCGTCGCCGGCATCGAATATATTATTTGTAATCAAAGCATTGCGGCAGGATTCCAAGTCGAGTGCATCACCGTTTTGTGAGTACCAGGGATTATAAACTTTCACATTGTTAATCGTGATGTTGTCACATGATAGCGGATGTATGCACCAAGCCGGTGAGTTTTTGAATGTAACACCATCCAGAAGCACTTTCTTTGATTTCACGATGTTAATCATAACAGGACGCAACCAATCGCGAATGCTTGCCCATTCTTCATCGGTAGAAATGTTGTCCGGGTTATTGAAGTTACTGCATGCGGCTGCTCCTTTCATGGAAGCTTCGCTCGGATACCATACATTTCCTTTTTCATTGACCACGCCACCCGATTTAACAAGCTTATTCCACTGACCTTCGGTTAATTTTTCCTTTTTGGTCGGTCGCCAGCTATCACCCGAACCGTCGAATACTCCATAACCGGTTATTGCTATGTTTTCTGTATTGCGTGCGGAGATTGGAGACTGGCATCTGCGTGTATCGAGTCCTTCAAAATTTGTTTCGATAATGGGATATGCATCTTTATCTGTTGTAAAGAGTACCAGTGCATTCTTTTCCGTATATAAGTTGACGTTGCTTAATATTTCAATAGGCCCTGTCAGCCAGAAACCTTCGGGAATAATGACTTTGCCTCCTCCTTTTTCATTGACAGCCTTGATAGCTTCGTTGATGGCTTGTGTGTTTAAGGTAACCCCGTCACCCTTTGCTCCGAAATCTGTGATATTTACCGCATAGTCGGGAAATGAAGGTTGCTGAACCGGATCCATTTTAAACGGTAAATTCTCGTAGATGCCTGTATCCATATTGTTTCCCTTTTGTTCGCATTGTTGGTTGCATCCGCATAACAAGGGAAGCAAACATGCAACAGGAAGTAGGAGATACTTTTTTGTAAATGTGTTCATACGTGTTATTAGTATATTTAGTTGAATAATTAATTGTGTTCTTTTGAGTTTCAAGGCCGATTTGGTTCTTCCATTATTCCCCGTAAACAACTCTCACGAGTTGTTTGCCGAGCAAATAATGTTTAACCTAATTCTAACCTTTAAATAAATATTATGAAAAACCTCATCTTTTATCTGTGGCAAATTTATGTGTATTGCTCAACTTATGTGTGTAGTATTTGTTAGTTTAGGTGTATTTTTTGTTGTGGAAGGTATAAATTGGTAAGAACAGAGGTAATATTTGGTATTTTTGCATATATCTCGCTTTTCTGTGCAATTTCTTCGTGTTTTTATTAAAATGTTTATATCTTTGCAACCTAATTTAACTAATATAAAATAGGTATGAGTTACAATTTGTTGAAAGGTAAAAGAGGTATAATTTTTGGTGCATTAAACGATCAGTCTATCGCATGGAAAGTAGCTGAAAAGGCTGTTGAAAACGGTGCGGTGATTACATTGTCGAATACTCCGATTGCTGTTCGTATGGGAGAAGTTTCAGCACTGGCTGAAAAGTTGAACTGCGAAGTTATTCCGGCAGATGCTACCAACTTGGAAGATTTGGAAAACGTATTTAAACGCTCGATGGAAGTTTTGGGCGGACAGATAGATTTTGTTCTTCACTCAATAGGCATGTCGCCAAACGTTCGTAAGAAACGTACTTATGATGATTTGGATTATGATATGTTGTCAAAGACTTTGGATATTTCTGCGGTTTCTTTTCATAAGATGATACAGGCTGCCAAGAAAATGAATGCAATTGCCGACTACGGCTCAATCCTTGCATTGAGCTATGTAGCAGCACAACGCACTTTCTTCGGATACAATGATATGGCAGATGCCAAGGCTTTGCTTGAGTCTATTGCACGTAGCTTTGGTTACATTTACGGTCGTGAACATCACGTGCGCGTAAATACTATTTCGCAATCTCCTACTTTCACTACTGCCGGATCGGGTGTGAAGGGTATGGATAAGTTGTATGACTTTGCAAATCGCATGTCTCCTCTTGGCAATGCTTCTGCCGAAGAATGTGCCGATTATTGCATTGTGATGTTCTCTGACTTAACACGTAAGGTGACTATGCAGAACTTGTATCACGACGGAGGTTTCTCCAGTGTGGGTATGAGTCTCCGTGCTATGGCTACTTATGAAAAGGGACTTGACGAATATAAGGACGAAAACGGAAATATTATCTACGGATAAGGATTATAAATCATGATTATACGGAAACTACATATCCTGTTATTGTGTTGTGTCATCTTTTCTTCTTGCCAATGGGGCATGCATGCAAAAGATGATAAGCAAAGCAGTACGGATGTGGAAGTAGTCCGTTATGATAAGCTGTTATATGAATATGTGGAACTTAACAGCTTTTCTGCCTTGCAGAAGATGAATACAGAACATTTACAGGCCACCAAGTTCTTGATAGAAGATATCTTGCGCTTGGGGCAGGTAAGTGACAATAATATAAACGGGAAATTGAAATCTTACTTTACAGATCCTACTTTGCGCACTTTGATGAAAGATGCATTGGCGAAATATGAAGATATGGAACCTGTGGAAAAGAAGCTGTCTTCTGGTTTTAAAAACTTGAAGAAGGAAGTTCCCGGAACTAAGATTCCTATTGTCTATTCTCAGATTTCAGCATTGAATGAATCGGTTGTTGTTGGAGATAGCCTGCTTGAATTCAGTATTGATAAGTATATGGGAGAGGATTATCCTCTTTACAAGCGTTTCTTTTACGATTATCAGTGCAGGAGCATGAAGCCCGAAAGGATTGTTCCTGATTGTTTCACTTTCTTTTTATTGAGTGAATACCCTTTCCCCTCGGAAGGGAACAGGACATTGCTCGATTTTATTATCCATGATGGGAAGATACAGTATGTAGTTTCCAAAATCCTGGATGAGAAATCTTTTGAGAAGACGTTGGGGTATACCGATAAGGAGATTGAATGGTGCAAGAATAATAAAAAGGCTATATGGGATTATATGGTGCAAAATGGTCATTTATATGCTACTGATCCAATGATTATTCGTCATTATACCAAACCGGCACCTTATACAGCCTATTTCGGCGAAAATTCCCCTGCAATATTAGGTACTTGGATGGGGGTATTATTGGTTGATTCTTATATGAAACGCCATAAAGATGCTTCACTCAAAGATTTATTGGAAATGACCGATTATCAGACTTTGCTGGCGGAGTCGAAATTTAAACCTTGATTTTTGAATATGGATGTAGCTTTGTATTTATTGCCTGTAACTTTAGGCGATACAACCATAGAGTCTGTTTTACCTGCGTACAATAAAGAAATCATTCTTCAGATTAAGCATTTCATTGTTGAAGATGTACGCTCTGCACGTAGGTTTTTAAAGAAAGTGGATAAGGATATTGATATTGACTCTCTCACTTTTTATACTCTCAATAAGCATACTTCCCCTGAGGATATTTCCGGTTATTTGAAACCATTGGCAGCAGGGCTCTCAATGGGAGTAATTTCGGAAGCCGGCTGTCCGGCCGTTGCCGATCCCGGAGCGGACGTGGTAGCGATAGCTCAGCACAAGAATCTGAAAGTCATACCATTGGTAGGTCCTTCTTCTATTATATTATCTGTTATGGCTTCCGGCTTTAACGGGCAGAGCTTTGCATTTTATGGGTATCTTCCTATTGAACCGGGTGAGCGGATTAAGATGATAAAGCATTTGGAGCAAAGAATATATTCGGAAAACCAAACTCAGTTATTTATAGAAACTCCTTATCGCAATAACAAAATGGCGGAAGATATTATCCGTAATTGCCGCCCCCAGACAAAACTTTGTATTGCTGCCAATATTACTTGTGAAGGAGAGTATATCAAGACTAAAACCGTAAAAGAATGGCAGGGAAAACTTCCTGACTTATCTAAAATTCCTTGTATTTTCCTTCTCTATAAGTAATTCTTAGGCAGTCTCTTCCTATATTCTCAATTAATTGTTTACTTTTGCCGGGTAATGTAAACTATTTATTGACATATATGAAAAAGACAACTTTATTTCTGATGTTTTGTGCGTTCGCATTGTCGGTTCTATCACAAAACACTCATGAACTGGATTTGAAAAAGATAGTTTCCGGTGAATACCGTGCTGAGGGTTTGAAAGGTATTACTCCTATGGCGGACGGAGAAACTTACACTCAAATATCAAATGATAGGAAACGCATTGTCAAGTATTCATTTAAAACAGGAAAGGAAGTAGAAACTGTTTTTGATGTATCTACTGCCCGTGATTGTAATCTGAAATCTTTCGATGGTTACCAGATGTCTCCGGATGAAACCAAAATACTTATCCAGACTGAAACAAAATCTATTTACCGTCGCTCATTTACAGCAGTTTATTATATTTTCTATATCAAGAATAATAAGCTGGAGCCTTTGTCGGACGGCGGACCTCAACAAGTTCCCTTGTTTTCTCCCGATGGGCAGCAAATTGCTTTTGTCAGGGACAATAATATCTATTTAGTGAAGTTATTGTACGGCAATAGCGAATCTCAGGTAACTAAAGACGGAGAATTCGGTAAAGTGCTGAATGGAATACCGGACTGGGTGTATGAGGAAGAATTCGGTTTTAACCGTGCTTTTGATTTTAGTGCGGACAGCAAGATGATTGCTTTCGTTCGCTTTGACGAAACACAGGTTCCTTCTTTCTCATTTACTTTATATGAAGGTCAATATCCCAGCTTAACCCAGTTTGCACGTTACCCCGGAGAATATACTTATAAATATCCGGAAGCCGGAATGCCTAATTCCAAAGTCTCTGTTCATACATTTGATATTAAATCAAAGGTAATCCGTAAGATGGATCTGCCTATTGATGAAGATAGCTACATTCCTCGTATCAGATTTACTCAGGACGAGAATGCTCTTGCCATTATGACTTTGAACCGTCATCAGAATCGCTTTGACATGTATTATGCAAATCCACGTTCAACGGTTTGCAAGCTTATTCTTCGTGATGAAAGCCCTTATTACATAAATGAGAATGTATTTGATAACATTGTATTTTATCAGAACAATTTCGGAATGTTGAGTGATAGAGACGGATACAGCCATTTATACTGGTATTCTATCGGTGGAAACCTGATAAAGCAAGTTACTAAAGGTAATTATGTAGTTAAAAACTTCCTTGGCTGGAATGAAGAAACAAATACATTCTATTATGAAAGTAATGAAGGAAGCCCTCTGCGCACTGCTGTATATAAAGTTGACGGCAAAGGGAAGAAAACTAAATTGAACAATAAGGAAGGTACTAATAATGCAATATTTAGTACTTCCATGAAATACTTTATCAATACTTATTCAAATCTGACTACTCCTCCGGTAGTAACACTGAATGATAATAGTGGTAAGGTGCTTAAGGTGATGATAACGAATGCAGAGTTGAATAATAAGTTATCACAGTTGACTTTGCCGGTTAAGGAATTCTTTACTTTCAAAACTTCGGAAGGAGTGGAATTGAATGGCTGGATGGTTAAACCAATAGGATTCAGTGCTTCAAAGAAATATCCTGTATTGATGTATCAGTATAGTGGTCCCGGTTCTCAGGAAGTTCTGGATAAATGGGGAATCGGTATTGATCGTTCGGGAGTGGGTTTTGAAAGTTACATGGCTTCGAAAGGTTATTTGGTAGTTTGTGTAGATGGACGCGGAACCGGTGGACGTGGTGTTGAATTTGAAAAATGTACTTATTTGAATTTGGGTGTGAAAGAATCTGTCGATCAGGTGGAAACTGCAAAATATATAGGAAGCCAACCTTATGCCGATAAAGATAGAATTGCCATTTGGGGATGGAGCTTCGGTGGATATAATACTATAATGAGCATGAGTGAAGGAGCCGGTGTGTTTAAAGCTGGAATTGCCGTAGCTGCAGTTACCGATTGGAAATATTACGATAGTATTTATGCCGAGCGTTTTATGCGTACTCCGAAAGAGAACCCTGAAGGATATAAAAACGCTTCTTGCTTTACACGTGCCGATAAGTTACAAGGTGACTTGTTGCTGATTCATGGTACTGCCGATGATAATGTTCACTATCAGAACTGTACTGAATACAGCGAACAATTGGTTCAGGCCAACAAACAATTTGACATGCAGATATATACTAACCGTAATCACAGTATTTACGGTGGTAATACCCGCTATCATCTGTTTACGAGAATAAGTAATTTTGTTTTTGACAAGTTGAAATAGTAATATCCGGAACATGGAACATGTGAAGAAACCCGATTGGTTGAAAATCAGTATCGGGAGCAACGAAAGGTATACGAAAACGAAACAAATAGTGGAGTCGCACAGACTCCATACTATTTGCAGTAGCGGACGCTGTCCTAATATGGGAGAATGTTGGGGGAGAGGTACGGCTACTTTCATGATTGGAGGAAATATATGTACCCGTTCCTGTAAATTCTGTAATACGCAAACCGGAAGACCTTTACCACTCGACACGAATGAGCCTTTGCATGTAGCAGAATCCATCCGGTTAATGAAACTGACTCATGCGGTAATAACATCGGTTGACCGTGATGATCTGAATGATTTGGGAGCAGCTCATTGGGCAGATACAATCCGGGAGATTAAACGTCTTAATCCCGATACTACTATTGAAGTCCTGATTCCTGATTTCCAAGGTCGTGAAGAACTGATACAGATGGTAATTGATGCAACCCCCAATATTATTTCTCATAATATGGAAACGGTAAGACGTATCAGTCCGGATGTGAGAAGTGCGGCCGATTATGACAGAAGTTTGAAAGTTATCAAACAAATATCTCAAAACGGAGTTGTTTCTAAATCGGGTATAATGGTTGGCTTGGGAGAAACTCAGGAAGAAGTGGAGGAACTGATGGACGATCTGCTTGAAGTAGGATGCGAGATTCTGACTATTGGACAATATCTTCAACCTACACATAAACACTACCCGGTTGCAGCTTATATTACTCCTGAACAATTTGTTGAATATAAGGAAACAGGGCTTGAGAAAGGATTCAGACAAGTGGAAAGTGCGCCGTTGGTGCGTTCCTCTTATCACGCGGAAAAACATATTATATAACTGTAAATAGTAGAACCAAAACGACAAGCTATTGTTATGAAGGCGATGAAAAGAGGGGAAAATATGAAAAGAAGATCGATACCTGCTGCATTGAATATGTCAACAGGGCTGATTCCGGTTATTTTATGTATGATATTAAGTGAATTTATTCTTGATGAGTATGCTTTATATATATCTGCAATAGTCGGTTTGGTTTACTCTTATTTTTCTTATTGTTCATCAAGGAAAAAGATTTTCAACTTTATTCTTTACAGTTCAACGTTGTGTTTGTTGTTGATGTCGGTTGCTACTTTTATTTCTTTCCAAATGTTCCCGCGGGGAACGGTGCCTCTGACATTGGAAGTTGTAGTAATATTGCTGGCTGCTTTTTTCTTTTACGGGCAAGTACTGTTGAAAAAGCTATTCAGTATCCATCGTTTTCCCAAAACTCACTTGCAACTCATAGCGAGTTTGGATTCCGCTATCGTATCTGCGAGGATAATCTTTATAATGGGAGTAATACATTTCATTATAACTTCTATAACGATAGTTATTATTTATCCTCTGGATAGAGAGGAGCAGATATTATTATATCGTATTTTACCTCCTGTGTTTTTCGCTCTTGATATCTTGCTTAATCAGATTGTGATAAACTTTGCCAATCGCATTATAAAGCAGGAGGAAATGATTCCTATTGTGAACAAGCAGGGAGATGTGATAGGCAGAAGATTGAAAGTGGAAGCGCATTCCTATAAAAATGCTTTTATTAATCCTATTATAAGAATTGCTTTTATTTGTAATGGGATGTTGTTGCTGTGTAGCCGTAAGAGCACATGTGTAGCCGAGAAAAGCAAGGTGGATATTCCTTTGGAAGGATATTTGCAATATGGAGAGAAGCCGGAAGAATGTGTAAATCGTTTAATGGAGGAAGTCTTTCCTGACGGCACTTCTATAATGCCTCGTTTTAGTATTAAACATCATTTTAAGAACGATGATACTAATCGGCTTGTATATCTGTATATTGCTTATGTGGATGATGAGAGTTTGTTGGCAAACTTCCCTTGTCCCCATTCAAAGTTGTGGACTTTTCATCAGATAGAGGAAAATCTTGGAAAGAATTTCTTTAGCCAGTGCTTCGAGGGAGAATATGAACATTTGAAAGAGAGTACTCTTATTTGGGAGGAATTCAAATAACTCAGTTGGGATTCTCTTTTATAAGTAAAGAACAGATGGTTTTATGGTCTTCGAGTGCCGCCTTGTAAAGAGCCATTGCTGCGAACACATTGGCACGGAAATAATATAATTTTATTAAATCTATTTCACAAACTTTCTTCTCTCCCTCTTCAATAAGTCTCATCATTTCGGTTAGTTTGTTTAAATAATAGGTGAGATAATCTTGGGACAGTCCTTCCAAATGTTTGTATTCCAGCTTGTCTTGAGACAGCAAACTTATAAGCTGTTTAAAACTTTTCTCCATAAAAATGTGCTTATATATTCACAAATATAAATATTGTTCTTTATAAAACAAAAGAAACGGATATTATTTGTAACCGGAAGAAAAGAACTAACTTTGTAAACTCAACGAAAGGGATATTGATTATGCAGCTTGCTTACAATGATTTTTCTACATTCTTGCGAAAACATTTTGATTGTAAAGTCCAGAAGATTTCCATAAATGCAGGATTTACATGTCCTAACAGAGACGGTTCGAAAGGGTTGGGAGGTTGTACCTATTGCAATAACCAAACGTTCAATCCGGAGTATTGCCGTACCGAGAAATCGGTTCGTGAACAATTGGAAGAAGGGCGTTTATTCTTCGCGCATAAATATCCTGAGATGAAATACCTTGCTTATTTTCAGGCTTATACAAATACATATTCGGAACTTGAAACACTGAAGCAAAAGTATGAGGAAGCATTGAATGTGAAAGATGTGGTAGGTCTTGTAATTGGTACACGTCCCGACTGTATGCCTGATGATCTGTTGGACTACTTGCAGGAACTGCAAAAGGAAGTCTTTTTGTTAGTGGAATACGGGATTGAAAGCACGCATGACGAAACCTTGCGTCGCATAAACCGGGGACATTCATATGCTGACACTGTTGATGCTGTTCGTCGGACAACAGAAAGGGGAATACTTACAGGAGGACATATTATTCTCGGTTTGCCGGGAGAAACACATGATTCAATGCTGGAACAGGCAAGAGAGTTGTCAAAACTTCCGCTTACTACTTTGAAACTTCATCAGTTGCAACTGATAAAAGGCACAAAAATGGCGCGTGAATATGCAGAACAGCCGGAAAACTTTCATCTTTATGAAGTGGATGAATATATTGACCTCGTTATTGATTTCGTGGAACATCTCCGTCCCGATATTGTTCTCGAACGTTTTGTTTCACAGTCTCCTAAAGAGCTGTTAATCGCTCCCGATTGGGGGTTGAAGAACTATGAATTTGTGGAACGTGTGAAGAAAAGAATGAAAGAAAGGCAAGCTTATCAAGGAAAACTATATGCCGATTGAGAAATAATAGCTATTTTTGCTAACTGATAAATAGGTTAAATATAATAGATAAAAAGATGAATATCAAAGGAAAAGTACACTATGTAGGAGTTAATGACCGTAATAAAGCTTTGTTTGAAGGTTTGTGGCCGTTGCCTTATGGCGTTACCTACAATTCTTATTTGATTGATGATGACATGATAGCCCTGGTGGATACCGTTGATATCTGTTATTTTGATGTTTTTTTGAATAAAATAAAGAAAGTAATAGGCGATAAACCTATTAATTATTTGATAATTAACCATATGGAACCCGATCATTCCGGTTCTATACGTTTGCTGAAACAACATTATCCCGAAATAGTGATCGTAGGAAACAAGCAAACTTTCGGAATGGTAGAAGGATTTTACGGAGTAACGGGAGACCGTTATGTGGTGGGGGACGGTGATTTCCTTGATCTGGGACATCACAAGCTTAAGTTCTATCTTACTCCTATGGTGCATTGGCCCGAAACAATGATGACATTTGATGAAACAGACGGAGTTCTTTTCTCGGGAGATGGTTTCGGTTGTTTCGGAGCATTGAATGGTGGCGTTATAGATACTAAAATCAATATCGACATCTATTGGGAAGAAATGATCCGTTACTATTCCAATATTGTAGGTAAGTATGGTTCGCCTGTTCAGAAAGCATTGCAGAAGTTAAGCGGATTGAAGATAGAAATGATTTGTTCCACTCACGGTCCGGTTTGGACGAAGAATATTCCCGAAGTTGTGGCTATCTATGACAAGTTGAGCCGTTATGAAGCGGAAGAAGGTGTGGTTATAGCCTATGGCAGCATGTATGGCAATACGGAGCAAATGGCGGAAGCTATTGCCGAAGAGCTATCTGCTCAGGGAATTAAGAATATTGTGATGCATAACTTATCTAAGTCCGATGCTTCTTATGTCATCAAGGATGTGTTCAAATATAGAGGTTTGATAGTGGGCAGCCCTACTTACAGCAACCAACTATACCCGGATGTGGAAAGCATTCTTTCCAAAATTGCGGTGAGAGATATAAAAGGACGTTATCTTGGATATTTCGGCTCGTTTACTTGGGCAAGTGCGGCAGTTAAGCGCATTGCCGAGTTCAATGAAAAGTTGAAATTTGAAATTGTAGGTAATCCGGTGGAGATGAAACAAGGGATGAAGGAAGAAACCTACAAAATGTGTCAGGCATTGGGACAGGCAATGGCGGCAAGACTGAAAGCAGATAGAAAATAATAACCTGATTTATAAACTTATTAAACAAACGAATCTATGAGACTAATCATTCAGCCTGATTATCAGACAATCTCTCAGTGGGCTGCTAATTATGTTGCAGCTAAAATCAACAAGGCTCAGCCAACTGCGGAAAAGCCTTTTGTACTTGGATTACCTACCGGTTCATCTCCGCTCGGTATGTACAAAGCCTTGATTGAATTAAACAAGAAAGGTGTAGTATCATTCCGGAATGTAGTAACTTTTAATATGGATGAATATGTAGGTCTTCCTAAAGATCATCCCGAAAGCTACCATTCATTCATGTGGAACAATTTCTTCAGCCATGTAGATGTGAAGCCGGAGAATGTAAACATCCTCAACGGTAATGCTGCCGATCTTGAAGCTGAATGTGCACGTTATGAAGAAAAGATCAGATTCTATGGTGGCATTGATTTGTTCTTGGGTGGTATAGGTCCTGACGGACACATTGCTTTCAATGAACCGGGTTCTTCTTTGTCATCACGTACCCGCGTAAAGACATTGACTACCGACACTATCATTGCCAACTCACGTTTCTTTGATAATGATGTGAACAAAGTTCCAAAAACTGCTTTAACAGTAGGCGTAGGCACAGTTCTTTCTGCAAAGGAAGTGCTCATCATTGTAAACGGTCATAACAAGGCTCGTGCTTTGTATCATGCAGTTGAAGGTGCCATTACCCAAATGTGGACTATCAGTGCTTTGCAACTCCATGAAAAGGGAATTATCGTTTGTGACGATGCTGCAACTTTTGAACTTACAGTAGGTACTTACAGATATTTCAAAGATATTGAATCTGACAACTTGGACCCTCAGTCTCTTTTGAAATAATAGATAGATATTTAGAAATGGCTGCCTGACTTTTGCTTGTCAGGCAGCTTTTTTTTATCCTTTCTGCAAACTATTGTTTTTCTGCTTTCATTGCTTTCAGGAACTCTGAAACTGTTTGCTACAAGGAATATCAGATGAAAGCACAGGGCGTTTTCCGCTTTCAGTGCTTTCATAAATATTTCCCGGTACAATTGGAAAAAGCTCATGTGCTTTAAGTGCAAAGCACGGTTGCTTTGTTTTCAAAGTACAGGTCATTTGAAATAATCAACCTGTTGTTTGTAGACAAACAACAGGTTGATTGAAAAAAACAGCTTGTTGTTTTAAAATTATCCCTAGGGTAATTACTCAATTACCCTAGGGAAGTTGTTCAATCTCCCTTGGGTAGTTGATAAACTTCCCAAGGGAGAAATTAAATTGAAATACAGTTTCTTATGAAAGCACTGAAAGCGGATGAAAGCGAAAAACGCCTTGTGCTTTCATCTGATACTCCTTGTAACAAGCAGTTTCAGAGTTCCTGAAAGCAATGAAAGCAGATTTTATATCTTTCTTTTTCGAAGGTTTTAACTGCACTTACTTAATGATTTTCACATCCTTGCCGGCTTCTAAAATTTCCTTTTGCGAAGGATCTGTTATAATTATTTCGGGTGATGCTGTGCTTATACCTTTTATTAATACTGCGCAAGGTTTATCTGCCTGTACCTTCATATTTCCACAGTTGAGAGCACCCGGTGTGTAAAATATTGCCTCTACCATATCGAGTGTAGAAGAACTGACTGCTTGCAACTCTGCTGTGTTACTTTCTATTTTCACTTCCTGCGGGTTGTAACGGGATGCAGCTTCCGGACCGGCTATTCCCGGTACTACGATATAAACATATCCGGCATTTTGCGGCTTTGTTCCATGAGTCAGCCAAAGATTAAATACAGGCAACGCTATTTCTTTGTCGGATTGGTTGAAGTTAATCTTTGCCCAGTTTCCTTTCTGTATTCCGTTCTTTAAGGCAATATTGCCTTTTTCCGGGAAGAAGTAGGCTACTTTGTTATGCCATACCCAGCCCGTTTTGTCGTTTATTTGCCGGTTGCCCGGTGCTATTTTCATTATTTGTGTCCCGTCCGAAGCATATACGTCACCTGTGAGAAGGCATTGGTTTATGGATGTTGTTATTTCTTTGTCTGTAGATGATTCGATACCTGCTCCTAAGCAAACCACTTCATTATCGAAGAAAAACCACGCTTTGCGGGCCTTTACCCCGTAATTGTTCATGTCATAGGTCATTGCTCCGTATTTTCCGTCGGAAACTCCGCCTGTGAATGTCGATGTACCCGGCTTTCCCCAATCGGCTGTGTTTTTTACTTCGCCTGCCGGTACGGTGGTTCCCGGTATTTTGTCCCATTCCCAAACGGGGAAAATGTTTTGATATTCGTTCCCGTCCACACGAATACAGGTAGCACCTTCGCTCATGTATGTGCCATAAAGGTTTTCACCGTTGCCACTTTCTGTTTTGTTGGTTCTGACGGACGAAGTGCGAACGGAGAAGTCATAGTTTCTACGGTTCTGCAACATGTAGTCCGAGCAGTAGTACATTTTGTTACGGTCACTTCTCTCGTAAGAAGCATTTTTGGAAGAAAAGCGTTTGTATGCCGCTTCATATTGGGATGCATTTGCCGGATCTAACACTTTCATTTTTTGAAGGAAAGTAAGATTATTACTGTAATCCAGTGTATTCTGTCGACTTACTCCACGTCCTGTTACACTGAAATCCAGATAACAGGCACGGAATGCATTCAAATAAGTATCTCTTACGAAACGGGAGAAAAGTTCCTGTTGCTCGTTGCTCATGGCATACTTTGTTCCGGTAAAGAGTCCCGCCATTTTGGTAATGTTATCTACAAATACGGTTCCATAGCCGCCTATATAGATTTGAGGTCCGTGTTGCTGATAGGAGAGGTCTTCACGGATTCCTTCTCCGTCGGTGATTCTTATCGGTTCAAATATTTCGCCTACATTGGCACTGACAATACTATCGTTTCTCAAAGCACAGCCTCTTGTCAGGTGATGTATGGCAATATCCATTTTATTGGCTCCTGTCCACTTACGTGGATCACTGCGTTCCATTTGTTCCATTAAGCCTTTTATCACGCTTTGGGATAGTTTGGTTTCCCCTGCTTCCATCAGGGCAAGTATATCTGCCATAACTTTGGGAGCCGAGATCTGGTTATACCACCAGTTATATGAAGTGGGGCTTTTGTCATTCCAATAACGTAGTGCCCGGTCGATAGCCCGGTAAAGAACCTGATTCCCATAGAGGCTTGAAGCAGAGCAAGTATATGCCATTGCTATCTTTTTAATTCTTTGCAGGTGGTCGGCAGGCTCCCAGTTTGTACGGAAATAACATCTATAATCAATACTTGGCCATTTTCCTTCGGATGTCATTTGCTTTAACAGACTGGTAGCATTTTTATCCATTGTTGCAACGTCTGTCGTAGCATAGATTTGTTCACGTATCCGCTGCATGATTAATTCGTAATCATCTTTTGGAACATATGCTTTAGGAGTTTTCTTTTCTCCGGTTGCCGGATCGTAGAAGTTTACATAAGGATGCTTCACAAGATTTACTTTCCCGGAGACGGTTAATGTATTGACTTCTTTCAGATTCGTGAATATCTCGGCTACCTGATTGAAAGCGCTGTTCTTTCTTCCCTCGGGATGATAAATGATTCTTATCACTCCTTTTGCTCCGGGTTGGTAGGGTTTCTTCGCCCATTTTGCCGAAGTACATCCGCAACCTGTTATTATCTCCTTAATCACCAAGGGTTGGTCGCCGGTGTTGGTGAACTTGAAATCATAACTCACGTCTCCGTCTTCTTCATCAATTTCACCGAAATCGTGTGCCGTTTCGTTGAAAGTTATCTCCTGTGCATAAGAGAAACTGAATATGAAAAGGAAGAGAATGGTTAGGCAGATATTTCTTTTCATTGTTAATGTTGTTTTGGGGATTATATAAGAAAGATTAAAGAGACTGCTTCATAATGATGCAGTCTCTTAGGTTATGTACAATCTCTTATTCTGTTGTTGGTATATTTTCTGTTTGTACTAAACTGACATCATCTATATCATATTGTACATTAGCTGTTTCAGCGACAAAAGCAACAATGAAATCTGTTATTTCATCATCAGTTGTGGCAGCAAGTGTACTCGTTCCAGTTGCACTGGTTCCATAAAATTGAGGATTAAACTTAATGGTATATTCTGTCCAATTTGTTCCAATTATATCTGTATATAGTTTGAAAGCAGTATTTGTTCCTTCTTCATTTTTTAACAAATGAGAAGAGGTTCCTGTTTTTTCTTTTGTTTTTATAAAAACTCTTAGCTTATTTGTTATGTTATTTGTTTTAGCCTTAAATGTAAGTGTTAGATATTTACTCTTATCAATATTACTTCCACGACATGCAAGGAATTGCTGATACCAAGTTTTTTTAATAATAGCATCTGTGAAAATAGTTGATTCGGGGGTGGTAATCTTTACAAATTTATTAGCTGGACTGTTTTCATTAGCTAATGTAACAGCAATATTCTCCGCAACTGTAGCAACATACCATTCTCCTACATTTGGCATTCCTGTAGTAGCTATATCTCCACTTTTTATAGTCTTTAGCTCTGTAATGTTTTCCATATTCCCATTTCCTCCTAAAAGATCGGTAGGTTCAGGTACAATAGCTTCTCCGTTACCTGTAACAGGATTTTCTGTATCATCCCAACCGGTAGTATCCATATCTGTTGATACTGCAATTGTATTTCCATTTGTTCCCAATTGGATATTGAATTTCTTGATTTTGTTATCAGTAAACACTATGTTGCTTGCTGACGGTTTATAAGTGTAAGTAGTTTCACCGGCTGTCATGGTAAACAATGCCGTTCCTGTTTTGATAGTTTGTGCCGGAACCAATGCCCAATAAGTATTTGCATCCGCTGTTATTTTCCACATTTTTATGTCCTGTACAGTTCCGCTTGCAGCTTCAATAACATTGGATGAGAAAGTCCAAGTGGTAGTAGGTTTGCAGTTATTCAGAGTTACTGCTGTTACCTTGGATGCATCATCTCCTATAAGAGTAAGTTGCACTAATGCCAGTTTATGGCTGAATGTTAATGATACTCCGTCGGTAAAATCTGTTTTCTTTCCGTTTGTAGTTGCAGCCATGAAGTCATTTGCATTGTAAAGAGTTTCACTGCTTTGATCGTCAGCTACCGTAAACTCTACTTTATCTGTGGCAGCAGCTTCCGGATTGAATGGGTAGTAAGCATAGAAGTTGATGTTTTCGTTTGCATCATTAGGATAATAAAGAGTTTTGCTTGCATCAGTAGCTTCCAAAGTTCCATCGCTTAATACTTTATATTCGTAGTTGTTGGCATCGGTTATACTTGTAGATGTTTCGAATATACCTATTTTATCGTTTTCTACGAATTTAGTGCTGTTATTGGTAGTATTCACAGTTGTTCTTGTAACAGGTGCAGTGTTAACAATGAATGTTACTTTGTTCCCTTCACTTTTATCTTGTGGCATGTTAATTTCATTCTCTTTAGTGCAGGAAG
This sequence comes from uncultured Bacteroides sp., assembly GCA_902492205.1. GTDB lineage: Bacteria > Bacteroidota > Bacteroidia > Bacteroidales > Bacteroidaceae > Bacteroides. The sequence goes on along the minus strand of CABUKU010000006.1, from coordinate 10,724 downwards.
AGAATAGGCAAGTTACGGTTAATAGGGTTAATAATAATTTGTTTTTCATGATGATTGGGTATTAATGGTTTATATTTATTTTATTTTTGTCAGGCTGACATCGTCAATATAGAAGTCTGCTGCTGCAGGGTAGGGAGTAAATCCAATATAACATCCTGTAATCGCTGCATCTGTTGTTGCTTTTACTGCATTTGTTACTGAATTGGGGCTTCCTACAATGAGCCCGTTGAAATCAATATCGATTGTATATTCTCTCCATGTATCGGTTAAAGTAATTTTAGATCCTGCTTGTTTTGTGGCTACCGCTACCGAGTTTTCTCCGGTTACGATAAAGAAATTATTTTTTCCCGTTCCGTTACCGTTGGCATCTGTAACATCATCACTCTTTATATATGCATATACAGTACTTCCTGTTCCTTTGATTTTGAATGAAAGTTTGTACTTTGCTTTTTCTATTGTGTTTAAACGGTATGCAATATAACCTGAGTACCAATTAGCATAGGTGGTGATGTTGTAGTTCATTACTTTATTTTGAGGGGCACTTTCGTTTGCAATGAGAGCTGTGCCCACTGTAGTACCTTTTTTTATGACGTACCATGTTTCGTTTGTTTTGGAATCTACTCCTACTGTTGTAATATCGCCGACAGTAAAGTTCTCCATATCACCATTTTTCACAAGGTTGGGTATGGTCACACTGGCATTTCCGTCTACTGTTTCATCATTGTTCCAGTCTTGAATGTAAATAGGAGATTTGTTTGTAACAGTGGCTTTGATGGAATTTGCTCCCACTTCCACAAGCATATCATATTGTATGTTTCCTTCCAGGGATGTTATGCCTTCATTGAGATTCCATGTCAGTGTCTTTGTTTCACCGGTTTCGGATATGGGTATGCTGAGTTCTAATTGCGTGTTTTCTGTCACTGTTCCGGGAAATACGATACCTTCTGCTTGCGAACCGTCACCAAGCCTTTTTAATTTTATCTCCTTATCGTCTTCACTTTGTGAAGGGAAAGAAATAGCTCCGTTGAGTAAATCAAAGCTGGCAATGGTGGACATGTTTGTGAGTTTGGCACTTACCTTTTTCAAATCTTCCTCTTTCATATCCGTAGAGGGAGCGAAGTTCATCTTCATCTTCGATAGAATGGGCTTCAGTTGCACGGTTGCTTTTTGGTTGTCTTTATTCAGTTCTTTAGCATTTTGTGAATAAAGAAATGCATCTGCTTTGGTTTTGCTTTGGTCCGAAATATCTAAAGTATAATGATAAATATCTCCTTCTGCTCTTGTCAGTGCTTCGTTTTCCTTATAAGGATAGTATGCTATGATGTCCACTTTCGTTCCATCCTCAGGGAGATACATAACTTCATTGTTTGCCGGAACAAGATAACCGTTATAAGATCTGTTGTCCGCAAGATATTCCCGGTTGGAATAATTCTTTATGATGTTTGTGGTTCCGGCTTCTACCATGAATACGCCTACCTTTTGTGAGGAGTTCCATGTCTGACCGCTTTCCGAATCAAAAGAAAATGCTTCTCCAATTAAAACTACCGGTTTTTCCTTTGGTTCACTTCTATCTTCTTCATTGTCACTGCACGAATAGAATGGCAGGATTATCAAGACTAGAAGTGTATAAAAGAATACATTTTTATTTATCATACTATTATTTTTAAAGGTTGTTTTGGTTTTTTCTACTTTACAAAAGTACTTTATAAGCAACTAAACAATATACCTCATTAGTACATTCTAAGGTGATATTCAGTACATATCATTGGGTTTGTATTATTTTAGTTGCTGTAACCAGTCGGGTAGTGCACCTAAACGTTCCGTAAGTTGGGCTTCATACAGTGATTCGGGATAGACGGCAGTTCCGTGACTTTCATCTGCTGTTACCTGATCGGGCAAGAAGGTAGTTCCTGCTCCATGAAAACCTGCAATAATAGGTTTCAGGTACCTGTTGTTTCTTGTCCATAGATTAAAGCCGGTTTCTGCTCCGTCTGTTTCTTTGTAATTCCACAAAACCAGGTCACTCAGGTGATTGGGGCTGCTGGCAATGTCTCCTCCGGCATGGTTCTGCATAAACCCACCTTCGCAAGCATCAATGAGGGTGGCACGTGGTTGGCTTGAATGTGCTTCAAAACAACTGTTGGAAGCAGTTTTGTTTCTCCACAATACTGCACCAATTGAGGTCTTTGATACTCCTACTGAATGATACTGTGCCGGTTGATCGTCTATCTTTCCGATAAAAATATGTGATGAAGCTTGTGAGCGGATAGCAGAATGTCCCCGATTGCCTGTGATGGAACAAGAAAATATGGAAACATTGGCACTTAACATAACACTTAATGCTTCGTTGACATCGGTAAAACGGCAACGTCTTACCCAAGCATTTACCTGCCGCATCAGAGTGAGTGGACGGAATCCGCTATCATGAAGTGCATTTGCATGGTGAACAAATGTATCGTGGAAGTTACCTACGAAAGCAATATCTTCAACTCCCACACCGATATGGCAAGAATGCTCGTGAAGAGTCCATCCCCATTTAGCATTTACTTTATGCATAATGGGTTCTTTAAATGTAACCTTATTTCCCTCAATTCTTAGTATTTGATGGTATTCCGTGACTTGTACTCCCGAATTAAGCAGTTCTGTCCAATCACTTTCTACACTATAGGGTGATAACTCTTCGGCAATTAATTCCGGATTGTTGTTCACCAGTTTCAAAAATACTCTCTTACCGATGAATAATCCGCTGGTAGAATTAACAGTTATCGAATGTGATCCCCGTATTGCATCTCCTGTGATTTCAGTTAATTGTTTATCGGTACTCCGGGTATAGCGGAAACTGATAAGTTCCGGAGTGTTCCATAAGGAGTTGTCTAATACTTCATTGGGATACTCCATGAATAATTCGGTACCTCCATTTCCACACCCATCTCCCTTTAAGATAATATTATCACCATCAATAATTATTGGTTGGTTGGGGGCATCGGCTGGTCGCAGGTTATAGCGTCCTTTGGGGAAATAGATAATTCCTTTGCCATTCTTTACAGCATCGGCTATTGCTTTTTCAAAAGCTTCTCTATCTGATTTATTATCATTGGGGATTGCTCCATATTCCGGACTGCATACATTATATATCTTATAATCTACATCGGGAATGTTTTTCTCTCCGAATTCATATCCGGCATAAGAAAAGTCGAGCAATGTGCTTTCCGTGCCATCCTTTTTACATTCTAAAAACTCAGTCCACAATTTGCTTGTGCCTGCTTGGATAGGAGGTTCGGGCTTTTCTTCCTGATTGCCATTATTATCTTCAGTGGGTGGAACAATAGTAGTATTTTGTTCTTTACTGCAAGAGGGCATAATCGACAAACAAGTACAGAAAATAAATATAACTTTGAATTTATGTTTTAGCATAGCCTCAGATTATTAATTAATTTCTTCTTCTAACGGTTTTACAGTGAATTTTAATTGTTTAACCATTTGTTCGGCATTCCATATATTAGCATTGGTTGCAATAAATGTAGCCGTATATTCTCCGGGAGCAGTGTATCTATAGCTATATGAAGTCAATGCTGCTTCTATTGATTTTATAGCTGTTCCACGATCAGGAGAGACGGTAGAGGGGGATATGAGCTGGCTGACCATCCAAACTATCACATCATCATCTGTATGTTCTTTCCCTTTTTGAGGTTGGAATAATAATCCGGAATCATTTACTTGGTATGTGCCTTGTTGCTCGGAGTTTTCATATATAATACTGAATCCCCATTCCGTCATGGCATTGGACATAGTTATTATTTGTCCGTCTTCTGTTTCTTTTGTTATATTCAGTGGATTAACGTCTATACGTGGAGCTACTATGTATCTGCCATTACCGTCAGTTGCAGGAACATCATTACGTTTAGGGGCATTGTATGCAAATGCAATATAGAATTTTTTGTCTTTATACTCTGATAGATCCATTCGCCCGTTTGCTTCTTCCGTAGATGAACCAACAGTGGTTGGTACATTGATTTGATTATATCCGTTACCCGATATTTTTGTCCATGTAGCTTTGTTTATCTCTTCCACTGTGTATTGTCCGCTGAAGTCTTCGGATATATAGATCATAAGAATTTCTTTTCCGCGGTACTCCTGATCTGTGAATTGCTGTTTGATAGTGCAAGACATTCCGAGTGATTTTAAGGCAACTTCATTACGATCTTTATTTGCATAATTGTTATCTGTATCTCCCGAATAAAAGGCAATATAATCGGGGCTCCCTTCAAAATTGAATGTTACTTCATCTCCTGTATGTATATTATTTTTATCATTTTGTATATTAACATTGAATTCAATGTTTTCCACGGAGTCTCTGTCACAACTACTGATAAAGCTTACCAGAAGCAGGATGATATATAATCGAATGTGTTTCATAATTATATGAATTAAAGTGTATTGTTACCAATTAACTGTTTGTCCGCAAATAGGATTTGTATTCAATTCTACTTGAGGGATTGGGAAATAGATATGTTTGGAAGTGAAATTAATAGCCGGAACGGCTTTTACACTGCTTAGATCATAACCTATTTGTTTGTTTTGGGTATTTAGTGACGGATCTTTTAATATATTAATTTGTCGCTTAAAATAATCTTCTCCGCAACGACGGAGTTCCATTCGACGGGGAATTTCGTAGCAGAGTTCACGGGCACGTTCATCGCGTACTAATTGTTGGAAACTGTTATAGTCATAATCGCTGAGGGTGATTTTTGATGCTCCGGCTCTTTCGCGAACTAAGTTTATGGCATCAACTCCTTCTTGTGTTGGCTGTTTGGCCACTTCATTAGAACATTCTGCTATCATTAATAATACATCGGAATAACGCATTACAGGAAAATTAATGGATGAATTATTCTTTGACAACGGGCGTTCGGGAATATATTTAGCCCTCCATTTGGCGGCATTACCGTCTTCTTGGGCTTTTTCTGCGGCAGTACGTTCAACTTCGGAAACAACTCCGTTAGAAGTAGTGTATTTATAATCTGCAATATTCCACCATTTTCTGTTATCACTGTCTTCGTATAACCGGAAAAGATATTTAGTTCCGTCATACAGCCCATATGCGTAGGGGTATTCATCAGAAGCGGTTTGTTGGGTAACACCTATGTATAATCCTACTCTGCCGGCTTCATTTGTCTGATCTTGTCCGTTACCATAAAATTCAACTTCAAACATGCTTTCGCGGGCAGTCAAGTCGTATTGGTTTTTACACATGTTAATGAACAAAGCATGATAACCGTTTACTCCATTGGTAGTGGAATATAAACGATGTAAGCCGCTTTTCTTTACTTTGAGGGCATACTCTAACGCTTTGTCCCAAGTCTCGGCATATACCGGATAGCCTGCTTCCCACATATAGGCTCTTGCAAGTAATGCTTGTGCCGTTGTTTGCGAGATATGTCCCGGACCACCTAATTTATTAGCTGGTAAGCATCCGTTTTCGGCAGCTTCCAAATCACTGATAATTTGTGTGTATATCTCTTTCTGAGGTGACTTTTTGAGTAATTGCGTACTTAAATCACGGGTTGGCGTAAGGCGCAGGGGAACTTCTCCCCAAAATGCTACTAAGTTCATATAATATAGTGCGCGGAGTGCTTTAGCTTCACCCAGATACATCATTTTATTTTGAGTACCGCCGCACTCTTCGTTGCTGCGCGTTTCTATGGCGGAAATATAATCATTGGCACGGTTAATTCCCTCATACAGTGCTATCCACGTGGCTTTTAGCGTGTTATCTGTATTATTGTAATTGTAATTGGAAATTTGGATGTAATCTTTTCCATATTCACGGTTGTAGACCATAATATCCGTACCGGCATCAAGATCTCCCCAAAGATTTTGTCCATAACATCCTGCATTACCTAACACATCGTATATTCCGGCAAGACCGGCGGCGCAGCTTTCTTCATCATGATAGATATTTTCTTCATCCAGATAGTCATATGTATCTGTATCCAGAAAGTTACATGCCGATAAAGAAAACATAAGAATGAAGATATATATAAAGTTTTTCATACTGTTTAATGTTATCTTGGTTATAAACCTAATTTAATTCCAAAAGTATAGGTCGTGGTTCTTGGATAAGCAGAGTAATCAAAGCCACGTGTCATAGAAGAATTACGTGTGGATACTTCCGGATCATATCCGGTATATTTAGTCCAGGTAATTAAATTCTGTGCACTGACATAAAATCGCAAGGAGGCCAGTTTCATTTTCTTTAGCATTTTGGTCGGAAAAGTGTAACCTAACTGAATATTTTTGAGACGTAAGAAAGAAGCATCTTCCACTTCACGACTGGTATTTACATTGGTTAGGCTACGACCTACGGCACATAAATAATTTGTATAGTTTCCCGGTGTATAAGTTCCGTCTCCGTTATCTACACGTGGAGTCCAATGATCTTTCACAGTCGCTAATTGGTTTATATGGCGCTCGCGTAAGCTTTCCAGTTTTACACGATTATAATTGATGACATCATTTCCATAAGACCATTGGAAGAAGACACTCAAGTCAAACCCTCTCCATTCGAAATTGTTGGTAAAACCACCGGTGTGGATAGGTAATCCATGTCCGATGACAGTTTGGTCTTCTGCTGTTACTTTTCCATCACCATTAATATCTTTCAGTTTAGGATCCCCCGGCTTTATATTAGCCCGTTCATTAGTATTATTAGGTATTTCCGGTTTCAGTACAAATACATTGGGAGCAACTTCATTGAAATCTTCGTATTGATATACGCCGTCATACACATAACCATACATCTCGGATAATGGTTCGCCTACTTTGCAAAGATATAAATCAGGTATATTGGGGTATTGTATTCCTGCTTTTCTACTGATTTGTCCGTCAGATAAGGCAATAATCTTGTTTCGGTTAAATGAGATATTGAAATTGCTTGTCCATTTCAGTTTCTTTCTTCCTCCTTTTAAGTTGACTGTATTAATAGATATTTCAAGACCTTTATTGCTAATGCTGCCAATGTTTTGCTGAACTTGGGTGAAACCGATTGAAGGAGGTACGTCAGCATAGAGTAACAGGTCTTTTGTCTTTTTATAATAAAGGTCTACTTCACCATTTATACGGTTATTAAATAGTCCGAAATCAAGTCCTATGTTTGTTTGGTAAGTGGTTTCCCATTTTAAATCTTTATTTGCCATTTGCATAATGTAAATGGCAGGGGACATCGTATTATTGAAAGCATAATTTTGACTTCCTGAATAGAGAAGGTTAGAGGGATATAAACTTTGTGTGTTATTATTTCCGGTAGCTCCCCAACCTGCACGTACCTTTAGATTAGATAACCATAAATTAGTTTTGACCATAAATGGTTCATCAGATATTCTCCATGCGGCAGATGCTGATGGGAAATACCCCCATTTGTGATAGATGAACTTAGAAGAACCATCGGCACGCATAGTCGCAGTGAGCAGGTAACGGGATTTCCAATCATAATTGAAGCGGCCAAAGTAAGAAAACATGTTGTTTTTCAGATTGTTTGCCGTGACAGATTGGGCAGTACCTGCATCAATACCCCAAAAACCGATGTTTTCCCAAGGTACCATAACCGATTTGGAACCTAAGTTTGAAATTTGTTGGCTGGAAAGTGAGGTTCCCAACATTCCACTAAAGTTATGAAATTTGATTTTCCGTTTATATGTAAGGGTATATTCATTAGACCAGCTATTCCATTCTTTATAATTGAAACTACCGTTTGTATGGGAAGATGAATAAGTGGGATCTCCATAATAGGTATTTGAATTATAGAAGTTATCCGTACGATCTTCTCTCCATGTATATGCAAACGTTCCTTTGAAAGTCAAATATTTTGCAATATTCCAGGTTAGATATATATTAAAACTTAATTGTCGGTTACGTAGTTTGGCGTATGTGTTTTCTATAGTTTTAACAGGATTGTATGGATAAGTTCCTCCATTATCGTCAATGATGTCATTCAAATCATCTGTTGATCTGTATTTTAAAGGACGATATGCTAATACCTGATATAGAAAATATTGTGTTGACTGTCCTCCGCCTTGTGAAGGAGCAGAACCGTTGGATATATTGTTGGAGAAATTGACATTAGCTCCGAATTTCACATTCTTAGAGATTTGTTGGTCAAGAGTAAGGCGACCTTTCAAACTTTCATAAGATGATTTGATCATAATTCCTTGTTGGTTATAATAAGAGATGCTGGAGCTGTACTTAGTGTTTTTTGTTCCTCCGGTTAGCGATACATGGTGACTGGTCATCGGAGCTGCTCTGAATACAGCATTTTGCCAGTTGTTAGATACGCGGTTATTGTAATCATCTATGGTTTGATAACGTCCTAATGCTTCATCGTAACTAAAGTATGTTTTATTCATGTCGGTAGGACTTAAGATTTCCTGCTGTAATTCAACAAAGTCTCTTCCTTGTAGCAATTCCAGAAATTTAGGTTTTGCCTGATATGCAATATATCCATCATAAGTTACCCTTGGAGAACTTTCTGAACCTCTTTTTGTAGTAATTATGATAACACCATTAGCACCTCGTGCACCATAAATGGCTGTTGCAGATGCATCTTTTAATACATCAATGGATTCAATATCATTAGGATTAATGGAAGCAGCATTTGCATCTTCGGTAGCAAAGCCATCTATTACATATAGCGGGGTTCCGTCTGATGTGTCGGATATTGTGTTACTTCCGCGGATAACAATATTGGATTCTTGTCCGGGCTGTCCGTCACCGGAGACTACTTGCACTCCGGCAACTCTTCCGCCCAATGCTTGATCGAATGAAAGCACAGGTGCTTTTGTCAATTCTCCCATATCTACTTTTCCTACAGAACCGGTAAGGTCGCTCTTTTTTACTGTTGCATAGCCAACTGCTACAACTTCATCGAGAACAATTCCTCCTTCTTTTAATATAATATTGAAAGTGCGGTTTGAACCTATTGTAACTTCTTTGGTCGAATAACCAATAAAAGAAATTACTAATACAGCTGATTTATTTGGAACAGTAATATTGAAATTACCGTCGAGATCAGTGATAGTTCCTGCAGTTTGCCCTTTTACCAAGACATTAGCTCCGGGAATTGGCTCTTTGTTTTCATCGGTAACCTTTCCTGTAATGGCAATCTGCCCGAAAACAGAAGCTATAGAGAGAAATGCTACTAAAAGTAAACAAGTATAACGCCTAAAAGCTTTAGGTTCATATAATTCTTTCATAATAATTGTATTAGATTTATGTGGAATATGCTCATAAAAGCATAATTAACGTATGGTCTCTCCGTTTTCTAGATTTCTTTTTCTGATTAGAGATTCCAAGAAATAGTAATCGGCATAATTTAATGGTACATCTATTTCCTGCCCGTGAGGAATACTTCCTACGGAGTGCATGAGAATGAAATTGCCATTTGTTCCAACTTCGGCTCTATATGCAGGTGTACTTAGGGATTCAACAATTTCGTCTGCTGTTTCCTTATATTTTTGGTTGGGTAAATAAGTACTCATTTCATATAATGCTGAAGCTGTAACCGCTGCAGCAGAGGCGTCACGAGGAACATTTGGTATATTCAAAGCATCATAATCCCAATAGGGAATCAAATCTTTGGGCAGATTCTTATTGGTAAAAATGAAATTATAAACTTTTTGTGCTTGTTCCAAGTATTTAGGATTATGCGTGTAGCGATAACAAACGGTATAACCATATAAAGCCCATGCTTGCCCTCTGGCCCATGATGATTCGTCAGCATATCCTTGCGCAGTTTGTTTCTTTAATACATCTCCGGTTTCGGGATCATAGTCCACAACATGATAACAGCTATTGTCTGTACGAAAATGATTTTCCTGAGTTTTATCTGCATGGCTGACTGCTATGTTGTAGAAAGTGGAATCACCGGATAGAACAGTTGCTTCAAAAAGTAATTCCAAGTTCATCATATTATCAATGATAACAGGACATTTCCAACCGCGTTCGGATTGCCAGCCTTTGTCCACATTCCATGACTGAATAACACCGGCAACCGGACGAAAGCGCGTTGATAATGATTTTGCTGTCTGTATAATAACATCTTTATACTCTTTTTTACCTTGTAAGTAACCGTTTAAATAACTGCTACCTATCATAAACCCTACATCGTGATGCCAAGTAAGGTACTGGATAGAATCAAGAGTTTCTGTATATTTCTCGGCTAAGTTTTTCCATTTGTTATCATTAGTCAATTCATACATATACCACATACTACCTGGAAAGAAACCACTTGTCCAATCATCGATAGGTACATAAACGATATTTCCTTTTTCATCTATAGTACGGGGATTAATAAAAGTCCCGTTTTTTTCTATCAGGTCCGTTTGCAACGTGTTTTGTGCTATTGCATTCTCAATATTATCAGTAATCAAATCTTTTTTAGATTGTTTGGGACTACATCCTATAAAAATAAGTAATGATAATCCGATTGATATTCCTGTCAGATTAAGGTTTTTTTTCATGTGCTTTTATGGTTTTAGTGAATAACTGTTTTCATTTTCTTGAGTGTAAAAGTATGATCTTTTATTATATATTGACTGTTTGAAGAGTACATTCGTTATTAGAAATGAGTATATTTAATCTGATTTATAAGGATCTGTACTGGAAAGATATATAAAATGTACTCATACTACATCTGGAAATCGGATTCTTTTGCTGCTAAAATAATATAT
>CABUKU010000005.1 GCA_902492205.1 uncultured Bacteroides sp. | reverse complement strand
TCAAAGCGTTCAGGGCACAGTTCAGAGGAGTAAGAGATAAAGCATTTTTCTTGTACAGACTCGCTAAATTATATGCATAAAAAGAAAAGCCCTCAGACTTTTACATTGATCCTGAATGGGATGAAGTAGAAGAGGTAAATAAAAAAGCGGTTCTGCCCGTCCCATTGTCAAACTTCTACTCCCACAGGTGTTTCAGGGTGCATTAACACTCCCGATGGGGGTACAAAACCGCCATATAGGAATGTCACGGACAGGCATAAAAATGCCCGCCGTGGGATTTGGCAGGTTCTGTACCTGCGAGACATTAAAAAGTTTGACGAAACAAATATACTACAATATCTTATGCGAAGTTCATTTTAAGAACTAATTTTTAAAGAAGATGAAAGGACTGAAAGCAGATGTAAGCGGAAAAACAGGGGTTGCTTTCATCTGATTTGCTTTACTATAAAGGATTTCAGCTTCCAATGGAAGGAATGAAAGCGGAAATAAAATAATTAGTCTTCCACAAACACTTTCTCAAAATAATTACTAAATTTACGGAGTTAGTAACCGTTTTTAAATCACGGACTTAAAGTAATACTTATATGGAAAGACCGACTATCAATGAAGTGCATGAGTGGGTACTGAAACTGTACGATACATGCGAGCAAACCATTACAGAAGAGGAAAGAAAAGAGCAACACAAGTATGCTGTCATGGTGCAACGTCCACAAGACAAGAAATTCCTTGTGAAGATGCTCGACGAGTCATCACAGATACGCGACCGCAAGAAGCTCGCCGCGCGTATCAAAAAGCTGATTGAACGTTACGGAGTTCCTGAATTCCTGAACAAGCGCGATGCTTTTCTTTTCAAGATGTACGAGGCATTCGGACATCATTTCGACTTCATTGCTATTCCTATTATAAAGAAACGGTTACGGATGGACACGTCGAAAGTTATTATCGACGAGGCACGTCCGCACCTCACCGACCACCTTGCCACCCGGTTCAAAGAACGGATCGGACAGAACGTTAATCTTCTCGGAGAAGTGGTTTTGGGTAACGGAGAGGCAGATCATCGTTATTTCCATTATCTTGAAGCACTCGAATCTCCCGACATCAATTATATTTCCGTAAAAATTTCGGGTATCTATGCACAGACACACGCACTGAACTATGCAGAGAGTTTCCCGGAATTGGTGAGGCGTATGTCTGCATTATACCAAAAGGCTATTGATTTTCCATACATTGACGAAGACGGCAACAAACGAGCCAAGTTCATCAACTTGGATATGGAAGAATACAAAGACTCGCACTTCACGTTGCGTTTGTTCAAAACCGTGTTGAGCAAACCCGAATTCAAGAACTACGAGGCAGGTATCGTTGTACAGGCGTATCTGTATGATGCTTACGACTTCCAGACCGAATTGCTCGAATTCGCCAAAGAGCGTGTTGCAGCCGGAGGCGCACCTATCAAGATGCGATTGGTGAAAGGCTGTAATCTCGAAATGGAAACCGTGATTTCTTCCCTGCGCGGCTGGCCCAACCCTGTGCGCGGTTCGAAGACCGAAGTGGATGCTAATTACCTGCATATCCTTGAACGCGCTTTGCTGCCCGAGAATGCTAAAGTACTTCATATCGGGGTAGCTTCCCACAACTTATTCTCTATTGCTTATGCTTACCTGCTCAGCCGGAAGTATGGCACATCAGAGTATATGACTTTTGAAATGCTGGAAGGTATGGCAAACCACCTGTGGCGTGCACAGTCCATGCTGGGCAACCGCGTTATCCTTTACACTCCGGTGGTGAAAGACGAGCATTTCCTTAATGCCGTTTCCTATTTGGTGCGGCGCATGGACGAGAATACTGCTCCCGACAACTTCCTCACCCATTCGTTCAACCTGAAACCGAACACCGATACATGGAACTTCCTTGCCAAGCAGTTTGAGGAAGCATACGCCCTGAGAGAACAATTAACGCATATCCCGCCACGCACCCAAGACCGCAACAAAGATTATGTTCCCGTTCCTCCTGCCGATGAGATGAAGAACGAACCCGACACGGACTTCGATTTGCCACAAAACCAAAAGTGGATGGAAGGTATCTTCGCCAAATGGAAGAAGTCGAAAGAAGACACTCCCGAGATTATTCCTTTGCAAATAGGTGCGGAAACAGTGGTGTGCGACAAACGCCATAAATACATGGATCGTTGCCAAAACGATGAAGTATGTATATGCGAAATGAGCCAAGCCGACACCGAACAGGTAAAGAAGATTATAGAAATAGCCGAAACAGATCCGGCAAGTTGGCGAAAGACCACTCTCGAAGAACGCCACCGCATTATGTATGAAGCAGCCAACAACCTTGCAGCCATGCGTGGCGACCTTATCGGTTGCATGTGTGCCGTTACGGGAAAAACAGTTATCGAAGGTGACGTGGAAGTATCAGAAGGTGTAGACTATGCACGTTTCTACACCACAGCCATGAAAACATTTGCCGCATTGGATGACATAGATATTGCACCTAAAGGAACCATACTCGTTATTTCTCCGTGGAACTTCCCATGTGCCATTCCTGTTGGCGGTATCGTAGCCGGACTTGCCGGAGGCAATACCGTTATATTGAAGCCCGCTACCGTTGCTGCTCCCGTGGCATGGCTGTTTGCCAAAGCATTCTGGGATGCAGGAGTTCCCAAAGAAGCATTGCAGGTAATCATTACCGACCGCGAAGCATTACAGGTACTCACCACTGCTCCGGCAATCAAGCACATCATCCTGACAGGCGGAACGGACACGGCACAGAGCATAGCAAGAAGCAATCCGACTACTCCGTTCTCTGCCGAAACAGGAGGAAAGAACGTGATTATCCTCACAGCTTCGGGTGACCGCGACCATGCCATTATGAATATCGTTGCTTCTGCTTTCGGCAATGCCGGACAGAAATGCTCGGCTTGTTCCCTTTTGCTGGTAGAACGTTCGGTTTATGAAGACAAGGACTTCCAAAACAAACTCATTGATGCTGCAACAAGCATGAAGGTGGGCAGTGTATGGAATGCCGGTAACATGGTAGGTCCGATGATTACCAACAAGAACGAGAAGTTGCTCGAGGCACTGGGTAAGCTTGAACCGGGCGAATCATGGTTAGTAGCCCCTCACTTCATTGACAAAAACAAGTATATCCTCGCTCCGACCGTTAAATGGGGAGTGAAGCCGGAGAACTTCTCTTTCCGCACAGAGTTATTCGGACCGATGTTGAGTGTAGCTTGCATTGAGAACCTGGAAGAAGGAATCAGGTTAGTGAACGGATTGGATTACGGACTGACTTCCGGCTTGCAAAGTCTGGACGAAAGCGAACAGAAGTTATGGAAGAACTCCGTCATGGCAGGAAATCTTTATATCAACCGTGGCATTACGGGAGCTATTGTTAACCGCCAGCCTTTCGGCGGAATGAAGTTATCGGCATTTGGTGGCGGTATCAAAGCCGGAGGGCCTAACTATTGCAGTTGCTTCGTGAAGATAACGGATAAACCGGACAGCAACACGGATTATAAACACAGTTATGAACGGGCTTATCAGGAAGAGTTCTCCAAAGCAAGAGATGTGAACCAACTCCACGGTGAGCAGAACTTATTCCGCTATCTGCCGTTGAAGAATATGGTACTCCGCCTGTTCCCTGAAGATAAAGATGAAAATGCCGTTATGATAGCTACTGCCGCACGCCTCTGCAAAACTCCGTTGACTATCAGCTTTGCACCGGATGATGACCGCACAAAGACATTGAGTTCTACCGGATGTACGTTGAAGAAAGAAACATTGGAAGAGTTCTTGCAAAGTATGCCGGATTATGAACGAATCCGCACTTGTTCGCCTGATATTCCCATGGAAATGTATGAAACGGCAGCCCGCAATGATAAATACATAGCAACGGCTCCCCCCGTGAAGAACGGCAGGGTGGAACTTATTCATTATATAAAAGAACAAAGCATTGCGTTTGAGTATCACCGCTATGGCAGCATACTCGAAACGCCTGCTTGCGAATAATGTAAAATGCATCGAGGCTGGACAAATTAAAAGTTCAGCCTCTTTTCTTTTACTTCTCGCGTGGTAATTACTATCTTTGCACACTTAAGAATAAGAAAAGATGATAGTTTGCATTGCCGAAAAGCCTAGTGTAGCGCGTGATATTGCTGATGTTCTGGGAGCACGGAACCGCAGAGAAGGTTATATTGAAGGAAACGGATACCAAGTAACGTGGACTTTCGGTCATCTCTGTACCCTGAAAGAACCCCACGAATATACTCCGGGCTGGAAATCATGGAGCTTGGGCAGCCTGCCTATGATACCGCCGCGCTTCGGCATAAAGCTGATTCAGGATGAAGGAATAGAGAAGCAATTCAAAGTCATCGAACAATTGATGCAGAATGCCGATGAGATTATAAACTGCGGTGATGCGGGACAAGAAGGAGAACTGATACAACGTTGGGTAATGCAAAAGACCGGAGCACGCTGCCCGGTGAAGCGTTTGTGGATTTCATCGCTTACAGAAGAAGCTATCCGCGAAGGATTCCAAAAGCTGAAAGACCAATCGGAATTTCAGTCTTTATATGAAGCAGGACTGACTCGCGCCATTGGAGACTGGTTGTTGGGAATGAACGCAACCCGACTGTACACTTTAAAGTACGGGCAAAACCGTCAGGTACTTTCCATAGGACGTGTACAAACTCCTACCCTCGCCCTCATTGTCAACCGTCAGCTCGAAATAGAGAACTTTAAGCCGGAACCCTACAGGGAACTGAAAACAGTCTATCGCGACACCACTTTTTCGGCCACGAAAGGACGTTTCACTACGGAAGAAGAAGGACGGGAGTTTTTGGAAAAAGTAAAGAACTCCGATTTCACAGTAACGGATGTTTCGGCAAAGAAAGGTACGGAATATGCTCCCCGTTTATTCGACCTGACTTCGTTACAGGTAGAGTGCAACAAGAAGTTCGCTTTCTCTGCCGATGAAACATTACGTCTCATCCAAGCATTATATGAAAAGAAAGTAACAACATACCCTCGTGTAGACACTACTTTCCTAAGCGATGACATATACCCCAAATGCCCTGCTATACTGAAAGGCATCAAAGATTACGAAGCACTGACTGCACCTCTGGACGGCAAGAAATTAATCAAGTCAAAGAAAGTATTCGACAATTCAAAGGTGACAGACCACCATGCCATTATCCCGACCGGTGTGCATCCGCAGAACCTTACGGACATGGAACGGAAAGTATTCGACTTGGTTGCACGTCGCTTTATTGCTGTCTTTTATCCCGATTGCAAAATTTCTACCACCACCGTACTGGGCGAAGTGGATAAGATAGAATTCAAGGTAACAGGAAAACAAATACTTGAGCCGGGCTGGAGAGTTGTTTTCTCTAAAGAACAGGCTGAAGAGAAAGAAGGCGATGAAGAACGTTCCCTTCCGGCATTCGTCAAAGGAGAAAGCGGGCCACATGTACCCGATCTTGCCGAGAAATGGACTCAACCGCCCAAGCCATACACCGAGGCAACTCTGCTGCGGGCTATGGAAACAGCCGGAAAGTTGGTTGACAACGACGAACTGCGTGATGCATTGAAAGAAAACGGAATAGGCCGTCCGTCAACCCGTGCTGCTATCATCGAGACATTATTCAAAAGACGCTATATCCGCAAGGAGAAGAAGAACCTCATCGCCACATCCACAGGAGTGGAACTGATACAGCTTATCCATGAGGAGTTACTGAAATCTGCCGAGCTGACAGGAATCTGGGAAAAGAAGTTGCGCGAAATAGAAAAGAAAAACTATGAAGCCAAAACTTTCCTCGAAGAACTGAAACAGATGGTGAGCGAAGTTGTTAACAGTGTTCTGTCCGACAATGCAAACAGACGGATCAGCATACAGGAAGCCGTGCAGGAAGAAGTAAAAAAGGAAACGAAGAAGCGGGAACGCAAACCTTCTGCTCCCAAAGAAAAGAAAACAACAAAACCGCAATCGCCAACCAATGATGATGAGTTAGTAGGCAAACCGTGTCCCGTATGTGGGAAAGGAACTATCATCAAGGGCAAAACAGCTTATGGCTGCTCGGAGTGGAAAAACGGATGTACCTTTAGAAAGAACTTTTAAGATATAAGAAAGCATGAAAACAAGATTATTCTTATTATCCTTTATACTTATCGTACTGGCAGCCGCTTGTACCGATTCCGACAAAGTGGAAAGTCTGAGTGTATCGGCAGATACTATCAGAATCGGCAATGCAGGAACGACCGAAGCCATTAAAATAGAAAGTAATTCGGAATGGATAATTGCCGGAAACACGCCGTGGTGTTCCTTCAATGAGGATAAAGGTAATAATGACAACACGCTGACTTTGACTATCGACAACAACACAGGCAGAATGAGAACAGCCAAACTGCTTATCTGCTGCCCGACAATTACCAAAGAAGTGGTAATTATCCAACAAGCCGCTCCTGTTTATCATCATTATGAATTACCTGTCATATTCCATATATTACAAGGACCGGGTGAAGAGAAAATCACAGAAGGCTGGATAGAAGAAATAGTAGCTGCAACAAACAAACTTTATAAAGGAGGAACTTCGAGCCCCGATATGAACCTCGAATTAGTACTTCCAACCACAGATCCCGAAGGAAATACTTTGGAAGAAGCAGGCGTACATTATATTTCATGGGCAAGTACCACGACCGATCCTAATAAATTCATCAGCCAAACCAATCCAAATCCAACGGGAGTTGCAAACCTTTGGAACATGAATGAATGTATCAATGTGTTTGTTTATAACTTTACAGAGAATGAAAAAAACACTCTCGGAATATCTTATTTACCATACGCCTTAAGCACTAATCCACTGGCAGGACTTGCAACCGGGGATGTATATCTTAACCAATCCAAGACTCCTTATGTACACGCCATCTCGCTCAACAAAGAATATATTTACAATAAATCGACCACGACTATATATACACCCAATGATATAACAGTAACACTGGCGCATGAACTGGGACATTATCTGGGATTATTTCATGCATTTTCAGATAACGGATGTAGTGATGACGACTACTGTAAAGATACTCCCATATATGACCGTAGTAATTATGTATCATGGGTAAACGCTCTCATCGAAGACAATAAAGCTGCCGGCAAAGAAACATCGTTCAAGGAGATAAGCCAGCGAAACAGTTGCAGTGGGGAAGTATTTGAAGCTCATAACATCATGGACTATTATTACTGTTATTCAGACCAATTTACAAAAGAACAATACAATCGCGTTCGCCACGTCTTAGAGTTCAGCCCGCTTATTCCGGGACCGAAAACAAGAACTATCCAAACACGCAAAGCAATGGATATGACTATTCCTAAAGGCATTATAGCAAAATAAAAGAGAATCTGCTTTCAGTGCTTCCACAGATTACTGAAACCGCTTACAGTAAACGATTGCAGATGAAAGCAGAAGCCCTTTTTATGCTTTCATCTGCTTTCAGTGCTTTCATTTGTGAAAATCACCGCCTTGATTTTTTTAATCAACAGCATATTTAATCATAATCAACGGGATATTTAAAAAAAACATAAGGACAACTAAGTGAAAACAACGGGAGATGTTAGCTTGTTAGTGTACACTAACAGGTGAGAAGATGTACAGTAACTCGGCAGTTAGTGTACAGTAACTTGGTAGAAGACGTAGTGTAACTTTGTTTAGGTGGGAATATAATAAAGGAAATGACAATATTTTGTTCCTTTCCATATACCACAAATATACGAAATATTTCCGGGATTTCCAAATTTAGGAGTGGAATCGGATAGTAAGTTTTAGAATGAAGCTATTGTATAGAGTATACGTTCTTTTAGCTCATCATTCTCATCATCCGGCAGACATTGAAGTTCACCTTCGCCAAGTAATACTTGTCTGGCTTCTTCTGCCGCTTCCCTGTCTCCGGGATATTTTCCGAAGTATGCATCCCATTTCACTGTCAATGCAGCATCGGGAGCTAATATATAATTGATGAAATCATCATCAATCAAGAAATCTTTTACCTTATTTAAACCAACCATAACCACGTTTTCTATCTATTAGTATAAGGAAAACGAAAGGAAAGGACTTCTGTACTCGGATTTTAAGGAATTTTATTAATTATCTGTGATACTACGGAGTTTAAGCATTCCCCTGTGCATCAAATTACGTACCGATTGATAGTTCATATTCATAATGCGGCAAATATCATCGTATTCTCTCTCTTCCAGATAATAAAGAGTAAATGCTTCACGCTGACGTTCCGAAAGCTGTCCCAAGAGTTTCTTGACAACGCTTTTTTCTATTCTTTGCTTTTCAGAAACAAGATAGTTGTTCTCCACGTCATCAGAAGATAGTACTGTTAAATCCTCTATGGCAGCATCAGAAACATTCACTCTCTTGCGGCTTTCATCACAAAGCTTGTTCTTTAAAGAGATGAAAAGATAAGATTTGATATTGGATACATTACCCAGTTCGTCCTTTTTGGTGTAGATTTTCACAAAGACATCGTGAATACAGTCTTTCAACAGTTCTTTATCAGTAGTCAATCTACATCCGTAATTGAATAGTATGTTCACATACAAATCATAAAGTTTAGAGAATGCCTTTACATTTCCTGACTGAAAATCGGATAGTAACTGAATTGCCATTGCTTCCATATCAACGGATTGTGCTTTTCTAAGTTCGTTATGTTCTATCATGGTATAGTTAGTTGGTTTAAATCTGATGTTGCAAATCTACGCAACCTCACCACCTTCGTTAGGGAATATTTGGTTATTGAAAAGGAATTTCAGGTATTGTGTTATAGAACATAAAACAAGAAAGGCGGGAAACATCCCGCCTTTACCTTATTAATATAACAAGAACATTACTGCTTACTGAACCAATAAACGCCGGAAGCAGCATTCAGTTGGTAAGTCTGTCCTCCTTTTACAGACTTGGAAACAAGTTCTATTTCACCATTGTTTGGATTTATCTTCCTTAAAATATACTTCCCTTTTTCAAGTTGTACGGGTATATTTTCCTTTGACTTGGAATAAATGATAACGCTTTTACCAGAATTTACCATTTCTTTATAGGCATCCGTACCTGTTTCTACCATTTTCATGGTTGCAGCCTCCTTCAGGAAGGCTTTATCCGTAACAGGAAGTACAGGACAAGAACCACCTGCCATGAAAGAAGCCCATGCCATTGCCGGATAATTCTGTGCAAAGAAAGTCACAGCCTTATCGGGGTATTTCTGACGATATTCACTAACAGCTTTGTATGCTTCATCGAAAGTTACTTTACCCACTTTCATTTTACGCATGTGCTGACGGGGAGCCATATTCTTTCCTCCTTCGGGAGCAAATATTCCGTCCGCCTTATAATGCCAGTATTTAATATCAATAATGTCTACCACCTTGGAACGCTTTTCATCCTTCAGGATAGCATCTTGTACATCTTTTGTCGTACTCAAAGCTACCAAAGCATGCTTCCCTGTTTCGGCTTCCCATTCCGCAATTACATCCAACCAGAATTGAACGAAATGTAACGGCCCGGTAAACTCTTCGCTTATCATCTGCACTACATTCTCATTATCGGCAAAGCTATTCAGGCATTGACGGATATAATTTCTATGAAGTTCGCGTCTCACCGGATGATTAATATCATAGAAATACTCTGCCATGAAGATTCTCTTATCCCCCGCAAACGGTACAGGTTCGGGGAAATCGGTATTATTGATATTATTGGCAGAACGCCACGGACAGTCTACCCAATGTGCTCCGGCTTCCAAGATATTGTGCTGAAAATAGTTCTCATGAAACAGCAGCAAACCTTCCTGTTCTGCCTTGTCTGCAAAACTCTTCAAACGATACCAATACCAAGTGTTAGGCTTCGTCAAGTCATATTTGCTCAGCCCTTCCCAAGCTGTTCCCTGACTGCTGCGGGCAAAAGGCTGTTCATAGAAAGGTGCCCAAACATCACCGTCACGGCGACGAATGCGTTCATGGTCATCACGACGGCGGTCATACCAAAGTCCATAATTATGATGCAAAACCAATATTTGATTCTTCTTCATATAAGAAACAACAGAGTCTATGCGGTCTGTCAAGCCAAGTCCTTCCATATCGGGAACAAAACGGGTAACATGAGGTTTGGCTTTTGGCAGAAAATTAGTTTTCAAACTTCCATTCCACCAAGGAACATCATGCATTCCTCCCACTAAAAGTTCTCCGTTCATAACCAAACGACCATCGGCCACACTGATATGGTTAACTACTTTAGGAACATCAACAACCTTATACTTTATATCATCAATGCTCTTTAAATTGGCAAAAGCCACATCGGCTGGGAAGGTTCCCTGATTAATCCAAACCTCCATAGTGAGACGAGGAGTAAAAGCAATCTTTGCCCATTCTTCGGCCTGTTCCACAGTAGGGCTGCTTGTTGCACTGGTATTCAATGGCAATATTCCGGCACGTGCAGAACAATCTTTGTTTAAACGTTCTTCCAACTGTGCATAAAATATGCTACGCGGATGAACATGATTATTAGATTCGGCCCATTGCCCATCACCCGAGAATTGTGCCCAACAGCCATATGCCCGGTTTTGCGCATCTTCGGCAGGAGTGTAACATTCTATTTCGGCCGCAGTACATTGCCAAAACAAACTGTTTGACGTTCCCCAACCTGCACCCTTCTTATCCTGTCCCAAATTCTTATAAGACAAGTTATGTCCGTCAATATTCACTATATCAAACAGTAATCCGCAAGCCCATGAATCAATGGAACCACTGAAACCTAAAGATTCTTTAGAATCACATTGCACAAAAGCATTCGGTCCCGGCGCATTAGCTCCGGCAGCAAAGTCGTGGATACCATGTTCCGAATAGCATCTTTGTATCAGGGTTTGCTGTCCCATTGTAAAGAATGTACGTCTGCGCATTCCTCCTATTTCGGATACCGGTTCTTTGGAAATACAATCTTCCACAGTAACCTTGGAAGAAGTCCGTTGCACAAAGACTGCACTTCCGGCAAAGTGCTTGAAATTTACCCTACGCACCCAGCAGTTTTCAGCATTTCCAATAGAAACACCTGTCCAACAATGATTTTCATCTTTGGAATAATTGGTATCATAATCAGAAACCAATGTCATATTCTCAACTCCGCTATCAGAGATTCTTCCATCCCATTGATAAGGCAATGCCACAGCACCACCGAACTTCTTATCGACTGCTACTGTCAAAGGTACATCAATTGTGATTTGATTACCAAAAACATTGGTCACCGTTCTATCCCAACTCAGATCCGTATCTCCCGTTTTCCAACCAAGAGCACCAATGCCTCCACCGAAAATATCACAACCGATAGATTGAATCCACTCCTTTGTTGAAGGGCGGACAACTGTTATTCTATCTCCTTTTTTCAACCGGGAGGCGGAAGAAACTTCAAAAGTCAATGTATTAACAGGAATATAATCGGAAATGACATTCAGTGTATCTTGTACCTTATAATCATTTCGCCCCTCGATTCTCAAAAGTGAACCTCTGTCCACCCCCTTCTTCACAAGAATCGTCTTGTCTTTATCTACTCCGCGAAGCACAACTCCTGATGTAGAAATAGTCAATCCATTATCAAGACTAAATGTTCCTTCACCTAACAAAACTGTCCCCTTAAAGCCGTTTTTATCGGGTTTCAAAGAGGACACATAATCTATGGCACGCTGAATAACGGCAGAACAATCTCCTTCCCGCCAAGAGACGAACACTTGATTCGGAACGTCCGGAATATCTGTTTCAGAACTTCTATACCCACAAGACGAGAAATCGAGAATACGGTTTCCACGTGCATCCGGGGTATAAATCAGCTTATCTTCTTTCACCTGCAATGGAAAGGTTTGTGCAGCTAATTGCTGCACACTTCCCATTAGTAAAGATAAAGCTATACTTTTGAATAATCTATTTTTCATTATAACAGACTTTTACGTTTAGCTAAAGTATCGTAGTTGTTCTTCACATCTTTCCAATCTACTTTCTTGCTCGGATCAATGCCATTGATGTATTTCTCAATATTGGTATATCCATCGCCATTACAATCTTTCACTGCATCTGCCGGATCATTCGGATTCAAACCATATTTAATTTCCCATGCATCTGGCATGCCATCGCCGTCAGAGTCAACTAAAGCATTTCCGTTTTTATATTCCGGAAGTCCGCCCACTTGACGAATATCATAGATTATGCCTTTCTTATAAGAATCTTTCGGCAAACGTCTTTTCACATAAGAAGGAAGATATTCGGGAGCATTTTCCACATAAGTAGGCTTACCTGTACGAACCGTCTTTATGATACGAGCATCCACGGCATCTCTTTTCGGGAAAGTAGCTCCTACATTATCCAACACATAACCATAAGCTTTCTTGGTATTCATAATTGTTACATGCGGCATGTCGAAAGGTTGGTCTACTTTAATATTCTTCATGTGTTCACCTGCATGGGCCTCATCGAATACCTGAACACCACCGTCCCAGTTATTCTTTGTTACTTTTGCATTACCTTCCACTATATTACCATTCACATAAGCCTTACCAAAAGAAACAGGCTTGCTCTTGTCACGTCCCGCTTCCGGTTTCAAAATACGATAAGAGATAGGTTTGTCAAGCGGAGTGATAGGTCCCGGTTTATAATAGTTATTGATGATATTGAATAAACTTGTATTATCTCCACCATCTACCGATCGGTTCCACCAGTTGAAGACTACGTTATTTACGAAGTTGAAACCTCCATTCATGCCAACAGAACAGTTACGGCTGATATTACATGCAAATAAATTGCGGGCAAACATACTGTTATGTCCCCCAATGGTTGCACCAAAGGCATGATTATAAGTATCAAGCGCCTCTGTAAACATTGAGTTCTGAATCGTAATATTCACAGTTGGCAGTTTCAATCCATACCCGTCTGCTCCACGATTATACACATGACGGTAAATAGACATATTTTCATCCAATCCCCAACTTGCCGAACAGTGGTCTATAATAATGTTTCCCACAGCATTGCCTCCTAACGCATCATCACGGAATGCAACGTCCTGAGCTCCACGACGGAAGCGCATGTGACGGATAATCACATCATGTGTATCAATCAGGAAAGAATTACCGGTTATACAGATGCCGTCGCCCGGAGCCGTTTGTCCGGCAATAGTAATATAAGGAGCTCTTACATTTATGGCTCTGCTTAGTTTAATTACTCCGCCGACATTGAATACTATGATGCGGGCTCCACCGGTTTCACATGCTTCACGTAAAGTTCCGGGACCTTCGTCGGCAAGAGAAGTTACTACAATTACTTTTCCGCCACGTCCGCCGGCAGTATAAGCACCTCCTCCTTCTGCACCCGGAAACGCAGGAATATCATTCTTTAACAAATCTTCCGGTTTAGAAGCCCAAGGTTTATAAGGACGGCCTTTTTGTGCTTCTTCCATTACTATCGGCAATGCTTTTTCCCAAGCAGCGTCCAATTTCTTATCATATTCTTCTTCCTGTTTGGCTGCTCTTTGTTTCACAGAATCCGGAATTACCGGATATTGGGCAGCCAATGGCAATACAAATGCAGTCAGTGCTAAAACTGACAAAGCTTTCTTTAGTGTATTCGTTTTCATTTACTGGTTTTATTTCTAACTAAACGAACAAAAAAGCTTTTTGTAATCAACGTTTCAGGACTTTCTATATTCATTCATGTATTCCCTCGGAGTTTGATTATACTTCTTCCGGAAGCACTTGCTATAATATCCGGAATCTTTAAACCCAACGGCAAAAGCTATTTCAGAAATACTCAGGTCTGTATTCTTTATCAACTCAATAGACTTATTCAAACGTATTTCCTTTACCAAATCCACAGGAGCCAATCCGGTGAGACTCTTCAGCTTCTTAAAGAAAGCAGAACGGCTCAATCCTATGTTCGAAGCGATCGTATCTATATTGAAGTCACTGTTATCAAGGTTCTCCTCTATTACCTGATGAATCTTTTCGAGCAACTGAACATCCTTCTTCACAAGATATTGTTCATAGTTATTGTCATCCACTTCTTCATCCTGCTTCCACACCTTCTCACGGAACAACTTACGCTCACCCAATAATTGCTCTATACGGGCAAGCAAATAATCTTTGCTGAACGGTTTGGTGATATAAGCATTCGCCCCTAAAGTAATTGCTCTTGTTTTTGCTTCATCATCACTCTTTGCCGTAAGGATGATAACAGGGATATGACTTATCTGGAAGTCTTTACGGATTCGTTGCAGCATTTCCATTCCATCCATTTCGGGCATCATCTGGTCTGTTACCACAATATCAGGGTGATAGAGATGTACTTTCTTCAAACCCTCCACACCGTCATTGGCAATGTGCACATTGAACTTATCATCCAACTGCAATTTCAGCATATTACACAAATCCTTATTGTCTTCCACCAATAACAGGCTCGGAAGGGAATTATCCACTTCTTCTTCCTCTTTCTCCGTATCAAGATCTTCTTCTGCTGCTTTTTCTTCCGGCTTTATGTCCTGCACAGTGTCGCTATCGCCTACATAATAATCTACTTCGGAAGGTTTATAGTGCTCTTTACCCAACAAAAGTTCTATGACAAACTCTGCTCCATGCTGTTCCTCACTTTCAGCATAGATAGTTCCATGATGCAAATTAATAATCTCTTTCGAAAGCGCCAGTCCGATACCGGTTCCCTGATAATAAGCATTCTTTGTTTCCCCTTGAGAGAAGCGCTCGAATATCTCGGTTAGTTTGGTTTGAGGTATTCCCGCTCCCGAATCTTTGACACGGATAAAGCAACAAGTACCGTCGCCCGATATTCCCGTTGAAACAGTAATATTTCCGCCGGAAGGTGTAAACTTGAAAGCATTGGAAAGGATGTTGCGCACCACAATCTCCAACTGCTCCTTGTCAACCCAAACCTTTATCTTTTCACTTGTCAAGTGGAATGAGAAATTTATTTCGTTCTCCTGAGACATCACCATAAACTCTTTATGGAAACCCTCAATCATCTTATTCAAATCAATCTGCGAAACATGCAGACGCAGCTTGCCATTCTGAATCTTACGGAAGTCGAGTATCTGATTCACAAGCTGAAGCATTTGTTCCGTACTCTTTTCCATCAATCCGAGATATTGCCTGCCCTTATCCGAAAGTTGCTCTTTTTCCTTGAGTTCCTGAATAGGGCCCTTGATTAAAGTAAGCGGAGTGCGCAGTTCATGTGATATGTTGGTGAAGAACCTGATCTTTAACTCCGAAAGCTTTTGTTCGATATAAATATCATTCTTCATCTTTATCATAAACAAACTCAGCTTAATGGCAACAACCAGCAAAACTACAATGAGAATGCCATATATAGTATAAGCCCACCAACTTCTCCACCAAGGCGGAAGAATCGTTACCTGCAACGTCCTCTCGGATAAGTAACCGGGATTGGCTTCATCTACCGCCTGTACCTTAAATACATACTTACCCGGAGGCACATTCGTATAAGATGCTATGCGGTTCTTACCATTAAAGTGCCATTCCTTTTCATATCCTTCCAAAAGATATTTGTAAGAAATCCTGTTTTGGTTATAGTAGTTAAGAGCGGCAAACTCCAAAGTAAACATCGACTGGTTATGAGCAAGTGTTATATTCTCCGCATATTTGATAGAACCATCAATAATAGGCGGATCAAAGCTGCGGAGTTCTTTATTGGAAACCTTCAAGTCTATAATATATGTCTTATAGGCACTGTCATAGGTTTCGAGCTTTTGAGGTGAAAAGACAAGAATACCTTCCCGGCAACCAATCCACAATTCACCATTCAACGTTTTAAGTGCTGTTCCCTCCTCCATCTGAACACCGAGAAGGCCGTCATATTTATTATAATTGCGGAAAAGTTCCGTTTTCTTATCAAAGCGTGAAAGCCCGCTTTCGGTTACGAACCAAAGGTTTTCATCGTTATCTTCAACAATAGACCTTATCACATCATTGTGCAGCCCTTCCCTCACACCATAAGCCTTGAACTCGGGCAAATGCTTCTCCTTATCATAGGAAATCAGTTTATTCAATCCACCACCGAACACTCCTACCCATATTTGCGAGGAAGCATCCTTATAGAGCACATATATATCATTGTCCGCAGTATTTTGGCTGGTGCTCTGCTTGCGGTATGTTTCAAACTTAATTTCGGCGGGAGTTTTAAAGTTACTGTCAAAAGACATCAATCCATCCATTGTTCCTACCCAAATGCGCCCGTCATTATCTTCTGTAATGTTACGGACTTCCATATAAAGACCATAAGGCGGATATTGAATCAATCCGTTATATTTATTAATGAAAGTAACTTGCCCGTTATCATCCGACAGAAGATTTAGCCCGCCACCAAACAGACCTACCCAAATACGCTTCTTGCTGTCCTGATATGTAAAATAAACATCGTTTCCACTGATAGAAGAAGGAATACGCTCATTGTGCACAAACCTCGTGAACTTATATCCTGATGGCGAAGCATCGTCCTGTTCTGCCTTTATCAAGCCACTTCCTTTGGTAGAGAACCACAAGTTACCTTTATCATCTTCCATGATATGGTAAACATTGCCTATGTTATAAGTATTCTTTGGAAAGAATTGCTTTAACCGTCCGTTCTTATCCAACCTGTAAACGTCCTGCGAACGGGTTCCTACCCAAATATCGCCATTCTTCGTTTGCAACAAAGCCTTGACACCCGGTTCTCTCGTCTTACTATGCTCCCAAAACAACTCTGTGTCAAACAAGCGGAATTGCTTCTTGGGAAAGTTTACCCGGTAAACGCCCATTCCACCCGAAGAAAGCCAAAGGATACCGTCTTCATCAAAGAATGTATGAAAGAACACCAATCCCGTCCCCGCATCCGAGAATTGAGTCAGTCCATCAATCTTGCCCATAGTCAACTCTTCACGGTCAAAGAAAAGAACTTCACCGGACGGGGTGAGGAATAACAATCCCTGCTCTCCGGCATCCTGCATCTCGAAGTTACCCAAACTGCTATTTGCCGACAACAAGAACTGCTTGTTGCTTCTGTTCAAAGGATCATAGTAAACAATGGCGCGCGCTCCTTCGGTAAACCATATTTTATCATAACTGTCACCAAAGATATTCGTTACTTTCTCCGGCAGCAGAGGCAAAGACAATTTTTGCAACGACTGCCTGCCCACATTATATTCATAAACACCTTGTCCCTCCACACACAAGTAAGCTATCCCATCGGAAGTTACCAGCAAATTACGGATTGCCCCTTTTACATTATCAAGCTCATACTTCTTAACCGCCCCCGTTTCAGGGTTTACACTGAAGAAGCGCCCGTCCGAATCACCTATCCACAACACATTTTTCTTGTCGGCATAGGCAGAAGTGAAGTTAGTCTTGGGATTATTCGATATTTTCGTAAGAATAAAATCGTCCGGCTTCTCCTGCAATGCCTCTCCCTTGCGGAAAGAAAGTATTTTAAAATCAATGCCGATCCAGTTGATATACCCTTTATTCTCGGTGAAAGCATTGTGCTTCAACCGCAGGTCATAAGGATTGACATCGGCACGCGAGTCATATAAAAGCTTGATTGTAATCTCACCGTTCTTGTCCGTTGAGCCGCAAAGCAGGTTCTTATTCTTTGTCAGCATCAGCACATCCCCTTCGGGAGTTGCCTGAATCTTGATAATCTGTGCATTCTCGGAATAGTTCTTCATGTCGTCATACACGGCATGATAGGTTTCTTTCCATTTATTAAACAGATATAGTTTATGGTCGATGGTCTTTATCCACAAAAAGCCATTACGGTCTTCGAGTATATACTGTATCTTGCGCGGAGGTATATCCGAAGACACTCCCTCCCGGTTGTTGTATGATTTGAACTTGTCGCCGTCAAAACTGCACAATCCATACCATGTGCCAAACCACATAAAACCGTCGCTATCCTTAAAGGAACAATACACGGTATTATTGGGCAATCCCTGCTTCGCTGTGTAGTGCTCCACGATGATATTGGGTGCAGTTGAAAAGACAGGGAGCGCGAATAAGATTAATAGCAGTAGGTTTATTGATTTTTTCATAGCAAAAAGCCTCACGTGTTTTGAGTGTTTCCAAGCACAAAAATACGGAATTATTCGGGTAAACCAATAACTTAAACGATAAAACCGTGATATTTAATCTTTTATTCCTTATAAATTAACTGATTTGAGCTTTCATCTTATATGTTTCTCTGCAGTGGAATATATGTTTCACTGCAGAGAAATGCTTATTCCACTGCAGTGAAACGTTCATTTCATTGCAGTGAAACACTTAGTTTGTACTATCAAATGAGCTAATACATACTGATAAAACTGTTAATTATAGGCTAAGAAAGAAACAAAAAAGGCTGAACAGGATTTTATTTATCCTATTCAGCCCTTTCAATATTTTATATGAAAAGCTTATTTTCCTGTTCCGAATTCGGTTTGTTGCCTTTCCACTTCAATCAGAATCTTCTGCTTTTCTTCATCGGTAAGAGTAGGCTTGCCGGTTTGCTGCACGGCAGAAGGGCTCACAGACTTCTGCTCCTGCTCCAAATAACAGAACTCCATATCGGAAGGCACGCTCTCAAATTCTATTTCGGCAGCCGTAGGGGCATGAGTCCCTTCGAACTGCACATGTGCTTTTACCTTTATCTTTCCCGCCTGCCGGGTAGAGCGAACCAACACGGGAGCCGAGCCGAATTCCACTGCACGGGGGTTGGCATTGATACTTGCATCGCCGATAATCTCACCTTCGCCCTCAATGGTAAAGACAATATTCTCTTTTGCCAAACGACGAACATTGCCACTGTCATCGGTCACTTCGGCAACTACCACAACAAAGTCCGAACCGTCTGCCACAAGTTCTTGTCCCTGACGGTCAATGCTCAGACGGAGTTTAGTGCTACGGCGGGAAGGCATCTTTTTGGTGCTGCAAACAACCTTTCCATTGATAATGCCTTCTGCAACCAGATTCACCTTTTGCCAGTTCTTTTGCTTGTAAGAGTATTCGCGGGCTTCCCAGAAGTTCCATACGTTTTCAAAGACCACGGGAGCATTGGGCATGCCGAGTTGTTTGTGAGCCACAGGCTTTATCCAACTTTTCGTTCCGTCATAAGCAGAAAGTCGAACGGAATCGCAGTTGCTGAAAACCACCACTTCACTGTCCGAGAAAGGAGACATTTCATGTGCGATATAAACCATCGGGCCACAGTCGGCTACGGGATGTTTCAAGTCCGGTGAAGTCTGGCTGCGAAACATATAATAGGCATACTTGGGCTGACGGAAGGCATCGAACTGTCCTCCCCAATACGGATCGGGATGATAGCCGCGTTGATGATCGAACGGATGCCATTGTGCACCGCCTATAAACTGCCCTTGCACACTGTAAAGTTCATCATAGCTTGCAGCAAGCGAGAGTGCCTGTACCAACTGCGGACGTTCTCCCCAACTGCGGCTGGCGCGGTTGTTATTATTGTGAGCGTACCAGTCGTCTACGTTTTCACCAAACTCACGGGTGAATATGCATTGTTCGGCAACACCTTTACCACCATCGGCAGGCCAGCCGTAAACTACATCGTAATTCTCTTTCACTCCTGCCGAATGAACATCGGCAGCAGCAACGGGAGCACCGGGATAAGGGAATTCGTCACGTGTAATCTTTAATGCCTCAAGAGCAAAGTCGAGCGGATAACGTGTTTCGTTCAAGATAGGTTCCCACATCAACACACTTGTGTGATTGCGGTCACGGCGAATGATGTTACGTGTATTCTCATGCACAAGTTCTGCAAACCTTGCATCTTTATTCCAGTATTGCCAGCCGGGAGTGGCTACAATGACAAACATGCCGAGTTCATCGCAAGCATCCATAAAAGAAGGATCTTGCGGATAATGTGCCACACGAATGATACGGCAACCTGCATCACGAAGGTGTTTTGCATCGCGCCAATGCTGAGAGTTTGGCACTGCATTGCCCACATAGGCAAAGTCCTGATGACGGTTTGCCCCGACTAATTGCCCAAAGGGTTTGCCATTCAGCCAAAAGCCGTCTTTACCTTTGAACTCGGCTTTACGGATGCCGACACGGGTTATTCCTCCGTCGAGTGCCTGCTTGCCGCTTCTCACTTTAGATTGCACCCTATATAGATAGGGTGTATCCGGCGACCAAAGATGAGGGTTGCTTACCACAAACTTCTGATTGACCGTTCTTGCTTCACCGGGCTTCAAGCTTATATTAGCCGATGCGGCTTTCAATATCTTGCCGTTCATATCACAAAGAGCCGTTTCCACCGTTACGGTCTTAGTGCTCTTTCCACTATTCTGCACTTCAGTATCTACAAACACTTTGGCACTCTTTTCGCAGATTCCGTCAAAGTGTACAAAGACACCTCCTCCCGCTACCTTGTTTGCCTCAACAGCATCGGTAATGGCTACGGGAGATTTGGCTATCATCCACACATCGCGGTAGATTCCTCCATGGTAAGCGAAGTCGAGAGTTAATTGAGGTTTGCCCGGAGGGAAAGACTTATCATCGCTGTTGTCCGTCATTACGGCAAGAAGACAAGAATCTCCCGCCTGCACTCCCTGTTCCGTCAAACTGATTGTCACAGGAAGATAACCTCCCAAATGTTTCTTAACCAGTTTGCCATTCAGGTAGATAGCCTGCTTACCCATAACGGCTTCAAAGTGAACAGTCACATCCCTTCCCTTTGTTTCGGCAGGCATTACGAAACGTTTCCTATACCAAGCCACACCCTGATAGTTGCGGCAACCGCTTGCTTCGGCAGGCATAAGCTGCACACTGTGGGGAGTGGAAACAACTTCCCATGCGGAATCATCAAAGCTTACGGTTTCCGCCCCTTTTACATCTCCACGAAAGAAACGCCATCCGGGGTTGAAGTTATATACTTTTCTTCCGCTACCGGGATAATCAATGAACCCTGCAACGGAGGTTTCCATCTTCGCCTGAGCAATCCAAGGCAATATACATAAAAGGATAAGTAGAAATTTCTTCATATCGTTTAGTTCAAGCAATTAATAATATCTTTCTCTCTTTCTTTCGGCGATACATTCAAGTTCACCAGTTTACCGTCTTTCAGCTCAGCCTCAACTGTAGTTTGCCGGGGAGCATGAAGTTTAAAACGGACGTTCCATTCTTTCGGCCATGCGGGGAAAAGCAACAGCTTTCCGCCTTCTCCTTCCTGCAATAACATTTCCTGCATACCAATCATTCCGCTTCCTCCCCAGTTATGATCGGGAGTCCAGTCATAGCCCGGTCCCCAAAATGCAGGGAAACGGTGTGCCCCGTCACACATCTTTTGCAAAGTCAGTTTCCGGGCTTCGTCCGTCAATCCCAGACAGGCCGCAAAAATATTATCTTGCTTCCAACCGATATGGGAACGGAACTTTAAAGCATCCGGATCATTGAAGTAAGTATTTACCGCAACTTCACTTTCCGGCTTCCCTACTCCATAGATACGCCACGGGAAAACGGGATAGAGTTGAGGACACTCTATATTGTTCACCCTTTCCCACAAACGGGCGGGAGAGATTATTTCTTTACCATTAATTGTGCGGAAATTAAGAGGTGGAATCACTGCAAGCATCTTTTCCCAATGCATCTTTTTATCGGCAGACAAATGGGGATAAGCTATCAGTTTCTCCAAGACTACCCGCAAAGCTGCAATCGTAGAAGTAGAGTTATAGGTCATTTTATAGGTTTCGCACGCAGAACCGGGGAAGAGAACCAGATTCCCTTCACCATCCAACTCCTTCCGTCCACGCTGACGGGCAAGCATGCGATAGTGTTCATCAAAGAAAGTCAGGCAACTTTCAATCAAAGGGATGTACTCTCCGATATTCTTGTTCTGATATTCATTCCATTGTAATGCCATGAGGCAAAACTCCAACACAGTATCCCATTCATATTCCAACCAAGCATTGTATTCAAGCCCCTTATCAAATCCGTCGGGGCGTTTCCAACCATATTCGCTGGGATTAGGTAAAGCAAAGTTCTCTACCTGCTCCGGGAAACAAGCCCCGCTATGATTCCAATACACAATGCTCCGCAATTCGGCATTACGCAACATGCGGGTATAGAAACGGAGTTGGGAAGGGAGCATATCAAAGTCACCGTTCTTCAACATCGGAAAGTAAACAAGACGCTGGTTCTGTGCCGTCATTGTCCCACCCCCCCACTTGCGATAGTCGGGAGTGAAAGCTTGTTTGTCATCCACATGGCAAGGATCGAAAGTAAACAGCCCTCCATTGAACTTGGTAGGATAGTCACCATAAGCATTGCAAGCAAGCATGTAACGGAAAAGATTATAGTTGCGTGATATTGCCTCAGCTTCTCCGTCAGCACAAACATAACTACGTTGCCAAAGACTCTGCCACCACCTGCGGGTTTCCTTTCTGTCTTTGTTTATATCTATGCCCGATACTGTTTTTTGAAGTTCTTGCTGCCAATCCTTAACATATGGGGTTTGAGCAGTATGCAATGCAATATGTACAGTCTGTTTCTTTGCCGGTTTCACAGAAGCAAAACTCCATGCGCGGAAGTCGGTTCCTGCATATTCACCTTCACTCACTCCTTTATATATAAGGTTGTCTCCCCACATCTTACCTCCAAAGATGAGATTGCCTATCGGATTCATCATCTCTTGCTTTACTCCCTCCATGCCTTGTTGAGCAACTACCACATCAAACAAGGTATTAGCCGGATTATGATGAAAGAAAACAACTTCATTATCTTTTGCCGAAACAGAGTCTTTAGTAGTTGCCAATCCTTTGGTCGGAGCCCATTTATAAGAGTTCTGCTGTCCTTCTCCCTTACGTATCAGCCTATCCTGATACCGCCAGTTTTCATAAAAGACTTCAGCCGAAAGAGATTCATTACTTTCCATCTCCACATGAACAACGGGACGGAACACATCTGCCCAAAGCTGAACAACCGTACCATTTGCTTTTACCTCTACATAACCGTCACTTAACTTCAAGGTTTGTTTGAACTCCGCTGTGTTTTGAAAAGGGTTGGGAGATAGTTTAATCCTGAAACGTCCCTGTTTAAGGAGGCAATTATGTTCATCCAGCGTACCGCTACGGCTCAGGTAGAAAAATAAATCTCCATTTTCCACCCAAACATTCATTCCAATATCTCCTCCTCCACAAGGCATGGACTCCGATGAGTTACAACTCTGTGACGTCCAAACAAAGTCGGCGGGCTGACTCCGAAGAGCCTGCACGCCTACTACCAACAATAATATGACAAAGATTCTTTTCATCATTCCACTTCCCAGTTATCCGACCGGAAGGAAGATACGGGCAAACCGTCCGTCCCAAACAAATCACCTTGTGCAAAGTTCTTGAACGCATAGCGCACTGCAACAGGATTCTTGACCTTATCACTCTTCACACAAACTTTACTACGGGAAATCCATGCTTTCGCCGGATGAAAAACTTTATCCTCACCGGCTACTTCAAACAGTTCAGATTTAAAATCCTTAGCTGTTATCCACATGTTAGAACGCTCAAAGGAAACAATAACAGTATCACCCTTCACCTCCATTGACTTATAGTAAGGACTTTCTCCCACCACACCTTCTATACCGTAAGTTTTAGTTAAGGCCAGCAGTGCAAGACGTTCACCTGCCATACGTTTTTTCGACGGATGAATACCTGCTTCATAGCCTGCATCCATCAAAACAGCCATTCCGGTGTTAGCCACACGGTGCTCTACCTGTGCCTGAGCTTCACGGATAAGTGCCGACTGGACAGGTTTCTCGCCCGGTGCAGTAATCAATTCATAAGCATAAGGTGCTATCTGGCAATAATAAAAGGGGAAATCTCCTTGTTTCCATTCCGCACGCCAACCGTTAATTAGCGTAGTAAACATATCGGCATAGGTTTTAGGACGGTTTGTATTGTCCTCACCCTGATACCAAACCACTCCTTTCATAGTGATACCGATCAACGGATGAAGCATACCATTATATAAAACAGTAGGAGTACGATTCTTTGACTTTATATCTTCAGGCTTTTGAGGAATCTTTGCATCCGGGAATGCTTTCAGCCAATCCGGTGTCATCCATGCTTCGCAAGCCGAGCCACCCCATGCTGCAACAATCAGCCCGACAGGTACATCAAGGATTTCATTCAACAAACGTCCGAAGTAATATCCCGTAGCACTGAATTCACGGATTGAACCCGGAGTAGCTTCCTGCCATTTACCGGTAACATCGTTTTGCGGTTCGAAAGTAGAAGTTCTTTTCACTGTGAACAAACGCAGATTTGGATTTGTACCTTTCAATGCATCCATATTAGCACCCTCTATCGGCTGATTCTTGAAGCCTTTCATCGGCATTTCCATATTGCTTTGCCCGGAGCATATCCATAATTCACCGATAAGGATATTATTCAAAGTCTTTATCTGCCCGTCATTAAAAGTTAATGTATAAGGACCACCGGCTTTAGGAGTAGCTACACTTAATTTCCATTCACCTTTGTCATTGGTACGGGCAGTATATTGTTTCTTATCCCATCCTGTGGTGACAATAATTTGTTTCTTAGGAGTAGCCGTACCCCATAAGTTCACATTTGACTGCTGCTGCATCACCATGCCGTCCGCAAAGAAAGCCGGTAACTTCACTTCTGCTTTTCCAGTTGTGAAAGCCAATACAACAAGAGAAGCGACCAATAATCTCAATTTGTTTTTCATATCTTTATATCTTAATGTTCTTCTATCATTTGCAACGGACCTATCAATCCTGATTCGAGCAATACATCTTCCTTCATACGATATTTGCCATTTGTCCATATACCTTTAAACGGTGCTTTGCCTCTGTCTGCACCCTTAATAGCATTCGCCCAAGTATTCGTTACTTCTATTTCAATCGTATTCTTACCTATCTTCAACGCCTTAGTTACCTCTGTACGCAAAGGAGCAGTCCACACAATGCCACACTCTTGTCCGTTGATTCGAACTGTTGCAATATTGGCAATCCTGCCTAAATCAAGATAAATGCGTGTCTCTTTTTTATCCTTTCTCCATTCAAACTCAGAGCGATAAATGGCTGTGCCACTATAATAACGAATTGCTTCATCTTCTTCTTTGCTCCAATCGAAAAGAGAAGAACGATTGATTGTTTTGTCAACCAGCGGGAATGTCACTTGCCACTCTTTTACTTCCAATTCATTTGTATGAAGTTCACCATTCGAAATGTTATCGGGCAAATTCGATTTGCCCCTACCGATTACTATAAATACAGATTCGTTAGAAGCCAATACCAAATCCACAAATGTTCTTCCGTTCTCCTGTTTCCAGAAAGGTGCTTTCCTAATTTCTCCGGTTACAGGATTCCACAGCTCCGGCTGACCTTCACTTATTCTCAAAGATACAGTAAATTTTCTTTCATTCTCTTGCTGATTGGCAATAAAATAGATGTCAGCATCTTCTCCACTACGATGAGTCCATGCTATATCTTCGGGAACTATTACATCACGTTCCAAGCCATAAGCCGAAAAGTCATCCGATGTATAAGGTAAATCAGGAATAATCACACCGGCTTTACGGAATATTTCTACTTTTTCTTGTACTTCCTTTGATAAAGGTAATTTATCGGGGCTCATCGGATGCGGTAACGGTAGTACCAAAACCCTATAAGCCGCTCCCCCGGGTAATACCAACTTGCCATCCTTTACTTCTGCAAGACGGAGCAAAGCATCACGGTTAAAGCTGTCATAAGTATAGCCACGCATCGGGTTTATCCATTTTTCCGGATCTGCCATGTTTGCGGAGTGATGCACTCCTACCGGCATTTCCCTCTGTGGTTCTCTCACATTTGCCAAACGTATTTTCTCACTTTCCACACGTTCTTTACCAAATATTCCGGGCAAAGAAGGAACCAGTCTATCCGGGAGAATGGCACGACGTGGCATTTCTTCTCCTGTAAACACGGCAATGTCCGTTACGGGAACACCATATTGCAACAATGCTTGACAGCGAGCCGTATAATCAACGAATGCCCTGCCTTGTTTCCACCAAGTCTGGTCACGCTGGAAAAACAAGCCGATACCATCTAAAGTCATTCCCGGTTTACGGTCTACATAAGGATTATGAGTATAAACATGATAAAACATCTTATTGATACCGAGAGCAAAGTTGCGGTCGAGCAATGCTTTCAGCATACCCGGATGTTCATCCCACGTGCCGCGAACTTGTGTAAATCCTTCAGCCTGAACAATCTTTTTACCATATATATGTGCCCCGCTGATAGCATCGAGCATGTCATTGGGTTTATCATGTGTAGGACTGCGAAGCCAAAATTCTCCCATTGGGCGGTCTACCGCCTGATAATGCAACAAGCCGTCACTTACCATAGTCGGTGATACACACTCGGCAGAGAATTCACAATCATAAGCTTTCGCCTGTTCTGCCAATACTTTGTAAAAGACATCTACCACCAACTCTGCAATGGTAGTACGCACATCACGAAGTACGTTTTCCGAAGTCTCCACATTTTCCATAGGCACACCTGCCAATAAAGGAAGATAAGGCATCAGGTCATAGCCTCGACGTATTCCAAACTCTGTTACAAAGTTATCACTCCAATTCTGCGAGCCGCATTCCCAGCTATCTACATGCATATACTTCAACACTCGGCGTGCCAATACCGGATCGGTTTCTGTGAATGCTTTGCCAAACCAGTTGTCGAATTGTTTTTTTACGGCAACGGTACTGAACTTATCACATTCCAGTCCTTTACCTCCACCTCCGGTTGCATTGGTATGTCCGGTTGCCGTATGCCCCATACGAAGCAGCTTCCATGTACCTTTAGGCAAACGGGCCATCAACTTACCATTCTTCATAGAAGCGGTAAGGTTGATTATATCCTTTTTCTTTATACAATCTGCTTGCGGAATTTCCTTTTCTGTGGTACGGGCAGCAACACGCCATACCAATCCTGCTTTACCTTCCCATTGGCTAATCTTCGGTTCACTGCCCAAAACCAACGTCTTTATCTTTAAATTGGGTTTCCACTTTGCAGCATCCATGTCTTCACACCCCGGTTCACTACCCTCGGGAGTCCAATAGAAACGGAAATAACGTGCAGTCGTAGCAGGAATTACATGAGTAGAATTTTCATCGGTATTCTGCCATCCTTGACGAGCAGGGACAAGTTGCTTTATAAAACGGAAATTCACACCGTCATCACTTGCCATTACCTTTAAGCGATGTGCCTGATAGTTGTTGCCCGAAAGGATTACTTCAATATTCCGGCAAGTAAAAAGTTCTTGATATGCATATTGTATCCAAAATCCTCCTTCTTCCGGAGACAATGAATAATAATCTTTAGCCGAAGCGGCAAAACCTGTTCCGTCTTTTGTGGGAGTCACACCTTTTGATGTAGTAATCACTGGTTTTTCTTTACTCTCTTCTATTGAATATGGCAATGCATACAGAGCAATATCTTCATAATATCCTTCGTAACTTTCGGGTTGGGGAAGAACAATATTCTGTTTTCCACCACTAACAATCGTATCACTCCAAACCACCTTTTGCATGGATTCTTTTGGGGTAATCCACGGACCACCCGCCAAAGCAAAGCCATCACAAATGTGCATACCCAACTTCAATCCCAAACTATCGGCGATCTGCATACTGTAACGCACCATTTCCCACCATTCGGGAGTCAGTTGCGAAACGGGATTCGGATAATTAGGCCATTGTTCCGGCGATTTTATGGGCATAAGGTACGTTCCGCCCAAACCGGCTTGATGCATAGCTTCAAGATCGGCTTTAATTCCGGCTTTGGAAACCGCCCCGAACATCCAATACCAAAAGCACCACGGTCTGGCTTCTTCGGGTGGTGTCTGAAATGCCTGCCGCAACGATGTTTGCGCATCTAATGCCATGCCTTTACAAAGGAACAACAAAGCAAACAGAACTACGATATATTTTTTATTCTTCATACTATATTGGCTACTATATTTCTATGTTAAAGACGTAAAAAGTAAATTTATGTACTCAACCAAAGCTGAGTACAAACCAATCTATTTTAGCGTCTAATGTCTACTATTTAAAGATTAAAAACTATTGACTAATGAAGAAAAAGACTCTTATCCTTGCTCTTGCCTTAACTGCGGGATGCTCTGTCATCAATGGACAACAAAAAGGATTGGTAGACACCTCTGCAAGCAAATATGCGAAAATGTATGGGACAGACATCGGCTCGGTAAAATGGACAAACGGATTCTGGGCCGACCGCTTTGATGTATATAAAGACACTATGATCCTTTCCATGTGGAATACATGGAACAACCCCGACATATCGCATGGTTTCCGAAATTTCGAAATAGCTTCGGGTGCATGCGAGGGCGAACATTGGGGGCCTCCTTTCCATGATGGCGATCTTTATAAATGGCTGGAAGGCGTAGCATCCGTTTACTCTATCACCAGAGAAGCAAAGCTGGATTCACTAATGGATAAAGTTATTTCGCACATCGTGAAAGCGCAACGTGAAGATGGTTATATTCACACTCCGGTTATCATCGAAGAAAAGAACAAAGGAATAGATTCTCATGCAAAAAGACAAACCGTTATAGGCACTAAAGTAGGTGCGGAAGACGAGAAAGGAGCGTTTGCCAACCGCCTGAATTTCGAGACTTATAATTTAGGTCATTTGATGATGGCAGGAATCGTTCATTATCGTGCAACAGGCAAGAAAACTCTTTATGATGCAGCCATAAAAGCGACCGATTTCCTTTGCCACTTTTACGAAACCGCTTCGGCAGAGTTAGCCCGCAATGCAATCTGCCCTTCCCATTATATGGGTGTGGTGGAAATGTATCGTGCAACAGGAAACCATCGTTATCTGGAACTTTCAAAGAACCTGATAAATATCCGGGGTATGGTGGAAAACGGAACAGATGACAACCAAGACCGCATTCCTTTCCGTGAACAAAAGAATGCGATGGGACATGCAGTCCGTGCCAATTACCTTTATGCGGGAGTAGCTGATGTATATGCCGAAACCGGCGAAAAGTTGTTAATGGATAATCTGCAAAGCATCTGGCAAGACATTGTTAACCGGAAAATGTATATTACCGGGGCATGCGGAGCTCTTTATGACGGAACTTCTCCTGACGGAACATGTTACGAACCGGACAGCATTCAGAAAGTGCACCAAAGTTACGGACGCGCTTACCAGTTGCCAAACAGCACGGCACACAACGAAGCTTGTGCCAATATCGGAAATATGCTATTCAACTGGCGCATGCTCCAAACCACCGCCGATGCAAAGTACGCCGATATTGTAGAAATGTGTTTGTATAACAGTGTATTAAGCGGCGTAAGCCTCGACGGGAAGCGATTCTTCTACACTAATCCTCTTCGTCTGAGTAGCGATTTCCCATACACACTGCGTTGGCCTCGCGAACGTCAGGAGTATATCAGTTGTTTCTGCTGTCCTCCCAATACGGTACGTACTTTATGCGAAGCGCAAAATTATGCTTATACTATTGGCGAAAATGGAATTTACTGCAACCTTTATGGAGGAAACAGTTTAAATGCCAATTTGAAAGACGGAAGCAAAGTGCAACTAAGCCAAGTAACCGAATATCCTTGGGATGGAAATGTGAAGTTCACAGTCGAAACCGCTCCCAAGAAAAAAGCATTCAGTTTATTTATGCGAGTTCCGGAGTGGTGCGACAATGCGATTTTAAAAGTCAACGGGACAGCAATCCAAACTAAAATCACAGCAAACACTTATACAGAAATTAACCGCGTGTGGAAAAAGGGAGATATAGTAGAGTTTTGCATGGATATGCCGGTCAAACTGTTAGAGTCCAACCCTTTGGTAGAGGAAACACGCAATCAAACTGTTGTGAAACGCGGGCCATTGGTTTACTGCCTTGAAAGTATTGATATAGAAAACGGGAAAAAGATTGATAATATTCTTATTCCTGCCGATATTCAGTTGTTGCCAAAGAAAATCACCATAGACGGAAGCCCGGTAATAGCATTGGAAGGGACAGCCAAGCTCATGGAAGAAAGTTCTTGGAAAAACTCACTCTATCGCGAAGTGAACAAAACAGACCGTAAAGTAAATATCCGGTTAATTCCATATTATGCATGGGGCAACCGGGGGAAAGCCGACATGACAGTGTGGATGCCGTTAGGCAGATAATCCATACCTCGATAACTCTTCATTCTTCTTCCCTTCATCGCGGCACATAGGGGTTAACTAACTGTTATTTAATACAGTTAGTGTGCCACGAAGGGATGAAGTAAATTAGTTTACCGCCGCACAAAGCAACACTAAAATTTACCATTTCATTACTCAATAAAATTTGGATATTACGAAAATATTTCGTATCTTTACAGTGCTGAAAAAGAAGTTATTTCAGCACTTTTTTTCACTTTCCACCATTCCTTTCCGAGTTACACTACGTCTTCTAGCCTGTTACAGTACACCAACTACCGAGTTAGTGTACACTAACTTGCCAACATCCCCTTATGTTTTCACTTAGTTATCCTTATGTTTGCCTTTACCTCCCCTGTTGTTTTCCATTAAATATGCCGTTGATTGAAAAAGACATCTGCATATCCCAATATTATCCATTGATAAAAACGACAGTCCGTGCGACAATAAAATAGTTCATATCACCCTTTCGCCGCACACGTAAATTGCTTTTAGACTGTACTTTATCATTAATGTGCCACGGTGCGGCGAAGTTCAACACCGACTTCTTATACCCATATCCGGCTATCAACATATCTAAAATAATTTCATCAACCCGCTTTACCGATTGTAAAAAAGAGCTAACCTTCTGCCTTTAAAAAGTTTAGCGTAATAATTATATTCACAAAACGAACAAAATAATTGCAAATTTTATTCATTTATTACAAATATAATTCATACCTTTGCAGCAGAATAATTTAATACAGCTTATATATGTTTAAAGCAAGATTCCCCAAAAGATTTGCACTACCAATGATGCTTGGCTTGTTTGCAATGTACAGTTGTTCAGAAAAGGATTATTACGATCCTAACTATGGAGGCGGGAAGAACGAAAATCCGTTGGGCATTGAAGTGCCGGACAATATGGATTGGAATTTGATATCCACTATTAATCTAACAGTAAATGTAGATGATGAATATAACGGAGAATATTTTTATGTCGTAGAGGTATATGATGGCGAACCTCTTTTTTCCAAAAATGCAAAACTTTTGGCAAAAGGGGTGGCAAAGAAAGGACAGGCTTTCACTGCATCCGTAGAAACTACTGCGGGACAAAATGTTCTTTTCATAAAGAGAACCGATCCGCGCGGAAGATCGGTTGTGGGATGTGCCGAGTTGCAAGAAGGCAATACCGACGTAACCTATAATTTTGCTTCTACCGCAAACGGAAACGCTGCAGTTTCACGTGCTGTAGCCTCAACCCGGACAGGAGAAGTAACAGCCCCCACTTATGACAAGGTTCCCGACGGGGCAATTGAAGTTAAAGGCAGCACGAATGATGATTGGTTTAAAGAAGGAAAAAATTATTGCATTACCGGAAACTATAGAGGTGGAATTAATCATTCCGGTCTTAACCAATGCAAGTTATTCGTTTCAGGTACATGGACTATACCTAAAATTGCCACAAACTGGAATCATCAAATAGAAAGAGGTTTGGAAGTTATCGTTCTTCCCGGAGGAAAAATCATTGACGAAGGTGAGAAGATATCTTTTGCAGGAACAGCCAGACTTACAGTTATGCCGGGCGGCCGTTTTGAATGTGATGAATTAAAGTTCACCAATACCGGCATCACTTATAACTTGGGTATCATTAAAGCAGAAGAAGTTACTTTACAATCCAATGCCGTATTATACAACGATTGCTCTATCTTGATCGAGGATGATTTAGAAGCGGATGCCGCAAATGCTGCAATTTATATGAATAAAGGAAGCATCACAGTCGAAGACGAAATTAATTTCAACAATGTGAATATCTATTTAAAAGATGGTTGCTTGATTAAAGCTGATAAAATAAATAATAATTATAAAGTTATTTACGAGGCTTCGGGTAACACATCACTTGTAACAGCCAATGAAATTT
Organism: uncultured Bacteroides sp.; assembly: GCA_902492205.1. Lineage (GTDB taxonomy): Bacteria > Bacteroidota > Bacteroidia > Bacteroidales > Bacteroidaceae > Bacteroides. Next base: position 120,405 of record CABUKU010000005.1, on the reverse strand, counting down.
CTTGTGGCAATGCCAATAGATACAGAGGAACTATGGTAGTTGAAGCAAAAGAGCACACCGCTTTTGAGAAATATACCGACTATTATAAAATAGAGAATGGTGCAAATGTGGGTAAACCGGGAGATGCAAATATCGTTATTGAAACCTGCAACGGAGAAAGCCATCAACCGAATCCGGGAAAAGATCCTTCCGATCCTGACTTTCCAATCATAGTCGAAACAAGCACGGATTATATCTTTGCAATGGAAGACCAATGGCCTTATTACGGTGACTACGATATGAACGACGTGGTAGTAGCAGTCAGCCCTGGAATCAGCAACTATGTAGGTAGAGAAACCACTTATGTAAAACAAATTAAATTTGATGTTAAAATATTGGCTGTAGGAGCATTGAAACAAATTGCCGCTGCCATGCAACTTGAAAAGATTGCTCCCGATCAAGTGGAAAGTGTAAAATATCACAGACAGGGTGTACCTCAAACAGTTTTAGGCAACAGTTTCTCTCTAGCAGCTAATGGGATTGAAACAAATCAAGAAAAAGCCGTGATTCCTTTCTTCGAAAATGCAAATAAATTGCTAGGTGACAACTTTGTCAACGTGGGAAGAGACGTCGAAGCAGTTCCCGTCGAATTTACAATTGATGTAGTTTTCAAGGATAATGCTAATGTAAAACCGGCAGATTTAGGACATAAAGACCTTAACTTCTTTATTATCCCCGATCTTTCTAAAACGGAAGCCAAGCAAAGACGTCCCGAAGTTCATTTGGGAGGCTATAACCCGACAAAACTTGCCAACCCGGATTTATTTGAAATGACAGATGCGGCGGACAACGGCACCAAAAAATATATTGGCAGAGATGGTATGGTATGGGGGCTGATGATCCCGACAACGGAATGGAAATGTCCTGATGAAAGTGTCAACATCACAGAGGCTTATCCTAATTTCGCTAAATGGGTAACAAGCGGAGGTAAGGAAAACCAAAATTGGTATCAAGGAAAGTAATAATATATACACATATACATAAATTGGAAGGCGCATCCCTCAGGGAATGCGCCTTCTTTATGTTCAACAGAGTACAAAAGCAGGCCACATCCGTCTATCTACATAGACTTAACAGCTTTTAATAATGATGAAATTACATAGTCTCATACTATTCACTGCATTGGGAATATCCTCTTTGAATGCTCAACAAATCAATGATTGGGAAAACCATCATGTTCTGCAAATCAATCGCGAACCGGCACGTGCCTCTTTCATTGGGTTTAATAAAAAGCCGGGCGATCGTAGTCTCAGCCTCAACGGAACATGGAAATTCCGTTGGACTCCTGTTCCACAAGAGCGCATAATAAACTTTTATGAAACAACCTTTGATGACAGTTCATGGACAGATTTTACTGTTCCTGCCAATTGGGAAGTAAACGGTTATGGCACTCCCATTTATGTAAGTGCCGGTTATCCATTCCGTATAGATCTACCAAGAGTCATGTCGGAACCTAAAGCTTCTTATACTACTTATAAAGAGAGAAATCCGGTGGGACAATACCGGCGTCTATTCATTCTTCCCGATGAATGGAAAGATAACGGACAAACGTTTTTACGTTTTGATGGAGTAATGAGTGCTTTCTATGTATGGATAAACGGTCAACGGGTAGGTTATAGTCAGGGAAGTATGGAACCGAGCGAGTTTCTTATCACTCCCTATATCCGCCCCGGCAAGAATCAGATAGCTATTGAAGTATATCGTTACAGTGACGGTTCTTATCTGGAAGATCAGGATTTCTGGCGCATGAGCGGTATCCAACGTGATGTTACACTTTATCACACGGCAGATGTTCGAATGAATGATGTAACCATCCGTACCATTGCCGATAACAGTTACCATGATTTTACTTTGCAAATTGATCCCGAGTTCTCTGTGTATAACGGGGAAAAAGCCAAAGATTATACTCTTACAGCTAATTTATTGGACAAAGACGGCAAGAACATAGCCTCACAAACAGTAGCAGTAGAACCAATATTAAACCTTGATCACAAAGCGGCGTTGATGAATGAGTGGAATCCTCAACGAGGCCCTCGTAAAATGGGACGTATTTCCATGCTGATTTCCAATCCCAAGCAATGGACAGCCGAAACTCCTAATCTTTATACATTACATTTCATTTTATCTGACTCCAATGGAAAAGAAGTGGAACGGGTAAAACAACAAGTAGGCTTCCGCAGCATTGAAATAAAAGACGGACAAATGCTAATCAACGGCAAGCCCATCCGTTTTCGCGGAGTGAATCGTCATGAACATGATCCCCGTTTGGGAAGGGTTATGACGGAGGAACGCATGTTACAGGATATTTTGTTAATGAAACAAGCAAACATCAACGCCGTACGCACCAGTCATTACCCTAATCATCCACGCTGGTATCAGCTTTGCGATAGTTTAGGACTATACGTAATGGATGAAGCCGATATTGAAGAACACGGGCTTCGTGGCACTCTTGCAAGTACTCCCGACTGGCATGCAGCTTTTATGGACCGTGCTGTCCGCATGGCAGAACGTGATAAAAACCATCCTTCGATCGTTATGTGGAGCATGGGTAACGAGAGCGGATATGGTCCCAACTTTGCAGCCATATCGGCATGGCTTCGTGACTTTGATCCTACCCGACCGATTCATTATGAAGGAGCGCAAGGTTTAAATGGAGAACCCGATCCTATGACTGTCGATGTTATCAGCCGTTTCTATACCCGCACCATGGATGAATATCTCAATCCGGGTATTACAGAAGGTGAAGATAAAGAACGGGCAGAAAACGCCCGGTGGGAACGCCTGCTTGCCATTGCACAACGCACGAATGACAATCGCCCCGTAATGACAAGTGAATATGCACACTGTATGGGTAATGCGCTTGGAAACTTCAAAGAATACTGGGATGAAATATACAGTAATAAGCGTATGCTTGGAGGTTTTATCTGGGATTGGGTAGACCAGGGAATTTACAAGCAAACTAAAGACGGAAAGACAATGGTTGCTTATGGCGGTGATTTCGGCGACACTCCCAACCTGAAAGCTTTCTGTTTTAATGGCGTTGTAATGAGTGACCGTGAAACAACTCCCAAATATTGGGAAGTAAAACATGTCTATCAACCCATTCAATGGACAATGAACAACGGACAATTGACAATTATTAATCGTAATCATCATATTGGAACGGATTCTTATCGTTTTCTTTGGAGTTTGTTGGTGGATGGAAAAGAACAGCAAAAAGGTGAACTCACCATACCTGATTTAGCACCCGGCGACAGTATAAAAACTTCCCTCCCTAAACTGTCAATTATCAATTATCAATTGTCAGTTGAACTAAGACTTTCCGCCATATTAAAGGAAAAGACTCTTTGGGGAGAAGCCGGATATGAGGTAGCTTCTGAACAATTCTGCATCAAGGAAGCTCCTCTCCAATCTAAAACAAACAATGAAAGAAAATTAATCGTAACAGAGACAGAAGGTAAAATAAAAGTTCAAGGAAAAGGATTCGATATTTCATGGGATGCCCAAAAAGGGAATTTGCTTTCTCTTAATTATAATAAACAAGAAATGTTATCTCACTCTGTTAATGGCTATCAGGCACAACCAATTGCACAAGCATTTCGGGCACCGACAGATAACGATAAAAGTTTCGGTAATTGGCTTGCCAAAGATTGGAAAAACAATCGTTTGGAAGCTCCGATAGTAAACTATCTACATCCTGTTTGGACACTTAAAGATGGCTGTTTTCACCTAAGTACAACACAAATAAATCAATATAAAAATGGGAAATTAATCACCCGGCTAAATTATATTTTAGCCGGAGATGGTTCATTGACCGTTGAAGCTGTTTTTCACCCAGAGGGCGAACTACCGGAATTACCACGTTTAGGTTTGTCTTTTGCATTAAGTGAAGGATTGGAAAACTTTACTTGGTATGGTCGTGGACCATGGGAAAATTATCCTGATCGCAAAACTTCTACTACAGTAGGCTTATGGGAAAGCACTGTGACCGATCAATACGTACCTTATCCTCGTCCGCAAGACACCGGCAATAAAGAAGATGTACGTCTGCTGATACTTACCAATCATAAAAAACAAGGTATACGAATAGAAGCCGAAGGCAGAAAATTCTCCGCATCCGCCCTTCACTTTACAACCAATGATCTTTATCAGACAACTCACGCTTGTGAACTCACTCCACGCAAAGAAGTAATTCTTAATGTCGATGCAGCGGTTATGGGATTAGGGAACAGCAGTTGCGGACCCGGAGTGTTAAAGAAGTACACTTTCGGAAAAGGAACACAAAGCCTGCGATTTGTCATAAAAAGTAATAAATAAAGACCGGAGATTTCATCCGTAAACGGTACGCCTTGCATTTCTCATCTCAAGGCGTACCGTTTTTATTTGGAAGCTTCCCTTTTAATTTATCACCTGCCAATGGGTACAAAAAGCCCCTGCACACGTCTCTTTGAAGAGAGAATACGAATTAATCAAAGAAAAACTATAATGAACTGTAAAAAACTTACTTTTCGTCGTGTATTCACGGCACTCGCACTGTTATGTGCCATGGGCGTTCAGGCTAAAGATATTCCCGTTACTCAGCGACAATACCTGTCGGGACGCGGTTCGGACGATATGGTGGAGTGGGACTTCTTTTGCACAGAAGGTCGTAACTCAGGAAAGTGGACAAAGATAGGTGTACCTTCTTGTTGGGAATTACAAGGTTTTGGGACATACCAATATGGAATAACTTTCTACGGTAAGCCATTCCCTGACGGAATAGCAAAAGAGAAAGGTATGTATAAATATGAATTTACCGTACCCGAAGAATTCCGTGGCAAACAAATAAATCTTGTTTTTGAAGCATCCATGACAGACACCGAAGTAAAGGTGAACGGACGTAAAGCCGGAAGCAAACATCAAGGTGCTTTTTATCGTTTTCAATACAATGTAACAGACTTATTAAAATATGGTCAGAAAAACTTACTTGAAGTTACTGTAAGCAAAGAAAGCGAGAATGCAAGTGTGAATCTTGCCGAACGTCGTGCCGACTATTGGAACTTCGGAGGTATCTTCCGCCCGGTATTTCTTGATGTTCGTCCTGCTATCAATATAAGCCAGATTTCTATCAATGCTTTAGCAGACGGAAGCTTCTCGGCAAATTGTCAGCTCAATATTGCCGGAGAAGGAATGAAAATACATACTGTCTTATTTGATAGCAAAGGAAAGAAGGTAGCCGAAACCACAGCACCAGTGAAAGTTGGAAGTGATTGGACTACCCTAAATCTAAATGTAACCAATCCGGCTTTATGGACTGCCGAAACACCTAACCTTTACCGTGCAGAATTTACTCTGTTAAACAAAAACGGTGAAGAATTACACCACGAAAATACAAAATTCGGTTTCCGTACCATTGAAGTACGCGAAAGCGACGGTCTCTACATTAATGGAAAGAAAATTTTGGTAAAAGGAGTAAACCGTCACAGTTTCCGCCCGGAAAGTGGCCGTACTCTCAACAAGAAAGCTAACATTGAAGATGTACTTCTCATCAAGAGCATGAATATGAATGCTGTCCGTCTCAGCCATTATCCGGCAGATCCAGAATTCTTCGAAGCATGTGACTCACTTGGTTTATACGTAATGGATGAATTAGGAGGATGGCATGGTAAGTATGACACCCCTACCGGCATAAAGTTAATAGGTGAAATGATTCCTCGTGATGTAAATCATCCGTCTATCATTTGGTGGAGTAATGGTAATGAAAAAGGTTGGAATACAGAACTTGACGGAGAATTCCATAAATATGATCCACAATGCCGTCCGGTTCTTCATCCGCAAGGTAATTATGGTGGTTTTGAAACAATGCACTACCGTTCTTACGGAGAGAGCCAAAACTACATGCGTTTACCGGAAATCTTTATGCCTACGGAATTCCTTCATGGCCTTTATGACGGAGGACACGGAGCCGGATTATATGATTATTGGGAGATGATGCGTAAACATCCACGTTGTGCCGGTGGATTCCTTTGGGTACTTGCCGATGAAGGGGTTAAACGTGTGGATATGGATGGTTTTATTGACAACCAAGGCAATTACGGAGCTGACGGCATCGTTGGACCACACCATGAAAAAGAAGGAAGTTATTATACCATCAAAGAATTATGGAGCCCGGTACGTATAACTCCTGCATCAAAAGGAGTATTCAATGTTGAAAACCGTTATGACTTTTTGAATACGAATACTTGCCGTTTCGTTTGGAAACAGGTAAAATTCCCTCTTGCCATTTCTAGAGATCCTAAAGTTACAGTTATAAAACAAGGTGAAGTGAAAGGTATAGACCTTGCTCCTCATACAGAAGGGAAACTGGATATAGGGCTCAATAATATATCTGATGATGCAGACGCTATTCTTATGACAGTAATTGACGGACGTGGTGACGAACTTTACACCTGGTCATTCCGTGTAAACACAGACCGTGAATCGAAACCTTTGCTCAATATGCGTCAGGGAATTGTAAAACATCAAATAGCAGAAGATAACCTGATTGTCACTGCAGGCAACCACACCTTCACTTTCTCTAATAAAGACGGCGAGCTAAAAGGTGTTACCGTAAATGGGAAAAAAATAAGCTTTGCCAATGGACCTAGATTTATCGGTGCACGCCGTGCCGACCGTTCCCTCGATCAATTCTATAATCACGATGACGAAAAAGCCAAATCAAAAGACCGTACCTATACAGAGTTCGAAGATGCAGCACACTTTACAGGTTTCGACATCAAAGAAGGAGGAAGCAAATTGATTGTTACGGCAAACTATCGCCTTGGTAATATAGACAGTGCACAGTGGACTATCAGCAATGATGGTACCGCCATCCTTGACTATGTTTACAACTTTTCAGGTGTTGTAGATCTCATGGGAATAAAATTCGATTATCCGGAAGAAAAGGTAAAAAGCAAGACATGGCTTGGCAATGGTCCGTATCGCGTATGGCAAAACCGCTTACATGGTACTACATACAACCTGTGGAGTAATGAATACAATGATCCTATCCCGGGCGAAACTTTTACTTACCCGGAATTCAAAGGTTACTTTTCGCATGTATCATGGATGAATATTGAAACTGAGGAAGGAACTATCAGCATTGAAAATGTTACTCCAACTGTCTACGATGTTCATGATTTATATGTAGGAGTATATGAACCGCGCGATGGACGTGACCGTCTTTTATATACATTCCCCAAAACCGGAATTTCACTTATGAATGTAATTCCGGCTGTGCGCAACAAAGTAAATGCAACAGACTTATGTGGTCCTTCCTCACAACCAAAATGGGTAGACGGACAAAACAAAGGTAGAATTGTATTGAGATTCTGGTAAAAAAGATATTTATAGAAACAATTAAATAAAAGATGAAAAACAACATTAGACTATTACTTCTTGCCCTGCTAACGTGTATGCTCGCTTCATGTGAGAAAAACATGATCAATGTAGTGACACCCGCTGATGCTTCCAAACGTATGCAGTTTGCCGCAAGCCAGTTAAGAGATGCCCTGCAAACAGCCGGACATCAGGTAACAATCATTACTGAAAACGATACCTTACCCGTAGGAGAAAAATACATCCGTTTGGTACAAGCCAATGACAGTACTCTTAAGAAAGAGGGATTTACCATTATCAGCCGTGGCGACACAACCTTCGTAACCGGGAATGACGGAAACGGAGTTATTTATGGATGCCGTGAACTGATAGACCATGTTAGGGACTATGACAATCTTGACTTCCCAAAAGAAATGACAGATGCTCCCGAAATGGTTCTTCGCGGAGCATGTGTCGGCTTGCAAAAGTCAACTTATTTACCGGGACGCACCGTATACGAGTATCCTTATACTCCCGAAACATTCCCTTGGTTTTATGATAAAGAACAATGGATTAAGTATCTCGACATGCTTGTGGAAAACCGTATGAACTCACTTTATTTATGGAATGGTCATCCTTTTGCCTCTTTGGTTAAATTAAAAGATTATCCTTTTGCCGTTGAAGTAGATGATGAGACATTTAAAAAGAATGAAGAGATGTTTGCTTTCCTCACAGAAGAAGCGGACAAAAGAGGAATCTTTGTTATTCAGATGTTCTATAATATTCTCTTATCAAAGCCTTTTGCAGAACATTACGGATTGAAAACACAAGACCGCAACCGTCCTATTACGCCCCTTATATCTGATTATACCCGTAAAAGCGTGGCAGCCTTCATTGAAAAGTATCCTAACGTAGGGCTGCTTGTTTGTTTAGGTGAAGCAATGGATACCCACGAAGATGATGTAAAATGGTTTACCGAAACTATTATTCCGGGAGTAAAGGATGGCTTGAAAGCTTTAGGACGCACAGATGAGCCACCGGTATTAGTCCGTGCACACGATACAAATTGTAAAATGGTAATGGACGCAGCATTGCCACTATACAAGAACCTATATACCATGCACAAATATAATGGAGAATCTCTGACCACTTATGAGCCACGTGGTCCGTGGGCAAAGATCCATACCGACTTAAGCTCTTTAGGCAGCATACATATCAGTAACGTACATATCCTTGCCAATCTTGAACCATTCCGTTGGGGCTCTCCCGACTTTGTGCAGAAGACTGTGAATGCCATGCACAATGTACATGGAGCCAATGCACTTCATTTATACCCGCAAGCATCTTACTGGGACTGGCCTTACACCGCAGACAAGCTTCCGAACGGCGAACGCGAATACCAACTTGACCGTGATTGGATTTGGTATCAAACTTGGGGACGCTATGCATGGAATTGTCACCGGGACAGAGCAGACGAAATAACTTACTGGTCCGGTCAGTTAGGTAAATTCTACGGAATGCAACAAGATAAGGCAGCCAATGTACTCGAAGCCTACGAGCAGAGCGGTGAAATCGCTCCAAAGTTGTTACGCCGTTTCGGTATAACAGAAGGCAATCGGCAAACACTGCTTTTGGGTATGTTCATGAGCCAACTTGTAAATCCATATAAATATACTATTTATCCGGGATTCTATGAGAGTTGCGGACCTGAGGGTGAAAAGCTCATCGAATATGTAGAGCGCGAGTGGAAAAAAGAGCCGCATACAGGTACGGAAATGCCTCTTGATATTATCCGGCAGGTGATTGAGCATGGTGATAAAGCAGTTGCCGCCATTGATGCTGTGGAGGGTAGTGCCACTAAAAACAAAGATGAGTTCGAACGTTTACGTAATGACATGCATTGTTACCGTGAATTTGCATACTTCTTTAACTTGAAAGTAAAAGCGGCCAAATTAGTGCTTGACTATCAATGGGGTAAAGACATCAAGAATCTCGATGATGCCATTCCTTTGATGGAACAAAGCCTTGAGCACTATCGCAAATTAGTAGATCTGACCAAAGAGCACTATTACTATGCAAACAGCATGCAAACAGCCCAACGCCGTATCCCGATAGGTGGTGACGACGGACATAACAAGACATGGGAAGAAATGCTTCCACATTATGAGAAGGAGTTGGCAAACTTCAAGACCAATCTTGCCATGCTGAAAGACAAACTAAGCGGAAAGCAAGTAGACAAAGCAGAAAACATAGCCGCACTTCCTGATGCAACAGTCACCTTGTTTAGTAAACTTCCGCAAGTGAAGCTGACAAAGGGAGCAACATTGTTCAGTAATCTGCCTGCTGCCAAGATAGAAGCAATAGCTCCCGAGCTCGAAGGACTTACAGCTTTCCGTCTCAATGGAGATGCACAGCGCAAGGAAGGAACGGCTATCGAGTTTGAGACGGCAACTCCGGTGGAACTCTTAGTCGGTTACTTCCGTGACGACCAAAAGAAGTTCGCCAAAGCTCCAAAGTTGGAAACAGACGCTTCTGCCAACGAATACGGACAGGCTGAACCCAAATTTACCAATGCCATATGCATGGAAGGTCTGCCGATAGCTAATGTACACGCCTATCACTTCGAAGCGGGAAAGCATAAATTGCTTCTGCCGAAAGGCTATGCTATTGTCCTCGGGCTGACCGACGGAAAGATAACTCCGCGTAATGCCGCACTTGCAGGTGACAGTGAAACGATGGACTGGATGTTCTATTAACAAACTAAAGACATTAATTATGAACCGAATATCAATTACACTGGTATCTCTGTTTATCTCGGGAATTTCCTTCGCACAGAAGGAAGTTCCCGACTTGCGTATGCAGGAGATATATGAAGAAGCAAAGACACCTTTTAAGTACGGGCTCGCTGTAGCGCCGACCGACAACCGTCACAAAATAGATTGCCCTACCGTATTCCGGGAAGGAGACAAATGGTACATGACCTACGTAGTCTACAACGGTAAAACCGGAACCGACGGACGAGGATATGAAACATGGATAGCCGAGAGTAACAATTTATTGGAATGGAATACCCTCGGACGGGTTCTCTCCTACCGTGACGGTGCATGGGACTGTAACCAACGCGGCGGATTCCCTGCACTGCCCGACATGGAATGGGGAGGCACCTACCGTCTTCAACAGTACAAGGAAAAGCACTGGATGACATACATCGGCGGAGAAGGAACGGGATATGAAGCTGTTCGCGCTCCCCTGTATGTGGGACTTGCATGGACAGATAAAAACATCACCACGGCTCACGAATGGGAAGCCGCCGACAAGCCCGTTCTCAGCATCCGGGACAAAGACGTGCAGTGGTGGGAGAGCATGACACAATACAAAAGCACCGTATATTGGGATAAAGACAAGACTCTGGGCTCACCTTTTGTCATGTTCTACAATGCCGGAGGCCGTCACCCCGAAACGGGACTGAAGGGTGAGCGTGTAGGCATCGCCCTCTCCAAAGACATGAAGAAATGGAAACGCTATCCCGGAAACCCGGTCTTTGCGCACGAAGCAGACGGAACAATAACGGGAGACGCGCACATACAGAAGATGGGAGATGTATATGTCATGTTCTATTTCTCGGCATTCGAACCTTCGCGCCGCTACAAAGCATTCAATACATTTGCCGCAAGTTATGACCTTGTGCATTGGACGGATTGGAAAGGCGCCGACCTCATCATCCCGTCCAAAGACTATGACAACCTGTTTGCCCACAAAAGCTATGTCATTAAACACGACGGAGTGGTCTATCACTTCTATTGTGCAGTGAACCAATATGAACAGAGAGGAATAGCCGTAGCCACATCAAAGCCAATGGGGCGTTCAAAAGTCCGCTTCCCCAAGCCCGAAACAAAGAACCGCAGAGAGCTAACAAGCCTAAATGAGAACTGGACAACCTACATACTCCCCAATGACACCCTCCACTCTCAACTCTCAACTCTTAACTCTCAACTGATTAATCTTCCCCATAACTGGGACGATTATGCAGGCTATCGCCAACTTACCCACGGCAACCTCCACGGAACCGCCATGTATGTGAAAGACTTCCAGACAGAAACGAAGCCCGGCAAACGATACTTCCTGAAGTTTGAAGGAGTGGGGACATATGCTACTATTAAACTGAACGGCAAAGATTACGGACGTCACCCGGTAGGACGCACCACACTCACGCTGGATGTGACCGATGCCATAGCTACCCGCAACCACCTCGAAGTAAAGGCCGAACATCCCGAAATGATTGCAGACATGCCTTGGGTATGTGGCGGATGTTCCTCGGAGTGGGGATTCAGCGAAGGTTCCCAACCGTTCGGAATCTTCCGTCCCGTTACTCTGGAGGTGACAGACGAAGTGCGCATCGAACCCTTTGGCATTCATATCTGGAATGACAACAAGGCACAAACCGTATACATAGAAACAGAACTTCGTAATTACAGTAACTCACCTCAAACTATCGAGGTAGTGAACAAACTCAGCAACGCCGATGGTAAACAAACGTTCCGTCTGACAGAGAATCTGACACTGCAAGCCGGAGAAACAAAACTGCTCCGCCAGCAAGCCAAAGTAGAGAATCCCATTCTGTGGAGTGTGGAGAATCCCTATCTGTATTCTCTTGCCTCTATGATTAAACGTAATGGAAAGACTACGGATGAGATAAGTACTCCGTTTGGTATCCGCACAATCAGTTGGCCGATGAAACGTGCCGACGGTGACGGGCGGTTCTACCTCAACGGCAAGCCTGTCTTTATTAACGGAGTTTGTGAATACGAGCATCAGTTCGGGCAAAGCCATGCATTCAGCCGGGAGCAGGTGCTGTCACGCGTGAAGCAGATAAAAGCTGCGGGATTCAATGCTTTCCGCGACGCCCACCAACCGCATAACTTGCTTTATCAGGAGCAATGGGATAAAGAGGGAATACTGTTCTGGACTCAGTTCTCGGCACATGTGTGGTATGACACGCCCGAGTTCCGTAACAACTTCAAGCAACTGCTGCGCCGGTGGGTGAAGGAACGCCGAAACTCCCCGTCCGTCGTGATGTGGGGACTGCAAAACGAAAGTACCCTTCCCCGTGAGTTTGCCGAAGAATGTTCCGCCATCATCCGTGAAATGGACCCGACAGCCAAAGACATGCGTGTAATCACTACCTGCAACGGAGGCGAGGGAACGGATTGGAACGTGGTTCAAAACTGGAGCGGCACGTACGGAGGAAAGCTGGAAAACTATGCCGGAGAACTCAGCCGCCCCGACCAACTGCTTAACGGAGAATACGGGGCATGGCGCAGCATCGGTCTGCATACCGAGAATGCCACCGCTGCCGACACCGTGTGGAGCGAAGACCGCATGTGTCGCATCATGGAAACAAAAATACGTCTTGCCGAGCAAGCACGGGACAGTGTGTGCGGACAGTTCCAATGGATTTTCAGCAGCCATGATAACCCCGGGCGCCGACAACCGGATGAAGCTCTGCGCCGCGTAGACAAAGTTGGGCCATTCAACTACAAAGGATTGGTAACCCCGTGGGAAGAACCCTGTGACGTATATTATCTGTATAAAGCAGCCTACATGCCTGCCGCCAAAGAGCCGGTAGTTTACCTCGTATCCCATACTTGGGCAGACCGCTTTGCCACAGGTCGCCGCCGTGCAAACATCGAAGCATATAGTAACTGCGATTCCGTGCTGCTCTACAACGATGCCACCGGGAATGCTTTCCTCGGACGTAAAAAGAATAATGGAGTAGGAACTCACTTCGTATGGGAGAACCGCGACATTCGCTACAACGTGCTCCGTGCCGTGGGCTATTATGGAGGAAAGCCTGTTTGTGAGGACATACTTGTGCTCCATGGATTGGAGCAGTCGCCCGCATTCGAGACGCTGTATGCCGATGCCCGCCCGTTGCTGAAAGGCGAAGAAGGTTACACATACCTGTACCGCATCAATTGCGGAGGCGATGCTTACACCGACAGTTTCGGACAAACATGGACTCAGGACAATACCTCCGTTTCCCGTTCGTGGGCAGAAAGCTATGAAGGGCTGAATCCCTATCTCGCCTCACAACGCACAACGGCAGATCCCATACGGGGAACCCGCGACTGGACACTGTTCCAATCTTTCCGTTTCGGACGGCATAAACTGCAATACGAACTGCCTTTGCCCGACGGTGACTATCGTGTGGAACTGTATTTCACCGAGCCGTGGCACGGCACGGGAGGAAGCGCTTCAACCGATTGCGAAGGACTGCGCATCTTCGATGTGGCGGTGAACGACTCCACAGTAATTGATGATTTGGACATCTGGGCAGAGAGCGGACATGATGGAATCTGTAAGAAAGTAATCCATACAAACGTGAAAGATGGAAAGCTCACTATCCGATTCCCCGAAGTGAAAGCAGGGCAAGCAGTGATTTGCGGGGTAGCAGTTGCAGGAAAAGGAGATGTAAGCCCAATAAATAATACCACCGTAAACCCCGATATGTGGGCTACCTTTAATAGCGATGTACTTGCCAAGACACCGAAAGAGATGCTTCCTGAAGATAAGAATGCCCGTGCCAATGTCACCTATGAAGCAGAAGATGCAATACTGAAAGGAAACTACGCATGCAAAGAACATCGCAAACAGAAAGGCGTATTCTTTGGAAAAGGTACAAGAAACAGCATCGAATGGAAAGTCAGCACAGGACTTGCGCAAGTCTACGCCCTACGCTTCAAGTACATGAATGCAAGCGGCAAGCCAATTACGGTGAAGATGCAGTTCGTGGACAGCAAAGGCATCACACTGAAAGAAGATGAAATCACCTTTCCTGATACTCCGGAGAAATGGAAGATGCTCAGCACCACCACAGGAACATATGTTAATGCAGGACATTATCGTGTGATACTCTCAGCTCATGACATGAATGGGCTGGCACTGGATGCACTGGATGTGCAATAGTATTACTTTCCCCTATTGAGAGGGGCTTAAGGGGTATGTTATCTTGTTGATGATTAATGGCTCATAAGATAACATACCCCTACCCCTCTCAAGAGGGGAAATTAGTTACTTCCGACTTTTGCCTACAATATTTGTACTTTATCCGTTTTTACCTCCAAATGTTCATTTAACATAAACTTATGTTAAATGAACATTTGAAGGTAAAATGGAGATTCTCTCTTTTACATGTATGCAAATGTTTACCGTTACCGATAAACACATGTTATGCGGAAACTTGCCTTAAAAATACAATAATAAAAAAAGCAGAAGAGGAATAATATTACCACTCAAAGCTTACAAGAATATTATATTCAGTTGAACAAAACTCAAGATAGTTTTTTTCAGAATTAACGATGTAACCATTGCTCCATTCATTAGGTAACTGCTTTAAAACCCTCAATGCTTCCCGGTCTAATAAGGGATGTAAACTGTGGACAACTCGAAAATTGCGCAACGATCTATCAAAATCCACTATAAACGAACAAATAACACGACCTTGCTTCCCCGTTTTTTTCATTTGATCTGTAATAGTTAAATTGGATTTTATAAAATTCCGAATAGCTTGGAATCCTCCTTTATACATACTCCGGGATTCGGTTTCAACCATACATCCTTGCAGTTCTCTTTTCAAATTTGCTCTATAATTCCGGTAAAAACTGTAATCTTCTCTCCAAAAATGGATTGTCAACAAATAGTCGAATGAAACATGCTTCCCTTTGCGCAATGCCGGAATTATTCTTGGGAAACCATAGATAATATTTAATGCTGCATTATTATAAGTCGGATACAGACCGTTTACCACATGAGCATTCTCTATATATCCATCCCTGTTTACAGTAAATCGACATGTAACAGCAACAGTATCCGGCAAAAAACCATAAACCCAATGTCTGTTTCCCATCACAAGAGAACGAATATTATCGGGAAATTCAGGCTCTTTATCCACCTTCTGCCCTTTACAAGAAGTCAATACCGGAGTTTGATATTCTTTGCGTTTTCGATAAAACTCGGGATTAAAGGGAATAAAAAAGATAACATCGGATTTTACATTCTTTCTGTCTTTCACTGCCGGAATCCATTTTGTCATAGAATGTACAATGCGTTTAGCTTCTTTTTCAAATAGAGAATGGCTGGATAAATAGTTTTCTGCCGATACATGACCAAGACTATCTATAACAAGTTGACAAACAGCCCATCCCCATGTGTCGGTTTTCAATAAGGAATCAGGATATTGAATCTGCCATATGGCATAATGTGTCATTCCATCTGTGGTGGGATAATATGGTTTTTTATCTACTCTTCCTTTATAATATTTGTCCGTAAGATTGAACATTGCAAAACTCTTATATCTTGTAGATTTAAATTGGTGCCGAACATTGTACTCCTTAAGTTCCTTAGTTAAATCGTACAATTTTACCACTTTTGGCAAATCGGATATACTTGTTGCCATACTAATAGTATCACAAAGAGCAGTAAGCCGATACATCAACGTAGAATCTTTCGGCGACCATTTCCTTCCAACTTTTATATTTCCATTATGTCCGGGCTGTACAAAATAATAAGTTTCTCCATCCAAGCCATTACTGTCCTCCTTAGTAAAGTCAACTTGTGACAGAGCCTCACTAAATAAGCTTTTCAAAGCATCTTCGTATGATGAACTTATTTCGAAACGATAAAAGCCGGGAGAACGTTCATCTCTCCCGGCATAGCTAACCGTATTTATTTTCAGTATGATTTTCTTATTCTCTTTTTCCATTGAAAAAGATGCCAAATGTCCCCAAGAAGGAGCCGCAACAAAGCGTATTTCAAAATCTGTCCCAAACGGTTTACATACGATTGAGCTATAATGGTCATAGCCATATATACCACATTCCGGTTCCAGATGATCGTCTTGTGCATAGATTTGGATAACTCCATAAAGCAGAAGTATGAAAAATATTCCTATCTTTTTCATGTATCCTGATTTTAGCTATCACCAAATATATATAAAAACAGAATATAATAAAAGAAAAAGACATATAACAGCAATACTTTTTACATTATTTATCTTTGCGACAGCCTTACTACAATATCCTTCCCATCACCATTTATCAATAAGCGATATTTGCCATCGCCTATCTTCTCAATCTTCCCGATATTGGCTTTAGGCATGCGCTTACTTGTAAAAGTGAGATAACCTTTACCCTCCGTAGCCTTCACTTTTATGGTTTTCTTGTCCATATACACGTGAATATCGCCATTCGGAGTGGGAACGGTTCCTTCCATCCACTGCAATCCGCCAAGAACGGGTTGAATAGAGAACTCACGATAACCTGCCTCAGCAGGGCGCACACCGAGATAATATTTACCCAAGAGGTAAATGGGACTTGCTCCCCATGCATGGCAAAGGCTCTTGCCATAAGGACGGCCATACATAGCCAAATGCTGCGTTCCCGTCTCCTGCGGATTATACTTTTCCCAAAATGTGGTAGCACCTTCACTAAGCATGCCGCCCCAATAATCTTTCATTTCGCGCATCACTTGTTCCTGTTCGCCAAGTGCGCAGAGGGCTTCGAGCTCGTAAAAGCGCATGTAAGGAGTCGTTATCTTCAAGATACTGTCGTTCAGTAACACAGAGTTCTTGATAGTCTGTTGCTTCTCCGGGCTCAGGTAGTTAAAGAACGTTGCAAACATATTGGAATAGCGAGTCACATTATCACTTTGTCTGCCATTGATACGGTTATGCACCAAGGCTTGCTTTTCATCATTCCAAAAAGCAGGCTCCAATTTGGCACGAAGCGTGGAAGCCAGATGTGTGTAATGCTGTTCATCATTCTTATTATCGGCCAATGCGGCACAAAGAGCCATTGTTTCAAGGCTCTTGCAGAACAATACCTGTTCAAAAGAAAGCTCGCCATGCTTATCGAGATAACCGTCCGCCCAGTCCACAAATACCCAGTCGCCTGTCATGCCCTCCACCATACCGTTCGGATTAGTGCGACCAAGCACGTATTCCATCATTGTCTGCATGCGGGGATATATCTGGTTCACAAAGTGACGGTCGCCCGTGTACATGTAGTAATCGTAAATGCTTTGAAACCAGTAGAACGTGTAATCCATAATGGTATTGGAATGACTTGTCACCGGATCTTTGCCACGGAGCAGCCATATGGTGCGTTTCACCGATTCCTTATCGAAGAAGAGATAATAGTTCATAAGATAGCTTTGGATGGCATCGCCACTCCACACCCAACGGTCGCGCTTGATGCCGTCAATGAAGAACTCACGTGTGGTGAGATGCATAGTGTAGGCACCGATGTCCCAGATACGGTTCAATTCTTCATCGTTGCAGCGGAAAGAAGCACGATATTCTTCGGGCATGTATTCGTAGAGCATATTCACACGATTGAAATGTGCTGTCCCGTTTTTGGTGATATAGATATACCGGAATGCTTTGGAACTACCCATTATGTAGGTTTCGCCTATCAGTTCGGAACGGTTGAGCGCAAGGTCGGTCACGGTTTCACCGTCCAAAGAAAGCTTGTCAAGTGTTTCGCAATAGGCTTTGTCCAGTGCTTCTTCACGGCTTTCACCGTAATAAATGTTCACTTCTCCCGTGCCCTCCAATCCGTTCAATACAAGGTAGCCGAATGTTTCACGACCAAAGTCCAGCAATACTCCTCCGTCTTCAAGAGTTTCGGCAGTGGCAGCATTCAGTGGTTTGGTAGAGAGTCGGAAGCGGGAAGGAAGTTCATCTGCCGTGTCGAAGTTCCAGCAACCTGCATCCATGTAAGTGGTAGCGGAAGTGTCGCTCGCTTTACCGCTTTCGTCAATCCATTCCTTATCTTCAAAAGTTACTTTCCATGAAGCATCGGTATTCACAGTGATGCCCTTGACAAATAATGCCGGAGGAGTGGCCTGATTGTGTATCTTAATATTCAGACTGTGTTTACCCGCAGGAAGGGTGAAGCGGCGGGGCATGCCGAATTGCAGTTTACCGTCGAGCTTCACGTTATATCTCCCTTCGGCTGCAATCTCTATCTCTTCGGGCTGTGCGAGATCGAGCTTCTTACTGAACTCCACCGTTACGTAGTGCGAATCCATTTTCCAGAACGGCGGAAAGAAAGCTCCCCTCTCCGTGCGGCGGTTATTCATCTCATTGCCGAGCCATATCTCATAATCTCCCGGATACCATATCCATGTCTGTGCGTAAGTCATCACTGTAAAAAGAGTAATGAATGATAATAGTGCTATACGTTTCATTTATAGTTGTTTTTATTAAGTTCGATACCTGCTTTCACTTTAATGCTGTCGCCTACCATTGGTCCGTTGTTCTCCCACACATTGCCCGGTCCGTTGGCATTCTTCAGGAATTTCTCTCCTTCCGTCCAATTGTCCTTAACGGTGATGAACGACGAGCCCTCATCGGTATAGAGATAAAACCAATGGTTGGGATCATGGGCATATCCGGGCTGATAGATGCTGTGCACGCAGTTCTCCGTCACATAGCTCTTAGGCTGTGAACCAAGGGTATAAATGCCCGCCACGTCATACATGTGCTTGGCGTAGTGATGAATCAGATTCGCATGCACGCGGTTGTTCCGCATGCAGTTCACCGTCTGCGTCCATCCCCACCCGAGACTGATACCTGTGTAAGACACCTCACTGATTTCATTGTGCTCGATGTTTATATCGCTGACATATCCTGCGCAGACAGCTACGCATCCCCAATCCTCGTTGGTAACATCGGTAAAGAGATTGTTCTTTACGGTAAGATGCGTACACAGTTCGCGACGGTCGGCAGGATCATAGGGCAAATGCGTTTCGTGGGCAGCCGGGCTGAAGCTTCCTGCCACCAGTCCGTTGCCCGCTATGTCACGGAAAAGGCAGCCTTGCACTGTTCCGCCCCGTGTTCCTTGCACATAATCCAAACCGTTGTAACCGATATGCTCGAAGCGGCAACCGTCAAAATCTATATTATTTGCCGATTCTACCTGCACCGCAGCAGCGGGGCGCCCCAGCCATGCCTGATTATCCAGTTTATGATTATTGTAGTTACGAATCATTTTAGGCTTCAGGGAATAGCCGTCGGTGAGATACATGCCTGCCTGCAAAGGTACATGACCATGAGTAGACGGGCGCATCCACGTAGTATGGCTGAAAGCTATGTTGCGGAAAATGATGTTCCCGACAGGGCGATCGAGCGTTCCCTCTACCCGAATCAATGTTTCCACGGCAGGTACTATTACTTCCGCCTTCCGCATATCCTCTCCTTCGCGAGGCATATAATACAGCTTTCGGCTGCGCAGGTCATGATACCACTCACCCGGTTCATCTAACAGTTCTATTGCGTTAGTGAGATAAAAGGCAGAGTTATGTCCGTCTGTCGTTACCATCGGGCGAGGCCAAGGATGTTCAAATTGAATCCTGCTTTCCGGATTATGGAAACGCACCGCAGCCGAATCGCCTTGCACTTCTATTGATTTTATACGGAGGTTTGCCACACACCACATTTCATGGAGTACCATTTCGGCATAGGGTGCATGGAGTATCTTCTTCACAGCCTTTGCAGGCACCCAAAGTATTTCATGTTCGGAATCATTGTTCACAATACGGGACATTGTTTCAAAATCAGCTATGTCACGTGCACGGACAGCTTTCCGACCGTTTATCCACATCTGGCGGAAATCAAGAGGACGACCGTTGAAATCGGGTACATCTGCTACCCAAAGTTTTCCCTTTCCTTTACGCCATCCCGTTATAGCAGTTCCTCCACTTAATACGGCTTCCCCGCCTTCGGAAACTATAACGGTTGGTGAAGCAGCCGTGCCACTGTCCTCGGGACGCACAAAGACTGGCTCGTAAAGAGAATATGTACCGGCTTGCAAATGAATGTAAAGGGTGTCCGTAACGGTTTCTTCATAAATACGTCTCAACTCCCTTGCCTGCCGCAAAGCCGCAGTAAGAGTAGCTTTCGGAGCTTCCTTTGTTCCGGCGGCAATGTCATTGCCTTGTGGTGATACCCAAATATCGGCGGCAGAAAGAGTAAAAGTGCTTGCCAATAATAAAAATACAGCATAGATATATTTTCTCATCATCATAGTATAAGTATGTTAATCCTTATAAAAGACGGATAAGAAGGCTGCTTGTACTAATTGCCGTTTATGGTTTCTTCAACCTTTGAGGAAATCTTTAAGATAGATTTGCTCAACTCTTCCTCCGGTGGAATGATGTTAAAGCCTTTCCAGAAATCTGCATCATACCTGAAATGTGTGTCAGAGAAGATAGTATGGGTAGATAACTTCTCATTACGGGTGAAACGGCTGACCTGTTTCGTATCAATCTTACAAGTAACCATTTCAAACCAAGTGTGCAGGACAGAAGCATTAAATGATAACTTTCTCCGCTTTACCTTAAAATAAAGATCACCCCGTACATGATTTATGTAATAGACTCCGTTCCAAGGTTTATAAGAGATAGTATAGGCCACCTTTTGGGGAGTAATTTTAAGGCGCCGACTTTTTCGTTCAACAAAAGTATTGGTCGCTTTACTTATATATTTGGGATTAAGTTCCAATCGTGCTTGCAACAAAGCATTATTCTCTGAATCAACATACAGCTCTCCCCTGAAAAGAGGATCTTTAACGGTCTTACGCTGTTCGAAATAAATTACATTAGCTAACCGTCCATCTATTGCTATTATGTCACTGGAGACATATACATACACATCTTCTTTGGATTCAAGAGACAAGAACTCCGGTAGATCCTTAATAATATCCAATGAAAGACTCGCCCTGATACCCGATTTCATTTTAGCCATCAAAGTATCTTTAACAGATTGGTTACTGATGTGACGCATCTTGAGTAATTTCACCTGATCATTAATATCGTAATTCGCAAAGGAGGTTTTATATATTTTAAATACAGCTTCCGTCATACTCATAAATTTGTTCTTGTGCTCTACTCCCTCCCTGTAAAAGGAGGTAAGGTAAACCGGCCTCCGTGCATAGTTATTCTCACGGGAATTCACCATTTCATCAAGCAAGCGAATAGGGTTCACAATACGGATAATTACTTCCTGCAAAGGAATTATCTTAGGAGATAACAGCAAAGTTGTATCACTCTTAATGAGTTGAAGTATATCTATTGCTTTTGATTCATAGCCCAAATGGGAAAAGTTTATAAGTGACAAACGTAAAGAATCGGACAGGTGAAGTCTGAACTCTCCACTCTTATTTGTTATGCTACCAATAGAAGTGGCATCAACACTGACAGTAGCATATCGAATCGGTTCTTTTGTATTTTCATCCAATAAAACACCTTTCACAGTGAGATAAGAGGGCTCTTCTTTATTTGTTTCATGCCTTACAACAGCAGGTTTCTTACTATTTGGAAGATAGATGAGGATGTGGTTATCTATAACCTTTAGCCTCAATAATTCATTATCAATAATTTCATAAATAGCTTGTTTCACAGTGCGGGAACCTTTCTTTAACTTAACTACTTTTTCATTATTCACCAATTCACTGTCATAGATAAAAAGATAGCCCGTTAATTCTGATACCTGTCCTAACAACCGATAAACAGTAGCCTCACTCTTAGGTAGTTGAATTGTACGGTTTAAGATACTATCGTCGGCAGCCTTTGCCGGATATACAACAAAGAACAACAAACAAATAAGAAATAAACTATATGAAGTTATCTTTTTCATTCACCTATAATGATCGTATTCTTTTCACAGGTATATTTCAAATTCAGAGCCATGCATATCAATTCAGTCATTGCTTCGGGAGTATTATCAGAAAACGAAACAGTCAGTTTTCTTTTCCCCAACTCGGGCGACGTTTGTATTTGTATCGTTTGTCCGCGCAAGTTTATAGCACGGAGAATGTCTGACAAACGCTCATCTTTAAATCGCATATTCTTTGTATATCGATTAAACTGGCCATGATCTCTTATATCAGTTAAATGTAAGCCCTGTGAGAAAAGAGTGACTGTTTCTCCTGCTTTTACATAAACATCCTGTCCGCTTTCCTTTACAGTAACTTTTACTTTTCCACGTTGCACTGATAATTCAAAAGGAACACTATTGTTACTTTTTACATTGAAAGCTGTACCCAATACCTCTATTTTTACTTCGCGCGTTTCGATAATAAACGGACGTGCCCGGTTACCGGTTACATCAAAAAGTGCATTCCCTTGTAAACTAACCTCCCTTATATCTGAAGAAAAATGCTTTGGATACTGTAGAGATGTTTTTCCATCCAAATATACAATGGAACCATCTTCAAGAGCAGTAACAAGAGTACCAGTCTCGTTATTCTGTTGCGTGAGCAAGTCCCGTTCCACTACATTATCTTTGGCAAAATAAGAAAAAGAAAAGTAAATGCAAACAACAATAGCCGCTGCTGCCCCCCATTTCAGCACTAAAGGATATAAAGGGTAACGGTGATTTGCATCCGGTAGCAAACCATCCTTATCCAAGCGATTATATAACTTGTTCCATGCTTGGTCTGTCTTTTTGTTTCTTTCTATCTGATTCATTCTATTTGAGTAAAATTTTCTATTTCTTCCCTTAATACTTTAAGTGCTTTCGTCATTTCTGCTTCCACTGTCTTAATGGAAAGAGAAAGAGCGGAAGCTATCTCTGCATATTTTTTTCCTTCCATACGGTGCATATAAAATATATGATAACGCCGATCAGGCAATTTATGAAGTGTCTTATCTATCAATGTCTGTAATTCTTTATATTCAATCTGTTCTTGTGGATTGGGAGATGAATCATATTCAAGTTCATCCTGCACAGCTTCCTGATGTCGCCTTCTCACTTCAAGGTGTTCGCAATATTGAAGGGATTGATTACGTACCGCTCCATACAAATAGCTTTTAATAGAATGGAATAACTGTATTTTTGCCCTCTCCCGCCAAAAAACATAGAATAACTCCTCTACAATCTCTTCTGCCACTTCCATCTCTCCGGTTATACTCGCTGCATACAGGCAAAGAGGAGAATAATACATACGAAATATTTTTTCGAATGTCTTCACATCCCCCTCTTTTATCCTATTTAATACAAACAGATCGTTTAACATTCTACCGAGCTTACTGATTAGGAAAATTCAAATATACCAAAAGTATTATCGAAACACTACTTTTGCTGTTTCTTTAACTTGGAAACTGCATGCTCCAACGATTCAGTAGGTTCTATGATGTTATAATTCTCCCAAAAGTTCTCATTATTAAAATCAGCTACTTTATCAGAGAATATCTGATTCCGTTTAAAAGAATTCTTATACGGGATAACTGCAACATCCTCACCTTTACTATCTGTTACCACCATCTCTGTGAGAACTGTATAATTAGTAGAAAACAGTTTGCGTTTCCAGTCACATTTAAAACGTATGTTACTATTGATATAATTCAGATAAGTAACATCTCCACGATTCTTATAAGTGATGACACATGATAATTCAATTGGTTTGAAACGTAAGCCCAAAGGTTTTTTATGTAGAATAGCCCGGGTAGCCTTCAGCTTATCATTCATACTGAGATTAATTTCAGCACGAGTGAAAGATAATTTCCCTTTGTCAATATATAATTTACCGTAATAAAGAGCATACGGTAGAATAACTTTCGGCTCAAAGCTAATCACATATTGTTCACAATTACCGATATTGACAGATTCTTCCATACGAAAACTATAATCAGACAGATTATCCAAATTCATCAGAAAATCCGGATTCTTCACAATATCCATGTAGAGCGAAATTGTGGGACCTCCTTCCAATTTCACGGCCAACGTATCTCCGCTTTTCTGACTCAAAAGTTTGCGTCCTTTAGATATCTGTACCCGATCTTTATCAACCGATTCATCATAACGGGTTTTATAAATATCGAGAATAGCTTCGGAGATATTAATATAACGCCGACCTTTTTGTATAATCTCTCTATAGAATCCGGTGAGCATAGTTGGTTGCGAAGAATAATTTGCAGGAATCTTTTTAATAGCTTCCATTACGATAGAAACGGGATTATTCGGATGTATGATCACTTCATCCAATAGGTTGGTATAAGGAGTCATCCAAATGACCTGATCAATTAACCTTTGCCGACCTAAGGAATAAGAATTGTCAGCATATCCTACATGGGAAATTTCTAACTTTTTAGGCAAGTCTGTCTCTTTAAGTTTAAGAGAGAAACGCCCGTCCGCATTTGTCACAGTACCGATATTAGTACCCGGAACAGAGATACTTACGCAATCCATTTTTTTCTTGCTCTGCTTATCTTTGATAATACCGCTAATCACGATATAATCGTTAGAATCCGCTTGTACCCACTGAGGATTTACCCCTGATAAGAGTAACAGTATAAACGTAAATCCAAGAAATTGTTTACATTGTGGTTTCATCTTACTATATTGTTTAAAGGTGAATAATCTTAGGCTTATATACCTAAGATCGTTCACCTTAACAATACCCTATCAAATATGATAAGAAAATGAATTTTATCAGAAAAATTATAGTTTTACCTCCTGATACTTGATTCTCTGGCGACGCCAAGTATAAATGCAATGTATGTGTCCGTCCTTCCCTTGAATAATAGCCGGATAAGAATACTGGCTCACCGGACTATCTTCCAATACCAATTTCATATCCCAATGAATGCCGTCACGCGACACTGCAATGTTCAACGGAGTACGGTTGCCCTTCTTCGCTCCTTTCGGAGTACGATAATTATTATAAATAATCACATGGCGACCATCTTGCAATGTCACAGCATCCGTTCCCGAATTATTATTCGGCAATTCCGTTAACTCTAACGGAGTCCATGTGTTACCGCGATCACTGCTCCATGCCGTGCCAACTGCTCCGTTACGAGTACGGCAAAGAATTTGCAAGCGCCCGTCTTTATGTTTCAAAATACTTGGCTGAATAGCCTGTACCACGTACTTTTTCGTTTTAGTATTAGTTATGCCGCCACCTTCAGGATCATCATCCTTATCATTAGTTTTAGGCATGAACGTAGGAAGTGCCTCGCTTGCTGCAATCGGACCGACTTTATGCCATGTTTTACCAAGGTCATCGCTTATTTCAAAATGGACTTGCCACCCTCCCTTACCTTCAGTGCTCGACGGGCAAATGATTCTGCCGTCTATCATTTCCGGTTTGTTTTTAATCGGTCCCAAGAAACCATCGGGTAATTGTTCCGACTTGCTCCAAGTACGACCGCCATCTTTACTCCGAACCAAATGTCCGGTCCAATCTGCTACGCTTCTTCCTATTTTATAAAATAAAAGCAAATCGCCATTTGGTATTTGATATAGCACAGGATTCCAGCAAGCCATACGAACACCCGGATCTTTATCACGAAATCCTTCAGCTACTTTCACCGGAACTGTCCATCCTTTACTTCCTTTCGCTTTATGACATACCCAAACACAGCAATCGGGATTACGTTCTTTAGTCCCTCCAAAGAACGCTGCAATCAAATCACCTTTAGGCAACTCTGCAATAGTGGCTGCATGGCATTCGGGAAAAGAAGCTGTTTCATATAGGAACTCATCTGTTACAATTCCTTTCCTTAATGGGAGATTCACTTCATATGTATATGTGCCCGAACCTATATGTTCTACCTTTCCATTGGGAAGATACACTTCTGCAGTCGTGTTTGCAGGAATAGTAACCGTCCAGTCAAGATGCATCAGGTTTTTCTTCCATTTACTTACCACCTTTCCGTAAGGAGTCATATAGGAAGCATCTACATTACTTAAATCCTGAATACAGAAATCCGGTTTCAGGATAATATGCTTAAAGGCAATATCCTCACGACTACTGCGAATGCCTGCAAGATTTTCATAGCACCACACCAATAAGTCACCAAGTAACATCACATGGTTACCACTGTTCATTGCAGGGTTAGCCTTATCTCCATTCCACAATTCCCAAATAGTCGTCGCACCTTGTTTGACCATATATCCCCATGAAGGATACTTTATGCTTGTAGCCAAAGTATAAGCCACATCGGCACGTCCCATTTTGCTAAGTTCGCGCATAATCCACTGTGTGCCTATTACACCTGTTGTGATTTGCGTACTGCTATAAGTAACAATATCCGCTATGATATGCTTGCAAACTGTATCAACATATTGTTCCTGCACCAGTCCGAAAGCCAAAGGCAGCAAATTGGCAGTAGCCGTATTGTTCCCATAAAACAAACTGTCCTTACGGAAGAATTTATCATTAAACGATTTACTCATTTGCAGTTTCAATGCATGATACTCTTTTGCATCATTATCAAATCCTTGCAAAGTAGCAAAACGATTCATCACTTCAAGCATCTTGATATAATAGGCTGTGGAAAGTAATGCCCCGTCCGTTTTACGGCGAGGATCACGGCTATGTATCATATCAAGCTTTTCGGGAGGCACACACCAGTCGCCATATTTATTACGGGTAATGATACCTTCCTCATTCATATATTCCTTTTTGAGATGCTCCATCCACTTCTTCATAGAAGCATAGTTGCGAACGATAGGTTGAGTATTGCCAAAGTGTGTATAAAGCATATCACATGACATCGGCAAAGCAGCAGCCCAAGTCAAATCATCACTATAATAGTTCCAAAAAGCGGGAGCAACATCGGGAATGCATCCGTCTTCACGTTGCGCCTCACGTATATCATCCGCCCATTTGGCATACATGCTGTTATTATCAAACAAGAAGCTCTCACCCCAACATCCGGTAGTACGGTCGCCAAGCCATGGTTGACGTTCGTTGCGCTGAGGGCAGTCTACCGGCATCCCTTTATAATTGCTACGAATACCCCAGTATGCATTCTTCACTATTTGATTTAACACAGGAGACGAACAAGAGAATGTACCTGTCACATCCATCTCATCATTAACCACCTCTCCCACAAAATCGGAGATTGATGGAGCATACTTCAAACCACTGACTTCCACAAAACGGAAACCATGATAAACAAATCTTGGTGCCCATTCTTCCACACTTCCCGTACTTTTAAGAATATATGTATCCGTGGAACGGGCATCCCGAAGGTTACGTGTGAAAAGTTCTCCATTATCCTGCAAAGTCTCGGCAAAGCGTAAATGTATAGAGTCCCCTCTAGTTCCTTTCACTCTGATGCGAAGCCAACCTGCCATGTTCTGCCCCATATCGAGGATAAACTTATTCCCTAAAGGCTTTATACTGACAGGAGATATTTTTTCCACAACTTTCATACCCGGCATCATCTGTGCACGAAGTGTTCCCAACGGTATACTTGTACGTTCGGCCGGTTTCCAGTTGGAATCATCGTAACTTGCCGTTGCCCAGCCGGTCAGTTCCTTGCGAGCATCATACTCTTCGCCGTCATATTCGTTATTACTGCGGATAGGTCCGTCAGCGGTGAGTTTCCATGTATTATTTGTACCGACGGTTTCTTTTGTTCCGTCCGTATATTCAATGATGATATTCATCCGCACTTTGGGATAACCGAAAGTAGGAATCTTATAAGGTTTGTAATCTTGACGCATAGTGTAGAAACGTCCGTTTCCAAGAACTACTCCTACAGCATTATTCCCCTCTTTTACGAGCGAAGTCACATCATAACTATTATAAAGAACGGTACGGCGATAATCGGTTGGTGCAGGAGCCAATACCTGATCTCCTACTCTTTGTCCATTGATGTAAAGTTCATATAACCCCATACCCGATACATGGGCTGTTGCATGTTTAATCTGCTTCTTCGCAGGAAATTCTTTACGAAGATAACGTGAAGACAAACGGCTCCATTGAGTCTGACTATCCCACGGAGCAAGACGTTCCATCCCTATCCATTGAGCTTTCCAGTCGTTCTCATTGAGTAATCCCATGCTCCACCGGGCAGGAACACTCCAAGAAGTCTCCCCCTTATTCGTCCATACTTTTACTTTCCAGTAATAGCGGTCGTTAGTCTTCAGTTGTTTTCCTTTATATTGAATCCAAAGAGAAGCATCGGACGAAACTTTCCCCGAATCCCAAATATCACCTTGCCCCTTCTCCAGTTTGTCCAAAGAAGACGCCACAATGATCTGATATGCAGTCTGCATGACTTCCTTTTCCGTTGTAGCTTCGATACGCCAACTAAAACGAGGTTGTTCTGCATCTATCCCCACCGGATTAGTCAATCCCTCAATGCGGAGAGCCGTTGTGGTGATAGTTGCTTTTATTGTTAAAGCAAACAATAAGAGCATGAAAGACAGAGAAAGTTTCTTATGTTTCATAAACGATAATGATTATTTATTCCACTTTTGTTGAGCATCGGGAAGTTCTTTCCAATCCTTACCAACATAGTTCTTTGCAGCATCAACAACGATAAGTACCTGATCGTTACCGCTCATATAACCGCTATCGTGTTGGAAAGCCTGTGTTCCATTACCAAACTCACCGATATATTCCAGTTTACCGTCTTTAGCACTATACCACCAAGCATTCTTTTTAGCTCCGCTGATTTTACCCAAATCAATCTGCATGGGGCGACCGGAATAGTTATATACCAGCATATAGTCATTTCCACGGGTAGCTATGGCACGGTCGTAACGCTCTCCATTCTGTCCGACAATGATACTTTGATCGGGGATACGTTCAAAATACGGAAAAGTAAGCATCAGGTTCTTTACATATTTCATTTGATTGAAACCCGGATCTTCAAGAGCATCCCACCAAGGTTTCTTGGCTCCATAAGCAGAACCTACACCCGGATGAGTGAACTGCATAATAGAATTATGTCCGTAAGTATGCCCGAAAGAGCCTGCAAATACAGACCAGTAAGCATAACGGCGCACATCATTTGCATTCCATCTTGTTTCATTAGGATCGTGTAGTCCTTGCGGAATATCTTCATAAATAGGCTCACCGTCGATAACAGGTTTTAGCGGAGTCTTCGACTGACTTGCTTCCACAAAACGCCAGTTGTCTTCTTCTGTATTTTCTTCGATAGGATAGTCACCGTCACCATTGCGCTGACCGTAACGGCGGTGTCCGCTTTGGAACATATTGAAGTCTAACCAATCTGCACCATTAAACCATGCAGCAGAAGTTGTTCTTCCCCTCGGATGAAAAGTCATGACATGATTCTTATCTATGGCTTTGATACTATGTGCCAACGCTTCCCAAACCTCAGTTTTCACATCACCACGAATATCTCCACCGATAAACCAGATAATGTTAGGACTGTCTTTGTAACGTTCAGCCAAGAATTTACCATAAGCCTTAGCCTGTTCCACGTTCATATCGCCACGTGCCACCGGACTTCCCCATATACATACCATACCGATGTAAATACCTTTACGTTCGGCTGTTTTGATAATGTTATCCATATTATCCCAATACCCATACACACCTTTCTTGTTGATGTCTTTAAAGTTAAACCCATCGGGCATTGAACTTTGTCCATAGAAATTCATATTGGGCACACCATTCACGGTTTGTATTTGCACCACGTTGTAACCACGTCTCTTGCATTGTTCAAGATAAAATTCGGCCTCATCACGATTCAGGCGTTGAGGCAACAACCAACCTGTATCCCCCAACCAAAAGAAAGGAGCGCCATTCTCATGTTTCAGGTAACGGCCTTCTTCCGATACAACCAACTTACCGTTACTCCAAGGCAGATAAGTTTTAGGGGCATCTGCATACGCTATCGAAACAGACATAAAAAGAGCAGCAAATAATGCCAACAGATTCTTCTTCATATTATATTCTTTGTTTATTTATTCTTCATTTTTTCCATTCAACATCTTCTCATACTCGATAGCCGCAAGGATAAAAGAGCCTACCGACTTCGGATCATTTTCAATGACAGGTTCGCCTATGTAATATTCATAACTTCCGTCACGATATACTTTCTGCCCTCCAAGCCCGGCAACTGCACAGCAGTTTGTCAGGGTGTATGTCCCGTCTGCTTCCTGTTTCACAAACTGTTTAATCATACCATCGAAAGCTTTTGTCGCAGCTTCTTTGTAATTTTCATTAATATATCCGTGATTTACAGCTTTGCAAAGGAAGTAAACAAACAATGCCGAAGCCGATGATTCAAGATAATTCCCTTCACGGTTACCCTGATCAGTCACCTGATACCACACCCCTTCCGGACTTTGATATTTTACAAGCGTACCAGCCAGATTGCTGATTATATTAAGAACGGAATCCCGTCCTGCAATATTCTGCGGTAAATAGTCGAGCACATCCACCATTGCAGCTGCATACCAACCTATGCTGCGGCTCCAGAAGTTTGGCGAACAGCCGGTTTCCTTATTGACCCATGCCTGCTCTCCGCTTTCATCCCAACCGTGATAAAATAAACCCGTATTACGGTCATAAGTCTTGCGTGCTATTAAAGTTATCTGGTTGATAACCTCCGCATAAGTTGCGGTATCACCAAAAACAACTCCATACTGAGCCAGATAAGGTGAAGCCATAAAGATACCATCCAACCACATTTGATGAGGATAAATTCTCTTGTGCCAAAATCCACCTTCACCGGTTCTGGGCTGTTCCGTCATTTGTTTGCGCAGAGTATCCATCGCCACTTTATAACGGTTATCCCCTGTTTGTTCATAAAAGTCAAACAATATCTTTCCTGCATTCACGTTATCTATATTGAATGAGAGATACTTCATGGTCTTTATCTTACCGCTATCGTCAATCAGGCTGTCGGCATATATCTTGGCATAGTTATAGTAGGCAGTGTCTCCCGTGTGTTTCCACTCTTCAAGCATGGACTTTACCACCAAGCCATGAGTATATCCCCAACGCGGCTTCTTAGCTTTCTCAATCATCCACGGTTCGGGGAAACGTGCCATTTCCGAACGTGCCATTTTCTCACTCCATCTTTCTTCTTTAGCTTGCTTCGTTGCGGTGCAAGACACAAATCCCGCAACCAATAGCATCAAAGCGATGAACTTCATACAGTGTTTCATATTGTTATTATCTGTTATTTTCCTATCAGAATATATTCTTTACCCGCTTCAGTGGGCAAATCATACAAGTAAGTGTTCCTCAGTTCTACTTTATTAAGTTTAGCTTGTTTATTAATTAAAGGAGCATCGACAGACGGTACATCATAAAGTGCATTGGGGTTATCTCCCTTAGCTTTCTTCAATCCCTTTCCGGCGAGCGGAGTAAGAGAACGCAGGCGGCAGTTACCCCCTATACGCGACTTCACAGCCAAACGGTTCACTTTGCCGTTCTTCCAACTTAAATCGAGTTCAAATCCTCCACGGGCAACGATACCTTTTATTTCTCCTTCTTTCCATAACGCAGGAAGTGCCGGAAGCAAATATATGAAACCGTCATAACTTTGCATCAACATTTCTACAATACCAGCAGCACAACCAAAGTTTCCGTCGATTTGGAAAGGCGGATGTGCATCGAAAAGATTGGGATACGTCCCGCCTTTCTTCTTTTCGTTCCGCACAAGGCTAAGCTGATCAGTTATGAGTTTATAGGCATGGTCGCCGTCAAGTAAACGCGCCCACAGGCACACTTTCCATCCCATACTCCAACCTGTTGACGGATCACCACGGGCTATCAATGAGGTACGGGCAGCATCAAACAACTCGGGAGTGCGGAAAGGAGAGATTTGACTGCTCGGAAACAATCCGTAAAGATGTGACACATGGCGATGCACATCTTTAGGATTATCCCAATCAAACATCCATTCTTGCAGTTGTCCCCAATGCCCGATCTGCATAGGAGCCATCTCTTTGAGACGGTTCTGCAAACGGGCGGAGAAATCCGCGTCGACACCAAGTATCTTCGAGGCAGCTATGATAGCTGTCCATAAATCGTGAATCAATTGATTATCCATCGTACAACCGGCAGCAGTGGTCGCTTTCCCGTCACTTCCCGCATGAGTATTTTCGGGCGAATTACTTGGACACACTACCAACCAACCGTGAACAGGCTCTTTTACCATTATTTCATCGAAGAAACGTCCTGCCTCTTTCATTATCGGATATGCCGAACGCAAGTATTCCACATCACCCGTATATAAATAGCGTTCCCATAAATGACGGCAAAGCCATGCCCCACCACCGGGCCACATGCCCGAAGGAGCTTTATCTATCGCACCTGTTACCCGCCAAATGTCCGTATTGTGATGCAATACCCATCCATCGGCACCATACATAATCTTAGCAGTTTCTTTTCCCGTTTCACTCACTTCTTTCGTCATACGGAGAAGCGGTTCGTGCAGTTCGCTGAGATTAGTAACTTCGGCAGGCCAATAATTCATTTCCACATTGATATTGCAAGTATACTTGCTATCCCATGAAGGGAAAAGTTTATCGTTCCATATACCTTGCAAGTTGGCAGGTTGCCCGCCGGGCTGAGAAGAACAAATAAGTAAATAACGTCCGAACTGGAAATAAGTGGCTACCAAATGGGCATCATTTGTCTCCTTGAAGTTCTGTACACGCATATCGGTAGTCATATCCTTATGTTGGTTCTCACCCAAATTCAAAGAAACGCGGTTCATATATTTCTTATAAAAGGCAACATGCGCATTCTTTGCCGACCAATAATCATTCTGCAATGCCTCTGCCAGATAAGACTTGGCACGCTCCACCTGATTACCGGTAATATCTTTGTAATTATTGAAATTAGTAGCAACAGATACATAAACCACTGCCTCATCGGCTCCCTCCACCGTGAGCACTCCGTCACGACAGGCAAACGTTCCTCCCTTTGCTTTAGCTGTGAGTCTTCCCTGAAATTCCACTTTCCCTTTCAGACCTTCATGCCAGGAAGATACTCCCGACAGGGTTACACAGTTATCTTCCGAATCAATCACCACATCCTGATGCGGGGAAGTAAGCAACGCATTGAAAGTAATCTTTCCCGGACGGTTGGCAGTGAGCCGAACCATTACTACCTGATCTGTAAAAGAGGTAATCATTTCACGCTGATAAGTCACCCCGTCTACATCATACCGCACCACCGCGCGTGCCGAATCAAGACTGAGTTCACGATAATAGTTGGTGTAACGTGTATGTCCCGGAAAAGCAATGCGCAAATCGCCGAAGCTCTGATAGGGCATTCCCGAATTGGTTTTAGCCATTACTTTCTCCGTTGCCAACGTCTGTGCTTCGAGATACTTACCGGCAAATACCAGTTCGCGAACTTTAGGTATATACTCCAAAGCATCGGGATTCGCATTATTATTAGGACGTCCTGCCCAAATCGTTTCTTCATTCAGTTGCAACTGCTCCATGGCAGGATTGCCAAAGACCATCGCCCCCAGCCGTCCGTTACCAAGCGGAAGAGCTTCCGTCCACACCTGTGCAGGGCGGTCATACCATAGTTTATAATCTTGTGCATGCAAGTAGTTACAACACATCACAACAGCCAACACAGTTATTATCTTAAATCTGAATATATTTGCCATAGAATCGTCTGTTATTTCGATATTATCATCAAAGTAAAGACGTTTGCTATCGGGCTTTGTACCCATATTCGGAAGAATAATTCGAAACACGCTTTCATTCCTTCCAGACTTTGCGGAAACTGTCTGTCATAAACAGTTACAGATGAAAGCAGACACCCTTTTTCTGCTTTCATCTGCTTTCAGTGCTTTCAGGATTTCAATTAGTATAAAATCTGCAAATACAATCACTTGTAAGTCATTACAAACTTCTCTAAAATATTATTATAGCTGTTATAAGCATAAAGAAGCGAATCGGACACACAAAAAGAAGAATAAATCTCTCCCGGCAGTTTTATGATTGATATCGGATTAATTTGTGGATTCAATTCAAACTCAATTATTTCATTAACATGATATGAACCAACGATATTTGCAAATAAAAGATAAAGATGCCCATTGGCAACATATATGTCATCACAAATAATCTGATAGGAATTACTGGCTTCGTTTTTCCTTTTTTCAATGGCTTTCAAAGATTTCTTTACATTATCTATCTGTGAATAGTCATACTTATTAATAAGCATATGACTGTTTGCATCATAAACTTCAATGTAAGGCATATTATCAGAAACGGAAATATAAGTATTCTCATACAGGCACGTATGCCGACCATTCCTCACAACCGACTGAACTGCCAAATGAAATTTATATCCTTCTCCCCAAAAGGTCTGTTCACCCGTGTCAAGATTATAAGTAGCCAATGGAGTTTCTGCCAAGGATGAACACCCGATAAGTTGCTTACCATCAAATCCAAACCGATATGCTGTATGAAATCGAATCACATTATTGCCCAACGAATATTCTTTCATCAACGCATTATCTGTATTATAGATATTGATTCTATTATTCCCCCCATTTAGAACAACCAATGAAGAATCTTTTATAGCATACTGACTTATTCCAAGTAGTTCACCGGGACCTTGCCCCTTTTTTCCCAATATAGTAACTAATGCCAAATCTCGATCTAAACAAATAATTTGATCATCAGATACATTAGAAATAAACAATTTACCATCTTGTAAAGTCAGACACCTCAAATCCGAGAAATAGATTGAGTCGGCCAACACATCAATTCCCTTTTCTCTTTTTACATTCACTTTCGGAAGTTTGTCAGCACAACTACTGAACAATAACAGTGCATATAGTAGAATTGAAATTTTACTCATAAATATCCATTTAAAATAATTAATATCATGGACACCATGTTACATGTCCATCGCATCTTACCCCCTTTCCGCTTAATAAACTTCCAAGAGCTCCTGTTACAAATTCACATTTTTTCTCTCCAGTACAGCTAACAGTATTCCCAGTTCCACAATCACGAGTAATAGTACATGAATATGCTTCTGCTTCATCATTTGCTAACGCTTCTATATTGTCTAATACTAAAATAGATAGATTTTTTCTACTATTTTGTGTATAAACATTATATCCTATTGCTACAACAGCAACTACAAAAATCATAAAAATCAACTTTGTTTTCATAATGGTAAATAGTTTTTTAATACTCAGTAATAGATTCAATTAAACTAATTTTCACCCATAGCCTCCTTTCTTTTTAAAGTTATTATCCAGAATATTTTTTATGTTATGGTACAAAAATAACTTAAAATACACTGATATTATAATTTATATTCTAAGAAAATTCTAAGATTTACATGCTTTTTATCAAAATTCCT
The DNA here is from genome assembly GCA_902492205.1 of uncultured Bacteroides sp. GTDB lineage: Bacteria > Bacteroidota > Bacteroidia > Bacteroidales > Bacteroidaceae > Bacteroides. The sequence continues at coordinate 84,901 of CABUKU010000005.1, read as the reverse complement.
ACTCCGTATCAACCCATTTACACAGTATAAATAAGCCATTTTATGCTGTGAGTTAAAGTCGCCCATATCAACACTTTAGTAACTTGACAGCTGTCAAGTTATTAATTGACATCTGTCAAGTTATTAATTGACGGCTGTCAAGTATATAATTGACAATTGTCAAGTTACTTAGATGCAAGCATGGAGAGACTTACTCGTCCCAAAGAAACAAGTTAACGTTGAGCAAGAAAATGTTTAATGTTGAAGTAGTTAAAACCGGCTGAAAGCAATGAATGCAGATGAAAGCACTTTTTAGGGTGGTGCTTTCATCTGCATTCACTTGCTGTAAAGCGTTTCAGTTTCGGCTGAAACGACTGAAAGGGGAATATGTTATTTCTTGTTTGCTGCTGCTTTTTCAGCCTTACGCTTGTTCACATAGTCTTTGAACATCTGTCGCCAACTGCGTCCGTGCTCGTTGAAATACTGTTCGCACTTGGTTTTGTATATCTCAAATACAGCAGAAATTTGTTTCATGTTCTTGTAGTCCACAGCCTGTTCACGGGCAAGCTTCAACTGCTCCAATACAAAAGCCGTTTCCTCTTCCGTCATGTTAGGAACGATTGCCTGATAGCCTTTCAGGGTAAATGCCACTTTGCCTACGGTATATTTATCGAGAATGGCTTCCACTTGTTCTTCGGTCAGCACACGGCGTAATCCTTTCATCAATGTTTCGTGAACGGACTTCGGCATGGAAGAGTCGGCAATCATTTCACGGTCGAGTTTGCTCAAAGGTTTGCCTGTCAACGGATTTATACCTTCGGGAACGGTTGAGTAAGGATGTTCATTGTGCCAATCACGCACTTTGCGAAGATGATTGTAAATAACTGTGGTTGCAAAACCGGCTTTCTTATCATCATCCAAATTGAGGGATGCCACCCAGTCGGCAGCTTTCTTCTCTAACTGTGCATCCGATTTTATTTGCGAATAGAGCTTCTTATCAAAGTATTCCGCCAATTGGTTAAAAGAACGGATAGCGGTTTGTGGCATCAATTCACCTTTTTCACCAAAGCTGTACATGGCACTATGTGGTTCAATGGTGACTTTACTTTCGTCCCACATCTTTTTATTCAAGCCGAATACAGAAGCAAAGAACTCATACACGGCATTACGCTTATTGGGACCGAAATCGTGCTTTTCTTTCGGAAGGTGTACATTGCTCACCTTATCGGTTGCTCCATAGAAACCATAAACACGTTGAAGATAAGGATATTCCAAAGCGGGCACACTTGCAGTCCAGTCACCACCATCGGAAATAATTAATTGAGGGCGCGGAGCAAACATGGCAGCCAGTTCGGCATTGCAAGTTCCGCCGCAAGCCAACTGAACAGGCATTCCACTCTCACAAGGACAGCCCCCGTCGAAGTGGGATGCAAGGCTGACCGTTGGAGCAGCCGCAGTGAAACGGTCGTCGAGTGCAGTAAGCAACACGGTTTGTGTTCCTCCGCCCGAACCTCCGTTTACACCGATACGAGCAGTATCTATATCTTTACGGGTAAGCATATAATCAAGAATGGATAGGCCGTTCATAGCCTGAATAACATGAGCCGCACTGCTACGATGGGCAGCAGAGCCTACTTGCAGCTCGGATTCACCCCAACCGAAAAGGTCGTAATCCACACAAACGGCTCCCATACGGGCAAGTGTTCCCATACGCTGTTGCTGGTCGGTGCGGTAACGTCCGTCACCAAAGTGACCGTTGGGACAGATAATCAAAGCATGTTTTCCTTTGGAAGCGGGAGTATAGATAGAACCGCAGACATACAATCCCGGCAAGGTTTCGAGTGCGAAGTTCTGAACTGTGTAACCATCGAACTTCCTTATCTTGGAGAGGATAGGTTTTGCATCGGCAACTTTCTTGCTCCACAAAGCATCCAATCCGAGTTTTCCGCGTACTTCCTTGCGCAAACACTCCTTGCGTTGCTCCCAACTTGCTTTGTCGCTGTATTTACTGCTGAGATAAGTCAACAGTTTTTCCCCGTCGGCATCCGTGCGACGTGCATATTCATACGCTTTCAGTTTATACAGATTGCCTTTCTGCTTCACAAACTTATAATCAAACGGGGCGAGTACATTATTCAATGTTTCCTCAACGGAGTAAGGGCGAATGCGGAAATCGGCATAAGGCAAGACTTTACCCACTGTATCAATGTCGTACTTCAAGCGAATATCGAAACGGGCAGATATTTCTTTTAACACGTCACTCAATGGACGGGCAAACTGATTTTCGTAAGTAAGTTGCTGTGCATGTCCAACAGTGGTGCAGGCAAACAACAAAGGGAGCAATATCTTTTTCATAGTTTCACTTCTTTACCGTCTACATAGACGTTTTCTAATTTTATATTCTTGCAATCTTCAAAAACACATTTATCACTGGCATTTATCACGTCGATGTCACGCAATACGATACCTTCAATCGGAGCTTCTTCCAAGCCCACTATCTTAATGGGAGTCTTCACATCACGTACAGTCAGACCGGAAACGTAGATGTTACGGAATTCGGGAGTGCGTTCACTCTTTGCTTCCGCAGGCATCTTGCTATATTTAAGATTGAACACCACAGCTTCCTGTTTGATATTACTCATCACGATATTACTTACACGGATGTCTTCCACCACTCCACCGCGTCCGCGAGTCGACTTTAAACGGATGCCGCGGTCTGTACCGTCAAACACACAATTACTGATAGTCACCTTTTTCACTCCGCCACTCATTTCACTGCCTATAACCACACCACCGTGACCGCTGAGCATCGTGCAGTTTGTTATGGTAATATTTTCACAAGGCACACCCAACTTGCGTGCCTGCATGTCACGCCCCGACTTTATGGTGATGCAGTCATCGCCCACCGAAATGTGACAATCACTGATGTGTACATTCTTGCAAGATTCGGGATTGATACCGTCGGTATTGGGAGAGGGAACGTTATGGATAGTAATACCTTTCACCGTTACATTATCGCAGAACTCCGGATTCACAGTCCAGAACGGTGAATTAATTATTTTCACTCCTTCCACCCGGAAGTTCTTACAGCGAATAGGCTGAATGAACGGCGGACGGAAGAAACGGCGCTGCAATGTACTGTGCCAATCTTCATTGGTTTCGGCATAAAGAGACTTCACATCGTTTGCCTTTTCCCACATAGGTTGGTACTTATTCAGCTCGCGCATACCGTTGTCTTTCAAATCCACGAGAATGCGGAAGAACTCAGTCCACCACTTCTTGCCTTGCCCGTTCAAAGTACCTTCACCTTTAATGGTAATATTCTCGGCATCTACGGCATAGAGAAGCGGACAAAAGCTATTCATCATCACTCCTTCGTGACGTACTTCCACGAAAGGAAGATAATCCTCAAAATTATCGGAGAACAAGAGAGTAGCCCCGACTTCGAGTTCTATGGTAATATTACTCTTTAGCTTTACAGCCCCGGTGAGATATGTCCCGGCAGGGAAATAAAGGGTTCCTCCTCCCGCAGCGTTCAGACGGGTAATCGTATTATTAATCAAAACCGTGTTCAGTTTCTTGCCATCGGCTTTCGCTCCTGCTTTGAGCATATCCACACGCTCGGCACGAAGGGTAAACACCGATAACATACACACAACGAATAAGGTCAATCTCTGTAATTTCATATTGTTCATAGTTTAATGCTGAATGAATATTTTCCGCTTTTCACTTCCCTTGCCTTGTCCTCTCCCGGCAAAAGAATGTCGGCAGTGCAGTTAACGGGAACTTTCACAGTAAGGGCAAATATACCATTTTCATGCGTCCACTCCACAGAAACCGTTCCATAAAGTATTTCGTAAGATGCTTTTACATGTTTCAAATCGCCCGTTGCTTTAGGAGCAATCAACAAGTGTTGATAGCCGGGTTCGTTTGGAACATGTTTGATTCCTGCCAATGAAGCAAAGAACCATTCGTCTATCTGCCCCATCATAAAGTGATTCCATGAAGAACCTTGACGGGGGTCCCATTGTTCGGTCAGTGTGGTTGCTCCAAATTTTACTTGAAAACCGTAACCGGGAGCTTCTTCGTGATTGTGCATCAAGTACATCAAATCATCCAATCCGTTGCGTGCCAAAGTCTGAAACAGATAACGATTCCCCACATCGCCCGTTGTTAAACGGTTACCATGTGCTTTGATGTCCTTTACCAAATTATTTAATACTTCCGCACGATACTTTGCATCAACCATATCGAGGAATAACGGCAAAGCATTGGAACACTGGCTGCCTGTACCATATTGACGGGTTTCTGTATGGAAGAACTCTTTATTGAATGCCTCTTTCACATCTTCCGCCAAGCGGGTATAATATTGTTCGTCATACTTGTTATTTACCATGCGGGCAGCTTTTATCAAGTACTGAATATCCATATAGTAATGAGCAGTAGCTACCAAAGGCACAGGAGTATTGCGTGAGAAACCTGCACGATAGTCGCCATAATCATACCAATCTCCCAACCCGTGTGACACAATATGCTTATCGGCACGCGAAGAAAGATAATCCACATAAGCACGGATATTACGATAGTAGTTCACAATCAAGGAATTGTCTCCATAGTAGTCATAATACATGAATGGAAGGACAACTATCGAGCTTCCCCACTCCGGCGAATCGGCAAAAACGTCCATTCCCTTACCCTCGAATACTACATATTGAGGGGCGGTGGTAGGAACCATTCCATTACTGTATTGTGACTGTGCATCTGCCATATCACGCATAATCTTGGGAGCATAAGCTGTAAGGTCATAGTTATAAAACAAACCGGGACCATTCAAATGTACCTGTTCCAACCAACCGAGTTTTTCGCGGTGCGGACAGTCGGTAAACACAGATTGCATGTTGCTGCGGACAGCCTTACCAATCAATCGGTGAGCATTATTGAATATGGTATTCGAAGTCTCAAAAGTCGATACACCGGCAGCCGAATTATACACGAAACATGATTTAATGTCTTTCAATACCGGCAGCTTCTTCGGATTCTTCTGTCCTTTCAACACTGCACCTTCCACTTGAATGTAGCGGAAACCGTAATAAGAGAAACGGGGATGCCAAGTTTCATCGCCATCACCTTTCAATGTATATTCATAGTAATGCTGGCGACCTGTCTGACGTTGGTTCACAGCTCCTTCATCGGTCAAAGCCTCAGCAACTATCAACGTTACTTTCTGTCCCTTCTTTCCACGGACAGTTATTTCGGGAAAACCTGCCAGGTTCTGTCCCATATCCAAAACAAAAGCAGAAGGATCTACTGTACGCTTAGTCGATTTACAAGCTGCCGTTACTTCCTCATCCGTCAGTTTATCGACAGATTGAATACCATAACGTTCCATGATCTTCACAGGAGCAGCCAATTGAGGAGTCAACACGCCTTTCGGAGCGTCTTGAATGACTACCGAACGCCATGATGCATCATCAAAACCGGGAACATTCCATCCCGGCTGTTCCAAACGGGCATCATAATCTTCGCCACCATAGATACTATTGAAAGTAACAGGGCTGAAAGAGTATTTCCAGTCTTTGCCGGAAAGTATTTCACGACTTGTACCGTCGGTATAATTAATTACCAATTTGAAGAACAATGTCGGTGCACCGAAAGTAATCTGCAACTTGCGGTAACGCCCTCCCTGCTCATTAAAGAAGCCGTTGCCCAACAATACCCCGGCAACATTCTCTCCTCTACGCAACTCGGAAGTCACATCATATACATTGTAATAGAGTGTTTTATCGTAATCACTCCACAAAGGGGCAAACTCACTATCGCCTACTTTCTTACCATTCAGTGTTAATTCGTAAAAGCCCAAGCCACAGACATAAGCCGTAGCATCGCTTATCTCTTTTTCCGCAGCAAAGGCACGGCGCAAGTAAATACTCTTCTTTGCTAATGTATCTACCGCTTCCCAAAGTGCTTTCACTTCGGGTTTCTTTATTTCCGTTCCGTGAAACTTACGGCCATAAGGAAGATGAGCATCCTTTTGAGTAATGGCACCAATCCATTCGGCATTCAGGAAGTCGGCAGCAGGAGCTAAGCGAAACTCGTTTTCTTTACTCCAATCCGACGGTTTCCCGTTTTCATCCCAAACCTTAACTCGCCACACATATTTAGTTACAGGTTCAAGTGCACTGCCCTGATAAGTAACAAGCTGGCTCCGGGATGAAATAACCTTTCCGCTATCCCAAACCAATGCTTTCTTCCCATTCTTCCAAGAATATACTTCAAGTTGGTAGGCAGATTGCATCGTTCCTTGTTTGCTATCCTGCATCTGCCAACCGAAACGCGGTTGTGCAGCATCAAGCGCCAAAGGGCAATCCTGCATTTCACAGGTTGTTTTCGTTATCTCTATTGCCCCTAAAGGAAATAGTAGAAAGAAGGATAGAAGAAAGGATATGATTGTTTTCATAACATTATTCGTTATTTTAATGCATCTACACAAACAAGTTTCGTCAAAGTATCGGCACAGCCTACTTCCTTACCGTCAACAAGCACCCGCAAACCTTTACCCATGTGGTAACGGCTACCGTCTTTATCCCAAATAATAGAAATGTTATGTCCGTGATACAACACATTATCCAAGCAGAACCACCCCCATTTACCTTCCGGAACAAGCGGGTTGACCTCTATGGTATTATCCAAACGAGGACGTAAACCTATCAAGCCGGTAATCATCAAATCGTTGAAAGTAGAGTGATTGTAGTAACGGCTGCGTTCCTGGTCGCCTTTCAACCAATAGCCTGTCACTTCATCCAAATATTCACCGATGTAAGGACGGCCACGGTGATATTGTGATTCCACATAACGTTCCATTTGATGAAAATACACACTATCGGTAAGTACCGACTGCGGATAGTTATTCATAAAGTTTGCCATGCCTGTAAGCGTTTGGGCAGAAGCAAACGGCCAAATAGCACCGTCCCACTCACATTTACCTACACCACGGGTACGGAACTCGGGATGACGGCGTTCTGCCGTAGTCAATCCGTAAGGAGCATCAAAGCCTTTTTCATCCGTTACTTGTTTCCAAGCCACATCATACTTACCTGCATCGGGTAAATTAAAGTACCAAGGAATATAACCAATAGCTTCGCGGACATTGGCAGAAGAATCTTTTCGCATTGTTTCAAAGAACTCATGGCGGGCATTCCACAATTTATCCTGTACCAGCAGTTTCAATGTATCGGCTTTCATGGAGTAAGTCATGGCCATGCCTTCTTCTCCTGCCATGATACCGATAGCCGAAAGCGCTTTTGCATTGGCATACATATAGCTGTTAATCGTTGGGCGCGCATACTGTTTCCTGCGTCCGCCACTGATTGATTCTTCCATTCCGTCCTGCACATCACCTTGCCAATATAAGCCGTTCTTTAAGCGGTTGGTACTTTCCCAACGTTTGTATTCAGTCTCCAAATCGGGAAGCATATCAAACAAGAATGCTTTATCACCGTTCACCATGTAACGGTTAAAAACAGCATCGGCATTCCATGAACTGAACTTATTCATTTTATTCATCGGCTTACCGTCATTGCCACGATACCAAGTGTGAATAATCTGATTCAAATAATCCTGATTGCGCAACCAACGGCTTTCATAGATGTGATGACCGATAGCGCAAGCTATCAAGTTATATTTATCGGCATACGTACGGTTCACCAAAAACTCTGTCATTCCATAACCTGCCGGTGTGTTCTTTATATGCTTGCGCAAAGACCACCAACGGAAATAGTACATTTCTTCAAAGTTTTTTTGCGGGCATTCAAATAAAGGAATATTCTCTTCCATCCACTCCCAGGCTTTCGCATTAGGGATAGCCTGAGCTATGTTTTCATCTTCCATGTTATTGAAATAATCCACATAATGCTTGAAGTCATTGAATTTCAAGACAGCCGATGTTGCATCTTTATCGGTGGAAGAAGTTTTGAAGTTTGCTATACGATAGGTGCAAAGCGGTTCTTCTTCTCCCGCATCGGGTAATGTGCCATACCAATCGGCTTCTGTTTCGGGAGTAGGAAATTGGCGTAGTTCACCTGTGCGGAACAATACTCTCTCAATAGCCGGAACAGGAGCATAAAACATGCGCTGCCCCACTTTCTTTCCGTCTACAAAGATCTGTATCAAGCGGTTGGCTACCGACAAAACAGCCTCTACATGATATGTCTTGCTCGGTTCATACTTTATCAGATTACCGAAACGCGCTCCGCCCTTGGCACGGAAGATTCCGTCTTTTGTCAGTTCAAGACGTGAACAGGCTATTCCGTTCTTATCTACAAATTCTATTTGCAATGTTCCTTTATCGTTTTGCTCCGCCATTAAGTCGAATGATACTTTCAACTCTTTGCTTGCCGGGATTTTACGTTCTACTCTGGCATAATCGTGCAGGTCTTTATCTTGCATTACCAGCCACTTGCCATCCAATGAAACAGGAGCCCACTGCAAAGAATAAAGATTCCAATCTGTCAGTTCACTCAGATTCTTATAATCGGCAAAGTTATCATCGGCATGTGCACTTGCTTCCGTGCGAACAGGAACAGGAATATGTGAAACCCACATATCTTCCTTGTTCATACTATAAGTAACCCACATGTCTCCGTCTGCCGGAGTGCCGTTGCCTTCTTGAATGCCACGAACGTATTGCGGACCATATGATTTATAGTTTCCACCATAACGCATCGGGGTTATCTCGCCATGTATCAGGTTCAATGTAGTATATTCCAAACCGTCTTTGCTCAATGAGATAGCCAACGGCCAACGAAACTCGGAAGGGTTATAAACCGTTGCATACGTTCCGTCACTCAACCTCTGTCCCCAAATCTTGGCATTACTATTCACAAATCCTTTGGCACGCTCCACAGGTTGCGACCATGTATTGCCACCGTCTTCACTAATGGAAGTCAAAGCATGTTTCCAAAGAGCCGCAATGCGACCATCGGGCAAAGTGTAATCACAATATGCTTTATATCCTTTATTCAATGGGATGAGAGGATCATTGCGGTCGGCCTCTTCCACCCACTGCATACGGTAACGGGGATTATCCAATATCTCTTGGCAGGCTTTCACAAATTCCTTGTCCTTACTGCGTTTAAAGTAAGGAAAATTCGTATTCTTCTCATTGAAAGCATGATTATAATAAATGAAATAAATGTCGCCGAATGTGCCGTCTTTCTTGATTTCACGAACCACACGGCCGATACCGTTACCGTCGTTCGGATCGTCTTTCTTATCCAACGCTACACCATAGTTTCCCATTGCTATCAGTTTCCCGCTTTTCGATACATAGAAACCTACACGCTGGTGCATGATTGCATCGAGATTTTCAGCTTTATCGGTACGCCCCGGTTTCGTATAACCATCGGGCACACGATAGATAGGAAACAAGGTTACGAGATTCGTCCAATGATAACCATCTTTGGAAGTCATCAGGAAAGTTTGTGAAGGCGGGATATGCTCGTCCGAAGGATCGGAAAGATAATGCATATAGAACCGGCCGTTCCAAAAAGCCAGCATAGACTGATGATTATACGTCCAGCCGTTTCCGTTGGAAGCATCGGGATGCTCGCGGTTGGCACGCATTACCTGAATATTATGAACTCCCACCACCGGAGACAGTTGTCCGTCGTGGTAAGTTGGATTAGAAAGTTCCGTTCCTGTGTAATGTACTCTATCCTGCGCCTGCATTCCTACCGAACAAAGCCACGTGGCAGCTACCGCAAAAAGAAGTTTTGTAGTATGGTTCATCATATGCTCAATTTACTTTTTCTGATTCTTGATTAAATTTTCGACAACCGATGCCGGAGCTTTGAATATAGTTCCGTGCTTATGTCCCCCGGGGACAGAAACGTTTTCCGTTTCGTCCGTGAAAGTGATAAAATCTTTCGTACGCATGGCACCAAAGATCTTCCTTCTGTACACATCAAAATAAATATAATAATCCTCTCCCACCTTCTCCACAGTAGGTCCTTCCACAAAAGTTTCGGTAAATGCTTCCGATGCCGGAGAATACGGTCCGGTAGGAGAATTGGCAAATGCAATTTTCAAATTGCGGTTGGGACGGGTATTGTCTTTCAACACCATTACATAATCTTCTTTCGCGCGTTTCACTATCACGGCATCTATGCAACTAAAGCCGGGATCATACAGCAACTTTGCATCCGAAACGGTTTCAAAGTCTTTCGTAGTAATGTAATACAAACGGTGATTATTATATTCATCTTCAATGCCTTTCTCAAAACGTCCCGGCACACAAGAAGCCCAGACTACAACAAACTCTTGCTTTTCATCATCATAAAATATTTCGGGAGCCCAGACATTGACAGTCGTCGGTTCTTTCTCCATGACCGGAATAATCTTTTCTTCCGACCAATGAATCAAATCTTTAGAATGGGCATAGCCGAATCCACGGTCGCCTTTCCATGCAATTGTCCATACCAAATGAAAAGTGCCGTCCGGTGTACGCACCATAGACGGATCACGCATAATGCCTTGCGAGCCTATTTCCGGCTTCAGCCAAGTTCCCGCAATACTATCCCAATGAATACCGTCTTGGCTGTATATGAACCTAAGTCCCTCATTGGCAGGTTCATGGAAACCCGTAGATACATAATATTCTTTTTCCGCTTTACAAGAAGCAAACAGAAACAGGCAAATGCCAGACAGCAATGTAATTATCCTCATCATTTTATTCAGAAAGTTTGTTCCATATTTATAGAAGAAAGACGGCTGCAAACCGTTTGTGTACTCATACGTATAAAAAGAAAAAGTCCCGAAGCATCAACACCCCGAGACAATCTCCACTAACCTAATTTTAACCTAACTATTTAAACACCCAAAAAATTCAATCTTTTCACCTAAACTAATAAACCTGTTGTTTACCCAAATCTATATACTAAACGTTTGAAATAGAATGTTGTACTCACACACTGCAAGAAAAAACGAAAAAAGCTCATACACTTAGTTTATATTTCTCCCCTTCACCGGGTTCACTTTCTTTGAAACAGCTTATAGCAAAGCGATAGCGGGTGAAGCCTCTTTACATTTATCAATGAAAGATACCCGGAAATTTCCCTAGGGTAATCGGGCAATTACCCAAGGGAAACCGTTCAACATCCTATGGGAGATTACTAAACTACCCTAGGGAGATTAAAAAAACACCGGACGTTTTTATAAAACAGTCAGGTAATTCTATTCAATCACCTCAGTGATTCCTCCATTCATCACGGTGAAACATGCCCTTCACCCTCAAAACACTTGTGGTAAATGGTTTCGGAGGATGAATGAGGTGAAAGACACAAACTCAAACTATATGTATATAGCATAAAAAGAAGGATGCTCCCGGTATCACTACCAAAAGCATCCTGTTTAAATATTAAAACGAGAGAAATTACAACTTACAATTTTCCTCCGCGTGCCTTCACGCGCTTATACCAATCTTCTCTTTCTTTCTTAAGATCATAACCCCTTTTTGCAAGATAGTTATTGATACGGCCTTTGTATTTTCCAAATGCCGCATGCTTTTTATTCGAGTTTTCGGCATCCATGGCAAATTCGCGTGCTTCTACCAGCCACGCATATATCTGAGCCTTTTCTTCTTCTTTCAATGAAGGAATCATATCGAGAGTAGCTTCATAAGTCACTTTTACCACTCCATAAGTCATTCCGTCTTTCACGGCTTCAACCTGCTTTTCATCCAAAAAGAGAGAAAGGTTGGCAGGAAAAGCGAAATGAGAACGGTAGAGTGCGGCATCTGCTTCATCGCCGGCAGCTTTAAGAGCAGCCTGCTTGGCATCACCGGTCACACCCGATTCTTTTACTGATTTAATCTTAGAATCGCGAACTTCATAAATATCATTCAATTGGAAATACCGGTTAGCAATTACATTACGTACATCTTCCGCCACCTTTGCATCCGTAAGTCCCAGTTTATCAACAATCTTTTGTGACCTGCCAATAATAGACTCCACATATTTAGGATCACGGTTTTCCTTGTTCAAATCTACTGCTCCGGCAGTCATCAGACCTGCCGATAGCAATAGGATCATAAAAAACAGTTTCTTCATAAGGCTCTTATTACATCAATTTACCCTTTGCTTCCAAAGTATCATAATTGTTCTTCATATCCGTCCAGTCCACTTTATTCTTTGTGCTGATGCCATTGATGTATTTTTCAATGTTGGTATAACCATCACCAGTGCAGTCACCGTTAGCATCGCTCGGATCATTAGGATTCAAACCGTTTGCAATTTCCCATGCATCCGGCATGCCATCACCATCCGTATCCACATAAGGAGTTCCCTTATATTCGGGGTATCCGCCCATCTGACGAATATCTGTAATGATACCCTGCTTATAAGAATCTTTTGGCAAACGACGGTATTTAAACTGTCCGTCTTCTCCCATTGATTTAGGAGACAAACCTGTCAAATCACCATAAGCATCTTTCGGAAGTTTCTTTTCGTAATAAGGAATACCTGTTCTTGCTTCTTCTACAACACGCTCGTCTACAATGTCACGGCAAGGAATAGTTGCACCTACATGCTTCAACACATAATCGTATGCATCGTTAGCAGACATTATATTGATGTATGGCATTTCAAACGGTTGATAGCTGCGCATTAATTCTGTATATCCGTCAGTATTCGGCTGGTCTTCAATCTGAATGCCACCTGCCCAGTTATCGGCAGAGATTTCAGGATAACCTTCCATGATATTACCATCGGCATATACACGGCCATATACTTTGTAGTTCAACTTACTGCGTCCGGCTTCCGGCTTCAATATACGGTGTCCCACATTATTGTCTTTCGGAGTTGCAGGTCCCGGTTTGTAGTAGTTGTTAATCATATTGAAGATAGCAGTATAATCGCCACCGTCAGAAGAACGGTGAACCCAGTTGAACACTACGTTATTGACGAAGTTAAAGATACCATTCCAGCCGATAGATGGATTACGTCCTGAGTTACTAGCCCAAAGATTACGCATGAAAGCACAATTTTCACCACCTAATGTGCTTCCGAAAGCATGATTATATGTATCGAGTGCCTTTGCTGAAATCGTATTCTGAATGGTTACATTCACAGTAGGGAGCTTCGCATCCTTATTTTCATACTGTCCTTCGCTTGAATCATACATGTGACGATAGAAAGAGATGTTTTCATCCAATCCCCAAGAACAAGAACAATGGTCAATCATAATATTACCAATCGGGTTACCACCGAAGGAATCATCACGATGCCAAACTTTTGTCTCACCACGACGAAAACGCATGTGGCGCACCACTACATCGTGAGTATCTACCCAAAATGATTCACCTGCAATGCAAACACCGTCACCCGGGGCAGTTTGTCCGGCAATAGTAACATAAGGAGCACGAACAATAATAGGAGATTCCAACTTAATGATACCAGCCACATTGAATACAATAATACGTGCGCCACCGGTTTCGCAAGCTTCGCGGAAAGAACCCGGACCACGGTCGTTCAAGTTTGTAACGGTAATCACTTTACCACCACGTCCACCGAAGCTGAACATACCGCCACCTTCCGCACCCGGAAATGAAGGAATCTTAGCCTGCACTAAATCTGTGGGACGAGATGCCCAAGAAATATAAGGACGTCCCTCTTTAGCTTCTTTCTGAACAATAGGCAAAGCTTTTGCCCATGCTTCATCGGAACTGCGATAAAGTTCTTCTTTCATTTTGGCATAAGCCTCTTTCGCTTCACCTGTAATCTGCGGATATTGCGCTTTTACAACAGAAACTGAAGTCATAAAAGTCAGCATACATACACTCAGTAATAGTTTTCTTTTCATATTTTCGTATAGTTTGAATTCTTGCTTTATAATAAAGACTGAATTAAACGATTTTTGTAATCAGTATATCGGATAAAATTATAATAAAAAACTTCCAGAATAAATATCTGGAAGTTTTTTTATTTAGATTTGAATTAATCAAATTCACTTTTACTTTCTTGCATCAAATGTACCTGCTGCTTCATAAGCATCCAACCAACCTTTACTTTGTGGTAACCAAGGATTCATAGTCAATACATTTGCAGGCAAACCTGACAAGTAATAATTCTGTCTCCAAGTAATATAAGCCTGTTCCTTATTAGAATCTTGGTCTACTGGATTTTCTGTATCTTCGAAAACAAAATTTTCTTTCCAGAACTCTCCCAATCTTTCCATTTCCGCTTGCAAATCGGCCGCATCAAGGTCAACAGGTATGAATTCTTTTCTTTTATCAGCCATCGGATCATTCTTTCCGTAAACGTCTTTCACCTGAAGATATTTACCTTCACGATAGGTACCGTTCAGTTGTTTAATACCCAATGTAGCACAAGTTGTATTGCCGTCACTTGCAGCGTCATTGAATAACATCCAACGCCATATATCCCAATAGCGTTTTCCTTCATAAGCCAACTCAATTTGACGTTCACGCAAACAAGCTTTGATAGCTTCGTACTTATCAGAAATATTACCTAAGCCATAGGTTCCATCACTACCGGCAAGAATGCCTACGCGCTGACGGATATTACCTATCAAAGAGACAGCTTGACCAGCTTGACCTGTTGCCGCATAACATTCTGCCAAATTGAGTAACAACTCTGCATAACGATATTCATATACATCTGTTCCATCATTCTGATAAGTATTTGCACTATTCTCATTCGGATCGGACATTTTACGTACAATAGCAGGGCTGCTTCCAGTGAGACCATCAGGATAGTACTTATTCGAGTTTTTATCCTCTTTTTCTCTCCAACGATAATTCCAAACTACTGCATTGGCATCTTTATCGTATCCCCATTTTTCACCGGAGAAAGCAAATGTGTAGTAGAAACGAGGATCACGGTTCTTAAAGAAAAGGAATTTATCATATCCGTTCACAGCATTACCATCCTCATCAACTGCTTTCTTTCCATCTGCCATCGGGAATATATCCAACATGCCTTGCGGTACTTGGAAACCGGAACCGTTACTACCCATTGTCTTCAGACGGATAGTTTTTTGCCAACCGGAATGTTCATCATTCTTAACGTCTGTAGAAGCTAAAAGTTTTACCATGATAACCTCTTTACAGAATTTATTATCAAAGTCATAGAACATTTTGTCCCAATCTTTTCCACTTGAACCATACAAACCGTAACCTTCTCCATCAAGGAATGTTTTGGCATCTTGAGCTGCTTTCAAAGCATCTGCCCAACGTTTATTCCCAGTGTTATCCCAATCAGAATTAAAAATAGGACTTGCGAACACCAATAACACACGGCTCTTATAAGCCAAAGCAGCTTCCTTTGTCAACCTTCCATATTCACTATCACCCCATTCTTTACGAGTAGGTAACATACTTGCCGCATCTGTTAAATCGGAAACAATTTGTTCCATGCACCTTTCCACTGTTTCGCGATTATATGCTTGGGCTCCGTCACGATCTGCAGCATCTAACACTTTATTGACAATAGGCACACCGCCATATACGCGAACTAAATCGAATAATTGCATAGCACGCAAAAACAGAACTTGTCCTTTTGCCTTCTTCACTGCGTTTTCCGACAAACCCTGACCATACTTCTCAATACCTTCCATAGCTTCATTACAACTACGTATGCGGGTATAAGGATCATTACTTGTATTTGAAGCAAGGGTTTTGCCAAAATATGTTTCACATTGGTCGGATCTGCTATATTCTTTACTTGCATTGATTTTATCCTGTATTCCCCATTGTTCTTCTGTATAAGCAGTATAGTCATTCCATGCTCCCATCAAACCATAAGAGCGAACTGGAGTCATCCCCGATTTATAGAAACTATTATAATAAATATTCTTTATATACAAATCAAGGTTCGCCTCAATACCGAAAGTTTTTTCCGGTGAATAAGCGTCATAAGGATTCATGTCCTGCAAGAATTGGTCACTACAACCGGTAGACAAACAAGCTGCCAACAACACACTATATAGTATATTTTTCTTTTTCATAATCAGAGTATTTGTTTTGGTTTAGAATGAAATATTTACACCTAATGCCCATGTTCTCAATGTAGGATACAAAGTTGTTGTTGCATCATACATGTTACGATATTTATCAGGATATGGATTATACAAATCCCACAAGTTATTACCAGTCAAGCTCAATTTAGCAGAACTTATCTTCAACGGAGCCAACCAATTCTTAGGCAATGTATAACCAATACTCAAGTTACGAATATAACAACGGAATGTGCTGATTGACCAAAAATCTGATGGAGCATTTACCGAACCGCTAAGACGATTATCCATACCAATATTCGGATATTTTCCATTTGGATTGTTTTGCTCATCATACATATCCTTCCAGAATGAATCCGGTGCCCAAACCATATCACCACCAGAATGTTTAATAGAGTTAATATCAATTTGACGTTCTCCACCCCATGACGTAGATATCATCATGTTGAAACTTAAGCCTTTCCATTCAGCACCCAATTTGGTTGTAAATCCACTTGTCTTGTTTTTTTTGCATAATTTAGCATAGTCCTCAGTTTTAGCAATACGCCCATCTGGTCCTTTTTGAGTCCCGTCTTCATTCAGCGAACCTCCTAAATCCTGATAAGCAAGCATACCCGGTTTTAATTCCTTTATATCCTTTTTACCTAAATATTCGGGAGTAGTGCCGGCAGTCGTAGCTCTCTTAGTCAAATAATCCCAATATCTGTTAATATCATCTTGATTACGTAAAATTCCATCACCGGATGATGTCCCTTTCCAAACATTGAATCCCCATGCTGGGAAAATAGTGGAAACACCCTCTCTTATAGAATTATTTGCAGCCAAGCTCATCGCTTGGTCCGGCCATTGTTTTACTTTATTGTTATTGAAACCAAAGTTCACGCCAACATTATATTTTACTTTTCCAACTTGATCGCGCCAATTAATAGAAAACTCACCACCCCAAGCATCAATTCTACCAAAATTAACTTCAGAAAGACCTCCTCCTGCAAAAATTGGAGTCCCAATCATGCCACCAATATTTTGATTCAGAATATCAGAATTTACATCATAATAAAAATCTGCAGTTGCACTCAAACGGTTGTCTAAGAAACGCATATCTAAACCGAGATTATATTTATTGGTTGTATCCCAATGTGCCAAACGGTTAGGAGTGGATTTCGGTAAAATACCTGACGCTGTACTTTGCTGTCCACCATTACTTCCAAATGCATATCCTTTATCCAACTTGAGCTCATATAATTGCTTCCATGCCCAAGCCTTGATATTATCTTTACCTGTCTGCCCCCAAGAGAAACGGACTTTCAAATATTCGAACCATGAAGGCATTACTTTTTTATAGAAGTTTTCTTCCGAAGCCACCCATCCGGCTGATACTCCGGGGAAAAAGCCCCAATAATTTTCAGGAGCAAACTTTGTAGAAGCATCGCTACGGAAAACAAACTGTAACAAATATTTATCGGCATAATTATAACTTACACGACCTAAATAAGACAATGCACCTTGTTTGTATTTATAATTAATAGCCTGACTGGGATCTAACGTACCTGCACTCGGAGAGGTTCCCAAATATCTATCAGGATTTGGTTTGTCATAAAGTAATTGTTTGGTAGTCTGATAAGACTGCATTTTTTCAACAGCAGCCATCGCAGCAATACTGTGTTTTCCAAATTGACCATTATAGTTGATGTAGAAGTTCATCTGTTCACTTTTGGATATACGATCTTTATAAGTAATACGAGTACTACCTGTAAATTCATCAAACTTATAGTCCTTTACAGAAGGATGAGAACTGTAAAAGCGATTGCCATCCGTCAAAGAATTATCTGCATTCAAATAAGCTAACGTATATGGCATAAATACTTGTTCGGTATCGGTAGTAGCACGTTTCAAAGCATAACTACCTTTCACAGACAATCCCTTTACAAAAGGTATTGCATAAGTCATTGAGAAATTAGCATCATAGCCGAAAGATTCATCAGTAGAATACGAACCGTCACTGTTTGCCATGGCAAAATAGTTCCATGTTCCCATTTTATTGTTACTTTTTGCATTTCCCGCTTTTGCATAACTACTAATCAAAGGAGAAGTATAATATGTATTACCATCATCCAATGTTATTTCCCAAGGCAAGTAATTAGGCATGTGAGATAATAAAAGGTATTCACCATTTTCTCCCGGTTGCTTAGCGCCATAACCATTAATAGATGTCAAACCTTTCGTATAAGTTTTTTCCACATTCTGCTGGTTCCCAGCAATAGTTGCAGAGAATTTCAAATCAGAAGTCAAGCTGATATCCACACCCGCACGGAAGTTCCAACGGTCGTAATCCTGTTTACCCATATTAGCTCCCTGAGTATAATAAGAAGCACCGGCAAAGTAAGTAGCTTTTTCACTACCCCCACTCACATTTACAGAATGATTCATTGTAAATGCCGATGACCATGCTTCATCCAGCCAATTATAGTCCAGTTTATCCATTTCTGCCAACTCTGCTTCGCTATACACCTTGTTAGCCCAGTCATCACCACTGATTTTACCGTTTGCCAAGTTAAAAGAGTTGGCAAAACGCCCGTAATCAGCTCCTTTCAAAATCTTCGGATGACTAATGGCATCAGTGACACCGAATTTACCCGAATAACTGATTTTCGGAGCACCAGATTTACCACGTTTAGTCTTTACGATGATGGCACCTTGTGAAGCACGTGAACCGTAAATAGCCGCACTTGCATCACGAAGCACTGAAATACTTTCTATTTCGGAAGGATCTAATGCATTAAAGGTTTCCAAAGTAGGAAGACCGTTGTTTGCATCAATCTGGATTACATCATCTATAATAACCATCGGGTTGCTATTACCACCGTCTTTTGAATAACTAAAAGACTGACGAATAGAGATAGAAGCACCTTCACCCGGACGACCGTCACCACCACTTACACTCAATCCGGGAATTTGTCCTGCCAAAGCAGCACCTAAATTAGAAACCGGAAGATTATCAATTTCTTTTGGAGTAATAACACCGATAGATCCTGTTACGTCTTTGGCTTTCTGAGTACCATAACCTACTACTACAACCTCATCGAGTAACTTTGAATCTTCTTTTAAAACTACTTTTACTGATTGTCCCGGTTTAGGAGTTACCATTTGGCGAACATATCCAATAAAAGAAATCACAAGTTGTGACTTTGCAGGAACAAACAAAGAAAAATTACCATCAATATCTGTGATAGTCCCTGTTATTCCTCCCTTTACAGCAACACTGGCACCGATAATCGGTTCTCCATTTTCATCAACAACCATACCCTTTATTTGTTGCCCTTGTTGTTCTACAGCCGCAACAATTGTAGGATTGACCTCAGCGTAAGAATATCCTGCATATCCTAAACATGCACACAGACAAAGAATTTTCCATGCTTTCGGATATCCTTGTCCTTTCTTGTCTAAAAATCTTTTCTCTTTCATAGATTTATGAGATTAGAAGTTAACACTTTTGTGATTTTTTTTTCGTACATACAATTAGTTTATTAATTATTTTAAGTCTATTAGTTCTCTATTCCTGAAATATTTCTTTCAAATACATAATGTTAGTTCCGTAGTTCTTCTTCACATTGCGAACATCATTAGCATCGCGTGAACGTTCCACAACCAACCAGCCTTTCCAGCCCATATCATCCAAGGTTACTTTGACTTTTTTCATATCCAAACGTGTATTGAAAGGCAAAGTCACTCCATCAGTATCCGAACAGTGTATCATACATATTCTCTTCTTACCTAAAATCCGTAGCTCTTTATACAGATCTCTTCCGTTTTCTAATGGATTCTGGAACTTAAAATAGATTTTGATAGCAGAAGAGTTTATGTCTTTTAATAGCTTTACATCTTCAGTAGCATCCAAAGCAGTTTCAATGCCTATTGTCAATTTAGCTTTTCTAGCCATTTTACCGACTTCCCGCAGCCTTTCAATCAATACCGGACGAAGTTCCGGATTCTTTACTAAATCACACTGAACTCCCAAAGGAAGGAAAATGACTTTTGCACCTAATGCAGTAGCTGCCTCAATCGCCTCTTGCATTAAATCTATATAATTACTCCGCGTAGCAAATGATTGTGCATAAAAAGCAGACATTGCAATGGAAGGTACTTCTAAATTGTAAGTTGCAGCCTCTTTTCTGAACAGTTCTTGAAAATGAACTTCCCTTAATTTATTATCAAATTGCTCTCTTTTACCTAATCCACCCATATCAACTTCTACACCATCACCTCCCAATTCATTCATTAATTTAAAAGAACCTATCTTTTGTCTTTTTAATAGCATCCAATCACATGCAGCAATTTTATAGCGCTCCCCACCATAGCAAAATGTCAATATGGTTGGCGCAAATAAAAATGAAAGCATACAAGTAAGGAATATTATTTTAGTTGTTTTCATAGTCTTATTTTTGTGTTTTAATTAACCAATCACGCAAAATATCTAAATTTTCTTTAAAGAAAGACGAGTCTATTTAATAATTGTAATCACTTATATGAAAAAAAATCAAACCGTGATGGAACACAGTATAAATTCATACATCATATTATTGAAAGGCAAACTTCAAAGATTTACTCACTATTACATTTAATTATACTACAAAACGAAGTTTTTTAATTAAGTTTGCACCCTAGAAATAAAATTGCCATGAAACAATATTTGGATTTACTTGATAGAGTATTGAAAGAAGGAACAGAAAAAGGAGACCGTACCGGAACAGGAACAATCAGTGTGTTTGGTCACCAAATGCGTTTTAATTTAGAAGATGGATTTCCTTGTCTAACTACAAAAAAGCTTCATTTAAAATCCATCATCCACGAATTACTTTGGTTCTTAAAAGGAGATACAAATATAAAATATCTACAAGATAATGGAGTTAGAATCTGGAACGAATGGGCAGATGAAAACGGAGACCTTGGTCACATTTATGGATATCAATGGCGTTCATGGCCGGATTATCAAGGAGGGCATATTGACCAAATCACTGAAGTGATAAACACAATTAAGAATAATCCTAACTCACGAAGAATATTGGTTAGCGCATGGAATGTTGCCGATATTAATAATATGAATTTACCTCCTTGCCATATCCTATTCCAGTTTTATGTAGCAAATGGAAAATTAAGCATGCAGCTTTATCAACGAAGTGCCGATATTTTCTTAGGAGTACCTTTCAATATTGCATCTTATGCACTTTTGTTACTGATGGTTGCACAGGTAACGGGACTAGAACCCGGAGAATTTGTTCACACTCTTGGAGATGCACATATTTATCTGAATCATTTAGAACAAGTGAAGCTTCAACTATCACGTGAACCACGTCCTTTACCTAAGATGAAAATCAACCCGGACGTAAAAGATATTTTTGATTTCAAATTTGAAGACTTTGAATTAACAGACTATAATCCGCATCCACACATCAAAGGTGCCGTTTCCGTTTAAAAGATAAAGAATATGAGTAATATATCCATTATAGTAGCAATGGCCTCGAATAACGGTATCGGCTACAACAATCAATTATTATATTGGCTTCCGAATGATTTAAAACGCTTTAAAACTTTAACAACCGGACATACTATTATCATGGGACGGAAGACTTTCGAATCTTTGCCTAAGGGTGCACTTCCTAACCGGAGAAATATTGTCTTAACCAAAAATCCTCAAATTCAATTTCCCGGAGCAGAAACTTTTCTTTCACTTGAAGACGCTTTGAAACATTGTTGTGAAGATGAAGAAATTTTCATTATTGGAGGAGAAAGTGTATATAGACAAGCTATTAATATAGCAAATAAAATATACCTAACGCTTATTAATGATAGCAGTAAAGAAACGGATGCTTATTTCCCAATCATCGATCCTACTATATGGAAAGAAAAAAGTAGAGAAGTTCATCAAACAGATGATAAGCATCTCTACCCTTATACTTTTATCAATTACGTTAAAGATTAATCGTCATCATCAACATCCAGATCCACAATGGGAATTTGACGCTTTATGGCTTCATGGAAAGATACCAAAGTTTCCGTGCGAGCCAAGCCCAATGGCTGTAATTTATCATGAATTACACTCAATAAATGATGATTGTTCTTTGCGTAAAGTTTAATAAACATATCATACTGCCCTGTTGTATAATGACACTCCACAACTTCAGGTATATTTTCTAATGCTTTCGTTACAGAATCAAACTGTTCGGGATCTTTTAAATAAAGTCCTATATAAGCACAAGTTTCATAGCCAATCTTTTCAGGATCAATTACATATTCAGAACCTTTCAGAATACCAAGATTAGTCAGTTTTTGTATACGTTGATGGATGGCCGCTCCCGACACATCACAAGCACGTGCCACCTCCAAAAAAGGGATACGGGCGTTACATGCTATCATTTGTAATATTTTCTCATCTAAGCTATCCAATTGATGATGTCCCATTCAATGTTTCTTTTTTAATGTTAGTTACAGATATCTTTCTTACGTATTTTATGCGTAGCGTGCAAAGTTAGCTATTTTCGGAACAATAAAATATACAATTCGTTACTTTTATTGCTTAAATATGTATAAATTCTAAATAAGCAAGAAGCATATCCGATATATCAGAAAGACTTTGTATCTTTGTGTAAAACACAAAAATATGAAGAATATATTATTTATCAGTTTATTCTGCATTACAGCTATTCAGTTGAATGCACAGAATTTTCAAGATTATTTTATAAATAAGACATTACGTATCGATTATATTTTTTCCGGTGATGCCAACAATCAAAAAATATATGTTGACGAATTATCCCAGTTACCTACATGGGCAGGGAAAAGACACCGCCTTACCGATATTCCATTACAAGGAAACGGTAAAATAGAAATGAAAGATCTAAAAAGCGGAAAAAGTATATTCAAAAATTCTTTTTCCACCCTATTCCAGGAGTGGCTAACCACTGAAGAAGCACAAAACACTCCCAAAGGATTTGAAAATACTTATTTACTTCCTTATCCCAAACAGCCAGTTGAAATAAGTATCAGCTTCAGAAATGATAAAGGAAACTATGACACTCTTTTAAAACATATTGTGAAACCCGATGATATATTAATACATACACGTGGAGAGTCAAATATCACCCCACACAAATATCTTCTTAAAAACGGAACACCGGAAGATTGCATTGACATCGCTATCTTGGGAGAAGGATATACAATTCAGGAAATAGAAACGTTTTACAAGGATGCACAAACAGCTTATGAAAGTATTTTTGCCTATGAACCGTTCAAAACGTTAAAGGATAGATTTAATGTAGTCGCAGTTGCCAGTCCTTCCATTGATAGCGGAGTAAGCATCCCCGGAAAAAAGGAATGGAGAAACACGGCATTCAGTTCGCATTTCAACACTTTTTATTCAGATAGATATCTAACTACCAATCAAGTTAAAAATATTCATAACAGCCTCGCAGGAATACCATACGAACATATTATTATTTTAGCAAATACCGAGCAATATGGTGGAGGCGGCATTTACAATGCATTCACATTGACAACAGCTCATCACCCAAGCTTCAAACCGGTAGTCGTGCATGAGTTCGGACATAGCTTCGGTGGTTTAGCCGATGAATATTATTATGAAGGAGATACCTTTAGTGACACATATCCTTTCACTATCGAACCGTGGGAAGCTAATATCACAACAATGGTTGATCTGGATTCAAAGTGGAAAGACATGCTTCCTAGCAATATCCCAATTCCAACTCCGGAAAACAAAAGTAAGCAATATCCTGTTGGTTTATATGAAGGCGGGGGATATTCTGCAAAGGGTATTTACCGACCAGCCGTAGACTGCAGAATGAAGACTAACACAGCTACGGAATTTTGTCCGGTTTGCCAAAGAGCATTAGAACGAATAATTAATTTTTATACAAACAAATAGCCTGAACATTCATGATTAGCATTAACCAAATCAAAACCGTAAATGCGGAACATTACAACTTTACGGAAGAACTACTAACAACAGCATTCCCTAAAGAAGAAAGGCGTGAATTAGCTCTTCAACGTGAGTATACTGATAATAATCCGCTATTCTTTAATAATATCATCCTTGATAAGGACATACCTGTAGGCTTTATTACTTACTGGAAATTTGAAGATTACTATTATATAGAACATTTTGCTATTCACCCTTCACAGAGGAACGGAGGTTATGGAAAAAAAGTATTGGAGCACCTTCATAAAACACTAAATGCCCCGATTGTTTTAGAGGTAGAATTACCTAATGATGAAATGAGCATCAGACGCATCGGCTTTTATGAAAGAGTAAACTATAAATTATGGAAGAATGAATATTCACAACCTCCTTACAGAAAAGGAGATGAATATCTCCCTATGCATTTAATGGTATATGGAGATCTTAATAGCGAAAAAGACTTTGATAGAATCAAATACAACTTATATAAAGAAGTGTATCTCGTAGAAAACATTTAATATTTTTAATCCGAATAATAAAAAAGAGCGATCCATGCCGGATCGCTCTTTTTTATTATGTATAATCAATTATTACTGACGAGGTTGTGCAGAATAATTAATTTTCAAAGCATAAGCCATACGAAGAGCCTGTTTAATATCTGTTACGATACCCATCTTTGTATCTTTATCAATCTTTAAAGATACAGTCATAAACGGTTGGTCTTCTTCTTTCATACCAGTTCTCTCCTGAGTAATGTAATCTTGGATTTCAGCAACTTCAGCAAACTTGTCATTCAACTGAATGCGGCTTTCAGAACCCATTTTTTTACGAAACTCCTGCATAGGTTTACCTACATAGATGAACGTAACCAATGATTTCTTTTCCAATTTTTCCAACTCTGTACCTGTCGGAACCTTAAACTCAACCTTCAATGTTACTTCACGCATTGTTGTTACAATCATAAAGAAGAACAACAAAGTAAAGATAAGGTCAGGTAGAGAAGAAGTATTCAAAGCAGGCATTCCACGTTTTGCGCCTTTATTAAATTTTCCCATTACTTCTTTCCTCCGTAGTTTTTAGGTTCTGCCTCAGAAATCTTCTGAGGATAAAAATCACGAACAGCCTTTTGCTGATCCTCAGTCAACTGATTATAATCTTTTTGCCACTTTTCCTGAGCATATTCATTTCTCAGTTCATTGTATGCCGCAACCAACTCATTTTGCACATCAATATATGCTTGATAAGAAGTTCCACGGTCATTCTGCAAAGAGATTACATGGTTTTCCGTAACCATCACTTTACCTAATAAAGGAATATCCTTTTCATGTTTTTCAGGTAAATTTGGGTCATTATATGGATTAGCAATGAATTCTTTAGCTTTCTGTCTTAATTGCTTGACATTCATATAGTCCTTACCTACCATCAACTGATTGCTTGAATTCAAACGAACAGCTAGAACGTTACGTTCCTTTACAATGATATCATCCAACTTCTGATCTTTTTCCGGTGGCTGCGGCAAGCGTCTTGCCAAACCTCGGTCAGTATCCATTGAAGTTGTGATAAGGAAGAAAATAAGCAATAAGAAAGCAATATCGGCCGTTGAACTCGAGTTAATCTCGGGGACACTTCTTTTTCCTTTTGCCATTATTTACTTTATTTTTATTGGTATTCCAATAATTATTACTTAAATTTCTTTGCTATACCAAATCCTAAGATTAAAAGAATAGCCACTCCCATCATAAAATAGAAAGAATATAAGAACATATCGGTAATCTTCAACCAGAAAGGAACATTATCAGTTCCATCATAAGCCGGCAATACCAAAGGTTCCCCACTACCAATAGAATATGTTACTACTAAAAGCACAACCATAGCAATTAAGCCTATGAGTGATTTTATAGCCTCTTTTGGAGAATCCATAAAACTTGTAGCAAATTGGAAGATAGCTGCCAATATAGTTACAACCACTGTGACTCCAAACAAGATATATATCCAATAAATCAATGGATCAGTGTATAGAGGCTGAGACATTTCAGGATCATTTACGATCCGGTTGGTGTCTTCTCCACCAAAGAAGAACATTCCCAGAATCACAAGTGTCACCACAAGGATTACATATAGGATTGAACTTGATATCTTTTGAATTTTAATTTTCATTTCTCTAAAAAATTATTTTTTGTACTTCAAGTTGTATTTGATTACCATATCAAGCAATGTGATAGAAGAGTCTTCCATATCGCTTAACAAAGCTTCGATCTTAGAAAGAATGTAGTTGTAGAATACCTGAAGGATCAAAGCTACAATCAAACCGAAGATAGTAGTAATCAACGCAACTTTCATACCACCAGCAACAACTGTTGGAGAAATATCACCTACTTGTTGGATTTTATCGAACGCCTGAACCATACCGATTACAGTTCCCAAGAATCCTAATGACGGAGCCATAGCGATGAACAATGTAATCCAAGAACATCCTTTTTCAAGATAACCTGCTTGAACACCACCGTAAGATACAACTGATTTTTCAACTACGTCGATACCTTGATCAATTCTCATCAAGCCTTGGTAGCAGATAGAAGCGATAGGACCTCTGGTGTTACGGCAAATTGTCTTAGCAGCTTCAACGTCACCTTTTTCCAAAGCAGCTTCAACAGCAGCAAGTAATTTCTTAGTGTTAACTTCAGCCAAGCTTAAGTAAATGATTCTTTCAATACAGAAAGCTAAACCAATAACTAAAGCAATAGCTACGAAACTCATGAAGAATGCAGATCCTTCAATAAACTTTGTTTTTAATTCTTTGTGAATACCACCTTCTTCTTCTACCGGAGTAGCATCAGCAGCGTTAGCAGCTTCATCATTAGAAGAAACAGCAGCTTGTTCTGTTTGGTCTGCTGCAGCAGGAGCATCCTGTGCTTGAACGATTTGAGTTGATCCAAATGTAAGGACTCCCATCACAGCAAGAATTGCAAATAACTTTTTCATTGTGTGTCTAATTTTTAAGATTAATTAATTAATTATTTATATTTATTTTTACTTCTCTGTCTCTTTTATTTCTGCGGAGAGAGCGGGATTCGAACCCGCGATACACTTTAGGCGTATACACGCTTTCCAGGCGTGCCTCTTCAACCACTCGAGCATCTCTCCTTCTATCATCTGTAAAGGTAGCGCCTTTAAAATCGGCTGCAAATTACAAAAAAATTGCGAATCACAAACAATTTCAGCTACAAATGTATTCTTTTTTTTCGTCTTCCACAGAATTATTGCTTTTTAATCTTTAATAATACGCTAAAATTAATAAACTTTAAAATCTAATCCGCCTATTTCTCCATTTTAAAGACACTCAATGCACTCTCCGTAGTCACTTTCGCCACCATTTCCACATCTTGCTGATAAATCTCTGCGAGCTTTATTAGTGTGTCTTTCACATTAGCACTCTCATTCCTCTTTCCCCGATTCGGAACAGGAGTTAAATAGGGAGAATCTGTTTCTAAAACAATCCGTTCCAAAGGAATATGTTTCAGCACCTCCGGCAATGTAGATTTCTTAAAAGTCACCACACCATTTATACCTAATTTGAAAGAGCCGAATTCCAACAATTTTAATGCTTCATCCAAAGTTCCCGTAAAGCTATGAAAAATTCCGGTTAGTCCGGTATCCGAATAGTTCTTTATTACGCTATATACCTCATCAAATGATTCGCGACTGTGAATAACTACCGGAAGACCATACTCCAATGCCCACTGAATCTGGGTATCAAAGACCTCAGTTTGCTCTTTTAAGAATGTTTTATCCCAATATAAGTCCATTCCTATTTCACCAATAGCAGCATAACTGTTAGGTAAATCCAACAGACGTTTCATTTCTGCCAATTCTTCTCTGTAGTTTTCATTCACAGAAGTAGGATGCAATCCCATCATCGCATAACAATATCCCTCATATTGCTTAGTAACCTTTAGCATTGCTTCTATTGTAGAACAATCAATATTCGGCATAAATATCTTTGAGACACCGGCTGTTTTAGCCCTGTCAATTACTTCCGGTAAATCATCGGCAAATTCTTCCAGAAATAAGTGTGAATGAGTATCGATAAAAGTCATAAGGAAAGTTTTTTCTTTTCGCTTGTTCTATAATAGTAAATGATGCCATACTCCTGACATTTCTTCATTTTCTCATCAGAAGGCAAAGTTTCAAAAAACTTTTCTATCTGGTTCCATATATCCAAAATGATCTCATCTGCCTGCGCACGCATGGAAGATAAATTTTCAAGGCTGCGGTTTGTTATGGACTGCAAACCTTTTTGGAGTTCATAAGATTCTTTGAATATATCATAATGTACATTCACCTTTGCAATGGTAGGATTATAAATAGGGATTCCTCCTTTTCTCAAACGCTCCTTCTCGCCTTTGATGATTTTCTCTCCCCATTCACAAATAGAGGGCTCATTGGTTAAATCGGGAACTGTATAGCAAGTGGGCTCTAACCCATAAAACTTTTTATAATCTTCTTTTATTTCCGAACGGATAACGGCCAGGTTCAAAACTTGAATAAAATGGGAAATATACAAACGCGCCATTTTCAATTGAGACTGATACTTTTTATTGGACTTGACCTGATTATCCAAACATTGCTTATAGTATCTTTGTGCAGTATCAAATTTAGCAAGAAAATTCCTTGCATCTGCCAAAGTTTTGAAAGAAACAGGGAGTTCGTTTACCTTGAAGCCATCATTCTTATCAACAATAGCTTTAAGGGCTCTAATCCTCGCTTGATCCGTATTTGGAAGTCTTCGATAGGGCATAAACTAAATTACATTTCTCTATACAATAATAGTTCTGCAAAAGATTTCAACGCATATTTCTTTTCCACGGAAACATTTACTTTATTCAACGCTTCAAGACCTTTTGCATAATACTCTCTCATTTTATTTTCGCATACC
Organism: uncultured Bacteroides sp.; assembly: GCA_902492205.1. GTDB lineage: Bacteria > Bacteroidota > Bacteroidia > Bacteroidales > Bacteroidaceae > Bacteroides. The sequence goes on along the minus strand of CABUKU010000005.1, from coordinate 55,988 downwards.
GCTTTTATACCTACTTTGTTATATAAATCGGTAACTGCTTTTATTTTATCAGCCGGATTATAATCTTCCTTTTGAAGCCATTCCAACAACTCGGTTTTATTAAAATCGTCTGAGCGTTCAAACGCTTTTATCAATAGATAAGTCTTTTTATTACATAAAATATCCCCTCCGATCTTCTTTCCAAATACATCCGGATTTCCATACACATCCAAGAAATCATCCTGTAACTGGAAAGCAAGTCCGACAGCAATACCGAAATCATATAAAGCCTGTGCATCCTCTTTAGAAGCTCCTCCGAGAATTGCTCCTATCTTAAGACTGGCAGCAAGCAGAACAGCAGTTTTTAAACGGATCATCTCAAGATATTCTTCTTCGGAAACATCATCCCGATGCTCAAATTCCATATCAAACTGTTGCCCTTCACAAATCTCCAAAGCTGTCTGGCTAAACAAATCAAGCACCTCTTTCAAATATACAGGTGAACAATCCGCCAAAAGCTGATAAGCAAGAACCAACATAGCATCTCCGGACAATATTGCCGTATTATCATTCCACACTTTATGCACAGTCGGTTTGTTTCTTCTCATATCCGCTCTGTCCATCAAATCGTCGTGCAACAATGTATAGTTATGATAGGTTTCTATTGCGGTAGCCGGAGATAATACATCCGATACATTTTCATCGTATAAATTATATGCCATCATCATCAGAACCGGACGAATGCGTTTTCCACCTAACGACAAAACATATTCCACCGGATCATATAGTCCCTTAGGGCTGCGTGTGAACTGTAATTCTGAAATGTATTCATTTATTTTATCTAACAACTGTGGAGCTGTAAACATACCAATCAAAAATTAAAGGGAACGGGATTTATGAAAAGAGGCTGCTTTAGGCAGCCTCTTAATTTGAACTTATATAAAAGTTACTGTAATTTAAATGTAACAGGCACAGTGTATTTTACACGTACTGCCTTACCTCTTTGCTGACCTGGTTTCCATTTCGGCATGGTTTTAATCACACGGATTGCTTCCTTATCCAAATATGGGTCAACACTACGAACAACTACCGGGTCAACGATTGTACCGTCTCTGTTCACAACGAACTGAACGATTACACGTCCTTGAACACCATTTTCCTGAGCAATTGTCGGGTATTTGATATTCTTTCCCAAATATTGCATCAAAGCAGACATTCCACCAGGGAATTCAGGCATCTGTTCTACCACCTGGAAGATAGTTTCTTCTTCCGGTTCCGGTTCTTCAACTACCGGAGCTACATATTTCACTTCGACAGCTTTACCGGTTTCTTCAGTTGAAGCAATTGTTGTTTCCGCTACATCAGTCTTGTCATCAACAATGTTCAAAACTTCGGCCACAGAAGGTGCTTCGGGGGGAGGTGGAGCTTTAATCTCTTCCTGTTGCGTGATAGGAATAATTTCTTCCTCAAAAACAAGGTCTTGAACACCTGTATCCGTAGCTACTTTGACGTCACGCTGCGTCCATTCGAAAGCTACGAACATGAGAGCAAGTACAATAACATAGCCAACCAACAGCCATGTACCCCTCATTCTCTTCAAATCTACTTTGGGCGATTTTTTTACTTCCATAATTATAATATAAATTTTACGTGTTTCTCATTTTGGGCAAATGTAGCACATATTTTCATATCTAGGCTTTCTTTGGCTTCTTTTTTTATACTGAAAGTCTCTTATTTTTTATTTTTTTAATTCTTCCCGGACTCAAAAACAAGCTTGCATACCCGAATATTGGTACAAATATAACTCGGATATTTTAAATTTGCCGTATCTTTGGCAACAAATTTACAGGCTTTAATGAAAAAAGATAGTTCTGAACGATTTAACATGAAAAGAATATGAAAAAAATAACCATTGCCATCGACGGCTTCTCTTCCTGCGGCAAAAGTACTATGGCAAAAGACCTGGCCAAAGAAATCGGCTATATCTATATAGACAGCGGAGCCATGTATCGTGCCGTTACATTATATAGTATGGAAAACGGCTTGTTCACCGGTGATAAAATCAATACCGGAGAACTGGAAAAGCAAATGGGTAATATCCGTATCAGTTTCCGGCTCAATCCTTCAACCATGCGTCCCGATACTTATCTCAACGATATAAAGGTGGAAGATAAAATCCGTACAATGGAAGTCTCATCTAAAGTAAGTCCTATCAGTGCTTTGGGTTTTGTACGCGAAGCAATGGTTGAACAACAACGTAAAATGGGAGAAGAAAAAGGAATCGTTATGGATGGACGCGACATCGGCACCACAGTTTTCCCCCATGCCGAACTTAAGATATTTGTAACCGCTTCGCCCGAAATCCGTGCAAAAAGAAGATACGACGAATTGAAAGCCAAAGGAGCCGATGCAAGCTTCGATGAAATTCTTGAGAATGTAAAAAACCGCGATTACATTGACCAGAACAGGGAAGTCAGTCCTTTGCGCAAAGCAGAAGATGCTATCCTGCTGGACAATAGCAACATGACCATTCAAGAACAAAAAGAATGGCTGACGGAACAATTCAATCAGGCTATTCGGAAAGCAAGCAAAGAATGATAAAGGTAGAAATAGACAACGGTTCGGGCTTCTGCTTCGGGGTGGTCACAGCTATAAACAAGGCAGAAGAGGAGTTGGCAAAAGGGCAGACACTCTATTGTTTGGGTGACATTGTGCATAACAGTAAGGAAGTGGAGCGTTTGAAGGAGATGGGATTAATTACTATCAACCATGAAGAGTTCAAGAAACTGCGTAATGCCAAAGTGCTGTTGCGGGCACACGGCGAACCTCCCGAAACTTATCTTATTGCCAAAGAAAACAACATCGAGATTATTGATGCAACCTGCCCTGTAGTTCTGCGATTGCAGAAGCGCATCAAACAAGAGTTCATACAAGCTCCAAAACCGGACAAGCAAATTGTTATTTACGGGAAAAACGGTCATGCCGAAGTACTTGGGCTAGTCGGGCAAACAGAAGGGAAAGCCATTGTCATCGAAAAGCTGGAAGAAGCCAAATCACTGGATTTCAGTAAAGATATTCGCCTATACTCTCAAACCACCAAATCACTGGATGAGTTTTGGGCAATTGTGGAATACATCAAAGAGCATATTTCCGACAATGCAACGTTCGAATACTACGATACCATTTGCAGACAGGTGGCAAACCGCATTCCGAATATCCGTTCGTTTGCAGAATCCCATGACCTTGTATTCTTTGTCAGTGGCAAGAAAAGCTCCAATGGGAAAATGCTTTTCGAAGATTGCCTGAAAGTCAATCCTAACTCCCATTTGATAGATAATGCCAAAGAAATAAACACCGATCTAATTAAAGGTGTAAGTTCCATTGGCATATGTGGAGCCACCTCTACACCCAAATGGCTAATGGAAGAAGTACATAAGCATATTTTAAAATATATAGGAGACAACAATCTGTAAACAAGCTTGTAACATCGGCAAACACTTTAACGTTATTTATTAGTGCAAAAATCAGTTTATAATCAAAACAGCGCAATAAATTCGATAATTTGTTAACTTTGCAACGTAATTATTAAAAAAATGGTTATATGGGAACAGTAAAAAGCATCGGTATATTAACCTCCGGAGGCGATGCTCCGGGCATGAACGCCGCTATCCGTGCGGTAACTCGTGCAGCTATTTATAACGGATTACAAGTATTTGGTATATATAGAGGATACAAAGGATTAATTACCGACGAAATCATAGAGTTCAAAAGCCAAAACGTAAGTAATATCATCCAACTGGGAGGCACTATTTTGAAAACCGCACGTTGCAAAGAATTCACTACTCCCGAAGGAAGAAAAATTGCTTATGACAACATGCAGAAGCATGGAATTAATGCCTTGGTAGTAATCGGCGGTGACGGTTCTCTGACCGGCGCCCGTATATTCGCACAAGAATATGATATTCCTTGTATCGGCCTTCCGGGTACAATAGATAATGACTTATACGGAACGGATACGACAATCGGCTATGACACGGCACTGAATACTATCCTCGACGCAATAGATAAGATCAGAGATACAGCTACTTCCCACGAACGTCTTTTCTTCGTTGAAGTAATGGGACGAGATGCCGGATTCCTCGCACTGAACGGTGCTATCGCATCGGGAGCCGAAGCGGCTATTATCCCTGAATTCAGCACGGAAGTAGACCAATTGGAAGAATTCATCAAGAGCGGTTTCCGCAAATCAAAGAACAGTAGTATCGTCCTTGTTGCCGAAAGCGAGTTGACAGGTGGCGCCATGCACTATGCAGAACGTGTAAAGAACGAATATCCGCAATATGACGTACGTGTTACCATCCTCGGTCACTTGCAAAGAGGTGGCAGTCCCACGGCTCACGACCGTATTCTTGCCAGCCGACTCGGCGCGGCAAGTGTTGACGCTTTAATGGAAGGACAAAGAAATGTAATGATTGGCATAGAGCACGACCAAATTGTTTATGTTCCGTTTACGAAAGCCATCAAAAACGACAAGCCCATCAACAAAGAACTGGTAAACGTACTGAGAGAACTCTCTATTTAAGCAGTTTTCCATTTTTACCTTCAAATATTCATTTAACATTTAGTTGATTCAGTATAAAGTAGATAAGGTGAACATTAAACTATTCTAATGTTCACCTTATTTTCAATTTATGTTCACCTGTATCAAAATAAAGATAAAATTACTCTGTCTTATATTCTGAGTGTAACTTCAACATGCATATTAAATTTAGTAGCATTATTTACTAGATGGTTATATTTCCCTCATCAAAACCATTGCCTAATTCCACACTGACTTTATCCCCGTTGATTATTAACTTATAACGATACCCACTTCCTGCCTGTATATTCATTTTCTCTAGTTTAATAGAGTAAAATTTTCCTTTATCCAATATCAAATCAATACCTTCTATAAAAGAGCCACGATACAGATAGGTAGTAAATTGGTTATTATCGGAAGCTGTTAAGGTCAGGTTGCTATTTCCTGCTGACGTAGTACCGAGAAAAGAACCTTGATTGTAGAATATTCCTCCTTTTAGGGTGAGCGATCGGACTTTCTCATTTAATGTACTATTAATGAATTCAACTGTACATTCTACTTTGGCAACTGGATGTCTCATCGCAACTTTGAGAATTTGTTTTTTTACATTGGAGTCTTCATTGAGCGAATGATTCAAAGTCCAATTATTCGTTTCCCCTATATAGAAGTTCTCCAAATTCTTTACTTTCGTAAGATCAGTATTCGATTGCAGATTGTGCAATTCGGATAGATCTCCCTGAAACTTGGAGAAGTCATATGGTGAATTAATGATAGTAAAGATGGTACAATTATTGAAAATTTTATTATCTAATTTAATATAACACTTATAAGTGCTTGCAGAAATGATAGGATGATCCTCTTTCTGCACAAACAATAATTTTCCCTGATCATCAAATGTAAGAATGCAAATATCGGAAACTTTATCATCAAAATAATTATCATTGCCCACTGTTCTTATGCCCATATCCGGTAATTCCATTGTTACTTGAAAGCACATTGCTTTCCCACGTTGTTTTACAACTAACTCTTTAAGTGTTTTATTATCGGGAGATTGTACAGTTAGCAGTGTTTCCCGATCATGTTCGGCATCTGTAAGTGTGAATACTAGTTTATCGTTGGTGCAATCAGTGATGGTGATCCAATCACAATCTTTTGGTAGCATGATTTTTGGTGTACAATTCGCTGTCCAACTCAATGTATAAGTCAACACTCCCGGCTGTATTACAATGTGAGTATCCAAGGTACTTACATAAGGTTTAGCATTATTCAGTTGTCCGTCGCCGTCACTATCTAAGTAACCATAGAAATCAGGAATAAATATATCGGTCATTCCAATCTCTTCAAATCTTTTACGCAAATTAGTCTGTACCGAATAGTTATCAACACGGGAAGCACTATAGGTAATGGCTTCCTTTAAATTTTGAGCATCTACAGTACCATTATCTTGAAGGTCGCCAGCCACTTTAGAGATAAATTCACTAAGCTCAGCTTCCGTACGATCTTGTTGCATAATGGAAGATATAGCTAACAAAATGGCATTTTCTTCGCCTTTTTGAACAATATTCCATTGGTCGAAAGTCGCATAGACAGTTTCCTGCTCAATATTGAAAGCTCTCAATACCTCTTTCTGCGATTGTAACACTGCAGTTTCAAAAGTCTTTCCTTCATTAATTAGTTTCCGGATTCGGGGTGATTGCAAGGTAGTAAGTATATTGATGTTAATGCGATCTTTATTGCTGAGTTTGGAAAGTGTACGCAAAGTAAGGGATGACATAGAAAGACTTCCTATTACTTCATTATAATAGTATCCATCAGCTATTATCTCAGCATAATCTTCTGCAAGCTCTCCCTTTAAGGTAAAGTTTCCATTATCCTTTTCAATTTGAGTGGCAAAAGTTCGGCCAGTAGGCATTAGTTTGTCGGTAAGTTCTTGTATAGTTACTGAGGTGCCTATGATAAAAGGACCTTTTTGAACATATCCGGCAATCTCTTTTTGTGTTGCCTCACCTATATCACCGGAAATATTCTCTCCAGTAGAGCATCCTGCAAACAGGAGAAGAAGAGAAACAAAACAGTAGAATGATAATTTCATAATATTATATTTTATTCGCAAAGATAGGAATTTATAATTAATAACTGCAATTTCTATTAGTATTTACAAACTTCTTCCAATTTTTGTTTTCTAAACACATGTTATTCTCTCAACAAATTACTACGTTTAACAACCGATTTAATAAATTCCTAACAATTCAATCTTGAACGATACGTTCCCCTTATATCAAGACAAAATGTCCTTTCAGTAATAGGAAAAATAAAAGTATATGCTGCAATTTACTACCCTTTTTGAGCCCTTAAAATTTGGAAATTCCGGAAATATTTCGTATATTTACAGTATGAATAAGAAACCAAAGACTTACGGTTTCACTCATGAAATTCCTGTCCAACCCAAGCTACACTACGTCTTCTGCCGAGTTACTGTACAGCAACTACCGAGTTAGTGTACAGTAACTCGGTAGTCAGTGTACACTGTCACGCTTACATGTCCCGTCATTTACTCTTAGTTGTCCTTATGTTTTTTTTTAAATGACCTGTTGAATCAGGTTAAACATCAAGTTGATTGAAATAAATCTCCCTACATTTGCCATTGCCGACCTGATCGGCAATCTAAACACATAGCTTATTCAACCAATGGATAGATTGCCGGTCGAGCCGGCAATGACAAATAAGCCGTGAACATAAAATGAAGATAAAGTGGAGATTAGGAAAGTTAAACGTTCATCGCAACTCTCTCAAAACGAACTAACTAAATGTTAAATGAACATTTGAAGGCAAAAACGGGAAAATCACTTTTATAGAGCAATTTTCCCGTTTTCCGTTAGCTGTTTTTTATTTCTTTTTCAGATCATCAAAATAAGCATCGAGCAACTTCTTTGCTGCAATGAAAGAAGTAAGGTTTCCACTCAACACCTGCTTTTCCTTTTCTTCCAACATTCCGCTTACAATCGGATTGTGATAGAAACTGTCACGAAGATGTTCATTGATTGACTCATACATCCAATACTTGGATTGCTCATTGCGGCGGAAGTCGAAATAACCGTTATCTTTCACAAAAGCAATATATTCGTCAACCATATCCCATATTTCTTTTACGCCGATGTTGTAGAAACCCGAATACGTGAGCACTTTAGGAGTCCAACCCGATTCGGGGGTAGGGAACAAATGAAGCGCATTACGAAACTGGGTTGCAGCAAGGTTTGCTTTATCAATATTGTTGCCGTCGGCTTTATTGATAATAATACCGTCCGCCATTTCCATGATACCGCGTTTGATGCCCTGAAGCTCGTCACCCGTTCCGGCAAGTTGGATAAGCAAGAAGAAATCCACCATTGAATGAACGGCAGTTTCGCTTTGCCCCACCCCTACTGTCTCCACAAATATCTTATCGAAACCGGCAGCTTCGCAAAGCACAATCGTTTCACGGGTTTTACGGGCTACGCCACCCAAAGAACCTGCCGACGGGCTGGGGCGGATAAACGAATCGGGATGAACAGATAGCTGTTCCATGCGGGTTTTATCTCCCAATATACTTCCCTTGGAACGTTCACTACTCGGATCAATAGCCAACACGGCAAGTTTACCACCTTTCTGGAGCACATGCAAGCCGAATACATCGATTGAGGTACTCTTTCCTGCACCGGGCACACCGCTTATACCTATACGAACGGATTTACCGGAATAAGGCAGACATTTCTCAATTACTTCCTGAGCAATTACCTGATGCTCCGGTTTTACGCTCTCTACGAGAGTCACCGCCTGACTGAGCACGGTTATGTTTCCTTTTATAATTCCATCGACAAATTCGTCTACGGACAACTGACGTTTCCGGGCTTGACGACGAGCCTTCAAATAAGGATTTACGGAAGAGGGCTGTTCTATGCCGCTATTAACGGCCAGCCCTATATATTCATTATTATTTTCGGGATGTTCCATAATTCTAAACCTTTCATTTATTTGGCTGTAGCTTTCAGTTTAATCATTACTTTAGGCTGCGCCGGATCATTGGTTATCATCAATACTCTCGGAGAATGTTTCATTTTCTTCAATCCTTTGCCATGCAAGGTTACTTTCAATTTGGTGGATGCTCCCGGATTGATGTATTTCTTCTTCAGACTTACATTCACCGCAGGATTAAACACTTGCAACTCGCGTATTTCCAGCCTTGACTTACCTGTATTGGTAACAATTACCGTATGGGAAGCCTTATCGTCCTTGCCAAGCGAGCCCATATTAATTTCACTTTCCGACACCTTAATAATTGGTGCATTGGCACGTTCTGCCTCCGTCAGCTTAGAGAAATCGGGTAACAGCACGGCTGATACATTGATCTCATTATCCTCTCCCACCTTATCACCCGGGAAACGGGCAAGGTAGACAGAAGTCTGTGTCAAGCCCAAGTCTTTCAACTTCTTGGAGTCCAGTGTCAGTTTAATTACTCCTTGTTGATCCTTATTCAACTTAGCCGGAATAGCCTGTGCTTTCAGATAGGGCGGCAAATGCATCAATACCGGTTCATAAACACTGTTAGAAGTGTTTACGATATAAATGTCAACCACCGGTTTGTCTCCCTTATTGGCATCCGGGAACTCAATATTTGTCTTATCCACCCGGATGCTGCCAATCTGGTAAGGATGAGTCTGCGCATAATTCTTCGGATTCAATGCCACTTCGCCTTTCATGGTGAGGTAAACCAAATTGGGTGAAGCATTCGTATAAACACCGACCGACTTATGGAAGCGTCCCATCATCTTTGCATCAAAGGTGGCACGTACTATTCCTGTTTTATCCGGCATAATAGGTTCTTTCGTCCAACCGGCAACGGTACAGGCGCATGACACGGTTACATCGGTTATTACCAATGGTTTGTTACCGGTATTGGTTACAACATACTCCACTGTCACAGGACGGTTTCTAGGTATTGTCCCGAAATCGTGCACTTTCTCATTAAAAGACAATTTAGCTTGCGACCATGCTGTCATGCTAACTGCCAATAATGCTATGAGGATAAGATATATACGTTTCATTTTGCTTGTACTTATTGTCATTAAACTCTTTTTCACTTGACAAATTTAACCCTTTTCCTCTAATTAACGAACCTATCCATTTATTTTTTCATTCTTTATTTAACCTTCACTTTAACAGAAGCAGAATGTGCAACGAACTCCGGCGCATAAGCGGATTGCAATGTAGCAATGCCTCCGGCATATTCTCCGGCGCGGGTTACATAGAATGAATGAGTCACTATATAAGTACCTTTATGCAAGGTATCAAAGAAGAAATCGGTAGATGCGTCCCTCACGGAAACATAGCATCCCAATCCTCCTTCCCAACGATAACCGGAAAGCATGTTTTGAGGTTCGAAACATGCGGCACGTTCATCTTTCAACTGTACGAAGTCCATATCTGCATCGGCAGAAACCGTTAGGCGAGCCACAACTTTATCACCAACCTGCAACAAAGTATTTTCTGTTATCGGCACTAACTCAGCTTTACCGTTAGCCACTTCCTCCCTATACAATTTCTTTTCTACCATTAACGTACCCCCTACATTCTTAACCTTGTCTATATTTTCAAGATATTGGGTAAATACGGCTCCCCACGCAACACCTGCATCACGTTTTTCCACCGTCAGGGTATTCATGTTCGGTTTAATTTCATTACCTGCAAAAGTTTTCTGTATATATCCCAATCCGGGCACAGTCGTTTTTGCAGGAGCATAGGTTTCGAGTACTTCATTACCCAATGTTATTCTTACATCACCTTGCGATTCGAGCAAGTTTGTCCCCTTATTCAACAAAGCATATACAGCATCGACCGTAGCAACAGGAGAGCTCCATGCCTGTGTCTGCTTTTGTTTCAAGAGCCACAATTTCAGATTCTCTATATCGGTAGTGTTCTTGCCTGTCATATCCATTGCCTGGATAACCAGGGTTTGAGTAGGGATAGACAAGTTAGACCATGTATAAGCATTGCTTACAGACGGGAAGTACATTCCCATTTCATCTGTTGTCACGGCATATTCTTTAATCGACTTGATAAAACCTTCGGCAGCAGCAACATTGTTCGCCTTTCCAAGAATAACGGCGGACATTGCTTTCTGACGGATTGTTTGCTGTGCTATCGACTCCTGCACTTTCTTCAAATAATAAGAATAAGCCTGTTTATTGGCAGCAGGGATCGGTTCGGAAGCCAAAGCACATAGATAAAGGTAATCTAAGGTCATATCATTGATACCCGTATCTTTACCGCCTTCTTTCAAGCGTTCCATCGTACTGTTATATTCATTCAATACCTCAGCGTGCAAATAAGCGAAAGCACTTTTCTGCATTCTTTGTACATTATCAGGCAACGTTTCTCCGGTTAGCCGGGACAGTTTGGCAAAAGATTCCAAAACGAACTGAGTCACATAACGGCTTCCTCCCATTCCTGCATACCAACTCCATGAACCATCTTTTTGAAGTGCCTGCAATTTACTGATAGCAGCAGAGTTGTTACCATTAATTGTATTCAAATCGAACAACATACCTAAACGTTCTTTCTGCTCGGCTTCGGTTTTAGCTTCCATTACCCACGGAGATTCCTGTAACAGAATATTTTTCAATTCCTGATTCTTTTGCAAATTACTCCACAAGGTTTCTTTCGTTTTATTCTGTAATTTCCATGAATCGAATACAGCTTTGATACGTGGTTGCGACTTCATAATGTAAGAAGCAAGTGAATTGGCATAATAAGTGGCAGCCCATGAAATGGCATTATCATTTGCAGGATTATTCAATGTAGGCAAAGCCTGCACGGCATACCATGCCGGATTTCCGGTAAACTCTACTGTCAACCTGCGGTCTGTTGCCGTAGAAGACTGATTATTAAATAAATCCTTCAATGAGAACTTGTGAGTTTCCTCTCCGCGTACTTGTATGGCTTTCGTTTCTGTCACTTGTACTTTATCCGACAATACCGGCAACAGACGCTGTTCTCCGTCACTGAACATACCACCATCGGCAACCATCCGGCAAGCCAGCAATGAATAAGCTCCATCGGCTGCGAAAGAGAATGTAGCGGCAACAGTTGCTCCGGCTTTCACTGCAAAAGGCTGTTGTTGAGAAGTCACAACTTTTTCCGTCACCGGATCAAAAAGCTCAAATGTTACATTACCTGTAATGTCCTTATCGGACAAGTTCATGATGCTCGCTGCAATGGAACTGTCATCCCCTACCCTTACAAAGCGGGGCATATTGGGCACAATCATAAATTCTTTGCTTGTCACGGTATATGCTTCGAGCATTCCGATGTTCATATCTTTGGTATTGGCAAACCCCATAAATTTCCACTTAGTCAGACTCTGTGGCATGGTGAACTCAAAAGACACCTCTCCCTTTTCATTCGTACGAAGTTGTGGATAGAAGAATGCCGTTTCAGCAAAATTGGAACGGACTTCCGGTTCATTCTGATCACCTTTTGCCGCTTGAGGAGTTACCGAAACAGCTTCTTCTTCAAAGACAACATCGGCTACTGCCATATCATTTGTGATACTGAGTTCTACCGCCTTACCTGTCTCTTCTTTACTCATAAGGGCACCGGCAAATACTCCTTTCATCCTTGTATTTGCCATATAACGACTATAAGGATTATAAGTAAGCCACATCATACGGTCATATTCAAATGACGGATATTTCAGGTAAGTCGATTTGAAATTTGCATAGAAATAAATATCCCAAACATTTGCAACATACCTGTATAAACGGAAGAAGGAGCGATTATAAGATACATTCCCATTCCAGCTAAACGGACTAATCTTATCCAAAGAAGCATCATACATGCTTGCTAACAGTTGAGCATCTGCCAGTTGTCCGTCAGGGTTCTTGATGCTTAATGTCCATGTTTCATTCTGCCCCGGTTTTAGCTTGTCCCGGAAAACATCCCATTTCATCGTCAACTCTTTCGATGGCAACGGCAACTCGATCTGTGCCGAGTTGGTGTAACTCTTTCCGTGTTTTACAAAAGTAATTTCAACGGAAACTGTTTTATTATCACTCTTTTCGGGATAAGGTATGGTAATTTTCTCAACCGAATTATCCAAACGGATAATCTTGGTTTCAAAATCACGACTGTCCTTATATATATCAAGGAAAGCATATACATCTTTCTCACTGCTTCCGAACAACAAAACAGCCGGTTTGCCGGGAGCAAATGTCTTATCTACTTGTACAAACCAATTAGGTGTTTCTACCGGAAGTTTTCTGTCATCAATGGAATAAAGAATAAACTGCTTTTCCACTGTCACCGTTCTTCCCTGATTATCTTTTGAAGTAAATACCAGATTATATTTACCGGAAGCCATTTTATTCCAAGAAGATACATCTATCTTCTGTCCGGAACTGAACTCGCCTTGTAACACATTTACGGAGTCGGGTAACTGCCACAAAGCATACTGTCCTTGTAATGCAACCTTATTTCCATCCAAATTAGTTGCGGAACATTTAATTTCGGGGATTCTTTCTTTGCAAACGCTTTCAGGTAAATCCACAGATAGAATAACCGATTTGGTTCCTGCCATAATGGTAGTTTCCCCACTTTGAGTTTCACCGGCATCATTAGTAACTGTTACTACTAAAGTGTAAGAATAATAAGCATCTCTGTTTCTTTGAGTTTCACCCGGTTGCAATAAGAAGCTCAGATCAAATTCTCCCTTCTCATTTAGGAGCAATTCTCCAGAGTCAATCATTCTTTCTTCTCTCGGAAGCATTCGCCACCACCAAAGAGAACTACGTTTTACCGTATAAACGGCTTTTACTCCTGCCAACGGAACACCCGAGAAAGTGCTGACACTACCTTGCACATCAACACTATCTCCCAAACTGAAAGTTCCTTTTTGAGGTTGGAAAGTAATATCAAATGTCGGACGTTTATATTCTTCTACCCGCAGAGTTTCCATTGTATCTCCACTTCTCAGGGTAAACACCCCGTTAAGTGTGACCGAAGGCAACACGAATTGTGTGGTAAAAGAGCCGAACTCATCGGTTTTCAGCTTTGTTTCGGCAAGCTGTTCCCCATTAGCATCATACAATGCCAATGTATAATCTCCGCCAACAATGACATTAGCCTCATCCCGCAACAAGGAATAGGCAAGTCCTTTCACAAAAACAGTTTGCCCCGGACGGTAAATACCTCTGTCCGTAAACAGTTTAAGATGACTCTCCTTTCTATCGGAACCGTTATCTCCGGGTACATCAGCTATCCATTGCATGCCCATACCTCTGTCCTGTCCTTTCTTCAATGAATAAGAGGTTACCTTTTTATTAACGGCTGAATGCACCACACCTGAAACATCTGTTACACGGCTCTCGATAAGTTGATTTTTATCATTGTAAAAACTAACAGTTGTTCCTGATACGGGATGTCCCGTCTCATTATCAACAACCACAAGTTCTGTTGTTTTATCAGGAGTGATCAAACGAGTTATTGCACGTAGCTTGGTTACATACAGTAATTGTGATTTAGAAGTACTCGGTTGATTATCTGCAACGATAGAAACCATATACCAACCTTCACGCGGAGCTTTAAGTGGAATAATAGTGTCCCGGTTTGCATAATCCTTATAATCTTTTAAAACATAATGCCTCGTTGATACTAGTTTAGTACTGTTCTTCATAAAGCCGGTACGATTATAAGCTCCATTTGCCAAATCAGCACCGGTCACAGCATCATTTATACGGTAGAAGCGGACTGTTATCCCATTCAAATTACCATAATTCACTCTTAAATCAAAATCCTTTTCCGGATATACTGATATTTCCCATCTTGCATTGAGTTGAGGTGAAGTCAAACTGTTCAATGAGTTTTTCAACATATTGACACGTACATAATTCGGATAACGGGAGATTCCCTCTTTCAAAGTATTATAAGCCTCAACCAACTTCCCCTTCTGCCTGTACAAATTAGCCAATGCCGCATAGACCTCGGCACAAACCGGTTGATTGCCATATTGCTCAATCATTCCTTTCAACACAGATGTGTATTGGGGGATAATATCATTATTTCCTCTGTTAGACAGTTGGGGAGATACAGAATTATAGTAGCTGAGTTGAGTGAGAACAATGGCATCATTATATCCTTTCTGCAAATAAAAAGAGAACAAAGACTGATAGATCTGCATAGTCTCTGCCACACGGTCATAATCACTAGCCGGAGTTATTTTTTCTTTTGCCAACAGGGATACCGGTTGAAAAGTTTTTTCCACCGACCAATCGGATTGGGGATAATACTCAAAGCTCATTTCGGGTAAAGAAGACAGAATATCAAGAGCCTGCAATGCAAGCAGAGAATATATATCATGATTCCAATACATGCTGGTTTTCCCGCTTGTTACAAAAGGCTCATAAGAAAGTGAGGACATGTTCTGCAACAATTCCTTATCTTTCAATGACCAACGTAAATGTTCAAATATCTTTTTTATGAATATATTGGAAGTCCATTCAGACATATTCGCCGGTATCTCTCCAACTAATGCCGGCTGGTTTTGTCGTGAGCCTCTCATTACAAAATACATGTAATTAGCATAAGCTTTAGCCAACAAAGTATTTAATATGGCTTTATCCACCGGAGCGGTAGCGGTTGCTTCCCATTGGCGTATTCCCTCCAGATTAATAACAAAGCTATCCGGGGTAATGGCATCTTGGAGGTTAGCACGGGTAAGATAAGCCTTCAACATCTGTGGAGAATTCTTTTCTTTCAATGCTTTATCAAATATTTGATTAACAGTTTTAATTGCCGACTGCGGAAGCCCTTTATCTTCCATACTTTTCACATCATTCCAAAGCTTGTCAAAAGTTTGTGCTTGTAAAGGAATCAAAGCACCAATAATCACGAATACAAGCAGGCTCAATAATCTAGTTCTCATACCTAATTGGATTTTAATTCGTTACATATAAACAAAGTAACACATTAATGTTTAAATATTTGTTCTTTTTTAGTGAAAAATCACAGCATAAAGATGGACAAGTTCAAAATATTCCATAAAAAAGCGTGAAGAAATAACATTCCTTCACGCTTCTCAATATATTTAAAATATCTATATCTTATTCCTTAACCGGAGTCTGTTCCAATGTTGCAACAAGGAAATCGTAGAACTTGGAAACTGTTGGAATGTAGGCACGTTCATCCGGTGAGTGAGGAGAACGCAAAGTCGGACCGAATGAAATCATATCCAATCCCGGAATAATAGCACCGATAATACCACACTCAAGACCTGCATGGATTACTTTAACAGCGGGTTCTACTCCAAACTGCGCTTTATAGGATTCTTTCATCGCATGAAGGATCGGCGAATCTATATTAGGCTGCCAGCCGGAATAACCGCCTGTCATCTCCACCTTCATCCCTGCCATGGCAAAACAACATTCAAGGCTTGTTGTCAAATATTCTTTCATTGAATCTGAAGAACTACGAGCTAAAATCTTGATAGACGCTTCACCATCCTTAATGATAATAATTGCAAGATTGGAAGATGTTTCCACTGTATCGGGGATAGTAGGGATATTTCTCAATACGCCGTTCTGGCAAGCAAAAATTGCATCAATCAGGTTATCCTGAATCTCTTCGGGGATTTCACCTTTAGGCAATTCCACTCTTTCCGCCTTAAAGCTGATAGGAGTTTCGATTACACCGAATTCTTCATTAAACTGATCTTCGCAATATTTAACCAAGCCCATCAGTTCTTCTTCGTTTTCAGCCGGAATAGTCAATACGGCAGTTGCTTCCCGGGGGATAGCGTTACGCATGTTGCCACCCTCCCATGATGCAAGACGAGCCTCGTATGAAGCAACGGCTTCGCGAACAAAACGAACCAACAACTTATTTGCATTGGCACGTCCCTGATTTATTTCCAAGCCGGAGTGTCCGCCACGTAAACCTTTCAACGTTACTCTAACCGCAACATCTTCGGGATCGGGTTCCACCTCTTTATATTGAAGAGTAGCAGTAACATCCATACCACCGGCACAACCGATATACAATTCTCCTTCGTCTTCAGAATCAAGATTAAGAAGAATCTCTCCGTTAACAGTACCCGGTTTCAAACCGAAAGCGCCATACATGCCTGTTTCTTCATCGGCAGTAATCAATGCTTCGAGCGGACCGTGTTTCAATGAATCATCTTCGAGCACAGCCATTATAGCAGCAACTCCCAAACCATTGTCTGCTCCGAGAGTTGTACCTTTCGCTCTTACCCAATCACCATCAATATATGTTTCAATAGGATCTTTTTCAAAATCGTGAACCGTATCGTTGTTCTTCTGCGGAACCATGTCCATGTGTGCCTGAAGAATTACCCCCTTGCGGTTTTCCATTCCGGGAGTAGCCGGTTTCTTAATAATAACGTTGCCTGCTTCATCGGTAAACGATTCAAGGTTCAGGCTACGTCCGAAGTTTAATAAGAATTCTGTTACCGCTTTCAGATGACCTGAAGGACGGGGAACTCGTGTAAGAGAATAAAAATGCTTCCACACATTCTGTGGGTTTAATGACTCAATTGTTTTCATACACTCTGTTTTTTATTTGTGAACGGCAAAGCCGCTAATCCATATATTCCCAACAAAACTACTAAAAAGGTTTGGATTCCGTGCACAATCAGAGCAAATATTCCCGCATCAAGCTTAGAAATGCCGTAAAGCATCATTACCGTGATAATAAGGAAGTGCCAAGGTCCAGCTCCGTTAGGAGTGGGAACAATGACAGCCAAGCTGCCTGCGGCAAACATTACAAGCGCAGCCATTATGCCTAAATCTGCCGTAAAAGAGAAACAATAAAAAGTCACATAGAACTGCATGAAGTAGCAGAACCATATCAGGAATGTATATAAAATAAAAAGAGGGATATTTTTCACATGCTTCAATGAAAGTACTCCTTCCCACACATTCAGCACCACTCCCTTTACCTTTTCAAAGAAAGAGAGCGCCCTCATCAGGTAATAGAGCAATACCCCCACCCCTATGATGCAAGCCAATATTATATAGAAATAAACAGAAGTGAATAAATCGGCAAACGTATCTAAATTAGTACCCGTACTTGCAAAGAACTTTTTAAAAACATCCATTTGCAACAAAATGGCAGTACCGGTAATCAAACCCACACAAAGCGTATCAATCAACCTCTCGGTAACCACTGTACCCAGTGACTTAGAAAAAGATACACCGTCATACTTTGCCAATATTCCGCAACGGGAGATTTCTCCTACACGGGGAAGTACCAAGTTGGCAGCATAAGATACAAATATTGCATTTACGCAATTACTTGTTTTCGGATAAGCCCCAAGCGGTGCAAGAGTCAACTTCCATCTCCATCCCCGGAACACATGGCTAAACACTCCTATTACAAGTGAAAGAGCCATCCACCACCAATTCATTCCATGAAAAAGGACATTCTTCACTTCTGAAAAATCGAAGTCACGATATACCCACCACAAAATAAAGCCGCCTAAAACAAGGGGTAGAATGATTTTAAGTGCCTTTTTGATTATCTTTTTCATTATTTATTGATACATTTGCAGGTTGCAAAGATAGCACGTTATACTTAAACAGCATACATTTAATCATTAAAAGTAAAGGAATGAGAGCAGTTAAACCAAAAAAATTCTTAGGACAGCATTTCCTCAAAGATTTAAAGATAGCACAAGCAATTGCCGATACGGTAGACGTTTGCCCTAACCTTCCTATTTTGGAAGTCGGTCCGGGAATGGGAGTTCTCACACAATTTCTTTTGCAAAAAGACAGAACCGTCAAAGTGGTGGAACTGGACTTTGAATCAGTTGCCTACCTGAGAGAAGAATATCCCGCGCTGGAAGATAATATCATTGAAGACGACTTTCTGAAAATGAACCTGCAACGTTTATTCGACGGGAAACAATTTGTGCTGACAGGTAATTACCCATATAACATATCGAGCCAGATATTTTTCAAAATGCTCGCCAATAAAGACCTTATCCCCTGCTGCACCGGAATGATACAGAAAGAAGTGGCCGAACGCATTGCCGCCGGACCGGGAAGCAAAACGTATGGGATACTCAGCGTACTGATACAAGCATGGTATCATGTGGACTACTTATTCACAGTCAACGAGAATGTATTCAATCCGCCGCCAAAGGTCAAAAGTGCGGTTATCCGCATGACGAGAAACGAGACAAAAGAGTTGGGTTGCGATGAAAAGCTATTTAAGCAGGTAGTAAAAACCACCTTTAACCAACGACGGAAAACGTTGCGTAACTCAATCAAACCAATATTAGGCAAAGATTGTCCGCTTACCAATGACGAGCTTTTCAACAAACGTCCCGAACAACTTTCCGTTCAGCAGTTTATCAACCTAACCAACGAGGTGGAAAAAGCACTTTCTACCTTAAACTCTCAACCTTCAATTCAGTAAAACGATGAACGAAGAATTCATAGACAATGTAAAAGACCTCATTGAGCAAAAAGATTCTGCCAAAGTAAAAGAACAGATTGCCGACCTGCACCCTGCCGACATTGCAGAACTTTGCAACGACCTGGACCCGCAGGAAGCAAGATTTGTGTACTTGTTGCTCGACAATGAAACTGCCGCCGACGTACTTATCGAAATGGATGAAGACGTCCGCAAGAAGTTCCTCGAAATACTTCCACCCGAAACCATTGCCAAACGATTCGTTGACTACATGGATACGGATGATGCCGTTGACATCATGCGTGAGATGGACGAGGAAAAGCAGGAAGAAGTTCTTTCACACATCGAAGACATAGAGCAGGCGGGAGACATTGTCGACCTGTTGAAGTATGACGAAGACACCGCCGGTGGTTTGATGGGTACGGAGATGGTTGTTGTGAACGAGAATTGGAGTATGCCCGAGTGCTTGAAAGAAAT
This sequence comes from uncultured Bacteroides sp., assembly GCA_902492205.1. Taxonomy (GTDB): domain Bacteria; phylum Bacteroidota; class Bacteroidia; order Bacteroidales; family Bacteroidaceae; genus Bacteroides. The sequence continues at coordinate 36,487 of CABUKU010000005.1, read as the reverse complement.
GAGACAGCAAGCCGAAGAAATGGACGAAATCTATTATGTATATGTAGTAGACGACGACCAACGTCTTCGCGGAGTTTTCCCGTTAAAGAAAATGATAACCAGCCCTTCCGTATCCAAAGTGAAACATGTAATGAAGAAAGATCCTCTTGCCGTACATGTAGACACTCCGATTGATGAAGTGGTTCAAACCATTGAAAAATATGACTTGGTAGCCATCCCGGTAGTAGACAGCATCGGACGTCTGGTGGGACGAATTACCGTAGACGACGTAATGGACGAAGTCCGTGAACAGGCAGAGCGCGATTACCAGTTGGCATCCGGTCTTTCCCAAGACGTGGAAACAGACGATAATGTACTCCGGCAGACAACTGCACGCCTACCCTGGTTGCTTATCGGCATGATTGGAGGTATCGGAAACTCAATGATATTAGGAAACTTCGATTCAACCTTCGCAGCCCATCCCGAAATGGCACTCTATATTCCGTTAATCGGCGGTACAGGAGGAAATGTGGGAACACAATCCTCGGCTATCGTAGTTCAAGGACTTGCAAACAGTTCACTCGATGCAAAAAACACATTCAAGCAAGTAGCCAAAGAATCGGTAGTGGCACTTATCAACGCCACCATTATTTCCCTTTTGGTATACATATATAACTTTATTCGCTTCGGTGCTACGGCAACAGTCACCTATTCCGTATCCATCAGCCTGTTTGCAGTTGTCATGTTCGCATCCATCTTCGGCACACTGGTCCCGATGACATTGGAAAAGCTGAAAATAGATCCTGCCATTGCCACAGGACCGTTTATCGCCATTACAAACGATATTATCGGTATGATGCTATATATGGGAATTACTGTATTATTGTCATAAAAAGGCAGTAACTTTCTATCAATTCTTCGCAAAGAGCAAAAAAAATACAATGAAATAGTATGAAGTGAAGAATTTATTTTATTAATTTGTGAGCTAATGTAATAACAGGGACTAAATCCTATACAAAAAACGAACGAACAATGATGGACTCTCATGACACTAATCTTCCTTTGGAACAAGGGAAATTAGAAGAAGAAACAAAACTCACAGAGGTTACTGAAACACCGGCAACAGAAACTCCTGAAGAATCTAATGTGGCGGAAAATGAAACTCCTGCACCTGCTGCGAAGCAACAAACCAAGGAAGAAGTTGTCAGCCGTCTGAAAGAATTAGCCCAAGATGCGGAAAACGCCGAAAAGCAGGAACTGGATTCATTGAAACAAACATTCTACAAACTACATAAAGCCGAACAAGAAGCTGCAAAGAAGGCATTCATCGAAGCCGGAGGAGAAGCAGAAGCATTTGTTCCGCAGCCGGATGAAGCAGAAAGCGAGTTTAAAACAATAATGGCTACTATCCGGGAAAAGAGAGGAGCCCTTGTTGCCGAACAGGAAAAGCTCAAAGAAGACAATCTGCAAAAGAAACTTGAAATCATAGAAAAGATCAAAGAGATTGTTTCCAGTCCCGAAGATGCAAACAAAGCATACAACGAATTCAAGAAACTGCAACAGCAATGGACGGAAATCAAGCAAGTTCCGATAGCTAAAGCCAATGAACTCTGGAAAACTTATCAGGTATATGTAGAAAAGTTCTATGACATCATCAAGCTGAACAATGAATTCCGCGAATATGACTTCAAGAAGAACCTCGAAATAAAGAACAACCTGTGTGCCGCTGCCGAAAAGCTGGCAGACGAACAAGACGTTGTTTCTGCGTTCCATCAATTACAAAAACTACATCAGGAATTCCGTGAAACCGGTCCTGTGGCAAAAGAACTCAGAGACGAGGTTTGGGGACGCTTCAAAGCAGCATCTACTGCTGTGAACCGCCGCCACCAACAGCACTTTGAAGAACTGAAAGAAAAAGAACAGCACAACTTAGACCAGAAAACAGTTATCTGCGAAATAGTTGAAGCAATAGAATACAACGAATTGACAACATTCAACTCTTGGGAAAACAAAACCCAGGAAATCATTGCCCTGCAAAACAAATGGAAAACCATCGGCTTTGCACCGCAAAAGATGAATGTGAAGATATTTGAACGCTTCCGTACTGCTTGCGACGATTTCTTCAAAAAGAAAGGCGAATTTTTCAAAACAATCAAGGAAGGCATGAATGCCAACCTCGATAAGAAAAGAGCACTTTGCGAACAGGCAGAAGCTTTGAAAGACAGCACAGACTGGAAAACAACGGCAGACGCATTGACTAAGATCCAGAAAGAATGGAAAACAATCGGTCCCGTACCTAAAAAGTATTCCGATGCAATATGGAAACGCTTTATCGGTGCTTGCGATTATTTCTTTGAACAGAAAGGAAAAGCCACTTCTTCACAACGCGGTGTGGAAATGGAAAACCTTGAAAAGAAAAAAGCAATCATTGAGAAACTCAATAACTTTGACGAAACTTTGGAAGTTGAAGAAGCCAACAAAGAAATCCGCGAATTGATAAACGAATGGAACGGTATAGGTCACGTGCCTTTCAAAGAAAAGGATAGAATCTACAAACAATTCCATGCTTTGGTAGACAAACAGTTCGACCGCCTGAACATCAGTGCATCAAACAGAAAATTGGATAACTTCAAATCGTCTATCAGCAACTACGGTAATGACAGAGGTTCTTCCAATTCCCTTTATCGTGAACGTGAAAAGTTGGTTCGCACATATGAAAGCATGAAGAGTGAAATCCAGACCTATGAAAACAATTTAGGCTTCCTCACTTCATCTTCAAAGAAAGGAAACAGCTTTGTTACAGAAATAACCAGAAAAGTTGAGAAGTTGAAAGCCGATTTGGAGCTCATCGCCCAAAAGATCAAAGTGATTGACGAATCAATGAATAAAGAATAAATCACTTATCAATAACATATACATGAGAAGCCGGAATCCCATAATTCCGGCTTCTTTTTTATATCTTTCCCATTTTTACCTTCATACCTTCATTTAACACTTAGTTTTTTCATTATAAATAAGATACGATGAACATTTAACTTTTCTAACCTCCACTTTATCTTCACCTCTATATTCATTCGGGAGTAATAAACCGTTGTATGAAAGGTAACAAAATACTGCAAATTACTGTGCCTGTTTAAGGGCTGAAATTTGGAAATCCGGAAAAAATGTTGTATATTTGTATATGGGAAAAAGAGGTTTTCCCGTGTCTTTTTTTCTTTCTTCACTACTCATTTCCGAGTTACACTACGTCTTCTTACTAGTTACTGTACATCAACTACCGAGTTACTGTACACCGTCTCACCTGTTAGTGTACACTAACTCATTTAAATGTCCCGTCGTTTTCACTTAATTGACCTTATGTTTATTTTAAATGACTTGTTGTTTGCAGTTAAACATGCCGTTGATTGGAAAAAACATGCAGTCGATTGAAATAACTCTAACCCGAATAAGTGGGATGGTGAGATTGCCGGTCAAGCCGGTAATAACAAATGTTTTTGTTGAACATTACGTGAAGATAAAGTGGAGATTAGAAATGTTAAATGTTCATCGTATCTTATTTATCGTGAATAAACTAAATGTTAAATGAACATATGAAGGTAAAAACAAGAAATACCGTTATATAGGGGATAAGAAAGTATAAGCAAGCAATAAAAAAGGAGATTCGCTCCGTGCAAATCTCCTTTTACGATGTTGGGCTACCAAGATTCGAACTTGGAAAAACAGGACCAGAATCTGTTGTGTTACCATTACACCATAGCCCAATCGTTTTTGACGGTGCAAAGATACAAAATATTTAATTGCACAAAACTTTTTCAGAGATTTTTTTCACTCAAAAGCCAAATTCCTCCCCCTTTCAAGTAACCATATCTCTAAAAAAATACAAAAAGAAAATAGATTTCGCACAGAACATTCGATTATCTCATAATTCGCAGTATCTTTGTAAAATATTGTTTCTCAGTAAATGTACGGGAACAAAGAGCCGTTTTTAATTGTTGTATATCAACAAATAAGAGCAAATATCAGTATTTAATCTATTTAATTGCATTAATGAGCGAGACAAAAACTTTAGTACAGAAAATAACAGAAGGAATTCAAGAAAAAAAAGGTAAAAACATTGTTGTAGCAGACTTGACATCTATCGGCGATACCATTTGCCAGTATTTTGTTATTTGCCAGGGTAATTCACCCAGCCAGATCTCAGCAATTGTTGACTCGGTTAAAGAATACGTGAGGGAAGAAACGGACACGAAGCCACATGCTATCGACGGATTAAGAAATGCACAATGGGTTGCTATGGATTATTCCGACGTGATGGTACATGTATTCCTTCCCGAAGTGAGAGATTTCTATAATCTGGAACATCTTTGGGCCGATGCCAAACTTACTACTATCCCCGATCTTGATTAACAGAGAATAAACTTATGGATAATAATAAAAAACCGAACAAGGTAAACATGCCGAAGTTCAACTTGAACTGGATGTATGCCATTATTGCACTGATGCTTTTTGCACTCTACTTCACCAATCAGGGAAGTCCGGTAAACAAAAGCATTTCTTACACCGAATTCAAGCAGTATGTTGAAAAGGGGTTTGCAAATAAAATTGTAGCCTATGACGACAATACCGTAGAAATGTATGTAAAACCCGAATATATCAGCGTGGTTTATGGGGCGGATTCTGCAAAAGTGGGCAAAAATCCCGTATTGAACGTAGAAGTAGGCTCTATGGAATCGCTGGATAAATTCCTTGAAACACAGACCGAAGAAGGACATTTTACCGGCTCTGTGAACTACGAAAAAAAGAAAGACTACTTTGGAGCTATCTTCTGGAATATAGTACCCTTCCTGCTACTCATCGGACTGTGGATATTCTTCATGCGCAGAATGAGCGGTGGAGGTGGCGGCGGTGCCGGCGGAGTGTTTAACGTAGGAAAATCGAAAGCACAGCTTTTTGAGAAAGGCGGTGCTAACAGAATAACCTTTAAAGATGTAGCAGGACTCGCCGAAGCGAAGCAGGAAGTGGAAGAAATTGTGGAATTCCTGAAACAACCTCAGAAATATACCGAATTGGGAGGAAAGATACCTAAAGGCGCACTGCTTGTAGGCCCTCCGGGAACAGGTAAGACATTGCTTGCAAAGGCAGTTGCCGGTGAAGCGGATGTTCCGTTCTTCTCATTATCAGGTTCCGACTTCGTAGAAATGTTTGTCGGTGTGGGTGCATCGCGTGTACGCGACCTTTTCCGTCAGGCAAAAGAAAAATCACCTTGTATCATCTTTATTGATGAAATTGACGCCGTAGGTCGTGCTCGTGGAAAAAATCCAAGTATGGGCGGTAATGATGAACGCGAAAACACATTGAACCAGTTATTGACCGAGATGGACGGTTTCGGTTCAAACAGTGGTGTTATCATCCTTGCAGCAACCAACCGTGTAGATATATTGGACAAAGCATTGCTTCGTGCCGGACGTTTTGACAGACAGATTCATGTGGATTTGCCCGACTTGACAGAACGTAAGGAAGTATTCGGAGTACACCTTCGTCCTATCAAGATAGACGACACCGTAGATGTGGAACTATTGGCAAAACAAACTCCGGGATTCTCGGGAGCCGATATTGCCAACGTATGTAATGAAGCGGCTTTGATTGCAGCCCGTCACGGAAAGAAATTCGTAGGCAAGCAGGATTTCCTTGATGCGGTAGACCGTATCATCGGAGGTCTGGAAAAGAAAAACAAGATTATGACCGGAGCCGAAAAGCGCACTATTGCCCTTCACGAAGCAGGTCATGCTACTATATCGTGGTTCCTTGAACATGCCAATCCATTGATTAAGGTAACTATTGTTCCGCGTGGACAAGCACTCGGAGCAGCATGGTATTTACCGGAAGAAAGAGTTATCAACACCAAGGAGCAAATGCTTGATGAGATGTGTGCCACTCTTGGCGGACGTGCAGCGGAAGATTTATTTATCGGCATCATATCGACAGGAGCCATGAATGACCTCGAACGGGTGACAAAACAAGCTTACGGCATGATTGCCTATGCAGGTATGAGCGACAAGTTGCCAAACCTGTGTTACTATAACAATGAAGAATATTCTTTCAACAAGCCATATAGCGAAAAGACAGCCGAATTGATTGACGAAGAAGTGAAACGCATGATTAACGAACAGTATGAACGTGCAAAAGCTCTTCTTTCCGAACATAAGGAAGGTCATAACGAATTGGCCCAACTCCTGATGGACAGAGAAGTAATCTATGCGGAAGACGTGGAAAGAATCTTTGGAAAACGCCAATGGGCTTCTCGCTCGGAAGAAATTATCGCTGCCAATAAGTCAACCGGAATTCCTATCTCCGAAATGGCTGCCGAAGAAGACGATAAAGTAATAGAAGAGAAAGAAGATGAAAAGTAATTTCATACAACGGGCTATCACAGGAGTATTGTTTGTGGCAGTACTTGTAGGATGTATTGTCTTCGGGCCTCAGTCATTTGCCATTCTGTTTACAATCATCGCGGCATTGTCTGTCCGTGAGTTTGCACGCTTGGTAAACAATATCCCCCAAGTCCGTATCAATCCTCTCATCAACATGTTGGGAGGTATTTACCTGTTTATTGCTTTCTTCGGATTCTGCCTGAACATTTACAGTTCTGCAATATTCATCCCTTACCTGTTTATCCTCATTTACTTGATGATAAGCGAGCTTTACCTGAAGAGGAAGAACCCGATAAACAACTGGGCTTACTCCATGCTCAGCCAAATGTATGTGGCATTGCCTTTTGCTTTACTGAACGTGCTTGCATTCCAGAATAACCCGGAATACAGTTCGGTGAGCTACAATTATATCCTTCCGCTATCCGTATTCATCTTTATATGGATAAACGATACCGGGGCTTATTGCGTAGGCTCTCTTATAGGTAAACATCGCCTATTTGAAAGAATATCTCCAAAGAAATCATGGGAAGGTTCGATAGGTGGCGGAGTATTTGCTATTGTTGCCGCATTTATTTTATCACACTTCTTTCCTTTCATGCCGCTTATCGAGTGGATAGGTCTGGCTGTGGTAGTAGTGGTGTTCGGAACTTGGGGCGACCTGACCGAATCATTAATGAAAAGACATTTGGGAATTAAAGACTCAGGCAATATATTACCAGGACACGGTGGAATGTTAGACCGCTTTGACAGCGCACTGATGGCTATCCCGGCTGCTGTTGTATATATCTATATCTGGACTTTGTTTTAAAACAATAAGTATAAAAGAAAAGACGCGAATCAGAGAACAGATTCGCGCCTTTATTTTATCAATCTACATTACCTTCTGTCAGTCCTTGTAAATCCAACTCTTGCTTTTCGTCTCCCTCAGCAGTAGCATAATCCAAAGTTATCACTTCTTCCTGTCCTGTCTTACGGTTGAGATAAGTTATTTTCAAGCCCTTGATGTCTTTATTCTCCGGAGAATCATCACCCAGATAGAAAGAAACCAACTGGCGGGTTATATAATTAGCATTCTCATCACCCATTGCGTTGTAACGGAAACCTAAATAAGCATAACCGTCATTCGGATGTTCTTCAATGGTGTTGTCAACCAAATTCACCATATGTTTCTCTTTAGACGGAAGATACATGGTAAACTCCACATTCAGATAATTTCCGCCTACCCATATTTTATTGATACCTACTTTATCATTACCGATACTATCTTGGTTGGCCTCATCCAATTTGATAATATTCTTAGTCAGAACAAGGTAATAACTGTTCAGACGCGCCCAATAATCAAAGCCTTGTTTATTATCGGCAAGTAAAGTTAAGTTTGCAGCCATTCGCTGTCCCGAAGGGAGCTTCATATAAGGGACTTGCGAAGCAGAAATCCATACGGACTTTCCGTTATCCAACATCAAATAAGGGGAACTTCCACTGTCTCTTTCCACCGTAGCCATTGTTACGATGAACTTGTCGAGAGAATAGCTGTCATCGTCATCGCAGGATGGCAACAAGAAAGTTACAGCTAAGGTCAGACCAAGGAGATACACATTAAATCTATTCATAATCCTTTAGGTTTTAATTAATAAACTATATCATGCAAGAAGAAACAAGAAGTCTTGCTCCATTGTTTAAATTAACGGAACAAGATTTTACTGCACAAAAGTTATTTAATTAATCTTAAAGGGCTTTCAACAATCCAATCATCCGGGTAGCTGCGTGTTGTGATGCTCCGGCAGGTCCCAATATATCAATAATCCGATCATAGCTATCCAACATTTGTCCGCGATATTCCTTATCATTCAATATCTTACCCAACTCGACACGAATATTTTCAACTGTCATTGTATCTGCTACAAGTTCCTTTACCACTTCTTTATCGGCAACCAGGTTAACCAATGAAATAAACTTAACTTTCAGAATTTTCTTGCGCAGAAAAGAAATTACTTTCCCGATCGGAGTGTGGTAGCAAACCACTTGCGGAACACGGAACAGTGCAGTTTCTAAAGTAGCTGTCCCCGAAGTTACCAAAGCAGCTTCAGCCTGCTCTAACAAACTGTAAGTTTTGCCAAACAAGATAGAAACATTGGCACTCCCTATATATTTACGGTAATAATCCGGTTCAATACCCGGAGCTCCCGCCAATACAAGTTGGTATTCCGGATAAGCAGAAGCTGCCCGGATCATATCCGGCAGATTATCTTTTATCTCTTGTTTACGGCTACCTGCAAGCAGGGCTATAATCGGCTTATCCGGCAAACAATTAGAAGAGACGAACTCTTGAAAAGTTTCTTTTCCGTTATCCCGAAAAACAGCAACAGCATCCACACAAGGATTGCCTACATAGTGAATAGGATAATCATGCTTATGGAAAAAATCCACCTCAAAAGGAAGAATTGAGAAAAGCTCATCCACATCCCTCTTGATATTCTTGATGCGGTATTCTTTCCATGCCCATATTTTAGGTGAAATATAATAGTAAACAGGAATGGAAGTTTTTTCTTTCACAAACTTGGCAATAGAGAGATTGAAGCCAGGATAATCTACAAGGATAACAACATCGGGGGCATAAGCTACAATATCTTCTTTACAATGTTTCATGTTGGCAAAGATGGTACGCAGATGTAACAACACAGGAATGAAGCCCATATAAGCCAACTCTTTATAATGCTTTACCCTTGTTCCGCCTTGAGCTGCCATAAGATCACCACCGAAAAAGCGGAATTCTGCTTCCGAGTCTTCTTTTTTCAATGCAGCCATCAAGTTTGAAGCATGTAAATCTCCCGAAGCTTCGCCTACAATCAGATAGTACTTCATTCTTTATTTATCTAAAGTCCATGTTTTCAATTCATCCATTATTTCATAGGCTGTTACATCTATCTTTGTCGGAGTAATAGCCACATAGCCATTCATTAATGCCCATTGGTCAGTGTCCTCCTTATCCGGTTCCAAGTTTTCAAAGTTTCCGGTCAGCCAAAAATATTGACCTCGGTGAGGATGTTCCCGCTTTTCCCATTCATGTTCCCAAGTACCTTTTGTTTGTCTGCAAATTTTCACACCTTTATAACTTTTTCCATTGGGAAAGTTCACATTTAAACAAATTCCCTGAGGCAATCCTTGTTTCAACACCATTTCTGTAATGCGGCGAATATAAGGAGCCGTTGGCGAGAAATCGGCATCAGGTTCGTGATTACACAAAGAAAAGCCGATAGAGGAAACTCCTTTCAAACAACCCTCGATCACAATTCCCATTGTGCCGGAATAATGTACATTCACGGCAGAATTATCACCATGATTGATACCTCCTATTATTACATCGGGTTTGCGGTCCATCAAATCGAAAGCACCCAATTTAATACAATCGGCGGGAGTACCCGTACACTTATAAACAGTCAGTCCCGGTTCTTGTCTAACTAATTGGTATCTCACAGGTTGATTTGCAGTTATGGCACATGACATTCCCGAACGGGCAGAATCGGGCGCCATTACAACTACTTCCCCCAACGGACGGATATATTTCATCAATTCATTAATACCTTTAGCTTGGTAACCATCATCGTTTGATACGAGTATCAAAGGTCTTTTTTCTTCCATGATTCTAACTTTCTTTTTACTGAAACACAAAAGTACAAAAAAGAATGATTAAGTTGAGATTTGAGAGTTGAAAGTTATCAACTCCCAAATCACAACTGTCTACTGAGTTTTAGTCGTTTACAAATCTTAATGTTATGCAACCCAATATAAAAATAACAAATAATTAGAGGGAATTGTGTATATTTGCAGGCTGAGAAAAAGCGCATTACAAAATCTTGGTAAAGTTCTGTTCTGAAGTTATTAACAAAATGGGTGACTTATCAACAGTTTTTGTAATGTTTCTCTTTTTTTGTAGGTGCTCTAAGTTATTATTGCTTAATTCGCTGCCAATAAATTAGATATATATGGGAAAAATAATCGCTTTAGCTAATCAGAAAGGAGGAGTCGGCAAGACTACCACCACGATTAACCTCGCGGCTTCACTTGCAACTCTTGAAAAGAAAGTTCTCGTGGTAGACGCAGACCCGCAGGCTAATGCCTCTTCCGGATTGGGAGTTGACATAAAACAAGCCGAATGTACTATCTACGAATGTATTATTGACAAGGCGAACGTAACAGACGCAATCTACACTACCGACATTGAGAATCTGGATGTAATTCCGTCTCATATAGACCTTGTTGGTGCAGAAATTGAAATGCTCAACCTTGAAAACAGAGAAAAAGTGTTGAAAAACCTGTTGACTCCGTTAAAAGGTTATTATGATTATATATTAATAGACTGTTCTCCTTCATTGGGACTGATTACCATTAATGCACTTACTGCTGCCGATTCGGTCATCATCCCCGTGCAATGTGAATACTTTGCCCTCGAAGGAATCAGTAAATTACTGAATACAATTAAGATTATCAAATCGAAGTTGAATCCGGCTTTGGAAATCGAAGGATTCCTCTTGACGATGTATGATTCAAGGCTCCGTTTGGCAAACCAGATTTATGATGAAGTGAAGAAACACTTCCAGGAACTTGTATTCAAAACCGTTATTCAACGTAATGTGAAACTGAGCGAAGCCCCGAGCCACGGAATTCCTGTTATCCTGTATGATGCAGAATCTACCGGTTCAAAGAATCATTTGTCTTTAGCTCAGGAAATTATTAAAAAAAACAATAAATAGAAGATATGGCTGCACACAAGAAATTTGCTTTAGGTAGAGGATTGGATGCCCTCATTTCCATGGATGAAGTGAAGACAGAAGGCTCCTCTTCTATTAACGAAATAGAACTCGACAAAATATCCGTTAATCCCAATCAACCACGCCGGGAATTCGATCAGGCTGCATTGGAAGAATTATCAGCCTCAATTGCTGAAATCGGTATCATCCAGCCGATCACATTACGCAAGGTTTCTGATGATTCTTATCAGATAATAGCGGGAGAACGTCGCTACCGGGCATCTTTGCTTGCCGGGTTAAAAACTATTCCGGCATATATCCGTACGGCCGATGATGAGAATGTAATGGAAATGGCACTGATTGAAAACATTCAGCGCGAAGACCTTAATTCTCTTGAAATAGCTTTGGCTTATCAACACTTGATTGAACAATATGATTTAACTCAGGAAAGACTGAGCGAACGTGTCGGCAAAAAACGTACAACCATAGCCAATTATCTCAGACTATTGAAACTACCTGCCCAGATACAGGTTGCCTTGCAAAACAAAGCCATCGACATGGGACATGCCAGAGCTTTGCTTGCACTTGATAACCCCAAAACACAAGTTAAAATATACGAAGAAATTCTTCAGCACGGTTATTCTGTACGTAAGGTAGAAGAAATTGTAAAAGCCCTCAGTGAAGGTGAGACCGTGAAAAGCGGAGATAAGAAAATCACTCCGAAACGTACAAAACTACCTGAAGAATTCAACATGTTGAAAAAGCACCTTTCAAACTTCTTCAATGCCAAAGTTCAATTATCATGTACTGCCAAGGGAAAAGGGAAAATAAGCATTCCTTTCAGCAACGAAGAAGACCTTGAACGCATCATGGAAATATTCGATACCCTAAAGAAGAAAGATTGAAAAAGAAACTCACATATAGAATAATCATTACCCTGCTTCTCTGTTTCATACAGGTGGCAGGGATTGATATGTATGCACAAAACCCTACTGCACAAAGTGATTCGTTAAACATTCCCAAAGCCCGTTTGCGCCGTATGGGAGTAAAAGACGGTGCTCCCGACTCCATTGTCGCAGACAGTCTGGCAAAAATAAACAATGAAAACTACAAAAAAATATCCGCACCTGCCGACATAGAAAAGTCTGTGGTTGTTAAAGATACACTACCGCCCGCCACCCCTAAAAAGAAATGGATTCCTAATCCGACACGTGCTGTCTGGTTAGCAACAATCTTCCCCGGAGCAGGACAGATTTATAATCATAAATACTGGAAACTTCCTATTATTTACGGTGGTTTCGTAGGGTGTGCATATGCTCTTTCATGGAATAACAAATATTATAAAGACTATTCCAAAGCTTATATGGATGTAATGGACTCAGATCCCAACACCAACAGCTATATGGACTTCCTTCCTCCCAACTTTGACCTTACAGGCAGAGAACAATGGTTGAAAGATACATTCAAAAGAAAGAAAGATTTTTATCGTAGAAACCGAGATTTAAGTATATTTGCATTCATTGGAGTTTATCTCCTTTCTATTATTGACGCTTATGTAGATGCAGAGTTATCTAATTTTGATATTTCGCCCGATCTGGGATTGCGGATAGAGCCCGCAGTTATTAATGATAATTATGGACGTAAAAACTCTGTTGGTTTGCAATGCAGCATTAAATTTTAAGACAAAACATGAAAAACTTTTTTTTAATTATTTCTTTTATTCTATTTAGTACGACTATAGTAAAGGCACAGGAGACTTATACAGACATGCCCCCCAACGGGACAGGACAGGCAGAAATTGATATGCCGGAAGGTATGAGGTACGAAATTGACAGTTTACTGAATGATTGGTATTCCAAAAACTACATCATGCAAGACAGCACTTGCAAGATGAGTGATGTCAATCCGTATTACAGTGATTCTGTTTATATCGACAGGTTATCCCGTATTCCTGCCATCATGGAAATGCCCTATAATGAAAATGTGCGCAAATTCATTGACCTATATGCAGGGAAACTGAGAAAAAGCGTTTCTTTCATGCTCGGAGCAGCAAACTTTTACATGCCTTTATTTGAAGAGGCACTCGATGCTTACAACCTACCACAGGAATTAAAATATCTTCCTATCATAGAGTCGGCATTGAATCCAAGTGCCATATCGCGTGCCGGCGCTTCCGGACTCTGGCAGTTTATGATTGGAACAGGGAAGAATTACGGGTTGGAGTCGAACAGTTTGATTGATGATCGCCGTGATCCGATAAAAGCGACTTGGGCTGCTGCAAGGTATCTGAGAGATTTATATAATATATATCAAGACTGGAATCTTGTTATTGCCGCCTACAACTGCGGTCCCGGAAACATCAACAAAGCTATCCGCCGCTCGGGAGGTCAAAAAGATTATTGGTCTATCTATGAATACCTACCCCGTGAAACACGAGGATATGTGCCTGCATTCATTGCAGCAAACTATATCATGACTTATTATTGCGATCATAATATCTGCCCGATGGAAGCGGAAATCCCTGCAAGCACTGATACACTTCAAATCAACAAAAAACTGCATTTTCAACAAATAGCAGGAGTATGTGGAATGAATATAGAACAAATCAGAGCTCTTAATCCACAATATAAGAGGGATATTGTACCGGGTAATCCGGAAAGATCTTATACTCTACGCTTACCACGCAATTATGTAAGCACATTTATTGATAACCAGGACTCTATCTATGCTTATCGTGCTGATGAGCTATTCAACAACCGCAAAACAGTAGCGATAAAGAACGAAACCAACAAAAAGAGTTCGAGTTCTGTTGCTTCGGGAGGTATTACTTACCACAAGATAAAAAGAGGAGAAACACTATCGACTATTGCCCGGAAATATCGTGTCACTGTAAGCAAACTTAAACAGTGGAACAACCTTCGGAACAACAATATTACAGCAGGAAAGAGGTTGAAGATATACAAATAAAGATATTTATAAATCAAATAAAGCTATAACATAAACTCCCGTAGAATAATTATTCTTGTAATATTCTACGGGATTTTATGTAATCTACGTGCAATTCGCTTGTGAGATAGCGAATTTTGTTTATTTTTGCAGAAACGACTAAGGGGAAATTTGACATGGACAGTACACCTAATAACATACAGACCAAAGAACAGACTGACGAGGAAATGGTCAATCAAGCATTTCAAGAGCTATTGAATGATTATCTCGCCACGAAACATCGTAAAAAAACTGAAATAATTACCAAAGCATTCAACTTTGCCAACCAAGCACACAAAGGAGTGAAACGCTTATCGGGTGAACCTTATATTATGCACCCCATCGCCGTTGCAAAGATTGTATGTAATGAAATCGGGCTGGGATCGACTTCTATCAGTGCTGCCTTGCTGCACGATGTAGTAGAAGATACAGACTATACGGTTGAAGACATCGAAAATATATTTGGTCCGAAAATTGCTCAAATTGTTGATGGATTAACAAAAATATCCGGTGGTATTTTTGGCGACAAAGCTTCGGCACAAGCAGAGAATTTCAAAAAGCTTCTACTTACCATGTCGGATGACATCCGCGTTATTCTTATCAAAATAGCCGACCGCCTGCATAACATGCGCACCCTTGGTGCACAATTACCCAACAAACAATATAAGATTGCAGGTGAAACTCTTTATATCTATGCTCCGTTAGCCAATAGGCTGGGACTGAACAAGATAAAAACCGAGTTAGAAAACCTCAGCTTCAAATATGAACATCCTGAAGAATATAATGAAATAAAAAGGAAACTCGAAGCAACCGAAACCGAGCGTGAAGAAGTTTTCAAGAATTTCACGGCTCCTATTCGCAAGGAACTGGATAAAATGGGGCTTGAATATGAAATTCTTGCCCGGGTGAAATCCATTTATTCCATTTGGAATAAGATGCAAATCAAGCATGTCCCTTTCGAAGAAATATATGACATCCTCGCCGTTCGCATCATCTTCAAACCACGCAAGATGGAAGAAGAACTCAACGAATGCTTCAATATATACGTTTCTATTTCCAAAATATACAAACCTCATCCGGATCGTTTGAGAGACTGGGTAAGCCATCCGAAAGCAAACGGTTATCAAGCCCTGCATGTTACTTTAATGGGCAATAACGGGCAGTGGATAGAAGTACAAATACGCAGTGAAAGAATGAACGATGTGGCAGAACAAGGTTTTGCCGCCCATTGGAAATACAAAGAAGGAGGAGGCAGTGAAGATGAAGGAGAATTGGAAAAATGGCTGAAAACCATCAAAGAGATATTAGATGATCCGCAACCGGATGCAATAGATTTTCTGGATACAATTAAACTGAATCTGTTTGCCTCCGAAATATTTGTATTTACTCCGAAAGGTGAAATCAAGACAATGCCGCAGAACTCCACAGCTCTGGACTTTGCATTCTCTATCCATTCATTCCTCGGGAGCCACTGCATTGGGGCAAAAGTTAATCATAAACTTGTACCGTTGAGTTACAAACTTCAAAGCGGTGACCAGATTGAAATTCTGACATCTAAATCCCAACGTGTTCAACCGGCATGGATCAACTTCGCCACTACTGCGAAAGCCAAATCAAAGATTCTTGCTATTCTTAAGAAAGAACAGAAGAATGCGCAAAAGGAGGGAGAAGCCATCTTAAACCAATTCCTCAAGAAGCTGGAAATCCCGGAAAATCCGAATGATATTGAGAAGTTATGCAAATTGCATAAAATGGAAACAAGGGACGAACTGTTCACTGCTATTGGCACAAAAGCTATCATATTAGGTGAAATAGACAAAAACGAACTCAAAGAAAAGCCTATCACAAGCAGTTGGAAGAAATACCTTACTTTTTCGTTCGGAGGCAATAAAGAGAATAAAGAAAAAACAGAAGAAAAAGCACCTGCTCCAAAAGTAGATACAAAGAAAATAATGAAGTTGACAGACAATGATATTGACAAAAACTATATCATTGCCCAGTGTTGCAAACCCATTCCCGGAGATGATGTCTTGGGATATATCAATGACGATGGAAAGATTACAATCCATAAACGTCAATGTCCGGTAGCTACAAAACTGAAAAGCAGTTACGGCAACCGCATTATCGCCGCCTCATGGGATACCCACAAAGTACTTTCATTCCCGGTCACTATACATGTGGAAGGTATTGACGATGTAGGTTTACTAAATAAGATAACGGAAATCATTTCCCAGCAGCTTAACGTGAATATACGTAAGTTGTCCATTGAAAGCATAGACGGAATATTTGACGGAAAGATGCAGCTATCCGTTCACGATGTGGAAGATGTAAGAGCCATTATCGGCAAATTGAGAAAGATAAACAATATCAAAACCGTCACCAGAATAGAAGACTGATTTTGTGAAGAATGGAGAGTTAACAGTGGAAAGTGACATTAAAACTATCAACTCTCCACTGCCAACTCTCCACTGTCAATTGAATCAAGTTCTTTTTTCATGGCAAGCAATTCTTCCTTTATGCCTTGCAAACGAGTAATAATCTCATAAGTTTGCACCGTATTCTCCTTATTGTTCTTCAATTTCTGACGGGCTCCCTGCAAAGTCATCCCCTTTTCTTTTACCAAATGATAAATGAGACGGATATTCTCCACATCCTCTTTGCGGTACTGACGAGTCCCTTTCGAATTCTTTTTCGGAGTAATAATAGGAAACTCTTTCTCCCAAAAGCGTAGCAGCGATTCATTCACATCAAACATCTGCGCCACTTCACCTATGGAATAGTAAAGTTTCAAATCTTTATTAAGGTTTAATGCCATAATCTTTGGTTTTTATAGGTTCATTAATCGAATACCTTACCGTGATTAGCGGCTATCTGAATCATCCTGTCATAATCTTCGGCACTCAAATCCATGAAATAGTAATTGATAGGATTCACAAACTGCCCTTTCACCATTACTTCATAATGAAGATGCGGTCCCGTACTTCTTCCCGTACTTCCGACACGTCCCACCACTTCACCACGTACCACCTTCTGCCCTACTTTTGCTTTATAATCCAGCAAATGAGCATATCGGGTTTTATAGCCGAAGCCGTGATTGATTTCAACCGTATTTCCATAACCGGTTTCCCATCCCACTTTAGTCACAACACCGTCTCCCGTGGCATAAACAGGAGTACCCTGATGAGCCGAGAAATCCATTCCACTGTGAAACTTAGTCGTTCCGTATATCGGATCTATGCGTGTTCCGTAGCCGGATGCCGTTTGCCGCAAATCTTTATTGGAGACAGGCTGAATGGCAGGAATACACTTCAACATTTCATCGTGGCTTTTGCAAAGATTCACCACTTCATCGAAAGACTTGGATTGAATATAAAGTTGCTTGTCGAGCAAGTCCATCTTTTGGGTAGTGTTCACTACCAAATCCGCATTCGCCATATCCATCAATGTCTCGTAACGGTTCGTACCTCCATAACCTGCTTTGCGGATAGCCTCGGAAATAGGATCGGCCATAAAGATTACCCTATACAAATTATCATCACGCTGCTGCACGTCCTGCAACACGCCTAAAGCCTGATCGAGCCGACGTGAAAGCACATTATATTGAGCCTGTAAACGGGAGTTTTCCACACGAAGTTCTTTTTCGGAAGGAGAGCCGAATATAATTAGCAACACGATAAAGCTACCGGCTCCCAAACCCATCCCAACGAATAACCGCCTGAGAATACTCAACGCACGTTGCCTGACGGTAGGGTAAATTCTGTCATAGGTCTGTGTTCGCGGGTTATAAATATAGTAAACCTTACGCATGTTTTTTTCTTTTTTGTAGGCAAAAATAATAAAACACGCTATCTTTGCAAATCCTTTTTGAGAATATTAACTTGATCGAAGAATATATAATATGTTGACAGCTAAAGAAATCAGAGAATCATTCAAGAGTTTCTTTGAGTCGAAAGGACATCAGATTGTTCCTTCCGCACCAATGGTTATTAAAGATGATCCCACGTTGATGTTTACCAACGCAGGAATGAATCAGTTTAAAGATATTATTTTGGGTAACCACCCGGCGAAATATAAAAGAGTCGCGGACTCACAGAAATGTTTGCGCGTAAGCGGTAAGCACAATGACCTCGAAGAAGTGGGACACGATACCTACCACCACACCATGTTCGAAATGCTTGGCAACTGGTCTTTCGGAGATTACTTCAAGAAAGAAGCCATTAACTGGGCTTGGGAATATCTGGTTGAAGTATTGAAACTGAACCCCGAACATCTTTATGCAACCGTATTCGAAGGAAGTCCCGAAGAAGGATTGGAACGCGATAACGAAGCAGCAAGCTATTGGGAGCAATTCTTACCTAAAGACCATATCATTAATGGTAACAAACACGATAACTTCTGGGAAATGGGAGATACGGGACCTTGCGGACCTTGTTCGGAAATCCACATCGACCTCCGTCCCGCCGAAGAACGTGCAAAGATAAGCGGACGTGACTTGGTTAACCATGACCACCCGCAAGTAATCGAGATATGGAACCTTGTATTTATGCAGTTCAACCGCAAAGCAGACGGCAGTCTGGAAGGACTTCCCGCCAAGGTTATCGACACAGGTATGGGATTCGAACGTTTGTGCATGGCATTACAGGGAAAGACTTCCAACTATGATACCGATGTATTCCAACCCATGTTGAAAGCAATTGCCGAAATGGCAGGAACCACTTACGGAGCAAATGTGCAGAACGACATCGCCATGCGTGTCATTGCCGACCACATCCGTACCATTGCATTCTCTATCACCGACGGCCAGTTACCATCTAACGCCAAAGCCGGATACGTTATCCGCCGTATTCTTCGCCGTGCCGTTCGTTACGGTTACACATTCCTCGGACAAAAGCAAGCATTCATGTACAAGTTGCTCCCTGTGTTGATTGACAACATGGGTGAGGCATATCCTGAATTGGTTGCACAAAAGACATTGATTGAAAAGGTTATCAAAGAAGAAGAAGAATCATTCCTCCGTACCCTCGAAACAGGTATCCGCCTGCTCGACAAGGTAATGGCAGATGCCAAAGCAGAAGGAAAGAAAACAATCAGCGGTAAAGATGCCTTTACTCTATATGATACATTCGGTTTCCCACTCGACCTTACGGAACTTATCCTGAGAGAGAACGGATTGAATGTGAACATCGACGAGTTCAACGCCGAAATGCAACAGCAGAAAGAACGTGCCCGCAACGCCGCTTCCATCGAAACAGGCGACTGGATTACCTTAAAAGAAGGTACAACCGAATTTGTAGGCTATGATTATACCGAGTATGAAACAGAAATACTCCGTTACCGCCAGATTAAGCAAAAGAACCAGACTTTGTATCAAATCGTTTTGGACAAAACTCCGTTCTATGCAGAAAGCGGTGGGCAAGTAGGCGACACCGGTGTATTGGTAAACGAATTCGAAACAATCGAGGTGATTGATACCAAGAAAGAAAACAACCTTCCTATCCATATCACCAAAGAATTGCCCAAACACTTGGATGCTCCGATGATGGCATGTGTAGACACAGACAAGCGTGCAGCCAGTGCGGCAAACCACTCTTGTACCCACTTGATTGACGAAGCACTGCGCACAGTACTCGGCACACATGTGGAACAAAAAGGTTCTTTGGTTAGTCCCGACTCTTTGCGTTTTGACTTCTCTCACTTCCAGAAAGTAACGGACGAACAACTGCGTGAAGTGGAACATCTGGTAAATGCCAAGATTCGCGAAAACGTTCCTTTGACAGAATATCGCAACCTGCCTATCGAGAAAGCTAAAGAACTCGGTGCAATAGCCTTGTTCGGCGAAAAGTATGGCGATGAAGTTCGTGTCGTACAATTCGGCAGTTCGGTAGAGTTCTGTGGTGGTACTCACGTAGCCGCCACCGGAAAGATCGGAATGATGAAAATCATTTCAGAAAGTTCTGTTGCGGCAGGAGTTCGCCGTATCGAAGCAATAACAGGAGCGAAGGTAGAAGAAATGCTGGATAAAGTACAGGATACCCTGAACGACCTGAAAGCTATTTTCAACAATACGCCCGATCTGAAAGCTGCTATCCGCAAATATATTGACGAGAATGCAGGTTTGAAGAAACAGGTGGAAGACTTCATGAAAGAGAAAGCCGCTTCCATCAAACAAGACCTGATAAAGAATGCCAAAGAAGTAAACGGTGTAAAGGTTATCACACTGAACATGCCGATTGCTCCCGAAGCAGTAAAGAATATCGCATTCGAACTTCGTGGCGAAATAACTGAAAACATGCTTTTCGTTGCAGGTACGCAAATGGATGACAAACCAATGCTTACCGTGATGATTTCCGACAACCTCGTAAAAGGTGGAATGAATGCAGGCAAGATGGTGAAAGAAGCTGCCAAACTGATACAAGGCGGTGGCGGCGGTCAGCCTCACTTTGCAACTGCCGGAGGTAAGAACGTTGACGGTTTAAGCATAGCTATCGACAAGATTATCGAATTGGCAGGATTGTAATGTAATATATAGTAAGACTATATAAAAGCAACAGCTCTCTCATTTCATTGAGAGAGCTGTTTTTATTTTTCACTCTTTCTTCTCCCTTATCATCTTCCCCACTTCTTCCACTTTCCTACAACAATTAGAAAGAGTATAATTAATCATATCACCAAAACCTATCAGTTCGTTGACCAACAAATTATGTTGATACAACATTTCATTCAATCTGTCTCGCTTACTTTTGGAAACGCTTGCATCCATTAGATAAGTGCCACATGCTTTTTGAATCTCGGCTTCGTTTTCGCTCCACTCATAAGTGTGCAATATTTGAAACAGTTTGGTATATCTCTTCAATTTAGAGTGAAGCATCTCCAAACGATGCTTTTCCGAAGCATCCTCCGTAGCACCGGGACACAACTCGGATGCCAATCGAAGCAAAAATGCTTTCTGTTCTTCCCCGGAATTAATAGTTTTAGAAGTCCCCTCCCCCGTGCTAACTTGATTATTTTCCATCATAGTGAATGATTATTAAGTAGAGGCGAAAAAAAGACGGTTTCGCCTTTCCCGTTGATCTCCACTTGCAAGGCAGGCAGTGGGTGCATTAACACTCCACACGGGGGTACGAAACCGCCTATGTGAAGTGAGTAGACATGTAAAATGCCTACTGCAAAAACGGCAGGTTTCCACCTACCTTGCTAATACGGAGATCGCAACAAATATACGACATTCTCCACACAATACCAAGATTACGCCAATATATAAGTTCTTACAAGTAAAACAAAACCTGCTTTCATTCCCATAGACGTTAACTTAACGTCTCCCCTCCTTATCGAGGAGGGGCAGGGGGTGGTGGTAGATAATAAATTCCTATTGGGTGATGATTATTCTAAGGTATTCTTTCCTACCACCACCCCTAACCCCTCCTCAATAAGGAAGGGAAAAAGGAAGATAATCTTAAGTTAACACATATTGCTTTCATTCCTTCCAGAGATTTCTAAAACGACTTACAGCAAGTTGAAACAGATGAAAGCAAGCCCCTAAAGAGTGCTTTCATTTGCTTTCAGTGCTTTCATAAATTCGATCGGGAACTAATAAAAATATTCTGTGGAAATAAACAATTCACTGTATCATCAAGCATTTCATTCAGTACAGATAAGGCCATTCCAAAGCATGACTAAGGCAATTTAAAAGGAGAATTAAATAACTTGACAGCTGTCAAGTTATTAATTGACAATTGTCAAGTTATTAAATAATGGGCACAAAAAGACTTAGGCAAAGGCAATAAAGACCTTAGCAATGCTTTGGAAAAGCCTTACTCCGCCTGTTCTTTGGGATAATTCACCAGATAGAGGGTATCGGTGGCACGAGTGAAAGCAGTGTAGAGCCAACGGAAATAATCGGGAGTCAGGTTATCTTCCGTTATATAGCCTTGGTCGAGAAAAACTTTTTTCCACTGCCCGCCTTGCGCTTTGTGGCAAGTCTAAAAAATGAATGATATTGCAAAATCTTAGAATAATCTTAGATAAAAAAATAGGTTACTACCAATCAACCAACTATTTTTATAAAAAAAACATATACAGTATTAACTATTTATTAGAAAGGAGGGCAGTATATACTATAACTTAAAACATATTTACTAATTGTCTACAACAAACATGATGTAAGATCTAAAATCATTATCACCTAGTTATTAAAAGAGTTAAATTCATATTTATATGGAAATTAAATTTAAAAAAACAGTATTCATTATTATGGTCATGGCACTTGCAACATTTACAGGTCACAAAATAATGAAAGCTCCCGCTATCTTCTCAGAATTAGCATTAGCCAATATTGACGCTTTGGCTTCCGGAGAAGTAGATGGCGGCGGAGGAGGACGCGCAGGAGTTGGTTGCCCGATTTGGGAAATTACTATTACTATAGGACCTTCGGGGCAAACTAGAACATGTCATACAGGGGGACAATATATATGCACGGATGGTTTACCCTGCATTAAATAAGGTAATCTAAATATAAACTATGCCTATTATGAGGAATAAATTAAAAATCTTTTTTTTCTTTATCAGCATCCTTATTTTGCTTACGAATTGTCAAAAAGGGAAAAAGCATAAGATAGTAAATACCGCTACTGATAATATAACAATTATAAATATCCAAAACACTGATAAAACAAATTGCAGTTACCAAAAGATCTGTACTCTGTTTGAAAACATAGATATTATCGGCAGCATACAATCTTTTTGTTTCACTGACAAGAAACATTTTGCAGTCGCTACCAAAGAAGGCATAGTTTATATTTATGATTTGAAAGGCAATCAAATACGAACAATAGGAAGCATAGGCGAAGGACCTTCCCAATTCTATGAACCCGCGATTCTTAAAGCATATAATAATTATCTCTATATTTGGGATTCCAAGTTATTGAAAATGCTAATATACACCCCTGAGGGCAAGTTTATCGAAGAACGCAAAGATTTCAAAAAAGCTATTACCAATTTTGATGTTTGTAAAGACCTCATTTGTTTTTATACTACCTGTGGCTTTCAACAACCATTTATTGAAATATATGACATTCGGAAGAAAAGTATTCTAAGAAGTATGGAGCAACCCACTGAAGAAGATTTAATGTTAGGGCTCAATTCATGTATAGGAGGGATAGCTATAGAAGGAGAACATTTGCTATATACATCCTTTCATGAGCCGGCAATACATAAGATAAATATCCGGCAAACTAATGATCCCGGTATAGTCATGAAAGTAGATGATCCGGATTTCAAAGTTGAGACTGTGAAAGATGCCATGCAAATAATTAATCATGAACCAAACAAAATCATTAACTATCTCTTAAACAACAGTTATGTCACAGGATTATTTACCACAAGCAATGGCATTATCTTAAAAACAGAAACTGGATATTTTAAAACAATTAAAAACGGGATTGATAACTCCAAGCGATTTACCAATCTTTATTTTTTGAATGAACAAAATGAACTAAAATACATAATAACTGAAAAACATAACTTTGAGGCAGACAATAAACTTTATGTTACTTATGATAACCATTTTTATCGTCTGACTTTTCATGAACAAATAGATGACAGCCCATGTTATCAGTTAGAACAAATAACACCTCTACCTATATAAGTAATGCCTTATAGATATTACTCCGCCTGTTCTTTGGGATAATTCACCAGATAGAGGGTATCGGTGGCACGAGTGAAAGCAGTGTAGAGCCAACGGAAATAATCGGGAGTCAGGTTATCTTCCGTTATATAGCCTTGGTCGAGAAAAACTTTTTTCCACTGCCCGCCTTGCGCTTTGTGGCAAGTCACAGCATAGGCATACTTCACCTGCAAAGCGTTGTAATAGGGATCTTCCTTCATCTTTTTCATTCGCTCGCGCTTCACGGTGATGTCGGCATAGTCTTCGAGTACGGCATAAAAGAGGCGGTCGTTCTCGGACTTGGGCAGAGAAGGAAAATCGGAATGGAGGGTATCGAGCAACACGGTAGCTTCCAATTCATAATCATTATAATCGGGGAAAGTGACAGTTACATCGGCAAAGCGGAAACCATACATTTCCCGTGTACGGCGAACGCGGCGAACCACTGCAATGTCTCCGTTGGCAATAAACTCTATCTCCTTGTTCTTCTCCTGTTCCGTCCAAAAATAATTATTCTTTGCCACCATCAGTAAATCACCTGTGCTCAGTTCCTCCTCACGGTAGAGAATCATGTTCCTTATTCCATTATTATAAATATTGGCACGCTTGTTTGAACGGCAAATAACAATCGTTTCGTCCATGCCTTCTTTGTCATAACAGGAAGTAAGCGTTTCAACCAATTCATCACCCGGCAACACCTTAATATCAGGAAAGCCGCTTACTTTCACTTTGGGCAACGAGAAGCAATCATCATCGGCGATATGGCGGCGAAGCTCGGTAGCATTCCAAAGAATGCCCGAATCACTCATCTGGCGCACCACTTGTTTCAAAATCATTTCGCGCACATCCAGATTGTAACCTTGCAGCATCTCCACAGAAAGTGCCGGACTTTCATCCTCTCCCACCGGAGGAAGCTGTGCGGTGTCACCCATCAACAGCAAACGGCAACCGGTACCGGAATAGACAAAATGAATCAAATCATCAAGCAAACGTCCTGTGCCGAACATGCTACCCGACAGTCCTTCATTGGAAATCATAGAAGCCTCATCTACAATAAATAAAGTATGCGTACTGAGATTATCATTCAACGAAAAGTTAGTCATCTCGTTGGAGAATGATCGCTGACGATAGATTTTCTTATGTATGGTAAAAGCAGGATGCCCGGCATAAAGGGAAAACACTTTGGCAGCACGGCCTGTCGGCGCGAGCAAAACGGACTTTTGCTTCAACTTATCCATAGTTTTCACCAAAGCCCCCACTAGTGAAGTTTTTCCCGTACCTGCATACCCTTTCAAAACAAAAATCGAATCTTTAGAGGTAGATAAAAGGAAATCCGCCAGAGATTTAATAGCTAATTCTTGCTCAAAAGTTGGTTCATAAGAAAAATTTTCTTTAATTTGCTGCAACAAATAATTATTTATCATTTTTAAATGAGAAAAAGTTTATCGAACAGGCGATAATTAGATTAATTTATTTTATTTTTGCGCTACGAATATAAACTAAAAAAAACATATTATCATGAAAACAGTAATTAATATCGTGTTAGTGGCATGTATCTGTGTACTCGTTTACATCTGCTACCAAAGTATTATGGGTCCGATTAACTTCGAGACAGAACAAAAACACAGAGAAAAACAAGTAATTGCAAGACTTATTGATATTCGTAAAGCACAGCTCGAATACCGTAACATGAACCAGGGAAAATACACAGCCAGCTTCGATACATTAATTACTTTCGTGAAAACTCAAAAGATTCCTTTCGTAGCCAAAGAAGGTGTTCTTTCAGATGCTCAGTTGGAAAACGGCATGACTGAAAAGAAAGCTATGGCTCTTATCAACAAAGCTAAAAAAACAGGTAACTGGAAAGATGTTGAGAAAGAAGGTTTGATGAACTTTAAGCGTGACACTATGTGGGTAAGCGTTATGGATACTATCTATCCGAAAGGCTTCAATGCAGACTCTTTGAGATTCGTTCCATTCGGAAACGGTGCACAATTTGAAATGGCAACAAAGAACGATACAACCAAATCCGGTGCTCCTATCTTCTTGTTCGAAGCCAAGACTCCTTATAAAGTTTACTTGCAAGGACTTGACAAGCAGGAAATCATCAACTTGATTGACTATGCCAACAAATTGTACAGATATCCGGGATTACAGGTTGGTTCTATCGAAACTCCTAACAATAACGCAGGTAACTGGGAATAATTGTTTCTCATAATTCATATTGTATGACCGAAAAAGCGGTTACTGAAAAAGTTGACTTTAGTAAATCGGAACAATATACATTATCCATCCGTCTCAGTACGGATGGATTTTCTTTTTCTATCTATAATCCGATTCACGACAACGAGTTTTATTTCGTACCCAAAGAAATAAAGCCCTCCGTTTCATTGGCAGCCAATGTTAAGGAGATATTCAAAGAATCGGAATTTCTGAATCATCCGTATAAGCGGGAAAACGTGCTGTACATCAGCAAACGCTTCACTCTCATTCCTTTCGAATTATATGAAGATGATGATATAGAAAGCATTTTCTATCAGAATCATCCGAAGCAGGAGAATGAAATAGTACTTTGCAATATCCTGAAAAAGTCCGGAATTGCCCTTGTCTATGCCGTGGATAAAAGTGTTTACCAACAAATAACGGAAATATTCCCCACAGCCACATTCAGTTCCCAAGCAGGTGTGCTCATAGAACACTTTGTAGGGAAAAGCCGTTTGGGGAACAGCCGGAAGATGTATGTCTATATTCGGGAGAATGCCATTGAATTATATTGCTATAACCGTGGAAAGCTCTTATTAGCAAACACTTTTCCATGCAAAGAAACTGCCGACCGGGTTTATTACATGCTGTATGTATGGAAGCAACTGAATTTTGACCAAGAAAGGGATGAGCTTCACCTATGCGGTTTGCTGAATAACAAAGAAGAATTGATGGAAGAATTAAGAAGATACCTCGGACAAGTATTTATCATAAATACTAAAATAGAAGAAATACCTTTCGACTTACAAATCCTTTCACTTCCCGAGTAAAAGTAATGACGGCATTACACCTTATATTATGAGGATATAAATGCCGTCACTAATGCTACTGTTATCCCGGAATCAATAACTGATCTTTACTCCGGCAAAATAACTTCTGGGAGCAGCGGGACCATAGATATAAGAGGAATCACGAAGCTTTCCTTTATCAAAATCATTTTGGTAAGCATTGAATATATTCTGCACACCGGCATTGACTTGTAAAGTCACTGTATTATAAACCTTAAAGTCATACCCTGCCTTGAAGCCCATATCAAAGAATGTAGGTGTTTGCACCGTTATATCCTTCTCAATAACTCCGGCAGCGTGTTCAACCAACATTGAACCTGTATAAGTTCCATTGAGAGACAAAGACAAATCTTTGACGGGATTGTAAGTTGCCGTAAAGTAACCGTAAGTATTCGGAGTACGGAATATCCGTCTTTCCAAAGGAAATCCTTCTTCATCGCTCCAAGCTCGTGCCACATCATACTTACTTTGTTGAAGCGTTAAACCTGCCTGCAACTGTAACAGAGACAAATATGCCAACTTACCTTCCAATGTCAGTCCCATGACTTTTGCCCCCGTCCCATTCCTACGTTCCTTAATCACAATATTATTTTCCATCCCTATCTTGTCTATCACATATACATCCTTTAATAAAGTACAAAATCCTTCAATCAGGAAATTCAACTGAAATGCACCGAAACGGTGATATGTATCGGCAGATACACTGAAACTGTGTGATTTTTCTTCCTTCAAATTGTCTGCAAGTCTAATCATTGAGACGGTTCCGCCTACATTCTCGATATGCAAATCTTCATCAAAGGCTTGGGGAGCACGGAAGCCTGAAGCATAACTCACGCGCAGGTTTATATCTTTAGTCGGATTATACCGGAGATTAGCACGCGGACTGAAAACCAATCTGTTCAACAAGTTATGTTTGTCCAGACGTCCGCCCAACAGGAAGCCTAACTTATCATTCTTCCACTCATTCTGGAAAAATGCACTGACTATATTGATTTTCTGCTCAATCAAGCGGTTATATCCCCACATATTATCCCTCAGGTTATTATAGTTAAACTCGATACCGGCTGTTAAATCGGCAGGCATAAACAAGCATTTCCCCATACTGTACACATACTGCGAACCACCCATAAGAGTCAGGTCTTTCGTCTCTCCGTAAGCATCCAAAGGATTCTCCCCCGGACCATAATAACTGTCACGGTTGGTATTCTGAGCCGAAGTAAATATACTCAAACGGTGTTTCTCACTGGGAGCATAATAATCGAACTTCAAACTTCCGCCATCAATGGAGTGTTCCAACTGTTCTGCAATGTTAGCTTCGTGGGGAGGACGGTTCAACATGTCTCCTCCACGCCGGAATTCCTGCAAATGATGATATTCGAAAGTCAGTTTAGAATAAGTGCTTGTCTTTAAATAAGAACGGAAACCCACCGTTTGTGCATGTAGCTTTGGCATTTCGGTAAATCCGTCATTATCATGGTCGTAACCGGAACGATGACGATTCTGTCCGAAAATATAAAGCCCGGCTTTATGGTCATCCGTCACCAACGAAACATTTAGGGCTGTATTGTTATCGAAAGAATTGCTGCCTCCCAAAGAAGTAATGGTATGAGATAACTGCCCGAAGTTGCGCAACGGTTCTTTTGTTATAATATTGATTGTCCCGGCAATAGCCGAAGCACCAAACAAAGCAGAACCTCCGCCCCTCATTACTTCTACACGTTCGATCATACTCGCCGGGATCTGTTCCAAGCCATAAACTCCCGACAAAGCACTGAACACCGGACGCGAGTCAATAAGTATCTGCGTATAAGGTCCGTCAAGCCCATTGATACGTACCTGTTGAAAGCCGCAGTTCTGGCAGTTTGTTTCAACTCTCACTCCCGGTTGGAAGTTCAATCCCTGCGAAAGAGTGGATGAGTTTGTATTCTCAAACAACTTAAAATCGACAACATTCACCAATGTTGGAGCTAACCGACGAGTAGTAGCACTACGGTTGGCAGATACTACCACGCCATCAAGCGCAATGGCATCTTCCTCTATTTCAAAATCTTCCTCCAAAGTCTTGCCTTTCTTAAGTGTCACTTCTTTAGTTACAGTTTTATAACCTACCGAACTGACTTCAAGCGTAAATTTACCTTCGGGAAGGTTTTTAAGGAAATAGTGTCCGGTAGCATCCGTAACCGTACCTATTGTAGTGCCTTTCAAACTGACATTAATATAGGATAAATGTTCCTTTGTCTTTTTATCAAGCACGTGACCGATGATATTTGCATCCGACTTCTTTAATTCAGGGTGCGTTGGTTCGCTCGCCTTCATTGGCAACAAGGCACAACAAAGGCTTACAAGTATAATAATATATTTGTTCATAAAGTTTTTCTTATAATTTGTGTAAAATCTATTTCTGTATCACTATGAAACAGTTCTTACGGGAGGCGCCCTAAGAGAAGGAATGCGCAAATGAAGCCATGTATATCCCCTCCGTGAAGGCGGACATATGATTGCGCATATAAGTACAAGAAACAGAGTAAGACTGAAAGGAGATAGCCCACAATCTTCCGCAATAACCTGAGACAGTATATGGATTAACTGGAATTCGGTTGTGGTATGAGTGTGCTCTATACCTTTCTTAAACGGATGCGAGTGAACAATAGTCACCCCATTAATAACGTGTGAGTGGGTAAACAACGTGATACCGGCCATGTACGATATAAAAAGTACAGGCAGAAACCACTTTGCTATTTTAACCAAACATTGTTTCACACATTCACGTTTTCCGCAAAGATATTCGATATATATGAAAGACACAATACCACATATAAGGTATTTTAAATCTTTTGCTGTTTTAAAAAGAATACATATCTTTGCTCTATAAACAAAATAACCATGCGAGTAATCAGCGGAATATATAAGAGAAGAAGATTTGATGTCCCCAAAAACTTCAAAGCACGTCCTACCACAGACTTTGCCAAAGAGAACCTATTCAATGTACTTTCTAACCGAATTGACTTTGAAGACGGACTTACCGCTCTTGACCTTTTTGCCGGAACCGGAAGCATCAGTATCGAATTGGTGTCCCGGGGTTGCGACAAAGTGATCTCTGTTGAGAAAGATCCGCAACATTATTCATTCATCTGCAAGGTAATGCAGGAAGTAAAGACAGACAAGTGCCTACCTATCAGAGGGGATGTCTTTAAATTCATAGACTCCACCCGAGAAAAATTCGACTTCATCTTTGCCGATCCTCCTTATGCTTTGGCCAACTTAAAAAATATTCCTGACCTTATCTTTGAAAAGGGATTATTAAAAGAAGACGGTTTGTTCATTCTGGAACATGGCAAAGACCACAGTTTTGAAGAACATCCGCACTTCGTAGAGCAAAGACAATACGGAAGTGTCAACTTCTCCTTTTTCGTTTGAAAATTATAATAACGGAGCAAGCAAACGAACCACGGATTCCATAGCCTTCTGACGCAACGGACGTTTAATCCATACTTTCAATGGAATAAGCGTAGCTTCTTTTTGGTCGCGCAAGAATATTTCCTTCATTCTGAGGGCAGTATCTTCGTCATACATGAAAGCATTTACTTCGAAATTATGTTCAAAGCTACGGAAATCCATATTCGTAGAACCCACAGTGGATAGAACATCATCCGAAACCATCAGCTTGGAATGCAAGAAACCTTTTCTATAAAAGTACACCTTTACTCCCGCTTTCATAATATCTTTCAGATAAGAACGTGAGCCTAAATGAGTGATCCGGTTATCGGCATGTTCCGGCAACATAATCCTTATGTCGATACCTGCCAAAGCAGCCGTTTGCAAAGCAGCAAGAATCGGTTCGGTAGGAAGAAAATAGGGAGTTTGTATATAGAAATAACGTTTGGCATTATTTATTGCGAGAGTCAGCCCTTGCATAATTTCCTTCCACTCTCCCACAGGGTCCGAAGTCACTATCTGTGCAAGAGACACTCCTTTCAACTCCATAGGTGGGAAATATTTAGCAGAAGTAATCAATGTTTGGTCTACAAAATACCAGTCGAGAAGAAAGGCTGTCTGTAAACCATAGACTGCTTTCCCTTCTATGCTGATATGAGTATCTCTCCAGATACCCCATGAAAAGCCGCGAATATAACGTTCTGCAATATTCATTCCACCAAGAAAGCCTACTATCCCATCTACTACGGCAATCTTCCTGTGGTTACGGTAATTTACTTTACTTGTAAATAACGGAAAACGTACCTTGAGAAAGCTTCGGACTTCAATTCCGGCATCACGCATCTCTTCATAAAACGAGTGACGAACATGCCAACAGCCCACATCATCATACAATAACCGAATCTGAACACCTTCTTTTGCTTTGTCTATCAGTATATCGCGAACCAGACGTCCCACAGCATCATCTTCAAAAATGTAATATTCCAGATGAATATGATGTTTCGCTTTATATAACGCTTTGATAAGAGCCTCCAATTTGGACAATCCATCGGTATATATATCAATCTTATTTCCTTCAAAAAGAAGGGATTGGTTAGTGTTCCGGAAAAGTTGAATCAAAGAGTATTGTGCAGCAGGAATCTCAAATGCTTCTTGTGCCACGAACTCTGCCGTAGGTTTCTTCATCAGGCGGTTATAACTTTTTTTACTGATAATACGTTCCCTGCGTGTAGTACGCCCGAAGAAGAAATAGAATACAAGACCAACAAAAGGAAGGAAAGTAAGAACGAGAATCCATGCCATTGTCTTGACAGGGTTCCGATTGTCAAGTATCACTACAATGATTGTTCCGATAATCGCACCAAAATACAATGTATCGAAAGCTATTGTTGCTATTTGATTTAGTAATCCATTCCACTCAATCATTGCAGTATAATTTGTTGTTCTCCCTATAAGAACAACAAACATACACAAAATTCTTTATTTTACCGCTAAAAGAATGGAAGTTTTACCATCCGCCTCGTCCGTGACCACCGCCAAAACCTCTTCTTGCAGGAAAACCACCGGGACCATCAGGTCTGCCACCCTTCATTCCTTGACGGGCTTCTTTGTTTCCAAAAACATTCAAACGGTAAATGAAGTGCAACATGCAATAACTAGTCACACCGTTATATTCGGATACCGAACGCATATCTGCTGTCAACGAACGGGAAATATTAGTCTGTTGCTTCAGTATATCATATAATTCCAAACTAACAGTTGCCGAACCTTTCAATAAGTTCTGTGCCAGCTGTGCATTCCAAATCAATTCGCTGCGGTTCATACTCGCATCACGATACCCGCGACGGTTGTTATTCGAAATATTCGTTGATAAGGTCATCTGCCACGGAAACATAACCTGTGTACTTGCTCCATAAGAGAATGTATAAGGTTGCTGATTACTTTCAGGACGTAATTGATTACGTTCCGAAGTATACTCAATAGCTCCATTCAAAGCCAACTCGAACCAATCATTACGATAAGCACCGTTCAAATTTTCGGCAACAGTCAAGCCCGTAGTTTTATTTTTATCATTCGTTTTTGTATCATTGTTATACAGCAAAGCAACATTATTATTATAGTTTGCACGTGAGAAAGAATTAATAGTAAACTTCTTATTTCTCAGTGCCGTATTAAATCCAAACATGGCAAAGGCATTCCAGTTACCATTAATATTATCAGGCTGGGTAATCAAACCACCGGTTTCTTCATTATAACGGGTAGTATTTGTTATGCTATTCTGATTTAAAGTAAAGTTGGCATGTGCCATAATACCCCGTTGCTTCTCCGGATTATAAGTATTATAAAACATTCTCATCGAATGAGAGAAAGAAGGTTTCAAACCGGGATTACCTACACGGATATTCAAGGGATTGGAGTTATCAACAATCGGTAACAAGTTTTCCATACTTGGTTGGCTGCTACGTCCACGATAAGAAAAACGCAACTGGCTCACCTTTGAAAAACGATAACGGAAGTCAATATTCGGCGCAACATTAAATACAGCCCTTGTCGTATCTACCGTATAATCACCTTTCTTATAAGAAAGTTTGGAGTTCTGCGGTTGGAAAGACATCCCTACACTCAATTGATATTTCTCACGAATGAATCTCAAGCTTGTTGAAATATCGTGGTTATAATAGTGATACTCAGCATTTTTACTTAAGCTGTCCACTTTATGGCTTTCATATCCTGCCGGTAAATCTCCACCTAACTCCCAATCCTGATTCAACAAATCATAGGTGCTTTTATCACTTTTACTATATTTATATTGGAACTGATAGCTGAATTGCAGGAAAGTATTTCTTGTAAGAGGTTCGCTATAAGTAACCTGAGCAGCATAATTATAATTATGAGTAGGTGTTGCAATGTATTGATCGCGCTTCAATATAGAATCATTACCCAAATAGCTTTTCAACTGATAATAATGTGTCAAAGATTGAGCATATTGGTCATTGTCATTATCCCCATACCCGAATTTACCCCGGAAAGTGATATTTCTTCCGTATGAGTTCAATTTACGGTTAACCTGCAACGTTCCGTCGGCAGAAACATTTTTGCCTTTAGAAAGGGAATTACTGTTTGTAGTATTTACACGAATATCTTTTAATGGATCATTTTCCTCCTCCAGCTCTTTCAAGCTCAAATACAGATTCGGATTGCTAACTAAATCATAAGGATCGCTATTAAATGTTCCGGATTCAGAGAAAGATTTCTTATCAGTCTTGCCATAGGACACATTAGGGCGGAAAATGATATTTGTCATTGAGTCCGGTTTCCATTCCAAACGAAAATCCGCATTAAAATCAATTCCTTTATTACGGTTATTGCTATTCGAGTTAGAAAATGAATTTCCACTTTGCAAGAAACGTTCCGACGAATTGATATTACCTACATCCGATCCGCTGTAATTGTAACGTGCACTACCGCCCAACTCCAACTTAGAGGTTTGAGTAGCAAAGTTCACACCAACCATCTTTTTAGCATTCAATCCGTTCATTTGCCTCCAACGGGGACCACCGCCCCCACCGCCGGAGAACCCTTGGTCGTTCACGTTATTGGCAGAACCTATAACAGAGAACTGGGTATTATCTACAAAGCGATTCAGCATCATTCTACCGGAGTAACGGTCTTCCGTACCTATTGCACCATCGGCATTACCAAACCAACCCTGATTCATACCTTTCTTAACCGTCAGGTCGAGCACTGTCTCCTCTTCACCGTCATCAATACCGGTTATACGTGCCAAATCGGATTTTTTATCATAAGTTTTCAACTTATCAATCATATCGACAGGCAAGTTCTTCAATCCGGTTTTTACATCACCTCCAAAGAATTCTTTTCCATCGACCATAATCTTCTTCAAATCCTTACCGTTAATCTTCACATTACCGTCATCGTCAATCTCAGCTCCCGGCAACTTCTTTACCAACTCCTCCAACATGGAACCTTCGGGAGTACGATAAGCTGTGGAGTTATATACCAATGTATCTTCCACAACAGATACCTGCGGTGCTTCTGCCGTGACAACAGCTTCCTCCAGCATTATGGCATCGGAACCCAATACAATCTGTCCCGCATTAGCTCTGGGATGTGCAGCACTCAATTGCACCGGTTTAAACGAAGGTTGATAACCGATGAAAGATACTTTCAATACATATTTTCCGAATTTAATGGAAGGAATGGTGAAGTTCCCGTTTCTTAAACTTGCAACTCCGGTTACATAAGTACTGTCGGGAAGCGAAAGTACTTGGATAGTGGCTTGTTCCACCGGAGTTTTGGTATCACCATCAATAATATTACCGGATATCGATCCGTGATTATTCTGAGCGTAAGAGGCATTTACATTAATTCCCACTAATATAGCAGCCAGAGCTAAAATCTTTTTCATTAACAGACGAATTATAAGTGTTGAATGTTTGACACTTGATTCGTTAAAAGGTTTAATCTATAACAAAATTATCTTTTAAAAAACTTATCTATTTTAGCTTTTTTAATGCCGTATTCAAGGCAGATAACATTTATTGCCATAAAAATAATAAAAGAAGAAGTGTCGGGAGAAGAAATATTTCCATTGTAAAGCCGCACCAACATGCTGATCAGGACATAAGCAATTGTCAACCACAAAGCATTCCGCATGGCTTTAATTCTTATCTTTTCAGTTTCCTCATTCTCATTCTTAGTGTATGCCAACAACACCATCAACAAACCGACAATCATAAAAAGCTTGATTACTTCTTTATATAAAAGGAGATTGGCATCGGTTATCATGCCATACATCACTAATCCGAAGGGAACAAAAATAGACAGTAACAAAATGGCATAACCAAGTATGCGGCAGTATACAGGCAACAGTGCTTTCATGTGTTTTTACTTTTTTAATGCTCACAAAGGTAATTATTTGTAGGTAATTAAGAGCTATCGTTTGGCTTTTTTATGTTTTTAGCGTAAGTTTGCAGCACAAATGTAGTTGAATATGAGCAAACAAGAAGTGATTATCTGCAAAGACCTGAAAGAAAGTCTTGCTATGGCAATGAGTAAATCTCCTTTCGATAAACTTTTCATCCTGACCGACGAACATACCCACAGGTTATGTCTGCCTATACTTAATGAAGTGAGTGAACTGCAACAGGCAATCATTATAACAATCGGTGCCAGTGACACGCACAAAACATTGGAAACTTTAGCAAACGTATGGACGGAGCTTAGTCAAAAAGGAGGAACACGACACTCGTTACTTATTAATCTTGGCGGTGGCATGGTTACCGACTTGGGTGGTTTTGCTGCTTCCACTTTCAAAAGAGGCATCAATTACATCAACATCCCCACTACTTTGCTTGCAATGGTCGATGCCTCGGTAGGTGGAAAGACAGGCATCAACTTCAACGGATTGAAGAATGAAATCGGAGTGTTCGCTCCGGCAAACAGTGTTCTCATCGAAACAGAGTTTCTAAAAACTCTTGATGCCGAAAACTTCTTTTCCGGCTACGCAGAAATGTTAAAGCACGGGCTTATCAGCACAGCAGAACATTGGGCGGAACTTCTTAATTTCAACACGAGCGAGATTGATTACGCAGCCCTCAAAAACCTTGTAGGGAAGTCGGTTCAAATAAAAGAGGATATTGTTGAAAAAGATCCCCGCGAACAGGGTATTCGCAAAGCCTTGAATCTGGGACACACCGTAGGCCATGCTTTCGAAAGTCTTGCACTAGCCGAGAATCGTCCTGTTCTTCATGGCTATGCCGTGGCATGGGGAGTTGTTTGTGAACTTTATCTTTCACACCTGAAAGCCGGTTTCCCGAAAGATAAGTTAAGGCAAACCATCCAATTCATCAAAGAGAACTACGGCACATTTGCATTTGATTGCCACAAATATGAGCGTCTTTATGAATTTATGCTTCACGATAAAAAGAACACTTCGGGAATCATCAATTTCACTCTATTAAAAGAAATAGGCGATGTGCAAATAAACCAAACTGCCACCAAAGAGGAAATTTTTGATATGTTCGACTTCTATCGCGAATGTATGGGATAAAGATTTGAATAAAAAACTAGCAGAAATCTTTGTTATTTTCACATAAAGATATACCTTTGCATCCGCAATTCGGGGTGTAGCTCAGCCCGGTTAGAGTACGCGTCTGGGGGGCGTGTGGTCGCTGG